>CAYPEI010000005.1:0-200673 GCA_964409775.1 uncultured Phycisphaeraceae bacterium | reverse complement strand
CCTCAAGATCCGCGCCGCCTTCCCGGGCTCATTCCCCGGAAACACCGGATGAACCTTTCTTTTTGCCCAGACTGGTTCCGACTTCACTTCAGCGTCGCGACCTTCTTGATCTCCACGCTGCCGATCCAGACCTTTTCGTTGGTCTCGATGTTGGTCAGTTCCAGGTTCACCTGGTAGTACTTGCTGACCTGCCGGTTGTCGAGAGACCGCTCGACGACGTCGTTGACGTCACCCATGAGCATCAGGTCAGCGCCGAGTTCGTTCTTCATGAGTTTGCGGGTCTCGGGCGAGTTCCACTCCTGGCCCTGGAGCCGCTCGTCGCGGAGGTCTCCCCGCTGGTCGCGCATGGAGACCACCCGCACGTTGCCGGTGTTGAGCATCTCCCGCTCGAAGTTGCGGGTGAACAGGTTCATGTTGATGTAGTCCTGCGTGTTGTTCTTGATGGGCCCGACGAGCATGATGGGGCGGTTGCCGCCATGCTCGGACTGCCACCGGCCGATCCAGCCTCGGAATGTCGAGTCGTTGGACATTCCCTGCCAGACCTGTCTGGCGTCGTTGTCGTTGAAGCGGTAATCGAGGTCGACCTTCGTCTCCGGATCGACACGCTGAACGTCGCGTCGGCTCGGGCCGCAGGATGGCAGTGCCGCGAGCATGGCCGCGGCGGCTCCGAAGAGTGCGAAGTTCCTTGTGCTGCTGTTCATGCGATGACTCCCTTGGGTTGAGTTGCTCGTGGTGTTCCGGCTATCGCCAGTAGTGCTCGACAAGTGTGAACAGATCGGTCGGCCGATCGCCAGCGGCGAACGACTTCCATGGTCCTGAGTACAGGACTCCCCCTGTGGACGACAGATACTCGACTCGGGCGTTGTGCTCGCCGGGGGGCAGCCGCACCATGCCCACGTGAGCCTGCGCGGGCAGGAGTTCCCAGCATCGCAGGTCCGCCTTTTCGGTGAGGCCGACGAATGCAAGCCCCGAGAGCGTGCCCACCACCGTCGCGATGTCGCGTTCGCTGCCCCGCTTGGAGTTGTTCTGCCAGGTCTTCGTGAGGGCGTAGGCCGTAGCCGCCTTGATCGAGGAGCGCAGAAACGTCCTGGCATAAATCAGCGGCAGTTGCCGACGGTGGTTCGCCGTGGCGACGGATCGAAGATCCTCGACAAGGGCCAAGCCCACGAACGTCCCATCGTCGAGCGCGAGCCTCGCCCCTGCGGCCTCGGCAACGCCCCCGACCAGTTCCGGGAGTTCGAAGTAGACGGGCCATTCAAAGACCGGGATCGGACCGATTCGATTGGCGACCTTGCGAGGGCCGCGGCCCGACATCGCGACGACCAGCACATTGGCCTCGTCCTGTCGCATGCCCTCCAGGCCGGCAAAGTTGCTCTCTTCGACGGGTCCGATCAAACCGCGCTGGGCGTCGATCGCCGTCTTCAGCCGCCGCGAGGCGACCTCATGCATCGCCGGTTCGCCGGTCTTCAGGAACGTCACGGCAGTGAGGTACGTTCCGAGGGGGCTTTCAACGAACTGCCCCTCGTCCGTGGTTGCGACCATCTGACCTGGGGAGGCCTTCGCCTCGAACCCAGAGCCCCCCTGCTTGCCCACCGCAGACTTGAGGCGAAGGTACCGATCGCGCAGGGCGTCGGCCTTGGTCGCCATGCGTCGGGCCTCGACCGTCGCACCGCCCTGGAGGTTGCCCGCTTCGAGTTGGGCGAGCAGTTTGAAGACGTTGACGTACATGTCCTCATACGCCTCGCCGAAATACGGAGCCGCGGTATCGTTCAGCAGCCACTTGCCGAGTTCGTCCGCCGCGCTGGGCGATCGGAACACATCCATGAACTCCTCGGCCTTTTCAAGGTTCGCGAGGGTCGAGGATGTGTCGCCAAGCGCGAGCGCCGCGGCTCCACGGTCAAGCCACCACAACAGGCGGTTCTTGTCGCCATACTCCTGCTTCACCGCTGGATCGTCCAGTTGGCGTGCAATGTCGTCGTAACGGCCCTGCTCGTGAAGGGCACCGATGGCATCCCGATGCCGGTCGAACGCCGTTACGCACCCTCCAAGGCCAACCGCCGCGGGCAGCAGGACCAATGCAGCAACCGACCATCCGCATCCGGTACGTCGCCCACAATCCGCCGTGCTGACTCGCTCCCTGCCCATCTCGATCCCTGCCGCCCTCACCCATCGTCCGGTCCACAATAGTTTAGTACTCCCTAACCTCAGAAGTTGCACCCCCATGCTTCCGCCCGTGCCCTGGGCTCGGCGGAACCCCTTGGCAGACCCAATGATGCACCCATGACGACGCACCCGGATCCCACCGCCCAGACCACGTTCCGGAACTTCCAGCAACTGATCCGTGACCGGTACTACGCCACCGACTCGGCACGCGGCGCGGCGGGCACGTTCGTGCTGCTGATCGAGGAAGTCGGAGAGTTGGCCACGGCTTTGCACGACAACCGCCCGGGCAAGAGCCCGACAGCCGACCAGCGGGCCAATCTGGAGGAGGAGTTCGCCGATGTGATCGCGTGGCTCGCAACGCTCGCGAACATTCACAACGTGGACCTTGAGCAGTCGCTGCGGAAGTACACGACTCCCGGGCGTGTCGAGGGCGTGAAGGACTGAGTATCCCGGTCGAACGCCTATGTCACCACAGGCTCAGCCGCCATCTGCACAGCCAGGTTGTCGAAGACGGTGGCGAGCCGGACGTTGCGATCGAGGTGATGCTCGGCGCGGCCCAGGGCGTCGACCGCGTGAAGGGCTCGCTGCGCGGCGACATCCGCCTCCAGTACGGCGGGCGTGGCCTTGGATGATGATGCCCGGGCACGCAGTTTGGCGCGGACGTGCTCACCCACAAACGCCAGCATCCGACGGCCCCATACCTTGTTTGCGCCGTCCTTGCTTGCGAGTTTGTCGGCGGCGGCGACCGCCACGGCCTGCTCGTCAACCAGTTTGGCCATTGCCTCGCCGAGTTCGAGCGAATACTCGCCCCGGAACGCCGCATCGAGCATCGGCGTAAGAGTTTCGTGCCAAGCGTGCAGATTGCACCTCGCGGCGAGCGTCGCCGCGCCGGGCGAGCCTGCGGCGAAGCGGAGCAGCCAGTCACGCTGATCGGCTGGCACAGCCAGCCCGCTCGCGGCGAACCACTGCCGCATGTCCTCATCGGCGAGCGGCGAGAACGCCACACGCTGGCAGCGGGAGCGAATGGTCGGAAGGAGTTCATCCGGGAAGGTCGTCACGAGGATGATCACCGTTCCTTCCGGTGGTTCCTCGAGCGTTTTGAGCAGGGCGTTCTGGCCCCGCTGGTCCAGCAACTCCGCTTCATCGACCACGAAGACCTTCGCGGCCCGCGATTCGTTGCGGAGCACCCGGGTCTTTGCTGCGGGCTCGAGCAGGAACTCATCGAGCACGTCGACCGGGATGTTCGACTGCTTCTGCCTCCGGACGCGTTCTTCGCGACTGATCGCCGCCATCTCCTTGCGGATGATGTGGAGATCGGGATGCGTGCCCGCCCGCACCATGCGCTGCACGGAAGAGTCGGTCTCCGGCGCGAGTTGACCGGAAAGCCCGGCGGCGGTCGTGGGATCGAGGATCGCCGCGGCGAACGCGATCGCGGTCGTGAACTTTCCCACCCCGGCCGGACCGTGGAAAATCCACGCGTGGTGGATGCGACCGGCCTGCATCGCGGACTCGAGCGTCTGCCTGGCTGTCCGCTGGCCGAACACCGCGTCGAGCATGGTTACGGCGTACACCGGCCCCGCGACTTCGGGGGCGGAGTCCGGCGTGAGGACCGCCGCGGATTTGGAGGCTCGTTTCGCCATGTCTCGTACCTGCTCTCCATCGCCTCGCAGCGAGTTATCCGGTGCGCAGTTTGTTGCGGCCGTTGAACGCCGCGACCTTGTAGCACTCGGCCAGCGTGGGATAGTTGAACACCGCGTTGACGAAGTACTCGACAGTGCCCTTGAACGCCATGACCGCCTGCCCGATGTGGACCAGTTCCGTCGCGTCGGTGCCTATGCAGTGGACGCCGAGGATGGCGTGCGACTCCTGATGGATGAGCAGTTTGAGCATGCCGATCTCATCTCCGAGCAACTGCCCTCGGGCGGTCTCCTTGTATTGAGCGATACCCGACTCATAGGGCACGCCTTCCTTGGTCAGCCGCTCTTCGGTCCAGCCGACCATGGAGATCTCGGGAATCGCGTAGATGCCGTATGGGAACAGGTCGGCGACGCTCTGGAACTTCTCGCCGAACATATGGCAGGCCGCGACCCGACCCTGCTCCATCGACGTGCTTGCCAGGGCCGGAAAACCGATGACATCGCCGACCGCGTAGATGTGGGACACGGCGGTCTGGTACTGGGCGTTGACCTTGATGCGGCCGCGATCATCGGCGGAAAGGCCCGCCGCGGCGAGGTTCAGCCCATCGGTCGCACCCTGCCGGCCGACGCAATAGAGGAGGCACTCGGCCCGGAGCACTTTTCCGGATTCGAGCGTGGCCTCGACCAGGGACGGGTCGCAGGCTTCCGTCGGAGCGCCGCCCGCAGGGGCAGCGGCCTGTCGCACGCCGGGGGCCGCCTCGCACTTGCGGATGGCGACAACGTTTTCGCCAAGCCGCAAGGTGAGCCCGCTCTGGCGTAGGTGATACTGCAGCGCCTCGCCGATCTCGGCGTCGACAAAGTCGAGGATCCGCGAGCGGCCCTCGATCAACGTGACACGGACGCCCAGTTGCGCCAGCATCGACGCGTACTCGGTGCCGATCACCCCGCCGCCGACGATGATCATGGTCGAAGGCAGGGACGGGAGGAGCAGGAGTTCATCGGAGGTCACGACCTTCAGGCCGTCGAACGGGATTCCCGGCGACCGGGCCGGAGAAGTCCCGACGGCGATGACGATCCGTTCGCCGCGGACAATCTCCGTCGAGTGGAGGCCCTTGACCTGCACGGTGGTTGGATCGAGGAACGAGCCGAGACCGTTGATCAACTCGATCCCATTGGAGAAGAAATGCTGCCGGACGACGTCGATCTCCGCCTTGATGACCCGCTGACAGGAGTTGATCAGCCCCTGCAACTGGCTCTTGCGGTCGAAGTGCTGGAACATGTCCGTGCCCTGACGCTGGGCCCCCACCAGCGACAGCACGGCCTCGCGGAGCGCCTTGCTCGGAATTGTCCCGGTATTGATCATCGCCCCGCCCAGCACCTGGGCTTTCTCAATCACGCAGACCGACTTGCCAAGTTTGGCGGCCTGGATGGCCGCCTTCTGCCCGCCGGGGCCCGATCCGATGACGACGAGGTCGAAGGTGCGCATAGAGACCCTGAGTGTAAGGTCGAAAGAACCCGCATGCTGCCCGTACCGGGTCCGTCGACGCGACTTGGTCAACGCGTTCGAACCGGGGGTGTGACGGTCACGATCACCGCCATCATCGGCGTTCGGCCGTTGTCAATCTCAAAGGACGGCAGATCCCCGATTTCCTCAAGGCTGAAACCGGACTGGCGGAGCCGCTCAACAGCGGAAGGCAGGTCGACGCCCGGAATCGGGCCGGCACGGCAGATGAGGACCACCCGACCGGCTTCCGCGACCCGATCTCTGAACCGCTCCAGCGGCCAGGCTGCTCCGGCGTACATGGTTGCGAGCGCCCGAGGATCGCCCACGATCTGGACAGGACAGCCGGCGTAATAGTCGAACGCAGGGCTCGCGTACTCGAATGAAAACAACCGACCCGGTACCCGCCCCTCTGAAGTCCGGAGGATTGCGGCGATGAGGTCTCGCGGCGAGCGCTTGGCGTTGAGTCTGTCTCGCAGCCACCCGTACTGAACTGCCTGACCCAGGGCGAGCGCGGCCAGAGCGGAGGCGAGCCATGGCGAAGGCGAGGTACGCAGGGGTCGAGGGCGGCACCAGGTCGCCACGAACCACCCGGCGAGCATCGCCCATGCGGGCCAGAGCGGCGTCAGGTAGCGCTGCACCCCCTTCCCGAGCACACTGAACACGATCAGACTCAGGATGATCCACGCCGCGATGATCGCGCCGCCCGGCGTCAGTCTGGGTCTCCAGCGCATCAGCACAACGCAAGCCGCGGCCGCCAACACCGAGGCAATCCCCAGGCCGAAGAGCATGGTCTCGAAGTTGTTGATCGGCGCTTCGGGCATGAACGGCCGGATGTTGTCGTCGGCTTCTCCCTTCGCGAGCGAAGCGACGACCTCCGGACCGATCCGTTGCGCCACGAGCCAACGCCAGCCGATCGCCACGCCGGCAGGCACGCCCAGGACGAGAACAGGGTGCGTGCGTGACATCGCTACGAAGAGCGCCATCGCCCGGCGCGGGGTCGCGAGTCTGGCGAGTGTCACGCCCAGCCAGGCGCCGGCGATGCCCACCAGGATCGGCCCGCCGAGGTCGCTCGCACTCCTCACGTTCAGGGCGACAGCAGTGCACGACCCTGCTCCAAGAACAAGCCCGCCGGCAAACTGCCGCCATGCTGGGGTTACGGGAGGCGGTACGAGCGGGCGAGCCAACTGCTCGCGAGTCAACGCATAATCGAGCGGCTCCTGCGTGTATGCGCACCAGACCGCGATTCCGCCGTAGCCCGCGAAGGCCACGAACAACAGCGCCGTGTCCTTCGTGAGCATCGCACCCGTCGCCGCGAGCACGCCGACAAGGACCGCACTCCAGTTGGTCCGCCGTTCCAACCGGTGCGTTCGGAACGCCCTGGCGACTGCCCACACCGCGATGGTGACAAAGGGCACGATGACAATGTCCAGTTCACCGATCCTCGCTGCCCGCACGTACAGAATGCCGGTCGCCAGCAGCGAGCCTGACCACAGGGCCGCGCGGGCGGCGAACGCTCGCTCGGCTGCCGATGCCCGATCGGGCGTTAGGACCTCGCGGGCGGCCCCGTAGGTCGCGAGCACGCCCAGCAAGCCGGCCAGCGCGACGACGAACCGCAGGTGCCAGAGTTCCACGGTCTGGCCCATCGCGTTCGCGAGGACAATCTGTGCCCAGTAGATCATGGGCGGTTTGGCGATGTAGGGCTGACCGTGCACCGTCGGCACCAGCCACTGGCCGCGGGCCTGCATGTCACGCGCGACGATGAGCCTCTGGCCCTCCTGCCAGTTGGTCACGCCGTGCGCGTCGAGACCGGGGAAGTACGTCAACAGGCACAGCAGCGCGAGCAAGCCGACATGCCACCACACCGTCGCGCCTTGCCCGGGTGGTTGCGGATGCTGGGCCATAGGCATTTGACGCGAGCGACGCGCGGGCCGAGTGCGGACCCATCGCCGCATGCCGCTGGGGTGGAATCAGGCGTTGTCGAGCAGTTCGATGGTCTTGAACGGCCGGCCGGCGAGCATCTCCAGCGACGCCCCGCCGCCGGTCGAGATGTGACTGAACGCCTCATTCATGTCGAACATGTCCGCCGCCGCGGCCGAATCACCGCCGCCGACGATGGTCGTGGCGCCGCTGCGCGTGGCATGCACCATCGCGCTGGCGACCGTGTGCGTGCCGACCCGGAAGGGCATCCACTCGAACACGCCCATGGGGCCGTTCCAGACAATCGTCCGGGCCTTGCAGATCCGAAGCGCGTATGCGGTCTGAGTCTTGGGACCGATGTCCAGACCCATGTACCCCGGCTTGATGTTCTCATCGAAGATCTGGATGTCGCCCGACTTCTCGGCGAACTGCGTGGAACAGATGTGATCTGATGGCAGCAAGAGGTCGCACTTGAGCCGCGCGGCCTCCTCGATGATTGCCTTCGCCTGCTTGAGCATGTCGGTCTCGACCCGGCTCTCCCCGACCTGCCTGCCGAGCGCCTGCAGGAACGTGTACGCCATCGCGCCGCCGATCAAGACCGCGTCGGCCTTCTTCAGCACCGCCTCGATCATGGGCAGTTTGTCGGAGACCTTCGAACCGCCCATGACAACGACATATGGCTCTGCCGGATGGGCCAGCGCCTCGGACAGGTACTTGAGTTCCCTTTCGACAAGAAGACCCACAACACGGGGCTTGCCCGTCATCGCCGCAGGAACGGCGTACATCGAGGCGTCCTCGCGGTGGCACGTGCCGAAGGCGTCATTGCAATAGACATCGCCGTAGGCGGCGAGTTTGGCCGCGAACGTCGTATCGCCGTTCTTCTCGCCCTTGTGGAAGCGGAGGTTGTCGAGCAACAGGACCTGCCCGGGACGCAGCGCTTTCACTGCCGCCGCGGCCTTGTCATCCACGGGGTCGTTCGACGGGAACTCGACGGATTTGCCGAGGATTTCGGCGAGGCGAGCGGCGCAGGGCTTGAGCGACTCCGATGCTTCAAATCCCTTGCCGGCGGGCCGGCCGAGGTGGGACATCAGCACGGCTGAGCCGCCGCGATCGATGATCGACCGGATGGTGGGAACCGCCGCGCTGATGCGACGGTCATCGGTAATCCTGCCATCCTCGATCGGGACGTTGAAATCGACGCGAACGAGTACACGCTTGCCGGACACGTCGATCTTGGCGATGGTCTTCTTGGGCATTTCGGAGGTCCCTGGAGCGGGCGAAGCGGCTGTGGCAGGTCGTCTGAAGCCGCCGCGACTTTCGCGGGCGACCGGGTCAATCGATCAGTCGGTCGGCCTTGGCGCGGATCGCCGCGAGCCCGCTCTCCTCGAACCGGTCACGGAGTTTACGGAGGCGAGTCGCGACGCTGGCGTCGATCAACTGGTCTCCGATCTGCAACTTGAGGCCGCCGATCATCGAGCGGTCCGTGTAAGGATGAACGATCGGCTCCTTGCCGAGGACCTGGTGCAGGCGCGAGCGGATCGCTCCCAACTCCTCAGGGCTGATCGGAGCCGCGGTATAGACATCCACTTCCACTCGACCGAAGGTCTCCTGGACCTTCTCGTCAAGCGCCGCCACGATTGCCGGGAGGTGAGCGAGTCGCTGCTTGCGGTTGAGCGTCAGCAGGAACCGTCGGGTCAGATCGCTCACGCGGCCGCTCAGGATGCGCTCCAGAGATGCCGCGCGGGAATCAGCGGAGAGGATCTGCGAAGCGAGAAACTCGCCGAATGCGGGCTCGGTCCGGGCGATCTCAAGCAGGTCCTCGAGTTCGGCCAGCGTCGATTCAACAACCGCCTGCCCACCTTCGCTCTGAGCGAGGTCGAGCAGCGAAGCGGCATAGATGCGGGCGAGTGCGTCGGGCTCGGTGTGGGTCAGGGGCATGGGAACTCGCGGTCAGGGAGTGGGTCGCGATCAGAGGTTCGATGACTGGATCCTGAAAGAACAGGCCGCGCGGATCTTCAGATCACCTCGCGTAGGCGGTCTGGAACTCCGCCATTGACTCATCCACGAGGCGCTGCTGATCCTGCGGCCGGATTTCCTTCTGGAGGATCTTGGCGGCGATCGATGAAGCGATCGAAGCGGTTTCGGAGTAGATCTCGGACATGGCGGCACGCTTGGCGGCGTCGATATCGCGCCGGGCGCGGTCCCGCATGGCCCCGAGTTCGACATCGGCCTTGGCCTTGAGGTCGGCCGCGATCGCCTGCTGCTGCGCCTTGGCGTCGTCGAGCATCTTCTGGGCTTCGGCGCGTGCCTGGGCGAGGCTCTTTTCGTACTGCTGGAGAGCCTCCTTGGCCTGGCGCTGGGCGAGTTCCGCGGCCTCGATCTCGCTGCGGATCTTGGCGGCGCGATCGTCCAGCCCCTTGGCGATGGTCGGCCAGACCTTTGCGCCGAGGACGGCGAGGACGAGCAGGAAGACCACGATGCCGGTGACGCCGGTGGCAAGCCCCTGCTTCACCGTGGGGAGCGCCCCGACGCTCTCCTCGGATGAGGCAAGCGCGATGGACGCGGGCAGGATGGTGATCAAGAACGCGGCGTTGCGGAACAGACGGGCCATCAGGAATCTCCGTCGGGAACGTTGATGTGGGGAGAACCGAAATCCCGAGCCGCACTTTCGTGCGGGCCGGGGTGAGAACTCTGGATTACTTGGCGAGGAAGCCGACGGCGACGGCAAAGAGCGTGGCGCCTTCGATGAGCGCCGCGGCCAGGATCATGTTGATCTGGATCTTGCCGGCGGCCTCGGGCTGGCGGGCGATGGACTCGACGGCGCCCTTGCCGACGAGGCCGATGCCCAGGCCGCCGCCGACGAGGGCGAGGCCCGCGCCGAGGACCGCGAGGCCCTTGCCCACGGAAGACGGCTCATCGGCCGCGAGGGTGAGCGAGGGCAGCATGGCGATCGCTCCGCTGCCGATGAGGAACTTGGAGATGAGGGACTTGGTCATGTGAATCGATCCTTTTTCAGTCGCTGCACGAGAGGTCGGGTGCGCCGAGGGTCTGCGACCGGGCGCGAAAATGGCCCGTTATTCACGCGTGGGCGTGCTCGTGGCCGTGGGCATGGCCATGCTCGTGCTCGTGGCCGTGCTCTTCGTGGTGGTCCATGAGGGATATGAAGACCGTCGTCAGGAACATGAAGACGAAGGCCTGGAGGAAGGCGACGAACAGTTCGAGGAACATCACCGCCATGCCGCCGACGACGCTGACCAGCGTCACCGGCGCCTGCAGCAGGAGGCCCTTGCCCCAGACCTGTCCGGCGAACATGAACAGCGTGGCCAGCAGGATGTGGCCGGCCGTCATGTTGGCAAAGAGACGGACCGCGAGCGCGACGGGCTTGATGAACACCTGCCCGAAGAACTCGATGGGGACGATCAACGGCCAAACGAAGAACGGGGCATCCGCGGTGAGGTGCTTCACATACCCGCCGACGCCCAGCCGGGCAACGGCCGCACCGTTGAACACCAGCGCGGCGATCAGGGCCAGCACGCCTGTCACCCAGATGTTCTGGGTCGCTGTTCCGCCGATGGGCGAGGTGTGCGGCTCGGCATGGCCGGAGTGACCGTCGGTGGCGATCCACATGATGCGTTCAAACGCGTGAACGATGTCAAGAAGCGGAACCAGCCCGAGGATGTTGTTGATCAGGATGAAGAAGAAGACGGACCAAAGGAAGGGCATCAGCCTTTCCGTCCGGTCGTGAAGCAGCGGACGGGCCACCTCGTCACGCAGGTACACGCAGATGACCTCGATCATGTGCGCGATGCGGCTCTTCGTGATCCAGCGATCGGTGCCTTCGGACGCCGGTCCGATCCGGATCTTCGAGGAGACCCAGAGGCCGCCCAGAATGAGGATCAGTCCGCTCAGCACGAGGTTGCCCTGGTTCCCGGTCCAGAGCCACCAGCCATCGGCCGACTTCCAGAACACGTGGTTGTAGACGTGCTGCGCGGGATCCGAGGAAGCCAGAGTCGTAACGAGATTGAGCATGCTCAGGCGTGCTCCGAATGGTGAGAGGTTGCGCCGGCGCGATGCGCCCCGGCACGATCGAGTTTCTTGAGAATGACGACCGCCGCGGCGGTTTCGAACACGAGCGAGATCGCCGCGCCGACCAATACTCCAAGCACGAAGGGCCGCTGCGCGACGGTGCCCGCGTTGTCAACCGCGAGCACGCCGACCATCAGCAGCAGCATCCGGGCGATCGACGCGGCGAAGATCAGCACCCCGAAGCCGGCCGCGCCGCTTCGGGTCTGGATCAATACGGGCAGAAAACTGCAGAGCGAGGCGCCGGCGACCGTGACCGCGGCAAAGGCAGCAGCGCGAGCGTCGCCCTCGACCAGCGATGCCGCGACGTACGCACCGACGACGGATACACAGGCCGTCGCGGCCATAAGGCCGGCGTACGCGGTGCGAGGAGGTTGAATGGCGGGCTGCGCGTCCATCTCTGCCTTGATCACTCCAACCACTCGAAATCCGGCGAATGTTCGGATCCGTTTCGAGGGGTACTAGGATAGCCCGCGGCACCCCTGTCGGCGAGGCTGCATCCTGGGCTCAGCCTCGCGGCTTTGAACCGGGCGAACCACCGCGGGCTTTGGCTCGGGCTTGGGCTTCCCGTTCCTCGGCACGCTGGGTCGCTCGCACGATTCGCACGAACGCGGTGATCAAGCCCACGGCAAGACCCCCAAGCACGAACGCCGGGCTGTGACCGAGCCACTTTCCTGCGAGCCAGCCCAGGAGCATTCCCACAAGAACCGTCGCGACGAAGTCGAGGGCGATCCCCCAGGCCTTCCCCGCGTCTGAGAACGATTCCATCGTTGAAGGACCGCCCTGCCCCTTCCGGCGCGAGGGATGATCGACCGGGCGGAGGAGAACATCGGGAATCTCGGGAGCCTTGGGGGGCTCTCGCCATCCGGGCAACTCGTCGACGCGATCGGGCAGCCCGGAAGGCGCGGCCTCAGAGTCATCGGGCCGCTGAGAAGGCCTGTCGGGAGGATCCTGTTGCATGCCTTACGCCAGGAGCCTCGCGGCGAATGTCCGGGCAGCGTCAAGGGTGTCCCGGAGTTTGGAGACATCCGTCCCGCCGCCCTGCGCGTTGTCGGGCTTGCCGCCGCCCTTGCCGCCGCACGCTTCCGCCGCGGCTTTGACCCAGTCGCCAGCCTTGAGCCCGCGCTTGATCAGCGCCTCGGGCACGACGGCGAGGATGGCGATCTTGTTTCCCTCCGTATCCGGCGAGACGAGCATCACCGCCTTCTTCGGGCAGAGTTGGACGACTGTGTTCACCGCGGCCTGCAGCGCCTTCCGATCGTCGCCGACTTCGATCGTGTTGATGACAAAGTCCTCCAGGGAACCGGCGGCGGACTGGCCGATCTGCCGGGCGAAACTCGCGGCCTCCGCCGCACGACCCGCAGCGGCTTGCTTTTGCGCGCCCTTGACGCGTTCCTGAAGTTGGGCGAGCGCGGCGCGGAGTTCCGCCTTCCTGGCGGCCGGGAGCGTCATCTGGTCGATCTCGTTGCCGACCTCCGTGACGGTTGCGCTCAGGTCTGATTCACTGAGTTTCGCGGCAGCGTGAATTCGACGGGCGAGATTGTCCGCGGCCTGGACGGCGGCCATCGCCGGCACGCCCGTGAGGGCCACGATGCGGCGCACACCCTTGGCCACCGCCTCCTCCGACACGATCGCAAAGTGGTGGATCTGCCCGGTCCGCTCGACGTGGGTGCCGCCACAGAACTCCAGCGAGAACTCTCGCCACTTTGCGTCCTTGGGCTTGTCGAGGATCGCGGCGACCGGCGCGCCGATCGAAACGACTCGCACGGGATCGGGGTACGCCTCGCCAAAGACCGCCCGCAAGCCCTCGACCTGCCTGGCGACAAAGAGCGGCGCGGTGTCGGTGTGCACCGCCAGATCCCTGGCGATGCGATCGCGCACAACGCTCTCAACCTTGCCCAGTTCGTCAGGGGAAACCGCCTTGCCGTGGGAAAAGTCGAATCGGAGGCGGTCCTGCGCGACGAGCGAGCCCTTCTGATCGACCCCGTCTCCGAGGGTCTGCCGCAGACCGAGGTTGAGCAGGTGGGTCGCGGTGTGGTTGGCGGTGACGCCCGCGCGGCGCTGCGCATCGATCGTCAACTGCACATCGTCGCCGACGGCCAGTTCGCCCCTGAGCACGTGACCGATGTGCAGGACATACCCACCGAACGCGCGGACATCCTCGACGCGGAACTCGCCGCCCTCGTGCTGATCGCCATGATGCGTGCGTGACTCGCGAGAGACATTGATGCGACCGTGGTCGGCCTCCTGACCGCCCATTTCTGCATAGAAGTTGGTCTTGTCGAGCACGATCCCGAGGACGCTCGCGCGACCGTGCGCCGCGTGGGCACGTTCGTCGAAGTTCTGACCGTTCCAGATGGCCTTGACCGTCGCCCGGATGGTGCGGCCGTGGAACTTGTCGATGTCCGCGGTCTTGTCGACTGCGAGCGCGCCCGAGAGCCGGGCGATCGCATCGGGCGGGAGCATCGCCGCGCCGCCCGCCTCGGCGGCGAACTTGCCGCCCGAGCCCGCGCGGGCCTTTTCGCGTGCCCCTTCCATAAGGCGCTCGTAGCCCGCGACATCCACCTTCATGCCGCGTTCCTCTGCCATCTGTGCTGTCAGGTCCGGCGGGAAGCCGTAGGTGTCGTAGAGCCTGAACGCGTCGTCCGCGGAGATCTGCGCAGAGTCCTTGGAACCTCCGCCGGCCTGGCGGACCGCCTGCGCGCGATGCGCCGCTTCCTCGAACAGTTTGATGCCCCGATCCAGCGTACGCCCGAAACTTTCTTCTTCTTCGCGGATGATCCCGATCACTCGATCCGGGTTCTTGCGAAGTTCCGGGAAGAACTCGCCGAAAGTCTCGACCACGGAGTTCACAAGTTGGGCGAAGAAGCCCGGCTTGGCTCCCAGCGTTTGCCGGCCATACCGCACCGCGCGCCGCAGGATGCGCCGCAGGACATAGCCGCGGCCCTCATTGCTGGGCACTGCGCCATCGGTGATCGCAAAGGTAATTGTGCGGATGTGGTCGGCGATCACGCGGTATGCCGTGTCAATGTTGCCGACATCGTGCGTGCCGAGTTTGCCCATGTAGGCCCGCGCCCCGGTGATGCGCTCGATCGCCGCGAAGATGGGCATGAACACATCGGTGTCGTAGTTGGACCGCTTGTTCTGGAGGATACTGGTCAGCCGCTCAAGGCCCATCCCGGTGTCGACGTGCTTGGCGGGCAGGGTGGAGAGCCTGCCGCCCTCCTCGCGGTTGAACTGGATAAAGACGTTGTTCCAGATCTCGATCACATCGGGGTCACCGGTGTTCACGAGGCCGGCGACCATGCGGCTCTCCAGCCCCATCGCCGTGAGGCGATCGACATGGATCTCGGTGCAGGGTCCGCACGGGCCGGTCTCGCCCATCTCCCAGAAGTTGTCCTTCATGTTGCCCGGCAGGACACGTTCCGGCGGCAGGAACTTCTCCCACAGCGCCTTGGTCTCGAGGTCAGGCTCCAGCCCCGCCTCCTTGTTGCCGCCGAAGTACGTCGCGTAGAGCGCCGCCGCGGGCAGGCCATACACCTTTGTCAGCAGTTCCCACGACCACTCCACCGCTTCCTTCTTGAAGTAATCGCCGAACGACCAGTTGCCGAGCATCTCGAAAAACGTGTGGTGGTATGTGTCCTTGCCGACGTCCTCGAGATCGTTGTGCTTCCCGCCCGCGCGGATGCACTTCTGGCTGTTCGCGGCGCGCTTCAGCCCGAACAGGGGCGAGCCGGGCTCGGCCCGACCCAGGAACAGCGGTTTGAACTGATTCATCCCCGCGTTGGTGAAGAGCAGGGTCGGATCGTCGTGCGGCACCACCGGCGAAGAGGCCACGAATCGGTGCGCGTGCTGCTTGACGAAGAAGTCGACGAAGGTGGATCGGACGCGTGAAACGGGCCAGTTCATGGGCGGAGTGTACGCCGCGTGTTCGGGCGTTTACGTCCTGCTCACTCGCTGCGACATGACCCGCTGAACGAACGCCTCGTACTGCTCCGGGGTGTCGATCCCACCCCCTCCCGTCGCCTCCGGGCGCACAACCGCCACAGCGATGCGGAGGCCGTTCTCGAGCGCCCGAAGTTGCTCCAGTTTCTCAGCCTGCTCAAGGGGCGTCGGAGCCATGGCGGCGTATCGCTCCAGCGTTGCCCGCCGATAGACGTACAGACCGATGTGACGCAGACACCGTGCCGCTTCGCCCCCTGTCCCGTCCCGGTCGAACGGGATCCGCGAACGGGAGAAATACAACGCGAACCCGTCACGAGAAAGGACGACCTTCACGATGTTGGGGTCGTCGGGATTGTCCCCATTCCCCTGCTCTCTGACCAGCATCGGCGTCGCCGCGGTCGCGATCATCGCCCCGCGCACTTCCCCCACCATCAGCGCCGCTACAGAGTCATCGATCACCGAAGGGTCGAGTTCCGGCTCGTCGCCCTGCAAATTCACGACGATGGCGTCGGAGGCGAGTCCCAGTTTCGCCGCGGCCTCCGCAAGGCGGCTCGTGCCGTTGGGATGCTCGGCACTGGTCAGGACTGCTTCTGCGCCGAATCCCCGCGCGGCCGCCGTCACGCGGTCGTCATCGGTGGCAATCACCACGCGCGACAGACATGTCGCTCGCCGAGTCGACTCCCACACATGCTGAATCAGCGGCTTTCCGGTGCGGTCGGCCAACACTTTGCCCGGGAAGCGTGTCGAGCCGAGGCGCGCCGGGATGATCGCGATCGCGCCCGACAGGGGTTTCCCGCCGGAGACGGATGCACGGGCGATGCTCACCCCAAGGCTCCGCTGGGAGGTGGCGTTGCGCCCGCGCCGCCGCCCTTGAGTTGCGCGAGCAGAGCCTTGAGATCATCCCGGTGTTTGCGGACATCCTTGTAATCAATCTTCTGAATCGTGATCCCCGCCGCGAGTTTGTACGCTTCTTCCGCGTCCGCCACGTCACCGGTTTCACGCGCACGCATCGCCAATGCCTGCATCAATCCGTAGCGGAGTTCCATGCCGATCTCGTCGGTGTGCGTGTCGTGCGAGGCCAGCGCCTGCCGCAGAGTCTCGATGGCTTCATCGGTGAAGCCGTCCATGTGCAGGAACGACAGCCCGAGCAGGTTCAGCACCTTCGAACGGTTCTTCGGGTCGGCCTTGGCCTCCTGGAACAGGCCGATCGCGCGGTCATACCGCTGCGACGCGTAATAGACGCGGCCCAGTTCGTACTTCTTGATCAGGTCGGTCGGGTAGGCCGCGACCTGCTCTTCCAGCGCGCTCGTCTCGCGTTCGAGCAGTTCCTGACGAGCGCGGCGGTACTCATCGAGCGCGGACTCGTCCGAGCCGGCGGCCTCGACCGCGGCCTTGAGTTTCAAAACCCGTCGGCGAGCCTGGATGATTCGGATGCGCTCGGCCTGCTCCTTGTAGCGGAACTCTCGCGTAGCCTCGAAACCCGCCAGGAACAACGCGTGGGCGGCTTCCTCGTCTTCCGGCTTGCCGCGCTCGAGCAGGAACTTGCCGTACTTGTTAATCGCGGGCCGGTCGGCAGGGTTCGCCTCGTACTCCAGGCGTGACTTCTCCACCAACCGATCCAGCGTCTCTTCGGTCTTGACGACGCGGTCCTCGTCCTCGATGTCTTTCTGCTTCTGCGAGTCACGGACGTTCTGACGGAAGCCGCCCGCCTGGCCCGCCTGGTCGAAGCCGCCCCGGTGCATCGTGGACTCGGCCGAGAGGTTCTTGACCCGCGTCGCCAGTCTGCCGTCCTGCGGCGCGAGCCTGACCGCGGCTTCGCCGACCGTCACGGCCTTGTCAAACCGCTGGTACTTCTCAAAGACTTCCAGCGCGGCGATCAGGTACTCGACGCGCGGACGTTTCTCCTGGGATGCGGCCCCTGCCGCCCGGTCCGCGATCCAGATCGCCGGATCCTTCAGACCGAGTTTTGATGCGCTCTGCATCGCTTTCACAGCAAGCCCGGCGTCGGTGATTCGGCAGCCCCACATCAGCAGGTCGTACAGGAATCGATCCAAATCAGACTTGCCGCCGGAGAACATCTTGACGATGTCCTTGGACGGGCCCTTTCCCTTGCTCTCAAGCGTGTAGGCCTGAGCCGAACGCATGAACCCCTCGAGGCCCTTCATGCTGGTGGGGTCCTGCCGAATGCCGCCGAGCCACAACTGCATGGCGTACCCGTAGTTGGTCGCATCGTGCAGGCCCGCCGCGCGATCGAAGAACTTCTCGGCCTTGTCCGGGGAGTAGTCGAACGCCGGCGCGGGCTTTGCCGTCTCCGCGGGCTTTTCCACGGACGAACCATTGGCAGCGACGGGCGCGGCCTTGCTCTCAGGCGTCGATTCCTTCTTCTTGCCAAACCAGGCCAATGACCGCTCCTTGTCGCGCCGAGACTCCGCTCGAACCACAAACCGAATCGATCCGGACGCAATCCTACCGGCTTTCGGGCCGGACCGTCAACGACCACCCTTGCGCCGATGCTGGTTCCCCCTCTATCGGACCGCCGACACCTCCCCGCCACCACTCATACGCATGATCCTCCCCGCCCGATCCCTCGCTCCGACTCCTACCCTCGTCTCATGAGCGTCGACCCGGCGGGCCTCACAATCCGGACCTATCCCGATGAGGTGCTTCGCGCCAAGGCGCGGCCGGTCGCGGCGATTACCGACGAGGTCCGCGCGGTGGCCCATCGGATGATCGAACTCATGCACGAAGCCGAGGGCATCGGCCTCGCCGCCCCCCAGGTCGGCCTGCCGTGGCGGATGTTCGTCGCGTTTGTGCCCGAGAGCGACAAGCGGTCGGCCTCGAAAGAGCCGCCGGACGCCATGCGTGAGGCACGGGTGTTCATCAACCCGGTGCTCAGCCATCCCGCCGGAGCCCCGGAACCAATGAGCGAGGGGTGCCTGTCTCTGCCTGAGATTCTCGGTGAGGTGCTTCGCCCCCCCACCATCACCGTCACCGCAACCGGCCTTGACGGCCGCACGTTTACGCAGACCGGCACGGGCCTGCTGGCCCGATGCTGGCAGCACGAGGCCGACCATCTCGATGGCGTACTCATCATCGACAAGATGACGCAGATCTCGCGTCTGAAGAACCGCTCGGCTGTCCGCGAACTCGAACGCTCTGCATCGCGGTAGAGGGCTCTCTACACTCGCCATCCATGCGGCTCG
Source organism: uncultured Phycisphaeraceae bacterium (assembly GCA_964409775.1). GTDB lineage: Bacteria > Planctomycetota > Phycisphaerae > Phycisphaerales > UBA1924 > JAHBXL01. The sequence goes on along the minus strand of CAYPEI010000005.1, from coordinate 182,221 downwards.
TCTTCTTCGGATCCGGCGCCTTCGGTCTCCCCACGCTTGCGCACCTCGTGCGGAGCGGCGGCCATGACGTAGCCGCGATCGTCACGCAGCCGGACAAGCCCGCCGGCCGCGGGGGCCGACTCACGCCCACTCCCATCGCGGCGTGGGCGGCCGAGCACCTCCCCCACACTCCGATCCTGAAGCCTCCAAGGGTCAACGACCCGGAGGTTGTCGAACGGATCCGCCAACTCGCGTTGCCGACGCATGCTGACAATTCTCCGCATCCGCCGGCCGACCGCCAGGGTCCGGTGTTCGTCGTGATCGCCTTTGGTCAGAAACTCTCGCCGCGGCTGCTCGAAGGTGTGTTCGCAATCAACCTCCATGCGTCGCTGCTGCCGCGATGGCGCGGCGCAGCGCCGATCAACGCGGCGATCCTCGGTGGCGACAAATCGACGGGCAACTCGATCATCACGCTCGCGGACCGCATGGACGCCGGGCTGATCCTTGCGCAGTCCGAGCCTCCCCTCGCGATCGATCCTCAGATCACCGCCGGTGAACTCCACGACATTCTGTCCGTCGCGGGCCCAGCGCTGGTGGAGCAGGTTCTTGCGCAGCACGCCGCGGGCAGCCTGTCGGCCCGTCATCAGGACGAATCGCTCGTCACGATCGCGACCAAACTCGCCAAGTCCGATGGCTTGATCGACTTCCACCAGCCCGCGGACTTCCTGCGGCGACAGGTCCACGCGCTGACCCCATGGCCCGGGGTCACGACCGAGTTGCATATTGGCCACGGCACAGCCCCGGTCTCGCTCAAACTCCTTCGGGTTCGTGTCGGTGCCTCCACGCCCGCGAAGGCACACCACGAGCCGGGCACGATCATCGATCCCGCCCGCGGCGTGATATCCTGCGGCAACCATACCACGCTGGAGATCATCGAACTCCAGCCCGCAGGCAAGCGCCCGATGGATTGGGCCTCTTTTGCCCGCGGCCGGCCGATCCCACTCGGGGCTCGCCTCGTTTCGCCGGATGCCTGACGCATGACGCTCACGCTCTGGGACCTGATCGACGCTCCATCCTCGCCGGCGAATGCGGCAGCGAAGGCGCCCGCGCGCTCTCAGTCCCCGACGCGGTGGATCGAACCGATGGGCCGTGGCTTTCCGGTCCGCGTGGCGCCCACCTTTCCGCGCGAACCCTCGGTGATGCCCGACGCGTCAGAAACGCTCATCGCGGGGGCAGAGATTCCCGTTGCGCCCTCCGAAGGTCGCCCGCCGGTCCTTCCTCGCCCGAATCCAACGAGTGACATCCGGACTTCGGCGCCTGTCTCGATGGAGGCCCGCTACGAGGCGGTCACGCGTCTCATGCTCAGGACCTATTCCATCCGCGTCCGAAAGTGGCGCACAAGCATGAGCGGCGTGGCGTGGTGTCTCACCTATCGAGACGGAACCGTCAAGCGGCTCATCGAAGCACCACGCCCCCGCGGCCCGATGTCGGCGGCGGTCTTTCTCCATGAAATCGGTCATCACGCCATCGGGTTCAATGTGTACAAGCCGCGCTGCCTCGAGGAGTACCACGCGTGGCGATGGTCCCTCACCGCCATGGAGGCCAACGGGCTGAACATCACCGACCAGGTGCGATACCGCATGCATGCGTCGCTCTGGTACGCCGTAGCGAAGGCCAAGCGCGGCGGCATCAAGTCGGTCCCAGCGGAACTTGAGCCGTTCATCGCGAGGCCGCTGCGCCCGCGCGGGCAGGGTTCACGCTGAACCCGCGGCAATGGCGGCCACACGTGCAGACTCGCGCGGTCGTCTGGTGGTGTGAGCCTTGGTGATCAACACACACCCCACGACGAAGATCAGCGTCCAGAGTCCTGCGCTCGACGCAAACACCCAACTCGCCGGCCCGAACGTCACCCCCGCACCGGCCGCCGCCGCGGAGAACGTGAGCGAGTCGCGCAGGCGACCGCCGTTGTTCACGTAGGCGGACAGCGATGACACTTCGCTGAGTGTCCCGCCGGGTGCGATTGTCACTCCCGACGCGGCGAGCCAGCCGGCCACATCCGAATCGCGCAGGGGCATCGACCCGCCGACAACCTGGCTCGCCAACACCGCACCGGCCGCCGGCCGGACTCGCCAAACGCCTGCGAGCAGGTCCACTTCCAGCGCAACCGGCGTCGCCGCGTTCGATTGCGCGGTTTGCATGAGCAGGCGGTGCGCGGGTGCGGCTTGCGCGGACACATCCACCCCGGCGGTACCGAACGCCGTCACGCCGATCTGCGGACACGCTCCCGACACCGGCGTTAGCACTTCGTTCCGCGTGAATGTCATCCGCCGCCCGAAGGAAGTGCTTCCCACGAATCCTGACGTGATCAACCCCCCGATCACCGCGACCACTGCCCACGCGGCGAACACCTCCACGACATGCATCCGGTGCTTCGGCCGCACACCCTTCACGAGGATTCCCGCGGTGCGAAAGTCCGCCCCGCACTCTGGACAGGTGAAGGTGGAAAGCCCCTCCACGGGATATCTGCATGACCCGCAGCACGGAACTCGCACCCGGTCGCGCCAGCGCACGATCGCGGCGACCAGGAAGACGACCAATACGCCCACGATTACCGACCCGAAGAGGATCACGATCCCGACGCCAAGGAGCGGACCGCTCATCGATGTTCCTCTCAACCCCCTCCCGACCCACGGACCACCCACTTCGAAACATGCTTCCAGTCTGTTTGGGTCCCCGGCTACCGGGTTTTCACCCGCCGCCGAAACGCCCCGGGTGCGACTCGAACGCACGACCTGCCGCTTAGAAGGCGGCCGCTCTATCCAGCTGAGCTACCGGGACAATCCGACCCCATCGTATTCGCGGCGGTCGATGATCTAAACTTCCACCCGTTCGATGCCTCGGCGCGATGAATCGGCAGTCGAAGCCGAATCCCGCCAAACCGCAAGGATTCTGGTCTGCCAGTAGCCGGAGCCGCCCTCCGCTGCAACAATCGTTGCAACCAGCGAATGGAGTTGCGGCGGGATGCTCGAACGAGACTCACAAGGATCAGCCCAGATGATCGCGGCACCCGGCCCAGCCGCGGCGCTGCCGATTCGTGAACAGGCTGCGGCGGCCTACGAACTGACCAAGCCCCGCATCACGCGTATGGTCGCAGTCACCGCGGGTGTCGGATTCACCATGGCGGCGATCGGCCGTCCGTGGACCGCCGGTGACCTCTCCATCGCCGCCCTCGGCTGCATCCTCGGCACGGGTCTGTCTTCCTCCGGCGCCAACGCACTCAACCAGTGGTTTGAGCGCGACCGCGATGCCCTGATGAACCGGACCAAGACACGCCCCTTGCCCGAGCAGCGGCTCTCCCCCACCGCCGCCCTTTGGATCGGTGTCGTCCTCGGGATTCTCGGCGTGCTGGTTCTCTGGGCCCTTTGCGGCCCGGCGGCGGCTCTCGTCTCCGCCGCGACCATCATCCTCTACGTTCTGTTGTACACGCCGCTGAAGCCCGTCACCGCGCTCAACACGTTGATCGGCGCGATCCCGGGCGCGCTCCCGCCCGTCGTCGGTTTCGCCGCGGCATGGGGTGTCGGGGCGACGACTCCCTGGGCCGCGCTCGTTCACCCGCTCATCCAGCCCGCGGCTTGGGCGCTCTTCCTGATCATGCTCGTCTGGCAGGTGCCGCACGTGCTCGCCATCGCCTGGATGCACCGCGACGACTACGCACGCGGCGGATACCGCATGCTGCCCATGTCCGATCCATCGGGCAGGATGACCGCCTTCACCATGTCGGCGTGGTCCGTGACGCTCGTGCCCGTCTGCCTCTCTCCGGTGCTTCTCATGCCCGAAAGCCTTGGCTGGCTGTATGCCTCGCTCGCCTTGCTGTTCAGCGGAGGCTTTGCTGTTCTCTGTCTGCGACTGCTTCGGACGACGGAACGAAGGCACATCCGCATGGCCTTTTTCGCATCGATCATTCACCTTCCGATGGTACTGATCGCCATGGTGGCCGATGCGCTGCTCCACGCGTGGCTGGCCTGATCGGCATCACCTCAGCGAGTTTCGTATCTCGTCGGCGCGGTCCTTCCGGCCGGCGGCCTCGAACCACGCGATCGCGCGATCCGCGGCCTGCCGCGTGCGCAAATGCCGCGGACCCAGGACATCCCTGATCCTCGTCCAGGTCTCCGTCACCAGCGGGCCCGCTTCATCTGTCCTGCCCTGCTGCATGAGGCAACCACCAAGCACGCTCTGGGACTGCGAGATTCGCCAGTCGTCGGCCGGGTACCGGGCCTTGAAGATCTCCAGCGCCTGCCGCAGATGCGGCTCGCCCTCTTTGGGCCTCCCCGAATCACTCAGGATGCGGCCGTACAGCAACTCGTACTTGGCAATCTCGCCATGCCCGGCGGGTACGGCGGCCTTCACCTTGTCGAGGGCCTCCTTCGCGAGCGGCTCCGCCTGGCCGAACTCCCGTTTGTCGTTGAGCAGGTTGCCCAGATTCAGCAGATCAACAAAAACGTCCGGGGCGCTCGCCTTTCGGGAGATCTCGAGCGATTCCCGGAGCAGCGACTCCGCTCCGTCCAGATCGCCCTTGTCCTGCAGCAGCAGGGCCAGGTTCCCGATGCCCGCCACGGTGTCGGGGTGCGAATCTCCCAGCAACTTCCGGCTGATGGCCAGCGACTCGCGGGCGGGTCCTTCGGCTTCGTCAAATCGCCCCCTCGTCCGAAGAAGTTCCCCAAGATTGCCCAAGGTTCGCGCCACGTCCGGACTCTCAGGACCGAGCGCCGCTCGCTGCGCGACGATCGCCTCCTTGAAGCGGGACTCCGCCTCGTCATACTTGCCGCGTTCGAGCAGCACCGCGGCGAGATTGTTGAGGGTGTTGGGGATGTCCGGGTGATTGGCGGGCAGGGTCGACTTCTGAGCCTCGAGCGCCTCCGTGAAACTCGCTTCCGCCTCCGCGATCTGTCCGCTGTCGCGCTGCACGAGACCGAGGTTGTTTCGGACAGCGGCGGTTTCCGCGCTCCGGGTCCCGAACAGCCTGGTCCGAAGGTCGAGTGCCTCGGTCAGGTTCTGTTTCGCGTCCGCCTGCTTGCCCATTTGCCGGTACATCAAGCCGAGGTTGTTCTTCGTGTCGGCGATGTCGGGGTGATCTTCAGGAAGCAACGCCAGCCGTCGGTTCAGCGCGGCAAGCAACTGCGGCTCGGCCTTGTCATAGATGCCCAGGGCCGTATAGGTCCGCCCCAGGGTGTTCCGGATCGCCGCTTCAACCGCGGGTTGATCGGCCAGCGACGGCAGCACACGCACCGCGCTCTCATCGAGCACTTCACGCACCGTGACGTCGCGCGGATTCAGCCGGGAGGGATTCACCGCCAGCAGGACCCGCTGCAGAAAGCCGTTCACAGACTCCGCGATCGCCCGGGATCGATTCGCATCATCGCGTTCGCGGATGGCCTGTCTTTCCGCCGCGATCGCTCGCGACATCCCGTACGACGTTCCGACCAACCCTGCCACCAGCGCGACGGAGACGGCCGCCGCGGCGGCGACGCCGAATCGGTGCCTGCGCACGAACTTCCGTGTCCTGTAGATCGTGCTGGGCGGCCGGGCCACCACCGGCTCGTTCCTGAGGTAATGCTCGACATCCGCCGCGAGATCCTGCGCGGTCTGGTAGCGGCGGGTGCGGTCCTTTTCGAGCGCGTGCTGTGTGATCCAGTCGAGGTCCCCCGCAAGCAGGCGGATCAGTGTCCGGGCATCGGACTTCCTTGCAACCGCCGCCTTGCTCCCCTGCTCGCCGGACCCGCTCAACCGCGTGGGCAGGCGGGGCGGGTCCTGCTCGCGGATGATCTTCATGATCCCCTCGTATCCCGCCTCGCGCAGCGTTCGACTGTCGAAGGGAAGCGTCCCGCACATCAACTCGTAGAGCACCACGCCGAGCGAGTAGATGTCCGTCCGCGTGTCGACATCCAGCCCGGTCGTCCCAGCCTGCTCCGGCGACATGTACTCGGGAGTGCCGATCATGCGGCCGGTCTCGGTAAACAGTGTTCTCTCCGTCAGCCGCTTGCTCACGGCCTTGGCCACGCCAAAGTCGATCACCTTCGGCAGCGGCTTTCCATCCTGCACCATGACCAGGATGTTCGAAGGCTTGAGGTCGCGATGGATGACGCCCTTCTGGTGGGCGTGCTGCACCGCGAGGCAGACCGGCACAAACAACTCCAGCCGCTCGCGCGGCGTCAGTCTGTGGGTGTCGCAGTAGTCGGTCAGCGGCACCCCCGGCACGTGCTCCATGGCGAAGTAGGGCCGTCCGGTCGGCGTCAGCCCCGCATCCAGGAACATCGCGACATTCGGATGGTCCATCAGTGCAAGGGCCTGCCTCTCAGCTTCAAACCTCGCCAGCACCTCCTTGCTATCCATCCCCAGTTTGATGACTTTAAGCGCAACCCGCCTTTCGACTGGCGTGCGCTGCTCGGCCAGATACACCACACCGAAGCCGCCCTCGCCCAGCGATTGCAGAATCCTGTATGGACCAATCTGCGCGCCCGGTCCGTCAAACTCCGCTGACGGCGGCGCCTCGGTGCCTGATTGCGGGGACCGCGGATCCTGCAGCGGTATCGGTACTCCGACCGGGGTGCGCCCGGACTGACCACGCGAAGGCTGGTCTGATGTGGGTCTTTCGTCCATTGCTGCTCGATTGAGTGCGCGGGAATCGCCGGCCGCGCAACCCGATTTTCGGAGAATACCCGATCGAGGCTGTGACGATCTGCGGCACTGCTCCTCGTGCGCAACTGCTTGGCTTGATCTTGTTTATGCACACCGTGCCGGATCGAACTGCCTGAGGCGACCGGAATCGCAGTCAGTAATTTGCCTTCCGTATGCGTCAACTGCGCTTTAGGATGAGAGTTGATCGAGTCCCTGTATGCCCGATTCGTGGGACATGCCGGGCCAATACCCGGTCGTCATGCAGATGCACGTCGGCCTTTCCCGAGCGACCTGTGGGAGGTGTCGTGATGTCCCAGTCCTCCTCGCACCCCCGTGCAGTGAACTCTCGCCCGTGGAATGGCGCCCGCTCATCGGTGCTCGCGCGACGGGCAGGATGTGCGACAGGCGTTGAGCCGCTGGAGCAGCGCACCCTCCTTGCCAGCATCGCCTGGGACGGCGGAGGCGACGGCGTTTCGTGGAGCGATCCGGCGAACTGGTCCACCAACTCCGTCCCCACCGGCGTTGATCACGTGCTCATTGACGCTGGAGCATCCGTCACGCTTGGCGGCAAGGGCGGGCGTATCGAGATCGCCAGCCTCGAGGCCCATGGGTCAATCACCATGCGGGGAGGAGTGCTGCGCACGACCGACGCCATGAGCCTCAGCGGAGCGCTCCTGCTGAAACGCAACGCCACGCTGCGAGCCGGCACGCGGCTCGAGTTTGACGCGGCCACGATCGCCGGAGGAAACTCGCTCATTCTGCTTGCACCCGATGCACGGATCGGGGAGTCGGCCTCGCTCAACGGTCTATCCGTGCTGCGAGTCCGGGCCGGCAATGAGTTGTGGTTCGAAGGTTCGGCATCGGGCAGAAAAGTCGTTCTCGACGGCCGCGGCACCGCGCGGACCGTTCTCACGGGAACACTTGACGTTTCAACTTCTCACCGTCGCGAGTCCCTCGGCTCGGTGGAGATCCTTGGGGCGGACATTTACCTTCATGGAGCATCGATCGATGCGCGCGGTGTGCGGGGAGCGGGGGAAGTCCGGATCGGTGGAGACCTGGGCGGTGGCGGTACGCTGCCTCGCGCGCAGCGCGTCTACATCGACCGCGACTCCCGCATCACGGCAAACGCAATGCGCAACGGTGACGGCGGAAGGGTCATCGTCTGGTCGGATGAACACACGACCTTCGAGGGCTCGATCACTGCCGCCGGCGGGCGGCTCGGCGGCAACGGCGGCTTTGTCGAGACTTCCGCACGGGGCATACTTCAGGTGAGCGGCGGCGGCGCCACGGCCCGCGGCCGCGCCGGGTCGGGGGGAACGTGGCTGATGGATCCGTACGACATCTTGATCTCTGCTTCCGCGGATTTCAACGTCACACTCGCGCCGGGCGACCCGACCGTCTTCATGGGCAACGGTACCGGCGCGACAGTCAGCACAGCGAGCATCGCCGCAGCGCTGAACTCGGGCACGAGCGTGACCATCACCACCGCGGGCGCGGGCGACGATGCGGGCGCCATCCTGATCGCGGATGACATTGTCAAGACGGGCGGCGGCGCGGCAACGCTGTCGCTTATCGCCGACAGCGACGTCACGCTCAACGCCAACATCACCTCGACTTTCGGCGAACTCGCGATCTTGATTCAGGCCAACGGCGTGTTCACTGCGCCGATCGGGAGCATCAATACCAACGGCGGCCAGATGCAAATCGTCTCGGTGGGTTTTCAACTCGGCGCCGCGGCCTCGCTCAGCAGCCAGGGCGGCAACTTCGCACTTGTCTCGTTCGGAGCCATGACGCTCGATGGCTTGATCGACATGGGTACCGGGTATGGCAACATCGAAGCGGTGTCGGGCGACCTCAACGCGCTCACCAGCATCAACGCCTCTGGGGTGCAGATACGGGCATACAGCGGCTCAGTCGCGGTAAAGGCGATTGAAGCAGTGACCATTCTCATCCAGGCGAGCGACAACATCGTTCTTGGGAGCAGCGGCGGCGGCATGTTCACCGCGTACTCGTTTCTCGAAGCGCACGCGGGGGAAGATGGGACTGGAAACCTCTCCTTTGGGCCACTGGTCGAAGTGCATGCGTGGCAGGTTCGTCTTCGCGCTGGAGATGGATCCGGCGGCGCGGTTGGATCCTCCGTCAACGTGACCGCCAACTCACCCAGGTTCAGGCATGTCTCGGGCGGGGCGACCACACCGGAGTTCTTGACGATTCGCCAGGACGCCCCAATCGTTGACTCGCAGATCCCGAGCCCGTCGGCGTTCGGCGGGATGACGATGCCGGAGAATCTATCGCTACGCTCGGATGACGGCTCGCTCACCATCACCAGCCCCGCCAAGGTGCTCGGTCTCAATCTGACCGTTGCCGCTCAGGCAGCCATTTCGCTCGGTGTGACCGGGCTGACCATGATGCCGGCGAGCCTGACTTTCGACAACACGCCGACCGTGACGAACATCGGCGGGATACTGCAGACGACTGTCGGCGGACTGACCTTCACCTCGAATGTCGCACTCAGTTCCCCTGCGGTTGCCATTGCGTCTCCTTCGACGATTGTTTTTCAAGGCACGATCAACGGCGCCTCATCATTGAATCTCACCGCTCCGGGCCTGAAGCGGCTGTTCGGCGCCACCGGCAACACAACGTCGCTCGCGGCGCTGACCATTACGGGCGGGACAGCACAGTTGTTCTCCAACGTGACAGCGGGTACGGTCACCATCAACTCCGCGGCGACTGTCTTCTACACGGTGACGATCATTGCTTCGACCGCGGGCCCGGTCTTCCAGTCGACCCTTCGCGTCGACGGATCCGATGAGTTGTCCATCCGCGGCGCAAGCCCGCAGTTTCTGGGCGGGGCCGACTCCGTCATGGGCGAAGGAACCATCGGCATCGCCCCGGCCAACAACGCCGCGAGCATCCAGGTCGGCGGCGCAGGCTTTGTGAGTTCCACGATTCTGCAGGCAATCGCGCCCGGCTTTGCTCTGGTGGAGTTCGGATCCGCATCCCACACCGGCAACCTCCTGATCATCCCGTCAACCTTCCGCAACCCGACTCGGTTCATGACGGGAACCGGAACGATCACACAGCAGACAATCAACGTGACCGGCGGCGGCGGAGTCTCCATCGTCGTCCTGGGAGCCACCCCCATCTCGAGCCAGGGGAACATCTCCACCGAGGGCGGAGAGATTCTGATCGACGCGAATGTATACATCGATACCGCCAATGCGCACTTCCTGACCACGCAGGCGGGCGCGACGGCCGGTGCAGACATTCACTTCACTCGAACCGTCATTCCGGGGGATGGGCAGGTGCCGTTCTTCCAAGCCAACGCCGGAACGATGGGGGTCGTGTCCTTCGACGCCGGCCTGGGCAGCGCATCCGAGCGATTCGACACTCTGCTTGTCTATGGCGGTCCGGACGGAGCCGTGCGCAGTTTCGGGGACATCTGGCTGGGCAATGCGCCCGGATCGGGGTTCTTCACCGAGTCGCCCTTTGAACTCGGCAGTGATTTGTCGGTCAGTGCCCGGAATGCCGGGTTCTTCAACGGCGTTCGTTCGTTCGGGGCATTGCGCTCGCTGCAACTCTCCGGCGGCGAGCAGGTGGAGTTCCACGGAGCCGAGTTGCGCGAGTTGATCCAGACCTCGCCCAGCGGCCTCGTCCACTTCGTCCAGAACATCACCGTCACCGATACGTGCAGCATCAACGCCGATCTGCGGGTCGAGTGGTACATCACCGTCAGCGCAGGTTCTCTCACTTTCGGGCGCACGATCGACCTGAATGGCTTCGATCTCGGGCTCGTTGCGGACAACTTGAACCTGGGTGGAAACGTCTTCGGCGGCAACGAGGTATCGACGCTTGAGATCAAGCCTCGCAGCGCGGCTCAGGACATGTCGATCAATGACATCGACGAAGGACTGTGGCTGTCGACCCTAGCTCTGAGCCGGATCCAGGGCGGGCTGCAGCGGCTGATCCTGGGCAGCCTGACCGGCACCGCGACGCTCTCCATCGGCAGCGCGACGTTCTCCGATCCTGTGGAGTTCCGCATGGCCGGCCCGGGCGGATCGATCGAACTCAACGGGCCGCTCGTCGGCGTCGGAAACGCGTCGTTCTCGTTCGTTGGTTCGGGATCAACGCTCACGCTGTACGGCAACGTCTCGACCCAGAGCCAACCGATCGACTTCGACGATGCGATCGTGATCGGCGCATCGGCGGTGTCCATCTCGACGACGGGCGGAGAGACTCAGGGAGCGGACATCCGATTCCGCCGCACAGTGGACAGCCAGACCGGCGCCGGGAACAGCCTGAATCTCTCCGCGGGGATCGGGAATGTGATCTTTGAAGGCGAGGTCGGTGGGCAGCCCGGGGGCCAACTGGGCGCGCTCTTCATCGACTCCGGCGGCGGCCTGACGCTGCTCGACGGTGGCCTATTGCGATCGCTAAACGGGCAGACGCACCTGCGCGACATTCACCTGGGAGCAAATGCTGCGATCGATGGCGGAACCGGCACGCTTGTCTTTGTCGGCGCGATCGTGTGCGGCGCGCACGATCTGCTGCTTCGTGCCGACGATATGACGATCCTCGCGGCAGTCAGCGGGTCAGGGCACCTGCACATCTCTCCGTTCTCGCTGAGCCGCGATGTCAACATCAACATCTCGCCGCTCGGCCCCGGCGGGGCCCTGACCATCGATCCGGCGGAGAAGTCCCGCCTCCAGGACGGGTTCGCTTCCGTGATATTCGGACAGGAAGGCCAGATGTCGAGCATGGTGATCGGCGGAGGCGATTTCTCAGACCCGACGTCGTTCGTCTCCACCGGCCCGGCGGGCACGAGCGAGATCACCGTCGCGGGCGACATCAACGGCACCGACAATGGCGGCATCCGCATCCGTGGCGGCGGCTCGACGACCCACCTCTTCGGGTCCATCCGCACCGAGGGAAACACGATCGAGGTCTTCGACAGCATCGTGATCCACTTTGCCGGGCTTGCGCTCGACTCCACCTTTGGCGGCTATTTCCCGATCGGCGCATACGTCGAGGTTGACGGGAAGATCGACTCCACACCCGGCGATGGCAACGACTTCGTGTTGAGGACCGGCATGGCGGGCCTGCGCATCGGCGGAGCGATCGGCAGCGCCGTCACGGGCCGGCTCGGGTCGCTCACCGTGGATGCGCTCGGACAAACGGTCATCGCCGCCGGGCTGATCAGAACCATCGGGTTCCAGTTGTACGCGGGGCCCGTGCTCGTTCCCGTTGATCTGGTCATCTCCACACTGGGCGCACCAATCACCTTTGAAGATGAAGTGCTTGGTGAGGAAAACGTCACCATCGATGAGGGCTCGGGCGAGACGACGTTCAACCAGCCGGCGCACTTCGAATCGCTCACGATCCAGTTGGGAAGCACCCGAACATTCAACGGCGAGGTCACGATCGGCCTGCTGACGATTCTCGGCGGATCGGTGTACTTCAATGCACCGGGATTCATCACGAATGGAACGCTGGTCTCGGGAGTGTTCTCGGGAGATGCCGACGCGTCCATCGAGGGCGAGTTCACATGGCTCGGGGGCCTGATCGAGGGCGCGGGGCGGCTCATCCTGCTGCCCACCGGCACCTTTGCACTCGATGCCGGCTCCTCGCGAACACTGGCCAGGGACATCCGGGTCGAAGGTCGGTTGCACTGGGTCGCCGGAAACCTGACGTTGCTCGATGCGACGATCGAGGTCACTCCCGGCGGCGTGCTGGAGGTGTCGTCTTCGGGAACCGTCCTCGCGGCACCAACCGCGAGCGCGGAACTGCTCAACAACGGCCGCATCGAGCGCAACGTCCCGGGCGCCGGGGCATTCGTGGGCCTGAACATCACCAGCACCGGCGAGATCGACGTCGCGGCGGGCTCGATCAAGTTCACGCCGCGATCCGGGACATTTACCAACCAGGGCGAGATTGTCATCGGCCCCGCGGGTTCACTGATCGTCCGCGGCGAGTTTGTGCAGGATCAATCGGGGTCGCTCTCCATCCACATTGCCGGCACGGGGGTCGCGCAGTTCGGGCGGCTGCTCGTGATCAACAGTGCAACCCTCGACGGGCGAATCACCACAGCATTCGTGGACGGATTCGTGCCGCACTCGGGCGACGAGTTCAAGTTCCTCAGCGCCGAACACCGAGCCGGAACGTTCAGCAGCGAGAGCCTCCAGCAACCCGGCGGTTCGCTCACCTCGCGGATCGAGTACCTGAACGATGGGGCCAAACTCGTGATCGCGCCTCGGTTCGCCGTCGACTTCGACCAGGATGGCGAGCGCACCGTCGCCGACATCTTCGCGTTCCTCAGCGCCTGGTTCGCCGGAGACGCGGACTTCGATGGCGACGGCCAGACCACCGTTGCCGACATTTTCGCCTATCTCTCCGCGTGGTTCGCGGGTTGATCGCCACTGACCGCGGTGCGGATCCACCCACCGCCGAGCACGAGGTCCTGTTCATACAGCACCACCGCCTGCCCGGGAGCCACCGCTTCGATGGGTTCATCGAACGCCACTTCTAGTTCGCGCCGTCCCCCATCCCAGCGGAACCTCGCGCCGGACGGCGCCGAGTTGCTCCGCACCTTGACCCGGCAGGAATGCCACTGTCCCGTCGCAGGCTCGTCCACGAGCCAGTTGACTTCACACGCGATCAGACCACGGGCCATGAGCATCTCGCGCGGCCCGACCGTGACCGTGTTCGTTGCGACATCCTTTCCCACCACAAAGACCGGGTACCCCAGCGCGATGCCCACGCCGCGGCGCTGCCCAATGGTAAATCGATGCTGGCCGGCGTGGTCGCCCACCCGATTCCCATTCGGGTCCAGAATCTCACCCGCCACCGTCGCTTCAGGGCGCCGCCGCTCCACCAGCCCCGCGTAGTCATTGTCGGGAACAAAGCAGATTTCCTGCGAGTCCGGCTTGTCAAACGTCGGCAATCCCATGTCCTTCGCCATCGCGCGGACGTCCGGCTTTCGGAACTCGCCGATCGGCAGCAGCGTTCGTGCAAGTCGATCCCGCCTCATTCCGAACAGCACGTATGACTGGTCCTTGTCCGCATCCAGCCCTCGCATCAGCGCCGCCCGCCCGTGTTCGTCGCGTACCACCCGCGCGTAGTGGCCGGTCGCGACCTGCTGAGCGCCGATCTGCTCGGCATAGTCGTGAAGTTTCCCGAACTTCAGCCAGTCGTTGCAGCGGACGCAGGGGTTGGGTGTCCGGCCTGCGACATACTCGTCGACGAAGTAGTCGATGATGCGACCGAAGTCCTTCTTGAAGTTGACGACGTAGAACGCGACGCCCAGTTCCGCGGCGACCAGCCTCGCGTCCGCCGCGTCGTTGATCGAACAGCACCCATGGTGCCCGATCCTCACCCGCGTCGGATCGCATGCGATCTGCCGTTCGTCGAACTCAAGCAGCGAGTCGAGCGTCTCCCCCGGTGAGCCCAGCCGCATGAAGCATCCCACGACCTCGTATCCATCGCGTGCGAGCAGTGCCGCGGCAACGGACGAATCGACCCCGCCCGACATCGCCACCAGCACCTTGCCTTTGCCCGATCCGGCTGCCATGCCCCAATCGTAGTGCGGTCCGGACGCGATCCCCCGGTTTCCCGCCGCGTGCGTCAACTCACCAGGCCAAACCCTGCTCCGGTCGCCGGGCCGACAGGCGGTACGCCCGCTCCGCCTGCGCCCTTCACAGCGCCCTTGGCGATGGCCTGCGCCACCGCTTTGCTGATCTCCACGAACTGGAGCCGGAGTTGATTGAGGACCTGCGCGAGGTCCGCGGCCTCCTCGGCGGCCAGATTCCCCTTGGTCTTCGCTTCGAGGACCGCAAGGAGATCGATGTGGAACTTGGCGTGCTCCAACGACACCATCGCTCGGCCGGTCTCGGGATCCGGGAATCCGCCCATGTACATCAGGGCCTGTGTGATCAACACCTCAAGGAGGCTCCGAAAGTCTGCGGGCGGCAGGCCCTCCATCTGCTGGCCAGCCGCCGCACCCGGTCCGGTTCCCTGAGGGGGCTTTGACGCCGCGGCCTTCTTTTCTTGGGCTGCCAACTTCTCGCGCTCGGCCTGGGCCTGGGCCTTCCAGTCACTGTCGATCACGATCTTGGGCTCACCGGGATTCTGCGACATCGTCACTCCTCGCGGCTCACCGGAGCGGTTGCCGCTCGGGGACTATAGGGGCTGTTTGCAGAGGTGGACTGTTGCGGGTAACCTCCCCGACACCTTCGAAACATGCGCATGGACGCCCGTACCAAATCACTCCTTCACGCCGGACTGCTGCTCGCCTCGATCGGGCATTGTGCGTGCTCATCAGGCGAGTCCAGGGCAACCACCGAGCGCTTGCGGGCGGAGCAGTTCGCCGGGGCACGCAGCGCGGCGGCCACAAAGCCCGCCGCCGAGCCGCAACCAACGGAATCGCGGCCAAGTCAGGCCCGCGGCGCTGCTGAGCCCGCCGGAGCGGAAGCGTCGCGTCGGGACATGCCGGCGGACACGCTTGCCTTGCGCTCATTTGTTGGCGAGCCGGATGTCGCCGCGGCGCCCGCCACGCCGACCGACAAGCCGATCATCCTCGAATCCGTCATCGGCCAGATCAACGGCCGGCCGCTCTTCGCGTCAGAGGTCCTGACCCCGCTGGACGGCAGGCTGCGGGCATTCGCGGCCGACTCGCGCGGAGACCGTGCCAGGTTTGCCCGCGATGCATCGAACGACCTCATCGGCGTCATCACCAGCAAGGTTCGCGACGAGTTGATCCTCGCCGAGGCCCAGGCGTCGCTCCCGCTGGAGACTCGCCAGGGGCTGTTTTACTTTCTCGGGAAGATCCAGCAGAACCTCGTCAGCACCCAGTCGGGCAGCGCGCTCCAGGCCGACGAAGCGCTGCGAGAATCCACGGGACGAACACTGCAGGAGGAGGCCCGCGACCGGCTGGAGCGGGAACTGATCAACAACGAACTGCGCACCAAGGTGATTCCGCGCGTCAATGTGCCGTGGCGGTTGATCCGGCAGGACTACGAGCGCAACTTTGCACGATACAACCCCCCCGGCAGCGCCACGCTTCGCGTGATTGCCGTCGCCGCCACGGATGTCGACGCGGTGCGAGAGGCGGAGGAAGCCATCTCCACCAAGCCGTTCGCCGACGCGGCGTCGATGGAGTTCAACACGTTTCTCCGTTCTCAGGGCGGACTGGCCAAGCGAGAACTCAGCGTTCCCTATGGCCAGTCCCAACTATTCGCGGACAAGGCGATGACGGAAGCGGCCCAGCGCCTTGCACCCGGACAGACGACCTCACCGATTCCCTGGGATGGGAAACTCGCCTGGATCCACCTCGAGGCCCTCGATCCGGGCAAGGGTGTTTCGCTCTACGACGCTCAACTCGAGATCGAGTCGGCACTCAGGGACCGCAAGTTCGGGCAGGAGCGCGACGTGTACCTGCGCCGTCTGCTGGAGCGGGGGAGTTTCACGCGGATCGATTCGATGGTGCAGGAGGCCATGACCATTGCCATCGAGCGCTACATGCCGGTACAGGCACACTGACATGTTTCAGCGGCTCGTGCGGCTCTTCCGGATCCTGCGGCCACCGGCCTGGTCGGAGAGGCGTGACCCCCTCGGCCCCGCCGGAGAACGCGCAGCCGAGAAGTTCCTCAAGGCCCGCGGCTACAGGGTCCTCGCCCGCAACGCCCGAGTGCCCATGGGCGAGGCGGACCTGCTGTGCGAAGGGCCCGATCGCAGCACGATCATTCTGGTGGAGGTCAAAGCGCGCAGGCTTGACGCCAACCGCGCTGACCCTCCGGCCGAAGCGTCGGTGACCGCCGAGAAGCGCCGCAAACTCGTGAAGATCCTCAAACACCTGGCAAGGGCCAACCGCTGGCAATCCCGTCCGCTGCGCATCGATGTCATCGGCGTCGACTTCGAGCGCGACCAGCCCATCGAGATCCGTCACCATCCCGGGGCAGTCGGAATCTGACCGGCGTGAGCATGCCGTGACGAGTCACACAGGCTGCTTGTCCTTGTCTTTTCGCTCGGCGAGTTTGCCGCGGAACGCCATCTCCAGCCGCATCTCCTCCGCACGCCCGGCGTCGATCTTGGTCGGCAGGATCACGCTCAACATCGATCCCCGTCCGACCTCGCTCTCGAGTTGAATCTCCCCCTGCAGAATCCCCGTCAGTTCCTTGCAAATGGCCAGGCCCAGCCCTGTGCCCGTGTGTCGACGCGTGTGCCCGCTGTCGGCTTGCTGGAACTTTTCGAAGATGCGCTCCCGATCCTCGGGCGCGATGCCCGGACCGGTATCCAGCACGCTGATCCGGATCCGGTCCGATGACGCCGGCCCTTCGGTTGCGCGGCCGACAAGCCGCTCGGCCCGCAGCGTGACTCGCGCTCCGCCCGCTGCCGCAGGAGCCTGCGGACCTGGCGCTGCGCCGCCCCCCGTCCACGCGCCACCCGTGCTCCCGCCGGCAGAGACGCCGCCCGGTGCGTTCCACTTGTCGCTCGTGAACTTCACCGCGTTGCTCAGCAGGTTGAACACCACCTGCTGAAGTTTCTTGCCATCGGTCTCCAGCATGGGCAGGTCCGCGGGCAACTCGACCACGAGTTCAACTCCGCTGCGGTCGGCGAGGGGACGCATCATCGCGGCGAGCGTCTCGAGCAGTTCCCGCAGGTTCACGGACTCGACCCGCAACTCCATCTTGCCTGCCTCAAGTTTGGCCATTTCGAGCAGGCCGTTGATCAGTTCCAGCAGCGAGCGGCCGGAGGTGCTGATGTTCTCGAGATACCGCCGCCGCTTGGCTAACCGCGTCGAGTCGTCGCCCGCTTCCGCCTCCTTGTCGGCGACCTCGATGAGCAACTCGGTGAATCCGATGATCGAGTTCAGGGGAGTGCGAAGTTCGTGGCTCACGTTGGCCAGAAACTCGCCTTTGAGTTTGTTCGACTCGTACAGCGCGAGGTTGCGCTCGGCGAGTTCGTTCACGCGCAGGTCCAGCGAGCGGTTCATCGCGCGCAGTTGCTCCTGCGTGCTCGTCAGGGCCTCGAGCATCTGGTTGAACGTCTCGCCCAGTTCCTCGAACTCATCGCCGGTCTGGATCTCGGATCGCACCTGCAGGTCGCCTTCACGAACCAGTTCCGCCGTGTCTTTGAGCGAGCGAACCGGACCCAGAATCAGCCGGTTGGTGATCAGGTAGAACACCAGCACCGCCAGGCCGAGTGCGATCAACCCGGCACTGAGGAGATAGGCCATGTTGCCGAGCATCTGCCAGCCGGCGCTGCTGCTGGTGCGGGTGAGCATCACCATGCCCTGGATGGGCCCTTCCTCGTTTCCAACGTGCCGCACCGGCTTGGCGTAGCGGTACTCCCGAGAGAGACCCGACCATCGTGCCCAATGCCACTCCCCACGATCCGGATCGCGGGTCAAGTCGATCCACGCCCGTGCGACGGTGGCATCCTGGCTGTTCTCCGCCGCTGAAGGCGTGAGGAGGATGATCTTCGCGCCGCCGACATCCGCCTCGACACCGACGCGGAGACGCGGTCCGGCGGGCGTCACCTCTGTCGCAAACGACTCCCACGACTCCACCAACTCCCGGGAGAGTTCCCGCTGCGACTCATCGACGATCGCGCTCATCCGGAGCCACGACACGAACAGCGCCGCGACAATAATGAGGACAACCGCCGCCCCGAAGAGCAGCAGGCACTTATTGGCAAGTGAGATGCCTCGCCACATGGGCCGAAGTCTAGGTGCGGCTGAACCCCATGCCGGTCACGACCACGGTCACGGTTGTTCTCCAGACACGGGGCCGAGCCCGACCTCGCCGGGACGATGGCACCGCTTATCGCGATGATCGCTTGTTCCGGTATGAGGCGTGGCAGTCCTTGCACGACTGGTCCACCGCCTCGTACAGCAGGTTCAGTTCGCCGGCGGGCTTCCCTGCCGAGGCCAGCGCGTCTTCCATCGCCTGGGCCTGCTCCCAAGCCGTGGCGAGCAGTCTCCCGAACTCGGCCGGTTTGGACTTGCACTCGGCATCGGTCCGAAGCAACCGGTAATGCTCGGTCAACCTGCCGGCTTCCGCCGCGGGCACGAGGTCCGGGTGGTCTTTGGGCGTGGTCCACCCAGCCATCTTGATGCGTCCGAGGTTCTCGAACGCGAAGTCGATCCCCACCATGTGGTCGACAAGTCCGGATACGGTTGCGACCGAAGGCAGGGACGTCGCGGCCGGAGCCTTGTCCAGCCGTGACTTCAACTCCGGCGAGATGGACGAGACGCACTCGTACAACCCCGGATAGGAATCTGCGGTTTTCGCGCGTCGCATGAACTCCACCCCCTGGGTGGGAGTGATCTCGCCGACGATCGCCGCCGCGCTGGCGGCCGCGGCGGGCCCACGGTGCTTTCCGTGGTGGCAGTGGATGTACACCGGCCCCTCCAGGTCCCGGTACGCCTTGGCGATCAGCACCTGCTGTTGGACGTCGATCCCGTCGTACCCGACCGGCACGTGGACGTACCGAATCCCGTAGGCCGCAGCGCGATCGACCATGGGCTTGGCGCCGTCGACGGAAATGATGGTCTTGACACCCAGCGCTTGAAGTTCGGCGAATGCCGCATCGGACTCCGGCGAGTTCCCGCTGATCAACCGGGGCGTCACCCGCATCACGTTGTGCAGGGGTCCGACATCTTGTCCGGCCTGATCGTTCAGGCGGTCCGCTGGAACGCTTGGCGTGTTCAGGGTGAGCGTTGGCGGTGACGACGAGCCGGCACCCGCGTCTCCGGGGCGACCGCCTTCGCACGTCATCAACACGGCCGCCGCTCCCCCCAAGCAGAGTGTTCCGACATCTCGCCGGTACCTCCGGAATCGCATCTGTTCGCTCCTGCGGGAGCCCCTCCCCTGCTCGCGGGTCCGGAGTCTACCGGGAGTCTCGGTCGGGGTGGCGTACAAGTCCCGGACAATCCCCGGCGGTTCGCCGCCATGGAGCGGGGTGGCTAGCATTGATTTGATCTGGTTCTCGTTCTGGCCCAAGCGGGCCCGACCTCAGGATCGCCGACGCTTTCTCTTGCCCGAGTTCAAGCACCGGTCTCACATTCAAGGGCAGGATTCAGCGAACATGAAGCTTTACGTCGGCAATCTCTCGTTCAGCACCACCGAGGCACAACTCCGTCAGATCTTCGAGGCACACGGTCAGGTCACGTCCGCCTCGCTCGTCATGGACCGTGACACCGGCCGGCCCCGTGGGTTCGGCTTTGTCGAGTTCGCGAACGATGATGAGGCCCGCGCGGCGATCGAAGCCCTCAGCGGCAAGAACGTCGATGGCCGCACCATCACTGTCAACGAGGCTCGGCCCCGCGAGGCGGGCGGCGGTGGCGGTGGCCGTGGCGGATTCGGTGGCGGCGGCGGTGGTGGCCGTCGCGGCGGTGGTGGTGGCTACGGCGGCGGCGGTGGTGGCGGCGGCCGCGGCAGTTGGTAAGCCGGTGTAATCGTGCAGCCCGCTTCGTGTGCGGGTGCATCGATTGACCCTCTTCTTCAAATCGACAAGGCCGGGACCAAGTGGGTCCCGGCCTTTTTCATTCAGAGCCCAGACCGGACGGCATCCTCACCTCGATTCGATCTCTGCGTAGCCCGGCAGCCCACGTCGAATGATCGCCGAGAACGACTCGTCCCGGTCGCGGCCGCGAGCGGCATCGTTGACTCTTGAGCGCCGCCTCAGTTCTTCGAACGGCAGGTCGGTGCCGAACCCGCCGGCTTTGTACGCATAGCGATCCGCGTACCCGGTGAAAAGCAGTTCCCATGTGTACGGCAGTTTGTCGCCCAGTGCGCGGACGTGATAGACGATCCCATTGGTGCAGTTGTCGGTGAGCGCGTTGTACCAGGCAGCGCGACGCGAGAGCCCATCCGCGGCAGCGAGGTAGTTCAGCAGGATCCGGCGAGAACGCTCTGGCGTCGACACTGTTCGATACACGTACACGTCCTCGCCGCGATAGTTGGTCCGCAGGCCGATCACATCACGCTCATCAGCGATGACGTAGAACAACTCGAACTGGCGGAAGAACCCGGCAATGGCGGAGTAGGACTCCCCCTTCTCCTTGCGAACCTCGATGGAGATGGGCAGGAACTCGAAGCCGCCGGGCTTTGACGCGTCCCGAAAGCGGAACGAGATCATCGTGTGGGCGATCGCGGGCGACCCCCAGTACACGAAGATCAGATCGTGCCCGTCCAGTTTCGAGAGGTCGTAACTCCTGGTTTCCCACCGCCCGTCGTAGTCCGTCTCGGTGCGGTACGTGAAGTTGCGCACATTTTCGATGGTCACCCGATCCCCTTCAATCCGGACGCTGGCCGCACGCGCAACATCCGGTTGCCAGTCCCGGGTACTCGACGGCGGTATGAGCCGGAACCACACCACTAGCCCAAGCCAGATTACCGCAAACGCACCCGCCGCACGCCAACGCCATCGCAAAGTGCACACAGCGACGAGAAGAGCGGCGATCGCACCCGCCCCAAACACCGCCGCGGCGGAGTCCCGCAGCCAGCCCCACGGAAGGTTCGAGTAATGCAGCATCAAGACCCCCCAACCGGTCATGATCAGCATCACCAACGCCGCGGCGAGACTCGCCGTCACGCGGATGCCCGCTCGCAGCCACCGTCTTTGGCCAGTCATCTGCGCAGAATACAGACTGGCGGCCGGGGCACGGGCGGGCCCTCAGCGGCGCAAACGGTGCGAACTTGGAGTCGACGGTCAGGATTCTGATTGGGTGCCGGCGTACTTGACCATTGAAGCCCCCAAACTATCATCCGTTTATCCGGATGTACGGATGAATCTGCCTCCCAGACGTTGCCGATACAGGTGACTGAAGCCACCGATCACGTGAAACGATCCGCCCACAACTCCCTCTTGACGGACCGCCTGGTCGCACTGGGCGAAATGGTGCGCCTCCGAATCCTCCGGCTGCTCGAGCGCGAGGAACTGTCGGTCGGCGAAGTAGCGCGAATCGTGCAACTTCCGCAGAGCACGGTGTCGCGTCATCTCAAGGTGCTTGGGGATGGCGGCTGGCTCGGGAAGCGGACAGAGGGCACAGCGACGTTCTATCGCCTGCTGCTTGACGATCTACCGGACTCGTGCCGCGAACTGTGGCTCGTGGTCCGCGAACAACTGGGCGGACCGACGGGAACGGGCACCACGGCGGAACTTGCGGAAGATGTACGACGGCTGGCATCAGTGCTCGCCGAGCGCAGGCAGGATTCGCAGGCGTTCTTCGGCCGAGTCGCCGGGCAATGGGACGACGTCCGCGGCGAACTGTTCGGCTCGAAGTTCACAGCGGAGAGTCTGCTGGCACTGCTTCCCCGCGACTGGACCGTCGTGGACATCGGCTGTGGAACGGGCAATGTAGCGGAGTTGCTCAGCCCGCTTGTGAAGCGCGTTTTCGCCGTGGACGCATCCGCCGCCATGCTGAATGCCGCGAAGAAGCGGCTCGTCGGCAGGGAGAATGTCGAGTTTGTGCGTGGTGAGATCCAGAGTCTGCCGCTGGAGGGTGGCATCGCGGATGCGGCGGTGGCATTCCTTGTGCTCCACCACGTGCCCGATCTTGCCTCTGCACTTGGCGAGATGTACCGCGTACTCCGGCCCGGCGGCGTGGCGCTGATCGTGGACATGGTGGAACACGACCGCCAGAGTTATCGTCACACGATGGGACACCACTGGTTGGGCTTCGGCGAAACGGGTCTTGCCACGGAGATTCGAAAGGCAGGCTTCGCGGAACCACGGTTTGTCGCATTGACACCCGAAGCGGAAGCGAAGGGACCCGGCCTCTTTGCCTGTACAGCACGACGGAACGGGTAGCGGCTGCCCGCGATGGGAGTCGCAAACCCGAAAGTCTCATACGAACCAATGAACATCCACGCATTCACGATTCGACAGGAGAACACATGACGACGATGACGAAGCCTCCGGTAAGCCCTTCCAAGCCCAAGAGCCTCACGGTCGACAGAATCGGCAGGATCGACTTCAAGGTCCGCGACCTGAACGACTACGAACTCGGGCGGAAGGAGATCCGCCTCGCCGAGCACGAGATGCCGGGGTTGATGGCGTTGCGAGAGCGGTACAAGGGCCAGAAGCCGCTCAAGGGCGCGCGGATCGCCGGGTCCCTGCACATGACGGTGCAGACGGCGGTGCTGATCGAGACGCTTGTGGAACTCGGTGCGGACGTGCGCTGGGCGAGTTGCAACATTTTCAGCACCCAGGATTCCGCCGCGGCCGCGGTCGTGGTGGGACATGATGGCACTCCCGCCGCACCGAAGGGCACCCCCGTGTTCGCGTGGAAGGGTGAGACGCTGGAGGAGTACTGGTGGTGCACGGACCAGATCTTCAACTTCACGGATGCGGCCGGCAAGACCGTCGGCCCCAACCTCATCCTCGATGACGGGGGCGACGCGACGCTGCTCGTGCACAAGGGCGCAGAGTTTGAGAAGGCGGGCAAGGTCCCGGAGTTCAACGCCAAGGCCGATCCGGAAGAGTGGGGCGTGATCCTGGGCCTGCTACGGGAAACGATCGCCGCTCGCCCGGGATACTGGACGAGGATCTGCAAGGAGATCAAGGGCGTCAGCGAGGAGACGACCACGGGCGTGCACCGGCTGTACGACATGGCCAAGAAGGGCCAACTCGCTTTCCCGGCAATCAACGTCAACGACAGCGCGACCAAGAGCAAGTTTGACAACCTGTACGGATGCAGGCACTCGCTGGTGGACGGGCTCAATCGCGCGACGGACGTGATGCTGTCCGGCAAGGTCGCGGTGGTGCTGGGCTACGGCGATGTGGGCAAGGGGTGTGCACAGGCGCTGCGTGGGCAAGGCTGCCGCGTGATCGTGACGGAGATCGACCCCATCAACGCACTGCAGGCGGCGATGGAGGGATACCAGATCGCTGTCCTTGAGGATGTCGTCGATTCGGCGGACATTTTCATCACCGCCACCGGCAACAAGAACGTCATCACACTCGATCACATGCAGCGGATGAAGGATAAGGCCATCGTCGCCAACATCGGCCACTTCGACAACGAGATTGACATGGCCGGCCTGTACGCGGCGGTGAAATCCGGCTCGGTGAAGCGGGTGAACATCAAGGCGCAGTACGACGAGTTCGTGTTCCCTAAGAGCAACCGGAGCATTCTCGTGCTGGCCGAGGGCAGGCTGATGAACCTCGGCTGCGCGACCGGACACCCGAGTTTTGTGATGAGTTCGAGTTTCACGAACCAGACGATCGCGCAACTCGACCTCTGGCTCAACGCCAACAACAAGCCGACGCTTAGCGGCTTCAAGTACGAGACGGGCAAGGTGTACACCCTCCCCAAGAAGCTCGATGAGGAGGTCGCCAGGCTCCACCTGGCCAAACTGGGCGTCAGGCTCACGCGGCTGAGCAAGGAACAGGCGGACTACCTCGGCGTGTCGCCGGATGGTCCCTACAAGGCCGAGCACTACCGGTATTGATCGACAGCACACTCACAGGACCTGACGAGGGGCCGGAGCAATCCGGCCCCTTGTTCATTTTGCAGGGTCGGCCGCACCGCCGCGAAGATCTATGTGGAAGTGAAGTGTGGAGAGCGCCGGACGGGGCGCGGGATTCCAGCCGATCACGCTCACCGGCCAGTCGACGGGTGCGGAGAATCGCGAGCCGCCATCGGGGATGATCCGGATCTGGTCGGCGAACTGCCTGCGGAGCAACTGATCCATCTCGCGGACGATCGGATCGGGACTGGCGTTCTCAGCACGCAGCGGTGCCTGGGCGATGAACCACTCCGGCCCGCGCGTACTCGGATGGACAACAAGCCAGGCGGGCACTGCACCGATGATGCGGTCGACAGCGGGCCGGTTGCCCTTGAGCCAGGCGGCGCAGGACTCCTCAATCGCGCCGGCGGACATGGGATCCAGCCACGCGGCACGAATCTTGATTGCACTCTCGAGCCATGCGCGGAAGTTGGCGCGGAACAGGCACAGGAAGGGTGCGGGAGGCGGCTCCATGCGGAGCTGCGCAACGGGCCAGTGGGAGGCGGCGACATTTATGCCACGGATCGTGGTGGGTTCATCCGAGCGGGAGTTCCAACTGAGGTCCATACGGATGAGAGGCGGCCCCTTCATCGCGGCATAGTCTCCGATGCGACGCGAGGCGGGTGGGAGCGGCAGGTCCGGATCAACCAGCGGAACCTTGTCGGACGGAACCCACCGGCCATGGAGCGCGAGCGTTCGGGCGTTGGGGATGCCGAGGGCGTGGATCACCCGGCCGGCACGGCCGGAGGCGAAACTGTCCAGGAACTCGCGGCGGAGCGCATCGACATCGACGAAGAGTTCGATGACGGGAATACCGTCATCTGCGCCGCGCTGGGCGGATTCCCATTGACGGTGCGTCAGGACGGCGGCTGCCGCACTCGGCTGCACGGCTTGGGAAATGAACTCGACGACCGGCGAGCCGGACTCGAATTGTGAGACCTGCAAGAGCACGGGCTTTCGATCAGAAAAAGCCGCAGCGGCGGCGTGAACTGCGGTTCTGCTGGCTTCTTTGATTGGGAAGAAGATCTCGACAGTCCGGGTCAGGGTTTGCTCGAAGACTCTGGCTTCGGACTCGGCGTCTGCGCCGTGCGGCAGAGGAGACGGATCGATCCAGAGGGAGAGGACCGCTGTAGACTGGCGAGGATCGGCGGACCGAGACTCGGTCAGCGCGGGGGCGTGCCCGGTAAACGGCCAGAATATCAGCAACGTGAAGGCGAGCAGCGTGCGGACCAGCATGCGGAGGCTCCGGTTCGCGGAGTGTACCGGCGATGGTCGATGATCGTTGTTCCCTAGGATTCGGCGGGTATGACAAGCATGGCACGCGAACCCGAGCGCATTCTGATCATCCGGCCGAGCGCGCTGGGGGATGTTTGCCGCACGGTGCCGGTGCTGGCGACGCTCAAGCGCGCATGGCCCAATGCGCGGGTCGATTGGATGGTGCAGGATTCGTTCGCCGCGGCGATCGAGGAGCATCCGGACCTGGGGCGGGTGGTGCCCTTCCCGCGGACGGGACTGGCGAAGTGGTGGCGGTCCCCCACTGCCCTGGGGGCGCTGGTGCGATGGCTGGGCGCACTGCGACGCGAGCGCTATGACGTGGTGGTGGATTGCCAGGGACTGCTGCGATCCGGGCTCTTTGCGCTGGCAACAGGCGCGCCGCGGCGGATCGGGTATGCGAACGCGGAGGAGATCGGGTGGATCGGGCTGAATGAGCGCATCGACGTGCCAATGGGCGAGCACACCGTCGATCGGATGCTGCGGCTGGCAGTCGCGGCGACTGGAACGGCAGCCGTACGAGATCTGCGGCTGTACTCGGCCGCGGCGGAGCGAGACACGGTTCACGCAGATGCGAGCCTGGGCGGGAGGCGGTACGCAGTGATCGCGCCGACAAGCCGCTGGCCCGGGAAACTCTGGCCGGCGGAGCGGTACGCGGAAGTGGCGCGGTGGCTGCTCGATGAGGGTCGGTTCGAGGCGGTCGCGATTGTGGGTGCAACGTCGGAGCGCGGGCAGATCGGGCCGCTGCTGGAGTTGGCGAGGCGGGATGCGCGGGTGATTGATCTGGTGGGCGCGACGAGCATTGCGCGGCTGCTGGCGGTGATCGAGGCGTCGAGCCTGGTGATTGCGAACGATTCGGCCGCGGTGCACATGGCGGTGGGGTTCGATCGGCCAATCGTGGCGATCTATGGGCCGACGGATGTGTCCCGCGTCGGGCCATATGGCCGTGCGGAGAGCGTGTTGCAGGTGGTGCGCGAGGGGGACCTGTTCGATCACAAGGATGAGCAACGCGGCCGGGAAATGATGGAGCGAGTGACGGTGGGGATGGTGATCGAGAAGTGTCGGATGGCGGATGTGGGATGTCGGATGTGGAAGACAGGGACCGGGCCGGATGGTGAAGCGGTGGACAAGGTTGCGAAGGCAGGAGCCGCTTTACCAGCCTTCCAGTTGGGTAGCAGGAACTTCCCTTCCTCACGTGGAGCGTCGGAACGATGAGCAGACGACGGCCGGTGATGCGGCTGTTTGTCGCGGTGTATCCGCCCGTGGAAGCGGCGGGGATGATGCTGGAGTTACTGCGTGGGATGGACCTGCCGGAGCACCGGCTGGTGCCGCCGGAGCAAGTGCACATGACGCTGCAGTTCATCGGGGACACGGATGAGCGGCAACTCGGCGATGTGACCGAGTCGGTAGAGCGGGCGGCGGCGGGCGTGGACGCGTTTGAGTTGCGGCCGCGGGAACTGATGTGCCTGCCGGAGAGCGGCGATGCGCGGCTGGTGGCGGTTGCGACGGATGCCCCGGCGGGCCTGATGGAGATTCAGCGGCGGCTGGCGGCGAAACTGGCGCGGAATCCGCGGGACACGCAGGGATTCCTGCCGCACATGACGCTTTGCAGGTTCCGAAACGGGGCGCGGGTGTGGCGCGTGGAGCGGCGGGCACTCGTGGTGGAGCCGTTTGCGGTGCGTCAGATCCGGCTGATGGAGAGCGTGCTTCGGCCGGGCGGGGCGGAGCATCGCTTCGTCGCCGGAGCAGCGCTGGACGCACGTCAGGAATCCGGCAGCGAACGGCCCGGGTGACTGCTTACCTCACCTCAAACGCGTGCTGAATCTTCGCTGTCTCTTTGACACCGCTGGCGATCAGCAGTTGCAGCAGGATCCTCGCCTTGGGTGGGTTGAGATCAAGAGCAGCAACAAATCCCAGTTCGTCGTCGTTCACCTCTGCATTTCGGAGTGTGAATCCCGAGCCAACACGGCTTGAACGAACCACCGGCGTTCCCTGCTTCGCCGCCGCCGAGAGCGCGTCGATCACCGCCTTCGACGAGTTACCGTCGCCGACACCCGCAAGCACGATGCCCTTGGCTCCGCGCTTGTGCGCATCGGCCACCTCGTCGGCCAGCATGTTCGAGTGCGAGTAAATGATGTCGACGCGCGGCAGTGGCGCCTTCTCCGGCAGTTTGAATCGTGGCCGCGGGAACTCGGGCGCAGGCTCGACGAAACTCACAGAGGCGGCGTTGATATAGCCCGCCGGCCCGGCATTCGGCGAGGCAAAGGTCTGGAGACTCGTGGTATTCGTCTTGGTCGCATCGCGAGACTCGTGAATCGTGTCGTTCAGCACAATCATCGTGCCACGGCCTTTGGCCTCCTGCGACACGGCGAGTTTTACACCAGCATAGAGATTGGCGGGGCCATCGGCGCTGATGGCGGTCGAGGGTCGCATCGACCCGACCAGCACGACAGGCTTGTCGCTGGCGATGACCTGCTCGAGGAAGAACGCCGTCTCCTCCATCGTGTCCGTGCCGTGGGTGATGACCACCCCGTCGGCCTCTCCCTTGGAGAAGAGTTCATTAATGCGTCGGGCCAGTGCGAACCACACTTCGTCGTTCATGTCCTGGCTGCCGATGTTGGCGATCTGCTCGGCATTCAGCGCGGCGAGCTTCTCGATGCCCGGCACCGCGTCGATGAGATCCTGAGCCGAGACCTGGCCCGAGGTGTAACCGACGGCCGAGTTTGTGTTGGCCTTGCCGGCAATCGTGCCACCGGTGGCCAGAATGGTCACACGCGGCAACTTCGACGCCGCGGCAGGGGTCGGCGCGGCGGGCGAGGTCCCGGTCTGGGCGCAGGCGGCGCCGCTCGCGCCGAGCATCAACACGCAGATCGAGATTACGCAGCGTCTGAACATTTCAGTCTCCTTCGATTGACTCGCGACCACACTCGCGACGGTGAAGCGGGATTCACGCTTGGCCCAGCGTGCACTTGGCGTTGCCTGTTCCACGGTCGGGAACGGGAATCAGAAGTCGATCACGAGCCGCAACTCAAAGACGCCGACCAAGTCGTCTTCCGGCGCATTGACCGGCTGAATGATCACCTGCTGTCCGACGGTGAACTGCATGGCCCTCGTGAGTTGAAAGCGGTAGAACACCTCCGCGGCGTACTCGATGTCGCGTTCGGTGTCCGCGTCGTCGGGGGGCGTGTCGAAGCCGATACCGACGCCAAAAGCATCTCCGGGCCGATTGAAGCAGTTGTCGATCCCGAGCCCTATGGAGACGGCGAACTCAACCCCTGTCGAGTTGCCCGTGCCGTATCCAAACCGCAGGAACGGAGCGATGTCCTTGGCGATCTCCTGATCGATGTTGAAGTAGAACGAGTTGTCCTGCGGGCGGTTCTCATCCGGGAAAGCGTCGCGGTGCTCAAAGCCGATGCGGTAGTTGCCCTGCCCGAGCCCAGGGACTTTGGGAGAGAACGTGACATCGACCGCGGAGATGAACCTGCCCTCGTTGACGGTTTCCCATCCGGGCCACGCTTTGCGGCCGCGGACATCGGTCATGCCGGCGGTGATGGTCCATTCGGGCGAGATGTACCACTGGCCGTTCCACCCAAGCCCGCCGCTGGGGTGATTCGACGCAGGAAATGCCGAGAAGAGCGTGTTGTCGAAGTAGCGGTAATCGTCCGCGAATCGACCGAGATTGAAGTAGTCGTCCGGGTCGAGTTTGCCGACTCGGAGGCGGAAGGCGCCGTCGAACAGGAACTGCTCGTAGTACAGCTGCACCATCGCGAAATCGTGCTCATCCTGACCGTAGGATGTCGTAAAGAGCGTGCCGATCTGCGTGTTCAGTTCGTACGGAGTGATGTCCGTGAACATCTTGTCACGGTATTCGGCACGGAAGTAGACGTTCCCTGCCCAGCCCTTCTTGTCTTCCTCGAAGTTGAAGGCATGAAACGTGCCGTAGATGCGGTAGTCCTGTGCCGCGGCTGTACGCTCGCCGGGTCCGCCGGAGGCCTGCTGGAAAAACCACGCAAGCCTGAAGCCAAGGTCGAGCCTTGCCTTCTCGCTGAGCCAATCCTCCGCGTCGCTGACGGGCTTGTCGATCCAGTTCAGCGGACTCCACGGGAACAGCCCGATCCGGTCCGGCACTTTGTACTCGGTGCCACCGACGGAAACTGCAGACGGGTGCCCCGCGGGCGGCGCGCCCTGGCCATCGGCTGACTCTCCAGACGCGTTCGGCTCGGTGTCAGCCGGAGCGGCCTCTGATGCGGGAGGCTGCGCTGCCGCGGACGAACCGCTCGAACTCTGCGCTGCGCACCAGGACGTCGAAATCGCCAGCACTCCGACGCCCAATCGCATCATCGCCAGGGCTTCTTGCTGCATTGGTGACTGCTTACACCGCATGTGAAGGATCCCCTCTCAAGTGTGCACGAAACCGCAACAACACACTCGGTCTCCTTTGTCCACGTCGGCATCCACAATCGGCGCTTGCGGAATGGTACCAAAGCCTGTTACCGTGTGCACAAATCGTCTTTCGAACCGTCATTGTGCGGTACAGGCAGAGACTTGAACTCGCATTCACGGGCCCGCTGGGCGCGCCCGAGCAGGGGAATACAACCAATGGCCAAGAGAAACGCCTCGCGCCGCGGCAGATCCGGCGGCTTTCGCATCGAGCACGATCTGATCGGAGAAAAGCGCGTTCCGGCGAGCGCGTACTACGGAGTGCAAACGCTCCGTGCGCTCGAGAACTTCCGGATTTCGGGAGTGCCCGTCTCGCACTATCCACAAGTGATCCGTGGGCTTGCAATGGTCAAACTCGCGGCGGCCCGTGCCAATCGCGACGTGGGAGAACTGAAGCCCGGCGTGCTGCGTGCCATCGAGGCGGCGTGCCGCGACCTGATGGATGGCAAACTGCACGACCAGTTCCCCGTGGATGTCTTCCAGGGGGGAGCGGGTACGTCGACGAACATGAACGCGAACGAGGTCATCGCCAACCGCGCGCTCGAGCACATGGGCCGCCGCAAGGGCGAGTACAAACACTGCGACCCGCATGACCACGTCAATCTGTCTCAATCAACCAACGACGCATACCCGTCCTCGCTGCACGTGGCTTTGCTCCTCGGCAACGAGACCTTGTTGAAGGAACTCGGGGCGCTTGTGGCATCGTTCCGCAGGCGTGCCCGCGACTTCCGCAACATCCTCAAAATGGGCCGCACGCAGTTGCAGGACGCGGTGCCGATGACGCTGGGGCAGGAGTTCGAGGCGTTTGCGAGGACAATCGAGCAGGAGGTCGACGTGCTCGTGCGCGTCGAGAGCGCTCTCTGCGAGATCAACATGGGCGCCACGGCGATCGGCACAGGGCTCAATGCGCCCCGCGGCTATGCCCGTGCATGCACCAGGCACCTGGCGAAGATCACAGGCCGGCCGATCCGCCTTGCCGATGACCTTGTCGAGGCTACGCAGGACACACAGGCCTTCGTGCTGTATTCGTCGGCCCTGCGATCACTGGCGATCAAACTCTCGAAGGTCTGCAACGACCTCCGGCTGCTCGCCTCCGGCCCGCGAGCCGGGCTCCAGGAGATCTTCCTGCCTGCGAAGCAGCCCGGCTCCTCCATCATGCCCGGCAAGGTCAACCCGGTCATACCGGAAGTCGTCAACCAGGTCTGCTTCCGCGTGATCGGCAATGACCTCGCCGTCGTCTTCGCCGCGGAGGCCGGCCAGTTGCAACTGAATGTGATGGAACCCGTGATCGCCGCTTGCCTGCTTGAGGGGCAGACGCTGATGGAGAATGCTGCCCGCACGCTGCGCGTGCACTGCATCGACGGTATCAAAGCGAACGCCGAAGCGTGCAGACAGTTCGTGGACCGCTCGATCGGCGTGGTCACCGCGCTCAACCCGCACATCGGCTATGACAAGTCCACCGAACTCGCGGCCGAGGCGATGAGAACCGGTCGGGGAATCGTCGAACTGGTGCGGGAGAAGCGACTGCTGACAGATTCACAGATCGCGAAGATTCTCGATCCGCAGGCCATGACCGGCGCGGCCTCGCGCGGAGCACCGCGACGGAGAAAGAGCAAGTCATGATCTGGGTCGAACTGCTCCTGCTGCTTGCCTGCATCGTCGTTGGTTCCCGACTTGGCGGGATCTCGCTGGGAACGGTCTCAGCGCTGGGTCTGCTGATCATGGTGTTCGCATTCGGCCTGGCCCCTGCGGGTCCGCCGGTTGTCGTGCTCGGCATGATCATCGCCGTGGTCACCGCCGCGGCGACCATGCAGGCCGCGGGAGGGCTCGATTACCTGGTGACCGTGGCGGAACGGGTGCTCCGCGCGCAACCGAAGGCGGTCACGATCGTGGCTCCGCTGGTGACCTACATCTTCACCCTGTTCGCCGGCACGGCACACATCGTCTACGCACTCCTGCCTGTCATTGCGGAGGTGTCTCGCAAGGCGGGTGTCCGTCCCGAGCGGCCACTGACAGTCTCGGTGATCGGAGCGCACCTGGCGATCACCGCAAGCCCGATCACCGCCGCGACCGTCGCGTTGCTGGGCTTTCTCTCGCCAAAGGGGATCTCGCTGCAGCACATCCTCATGGTCTGCATCCCTTCCACGCTGCTGGGGACCATCATCGCGGCGATCTCGGTCTGGAAGATGGGTCCGGAGTTGGCCGATGACCCGGTGTATCAGCAGCGGCTGAAGGAGGGCAAGGTCCAACCGCCGCCCGAAACGCGCAAACTGGAGGGCGCGGAACTCACCCGCGCACGCGGATCGGTGCTGCTGTTCATCGGCGCAGCGCTCGCGGTCGTCGCGTTCGGGCTGTTCCCGCAGTTGAGGCCGCAGTTTCCTGCCGGCGAGCACGAGGAACTGACCCGACTGGGCATGCCCGCGGCGATCGGCCTGGTCATGCTGAGCGTGGCCGCGCTGAACTCCCTCGTGTTCGGTGCCAAGCCTGACAAGGCCGTCACCGGCTCGATCGCCAGGGCCGGAGTCGTCGCCGTGATCTCGATTCTGGGCATCGGCTGGCTGGCCACGTGCTTCTTTGAAGGGAACAAGGAGGTCATCATCGGGGCGATCAGCGACGCCGTGAAGGCCTATCCCCTGCTGTTCGCGGGCGCGCTCTTTGTGCTGTCGGCGTTGATGTTCAGCCAGGCCGCAACCACTGTCTCGCTCATGCCGGTCGGACTGGCGCTGGGCCTGTCGCCGGCCACGCTGATCGCCCTGTTCCCCGCGGTGAACGGAGACTTCTTCCTCCCCACCTACGGAACGGTTGTCGCCGCGATTTCCTTCGATCAGACAGGCACCACGCGGGTCGGGAAGTACGTCCTGAACCACTCATTCATGCGAGCGGGATTCGTCGGAGTCGGCGCATCGGTGCTCATCGGACTGGTGCTCGCGCGATTCGTCGCGTGATGTCGGTCACCGCTTCAAACCCATGCGCTCAAGCCCGTGACGATCAGTAGTTGGGCGTGGGCGCGCGGTACTGGGTCAGATCGATCGACCTGAACCACTCGATGGTCTTCTTGAGACCTTCCCGCAGCGGCACGGTCGGCTCCCAGCCGAGGTGCTTCTTTGCGAGGGTGATGTCGGGCTGACGCTGGGTGGGGTCATCGGCGGGCAGGGGCTTGTGGATGATCTTCGACTTGGAGCCGGAGAGTTCGATCACCTGCTGGGCCAGTTCGAGCATCGTGAACTCGACCGGGTTGCCGATGTTCACCGGGCCGATGAAGTCGTCGGGCCCGTTCATCATGCGGTTGATGACCTCGACCAGGTCCGAAACAAAGCAGAACGACCGCGACTGGCTGCCGTCGCCGTAGATCGTGATGTCGTGACCGCCGAGCGCCTGCCGGATGAAGTTGCTCACCACCCGGCCGTCGTAGGGATGCATCCTCGGGCCGTAGGTGTTGAAGATGCGCACGACGCGGATGTTCACCCTGTTGGAGCGGTGGTAATCGAAAAAGAGCGTCTCGGCGGCGCGCTTGCCCTCGTCGTAGCACGCACGCAGGCCGATGGGGTTGACGCTGCCGCGATAAGACTCGGGCTGCGGGTGCACCTCGGGGTCGCCGTAGACCTCGCTGGTCGAGAACTGAAGGATCTTCGCGCGGCACCGCTTGGCCATGCCGAGCATGTTGATCGCCCCCATGACGGAGGTCTTCATCGTCTTGATCGGGTTGTACTGGTAGTGCCCCGGCGCTGCCGGGCAGGCGGCGTTGTAGATCTCGTCAACCTCGAGCCAGAGCGGGTGCGTCACATCGTGGCGAATGAACTCGAAGTTCGGCTTGCCCAGCAGGTGCGCGATGTTGACCTTCTGGCTGGTGAAGAAGTTATCGACGCAGATGACGTCGTGCCCCTGGCCGACCAGCCGGTCGCACAGGTGGGAGCCGAGGAAGCCGGCCCCGCCGGTCACCAGGATTCGCTTGCTCGTCGCCACGGATGGTCTCCCTCATGGACTGGGTGCGGTCTGGGCCGCAGTGTAGGTGCTTTTTGATCGGCGATCGGCACCCGTCGCGAAAGTCCGGTGCTCGGAGCAGAGCCCATCAGGTCCGTTTGAACCATGCAGCCGGGCGACCGCCCAACCGAGATCCACGGGCGACCGGCTCAGTCGGAGGGCGGTGCTGGAGGGATCTTCAGCGTAATGCCGGCTCGGAGGCGATCGGGATCCGGAAGGACATCCGTGTTCGCCTCGGCGATGAGATTGGACAACGAGGGACGGCCGTAGAGTTTCTTGGCGATTCCCCAGAGGGTGTCGCTCTCCTGAACGGTGTAGGTTCGCCAGCCTCCCGTTGCAGGTGCCGGCGATGCCGGTGGCGGCGGCGCGGCTTCGGGGGGCCTTGGTGTCACCGGCTCGCGTCGAACGACTTTCCCCTGGATGTTGTCGGGATCGCGCGGGAGCCGGATCACCGTCACGCCGGGCTTGAGTTTGTTCGGAGTGAGCAGAGGATTGGCGCGGGCGATGGCGGTCCACCTCGCTGGATCACCATACACACGTCGGGCGATATCCTGCAGCGTCTCACCCCGCCGAACCGTGTAGTCATCGAACTGAGGGGGGATGAGCATCTCGTCCGGACCGGGCGTCGGCGCCGGCTCGATGCGGGGCTCCGGCTCCTCGACAGATTCGCGGCCGGGGACCGGGGGTAGCGACCGCGGCTCCGGAAGCGCCGGGGCGGGAGGCTCGACATCGCGGATTGGTCGTTCGTCGAGTAACACGTGTCGCTGGGAAGCCGGCTCGTAGAGCCAATACGCGAAGACCCACACGACGACAACCAGACCCAGCAACGCAAAGGCCCGAGTGGTGGAGTCTCCCATCCCTCACATCCTTCCCGGCCGGCTTGTTCAGGCCGTGATGAGAGCCGGATCCTGCTCCGCGTGCGGGTCAGTCTTGCGCGACCAGACCAGCGGCGACGCAACGGCGATCGACGAGAACGTGCCCACGACGATTCCCACCGTCATGGTGTAGGCGAATACGCGCACACCCTCGCCGCCGAGCACGTACAGCACGATACAGGAGACCAGCGTCGTGCCGCCGGTAATCACGGTACGGCTCAGCGTCTGGTTGATGGACGCATTGATCACCGCCCGACTCGCGTAGGGGAGTTTGCCGCGGTTCTCACGGACGCGGTCCATGACGACCACGGTGTCGTTCAAGGAATATCCGAGGATCGTCAGGGTGGCCGCGATCACATTCAGGTCGATCTTGAACGGAAGCAGGTTCAGTTTCGAGGCGAGGTCGGGGTGGGTCTCATAGAGCCACGCGGCCGCGCCGACCATGCCGACCGCGACCAGGCAGTCGTGGGCCGTGGTGGCCATTGCCGCGATCGCGTAGCGGATCGAACCGAATCGCACCCAGATGTAGATCACGACGAGCAACGAACTGATCAGCAACGCAGTGATGGCCTGCGCTCTGAACGTCGCGGCAATCGCCGAACCAAAGCTCTGCACGCTGGCAAGCGTCTGGGTCTCGGTCAGCCCGGCGCGAACCAGTTGCCACTCGCGGTCGCGGACCTGCTGGTTCCAGAGGGGTTCGTTCTCGAAGTGATCGACTCGAGGATCCTGAACCATGATCACCGCGGTGACGACCGCCGCATCCGTGCCTGCCAACACCTGCACTGCCTGCTGACGGCCGGTGGTGTCGGCGAACTCCATGCGGGACCGGGTCTGCCGCAGCCGGGACTCGATCTCCGCCCGCGGCAGCGGCGGCTTGATGTCCGCGAGCACGATGGCCACACCGCCGACGAACCCCGTCGGGATTCGATCGGTGACTGAGGGACGATCAATCGCTTCTCCGAGGGTGCTGCCCACGAGCGCAAACACGGGGGTGCCGCTCCCCACAGCCGCGTTTTCCTGAGATCCGTCGAAACTGACCGGAACGCGGACATCCAGCACGTCGGAGAAGGCGCCGATGATCGCACTCTGAACAACCTCGGCGTTGGTGAGCAGGGTCTTGATGGTGAATGTGTCCGAGGTCACCCCGTCACCCTGCGGGTTCACCACCGAGACTTCAGCAGTCGACATCTCGCGCAGCGGGCTTTGGTCTGGAGCATCGCTCGCGATCTTCTTCACCCTCTCGGCAACCTGCGCACGGGTGAGCGTGAAGGTCTTGCCGTGCTCGGACTTGGTCGTAATCGTCACGGATGTGCCGCCCCGGAACTCGGAGGCAAGCAGGTTCGTCCTCTCGACGACGACAAAGAGCACGCCGAGTCCTACGAAGAGGAACGAGATCGCGTAGAAGAAGCCGCGCACTCGCATCCAGTCCACGTGCAGGTCAAAGGCCCGCTGAACGGCAGGCACAGCCATGGGGAGCATGGACATGCGGCGAAGGCGGACCTTCTCGACCAGCACCGCGAAGATCCATCGCGTCACGAAGAGTTGGGCGAAGAGCGTGGTCACCAGGCCGATGCCCAGCGTGAGGGCGAAGCCCTTGATCTCCGGAGTGCCGGTGAAGCCCAGCACGACACAAACGATCAGCGTCGTGACGTTGCCGTCGACGATGGCCGACAGGGCTTTTTCATAGCCGAGCCGCACCGCGGTACGAAGGTCCTCGCCGCGGCCGAACTCCTCACGCATGCGTTCGTAGACCAGCACGTTCGCGTCGACGGCCATGCCGAAAGTCAGGATCACGCCGGCGATGCCGGGGAGTGTAAACGCGGCCTGGTTGAGAGCCATCGCACCGAGGATCAGAAGGGAGTTGAGCACGAGCGCGATGACCGCGACAACGCCGCAACCGAAGTAGTACACGAACATGAACCCGGCCGTCACGATGAATGAGATGATGCCGGCGTAGAGGCCCCGCTGGAGATTGTCCGCGCCGAGTTGAGGCCCAAGCGTGTTCTGGCTGATGGGATCCGGCGTCAGTTTCGCCGCGAGCGAGCCCGCGGCCAGCACGCGGATGATGTAACTGAGTTCCGTCTGCGAGAAGTTGCCGGTGATCTGCCCGGAGTCGGAGATACGACTCTGGAGCGTCGGGGCGGTATAGACCTCGTCGTCCAGCAGGACCGCCATCTGCTTGCCGACATTTTTCTCGGTCAGCGAACCGAGTTTTGACGCACCGAGCGGGTCCATCCGGAAGTCGATGGCGGGGCGACCGAAACTATCCGCGCCCTGGAACGCCTGGCGGACCGTCCACGCTCCGTCGTCCTGCGTCAATCGCAGGCCGCGCCGATCCCAGCAGAGGATGTAGTACTCGCCCCGGAACGACTCGGCGACGACGCGGTACTTTCCGGCGAAGTATCCCGGGCCCGCGCCGGGGTCGTTGATGCGGGTCAACTCCTCCGCATTGTCGACCCAACTCTCGATCTTGTTGATTTTGAACCAGCGGGCATCGGCCGAACGGTACCGCGTGGGACCACCAACGCGGAGTTGGTTCCTCGCCTCCTGCTCATCGGCGTACTCCCCCGGGCCGATGGTGATCCGGAAACTCAGGACGCCCGCGCCCTTGAGGATGCGGATGAGGTCGGCCGGGTCATCCAGCGTGCGCCGTTCCTGCTCGTACCGGTTCCACGCGGCAATCGCCGTATCCATCGCGCGGGCGGTGTTTTCGTCGGGGTGCTGCTCGCGGATCGTCCGGATCGCGCGCGACCGCGGACTTTCGAGTTCAACCGGCTTCCCGTCCTTGCCCTTGAGCCGTACGGTTCGATTCGAAAGCGAGAGCGCATTTCGAACATCCGACGCCGTGACGCTGCCCGCCGCCGCGGCGGATCGCTTGGCTTCGTAGTCGATCTCGAGCGGAGCCGCGACCGCGATCTGCGCCGACACGGCCTGTTGCGCAAGCGGAAGCGCCGACTCCCACTGCGCAAACTGCGGATCGTCCTTCGCGCCCCCACCAGCCAGATGTGCATCGATCAGCTTTCGAAGGCTGTCGACACCCGCCTGCGCTTCGTCGAGTTTGCGACGGGCCTCTCGCAACTGGTCATGCGCCGAGGCCGCGAGATTCAACGCGTCCTCTCGGACCTTGTCGCCGCCCGCGATCGCCGCGATCTGCACCGCGCGAGCATCAGCCCCCAGGGCCATCACGCGGTTCAGTTCTTCGGTGGAGACCTCCGTTGCGGCAAACGCCTTGTCCTTCAGCGTCTCCTCAAAGAGGGCCCGCAGGGTCTTCACCTCATTGGTCGGCAGCGGCATCGTGATCTCGATGCGGTCCGACCCCACGGCGACCACGGAGATCTCGAGCACACCGTTCGGGTCGATCCGCTCCTTGATGACCTCCACCACGCGTCCGATGACGTCGGTCTCGCCGGGCTTGACATCCACGCCGTAGACAAGCGTCGCGCCGCCAGCGAGGTCCTTGCCAAGACGGAGCGTCTTGCTGGGCGGGTAGATCGCCCAGATGGCGATCGCGATCGACGCGAGAATGACCAGTGCACTAGATCCGAGGTTCCGCATAGTTCAAGCCTGTCCGTCCCATCCCCTGACCCGACCGTCCTTGTCGTCGATCCGAATCGTCGCCGCCCGACACGCTCGCCGGAGGTGCGCCGCCGCAATGTTCACGCACCGACCTTGGCGTTCTTCCCGGCCTTGACCTCAACCTGCGCCGCCGCCCCCCCCGAGTCACCACCGCTCTCCCCGCCCGGGGCAGACGCGAGCACCTGTTGGATCGCTGATCGGGTCACGCGCATCTTGACGTTTGAGTTCTCGTCGATTCGGAGCGTGACTTCTTCATCGCGGACGTCGGCGACGGTTCCGATGATGCCGCCAATGGTCAACACCCGTTCGCCCTTCTTGATCGACGCGAGCAGTTGCGCCCGACGCTTCTTCTCGCGACTCGACGAGAGCATCATGTATCCGATGAAAAAGACCGCGATGATGATGAACGGCAGGGCCGAGCCGAACGGGTTTTGAGGAGCCTGCTGCTGGATTGGCCCGGCCGGAAGCGTCCCTCCGGCAGCAGGGCCTGCGGGCGTGCCGCCCCCGATCGAGTTGGACAATGCATCCTGCACGGCCAGGGCGGTCGGAACGCTGTCGAACATGGTCTCAAACACGTGCACGCACTCCGATTCCCCGTTTCACCCCAAGCCCATTGCCATCAGCCCGAATGCGGGCCGGCCCAGCCCGCGACAGCGACCGGCCACCTGCGCACCAATCCCTCCCAGTCATCTGTGACGATCGTCGCTCGGACGTCGGCCATGAATCGCTGGAAGTGCCGTAAGTTGTGCAAGGTCACAAGGATCGGACCAAGCATCTCCCCGGCCAAGAACAGATGGCGAATATAGGCGCGCGTGAAAGTAGTGTCACCAATCGAGTTTGCCGACACCCCCCCTACTCCGGCGGCGAGATGGGCGCGTTCAAGGCCCGAAACACCCCAACCTGCCGAAACTGCGTAGGTTGAAGGCATACAGGCGGGGCAGTCGCAGCCGGCTTCGATCGGACCATCGTCCTCCGCATATTGGGCGTTCCGCAGGCGGATCTGACCCGTCGAGGTGAACGCGTTCGCGTTTCGCCCGTTGCGCGTGGGCAGCACGCAGTCGAACATATCCACCCCCGCGAGCACCGCGTTGAGCAGGTCTCGCTCGTATCCGACGCCCATGAGGTAGCGGGGCTTGGATTCGGGCAGGAGCGGCGCGGTGTGCCGCACCACCCGCGCGATTTCGTCCGGATTCTCGCCGACGGCGACCCCGCCGATCGCGTACCCGGGGAGATCGATGCCGCAGATCCGTTCCGCGGACCAAGAACGGGCCGAGAGATCGATCCCCCCTTGCACGATTCCGAACAGCGCCTGGTCATGCGGTCGCTGGTGGGCTGCGCGGCAGCGATCCAGCCACCGCACGGTCCGTTCGTTGGCAATCCGCAGGCGTTCGGCATGGTCGTACGCGGCATCGCGGCGCGAAGCACGGACCAGCCGCGGGTCGGCCACACTCTCGGGAACGGATGCGGGCGGGCAATCGTCAAACGCCATGATGATGTCGGCGCCGAGCGCGTTCTGGACCTGGGTCGCCCGCTCCGGGGTAAGGTCGACCGTGCTGCCATCGACGATGGACTTGAACCTGACGCCGTCGTCAGTGACCTTGTTTGAGTCCGCCATCGAATACGCCTGATAGCCACCGGAGTCCGTCAGGATCGGGCCGCTCCACGAGATAAAGCGGTGGAGGCCGCCTCGCCGGCTCACCAGTTCGTGCCCGGGCCGGAGGAGCAGGTGATACGTGTTCGCCAGGATGATCTGTGCGCCGGTGGCGGCGACAAGCCCCGGGAGAATGCCCTTGACCGTGCCGCGAGTGCCGACCGGCATGAAGGCAGGCGTATCGAACGCCCCGCTGGGTGTCGAGACACGACCACGCCGGGCGGCGGAGCGAGCGGAGCGATGGAGTATGGACAGCGAGACGGGCATGCCTGGAGTCAGCCTCCATGCCGGGAGGGTATCGCCCGGTGGAGGAACCGACGCTCATCACCCGTCAGGCTCTCCGTGCCTTCGCGATCGACCTTTTCCAGGATCCGATCGAGTTCGGCCTCGGCACGCGAACGGTGCTCGCGAACGACCGGCGGTGGCGTCGCACCGCGGCGTGCCGGGAGCAGGCGAACGAAGTCGCGCAGGATCTGTGGATTGCGGATGAGCGATGCCCCGGCGATGGCCCCTCCCACGTGCGCCGCATCTCCGCCCGCGTTCGAGCCGCCCGCGATGAGGTTGATGACGGCGAGGAACAGGAAGATATAGACCGCGGTCGCCAGACGCATCGGCACGACAAACATCACGTACACCGTCTGCCTCGGGGCGATGCGGGCGGAGGCCAGCAGCACGCCGAACACTCCGGCCGATGCCCCCACCAGCGGCGTGTAGATGTCGTCAAAGAGAATCGCCGGCACCCGGGCGGCGATCGACGGCGACACGAAGTTGATGACGAGATAGCCGAGAAGATTCAGAAGCAGGTACATCAGCGCGCCCGCCGCGCCGCACAGCAGGTAGAAGACCAGGTACCGCCGCCGGCCTAGATACTCCTCCACCAGCCCGCCGATGAACCACAGCCCGAGCATGTTGAACGCCAGGTGGATGAAGTTGGCGTGCAGGAACTGAAACGTCAGCAGCCGCCAGATCTGAAAGTCGTTCAACGCTTTCCCGGTTGAGAAGTGTCCGATCGCATCCAGCAGAGGGCGCTCCGTAAACCGCTCGCCGCCGACGATGAGCATCTCGGGCTTGCCGGTTCGGAGGTTGAGCATGGGTCGGCCGTCCGGACCCATCAGGAAGGTCTGCGGGTCCACCCGCGGGCGATAGAAGACTCCCGGCATTCCGGGAACGGGAAGGATCGAACCGGGATCCGTGACGGCGCGGGCGCGCTGTTCCGGCGTCGACGAGCGCGCCCAGAACTCCCCCCACGGGACCGCGAGCAGCCGGCTCCCCACGGGAGAGTTGCCGATCAGAAACACGGCGATGTTGATGACGATCAGCCAGGTGTTGACGGAGACGAAGCCGAGCCGCCCGAGCGCATATCGCGCCTCGTCGGCAGCCTCGGCATCGAGCATCGGATCGTGCGTTTGGGGGTTTGGAGGCATGGACACTGCGGCTCCGCGGCGATGGCCGTTGCTCGGGGGGTAGTCTCAGGCGCTGCCCGCTCGTTTGCGGGCAGTCTCGGCCTCGAGGGTCTTGCGCTCGGCGCGGGTCAGGCTGCCCATTCCCTGATTGGCGATCTTGGCGAGAATCCGGTCAACTTCCTCGCGTTCCCGACGCTCTCGCTCCTGCTGCTTCCGGGCCCGCTCGAACCCTCGCCGATTCTCCTCGGCCGACGGCATCCCTTGATGCCCGCGCGAGAAGTCGTAGCCCTCGAGCGGTCCAGCATCTTCCGTCAGGCGGATGCGGGCTCGCTCCTGGAATGAAACGATGCCCGCGAAAACGCACACCGTGAAGAGGATGTTCTGGCCTGCTGTCAAGGCAAACACACCCACCAGCACGGCGACGAAGATGCCGAGATTGGTGGCGATGAGCATCGACTTGCGGAACCCCAGCCGCGGCCAGAGCAGTTCCTGGACGACGCGGCCGCAGTCCATCGGGAACATCGGCAGGAGCATGTTGAAGAGCAGCAGGACGAGATTCATGTAGTACACCGACCACGCCAGGTACCTGGCGTAGGAAGTGTTGAATGCGAAGAACTCGCTCAGCAGGACGGAGCCCGGAGCAAAGGGGTTGAACACCAGGACGTCCCACGAAGCGCCCATCGCCAGGAGCACGCCGCCGATGACCGGGATCAGCACGAGGTTGACGCCCGGTCCGCCCAGGGTCGTGATCAGGGCCGCTCGCCAGTTGTGCGGCGGGCGACACGATGCGAGCCCGCCGA
This sequence comes from uncultured Phycisphaeraceae bacterium, assembly GCA_964409775.1. Classification (GTDB taxonomy): domain Bacteria; phylum Planctomycetota; class Phycisphaerae; order Phycisphaerales; family UBA1924; genus JAHBXL01. Next base: position 140,059 of record CAYPEI010000005.1, on the reverse strand, counting down.
GCGGCCACATCAGGATCCGGTCCGCCTCTCCGCCCACCCATCGGCACGCGAAGCAATGCCCGAACTCGTGCATCAGCACGAGGACAAAGAGCGAGCCCATCGCGAACGCTTCAAACGCCAGTCCACGGACACCAGGCTGCAACGGCCAGATCAACCGGGTGGCGATGAGCACGAGGTAAAAGAGGTGGATCCGGACATTGATCCCCGAAAAGCGGAAGAACGGAACAGACCAACTGAAAAAGTCATCGCCATCAACGAATAGGCGCCGCATGGCGCGGCGCAGCGAGCCTCCGATTCCGGAGTCGCCGTCGTTGTCGTCGTAGCGTCGATCCTGCCAGCCCATGGGAGTGCTCAAATCGGGAACTTCAAGGCCCAATGCCGCGGCGAAGCGCCAGCAGAATAGCGAGCATGCTCTTGGCGTCCCGCAGTTCGCCGGAATCGATCATCGACAGCACACGCTCGCGGGTCACCGCTTCGACTTCGATCGACTCGTCCTCCTCGAGGTTCTGCCCCACGTGCGTCAGGCCGGTGGCGACAAATCCGTGCATGCGCTCATCGGTCAGGCCCGGCGTTGTGTAGAACCAACCAAGGGACCTGAGGGTTGCGGGGCGATAGCCGGTTTCCTCCACCAGTTCGCGCGCGGCACAGGCTTCGGCTGCTTCCGGGGGCTCGATCGTCCCCGCGCAACACTCCCAGAGCCGCTCGCCTAGCCCTACCCGGAAGTTCCGGATCAGGACGATCCGGCCGTCATCGAGGATCGGCACGATCACCACCGCACCCGGATGCCGGACGACTTCGCGCTGCGTTTCCTTGCCGCCCTGCAGGACGGTAAGGAGTTCAAAGTCGAACTTCCGGCCTTTGTGCAGCGTCCGCCGCCCCACAATCTGCGGGACGAGACCAGCCTCCGTGCCGGACGGTTGGGTGTTCATGTGCGCGGATGATATCGGCCGGGCGCGACGCGAGGGCAAGGGACCGGGCCATCCGGCGACACTACAACCCGCCGCGGGCATGCAGACCCAGCAGCCACTGCTTGACGACATCGCTTCGCGGCAGCGCCTGCAGTTTGAGATGTGTGACGTACAGACCCTCGCCGTCATAGTCGCACTTGGCCACGATCCCGCACAGCGGAGTGGGCTGATCGTCGACCAGGTGAACGGCGATCAGCAGTTCGCGGTCGGGATAGCAGAGTTTGCGCGACCGGAACCAGAGCCCCGACCGGCAGATGTCGATCCCCTTGCCCGACCAGGTCGGCCCAGGGCGGCCGCGCGCATCCAGTTCTGTCAGGTCCAGGTCGGCCTTGAATGGGAAGACCCCGGCCGTCGCGGTCGGTCGCGGATCCGGAGTGTGTCCCAGTCGAGGCGGCTCCGCGGTGCGCTGGCCACGAGCCCGGCCTGTTGCAGCGTGAGTACCCAACGTCGCCTCCTGCACTCGCGCAGCCCGATCCCCACTGGCAGCGCTTCATAATCCATGGGCGGCTGCTCGTGGCCGCTCCCCACCCTCCGATCCACAACGCCGGGTTCGCCCCCATCGGACGGGTGCTCGAACCGGGCGAGGGTCTATCGTTCGGTTCCGCTCCGGGGTCCAGACACCGGACACCGAGCCCCGACACCGCCCCACGCCCCGCGCGGCACGACCGGCAGAGACCTCCCGCCATTCTCGGACCACCCGCCTGTTCACGGCAACCCCGGCCGATTCCCCCACTGCCATGCCCTTGCTGATTGCGATTGTCTGTACGCACACACCGCGACACCTTCGCCGGGTGTTTCTCGGAGTGGCCAGCCAGAATCGGAAGGCTGACCGAGTCGTGCTCTCCTGCGATGGCGACGGCGAAGAACTCCGGGCGGCGGCCGCGGAGGCCACCCATGAACTTGGACTGGCGATGACCGTCATCCAGCGCTCGCACGCCGGGGTCGCCCGCTCAGGTCAGGTTCGCAACAACGCGGTCCGGGCGCTCATGAACGACGGAGTTTCCAGCGATTCGCTGCTGGTGTTTCTCGATGGAGACATCTGCCCGGGGCCGACCTGCTTCCAGGCGCACGAGCAGTTGGCGAAGCGTTCAGATGTCGTGCTCGGCTTTCGGCACGACCTGAACGAACAACAGACCGCGGACTTTGACGAGGCCGCGCTCCGAGCCGGACTGGAACCGGTCAGGCTCACCGATGAGCAACAAACCGCGATCGGTTCGCGGGAAACGCGCTATGCGCGGCAACTGCTTCTCCGGCGGTTCGGCTTCGGCAAGAAGCACAAGCCCAAACTCCTGAGCGCGAACTTCGCCGTTCGCCTGGGATTGTTCGCCCGCGTCAACGGCTTCGACGAGTTGTACGAGGGATACGGCCAGGAGGACGACGACCTCGGCAGACGGCTCTATGCGGCCGGCGGACCGCCCGCGCTCGGTCTCCGGTTGGCGGCCGCGTACCACCTGTGGCATCCCTCGCGCGCCCCCGGCGAGTGGAACGAGTCGCCCAATGCCGCGCGGTTCGCCCGCGGCGGACCGATCCGTTGCGTGCAGGGGCTGGCCAATCCCAAGCCGCAGGGCGCAATCAAGCGAGTCGAGTTTGGGCGAAACGCCGCTGTTGTGCAGCCGGACGTGGGATGATCCGGTCACACGCGGAGCAACCGGCGGGCAAGCGACCGAAGTCCGCGGGCAACTCGAACCAAGAGCAGCGCCTTCCTGGCGGGTTCGCGCAGGGTTGCCGCGTGCTCTTCAACGGGCACGAGCCCTTCGCGCTCGGCGTAACTCAGCGGGCGGCGCGCGTACAGATCCTCATCGCAGTTCGGACACTCGAAGGGAGGCTGCTCGTGCTGTTGGAGTTCCCAACCCGGATAGCCGCAGCGCGGACAGCAGCGCAGGTGCATCCAAGGCCTGGCATCGGTACGGACCTGAGCCACAAGGCCGAATATACCATCGCGCACGCTGTGTTCAAGAGACAAGTGCGCGACTCGGGGAGATTCGATCAACCCGGGCAACGTCCGCGACAGAAACGCTGCACCGCGGTGCGGACGCCCAGAAGCGAACATTCTGGGACGTTGCGTGGGAAAACCCGAAGGTCGGATCCTGCCGCGGCACTCCCGCTTCCGGGATGTACCGACAATGCACCGCGCGGAGGGATTGCTCAGACCGGCTGAGCCTGGCCGTTCCGGATGCGAGACCACAGCGCGAGCGTGGAGTTTGGTTCCGCGGACCCGTGTTTTCGCGTCGCGGTGGCTGCGACCAATCCCATGAACAGGGGCTGCGGACGTGCGGGGCGGCTGGTGAGTTCCGGATGGAACTGAGCCGCGATGAAGAACGGATGCGCACGCGCAGCGGTCGGTTGGCCCGGCAGCGCCGGAGGCAGTTCAAGCACCTGCATGATCGGTTGCGTGGGATGCCGCCCAGAGAAGATCAGCCCGCCCGACTCCAGCCGCGGGATGTACTCGGGATCCACTTCGTAGCGATGGCGGAATCGCTCTCGGGCGTGCAGGGTGCCGTCCGCCGCGGCTACCGCGAGCCCGGCGTGATTGCCGGGCATCGGCAGGGAGTACAGGAACTCCGCAAGCGTCCCGGGTGAAATGACGACCTGCTGCCCGCCCAGCCGCATCGTCCCACCGAGGCCCTCGATGCGCTTCTGGTCGGGCAACTCGCTGATGACCGCCTCCGCGCAGCGTCGATCGAACTCGGTCGACCCCGCGCCCTTCAGCCCGAGAACATTGCGCGCAAACTCGATCACCGCGACCTGGAAGCCCAGACAGATCCCCAGGTAGGGAATCGAGTTCTCGCGGCAGTGGCGGACACAGGCGATCTTGCCCTCAACGCCGCGGGAGCCGAATCCGCCCGGAACAATGATGCCATCCATCCCGTCCAGACGCTGCGCCACGTTGGCGTTGCTGATGTCGGTCGTCTCGATCCAGCGGAGATCGACCTCCACACCCAGGTGCGCCGAACAGTGTTCGATCGCCTTGTCGATGGACGCGTACGCGTCCCGCATCGAGACGTACTTGCCCGTCAACCCGAGCGTGATGCGTCGGCGTTTGGGGCGGACGAGCCCCTCATGAAACACCGACCACTCCTGCCGCCGACGGTCCTCGATCGACGTGTCAACACGGTCGTGCAGGTCCAGCGATGACAGGATCTCGCGATCGAGCCCCGCAAGACGCATGTCATCGGGGATGGTGTACACGCTCGGGCGGTCGTGCATGCTGAAGACGCGACGAAGCGGAACGTTTGAGAACATCGCGATCTTCTGCCGCACCTGTTCAGAAATCGGGTCCGTCGCCCGGCAGGCGATCATGTGCGGCTGGACGCCGGCCTCCATCAGCCGCTTGATTCCGAGTTGCGCGGCCTTGGACTTCTGTTCCCCGAGGGTCTGGGGCTTGATGATGTATGTCAGCGCCACGAAACAGACCGCGTCTTCCCCCTCTTCGAAGGCGAGTTCGCGCAGCGCTTCGATGTAAAAGCCGTTCTCGTAGTCGCCGACCGTCCCGCCGACCTCCACGAACACCACGTCTGCGGGGCGCTCGCCGTCGCCGTACATCGCCAGTTCGCGGAGCCGCCTCTTCACCTCGCCGGTCACATGCGGGATCCACTGCACATCCCGCCCCAGATACACCCCGTGCCGCTCGCGGTCGACAATCGTCGAGAAGACCTGTCCGGAGGTCATGAAGTTCCGGCGAGAGAGGTCCTGGTCGAGCAGCCGCTCGTACGTGCCAAGGTCCATATCGCACTCGGTGCCGTCATCCAGCACGAAGACTTCGCCATGTCGAAACGGGTTCAGCGTTCCTGCGTCGATGTTCAAGTAGCCCTCGAGTTTGATCGGGGCGACGACAAGACCCTTGTCCTTGAGGAGTTTGGCGAGGCTGGACGCGAAGATGCCCTTCCCCAGGCCGCTCATGACGGTGCCGAACACGGCGACGTACTTGTGGCGGCCCCGGCGATATCCCTCCGGGATCGGCGAGTAGAACTCCGTGTCGGTCGTCCGATCGGCCTGTTGGGCAAGCAGCGACGTGCCTTCGTGAATCGCGGCGAGATCAGGCTCCGCTTCGCCCTCACCGTTCTGTGAGGATTGCGGGGCGACGTGGGACTCGAACTCAGCAAGTAGGTCGTGAGATTCGGTCCGGCGGTGCCGCCGCTTCGGTGGAGATTGAACCCACGCCGCCGCGGCTGCGGTTGTCGTGACGGAACCCGTAGAGGCGGCGCTGACGTGCCGGGTGGGTTTGGACGTCTCGGACGACGACGGGCTCGGCGATGGCATGGAGTACATCTTAGCGGGGCTGACGAACCAGGTCTTTGCCGAGTTGCGGCGGGACGCTTTGTCCACAATCCCACGACCCGATAGGCTGTCGGCCGTGAGACTGATCACACAGTACCGGGACCTTGATCCCTTCGCCGGGTGCACCTTCGTGCCGACCATGGGGGCGCTGCATGCAGGTCACCGCCGCCTTGTGGAACTGGCCGTTCAGCGGTCGCGGGCATCCGGGCGGGCCGCCATCGTCAGCGTGTTCGTGAATCCCACCCAGTTCAACGATCCAAGGGACCTGGAGCGGTATCCCCGCACGCTCGAGGCCGACTTCGAACTCTGCCGGGACGCAGGGGCCGCGGCGCTGTATGCGCCCACGGCGGACGAGGTCTATCCGCCGGGCCTGAAGATCGCGCCGCCCCCGCTGCCCTCGGTTGCCACCCGGCCGGGGCTTGAAGATGCACACCGCCCCGGGCACTTTGCCGGAGTCTGCCAGGTGGTGCGGCGACTGTTCGATCTCGTCCGGCCGGGCGAGGCCGTGTTCGGGGAAAAGGACTGGCAGCAACTGCAGGTCATCCGTGCGATGACCGACCAGCAGAACTTGGGAGTGAGAATCGTCCCGGTTGAGACGGTGCGCGAGACCGACAGCCTGGCCATGAGCAGTCGCAATGTGTTCCTCTCGCCCGAGAATCGGTTGCGTGCCAGGTCATTGAGCGCTGCGCTCTGCGCGGCATGCGGAGAGCGGTCCCCTCCCGCGGCCGAGGCGCACATGCGGGAAGTGCTGCTCAGCGCCGGGGTTGAGGTGGAGTATGCGGTGATTCGAGACGCTGATTCCCTGATGCCGCTTGCCGCTGACTCTCGGTCCGGGCGGGCCCTGATCGCCGCACGAGCCGGCTCCGTCCGGTTGATCGACAACGCGCCATGGCACGCTCCGGGTTGACGGAAACGGACTTGCCGCGGCCGTGGCACGCTACCATGCCGCTTTCCAGGAAAGGACGCAATTGCTTCGCACGCCCCTGCACAAGTTCCACGTTGATCACGGCGGCAAGATGGTCGATTTCGCCGGGTGGGAGATGCCCATCATGTACGGCGGAGCCGGAGGCGGCATCATCGCCGAGCACAACCAGTGCCGGCGCAGCGGCGGCCTGTTTGACGTCTCGCACATGGGCAGGGTCTCGATCAAGGGGCGCCATGCCCGTCGCCTGCTGGAGCGGATCTGCTCCCGCCGGATCTCGGACATGCAGGCTGGCCAGTGTCGCTACTCGCTGGCGTGCAACGAGCAAGGCGGAGTGCACGACGACATCATCGTCTACCGGATCGATGACGACGATTTTCTGGTCGTCGTCAATGCCTCGAACCGTGCGAAGATGCTCGCCCACTTCGAAGCCGTGCGCACATCGGGCGACCTCAACTGCAAGATCGACGATCGGACGGAGTCGACGGCGATGGTCGCGATCCAGGGCCCGAAGGTCATGGACCTCATCGGCAAGTTCAGCCGCGAGATCCCGACGCTGAAGCGCTACCGCTTCGCGATCAAGAACCTGGTCATCATGAAGATCTATGTCAGCCGCACCGGCTACACCGGCGAGGACGGGGTGGAGGTGATTCTGCCTCAGGCCGCTGTCGGGATGGCCATGGGGCTCATCCTCAAGGACGCCGGGCTCGAGCGTGAAGACGGGATTGTGCGGCCGTGCGGCCTGGGCGCCCGCGACTCGCTCCGGCTGGAAGCGGGCATGCCGCTCTACGGACACGAACTCGGCGAAGACATCAATGCGCTTTCGTGCGGGGTGGACTTCGCGATCGCACTCGACAAGGACAAGGCGGAACTCGGCGAGAAGTTCATTGGACAGGATGCGCTGCTGCGCACCCGGGATGCCGGTGGACCGCCAAGGAAAGTCGTCGGGCTGGCCCTTGAAGGCAAACGCACGGCCCGCCAGGGCATGAAGGTGCTTGCCCGCGGAAGAGAGGTCGGCGTGGTTTCCAGCGCATGCCTGAGCCCGACCCTTGGCTACCCCATCGCCATGGCTTTCCTCGACAAGGACGTCGGCACCGAAGGCACCGCCGTCGAGATCGACACAGGCAAGGACGCGACGCTGCCCGGAAAGGTGGCGAAACTGCCGTTCTACAACCCGACCCGGGGCAAGTGACGAAACCTGGAGGCGCACTGCGCCTCCATAGGATGACGCCGAACGGCCGTGCAGCCGACCTGAATCGCCCTACGATCGGCCATGAGTGTGCAGGGCATCCCTCGCCGGTACTTCGATAACGCCGCGACAAGTTTCCCCAAGCCGCCCGGCGTGGCCGACGCCATGTCGCGATACATGGCGGATATCGGCGCTGCCGGCCGCGGCGGATACGCCGAGGCGCGGGAGTCAGCCCGGCTGATTCAGATCTGCCGCGAACGGATCCGGCGTCTGATCAACGGCGAGTCCTCTCACCACATCGTGTTCACTCTCAACGCGACGGATGCGCTGAATCTCGCGATCAAGGGCGCTGCCAGGGCCTTTGCGAAACGCACCGGAAGGCGGCCGCACGCCGTCATCACGAACATGGAGCACAACTCCGTGCTGCGGCCCTGCAATGAACTCCAGAGCGACGGGCTGCTCAGCGTCACAAAGGTGCCGGCCGACCCCTCAACCGGGCAGGTTGACCCGGACGCACTGCTCCTCGCGATCCGCCCCGGGGAGACCGCGATCGTGGCCATCAACCACGCGAGCAATGTGACCGGAAGCGTCCAGGCGATCGACCACATCGGTCCTCGCCTCCGGGGCCTTGCCGAAGATTCGGATCGGCCGCTGTTCATTGTGGATGCTTCGCAATCGCTCGGCCATGTGCCGCTCAATATGGCCGCGGCGGAGATCGACCTACTCGCCTTCCCCGGACACAAGGGACTGCTGGGGCCTACCGGAACGGGCGCTCTGGCCATTCGACCGGGGATCGAGCGGCGTCTTGCCACGTTCCGTGAAGGCGGAACCGGGAGCGTGTCGGAGCAGGAGACTCAGCCGGTGACGATGCCGGAAAAGTACGAGGCGGGATCGCATAACACCGTTGGAATCGTCGGTCTGTCCGAAGGCGTCGCGTGGCTGCTCGAACGTGGAATCGAGGCTGTTCGACGGCACGAGTTGGACCTGCTTGCGCCATTGCTCGAATCGCTCCTCGCCATGGGCGACGATGGCGTCTCCGTCCTGGGCGATGCGCCGCTCGCGGAGCGAGTGGGCGTGGTGAGTTTTACACACGCGGCGTATTCACCGGCGGAACTCGCAACGGTGCTTGAGACGGAGTTCGGGATTCTCTGCCGCGCAGGACTGCACTGCGCACCGCTCGTGCATCAGATGCTGGGGACCGCACCACCGCACGGAGAAGGCGCGGTGCGGCTGAGTCTTGGGCCTTTTCTTGAAGGCGAAGATGTACAGGCGGCCGCGGCTGCAATCGCCGCCACCGGGGTAAGCACAGACGAACGCGGTACTCGCATACGGTCGCGTTCGACGCATCAGATTGAAAGCCTACGGGAGCCTGCGAGTAGTTAGCTGTGGGCTTGGCGGGAGGAGAAGGTCAATTTGTCGCCGCGTAGGTGACTGTAATCGAGTTTGCAGTGCCAGCCTTGTAGTTGCCGGTTCGCCACAGCGCTACGGACACGAACACCTCCATCGCCGGAGAACCGGGCGCCTTCTCGATCAACGGAACCGCGATGTCCAGTCCGGCGCCGTTGGTCGCAATTTCGATCGTCCGCAAAGGATCCGAAAGATCGAGGTACTGCTCAGGATCGGCGTGAACGTCCTTTGGAATCGGCGTCACATAGCGCACATCGTACATGAACCGGTACACGCTTCCGACTGCGGTGTCGCCATTCAACACCGGGCTGATCTTCAGCGTGCGGTTTGGGGCGGCTCCGTCAATCTCAAACTTGAGGCCGATCGGCACGGCTTCGGCCAAGATCGACTTCGTGGACTCCGTTTCGGCTGGTGCAGTCGGCCCGTTCGTCGCGCAACCGCACACGAGTCCCAAGAGCACACCCAAAGTGCATGTCCGGATGAGGCAAACCGCTTTCATGTTTGAGTACTCCACGAGAGGGACTTTGGTGGACCGCCGCTAAACACATGATACCGCCTTGTCGCACAGATCGAACTCACCCCTTTTTGGCTATTCGACGATCGCCTGATCAGGCTATGGCCAAGCGGATGCGAGTTCGGCCAGATCGGGATCGTGAAGTTCGCGGGCCAGTGTTTCGCACGTCCGCGACAGGATCGCCCGTTCATCACCTGCAAGTCGCAGTCCTCGCTGCTCGAACGCTTCCTTCAGTTTTCGAAGTCCATCGGCCGCTTCGGCCCCTTCACCGGCCACGGCAAGCGCGAAGGCAAGCCACAAAGTCGAGTGGACTGCTCCATGCTCATCCCCGATCTGCTTCTTCTCGCGAATCGCCCGACGAAGTTCAGTAACGGCTGGACCGGCTTCTCCCCGGCGGGTGAGGATCTCGCCCAGATTGTGCAGAGCGACCCCGACGCGATGCCGGTCGCCAATCGCTTCAAGGTGTGGCAGTGCGTCGCGGACTGTCGCGAGAGCGCCGTCCAGATCTCCTTCGTGAACCAGTGTTGAGGAGAGGTTCAGTTGTGCGAAGGCGAGTCCCTGTCGATCACCGATTTGCTTGTAAAGCGTGACCGCACGCTGGTGACAGTGTTTCGCCGCGGCACGATCGCCAAGTCGGTCGTTCGCAATCGCGATATTGCTCAGCATCCCGGCGATTCGCGCAGGATCGTTCAGTTGCTCCCAGATTCCAAGGCTCCGCTCGAACGCCGTGCGAGCGTCTCGGAATCTGCCCGCTCCCCAAGCGATGGTTCCTTCACCGATCGCCAGCGCGGCATCAAGGCGTTCCTTGCTCCCAGCCCTGCGAGAAATCGCCGATGAGAGCCAACGTGTCGCCTCCTCGAAGAGGCCGTGAAGATACCACCACTTGTACGTTGCGAGCGCAAGACGAGAAAAGCGCTCACCACTCGCCGGATCGCGCTCGAGGAAGGCCAATGCGGCGTGAATGTTCTCGGAATCGCCATCGATCGCGGCAAGGGAGGGAGAACTGGAACCCGGTGTGGCCTCCGCGGAACGTTCCGCGATCTTCAGAAAGTAGTCAGCGTGGCGATTTCTCGCGCGGATCTCTTCTCCCGAGATCACGAGCCGCTCCTGCGCAAACTGGCGCACCGTCTCCAACAGCCGATATCTGCCGGTGTTCACAGTCGGCTGCACCAGCGATCGTGAAACCAGCCGGGCCAGCAGTTCGTCGATGCCTCGAGCAGTCCCGGCAGCCGTATCGCCCGCCGCAACGCACACCGCCTCCGCCGCGGCAAGACTCCATCCGCCCGCGAAAACGGAGAGTTGTTCAAACACCGCCGCCTCGTCCGGAGGGAGCATGTGCACGCTCCACTCGATCGCCGCGCGGATGGTGGCGTGCCGCGGCACGGAACCACCCGCTGCACTTGGGGTGAGCACCCGGAGCGAGTTGCTCAGGCGTTCGTCGATATCACGTACAGACATGGTCGCCGTGCGTGCCGCGGCGAGTTCAATCGCCAAGGCAATGCCGTCCAGCCTTGCACACAGGTCGGCGACGACCGGAGCGTCCTCCGGACTGAGCGTAAACGCAGGGTCGGCAAGCCTCGCGCGATCGAGGAACAGCCTCCCGCTCTCACTGCGCTCAATCGAGGCGAGGTCGGGCTTGCGAAGCGAGCAGTCGGGCAGACTCAGCGAAGGAACCCGATACACCTGCTCGAACCGGAGACCGAGTGGCTCTCGGCTGGTGACCAGCAGTCGCACAGCGTCGCATCTGTCGGCGAGCATCTGAACGACTCCTCGCACGCCGTCGAGCACATGCTCGGCATTATCGAGCACCACGAGCGCGCGGGATCCGGCGAGGGCTGTCGCAAGGCGCTCATCGTTCGGGAGATCGACACGTTCGCCCGCGGGCACACCGATGGTGCGGACCACAAGCCCCGGGACATCCGCGGCATCGCTGATGGCGCTCAGATCGACAAACCAGACGCCATCCGGAAACTCGGAGAGCGCCGCCCGCGCCGCGCGGAGCGCCAGCCTCGTCTTCCCGCACCCTCCAGACCCGATCAGCGTCACGAGCGGCGCCGTCCGGATCAGTTCTCCCACCCTGGCGAGTTCCTGTTCGCGTCCGATCAGCGAGGTGAGTTCACGCGGCAGGTTGTTGGGTGTCGGACGAACAGCCGCGGACCCACGACGGACATCCCCGTCCGGCGGACGCAGAGCGTCGCGCAGTTCAAGCGCGGCATCGGCCAGGTCACGCAGTCGCTGCTGCGGGTCTTTGGCGAGGCATCGTTCGAGCAGACCTCGGAGCGATGTCGGCGTCTCCTGCGGAAGGAGCGACCACTCCGGCTCATCGCGCATCACCGCCGCCAGCAACTCCGCGTTCGACGCTCCGCGAAAGACCGGTCGGCCGGCAAGACACTCGAACAGCACGCACCCGAAACTGAAGACATCCGCTCTGCGGTCGACTTCTTCGCCGCGGGCCTGCTCCGGCGCGAGGTACCCCGGGGTGCCAAGGACACCGCCCGCGACGGTGTGCAGCCCGATACTGCTGACCGTCTCGGCAACGCTGGATGGGCTGGTTCGGGCGGCGCGGGCAAGTCCGAAGTCCAGCACCTTGACCAGGCCGTCCGGACGGATGCGGATGTTCGCCGGTTTGAGATCCCGGTGAAGGATGCCCGCGTCGTGGGCCGCGGCCATCCCGCGGGCGATCTGCTCGCACCAGCCGATCACCACGTTGATCGAGGGCCGGACTCGGGCGATCGCCGCTCCGAGCGACTCGCCGTCGACGTGCTCCATGACGAGCATCAGGCGGCCGTCGTCCTCGTCGATCGAGTGGAGTGTCGCGACATTGGGGTGATTCAGCGAGGCGAGTGCCCGGGCTTCCCGTCGGAGACGCGCCCGTCGATCCGCATCGCCCGCCACGTCGCTCGGCAGGAGTTTAATCGCGACCCGGCGGCCGAGTCTCGGATCAACCGCGAGGTACACGATCCCCATGCCCCCGCGGCCGAGTTCCCGCTCGATCTGATACGGGCCGATGGTTGCCGGGAGTTCGGACACAAGGCCACCCCTGCGAGCACACGCCCCCCACCACCTGCCGGACCCTTGACTCGACCCCGACATCGAACCGGCTGAACGCCGGGAACGGCGTCCGGATCGTCAGGATTGCGGGACCTCTTCCCAATGACCGGCCATGTGCCGGACGATCTTGCCTGTCGCCAGATACAGGGCCTGCTCGGCGATGTTGGTGCAATGCGCGGCCATCGCTTCGCACTGGGACGTGAGTTCCTGCAGCCGAAAAGCGAGTTCGACCGTCATGGTGCGATTGGCGACCTGGGAGGTCAGGTCCCGCAGGATCGCCTTCTTGAACTCCTCGACCGCATCTTCCGAGGCGAGCACGATCTTCGCGAGCGCCGGATCGTTGCGTTCGAGCGAGTTCGTCGCGTCCCGGAGAATCCCCACGACCGAGTTGGTGATCACTCGCAGCGCATCGGGCAGCCGGGTCTTCTGGGCGATCAGCGCCGGAACATTCTCGGCGACGGTCACCCCGGCATCCGCGATACGCTCCAGTTCGTTGTTGACCTTCACGATCGTCAGGACAAGCCGAAGTTGCTCAGCCGCCAGTTGCGCCCCTTCGCGCGTCGCCTCGGTCAGCAGTTGAACCGCTGCCTTTTCAAGGTCAACATCGACTCGATCGATGATCTCGTCCATCGAGATCGCTCGCCGCGCCGCGGCTTCATCGCCGGAAAACGCGGCATCAAAGGCCGCTTCAAGCAAACCCTGCACGCGGCGCGATTGCTCGGCCAGGTCGGCCTTCATGCGCGCTGCTCGCGAGGCGAATGTCTCCGGGGTCAGGGGCATCTGTGCGTCTCGCTTCTCCATAAAGATACCCCATCCGCGTGCCGCGGGGTGTCGCGAGTGCCGAAAAAACGGCGCAGAGACTCCCCGGCGGCACCTGCCCGCCCGAAGCACTACCATCGCACCCCGAATCCCGCGGAGCCCTCTCAAGATCACCCACGGAGTTCCCAGGCATGTTCGATATCCAGGTCGTTCACGCACGCCAAATCCTCGACTCACGCGGCAATCCGACCGTCGAAGTCGAAGTCGGCCTCTCCAGCGGCATCATCGGCCGGGCCGCGGTGCCGTCCGGCGCAAGCACGGGCGAGCACGAAGCGGTTGAACTGCGAGACGGGGACAAGGGCGCATACCTGGGCAAGGGCGTGCTCAAGGCGGTCGACAACGCACTCGACCGGATCGGCCCGGCCATCGAGGGGATGGACTGCCGCGAGCAGGAAGAGATCGACCGGGCGATGATCGAGATGGACGGCACCGAGAACAAGAGCGCGCTGGGCGCGAACGCGATTCTCGGTGTATCGATGGCGTGCGCCAAGGCCGCAGCGCAGGCGTGCGAACTGCCGCTGTACCGCTACCTTGGCGGAACAAGCGCACGGGTGCTGCCCGTGCCGATGTTCAATGTCCTCAATGGCGGCAAGCACGCGGACAACAACATCGACTTCCAGGAGTTCATGGTCCAGCCATGGGGGTTCGACAACTTCGATGACGCCCTCCGGTGCGGAGTGGAGATCTACCACGCGCTCAAGAAGGTCCTCCACCAGAGGGACCTGTCCACCGCGGTGGGCGATGAGGGCGGCTTCGCGCCAAACCTCAAGAGCCCCGAAGACGCCCTCCGGCTGCTCGAGGAAGCGACCGAGAAGGCCGGGTACGACTGGGGCCGCCAGGTCTTCATCGCGCTCGACCCGGCAACGAGCGAACTCTGGAGCGAGGCCGCGGCCAAGAAGAAGAAGGGCTACTGCTTCTTCAAGAGCGACCCAAAGAAGATCGCATCTTCAGATGACATGATCGAGTTGTGGAGCGCCTGGTGCAGGAAGTACCCGATCCGTGTGCTCGAGGACGGCCTTGCCGAGGGTGACTGGAAGGGCTGGAAGGACCTGACGACGGCCCTTGGTGCAAAGGTGCAACTTGTGGGTGACGACTTGTTTGTCACGAACCCGAAGTTCCTGCAACGAGGCATCGACGAGGGCTGCGGCAATGCGATCCTCGTCAAGGTCAACCAGATCGGCACCCTGACCGAGACCTTTAACGCCGTGAATCTCGCCCATCGCAACGGCTATGCCGCCGTCATGAGCCACCGGTCCGGCGAGACCGAGGATGCGATCATCGCCGACCTCGCCGTGGCGACCAACTGCGGGCAGATCAAGACCGGCGCACCATGCCGCTCGGACCGAAACGCAAAGTACAACCAACTCATCCGAATCGCCGAAGACCTCGGCCCGGCGGCCGTGTACGGCGGCGGACTCTGGAGAAAGGGCTGAGCCAATCGGGCAGCACCAGGGCGTCAAAGGGACACCATTCCGCCCTTTGCGGTACCATGAGCGCATGCTGCACCGTTTCCCCGTCCTGAGCCTTGTGTCGGTCCTGCTCGCAGTTTCAGCGACGACCCAGTCCGCCACGGGTCAGGAAAGCGATCCGCGGCTTGATCCGGACACCGGGCAGGACCGCCGCGTCTGGCCGCCGGATGTGCTCGTCGACTACACGCGCCTGCGGCTCACGCTCGAAATCCCGGATATGAGCAAGCCGCAGTTCGACGCGGTCGAGGAACTCTGGTTCACCGGACTTGGAAGCCCGCGCCCCTCGTTGACGCTGGACTGCGGCCCCGCGCTCACAGTGCAGAGCGTCACGTACTTCGAAGGCGACTCCGGCACGGGCTCCGCGTGCGACTTCGAACGCCCGACCAAGGACAAACTGCTTGTTCGCTTTCCGAAGGCGCTCGCGGTTGATGCGAGGGCACGCCTGCGGATCACCTACTCCGCCGACAAGCCCGGTGGCCGCGGCGCGGGCCTCACGTTCTCCACCGATGATCGCCGCACGCCCGAAGAGGACTTCATGTGCCATGCACAGGGGCAGCCGCAGAGCAACCACCTGTGGTTTCCCTGTCACGACTTCCCCAATGAGCGGCTCGCCACCGAGATCGTGGTGACCGTGCCCGACCCGTACGAAGCCGTCTCGAACGGAAGGCTGGCCTCGATCACCCATCACCCCGCGACAGGCGGGAAACCGCGCCGACGGACCTACCACTGGGTGCAGGACGCCCCGCACGCCTTCTACCTCGTGACGCTGGTCGTCTCCCGGTTCGAAGTCGCGAATCTCGGCGGGCCCGGCTCGGCCCGGCCCGGTCTGGCGATGCCGGTGTACGGCCCGCTCGGAGCCGGCGAGGCGGTCCGTCAGAACTTTGCGAACACGCCCGCGATGATCGCCCACTTTGAGCAGTTGTTCGGCACACCATTCCCGTGGGACAAGTACGCCCAGATCCTGTGTCGGGACTTCGCGGCGGGCGCCATGGAGAACACGTCCGCAACCACGCTGCAGGGGATGTTCGGAAGGGGCGGCGCCGGCGGCGCCGTCGACGGGATCATCGCCCACGAACTGGTCCACCAGTGGTTCGGAGATCTGGTTACATGCCGTTCGTGGGAGCACCTGTGGCTGAACGAGGGGTGGGCGACCTTTGGCGAGGCGCTCTGGGCCGAGAAGAGTCGCGGCCGCCAGCGCTACGACGGTGTCATCTACGAGAAACTGTCGTCGGTCATCGCACGGACGAGCGGCCGAACAAGCCCCCGGGCGACGGCGCTGGTGACAAACCTGTACCGAAACCCCGACCAGCGGTTCTACGCCGCGGAGAATCCCTACGACCGAGGCGGTGTGGTGCTGCACATGCTCCGGAAGCGTCTCGGGGAGGACCTGTTCTGGAAGGGAGTACGCAACTACCTCGCTACGCATCGCTTCAACCAGACGGAGACAGACGACTTCCGACTCGCGCTGGAAGAAGCCAGCGGCGAGTCGCTCGAGCGGTTCTTTGATCAGTGGGTCTTCCGACCCGGCCACCCGAAACTGCGCGTCGACCTTGCCTGGGAAGGGACCGATTCGAGCGAGGGTTCGTCCGTGGGCACACTCACCATCCGTGTCGAGCAGACCCAGTTGATCGACGCCTACAACCCGGCGTATGCGTTCGTGCTCCCGGTATGGCTGGAACTGCCGGAGGGCGACCGCCGCGGCCGGACCGTGTTCGTGGTCTGTGACTCCAGAACCGGCCAGGGGACTTTCCAACTCCCGCGCCGGCCCGATAGCGTGAGCGTCGATCCCGGCATGACCGTGCTCTGTGATCACGAGATCGGGCAGGATCTCAACGCGTGGATCCGGCAACTCGAGCACGGGCCCACCCTTGCCGCGAGGGCGAGAGCCGCGGCGGAGTTGGCGCTGTCTGGCGAACCCGCCGCCATGGCCGCACTTGCCCGGAAACTGGACTCCATCGGCCCGGATGACGACGACCTCCCCGTCGCCATGGCCGCGGAGTCGGCCCGTCTCGATCGGGCCGAGGCGGTCGCTCGAGCGGGGCCGTAGCAGTCTGAGGGTTCGCGTCGGTTCACGAAGCCGGTCCTCTCCACTCGGATCCATCCATCGGGGCCACCTCGCTCGGCTGGGACCCCAGAAAGCGCAACGCACAATGCTCGCTCCCGCTCTCTTGATCTCTCTGATCGCGGCCTGGCCGGTTGCAGTTCAACCCGAGACCGATGATGCCGCGGCGCCCGGCGCTGCCCAGTCTCTGTGGTTTGACGCCGCCTCCGGGAGAAGCCGGCTGAACTATCCGCCGCACCGAAGCGCGGACATCCGCCACATCCGGCTCGACCTCACTATCGCGGACATGAACACCCCGAGATTCGACGGTGTCGCGACAATCTCGCTCGAACCGCTCGGAAGGCCGCTATCAACGCTGCGGCTGAATGCCGCGGAGATGCACGTCTCTTCGGTTGAGTGCGTTGGATTCCGAGTGTCCTTCAACCATGATCTCCCCAATGAGGAACTGGCCATTCGCTTTGATCCCCCCGTCGCACTCGGCCAGCGCGTCGACGTGCGGGTGGCCTACAGCGTCGTGGAGCCGACGGAGGGAGTCATCTGGACAGTTGAGTCCCCCGCCTATCCCGGCCGAGCCGCACAGTTTCACACCCAGGGCGAATCAGAGTCCTCGAGGTACTGGTTTCCTTGCGCGGACTTCCCGAACGAGCGGCAGTCGACGGAGATCGTGGTGACCGTCCCCTCCGGGTACACCGCGATCTCCAACGGCCGGCTCGAGTCGCACGAGCGGGCCGGTGCGACCGAGCGCTTCCACTGGCGTCAGGATCGCGAGCATGTCGCGTATCTGGTGTCTCTCGTTGTGGGAAAGTTTGACTCCGTCGATGTCGCACCGGCCGGTTCACGGGTGCCGATGCCCGTGTTCGTTCCGCCCGGTCAGGCGGCATACATCCCAGCGACCTTCGGTCGGACGCCGCGAATGGTCGCGCTCTTCGAGCGCCTGTTCGACGAGCCCTTCCCGTGGGACAAGTACGGACAGGTCCTGGTGTGGAACTTTGCCTGGGGCGGCATGGAGAACACCAGCGCCACAACGCTCATCGACACGACCCTGCTTGACCGCACGGCCCTGCTCGACGGCGATGAGGACAGCCTGATCAGCCACGAACTTGCCCACCAGTGGTTTGGGGATCTGATCACGTGCCGATCATGGGAGCACATCTGGCTGAACGAGGGGCTGGCCACCTACTGCGAGAAACTCTGGGAGCAGTATCGCAACTCCGGCGGGTCAACACTGACCCCCGACAACGATGCCTATCTCTGGGGGATCCTCGAGGACATGGAGGGCATCGCATCGCAGGACCGCGGCGAAGACCCATTCGACCCGCCCATGCAGTGCAAGTGCTACGGACATCCCGTCGAGGTCTTCGACCGGGCGGCGAATCCATACGCCAAGGGCTCGGCGGTGCTGCACATGCTTCGTGAGCATCTCGGAGACGAAGCGTTCTTCCGCGGCATGGCGACCTATATCGACCGGCAGCGCGACAGTAACGCCGAGACGTACGCACTGCGCCGCGCACTCGAAGATGTGGCAGGAGTAAGCCTGCAGCGGTTCTTCGAGCAGTGGTGCCGCAGGCCGGGAGTGCCCCGACTCCGAATCCGGCACGAATGGAAGAGCGACTCGCAGACGCTCGCGATCACCGTCGAGCAGACGCAGCGCATCGACGGCGACTCGCCGGCGTACGCGTTCACTCTGCCGGTCTGGGTGCGAACGCCCGCCGGGACACGCTGGCTCGATATCGCCGTCGACAAGACCAGCACGGAGTTCGAGACCGTTCTGGATGGCGAACCGCTCGCCGTGGTGTTCGATCCGCGTCTCGCGGTGCTCGCCGATGTCCACATCGAGCGGCCGGAGCCACGCGGGGCCGAACTCTGGTTGGCGCAACTCCACGACGGCCCCACGCTTGCCGCGCGGGTGCAGGCCGCGGCGGCGCTGGCTCAGACCGTCGCCCCAAAGCGACCGGACTCCCCACCACACCCGCAGATCGTGGCCGCCCTGGACGCGCTGACATCCATCGTGGAAAACCCCGCCCTGCACCACGGGCTGCGCCAGCGTGCCGCACAGGCCCTCGGGCGAATGGCCAATCCGACAGTCGACAGCGATGACGAAAAAGCGGATAACGCGGCGGCCCTGCCGCTGACGTTTCCGGACCGCAACGCAGGGGCCGCCCTCGCCGTGCTCGCCCACCGCTCGATCGAAGACGCTCGCGTGCGAAAGGCCGTGATCGAGCAACTGGCCCGCGCGGCGGCTCCCGGCGGCACCACCGACGATGCGACGCGCGCCCGCGTCCTTGCGCAACTCTCCGAACGATTTCACCGAGATCCCTCCGTCGCCGTTCGGGCCGCGGCGGTGCGGGGCGTAGGAACTATGCGAGCCGCCGATGGCGCCGAACTGATTCAGAAGGGGCTCGCCACCGACTCCTTCTCCGACCGAATCCGGCGCGAGGCGCTGCGGGCGTGGGCGGACTTCGACACCGCCGAGGCGCTCGGAGGGGCCATCCGCCTTTCGTTGCCCGGGAATGAGCAACTGACGCGGGAGGCTGCCGCCGAGGCAATCGCCAAACTCGCCAAGCATGATGAGCAGAGCGCCATCGCCGCGCTCTCCTCCATGATGAACGAGACTTCGCAGCGGATGCGCTACGGCGCGGCCGGCGCACTGGGAAAGATCCACACACCGGCAGCACGCGCAGCACTCGAAGCACGCCGGCGCGAGGTGACCAGTCGCGAGTTCCGCCACCACCTCGACGAGGCTCTCGCCGAGTTCAAGTAGACGTCGATCCCGGCGGCAAGTGCAGTCCCCCCCCGTCCGGCCGTCATGCCCGTCCGAATCGGCGATCGAGTTCGGCGATCGGAAGCCGGATGGACGTCGGACGGCCATGCGGGCAGTTGCTCGAGCGGCCGACAGCATCCCGCAACCGGATCAGTTCGATGAGTTCGGGCTGGCTCATGCGGTCGCCGGCCTTGATCGCGGCCTTGCACGCCATCATGTCAAGAATCTCGTGAAGCGTCTCTTCCTTGCCGGGAGAGAAACCCTCGGCCTCAGCGCGTTCGAGCATCTCGCGAAGGAACTCGCCCGGCTCGACGCCCTTGTCGAACAGGAATGTCGGGAACGCCTGAACCCCCAGGCTGGTCGGGCCGATCGCCTCGACGCTCATGCCGATCCGCTCCAGCAGCGGACGCAACTCATCCGCACGGGCAACCTGCGAGGCCGTCGCCTCCACCACCGCGGGCACGAGCATCCGCTGGCTCTCAAGGCCTGCCGCCGCGGTACCCTCCTCCCCGCCGACCACCGCGAGGCGGGCAAGCAGGTACTCGAACATCACGCGTTCGTGCAGCGCGTGCTGGTCGATGATCACCAGCCCCTGCTCATCCTCCGTCACCACGTACTGATTGTGCACCTGCAGCACGCGTTCAGCGGGTCGCGGCGGCGAGAGCGGCGGCATCTGTGCGGCTTCCGTCTGAAACGCGTCCGCAGCAGCCGTCTCGCCGGATTCACGCTCGCATGGCTTCATCGCTTCGCGCAGGGCATCGAGGGAAATCCGCTCCTGCGGCTGGCTCACGGCGGGCCGGCGGAAGTACTCGACGAACCGGCTGATGCGAGAGGGCTCGTCGCCGGTCGCCTGGGCGCCGTACCCCTCGCGGCTGCCTGCGACATCGCCCGGCCCGGATGCCAGATACCCCTGCGCTGATCCACCCGACAGGCCCCACCCCCGACCAGCCGCGCCAAAGCCCGTGCGGCCGATCTGCGGCGTGAGGTCCGCACGCTGCAGCGCATCCTTGACGGCGCGATGGGCAGCGGAATGAACAAGGGACTGATCGCGGAAGCGAACCTCGGTCTTCTGCGGGTGAACATTGACATCGACCGCGCCGGGGTCCATCTCGATCATCACCACGGCCGTGGGATAGCGCCCCGGCTCGATCAGGCCGCGATACGCCTCGCGGATGGCGTGCTGCAGCGTGCGATCCCGCACCGGCCTGCCGTTCACAAACATCTTCATCGCTTTCGCGGCCGCACGGGCTATCGACGGCCGACCGATCAGTCCCCAGAGAGCCACCCCGCGTGCGTCATCAAACTCATCCAGGCTCGCCTCCAGCAACTCCGGGGCGAGTTCCTTGCCCAAAACGGCCAGCACACGCTCGCGCGGAGACTGGTTCGGCGGGACTTCCAGCATGCGCTTGTCGTTGGCGATGATGGTGAAACCCACGGCGGGATGGCTGATGGCCAGGTCGCCGGCGATCTCAATGCAGTGGCCCTGCTCCGTGGATGGCGTGCGGAGGAACTTGCGGCGGGCGGGTGTATTGAAGAACAGGTTGCGGACGGTGACGCACGTGCCCACCGGTCCCGCGGCGGGCTGCACAGGATCGGTACGGTCGCCCTCTGCCCGAACTTCGCTCGCGCCGGTGTCGGCGGCGGTGCGAGAACGGATGCTGACACGAGCGACGGACGTGATCGACGCCAGGGCTTCGCCACGGAAGCCGTACGTGGCGATGCGATCGAGGTCATCCACCGTCGAGACCTTGCTGGTGGCGTGCGGGGCGAGGGCAAGCGCAAGTTGATCCGGCGGGATACCGGAACCGTCATCCGTAATGCGAATGAGTTCGATCCCCCCCTGCTGAAGTTCGATGGTGATGCGCCCTGCGCCGGCATCGAGCGCGTTGTCGACGAGTTCCTTGACGACCGATGCGGGGCGTTCGACCACCTCGCCCGCGGCGATCTGGTTCACCAGCAGCGCAGGGAGTTTCCGAATCTGACGGATCTGTGCCTCGGTCGTGGTCGGCATCGGTGCCATGGTACGGCGAAATCGCGATGGCGTCGGATCAGACCGCCGCGGCGATGCGGCTGGCCAGTTCCTTCCCGGCCGAAGTATCCAGTTTCCCCGGCTTCCAGCCGATCCCCAGACCGCGGCCATCCTCGAACTTGGGGATGATGTGGAAGTGGACGTGAAAGACGGCCTGGTGTGCCTCCGCTCCGTTGTTCTGCAGGATGTTGTAGGACGTCGCCCCGGTCGCCTTCATCACCGCGCGGCAGAGGCGGGGAAGGGCTCGCCCGATCGCCGCGGCCGCCTCGTCGCTGAGTTGGTCGAGCGTGGCCTTCTCTTCTTTGGGAACAATGAGTGTGTGGCCGGGGCAGAGCGGGGCGATGTCGAGGAACGCGAAGACCTGGGGGTCCTCGTAGACCTTGTGACAGGGAATCTCGCCGCGGATGATCTTGGAGAAGATGGACATGGCAGGTTTGAACTCGCGCCAAGTGTGTGAACTGGTCTGACTAGACGACATCGAGCCCAAGGTCGATGCTGACGGCCTGATGCGTAAGGCCTCCGACGCTGATCCGGTCAACACCGGTCTCGGCCAGCGCCCGGACCGTGTCAAGTCGCACACCACCGGAGGCTTCGAGCAGGACCCTTGCACCGGACTGGTTGCGCAGACGGACGGCGTCCCGAAGCATGGCCACGGACATGTTGTCGAGGAGAATGATGTCGGTGCCTGCTCCGCCCGCGGCGAGCAGTGCCCGCAACTGATCGAGGGAGTCGACCTCGACTTCCGCAAAGCGGAGCCCCCCTGCTCCCCCACTCTTTGCGACCGCACCGCGGGCCCGATCAACCGCCGCACGAACGACAGCCGCGAGCCGATCGGGCGGGATTCCGGCGATGTGGTTGTCCTTGATGAGCAAGGCGTCATACAGCCCGATGCGGTGGCAGAACCCGCCGCCGCAGCGCACGGCGTACTTCTCCAGCACACGCATGCCGGGCGTCGTCTTGCGCGTGTCGAGAAGTTGGGCCCCCAGACCGTCGAGTTGGGCCACGAACTCGGCCGTGCGCGTCGCGACGCCGGACAGCCTCGCGACGATGTTGAGAATCGTGCGTTCGGTCGACAGGATCTCCGCCAGAGGACCGTCGAGCCTCCCCAGACAGGTGCCGGCCGCCACACGCTCGCCATCCGCCGCGTGCGAGGTCCAGCGAGCCGTGGTGCCGAACACCTCCAGCAACTCCGGAATAGTCGCAAGCCCCGCCACCGTGCAGGCTTGACGGGCGACCAGATCCGCGGCGCCGGTGATGCGCGGCTCGATCCCCGCGGCGGATGTGACGTCGTGATCAAGCCACCGCCGATTTGGCAGCCCGCAGCCATGTTCGGCTGCAATCGGACCAAGATCTTCATCCCGGGCGAGTTCCAGCAGGCGGCGAATGAACCCCGTGCGGGCCAGTTCGGTATACAGGTCGGGCAGAGATAGGGTGTTCAGATCGAGCACGCTCCATGATAGTGTGCAGCGAGCCGCCAACGTCCGTCCCATTTCCCGCATGCACACCCACCCCGGACATCGAACCTCGGAGGGGCCCGAGTTCCGGCGAACTCGCACGAGCCCCTATCATCGGTACCACTCAGGAAGGGGAACCCGCTCATGAAGCCGCTTGCGATGCTGGGTACGCTCGCGATCGCCATCGCGGTCTCGGCCGCCGGAATGTTGGCCTTCGCACCACGTTCGGCTCCCCCGCCATCCGGCGATCAGTCGAGCCTCGCCGAACTCGTGCAGCAGACTCAGAAAAGGAAGGACGCCGTGCGAAGCACCAAGGACTCCGCCGCAGCGCCGCGGTATTCCCGCGCCGCATACGACATCACGCCGCTGTCGACACCCAGGGTCGAGGAACTGGCCCGCAAACTCACGCCCGATGAGGCCAAAGTCATCCTCCGCAAGGGAACCGAGCCCGCATTCTGCGGCACCCTCCTGGACAACAAGAAGGAGGGCACGTATGTCTGCCGGCTCTGCGGCCTGCCGCTGTTCGCGTCAAACGCCAAGTTCGACTCGGGCACGGGCTGGCCGAGTTTCTTCGCCCCGTATGACAAGGACCACATCGCCTACGAAAGCGATGGCTCGCACGGCATGCAGCGCGTCGAGATTCTCTGCACTCGCTGCGGTGCGCACCTCGGCCACGTCTTCGAAGACGGCCCGAAGCCTACCGGGCTTCGCTACTGCCTGAACTCCGCTTCGCTCGACTTCGTCGAGAAGGGTGCTGATTGGCCCGTCGCATCACGTCCACTCAAGACGGAGACTGCCTACTTCGCTGGCGGGTGTTTCTGGGGAGTCGAGGATCGCTTCCAGCAGACACCCGGCGTGATCGACGCGGTCAGCGGGTACATGGGCGGGCACATCAAGGACCCCGGGTACAAGGCCGTCTGCACAGACACAACCGGGCATGCCGAGACCGTCAAGGTCGTGTTTGACCCCGCAAGAATCAGTTACGCCGACCTGCTCGGCAGGTTCTTCAAGTACCACGATCCGACCCAACTCAACCGCCAGGGACCCGATGTGGGAACCCAGTACCGCTCCGCGATCTTCGCCGCGGACGCGGCCCAGTTTGAGGCAGCCAAGAAGTTTGTAGCGGAACAGGCCAGCAACCCGCGATTCAAAGGCAGGAAGATCGCGACCGAAGTCGTCATGGCGGACAAGCCCGGCAGCGCGGGGGCGTTTTTCGCCGCGGAAGACTACCACCAGGACTACCACGCCAAGCACGGCGGATCCTGTGCACTGCCGGAGGATTGAGCGGCGGCTGGAGGCCGCACCACCGTCACGCGCGCGTCGCCTGCCAAGGGGTCGGGGAGCACGTCTCGTCGAGTGATCATTCCGGGAACTGGCGGGCTGCCGCTGTTCTTCTCAACACGGGTGTTGATCGCTCCTGACACGCTCTCGTTCACCGGCAGACCATCGGAACCATCGCGCGGGCCGCCCGGCGGCAACAATGCGCCATGCACGCATGGATTCTCGTCATCGTCGCCGGAGTGTTCGAGGTGGTGTGGGCCACAAGCATGAAGTTCAGCGAGGGCTGGACACGACTGTGGCCCAGCGTCATCACGGTCTCAGCGATGATCGTGAGTTTCTATCTCCTGTCGCGAGCGATGCAGTCGCTTCCTCTGGGAATCGCCTACACCGTGTGGGTGGGCGTTGGTGCCCTTGGCGCTGCACTCGCGGGATGGCTTGTCCTCGGTGAACGGCTGAACTGGATGCAGTGGATGTGCGTGGCTCTCATCGCAGCAGGCATATTGGGACTTCGGGTGGCGGAGGGATCAAGCCGTGTACAACAGCCTGCCTCTCGCATCCCGGCAACCTGAATCGCCACGCGACCGCGGTTCGTGGCGCAGTCTCGTCCATGACAGCCGGCCCCATCTTCCAAAGTGGTATGCAGGTCCCGAATCGCGCCAAGCCGGGCGTGGGTCATGCCGCACCGCAAGCCTTCACGATCGTGTACGCTTCCGGGAATGACCGATGGGACTTCAGCACTGCCCGTCACCTCTCCCCGCGCCCCGCGTGCGTTGAGCCCACGCTCATGGCCGATCGCCGTTCGGATGTCGGCAGACCTCCTCCTTGCTTCGCTGGTGCCACTGGCCGTCGCGCTCTGGTGGACAGGTGAGCAAAGCCGCTCAGCACTCACGGCCGCGGCGGAGAAGAACACGTCCTTGCTTGCGCGTGCAACCGCTTCCCGGCTCGATCAACTCATCCTCGATACCTCCCGCTTCGTCCGGTCATTCGCCGGGGACGAGCGAGTTGTCGCGCTCTGCCTGGCGCCACGATCCAGTCAGGACGATCCGGTGTACAAGGCTGCGCATCGTCGCCTCCTGCTGGCCGCGGAAACGAATCCGGACTGCGCGTCCGCATTCGTGACGAATGCACAGGGAACCGGAATTACCAGCACCAATCCGAAGAACATCGGCCAGGACTTGAGTTTCCGCGATTACTGCCAGCACGCGCTGGAAGGGATCGAGAACATCTCCGAGTTGCTCATCGGCAAGACCACCGGCGAGCCGGGCGTGTACTTTGCCGCGCCTGTTCGTGCTCCCGGCGATGATCGTCGCGTCATCGGCGCTGCCGTCTTCAAGCTCCGCGGGGAGCGAATATGGGAGATTGTGCGCGAAGTCCACATCGGCGATTCGGGGTTCGCGATGCTCGCCGATTCGCACGGGGTCGTCATTGCTCATCCCCAACCCGCGGCACTCTTCCACAGCCTCGCGCCACTGACCATGCAGCAGCAGGCCGCCGCCGATCCGGCCACCACCTACAGCATCGACCACATCGACCCGCTCGGAGCCCCGGACCTCCTCGCCGCCGCCCGTCAAGCCGACCGAACTCCATGGGATGCGAAGCCGTTTGAAGCGACTGTCGGCTTTGGAGACGGAACTCTGAGTCAGTGGGTGGCCGGCGCAGCACGGATGCGTATGAGGAACTGGACGGTCTTCGCGCTCGAACCCGCCTCGCAGTTCAACGCGGCGGCGGCCGGCTTGGCGCAGCAGCAACTGGCCGCGGCGGTTGCCGTCGGCCTGCTCGCCGCGGGGCTGGCCCTGCTGCGGGCCCGCAGCATCGTCCGGCCTGTTCTCGACCTCACCGGCGCAGCAAACCGGCTGGCGCAAGGAGACTTCGCAGCAAGGGCCACGCCGCACTCCGACGACGAGATCGGCCGCCTCGCCGCATCGTTCAATGCGATGGTCCCCAGGCTCCAGGAAGCCGTGGATCTTCGGCAGGCGATGGAGTTGGCGACCGATGTGCAGCAGGCGCTCCTGCCCGAGGCCGATCCGAAGAACGAACTGCTGGAGATTGTCGGGCGCTGCAGGTACTGCGACGAAACCGGCGGTGATTACTTCGACTTCATCGACATCGCCCGGCACGGCTCAAACGAGGTGCTGATCGCCGTCGGGGACGTCATGGGTCACGGTCTTCCCGCGGCGCTGCTCATGGCCTCGGCCCGCGCTGCGCTCAGGTGCCCCGCCGGTACGGATGTCCAACTGTCACAGATGCTGGAGCGGGTCAACCACGTGCTGAGTTCCGATCGCAACTTCCAGTTCATGACGCTGACGCTGCTCAGCCTCGACCCGGCCCACGGCAGCGCCCGGTGGGCCAGCGCCGGTCACGATCCGCCGATTCACTTCCGCGCACACGACGGCACGTTCGCGGAACTCGAGGGCGGAGACGTGCCGCTCGGCGTTGACGAGGCGACGGCGTACGAGGAGTATCGCCGCGACGGGTTCTCGCCGGGCGACATCCTCTTCCTCGGCACCGACGGAATCTGGGAGGCGACCAACGCCTCGGGAGAGTATTTCGGCAAGGATCGTCTGCGGGAAATCATCCGGGCACAAGCCGGCGCGTCCGTACAGACCATCGCCGATGTCGTCGAGCAGGAACTGCGAGCATTCCGCGGCGAAGCGCCTCAGAAAGACGATGTGACCTTCGTCATCATCCGGCTCCGCGCCAACCCCCACGGCTTGCCCGCGTAATGGATGGCCGACCAGACATCGCGAAGGCGGATCTCCTGCGAGAACTGGGCTATGGCGGCAACGCCGGTCTTTACGACCCGGCGCTGCAGGAAGCCGGACTCTCGAACCCCAGGAAGCCTCGCATCGCGGTCAGCAAGCGCGAGGCCGTCACACAACTGCTCGCCGCCCGGTTCATGCGGGTATGCTCTCGCGGGGACTGTTCAAACCGCGCCCCGAACATCGCCACGGAGCGCACCATCGTTCCCGCGGCAACACAGGCTGATTGCGAAGTGTGCGGCGGTTCGGTGAACAAAGGCGGGATCGAAGAGATGCTTGCCGCGTTCGCTCAGGTCGGCTGGACGCGGCTGTGCATCGTCGGCGGTAACCCGGCGACACGGGAGGATGCACAGCGGCTCGCCGGCTCGAACCTGGAACTCCGGCTGATCGACGGAACGAGGTCTCGCAATCAGGCCGATGCGGATGCGGACTGCGCCTGGGCGGATCTGGTTGTGCTGTGGGGATCCACGGAACTCGCGCACAAGGTGAGCGAGCGGTACCGTGGAAAGAACGTGATCACCTGTCCGCGTCGCGGACTGGCCGAACTCGCGCGGGAGGCGGCGATCGCCGCGACCCGGGCTAGTTTCCGCTCAACTGATCGATGAACGAGTTCGCCTCGGTGATCGCCGCCTCCATCTCCCGCACGAGTGCGGCGACATCATCTTGAACCTGCGTCACAGTGCCCTGCAACGCTGCCACCGCCCGTGCATTGAGATTGTGCTTCAGGTACAGCACCTGGTCGTTGAACGCCGCGAGCACCGGCGCCATCTTCGACTCTGCCGCTTTCATCGCACCCACGAGGCGGTCGTATTGAGTTCGCGTCGTGTCAAGTTGACGCTCGCTGGCGCGGCGCATGGTGTCGCTGCTGTACTGCTTGAGTTCCTGTTGCCACTCCCTGAAGAGGGCCTCGCCGACACGCTCCACGCGGGCGATGCGATCCGTGACCGCCTCGGCCCGGGATTTGCTCCGATCGTACTCCTTGCTCAGCCTGGCGTAACGCGCTTCGAGGTCCTTGACATCGACACCCGTCACGGCGATGAACTCGGCGAGCGCGGACTCGAACTGCTTCTTGGCTTCCTGCTGGCTGTCCCGGGCCGACTTCACCTGGTCCGACAGTTGCTCTCGCTTGGCGTAGCCGAACTTTTCAGCAAGTTCGATGCGCGTCGAGGCGCAACCCGCGATGCCAACAGATGTGATGGCCGCGACAACATATGCGAGGATTCCGGAAACTCGGTGTGTGGACATCGTACCTCTGCCTGGAACAATCCCCCCTCCCCCAGAGACATCACACCGTCATGGACGAGCCTTGATGCAGCGGAACACCCACGCGGGTGGGGCGTTTCCGGCCACGAGTCTATCCGATTCCACAGGGCCGATGGCCGCGGCAACCTCGTCGCGGAGTTGTCTTCCGGGAGGGAAGGCCGCGGGCCAGTAGGTCACCTGGCAGAACACACCGCCGGGGCGCAGCAGGTCGGCGGCAGAACGGAGCAGGTCCCGCAGCGCGGACGGCGACAGCAGCCGAATAGGCAACGCACTGAATACTGCATCGAGCGCGTTCATCCCTTTCGCCATGCAGATGCGCATCAGGTCCGCCGCATCGGCTTCGACAACCTCGACCCCCGGGACGCGGGAGCGACACTCGGCGGCGAGCGCGGGGCTGAGTTCGATCGCAACGAACCTGCAGTTGGCCGGAAGGGCGTCGGAGAAGGTTGGGGTCAGCACGCCGGTGCCCGCTCCAAGTTCCACGGCTGCCCGCCACTGCGTTGGATCGAGGTCCCGAAGCATGGCCTTGGCCACCGCTGGCGAGCACGGGAACATCGTGCCCATGTCGCGCGGGGCACGGAGGAACTCGCGCACGAAGAGCCAGGCGGAGGAACTCGACGCAGGTCGCGGGGCTTCACGCGGGATTCGTCGGTGCCGGGCCATGGAGTTTCTGAGCATATCCGCTCTCGCCACCAGCGTGCCTGTGCGAGACACCAAAATCAGTGAGCACCCGTGGGTTTGCGGGGCCACGGGGATGCGGACCTATCATGGGCTGAGCATCACGATCCAGGCGCGCAGCGAATTCTCGCCACGCGTGCCGGGCGTCAGGAGAAATACTTATGCGAATAGCACCCTCAGCATTCCTGGTCGGCTTGCTTCTCTCCGTTGGAGCATGCGAGAAGAAGTCGGAGACCGCAGCCGCGGGATCTGGAACAAAACCGCCCGCCGGCATGGCTGGCGCGATCGACGCGGCAAAGTCCGCGGCGGGCGATACGTTCGTCAAACTTCGCGATCAGGCGGTGGCGTCCCTCGAGCCAAGACTCGAGTCCGCCAAGGCCGAGGTGGCCAAGTTGAAAGCCAAGGCCACGACTCTGCCTGATGCCCTCAAGACGACGTTCGCATCGGGCATGGCGGAGGCCGAGAAGCAGATCGGCGCAGCGGGCGATCAACTGACGAAACTCAAGACCGCAGGCGCGGACACGTGGCAGGCTATCTCGACCGACCTGGGCGAGACAATGGACAAACTGGGCAGCACGATCAAAGAACTGGCCGGCAAGTTCCCGGGCTGAGTGAGTCGCCGTTTCCCTGCACAGGATTCGTACTACACCCCCTTTGGAGGCACCAACATGGGATTCGTCAAGGAGTTTCGCGAGTTTGCGTTGCGCGGCAACGTGATGGACATGGCCGTCGGAGTGATCATCGGCGGCGCGTTCGGCACGATCATCAACTCGATGATCAACGACGTCATCATGCCGATCGTCGGCATCGCCGGCAAGGCCGACTTCTCGAACATGTACATCGGGCTCAACGAGGCCGTCCGGACCAAGATCGAAGCGGCGACGACCGCGGCGAACGGCGTGGCACCCGCGCTTGCGGATGCGCGGGCGATGGGCCCGGTCATGGCGTACGGCAACTTCATCACCGTGGTGATCAACTTCATCATCCTGGCGTTCTGCATCTTCCTGATGGTGAAGATGATGAACACCGCTCGGAAGCGGTTCGAACACGAGAAGCCCGCCGCGGCGCCCGCCGGGCCGACCCCGGACCAGAAACTGCTGGCGGAGATCCGCGACCTGCTTGCCAAGCGCGGCTGATCGCCAAGGGCAGGCAGACCAAACTCAACGACCCCGCTTGCCTCACGGGCTGGCGGGGTCTTTTGCTTGGAGGAGCGGTACGACGATCAAGGCCTGGAGGGGGCGCCCATCGCAATGACTGACGCCATGGCGAGCGAGTCGGTGTGGGTGAGAGATACGACCCACGAGGTGATGCTGAAGTTCGCCGCGGCGGCTTTCGCCGAGCCGTGCAACACGATCTGTGGCGCACCGCTCGCGGCGCTGATGACTTCGATGTCGGTCCAGGCGATGCCGCCGGTCAGACCGGTTCCGAGTGCTTTGAGGACGGCTTCCTTCGCGGCGAAGCGTGCGGCGAGGTGCTCGACGCGGCGGCGGGAGTCGGCCTTGTACGCCTGCTCGGCCGGCGTGAAGCAGCGGTCGAGGAAGCGCTGGCCGTGCTCATCGAGCATCGCTCGGATGCGGGCGATTTCGACGAGGTCGATTCCGTGGCCGGCGATGGGCATCGCCGATGATAAGCCGCGAGTGATCACTTCTTCGCCGCGGAGTTGCGGGACTTCCTGGCGGCGGACTTGTTCGCCGAGCGCGGCGGCTCGGCCTTGGCGGTCTTGGGCTCGCTCATGGTTTCGGGCTTGGCTTCTGCTTTGGTCTCGGGCTTCGTTTCGGACTTGGTGTCCGCGGGCTTTGACTCGGCGGGCGGAGCGGCGGCCTTGGTCTCGGCCTCTGCGGACTTCTTGTAGGCCTCGGAGCGGTAGTCGGTCTGGTAGAAGCCCGAGCCCTTGAAAATCAACGCTGCGCCCGTGCCCACCAGCCGCTCG
Source organism: uncultured Phycisphaeraceae bacterium (assembly GCA_964409775.1). GTDB lineage: Bacteria > Planctomycetota > Phycisphaerae > Phycisphaerales > UBA1924 > JAHBXL01. The sequence continues at coordinate 109,225 of CAYPEI010000005.1, read as the reverse complement.
AGCGTGTTTTTCCCGCACTCGGGGCACTTCTTGAGCGGTGCGGCTTTGATGGATTGAAACTCTTCGAAGGTGTGCTTGCAGGACTTGCAGGCGTACTCGTACGTGGGCATTCGGTGCTTACTCCGGCTTTGGGGCCACACCGACCTTGGCGGAGCGGATGACGCGGTCACCGAGCATGTAGCCGGGCTGCATGGTCATGCTGATTCGCCCCGGCTCAACACCCGCGGCCGCGAGTTGCGTGATCGCCGAGTGCTTGTTGGGGTCGAACTCGTCGTTGGGCTGCGGGCTGATCAGTTTGATTCCGTGGTTCTCGAGCGCGCGGATCAACTCGGCACGGATGACCTTCACGCCTTCGAGGATCTTCGTCGCGCTCTCGTCGGTCGGCTTCTGCGTCAGCGCGAGGTCGAAGTGGTCCAGCACGGGCAGGATGCTGCCGAGCACGCTGGTGACACCCTGACGGTGGGCCTCGGTCTCGTTCTGCGCGGCCCGGCGCTGGAAGTTCTGGTAGTCGGCGAGCGACCGCTTCCAGTTCATGATCGCCTCATCGCGCTCGGCGGTGATCTGGTCGATCAGGTTCGCGGTCACATCCGGGTCGCCGTCGGCCAGCGGCTCGCCCCCCGCGCTTCCACAACTACCACCGCCGCAGCAGCCGCCGGCGTGCGGGTGCCCGTGTTTCGGACCATGCTCGTGCGGGGTCTTGCTTTCTTCGTGCTGCTTTCGTGCGAACATCGGGACCTCGCTTCCAGTCGGGATATGGCTTCCCGAGTACTACCCAGTTGCTGCCTGAACCGCCGGTCGGAGGTTCAAATGGCGTGCCAGAAGGAGGGGCCGGCCATTGTCCACCGCCGCCATTCTCGTCGCTCTCAGGCGTCCTTGCGAAGAGCATCCTTCATCTTTTTCCAGAATCCCTGACTTTCCGGCATGACATCGTGGTTTTCGGTCGACGCGAACTCACGCAGGAGTTTCTCCTGCTGGGCGGAGAGTTTCTTGGGAATCTCGATCTTGGTGACGACGATCAGGTCGCCGCGGCGGCCGGTGCGCAGGCTCGGCAGGCCGGCCTCGGGCACACGCAGGAGGGTGCCGTGCTGGCTGCCCCTGGCAATGGTGAGTTTCTGCTTGCCGTCGAGCGTGGTGACCTCGACCTCGGCCCCAAGCGCGGCCTGCGTGAAGCCGATGGGCATCTCCATGATCAGGTGATCGCCCTCGCGCTTGAAGAGCGGATGATCCTGGATGCGGACGACGACGTGCAGGTCGCCGCGAAGCCCCTCGCCGCCGGGAGTCTGAGCCGGCTCCCCTTCGCCACGGACACGAACGGCCTGTCCGTCGGAGATTCCGGGCGGGATGCGGACGCTGAGGGTGCGCTTCTTGGGCTGGCGGCCCTTGCCGCGGCAGGTCTCGCAGAACTCCTTGACCACCTGGCCGCGGCCCGCGCAGGCGGGGCAGTTGGTGACCATGCGGAACATGCCGCCGAGCCCCGACTGCTGGACGCGGCCCTGGCCGTCGCAGGTCTTGCACTTGATGGGCTTGGTCCCGGGCTTGGCGCCCGTGCCGGTGCAGCGATCGCAGACATCGAGCCGGGTGAACTCGACCTCTTCCTCGCAGCCCTTGAGGACTTCCTCGAGGGTGATGTGGACCTCGGTCTCGAGGTCGTAGCCGCGGGCCTGCCCCCCCCTGCCGCCGCCGCCCATTCCGCCGCCGAAGCCTCCGCCGCCGCCCCCGAAGATGTCGCTGAACATCGAGAAGATGTCGGTGACATCCATGCGGGAGAAGTCGTGCTGGGCTGCGCCGCCGCCGCGAAGGCCCTCGTGGCCGAAGCGGTCGTAGCGGGCTCGCTTCTCGGGGTCGGAGAGGATTTCGTAGGCCTCAGCGCACTCCTTGAAGCGGGCCTCGGCCTCGGCATCGCCGGGGTTCCGGTCGGGGTGATACTTCATCGCCAGTCGGCGATAGGAGCGCTTGATCTCTTCACCGTCGGCGGTGCGTTCGACGGAGAGGACCTCGTAGTAATCGCGCTGAGTGGAGGGCATGGCAGGCACTAGGCACTGGGCGTCAGGCACTGGCAACGCACCAGAGACTGCACTTCCGTGTTTGTGAATCGAGCCCGCGGACTTTCGGCCGCGGGCTCGGGAGTGGATCAGAGAGTCACGGGCAGGTTGCCCGTGCTACGGGAGTCACGCGACCGCTCCGGCGACTGCCTCCGTCTCGTCCTTCAGTTCGGCGATGAGGCAGTCGGTGGTGAGCATCAGGCCCGCGACGCTCGCGGCGTTGACCAGCGCGGTCTTGGCGACGAGCGCGGGGTCGATGATGCCCATCTTGACCATGTCACCGTAGGTGTCGGTCGCGGCGTTGTAGCCGAACGACCCCTTGCCTTCCTTGACCTTCTCGACGACCAGATCACCGTCCATGCCGGCGTTCTCGGCGATCTGCTTCAGGCAGGACTCGACCGCGTGCGTGACGATGTCGAAGCCGAACTTCTCGTCGCCCTTGGCCTTGGTCTTGGCCTTCTCGATCGCGGGCTGCGTGCGGACGAGGGCGACGCCGCCGCCCGGGACGTACCCCTCCTTGGCCGCGGCACGGGTCGCGTGCAGGGCGTCGTCGACGCGGTCCTTCTTCTCCTTCATCGCGACTTCCGTCGCGCCGCCGACGCGGATGATGGCGACGCCGCCGGTGAGTTTCGCGAGGCGCTCCATGAGTTTCTCGCGGTCGTAGTCGCTGGTGGACTTGTCGTGCTGGGCCTTGATCTGCTCGGCCCGCGCCTCGATGTCCTTCTTCTTCCCCGCGCCCTCGATGATCGTGGTGTTGTCCTTGTCGACCGTGACCTTCTTGGCGCGGCCGAGTTCGGAGAGTTCGATCGATTCGAGCGAGCGGCCGAGGTCCTCGGCGAAGAACGTGCCGCCGGTGAGGACGGCGATGTCGCCGAGGAGGGCCTTGCGGCGGTCGCCGAAGCCCGGCGCCTTGACGGCGCAGATCTTGAGCGTGCCGCGGAGGCGGTTGACGACGAGCGCGGCGAGCGCCTCGTTCTCGACTTCCTCGGCGATGATGAGCAGCGGCTGGTTCGCGACGGCGACTTTGTTGAGCAGGGGCAGGAGGTCGGTCAGGTTGCCGATCTTCTTCTCGTGGATGAGGACGAGCGCGTTCTCGAGGGTGCACTCGGCGGTCTTGGGGTCGGTCATGAAGTACGGGGAGATGTAGCCCTTGTCGAACTGCATGCCCTCGACGTAGTCGAGGGTGGTCTCGGCGGACTTGCCCTCCTCGATCTCGACGACACCCTCCGCGCCGACCTTGTCGATGGCTTCGGCGATCTGCTCGCCGATGGCGGCATCGTGGTTGGCGGAGACGGTGGCGATCTTCTTGTAGTCCTCAAAGCCCTTGCACTTGACGGCCATCTCGTCGATGGCCGCGGCCGCGGCTTCGGCTGCGGCGTTGATGCCGCGCTGGACCTGCACGGGGTTGGCCCCGCTGGAGACGACCCGGAGGCCCTCATTGAAGATGGCCTCGGCCAGCACGGTGGCGGCGGTGGTGCCGTCGCCGGCCATGTCGGCGGTCTTCTTGGCGACCTCGTTGACCATCTTGGCGCCCATGCTCTCGAACGCGCCGGGGAGGTTGATCTCCCGGGCGACGGAGACGCCGTCCTTGGTCACGGAGGGAGCACCGTACGACTTCTGGATGATGACGTTGCGGCCGGTGGGGCCCATTGTCACTTTGACAGCCTTGGCGAGACGCTCCACGCCCTTCTTCATCTCGATGAGGGCCTGATCGTCGAACATGATCTGCTTCGTGGCCATGGGGATTCCTCTGTTCAGGGGTCGTTGAGGCAGGGCGGAGTGCAAAGGGCGTGCCCGGGGTGGGCGGGCTGAGGGACCGTCATTCTGGCAGAAAGAAACGAATCTGCGCGCAGAGTCCCCTGAAGCAGGGGTTACCAGTTCAGGTTCTGCTCGTATCCGGTGGCGATCAGGGCTTCGCCGGCTTCGTCCTTGAACCACCGCTTGAAGTCGTCGGTCACGTAGTTCTTCCAATCACCGATCTTGCCGGAGCGATAGAACCACATGGGGTTCTCCTTGCTGAAGCCGGCCTTGGTCCTGGTCTTTTCGGAGGGTACGGCGGCGAGGGTCGGGTCGAGCCCGAGGAACTCGTACATCCGCCGCTGCTCGGCGAGGGTCTCGGTGATGCAGCGCTCGTAGCGCAGGGGGCAGATGGTGGTTCCGGGGAAGTCGCCCGCTTCGATTCGCTTGATCATCTCGAGGTCGGCCAGGACGATCTGCGACCAGCCGCGGGCGGCGGCGCGGACCCAGGGCTCGACCGAGAACAGGAGTTGCGGGTTCTTGGCGAAGAACTCCGGATCGGCGTGGAACTGGTCGGTGAGGGCGGCCATCTGCGACTTGAAGGGCTCGCCGATGAGGAACCTGATGCGGAGTTGATGGAACGTCCACGAGGTCAGCACGTCGCGGCCATCGCGGATGATGTTGAAGTGCGGGGACGCGGGGATGATGGGCTGGATGTGGCCGGAGGTGTGATCGCCGATCCACTGGGCCTCGGGCTTGTAGCGGGCGAGGGCGAGGGTGTAGTCGCGCCCCATGCGGATGAACAGTTCATCGAGCACGCGGGGCATGTCATCGCGGGAACTGGTCAGCCAGGTGGCGCTCTTGGCATCCTCGATGCCCTTGGCCAGGAGTTTGAGGGGCCCTTCGCTCTGCGTGTTGATGTCCGGGTGCAGGTTCATCAGGTTGCGCATCCACGTCGTGCCGGAGCGCATGTGCCCGCTGATGAAGAACATTTTGTAGGGCCGGCCGTCGGGCGTGTGCGTCGGGATGTCCGTCATGCTGGCTCCTTGGTCTGCACACCGGCGTTGACGAGCACGGGCCGATCGGAAGACTGCGGACGCGCGGCGGTGTGGGCGGCCATCTCGTATCCGAGTTCACGGAGACGCTCACCCGCGCACTGGAGAACCCATGCGTGCGAGTCGGCGGTGAGGTAGTTGCGCCAGTCCCCCACTTCGCCCTTGCGGTAGAACGATCGCGGCGCCTCGCGGCCAAAGCCCGGCGAGGTGTGGCTTTCCCGGGAGAGTGGCGCGGCCAGCGCGGGATCGGCGCCGAGGAACGCGTACATCCGCGATCGCTCGCCTTCGACATCGGCGTGGAGACCCTCGTAACTCAGCCTCAGGATGGACTTTCCGTGCCCTTCGGATTCGAGCCGGCGGATGGCCGCGAGATCGTGGCCGGTATGGTCTGCCCACGCTGCGGCGTAGTGACTCACCCAGTTTCGATCGGCGAGCAGCCTGCGTGCGGCATCGCGGGCCGCGTCGGCGGAGGCATCGGCGCCGGGAAGGACCTGCTCGAAGACGGGCCGGACGTCGGGGTGCATGATGTCGGGTCGGGAGGTCTTGAGCAGGTGGAAGGTCCAGGAGACCAGCACGTCGCGCCCGTCGCGGAAGATGACGATGTAGCGGCCTTCCGGGGGAGGAACAAGCATGCGGAGCATGCGCGGGGTGTGATCGCCGACCTCGGTTGCGTCGGGCTTGCCGCCGTCCTCCGCCGGGCGGTGTGCCTGCGCGGTGAGGCACTTCAGGACCATGTCGGCGAAGGCCTGCTCGACGACCGTTCGGACGGGCTCGCGGCTGCCGACGTACCAGGGCTGCGACTTGAAGGCGTCGATGCCGTTGCGAACAAGGTGGAAGTGGAACTCGCCGTCGCAGAAGACCCGCGGATGGAGGTTCAGGAGCGAACTGACCCAGTTGGTGCCGGAGCGGGGGTGACCGCAGACAAAGAACGGCCGCGCCGGGGCGGGCACGCCGCGGGCCGCGTCGCCCATCAACTTCCGGATGGATCGGCGGAGCGGGCTCACCAGTTGTCGTCCTTGGCGTAGCCGAGTTCGATGAGCGTGCGGCCGCCGACATCCTTGAACCACGCGCGGACCTGCGGCGTGAAATAGCGCTCCCAGTCTCCGACCGCGCCCTTGCGGAACAGGCCGTGCGGGTTCTCGCGGGAAAGGCCGGGGCGGGAGGAGTTCTCGGCGGAGAGGGGCGCGGCGTCGCGAGGGTTTAAATCGAGGAAGCGGTACATGGCGGCGCGCTGGGCCTCGGGCTCGGCGTGGATGCGCTCGTAGCGGACCACGCGGACACGGGCCTGCACCTGGCCGGAGTCGATGGTGCGGAGCATGGCGAGATCGAATCGCATGTGGTTGCGCCACCGCCGCACAAGGTGGCGCACCCAGCGTTCGCAGGCGAACAGGCGCTCGGGCTGCTTGTTGAACAGTGATGGATCGGCGAGGAACTCTTCGCGCAGACCGCCGAGTTCGTTGTCGAATCCGAACGTCCGGTAGTTGAAGCCGGCGTTGCGGAGTTCCTGGTGGGCCCAGGACACCAGCACGTCGCGGGGGTCGCGGATGATGAGGAAGTGCGGAGCGCCGGCAAGGAACACCCGGAGCAACCGGGGCGTGCGGTCGCCGATCCAGGTCGCGGCCGGCTTGCGGGCGCTGGAAGCGCCGACAATGCGGCGGACGCTCTCGGCGAAGCAGCGCTCGGCCTCGGACCGCATCGGCTCGCGGCTGGCGGCGTGCCAGCGTTTGCCGGTGAGATCATCGAAGGCGTTGCGGAGGGACTCGAAACGGTACTCGCCGCGGATCATCGCGCCGGGATGGCAGTTCAGGACGGCATCCATCCAGTGGGTGCCGGACCGGGGATGGCCGACGAGGAAGAAGACCTTGTGCGTGCGACCGCCGACCTCGACAGTGAACTCCCGTTCGGAGAGGCAGGATTCAAAGTCGGGCGAACCGTACTCGGCGCGGTCGATACCCACGGTGTGATCGAGGATCCGCTCGGCCGGCTCCGGATCGACATCGACCGGCGACGGTGGGCGCGGAAGCACGCCGGGCGCGACCACGCGCACGACACGCTTGACGATCTGTCGGATCTCGGACGGCATTACCAGTTCAGATCCTTTTCGTATCCGGCGTCGATGAGCGCCTGGCCGGCCTCTTCCTTGAAGATCCGGGTGATGCGCTCGTTGAAATAGTTCCGCCAGTCGCCGGTCTGGCCCTTGCGCGTGGCCGACTTCAGATCCTCGCTCTTGAAACCCGGGAGCGTGCGGCTCTCGGCCGAGAGCGGCGCGGCCTGGTCAGGATCGAGACCAAGGAACCGGTACATCGCGCGAGCGCCTTCGTGCGGCTGCCTGTGGAGTTGCTCGTACACGACCTTGTGGACGGGCGTACCCACGGCCTGGAGCGCGGCGAACTGACCGAGATCGTTGCGGACATACGCGGCCCACTCGCGGGCGGTCCGACGGATCCATTGGTCGTTGCCGAGCAGGCCGGAGTCCGGATCGCGGAAGCGATCGGGATCGGCGGCGAACTCGGGCGCGAAGCGCTCGATTTGGGCCTTGAACCGGTGATTGAAGACGCCGGTGTTGTTCACACGCAGCCAGTGGAAGGACCAGGAGACGAGCACATCGCGGCCGTCGCGCAGGAGCCAGATGCACGGGGCGCCGGGCAACACCTCGCGGAGGTGTCGCGGGGTGCGATCGCCCAGCCACAGCGCCTCGGGACGGTCGCGGGTCGTTGCGAACATCGTTCGGCGGATGAAATTCTGCATGGCCGCGGCGGCAACGCGACTGGCCTTTGGCCCATGGCCGACGAACCAATGAGGCGAGGTGAACCGATGCATGGCCTTGAGCATCACTTCGAAGTGATACTCGCCCTTCATGTTCACCTGCGGGTGCTGGTTCAGGATGTTCTGGATCCAGTGGGTGCCGCTCTTCCAGCAACCGGCGAGGAAGAAAAAGCGATGCTCCCGCTGGGTGGATGGGTTGTGAACAGTCCAGGCGTTGGGCGAAGGCGCGTCGCAGAAACTCAGGTCAGGAGCCGAGGGAGCCGGGGCAACCGGGGGCGGCGCCGCGGGCAGGACTGCCCGGACCGCCGGCCGGATCGCCGCCTTCAGTGGAGCGGGGATGGCCGCCTTGATCTGGCGCACGACCGGGCCAGACTGCAGGCTGGACTTCGAGCGGGGCATGGACACTCCTGCCACCCCGGAACCACGCAGACAGCGTAGGCCCGGGCGCAGCGATGCTGTTCTGGAGATCGGGAACGGACGCCGGGGTCGACGGGTCGGAAGCCTGCCGGCGCCGCCGCGGCGAGCGTGGAGCCGTCAGTTATCCCTCAACAACGCCGAGGAGTTCGGACTCGCGGAGGATCAGGAGTTTGTCGCCCTTGAGTTCGACCTCGGTCCCGGCGTACTTGCCGTAGAACACCGTGTCGCCCTTGCGGACGGACATCTCGGCCCGCTTGCCGTTCTCAAGGCGCTTGCCCGGGCCGGTGGCGACGACCTCGCCGCGGACCGGCTTTTCCTTGGAGGTTTCGGGCAGGTAGATGCCGGAAGCGGTCTTGGTCTCGGGCTCTGCAGGCTTGACGAGGACGCGGTCTTCGAGGGGCTTGATGGCCATGGGATCAACACTCCGTGAGACAGGTGAGTTTGTGTGAACGCCGCGACTCGGATCCGGAGATCGGTGCGCGGCAGAGAATCGCGATCAGACCTTCGGACGCCGGGCGACCGGGGCCTTGCCGCCGCCGGCTGTCTGATGGCCAACGGTGGGCTTGCTCGAAAGAGCCTTGGTGGAGGCCTTCTGGTCTGCCGGCTTTGCCGGCCCGGCGGCGAGGGGCTTGAGCGCGGAGTGGCCGGCGCTGCCAAGTCCGCCCGCGCCGCTTCGGCCCATCAGATCGCTTGCCTTTGCCATGTGTGAACTCCGATTGAGGCGTGCCAAGTCATTGTTCGCTCAGAAACCCATGCCGCCCATTCCGCCCATGCCACCCATCCCGCCCATGCCCGGCATGCCGCCGCCGCCATGGCCGTGGCCGTGCGCGTGGTCGTGGTCATCCTTGTCCTTGGGCTTTTCAGTGATGATGCAGTCCGCGGCGAGGAGCACGGTGGCCACGCTCGATGCGTTCTGGATGGCGCAGCGATCGACCTTCGCCGGCGTCAGCACGCCGGCCTTGAGCAGGTCGGTGTACTCGAGCGTCAGGGCGTTGAAGCCGAACGCGCCCTTGCCCTCGGCGACCTTGGCGACCACGACGGTGCCCTTCTCGCCCGCGTTGTCGGCGATGGTCTGGAGCGGGAGCGCGAGCGCGCGGAAGACGACATCGAGACCGGCGGCGAAGTCGTACTTCGCCTGACCAACATCGTCTGCGGTCTTGTCGTCGGCCTTGTCGCCGGGCTTGCCGTAGACGGCGCGGTACTCCTTCAGGGCGGAGATGGCCTCGCGGGCGCGGATGTACGACACTCCGCCGCCGGGCACGACACCCTCGGCGACCGCCGCACGGGTGGCGTGCAGGGCATCCTCGAAGCGGGCCTTCTTCTCCTTGAGTTCGGCCTCGGAAGCCGCGCCGACGTTGATCTGGGCAACGCCGCCGGAGAGTTTGGCGAGGCGTTCCTGGAGTTTCTCGCGGTCGTAGTCGCTGGTGGTGGCGTCGATCTCACGCTTGATCTGTTCGATGCGGGCCTTGATGTCCTTGACGGCGCCGGCGCCCTCGATGATCGTGGTGTTGTCGGCGTCGACTTCGAGTTTCTTGGCCATGCCGAGTTGGGCGAGTTCTACCTTCTCGAGTTCGATTCCCAGGTCCTTCATGATGGGCTGGGCGCCCGTCAGGACGGCGATGTCCTCGAGCATGGCCTTGCGGCGGTCGCCGTAGCCCGGCGCCTTGACCGCGCACACCTGCAGCGTGCCGCGGAGTTTGTTGATGACCAGCGTCGAGAGCGCTTCGCCGGAGACATCCTCGGCGATGATGAGCAGGGGCTTCTTGGCCTGCATGACCTTCTCGAGCAGGGGGACGAGTTTCGAGACGCTCTCGATCTTGTCCTCGTGGATGAGCACAAGGGCCTTCTCGAACTGAACGGTCATGTCGTCGGTGCTCGTGACGAAGTTGGGCGAGATGTAGCCCCGATCGAACTGCATGCCCTCGACGACGTCGACGGTCGTGTCCTGGGTCTTGCCTTCCTCGATGGTAATGACGCCGTCCGCACCGACCTTCGTGAACGCGTCGGCGATGATCTTGCCGACCACCGGGTCGTTGTTCGCGGAGATGGTCGCGATGTTCTGGATGTCGCCGCTCCTGGGGGAACGGTCGACGGGCTTGCTGAGTTTGCGGATCTCGGCGACGGTGGTCTCGACACCCTTCTTCATGCCGCGGATCAGCGCGTTGGCGTCGACGCCCGCGGCGATGTGCTTGAGTCCTTCGCGGAAGAGCGCCTCGGCGAGCACGGTCGCGGTGGTGGTTCCGTCGCCGGCTTCGTCGCTGGTCTTGCTCGCGGCTTCCTTCACCAGGCGGGCGCCCATGTTCTGGGCCTTGTCGCGGAGTTCGATTTCCTCGGCAACGGAGACGCCGTCCTTGGTGACTGTCGGGCCTCCCCAGGACTTGTCGAGGATGGCATTGCGGCCGCGGGGACCGAGCGTGCTCTTCACTGCCCGGGCGAGTTTCTCAACGCCTGCGAGCAGGGCCTGACGTGCGTCGACATCGAAAGTCAGTTCCTTGACGGCCATGGATCGAGTCTCCGAAACTGGGGTTTCTGCGTTGTCTGAGGAAGAACCCCACCGCATTAGGTGGGAGTTTGGTGGAAGCACTCCGACTGAGGGCGTAACCACGCCCGGCATGTCGGTGAGGGCAAGCCGGGTGCCAGAGCGTATGCGGACCCGGATCGCCAATTCGCTCCTGTTTCGTGTGCGGCAGCGTGGAGAGCCGCCTCGGGCAGGGTGTCAGGTGGGGAACCCGGTTGCCGGGTGCTGCCGGAATGGCAGGCTTGGATCTGCTAACATGTCCGCGATGAGCGACGCTTCCCAGACCGTGCTTGCCGCGACCGACATCGGGTCATACATCCCGCTCATGCTCCTGATCACGGGGGCGGTGGTGTTCGGGGTGATGAACGTGGTGCTGTCGCAGTTGATCGGGCCCCGGCGCGACGGAGCGGTCAAGAGCCTGACGTACGAATCGGGCATGAACCCGGTGGGGACAGCGCGAAAGCGGTTCAACGTCCGGTTCTACCTGATCGCGATGGTCTTCCTCGTGTTCGACATCGAGATCATCTTCCTGTACCCGTGGGCAACGACGTTCGCGAACATCGATCACCAGAGTCCGGAAGGGACGATCTGGCTGGGCCGGATCCTGTTCTTCATGGCGACGACGGTCGTGGCGTACATCTACGGACTCCGGAAGGGCGTGTTCCGCTTCGATTGACAGAGCGAGGGCGAGCGGCGAGATTGCTGGCGCCTTCGGGCATTCGAGGGCCGCGGAGGTCCGCGAACGGTTATCGCATTGGCCCGCGGCATGCCGCAAGTGGGTGGAGCGTCCCGCCGATAGCAGCAGGTGATCAGGAGTGGTCGCGGGCCAGTCTGGCCCGTGAACATGCCATTGGTGTTCTCAGGGATGAGGCATGACCAACGGGCACGGCAACAAGGCTGCCGAACGGCAGCGCATCCTGGATCTCATTGCCTCCGGGCGGGTGGGAGTCGCGTTTCAGCCGATCGTCGATCTGAACGACGGCATGATCGTCGCCTATGAAGCGCTCACGCGTCTTGAGTCCGGCTCGGGCTTTTCGGGCCCGGGCGATCTGTTCGCGGCCGCCGCGGCGCATGGCCTGCTGTGGGAGGTGGAGACGCTGACGCGGGGCGCGGCGATCGAAACGGCGGCGGGCTGGCCGCCGGATGTCCGGCTGTTCCTGAACACCACGCCCGGGGTGTTTGCCGACCCGCGGTTTGCGACGGCGCTGGAGGCGGTGGTGGCGAGGACGGCCGAACTGCCGCACGAGCGGATTGTGCTGGAGATCACGGAACTCTCGGACGAGCAGGCCTTCCCCGGGCTGGCGCAGCAGGTTGAAGCACTGAAGGGCGCGGGCTTCGAGGTCGCGATCGACGACGCGGGAGCCGGCGCCAGCGGGCTGAACCGGCTGATGGTGCTGAGGCCGAAGTGGATCAAACTGGATCGCGCGTTCGTGCGGGGCATCGACAGCGACCCGTACCGGCAGAACCTGGTGCGGTTCTTCGTTCACTTTGCGCGGCTGAGCGGCGTGAGCGTGATCGCGGAGGGGATCGAGTCGAAGGTCGAACTCTCGACGGTGATCAATCTTGGCGTCCGGTATGCGCAGGGGTTCTATCTCGGCATGCCCGGCGAACGCGCGCAGACGTTCGATCCGCGGTTTGTCTCGGAGGTCCGGGGACGATGGGCGGATGTCGACGCGGTGGTGGCGTCGAACCCGGCTTCCGCGTCACTGGTGAAGATGTGTCATCCGGTGCTCACGGTGGATCGCGGCACATCGATCGGCGATGTGGCGACGCTGCTGGATGCCGACTCGACGATGGCCGGGGTGGTCGCTCGCGACGGCCGGCGGGTGCTGGGCTGGGCCAGCCGGCAGCAGGTGCTGGATGAGTCCTCGACGCCCCGGGTGAACACACCCGTGAGCGTGATCCTTCGCCAGGGCGCGTACCAACTGCCGCCCTCGGCCACAATCGAAGAGGCGCTGGAGTCGGCCTGCCTGCTGGAGGAAGAGACGATCGCGGATCCGCTGGTCATCACGAGCGGGACGTCGGTCGTGGGCATCGTGCGGGTGCGAGATCTGCTGCGAGCGGCGGCGCACGAAGGGCGGCTGGGGCAGTCGTGGCGAGCGCCGGTCACCGGACTCCCGGCACGGATCCGCGCCGACCAGCACCTGACGGAGATGATCCGCCGGCACGCCGATCCGACTGCGCGGCGGGAGCCAGGGTTTCATGCCGACGCCGCGTTCGTCGACATCCGGTCATTCTGCGACTACAACGCCGCGTTCGGATATGAACTCGGTGATCGGCTGATCCGCTCGCTGTCGGACCTGATTCATGGGACGGTGGTGCTGCCAGATCGCGGCGTGTTCCTGGCGCACCTCGGGGATGATCGATTCCTGCTGACGGGCCCGCACGGCGTGCTCGAGCCGCGGCTCCAGACGCTCATCCAGCAGTTCGACACCCGGAACTCCCGGCTGCAGGGACACGGACTGCTGGGCCCGCCGACGGGCTTCGCGCCCGGGCTGCCCTGCCCGCGCATGGCGCTGCGTGTGCTGTTCCTGCCGGATGTGTTCGATCGCGTGGATCACCCGCGGGACATCTACCGCCTGGAACAGCAACTTCGCGCCGTGTCGGCTTCGAGGAGCGGCAGCACGGGCGGCGGGTCATGGATCGTCCGGGACTGGCGCAAGGAACCGATGTCGCGGCGGATGTCAGCGTAGCGCGACCGCCTCAGGGGCTGGGCAGGGGCTGGAGCCAGGGCGAGGGGATGTCCTGCGGCAGTCGCGCGGGCTCGCCGTGGACGGAGCCGTCGTACCAGGAAACGTTGAACGACTTTGACGCGGCGCCGGAGTGAAACGCGCCGACGCGGAGCGTGACGTGGGCGGGCAGGCGAAAATCGAGCACGCTGGCCGTGCGGGTGGGCGGGGGCACATTCGGATCGGCGGACGGGGCGTCGACGGCGGAGTCGAGCATCATGGGTGTGCGCGTGGGGAACTGCACACGGTCGAAGGCAACGTGCGCCGCCTGGCCGGGGGCGGTGTCGTCGTAGTTGCGGAGATCACCCGGAAGGCCGGACTGCCCGGTCGTGTTCATCGCGTAGGTGCGGGTCATGGCTTCCGGATACGCACGATCCACCGTCGGGCAGACAAGGACCGAGACGGTCGAGTATAACTCGGCAGTGGTGGTGCCCTGCCGTCCGGCATCGGCCTGGACAACGAGCGCCCAGTTGGGAGGGCTTGCATAGGGCTGGCCGAGTGCCGGACCGATGCCGCGGTTGTCGTCGGCGTAGGTGCGGCAGATCAGGTAGCACTGCCTCAGGTTTGCCAGACAGACGGAGGTCCGGGCGGTCTCGCGGGCTCCGGCGAGCGCCGGGAGCAGCAGGCCGACGAGCACCGCGATGACGGCGATGACCACGAGCAACTCGATGAGCGTGAAGGCGCCGGACAGAGGATCGCGGTGCCGACTCGGGGGATTGAGCGTCGTAGGCTTCATCTGCTGGTGGACGATGCATCCACGGTTCGTTCCAATGGTATTCGCCTGCGTCGGACCATACGAGGATCACCTGATCATGACTCGGTCATACCTGTTGCCGCTGCTGGCCCTGATCTGTGCGTGGCTTTCTGCCCCTGCTGCACAGGGCGATCCTCCATCCGACGTCGAATACTGGATGGGGGCGATGGAGACGAACTCTCCGGCCAACCCCTCGCTGGAGTTCATGGTGACGTTTCGACGGGAAGGAGACGGGTGGCGGGCAACGCTGGACATTCCGCCCTCGGTGGGGATCGGCGGCGCATGGGGGATCGAGTTCCTGAATGCGCAGTTGAGTCCGGAGTCGATCGAACTGGTTCAGCCCCCTTCGATCCCCAATGCCGCACCCAACCTGTTCGTGATGGCGAGAGAGCCATCGGGAAGCGACACCGCAGTCGGCCGCGTGCTCATCGGCGGGGCCGCGGAGATCAAGGCCCGGATGTGGCGGGTTTCGCCGGAAATCGCGCGGGACTTCATGCCCCGCCGGCCGCAACTGCCCCGCGCTCCGTTTCCATACGTCCAGACCCGGGTCGACGTGCCGAACACCCGCGGGGGCGAGACCGTGGGCGTTCAGGGGGTGTTGACGCTGCCTCCCGGCCCGGGGCCGCATCCGGCGGTGGTGCTGGTGAACGCGCTGGACGTGCATGACGCGGATCACTCGTCGATGGGCCACAAGCCGTTCCTGGTGCTTGCGGATCGCCTCGCACGTGCAGGGATCGCCTCGCTTCGAACCGCGGACCGGCCGCTCTCGAAGCCGGGGTTTGCGGCCAGGACACAGGTGACGATCGAGCAACTGGGCATGGAGGCTGCCGAGCGCGTGGCGTGGCTCGCGAAGCAGGACGGGATTGACGGTCGGCGCATCGGGATCGTCGGGCTGAACGAAGGCGGGACCGCGGCGGCGATTGCCGCGGCTCAGCCCAACAGCGCCGCGGTGTGCCTGGTGATGCTGGCGCCGCTTGCGGTAACGGGCCTGCAGCAACTTCGCGACGAGTTTTCGACGGCGATTCTCGCTGAGGGCGAGTCGGCGGACTTTGTGAATCGTCGGACGGAGAGTTTCATGCGGCAATACGAGTTGCTCGCGGCCGGCGCGTCCCGCGAGGAGGTGACCGAGGCGATCCGCGCGGAGATGACCATGCAGCGGGCGGCGCGGCGCCAGCAACTTGGAGAGGCATCCGATGAGGTGGTCGCGGGGCTGGCCGACCAGCAGTTCCGGATCATCAACGCGGAAGAGTTCCGGCGAGGGCTGGGCTTCGATCCCACGGATTGGTTCGTGCGCATCGCCCAGCCGGCGCTGGTGTGTCTGGGCGGGAAGGACACGAGGTTTACGGCGAAGACGAACGCACCAGCCATCGAGACGTCGCTCGCGGCACGCGCGGGAGTCGAGACCATCGTCCGCACATGGGCGAACCTGAACCACCGACTGCAGCCCGCGGTGAGCGGGAGCATGTCGGAGATCCAGGAGATCGAGGTGACGATGGACGAGGGGGTGCTGAAAGAGGTGGTCGATTTCCTGTCGCGACACCTGGGATCCGGCGGTGCAAAGAAGGAGGACAAGCGATGATGCTCACCATGCTTGCAGCCGCGGCGACGGCGGTGTTCGCAAACTTCGGCGCGTCGCAGCCCGCCATGAGCACGCCGCCCGTGACCGCCGGGACACTTCGGCCCGGGGAGGAGATCGCGCGGTTCACGGTCCGGGCAGGCTACGAGGTGTCGGTTGCCGTCGAGTCGCTCCCCGGCGCGAGGTTCATGGAGTTTGACGACAAGGGCACGCTCTACGTCTCGCGCCCCGGGCGGGGCGACGTGATCGCGTTGCGTGACGAGGACGGGGACGGGACGTTTGAGAAGCGCGAGATCTTCCTCCGCAATCGGCCCGGCGTGCACGGCCTGTGCTTTGCCAACGGCTTTCTGTGGTTCGCCACCTCGGGCGCGATCGGCAAGGCACGGGACACGAACGGCGACCTCGCGGCGGATGAAGTCGTGGATGTGATTCCCGAGGGTCAACTGCCCCGGGGAGGCGCACACTGGTATCGTTCGCTGCTGGTATCGAACGACACCATCTACACCTCGATCGGTGACAGCGGGAACATCTCGGACCAGAGCGAGACGGAGCGGCAGAAGATCTGGGCATTCGACCTGAACGGGTCGGCCAAGCGTTTGTTTGCTTCGGGCATCCGAAACAACGAGAAACTGCGGTTCCGCCCCGGCACATCGGAGATCTGGGGTGTGGATCACGGCGGGGACTGGTTCGGTGCACCGCTCGGCGAGTTCCAGGGGAATCAGGCCATCACCGACCTGAATCCGCCGGATGAGTTCAACAAGTATGTCGAAGGCGGTTTTTACGGTCATCCGTTCCTGTGCGGAAACCGGGTGCCGCGATTTGAGCATCGTGAGCGACCCGATCTGCTGGACCTGGCGGCTAAGACCATCCCTCCGGAGTGGTGCGTGCCTGCGCACTGGGCGGCGAACGCGTTCTGCTTCGTGGACCGCGCGAAAGCGTCCGGGCCCGGCGCGATGCCGGTGGACCATGTCGGGGACGCGTTCATCGCCTGCCGCGGTTCGTGGAACAGCACGGTGCAGGTGGGGTACTGCGTGGCCCGCGTGCTCTTTGACGGTGGCAAGCCGTACGGCCAGTTGACGATCGTGAGCACGATCGACCGGGGGCAGAACGGAGACGGTCCGGGATTCGTGCTGGCGAGGCCCGTGGATTGCGTGCAGGCGCCGGACGGGACCGTGCTGTTTTCCTCGGACCAGCCGGGCCGCGTGTACAGGATCCGGCATGTCGAAAGCAAGTGATGGGCCCGCGGACTCATCGTCGCCATGTTCGGCACGTGCCAGCGGCAAAAGTAGGACGGCGATCGGGGCGACAGAATCGCGATGGCTCGACGTCCGCACCGATTCCCATGAGGTTCGGACGAGCCTTTTGCCCGTTGAATGGCACGTGGAGGCGTGGATCCGGTCCGGATTGGACCTCGCCCCGCGGTGACCATCGGGTGTCATATCCCGGGGCGTCGGTGTACGCTCCGTGCCGGGGAATGGAGTGATCGATGGCCGCGAAGCCTGCACCGATGAAGGGGTCATTGAAGATCGGCTCGTTCGCGGGCATCGGCGTGTTCGTGCACTGGTCGTTCTTCCTTCTTCCGGCGGTGATGGCGGCGTCCCGGCTGCTGGGCGAGGGCCCGCTGACCGAGCGGGTGCAATCGGCGGTGTTCAGCGTGCTGCTGGTGCTCGCGACGTTCGCGTGCGTGGTGCTTCACGAGTTTGGTCATGCGCTGACTGCGCGCCGCTTCGGCGTCCGGACACGCGACATCGTGCTGCTGCCGATCGGCGGCGTCGCTCGGCTGGAACGGATTCCGCGGAATCCCATCCAGGAACTCTGGATTGCGCTGGCCGGGCCGGCGGTGAACGTCGTGATCGCGTCGGTCATCGCGGCGGGGCTTGCCTTGACGGGGCTGATCCGCGGCGACTTTGCGGGCCTGGCGACAACGGCCGGACCCATCGGGTTCATCGTGACCGTGGGCATGGTCAACGTCGTGCTGATCGTGTTCAACATGATCCCCGCGTTTCCGATGGACGGGGGGCGGGTGCTGCGGGCACTCCTGGCGTTCAGGCTGGACTATTCGAGGGCAACAACGGTCGCGGCCCGCGTGGGGCAGGTCATCGCCGTGGCGTTCTTCGTGACGGGGATCTTCACCGGGAACATCGTGCTCATCCTTGTCGGGGGGATGGTCTTCCTGGGCGCGGCGGCGGAGGCCCGGCAGGCCGTCATGCTCGACGGGCTCGGGGGCGTGACGGTGCGGCAGGCCATGATGACGGAGTTTCATCTGGTTCCCGCGGGGATGCCGCTCTCGCGGTGCGCCGAGTTGCTCATCGCCGGATCGCAGCGGGACTTCCCCGTGGTCGAGACGGACCCCGACGGCGAGCCCCGGAGCGTGATCGGGATCCTGAGCCGCGGCAGGCTGATGGACGCGATCGCGAACGGGAAGGAGTCGGAGCCGGCGGCAGAACACGCGACGCGCGGCGGGCCGGTATTCAAACCCGATGATGAAGCGGTTGCTGCACTGGAGCGGATGCAATCGGCCGAGGTGGTCGCGGCGCTGGTTGTCGATCAGAATCGCCCCGTCGGACTGGTGACGCTGGAGAACATCGCGGAGTTGCTGGAACTGCGCTCTGCGCGGGGTGCGCGAACCCACGGCCAATCGCCGATCACACGCTGACGGTGGCGCCGAGTTCCGGCAGGTGGCTGCGGATGCCGAGGTTCTGGCGGAGCGCCTTGGACAGCGCGCGTCGCTGAGGCTGCTCGCCGTGCGTGAGATAAGCCGTTTTCACGGAACGCCGGAGCGAGGAAGCCCATTCCAGCAATCCGGTCTGGCCGGCGTGGGCGCTGAAACCGCCCAGGGTGTGGACCTGTGCCTTGACGACGATGGGCTCGCCGAGGATGCGAACGCGCTCCGCGTGGTCAACGAGTTCGCGGCCGAGCGTGCCTTCGGCCTGATAGCCCACGAAGACGACGTGCGTGGTCGGCTGCCAGAGTCCGTGACGGAGATGGTGCAGGATGCGTCCGCCGGTGCACATCCCCGAGCCGGCGATCACGACCATTCCGCCACGAACGGTGTTGAGCCGGGACGACTGCTGAGGCGTGCGGGAGTACTGCAGGCCGGGAAAGTCGAGGGGCGGATGTCCGCTCCGCCACAGGGCGCGTGTCTCCTCGTCGAACAGACGCGGATTCCGCTTGTAGAGTTCGCTGGTCTGGATCGCCATGGGGCTGTCGATGTGAACCGAGAGCGACTTCAGACGCCCGGCGGCCAGCGCCTGCCCGAGGTGATAGATGACATCCTGCGTCCGGCCGACCGCGAACGCGGGGATGAGCACCTTGCCGTCCTCGGCCTGCGCGGCCTCGATGATGGAGATCATCTCCTCGGCCGTCTGCTTTCGTTCGCGGTGGTCGCGGTCGCCGTAGGTCGATTCGAGAATGAGCACATCGGCGCGGTCAAGCGGTGTGGGATCGCGCAACAGCGGAGAGCCTTTCACTCCGATGTCGCCCGAGAACACGATCGTGCGCGGCCGTTCACCGTTGGTGGCGCGGTCCCGCACGGTCATCTGTACGGAAGCCGATCCCAGGATGTGCCCGGCATCGACCAGTCTGATCTGCACTCCGGGCGCGATTTCACGATCCTCGTCGTAAGCCACCGGCTCGAAGAGCCGCATGACCGAGGCGATGTCGCGCGTGCTGTACAGCGGCTGCACGGGAGGCCGATCCTGACGCATCCGGCGCCGATTCTCCTGCTGCGCATCGGCTTCCTGGATCGCCGCGGCATCCCGAAGGATGATCTGTGTGAGGCTGATGGTGGCCGGGGTGGCGAAGATCGGGCCGGTGTAGCCGGCCTGCACCAGCAGGGGCAGACGACCGCAGTGGTCGAGGTGTGCGTGCGTGAGGACGACCGCGTCGAGACTCGCGGGCTTTATGAGGGGGATGCGCTCGTTGCGGCGGCGGGAGTCGCTCCCGCCCTGGAACATGCCGTAATCGACAAGCACACGGGCCCTCGGCGTCTCGAGCAGGTAGCAAGATCCCGTGACTTCTCCCGCCGCACCGTGAAACGTCAACTGGGCCATAACCGGGGTCTCGGCGTGAGAAGGGCTGAATCGGACCTGAGGCGAGTGTACCGGATGGCCGATCGGCTTCGTTGTCCGTGCACCCGGGACAACCGAACTGTGACCGGACGGTACGCGTATTGTCACAGCACGGTCGGGCGCGCGGATTGCGAGAGTCTGAACGATGAGATCCACCCGCCAGCGAGTCGGAGAACTCAAGCCGGATGCCGCCGCGGGCCGAATCCCCGGTGCGATGGGGCATTCGCCGACACTCGCCAAGTTGCGGCTGGCCAAGCGAGCGGCACAGTCAGGGATCCGCCGATATCCGCGGCATCTGTGGGAATCGCTTCGCCCGGCGGGGAGTCGCCTTGCGGCTCCCGGGGATTCCCTCTGCCAGTTCGGCAGCGGGTCGGTTTCCGCCCTGTGGATTGGCCACGCCACGGTGCTCCTCGGCTTGACGACCGATTGCGGCGAGCGGGTGAACATTCTGACCGATCCGGTGTTCTCCGAACGCATCGGCATCACGCTGGGAGGTCGGACCTTCGGGCTGCGGCGGATGGCGGAGCCGGCGATCACCGAGTCGGCGCTGCCGCCGATCGACCTGATCCTGCTCTCGCACGCGCACTTCGATCACCTGGATCGTCCGACGCTTCGTCGACTGGCAGCCGGGCCGGCCCGCGGCGCGACGGTGATCACTGCCGCGAGGACGCGGCGTCTGGTTCCGCCGGGCTTCGGGCAAGTCGTTGAGTTGCCGTGGGCGCACACGCTGCCGATCGGCGCGTTGCGGATCGATTCGCTGCGTCCGGCACACTGGGGCGCAAGAACGGCGATCGACCGGCGGCGCGGATTCAACTCGTACGTCATCCAGATTGGCGGGCGGCGGGTGTTCTTCGCGGGCGACACGGCGGCGACGGACGCGTTTGAACGGGTCGGACCGGTAGACCTGTCGATCTTCGGGGTCGGCGCGTATGAGCCATGGGAACAGGCGCACGCGACGCCTGAGCAGGTGTGGTCGATGTTCCGACACCTCCGCGGCAATGACGGGAAACTGCTGCCGATGCACCACTCGACGTTTGATCTCGGGGAGGAAGCCCCGGGCGAGCCGCTCGTCCGGCTTCAGCACGCCTCAGGGATGGGGTGGCGCGACGTCGTCTGCCGGTCGATCGGCGACTGCTTCAACGTCGGCTGAGACTCATGCGGCGTCGCTCTTGAGGTCAAATCCCAGTTCGTCGAGCAGCATCGTTGCGGCGATCTGCGCGGACAGGAAGATGACCGGCAGACCCGATCCGGGGTGAGTGCCGCCGCCGACGAACCACACGCCGTCGATGCCCTCGAGGCGGTGCTGCACGCGCCGGTGGAGCATCTGGCCCAGGTTGTGGGCGAGGTTGAACGTCGCTCCGAAGTTGATCGGCCCGAGTCCGTCGACACCCGCCTGCCAGTCGGCGGGCGTGATGATTTTCTCCACGACGATGCGCCGCTCGATATCCTCGATCCCGAGGCGGTTTTCGAGTTGCTCGAGGATGGTGGCTCGGACATTTCTGCCTTCCGAGCGCCAGTCGATCCGACCGTTCTGAAGGTTCGGCGTCGGCAGGAGCACGTACAGCGACGAATGGCCCGGGGGCGAGAGCGTCGGATCGAGCGGCGACGGGTTGCACACGTACACGCTCGGGTCGCGGCTCAGCGTGCCATTCGTGGTGATGTCCGCGAGGTTTCCCTGGTAGTCCGAGGAAATGTAGATCGTGTGGTGCGGGAGGTTCGCGGGGCCGCGGACGCCCAGGTAGAGCATGCACGTGCTGCAGGAGTACCGCATCCGGTCGATCTGCGAGTCGGTTCCGCCGGCGACGCCGGATGCATGGAGGCGGCGGAGTTCCTCGGGGACGAATCGCTTGATCGCGGCGGTGGCGTCGGCGTTGAGCACCACGTGCTCGTGGCGTTCGGTTCGACCATCGGCCAGTCGCACGCCCACCGCCCGCGGCCCATCGAAATCTATCCCGGCGATCGGACACGAGTAGCGGAACGCGACGCCCATCTCCTGACACGCCCGTGCCATCGCTTCGAGCAGGCTCGCACAGCCCCCCCGCGGATGCCAGATCCCGTACTCGTATTCGATGAACGGGAGAATCGTGAAGAGGCTTGGGCACTCCAGCGGGCTCATCCCCAGGTACTTGCTCTGGAACGAGACCGCCATGCGGACGTGAGGATTCTGAAAGTACTTCCGGAGGAGGCCATCCACCGAGAGGTGCGGGGCCAGATGCGGGAGGAGCCGGCTGGACTGCAGACTCAACACATCGGTCATGCGACGCATCGGAGACCGCAGCACAGGCTCCATGAGCGCGAGTTTCCTGCGGTTGTCGGCGATGAAGCGCTCGAACGCCGCGCCATCGGTCGGATCGATTGCGGCCAACCGGCGCGACATCTCCTGCACGTCCTGGGTCGCGTCGAGACTGACCGGCGTGCTGCCGGGACGCCCCATGATCAGCCGGTACATCGGATCGAGCCGGGTCAGGGAGGCGCAGTCGGTGAGTTTTCGGCCCGTCGCCGCGAAAATCTCCTCGAGCACGTAAGGCATCAGGAAGAACGTCGGGCCGCGGTCGAATCCGAAGGGACCAACAGGCGAGTCGAGGGAGATCCGGCTGGTCCTGCCTCCGGGAACTGCCATGGACTCGTAGACCCGCACCGAGACGCCTCTGGCGGCCAGCAGCATTGCGATGGCCAGCCCGCCGGGACCGGCCCCGACGACCGCCACGGATCGATTCATCGTCTTTGCCATGAACTCTCCTTGGGGTCTCCCCCTGCCAGAGGGGGTGCACCGCGTTCGGCAAAGCGGGTGGAACGGACATTCTCTGTCGTTGAATCTCGACTACGAGTGGTATCGAAACACCCTTTACGCCCGGATTCACACGCGGAGAGTTGAATCGACGAAACCGTGGATGGAGCGCATGCCAGCACTCGTCGGACCTGCATCCCGCTTGCCGTACGTGAAACCGCCGGGCCCTTGCCGTCCGGCTGAGCACGGTCCTTCTGTGCACATCGGCGGTACTGCCGTCGAAGGCAGGTCGGCGGCACGAGGGTCTGCCTGGCAGAGCAGTTCTCTTTCCGCCCGCTGTGAATGGGTGCGCCGATTCCGCGGGCTCCTTGTCCACCATGCGGAGGACCTGTTGCACCTGGCGGAAGAGGAGGTTCACAAACCACGATGGGAGGCAGTCACCTCGGATCTTCTCCCCCTGCTCGCATCATGCACGTGGCACAGAAAGCACGCGCGACGGATCCTCTGCGATCGGCGAGTGCGTTCGGGCCCATGGTGGGCGGCGGGACAGCGTCACGTGGTGACCTCGGTTCCGGTCGGGCTTGTCGGCATCATCGCGACATGGAACTACCCGATCCAACTCCTGGGCATTCAACTTGTCCAGGCGCTCATGGCGGGAAACGACGTGGTCGTCAAGCCGTCGGAGCGTTCTCCGCGGACGCACGCCCTGCTGCTCCGGCTCGCCGAGCAGGCAGGACTGCCGCACGGGACGCTCCGGCATTACCCGGCGACCCGCGAGGCGGGGCGGGAACTGCTCGCGAGCGAACCGCTCAACCACCTCATCTTCACGGGCTCGACAGCCGTCGGTCGCGATATCGCGACCATCGCCGCGACGCGACTCCTGCCCACGACCCTCGAACTCTCCGGGCGTGACTCGGCAATCGTGCTCAGCGACGCGGATGTGGCTCTCGCGGCACGCAGCATCTGGAACGCTGTCACGATGAACGGAGGACAGACGTGCATGGCACCGAGGCGCGTGCTGGTGGAACGCGGTGCCTACGACCGCTTCATCTCGGCGATCGCACCCCTTGCCGCCGCGGCACGCCCACGGCGGCTGATCGACACCGCGGCTGCCAGTCGGTGCTTCGAATTCGCGTCGATCGCGGTCAGGATGGGCGGACGTAGCGTTTCGGGCGTGCTTGAAGTCACGAGCAACGACTCTTTGATCCCGCTGGCGATCGCGGACTGCGCGACCGACTGTGATCTGGCGCTCGGCACGCACTTTGGGCCGGTTGTCGCGATCATGCCGGCGGCCGATGCGGATGATGCGGTGCATCTGCACCACGAACTGTCAGAAGGGCATGTGCTCGCCACTTCCATCTTCACGCGGTCGGCCCGCCGCGCCCGCAGCCTCGTCCGATCGGTCGGTTCGGGGATCACGACCATCAATGACTGCGTTCTGCCGACCGGAGATCCGCGGGTCTCGATCCGTGGGACCGGTCCGAGCGGGTGGGGTGCAAGTCGCGGAGAAGACGGCCTCGTCGCGCTCACAAGACGCATCCACACTGAGCAGACGTCGGCATGGCTGCGCCTTCCCTTGTCCCAACCAACCACCGCCGCCGCGGCACGCATCACGCGCCTGCTGCTCGGAAGAACATCGAACTCACCCTCAACGGCACTGCGAGCCCAATGACCATGCACGCCTCAGCAACATATGACGTCGTGGTGATCGGTGGCGGCCTTGCCGGGCTGTCCGCCGCGGTGGAGTCCGCATCACGCGGACTCAGCGTGGCGATTGTTGAGTCCAACTCTCATCTGGGCGGGAAGATGAACGTGCTGGAGGTCCCGTTCCCGGGCAACAGCGCTGCGCCCGCGGGCACGTTTTCCTTCGACATGGGGCCCACGATCATCACCATGCCGGATGTGCTCCGCGGCATCATCGAGCGATCCGGCCGGAGCGTTTCGGACTGCATCGATCTCGTCGACCTGAACCCGCAGTGGCGGTGCTTCTTCGAGGACGGTACCCGCATCGACCTCCTCAAAGGCGTGACGCAGATGCGGGCGGAACTGGATCGGTTGTTTCCGGGAACCGGTGCGGGCCCGGGCTACGAGCGATTCATCGCGTATTCGCGGCGGATGTATCGTCTCAGCGAACAGGTATTCTTCTACAAGGACATCGGCGGCATCGGTGACATGATGCGGGCAGGGCCACCTCGCGATCCGGGCGTGCTGGCCGATGTGCTCTCGATGCGCATGCACAGCACGATGGCAGCGACCGTGCACGGGTGCATCCCCGAGCCGCACACCCGCCAGATGGTCGAGCATTTCTTGCAGTACGTCGGCTCGAGCCCATTCCTCGCGCCCGCGATCCTGTCGCTGATCGCATCGGCACAGGTCGATCACGGGTGCTGGTATCCGCGGGGCGGGACTCGAATGGTGGCGCGGTCGCTGGAGCGGATCGCCCGGGAAGAAGGAGTCGATGTGTTCGCAGGGTGCAGGGTCACCCGCATCCTCTCTTCCGGCCGCCGCGCCACCGGTGTCGAACTCTCGGACGGTCGACGGATCGGCGCGGGCAGCGTCATCTCCAACTGCGATGTTCAGAGAACGTGCCGCGAACTCCTCGACACGCCGCGGGCCAGGGGGCGTCTGGCGGGCATCTCTCGCACGTATACGCCGGCATGCTCGGGCGTCGTGCTCTATCTCGGGCTCACACGCCGCTATGAGCATCTGGCACACCATGATTTCCTGTTTTCGCACGACTCTCAGCGTGAGTTCGGCGACATCTACGATCGCGGAGTTCCGACCGAAGACCCGACGCTGTACCTGGCCGTTCCGAGCCGGACCGAGCCGGAGGGTGTCATGGCTCCGCCCGGCTGCGAGGCGCTCTACATCCTCGTGCACACGCCCTATCTCCGTCCGGAGCATCGCTGGCTTGAGGCGGACGGCTCACCCGGCCCGACGCTCGTGCGCTACCGAAAGGTGATTATCGAGAAACTGCGACGCTTCGGCATGCCGGACATCGAGCAGCACATCGCGGTCGAACGATTCCTGACGCCCTCGCAGATCGAACGGATGTACAACGCGGAGGGTGGGGCGATCTATGGGCTCGCCTCGCACGGAAGGCTTGCGGGCGGCTTCAAACCAAGAAACCGGAGTCTGGTTCTCGACAATCTGTACCTGGCAGGCGGATCCGCCAATCCGGGTCCGGGCGTCCCCATGGTGCTCATGAGCGGCGTCACGGCCGCAAACGCACTGGCAGAAGATCTCGGGCACACCGTGTCGCGTCCGCGAAAGGAGCCGGCGCAAGCATGGGCGACCATGGCAAGGGTGTGATCCCGGCAACACCGCGGGCGGGCTTTGCGCGGGTGTTCGGCTGGTACAACCGCCGCCTGCTCGGCAAGCGGTTCCATCGCGTCCATGCCACCGCCGGGACGATGGAACTTCTGCGGAGCCTGAACACCCATGACGGCCCGGTCGTGCTGTGCTGCAGCCACAGCGCGTGGTGGGACCCGCTGGTGGGCCTGTACTTTCAGCGCGAGCACATGGCGGATCGGCAGTTCTTCTCACCGATCGATGCCGCGCAACTCCGACGGTTCCGCTTCTTTCGGAAGTTGGGCCTCTTCGGGATCGAGCCCGACTCCCGGGACAGTCTCGATGCCATGCGGGCATACCTCGCGGATCTTCGGCGCGTGCACCCGCGACTGACACTCGGGATCACACCGCAGGGACGTTTTGCCGATCCGCGGGAGCAGGTCGCGATTCGCCCTGGCGCGGCGGCCGTCGCCGCAATGATGCCGGGGGCGCGAGTCGCCGCGGTCGCGATCGAATACTCGTTCTGGCAGGACCCACGACCATCGATCTTCGTCCATGCCGCGGAGATCGAGCCTCCTCTGCGTGCGTCAACACCGGCGTGGCATCGTGCCATTCGGTCGGGCATGCAGCGGGCTGCGGATACATTGGCCTCGCTGGTCATCGCCCGCGATCCATCGGCATTCCAGATCCTGCTGGGACCGGTGCCGGGCGCATCAACCAACGTCAACGCGATTCACGGCCTCTGGCTACGGATTCGCGGCCGATCGGGCGATATTGCGGCGGTGCGCACGCTGGACGCGGGCGGCTCGCCCGACCGAGCGACCATGAGTGCGGCAGCGCTTCAGGGCGGAGGCAGGCTCTGATGCTTGTCATCTTCCTCTGGATCTCCGCCTCCATCGCGGCGGGCGCGCTCGCGATGACGATCTGGAACCTGCTGCTCTTCCGGCGTTCCGATGCTGCTTCCTCGGCCGGCATCGCCACGGTGACCGTGTGCATTCCTGCCCGCAACGAAGAGGCGAACATCGAGGCGTGTATTCGTTCGGTGCTGGCCAATGATCATCCGGCGATGTTCGTGCTGGTGTATGACGACCAGAGCACGGATCGAACGCCGGAGATCCTCAAACGCCTGTGCGAGGCCGATCCCCGCATCAGACTCTGCCAGACCCGGCCGCTTCCATCGGGGTGGATCGGCAAGCAGCACGCCTGCGACCAACTGGGCCGGAGCGCGAAGTCTGAATGGTTGCTGTTCATCGACGCGGATGTGCGGCTTGCGCCCGACTGCGTGCGTCGTTCCATCGCCGCGGCACAGGACCTCAACGCGGACATGGTGTCCACTTTTCCGCGGCAGGAGACGCGCTCGCTTGGTGAGCACCTGCTCGTGCCGATGATCCACTTCGTGCTCCTGAGTTACCTGCCGTTCGTGCGGATGCGACGAACGCCCGACCCGGCCGCCAGCGCGGCGTGCGGACAGTTCATCCTTGCGAAGCAGGTGGCGTATCTGGCCTGCGGCGGACACGCGAGTATCCGTGATTCGATGCACGACGGGGTGCGGCTGCCTCGGGTCTTCCGCCGTGCAGGCTACCGCACCGATCTCTTCGACGGAACCGACATCGCCACCTGCCGGATGTACGACGGACTGCGGGCGACCTGGCGGGGATTCGCCAAGAACGCGTACGAAGGTCTGAACTCTCCATTTCTGCTGCTGCTTCTCACCACGCTGCACGCGCTGGGGCATGTGGCACCCTGGATCATTCTTGTCGTCGCGGCAGGGCTTGCCGCGGCCGACTCTGGCCGCGTGGCCCCCCTCTCGTTGATGGAGTTCGTGCTGGCGGCCGCGTGCGTGGGCATCAACCTTCTTCAGCGCGGCCTCATCGCGAAGCGATTTCGCCAGCACCCGATCGGCGTGCTGCTGCACCCGGTGAGTATCGTCATGATGACACTCGTGCAGTGGCACAGTCTGGCTCTTCACCTGGCCGGACGCCGCACGTGGCGGGGCCGCGCCGCGGCGGTTACCGAGCAGGCGACGATGGCCGCAGAAGGGACCGCGACATGAGCGCACGGAAGGTGCACGGGATCGGCGTTGGCGACCTTGCGCCGGACTTCACGCTGCCGGACTCCACCGGCACGCCGCGGCGGCTGCACGACCTTCTCCGGCAGGACGGCCTTGCCCGGCCCGCGGTGCTGTTCTTCTATCCGGCGAACTTCACGCCCGCATGCACGCGCGAGGCGTGCACCTTCCGCGATGCATACGAAGACTTTGCCGAGACGGGTGCAGTCGTGATCGGTGTCAGCCCCGATTCGCCCGAGTCTCATGCGAGGTTCGCCGCGGCACAGCGGCTGCCTTTCGTTCTGTTGTCAGACGTCGACGGTGCGGCGAGGGCGACCTTCGGAGTTCCGACACACTTCGGCGTGCTGCGCGGCCGCGTGACCTTTGTCATCGATGCTTCGGGCGTCGTGCGGATGGCATTCAACTCGCCGTTTCGACCCGCCACACACGTGCGGAAGGCACTGACTTTGCTCCGCACAATGACAAACGGCCCGCAGCCTGATCACCAGTCGGTGTTGCGGTAGTCCGACCACGTCCGCGGGGCCCGCGCGGTTTCGTATGACCGGCGCTCGTTCTGATCGCCGATCACGCCGCCGCCGAGCGCGCCGCCCACGGCCCCTACCGCGGCACCCGTGCCCGCGGCACCGAAGAAACTCCCGATCACCGCGCCGGCGCCGGCGCCCAGGGCAGCGCCGGACAGCGCCCCCTCTCCTGCATTGCTGCACCCCGTCGCCGCGAGGGCGGCACAGAGGAGTACGGCGGGCGATACGAGCCGATTCATCCGGGCAAACGGACGGTTGTGGTGATTCATGACGTGGCCCCAAGGTTGATCAGGCGACCGATTCAACGATCCCACAAGTTTCTACGCCCTAACTTGATGGCGGGTTGCGGGGGAGCAGGCGTTCTGAGCCCGAACATTTGCCGACAGCACGCCGCCTCAGTTCCAGGAGCAGCCTTTGGGGGTCTCGATGGTGCGTTGGGAGCGGGCCATTCGCAGCAACCGGGCGATGCCCTTGAGTTCCTTGGACACGATCTGCGCACGCTCGCTCGGCTCGCCGGCTTCGAGCAGGCGGTAGCGGGTCTCGATGTCGTCGATCAGCGCGAGCGTGACGAGTTCGAGAACGGCCGAGGTCGGCACGTTTTCGTCGCGGAGGTGCTCCGCGAGCGCGGCGGCGTTTCGGAGTTCGCTGAGCGGCGCGGTTTCGAGCGCATCGGCGAAGGTGTCGCGGAGCGAGGATGCGCCGGCGTCGTCGGCGCCAAGGCCGACCGGCTCAAGAAACGCCCGCCGGTACAGGTGCTGCCCGTCGGCTGGGAGTTCGGAGATGATGCGGGCGCGGCACACGCCCTGCAGGATCACGAGGTATGTCCCGTCCAGCTGCTTGAGGTGGTTGAGGATGTGCCCGATGCACACCGCCGGGCGGACCGGCGGGCGCCCGTGGTACTCCCGCATCCACTCGCGCCCCGAGAAGACCGCCATCGCGATCAGTCCGGAGCCGTCGAGCGAGTCGGTGACCATCTGCCGATAGCGGGGCTCGAAGACGTTCAGGGGCGCTACGCCGTGGGGGAGCAGGACGACGTGGTTCAGCGGGAAGAGCGGCACCGGCTTGGAGAAGTCGACTTGAACGGTGGTTTCCGAGGACATGGTCGAACCCCTGAGATCATGGTCGCGGCGACGATGCTCAATCCGCGAGCGGGTCGGGGCGGAAGAGTTTGGTTTCCAGCGCCCATTGCTTTTCGGTGAAGTTGCCCCGGAGAACTTCGCCGGTCTGATCGGCGGCATCGGTGACCGCCCGCTCCGGGCGTGCCGCGGTAAGGGACATGAACATCTTGGCGTCGAGATTGTCGAGCATGGAGACCAGCAGCGCCTCGGGGCTCATCGGGACCTTGGCGGCGCCGAACTCGGGCACGCCGTGGTGCGAGAGGATGATGTGCTGGAGGACGACGACGAGGTTCCGCGGCAGGCGCTGGCCGGTGGCTCGCATGACCTGCTGCGCCTTGTCGTGGAGCATGATCGCGCCGTCGACGATGTGGCCGATCAACTCGCCGCGGTCGCTGTAACCGAAGGTGCGGTCATAGACCAACTCCCGGGTCTTGCCAAGGTCGTGCAGGAACAGACCGAGCATGACCACGTCGCGACTGATCTTGGGGTAGAGCGGGCAGACCGCGCTTGCGAGGTTCAGCAGGGCGAGGGTGTGCTCCAGCAGCCCGCCGAGATAGGCGTGGTGCATGCTCTTGGCCGCCGGGCATCGCTTGAACGCATCCATCAACTGCTCGTCGGCAAGGTAGATGCCCGCCAGCGCCCGGGCAGCCGGGTGAGCCAGCGTGCCGAGGATCGCGGTGAGTTCACGGAACATCTCTTCCGGGTCGCGCGTCGAGCACGGGATCAACTCCCGGAGCATCTCCGGGGTCGGTTCGACCGCCTCGATGTTCTGGATGATCAACTGCAACTCGCCCTGGTAGGGCTGCGTCTCGCCCTCGAGCCAGACGAAGCCGTCGGTCGGCAGTCGCTTGAAATACTCCGGATCGATCGACCACATCCGCGCCGGCAACTGCCCGGTCTTGTCGCTGATCAGGCACTTGAGGAACGCCTTGTCCTGCTTGGTCCGGCCGAGTTGCGCGTTGCTGATGGCGAATGTGCCCTCGACCCGCTCGGACGGAGCGAACTGCGAGATGCATCGGCGGGCGGGCGCGGCGGGCGTGGATCGGTCGGTAGCGGGCATCGAGTCTCCTTCGGATTCGGAATCCGACAATCGTAGGGCCGGAGTCGGACGGACAGACCGCTTCGGGCACTACGATCCGGCACATGGGAGAAGTGCGCAAACTCCACGACCGGTTCTTCAAGCAGGCGAAGGAAGAGGGGTACGCCGCGCGCTCCGCCTACAAACTCAAGGAGATCAACCAGAAGCGACAGGTCCTGCGGAAGGGCGACCGCGTGCTCGACCTCGGATGCGCACCCGGGTCGTGGCTGCAGGTGGCCTCGGAGTGCGTGGGATCCCGCGGACTGGTCGTCGGGGTCGACCTGAAGGCCGTCACGATCAGCCTGCCCCCCAACGCCAGGGCGCATGTCGGGGATGTCTTCAAACTCAGCGCCGCCGACCTGCTCCCTGCCTCGCCCAACCAGACGGCCGCGTTCGACGCGGTCATCTCGGACATGGCCCCGAGCACCGAAGGGGGCGGGGGCGGCATGGTCGATCACTTCCGCTCGATCGCGCTGTGCCGCAGGGTGCTGGAGTTGTGCCCGGCGGTGCTTCGCGCGGGCGGGCACTTGGTGATGAAGGTCTTCGAGGGCGAGGAGTACCCCGCCCTGCTCCGCGAAACCCAGAGACTGTTCTCGGAGGTCAAGGGCTTCAAGCCCGAAGCCAGCCGCGACGCCTCGCGCGAGATGTTCATCATCGCCAAGGGCTTCCGACCGGCAGTAGCCGGTCCAGCGCCGTCTGCCGGCGTGCGAGCGAACCCGGCGCAGGACCGGCAGGCATGACATTTCT
Source organism: uncultured Phycisphaeraceae bacterium (assembly GCA_964409775.1). Lineage (GTDB taxonomy): Bacteria > Planctomycetota > Phycisphaerae > Phycisphaerales > UBA1924 > JAHBXL01. The sequence continues at coordinate 78,010 of CAYPEI010000005.1, read as the reverse complement.
CGCTCCGGCAGCGGGGATTGTCGGCGCGGCGATCGCTCTGCCGGCGCTCCTGGCGCTCTATTTTCTGCGGCTCCGCCGGCGACCGCTGCGCGTCAGTTCGACGCTCCTGTGGGAACAGGCCGCCAGAGACCTGCAGGTTAATGTTCCCCTGCGGATGATCCGCTGGTCGGCGCTCCTGCTGCTGCACCTCGCCGCGCTTACATGCCTGCTCATCGCGGTGGCCAGGCCGGCGATCGGGTCCGGCGGCGCCGCCGGGTCGCGCGTGGTGATCATCATCGACTGCTCGGGCTCGATGGGCGCTACAGACATGCCCCCCCACTCACCGAGTTCTGCCGCTGCGACCGGCGGCTCTCCCCGGACTCGGCTCGCGGCCGCGAAGGACCGCGCATTCGACCTGATCGAGTCCATCGGCCGCGCGGGCGCGGGCGGAGCGCGGCCGCGGTGCATGGTGATGTCGATGGCGTCGGCGCCGCAGGCGCTGACGGGATTCACGACCGACCTCCGGGAACTCCGCGATGCCGTGGAGTCGGTCGCACAGACCGATCAACCCGATGATCTCGGGGCGGCCCTGCGCCTGATCGATGCCATGACTTCGGATGCCGCGCGAGAAGATGAGGCCGGCTCCGCGGCGCCAGCCGTCTACCTCGTGACCGACGGAGTCCTCGACCCGCCCACCGCCCAACAACGCCGAGGCATCTGGCCCATGATGCTGCTGGTTCCGCGTCGAGCGGAAGGCGGCGCCCCGGCTCCCGCCATCGACAACATAGGGATCGTCGCCACCAGCGCCAGGTATGACCCCGACGACCAAGGCCTGATCCGCGTATTCGCGAGGCTGGTCAACTCCGGTCCGGCCGAGGTGTCGGTGACGGTGCGGTGCACCGTGGACGGCGAGATTCCGCCCGGTGGCGTCACGAGCCTGACGCTCCCGGCCGCAACATTGGAGCCCGGAACGGCTGCGTCGGGAGAGGCCGCCGCGGTGTTCGCCATTCGACCTCCACCGAGCAACCAGCCGCGGCCGCTGGTCGTTTCCATCTCTCGCCCGGACGTTCTCGCGTGCGACGACGCAGCGGGGGTGATCATCGGACCGCCGTGGCGGCCACGGATTCTCGTGGTCGCGCCCGATCCCTCTGCGCCGGCGAGCGCCCCCGAGCCGGATCTGTTTCTGCTCCAGGCGCTGGAAGCGACGGAACCCGCCAGTCTGCGCGTGATCCCCGGCTCGGCCATCCGTGCCGTGAAGCCCGCCCCCGGCGCTCCCACACCACTCAGCCCGTTCGCCGGAGCGGACATCGTGGTGTTTGATCGCGTGGAGCCGGGAGCGGGCGAGGCGCCGGCACTCCCTTCGCTGAGTTTTGGCGCGGGATTGCCTTCTTTGGGCGTGCGCATCGAGAACGAGGCCGCGGCCGCGAGCACCGCGATCGCGCTGGCGTGGAGGCGTGAGCACCCTGCACTCCAGTTCGTGGGCTTGGACACGCTGCTGGTAGCGCCCGCGGCGAGCATCGAACTGCCGGCGGACGCATCGGCCGGTGTGGGCAACCATGTGTTTACATCAATCGTCGATGGTTCGACGGGACCGCTGGTCGCCGAGGTCTCGGAGAAGGCCACTTCCGGGAACACGCTGCGCAGGCTTGTCGTCGCATTCGACCTCTCGCGGTCGAACTGGGGTCCCGATGTCTCGTTCCCGCTCTTCATCAGCAACGCGATCGGCTACCTGGGCGGATCGGCGATCGGTTCCTCGAGCGATGGGATCGGGCACACGACCACGCAGCCCATCCGCGTCACGGTTCCGGAAGGAACACGTGCGGTGACCGCTTCGGGCGGAGTCGTTTTCAAGTATGAACTGCGGGGTGCGACAGACCGAATCGTGAGCATCGGGCCGATTCCAAGAGCGGGCCTCTACAGGCTTCGAACCGACAACGGCCGACCGGCCGATCCGGAAACGGTCATCGTGAACATGCTGAGCGAACGGGAAACCCGGCTTGTGCCGCAACTTCAAGCGGGCGACCTTCCCGGCGGAGTCGCCTCCGGTCCCGGTGTGACCGACGGCGGCCCGCGTGAAATCTGGCACTGGTTCGTGCTCGCGGCGATTCTCCCGTTGACGGTCGAGTGGTTCGTGTACGCTTGGCGGATGCGCGGCTGAGATGGACACCGCCGACCGATGACGAACCACGCACCAAGACCCCGGCAATCCGCATCCATGAGTACCGCATGACCAAGTTTTCTCCACTGTTGCTCTGTCCGCTGCTCGGAATAACTCTGCTCACTCCGCCTTCGAAGGCGCAGGACGGTGGAGCCTCAGCCGAGCCGCCTCCGCCCGAGAAAGCCGTGTCTGTGCCGCCGGTGGAATCTCCGACACAACTTGTTCCGCGTCCGTCCACCGCGGCCGCGTTCACGCTCGATGTCCGGCCGAGATTTGAATACTCGTTCCAGACCTCGCTGGATGACGCCGCGGCGGATGTGTCCATCGCGCGGGCCGGGCTGATGCTCGATCTGGCCGTGCCGGTCAATGAGCGTCTGAAGTTTGCGCTCAACACCGACTTTGAGGCGTCGTGGTACGAGTTCGACTCGGGCCCTTCGGCCGGGCTGTTCGACGACCCGTTCAACGACGTGTACCGCTTCCGCATCGCGCCGGGCGTGTTCTACGCGATCGACCAGCAGTGGGGCATCCTCGGCGGCGGGATTGTCGAAGTGGCGGGTGAGTCGGGCGCGGATGTAGGCGATGCGACAACCTTTGGCGGGTATTTCGGCGTGCGCTACGCGTTCAGCGAGAACTTCGCCATGACCGGGGGCGTGCAGGGCAAGACCCGCATCGAGGACAACGCGCTCTTTCTGCCCATCATCGGCTTTGAGTGGAAGGTCTCGCCGCGGGTGACGCTCTCCACTTCCGGTCCGGGAGCGGGACTTCGGCTAAACGCCGCGATCGATGAGCGGTGGTCGGTCTCGCTGGGCGCCTCGTGGGAGGCCCGCGACTACCGGCTCGCCGACGACTCGCCGATCCCCGACGGAGTCGCCCGGGACGAGCGTGTGCCCGTGATCCTTGGTGTCGTCTTCAAGCCCACGGAGAAGATCACGCTGAGCGCGTACGGCGGCGCAATCGTCTGGCAGGAACTCTCGCTGGATAACTCCTCCGGTACCGAACTTGCGGAAGACAACACCGACCCTGCGATGTTCATCGGATTCACCGCCTCGTTCCGCTTCTAGGCTCCGCCGACCATGGACAGCCAGACATCACTCCAGGGTTCCGTTCCCGGCGCTCGCTACAACGTGCGACTGCTGCGCGCAGCGCAGTTCAAACTCGACGGCGGATCAATGTTCGGATTGATTCCACGGGTGGTCTGGTCGCGGCAGGTTCCCACCGACGATCGTGGCCGAATCGCCGTTCAGCACAACTGCTTGCTGCTCGATCTGGCGGGTGGCTGCGAGAACACGCCGCCAGGGACGCCCCGTCGCATACTGATCGAGACTGGCTCAGGGGACAAACTCGACGCCAAGATGCGAGAGGTGTTCGAGCTTGAAAACCGATCGATCATCACCGCGCTTGCCGAGGCGGGCGTCGCGCCGGAATCGGTCGACGCGGTGGTCGTTTCCCACCTGCACTTTGATCACGCCGGCGGGCTCACGCGGCTCTGCCGCGAGGGCGAGGCTCCGGACTGGAAGGGCGAGGACGGCGGCGGCGGCTCGACGGCCCGCGGCGGGTGCAAGCGGACGTTCCCGAACGCGCGGGTGTATGTGCAGCAACGCGAGTGGCGCGATGCGCTCGCCAACCGCTCGGTGATGACCAAGACGTATTACCCCGATCACCTGTTGCCGGTCGAGGGGCAGGTGAGGCTCGTGGACTCGCCGCGGCCGTTCATTCCGGGGTACACGCCCGATCGCGACGAGGCCCCGCCGGTGCCGCTCGAACTTCGGGAGACGGAGTTGTGGCCGGGCGGGGGCATTACGGTGTTCAACGTTCCCGGGCACACGTGGGGGCAGCAGGCCGTGAAGTTCCGTGAACCTGACTCGCCCATGGGCGCGGGCCGGACGATCGTCTTCACGCCGGATGTGATGCCCACCGCGGCCCATCTCGGCGCGGCATACTCCCTCGCCTACGACGTGGAGCCATACACCTCAATGGTCACCCGTCGCTGGTTCCTCACCGAGGCCGCCGCGCGAGACTGGGTCCTGTGCCTCGACCATGAGCCGGGGAACCCGATGTTCCGGGTTCGTGCAAATGCGAAGGGCTGGTTTGACCTGATTCCCGAACCGGTGCGTGCGTCATGACCGGCAGGGACCGGGGGATTGGGGGCACGAGAACCGGAGCCCTCCACCGGCCGGATATGATCTGGCCGTCCACGGAGGAACAGGATCGGTGACGCCGACCGCCACACCCACAACCAGCACGGCTCCGGAGAGCGGGGAACAATCTTCACCGGGCTCCGTCAATGGTGGAGCCACGGGCACGCCGGCCGTCGTCTCTTCGATCGAGTTGAACGAGCGTGCCGCCAACCCAACGGCAAAGGGCCGGCCGAAGCGCTCCGTGTTCGACCGCATCGAGGCCTTCCTGTCGCGGCTCTCGACCCGCAACAACTTCTGGCACCGGGTGTGCAGCCTGATCTGGCTGCCGTTCGCGTTCCGCAGCGGCATCAAGATGAAGCGTGTGGACGGGAACACCTTCCAAGCGGTGCTCCCGTTCCGCCGGTTCAACCGCAACTGGTACAACGCGATGGCCGGGGCGGCGCTGCTGGGCAACTCCGAGATCGCCGGCGGCATGTACGTGTTCGGCGTGTGCGGGGGCGACTACACCGTGGTGTGCAAGGAGTTGACGTACCGGTTTCTCCGCCCCTGCTTCGGGCCGGCGCTGTACCGGATTACGCCGCGGGATGACATCCAGGCCCACCTCGCGCACAAGGGCGAGTTCAACATCACGGTGGACCTGGACATCGTGCAGATGATCGGCAAGGCGGGCAAACTGGGCAGCACGCCCGAGCGCGAACGGCGCGTCGGCCGCTGCAACGCGACTTTCCACGTCACGCCCAAGGCGCACCACAAGAACAAAGCCGAGCGGAAGGCCGAGACCCTGCCCGAGCCGAAGGCCGAGTGACGATACACTCGCCCTGTGATCGCCCGCGGACCTTCACAGCCCCCCGTTTCAGGCCGACCCGCCTGGGTCGAGGTCGTGCTTTGGGCGGCGTATCTCGCGTGCTCGTGGACGTGGTGCATCGGCATGTTCCTGCCGGTGCTGCTCGTGCGTGACTACGGCATCATGGGCTGGGTGGTGTTCGCCGTTCCCAACGTCATCGGCGCGGCGGCGATGGGATGGGTGCTGCGCGACGGCATGAGCGAGCGGATCGTGCGGGACCACGCGAACGCGATCGAGTGGTTCCGAGTGGTCACCGTGGTGTTTCAGTTGTGGTTTCTGATGACGTACCTGGCGCCACCGCTGCAGGGGCAGGGGCTGGTCGGCCCAATGACAAACAGGCTGCCCGTGGTGTTCGCTCTGGTTGCCGGCGTGATCCTCGGCCTCTGGCCGAGGGTTGGGATTGTCGCGTGGCTGCTGTCGATCGCCTTCGCGGCCTTCGCGATCGCCCAGGCGGATGCACCGCGAATCGCCCCCGAGCACATCTGGACCAGCGACAGCCTGATGTGGCTTGCCCCTGTCTGCATGTTCGGGTTTGCGCTCTGCCCCTACCTTGATCCGACCTTCCACTTTGCACGCCGGCAGACCAGTTCACTTCAAGCACGATGGGCATTCTCGCTCGGCTTCGGCATCCTGTTTCTGGCGTTGATCGGCTTCACGCTCGTGTACTCCGACTGGCTGCTGGCACTGCTCGTAAGCCGGGGAGGCCCGGGCGGCGTTGCCATCACTATGATCGCCACGCACATGGGCCTGCAACTCGCCTACACCTGCACTGTGCAGGCCCGATGTCCGCTTGGCGTCGGCAGGTGGACCGCGCCGCGGCTCGCCTTTGTCATGATCGTTGCCGGCGTCATCGCCCTGATCACCGCCTGGCTTCCGGGGCATGCCCGTCTGGATCCCCACGAGGTCGTGTACCGATCGTTCATGGCCTTCTACGGGCTTGTCTTTCCTGCGTACGTCTGGCTGGTCATGATCCCGCAGCGGTCGTCGCCGCCGCAGCCGCAGCACGTCATGCGCGTGTTCTGGGCAACGATCGGCATCGCCGCGCCCTTCTTTTGGATGGGCTTCATCGAGCGCCGGGAGTTCTGGCTCGTGCCCGGGCTCGCGATGGTGCTGCTCGCACGGCTCTTCGTGCGGCCAAGGGGCTCAAAGGCCTGATACTCACACAAGCCGCAGTGCGACCTGCTGTGCCGTTTCTCGCACCACCGCGTCTTCGCGCGGGTCCGACGCGATCGCGATGATCCGGGATCGCAGAGATTCGGACTCCGTCGCCACCTTTCCCTCCGCCAACAGATTCGCCGCCGCGATCAGCGCGTTCCGCTTGAGCATCACCAGCGATGCCCGTTTGGCCGCCGAGAGCGTCATCACTCGCGTGCGATCGGCCTCCGTCCATCCAAGCACATCCAGCAGCGGGAGCGTCTCGCCCGTGCCGCGGCCGGCGGAATACGCCTCGTTCACCGGAACGGCGTGGCAGATCTGCGGGAGCGAGCCTCTGCTCGCTGCGGCACGCTCGTGCGTGTTGAAGGGACACACCTCCTGGCACACATCGCAGCCGATGAGGCGATCCCCGACCCCCTCGTGCAGCGACCGGTCGATCAGCCCTTCGTGCTCGATGGTCAGATACGAAACGCACCGGCTTGCATCGACGGAGTACGGCGTGATGGCCTGCGTCGGGCAGGCATCGATGCACCGCATGCAGGTGCCGCAATGGTCGCTCACCGGCGAAGCATCGGGCGCGGGCGTGATGTCCAGCGTCGTCGCGATTCCGCCCAGCACGAACCAACTCCCTCGCGCAGGATGGATGAGCAGCGTGTGCTTGCCGATCCACCCGAGCCCCGCACGCATCGCGTGCTCGCGCTCCATCGCCGGACCGGTATCCACGAAAGACCGGAACTCGCCACCTCCCGCTCCCGCCGCGATCAGACGCAGACGGTCGGCGAGCCGCTTCAGGCGGCGTTTCAGCACCGCGTGGTAATCCTCGCCGCGGGCGTACCGGGCAATCGTGCCCAGCGCCCGCCCCGTCTTCGCATCACACCCGGAACGTCCTGACTCGCCGGGGGCGGCGTATGCATCGGCGACCACGATCACAGCCCTTGCTCCCGGCAGCATGCGTGTCACGTCGCACCGTTCGGCCAGATACTCCTCCATCCACTCCATGGTGCCGTGCTTGCCCGCGGCCAGCCACTCGTGCAGTTCCGCGGCACGAGACGATGGCTCGGCCCGGGCGATGCCCGCCGCGGCGAAGCCGAGGCCGAGGCACGCGCTGACCACCTCGCGGCCGAGTTCGACTGGATCGTGTCGCGAAGGTGTCTCGGGAGCGTTGGGCACAGGCGGATCGTTGGCTCGGACGCCGAACCCTGCTTGCGCTGGACAAAGCCAGGCCGGCACACGAAAAAGGCCCGGCTGTATCGCCGGGCCTGTTGTGCCTTCTTCACATCCGACATCGTCTCAGGCCGACTCGGCCCGGGGGTGCGCCTTGTTGTAAGCATCCTGCAGGCGGTGCGAGGTGAGGTGGGTGTAGATCTGCGTTGTCGACAGCGACTGGTGGCCCAGCAGTTCCTGCACGCTGCGCAGGTCGGCGCCGTTGTCCAGCAGGTGCGTGGCGAACGAGTGCCGCAGCGTGTGCGGGGAAATGTCGGGGTCGAGCCCGGCCTGCACCAGGTACTTGTCGAGTTTGCGGCGGACCGAGCGGGAACTCAGCCGCTGGCCGTGCTTGTTGATGAACAGGGGCCGGGCGCGGTTCTCGTCCTTCCACCACTGGGCGTAGCGTGGGTCGGCCCGGACCAGCGCGGCGTACCTCGCGACCGCTCCCAGCGCGTGCATCCCCAGCGGGACCATGCGCTCCTTCTTGCCCTTGCCACGGACGCGCAGCGCCTCGCCGCTCTCGTCCATGTCGTCGACGTTCAGACCGACGAGTTCGCTCACACGGATGCCCGTGGAGTACAGCACCTCGAGCATCGCCCGGTCGCGCATCCCCAGGACGTCCTTGTCGCTCGGAGTCGCGAGCAACTTCTCGATCTGCTCGACGCTGATGGCCTTGGGCAGACGCTTGCCCTGACGCGGCGTGCGGATCGCCGTCATCGGGTTGGTCTTGGTGACGCCCCGGCGGTTGGCCCACTTGTAGAACGACCGCAGGGTGGCGATCTTCCGGGCCATGGTCGCCGCGGAGTATTCCTTGCTTCCCAGGTGCTCGAGGAACTCGCGGATGGTATCCGGCGTCGCGTTGATGACCAGTTTGGACACCGTGTTGGGAGTGATGGTGGCGGCGACCGGGGTCTCCGCGTTGCCGCCCGGGGTGCCCTGGTTGCTGGCGATGTTCCACGCCTGCAGTTCGGCGGCGTCGCTCGGCTCCAAGCCGGCCTCGTCGGCGATGAACTCGGTGTACTGCCGCAGGTCCGCGCCATAGCAGCGGGCCGTGTAGTGCGAGAAGTGCCGCTCGTTGGTGAGATAGTCGGTGAAGCCGGCGATGATGGGTAGCGTCGTCATGGTCCGTCACTCCGATACGCTGTCGCCGGGCGTGCTGCCGGGCGTTGCTGGATGTCTCGATCCGTGCGGCCGCGCTTCCGTGCGGGCCGTGCTGCGAGGCCGATGCGTTCTACTTCCCCTTGATCCCGGGCTTGGGCGAGGGCGTGCCTCCCTCGATCCGCTGGAGTCCGGGCTTGAGCCGCTTGGAGAGTTGATGGCTGACGAGCGCCGCGTCGAACCAGTCGAACGGCACAGACTGGTCCGAGGCCAGTTCGCTCAGCCGCTTCAGGAGCGAGGATTCATCGCCGGCGTCGCAGGCGAAGGTCCAGCGGTGCGTGCCCTTCACCAGGGTGACCGGCTCCCGCGGGGCGGGCGCATCGACGGCCTCGTGTGCGCCGCCGGTTGTCCGCGACTGTGTTCGATGGGTCTGCTGACGGTCTGACATTCGGTCATCTCCGCGCCGCTCGCTCGCGGCCGGCGGAGGTGTCCGCACGACGGCTAGCGAGACGGCTTCTTGGCCTGCACCGGTTGCGCGAGTCGGAGTCGCTCCTGCTCGAGCAGCCGGCTCACGGCCTCGTGGGCCGCGAACTCGACGTACAGATCCATGCTCGCGAGCATGCCTCGCCAGCCAAGCGCCGAGGCGGCCTCGTGCCTGCCCATCGCGTAGCGCTCCATCGCGAGTTGCACCTCGTGGTTTGCGCCGTCGAGGTGCTGGCTCAGCGTCGCGATGGGGCGGTCCAGAAACTGGGTCTGCGTTCCCGGCTCCAGGTCGGTGTACGCCATCTGCAGTTTCATGGGGTCGACGCCGTTGGCAGGGCGGTTCTCGCGGGCGTAGAGGGCCAGCGCGAGCCCCAACTTCGGAGGGTTGTACGGGTCGTAGGCGGTGATGCTCCCGAGCACCAGGGCGTCGACGCCCAGTGCATTGGCGAGCATCCGGGCGTCTCCCGGCGAACGAATCGCCGTCAGCCCGCGGGCCCGCATCGCGGCGATCGTGCGGTTCAACGGAAGGCACGAGACGTTCCGGGTCTCCGTGATCTTCGCCACCAAGGCGTCCGCGACGAGATCGGTGTTGGCGATCGACGTGCCGGACTCGTTGGCGAGCGGCACGACCGCCCACAGAGCCTCACCCTGTGATGAGTCGTAGGGAGCCACCAGCACCTGGGGCGGCGTACGGACATTTTTGTCCGTGGTGCAGCCGGTGATGATGGTCAGTGCGAAGGCCGCGATAAGCGCGAGGCTCGCGCGGCATGTTCCGAGCATGGTCTGTACGGTTGTCATGGCGTCCTGCCGTAGGCACGGAGACTCCGCTCCGTGCGGGTTCGATCTGTCAATCGCCCGCGCGGCCTTTCGGCCGCGCGAAGCGGGGAATCCTGCGTTACGGAGCCTCGTGCGGCTCACCCGCCTCCGACGGAACGTTCGCAACCTCGGTCTGCGGGCCGCGGTGCGTCGGCTTGCCCGTCGCGGCGACGATGGCCTTTTCCGTCCCGACCGACCAGATGTTGCTCACACCCGTGCGATCAGAGACGAAGTAGATGCGACCGTCGGGCGCCCACGTGGGCATCAGGTTCATGAAGCGGCCGCCGGTCAGACCGACGCGGCCCGTGCCATCGACACCGACGATCCACAGGTCGCTCGCCGGCGTGCCCGAGGGCGTCGCGTCGGCTGACATGTCGCGGTTGTTCAGGGTGGCGAAGACGATCCGGGTGCCGTCGGGACTCCACGAAGCGTTGATCAACGCGGCATCCCGGCTGGAGGCGATCTCCGTCGGGCTGCTGGTGTCGCCGGGCTGGTAGTCCACGGTCCAGATGCTGAACGCGCGATCGCCGCGTTCGCGGCTGCGCTGGAAGAGGATCTTGTCCTTCCCGCCCGCGCCCGTGTGCGGAACGGGGCACCATTCGGGGAACATGCCGTAGCCGACGAACTCGGTGCCGGCGGCGCCGTTGGCGTCCATGACCCACAGTTCCCATCGCCCGCTGATCTCGCCCAGCCTGCAGAACACAATCCGCGAGCCATCGGGCGACCACGACGGGTGCAACTCGTGGGCGTAGTCGGAACTGAGTTGGACTGCCTGGCCCCCTCCGACGGACATCACGAAGATGTCCCAGTTGCCCGTCCGATTGCTCGCAAAGGCGATGCGCTTCCCGTCGGGTGAGATCACGGGCATGACATCGTGCGCCGGATCGGCCGTGAGTTGGGTGACGGTGCGGCCGTCGACCTTCTTGATGTAAATGTCCGCCGTTTCACGGTGCTGGGTGCTGGCGAACACCAGCATCGACCCATCGCGGGAGATGCACGGATCGAAGTCCGCGCCCTGCGCCGCATAGGTCACGTGGATCAGCCCATCGAGGGCATCGCCCATCGGCGCTTCATTGGTCGCGACCGGGGTCGCCAGGTCGAGAGTCTCCGGCCGGGCATCCGGCTTCGGCGTCGGAGCCAGGGTGGGATCCTGCGGCTGGCCGCGTCGGGCCGCCCAGTTCTGCTCGGCCGAGGCCTCGAACCAGAACGGATTGAAGCCGGTCATTCGCGTCTTGCCGGGGGGAACATAGAGCGGGGTCCCGCGAACCCCTTCTTGTGGGGATGTCGCAACCTTTGTTCCGGTCGCGGGCTTGCTCGCCGAGGTGCGGTCGGCCGCACAGCCCGCGAGAGCGACGACGGCGATGGTCAGAGCAGCACATCGATAGACACTGGCGTTGTTGGTCGGGATGCTGTACACGCGGAGCTCCTCGTGGGGGCGTTTAGCCGCGTGCACGGGGCTTCCAGCCCGCACGTGGCCCGGCACGTTCCACGATTGAGCCGACCTCCGGCCGCCTCAACCAGACCAAGTCACCCGTCCAACGCTGCCCGGCGGGAATCCCACCGGCGTTCGGTTTATCGGACGCCGTCCTCCCGAGGCTTGAGGGCGCACAGGAGCGAAATACGGCTGTCCGGTCTGTGCCGGGTGGCTCAGTCCGAAGAACACATCGTCCGGCCGAGAACCCCACATAACCGAAAGGGACACTTTTTTGCGGGTTATGGGCGGTGTGGCCCGGTGCCGAGCGGCGCGCACCGCGGGCGCCGACAGGGCTGCCACATCCCGTCGACGCCGCGGTGCTGCGAGAGAAGAAGGCCTTTGTTTCGCCCGGTGCTCAGCCGCGAGTTTCGCGCACGACGATGCCCGGCACCCCGTCGGGGCGGACCCATCGGGCGTCGGCGCCACGGGGCTTGTGACTGGATTCGAGGTGACCGAGGTAGTTCTCAAGGTCCGGAGTGCCGAACCGCTCGAGGAACGCGGCCGTCGCCGTCGGGTTGATCGTGATGATCCGTTCGAGCACCCGGGCCCTCGAGGGATCGACCATCGTCTCACCGGCGAGGCAGCGAGAGGGTTTGGGTTCGATGAATGCGGCAACCGCCCGCGGCAGGGTCAGAGTGAGCATGAGGAGCCTCCGTGCATATGCCCAAGCCGGCTCCGCCCGCCATGGCGACGCAACGTATCGGTGGCCCCTCGCATCGCCCGTGAGGGTGTAACCTTCGCGGACGTTTGCCCATGCACGCAGCCGATCGCACGATCCCCCCCGCGTCCCCCCGGTTCATCTTCCCCGCTTTGCCGGAGGGGGAGATCCTCGATACATCCACGGGATCACAGATCGCCTTGCAGCCGGAAACGCTGCTTGATCTCGGGCCGGTTCTGCCTTCCGGGCGGGTGCTGCTCCGATCTGGAAGCGTGCCGCCAGGGGATTCGGCCGGGCCCGGCACACTTCGCAACTGGAGCCCGGCCGCGTGGGCGATGCTCGACTCGGCGGTCCGCAGCCTGGTCGATTCAGGCCGCGCGAGCGACGTTCTCGTTCGCACCCACGCGGCGGATGTCGTCTCGGATGCGCCTTCCGCCCTGCGATTCGCCGCGTCCTGGGCCGAGCAGGGCGTGCGACTGGTCTACGACCCGGCCTCCATGTTCACCCCGGCCACCGCCGAAGGCCCCGGCGCTGCGGATCTGTTTACAAGGCGCATCGACGCCCTCGCGCATCGCGACCTCGCCCGGGGAGTCGCCTTCGCGCTCGTGGCCAATGTCCGCGTTGACGGGAGATTCGTGTCCCCCTCCCCCATCGACTCGGGCTTGCTGGATCCGACGCTCGTTCGATCAGCAATCACGGCGTGCAACGACCTCAGGGTTCCGGTGGCGATCTTCGACACGGATGCCCGCGGGGAGTCCGTTGCGCCCCGCCCCCCGCTGCCGCCGGACCCTACACTCCGGGCCGCGACGGACGCTCGCCCGCATCCACTGCCAAGGAACCGACCGTGACCGCCGACAACAAGACCTCGCTCAATCATCCGGTCTTTGCATCCGTGAAGGAGCAGTTCCCCGGCAAGCGGTTCCGCGGGACCGAGTACCGTGGCCAGTCCACGCTGGTCGTGGAGCCGGCCGATCTGCACGCGGTGATGAAGTTCCTGCGGGACGATGACCGGCTCAACTACAACTTCCTCTCCGACGTGTTCGGCATTGACTATCTCGGCTATCCGGCCAGGCAGATCGGTCGCTTCGCCGTCGCCTACAACCTCGTTTCGCACAAGAACGATGACCGGCTCTTCGTCAAGGTGTTCCTTGATCCGTCGCTGCCGACCGATGGGATCGTTGAGGATCCCGCGCTGTATGTTGACAGCGTCGTCGACCTCTGGCCCGGCGCCGAGTGGCCCGAGCGCGAAGTGTTCGACATGTTCGGCATCCGGTTCCGCAACCATCCGGACCTGCGGCGCATCCTGACATGGGAGACCTACCCGGCGCACCCGCTGCGGAAGGACTATGCACTCCGCGGCCGCGGCGAGCGCGAGCAGTATCGGATCGTGGACCGCACGTCCGCCTGAGGCGGCCCGGGCGGATCATCGCGGCGCGACCACTGTCGCCGGTTCAAGAATCTCGACCTGATCCCGGACAAGGTCCCACTTCAGGCGACGGGCCGTAAACGGAGCGGCCCGCCGATCGTCGTACAACGTGACGGAGTTGCTCTGGGCCGCGGTGGCGACCGCCGTGCCCATCCGCGCGTCGTACATCACCCGGTCGCCCACCAGCCGCTGCGGACCCGACTCGGCGTACACCGATCCGATCGCCTCCGCATACACGAGCCGCCCACCGCCTGACCCACCGCCGAGCAGGTCCAGTTTTGCCTGGAGCCGATCGCTGGTCATGCGCGTCAGCGGCCTGCCGTCCAAAGGCTTGTGCACCACCTCGATGCGTTCGAGCAGGTCGAGCATGCCGCTCTCTCGCGTGAAGACCATCGACCCCTCCCATCGGAAACTCGAGGTTCCCCGCGGCGAACCGGCCACCAGCCCATCGGAAGGCCCTCGCTGATCGTCCTGCGAGGTGGCGTCCGGCGACCGCTGATCGAACACGACTGCGCGCCCCGCGACCGGGGTTTCGATCGTCCCCTTCTGGTCATTCGCGACGATCTGCGCCGATTCGAGATAACTGATGGTCTCAAGCGCGCGCGAGGCGCCGGGCTGCGGCGGCGGCGCGTATGCGCGACTCTCGACCGTTGCCGGCTTGCCGTCGGCACGGTCCTGAATCGAGCCGAACGCCGTCGCCCGGATGACTCGCCGATCCCCCACGTCGGCCTGAAGGGCGGACGCGGATGCCGCCGACGGCCCGCCCGTGGGAACCTCCGCCACCGCGTTTCCCGCGGCGGCGTCGGTTGTGAGATCAACGCGGATCCGCTCGGCACGCACGGTGTCGAGCGAGAGCGGCTCCGACTTCACCACAGTCGCGTCGCCTCGGCATTCCAGAATGCCCGCGGCATCGTCGAAGGTCATGGAGTTCATCCAGTTCGCCGTCACGTGGACGGTCCCTGCGGCGGGGCCGGTGAGCGCGGCGGTCGGCTGGTCGTGCGTGAAGGTGCCCGGCGCATAGACGTCCATCCTCCGGGCGAGCCCGTCGAGTTCGACGATGGTCGACTCGATCAGCGACGGCCCCCTGGCGACGCGCACGCGCGGACCGATCACGGAGGCGGTCTGCCGCTGGGCGTGCCCCTTGATGCGTTCGCCCGTGGCCCACACGCCGTCGCCGCGATCAAAGCGGGCGAGGGTCTGGCCGCTCCCCCGGGCTTCGAAATCGGTCACGGCGATGTCACCTCCGGCGTCGCGCTGCATGGAGGCCTCGAGCCGCTCGCCACGAAGCGACGCATTGTCCTTCCCGACAATGGCCTCGCCACGCGCCAGCAGATAGGTCGGATCGACATCGCCCTTGCGCGAGGTCGACGGCTGGAAACTGACATCCAGGCGCTGCGCCTTCAGGAGCCCTTCGCCAAAGCCTCCGGCGGTCAGGTCGACCTCGACCCCTTCCGGCCGACGCCACCCGGCGGCCAGCGCCTCGACACTCCCCTCGGCCGAGAGTCGCTTGAGAACAGTCGAACTTGCGCCGGCCTCGATGAACTCGGCTCGGATCATGTCGGCCCCGAGCGAACTGCGGGTGTCCGTCGCGAACGAATCGCCGCGGAACTCCGCCCACTCGAGCGCATCGCGAATCTCGCCGTCCCGCGTGCGGAACTGCATGTCGGCGCGGCGGCGCCAGTCGATCGTTCGTGCGAAATACTCCTGCTTCGGCGCCGCGAGCCATGCGGGCAGTCCGTCACTGCCGAGGTCCATCGCTGAGCCGGCAGAATCTCGTTCCAGCGTGGCCAGCGCGCCATCACTCGGGATTTCGGCCACCCCCGTCGACAGATTGACGTGGATCGACCGGCCCGTGAGGCAGCCGGCCTCGGGCGCGCCGAACCACACGCGGGGCGATCCCGGCCCGGAAGTCAGGGTCATGTCCCTGCTCGTCGCGAGATACTCCAGTTCGTCGCAGCCGCCGCGAGCATTGATCTCCGCATCTCGTAGCCGCACGAACGGCTCCCCGCCATCGGCTCTGGATGAGAACCGGAGTGCGAGGTGGTTTCCGCCGGAAAGTTCCCGCGGCGGCGGAGCCACCGCGATCGGCCGCACCGCGAGCGGACCGGCCCACGTCAGAACCAAGTCCGCCTCACCATCGGTGAACAAGATCGGCGGCCACTCTGATGTCGACTGCGTCGCCGCCAGCAAAGCGGCGGAAAGAGCCGCGAGCGGGTTCAGCGGCGGCAAACCGCACGGCGTGCTTTCGGTCAGAGGCACGCCCCGCGGGTCCGCTCCCGCCACGGCCGCGGTCGCGCCGAACGCCCCGGCGGGCAACTTGTTGTCCAGCGTTCGGAGCCAGACAAAAAGCGTGTCCGCGGCGAGTTCGCGGCTGCGCTGCGCCACACGCACGGTGTCTGCAAAGACCGCCTCGTACAGGTCTTCCTTCTGCGGCGGTGCCTGCGGTTGTTGCTGCTGCGCCGCGCGCGCCGCTGCCACAGCCGCGGCAGGGTGGATGGGCCTGGACGCGCTGTCCGTGTCATTCCTCTCCGAAGCCGGCGCCGCAGGTGCATTGGCCGGGTCGCCCGGTGCGGAGCGATCGGCGATCGGCAGGACCGGGGCTGTTCCACCTGCGTCGCGAGGCCCATCCGGTGCTTCCAGTCCGTGGTTGAACAATGCCGCGATGTCAAGCGGCTCGACAATTTCCCATGTGGGTTCGCTGCCCGTCTTCGCCGGAGCCGGGGAGGCGCCGACTGCGGCGGTGACGGCGCCGGCCCGGTTTGAGTGTTCGCGAGGCGCGATGCGATACCGGATGACTCCGTCCCGGGCCACCTTCATGTATTCAATGCGGTCCAACACCTGGTTGCCGCGAACGAGGACGCCCGTCCCGGCGAATCTCGCATCCGGCGTCTCGATCGTGACTCGATCTTCTGAGGCGAACTCCAGGAGTTGGGTGTCGAACCGGATCGCGCTGGTCCTGGCCACGAGGGCGGGCACATCCACCATCGGGTCCCTCGGCTTGCCGCTCATCTCCTCGGCGCGGGGCGGATAGAGCAGCGCCACAACGTTGCCGACAAACTGGCCGGACTCGGGACTGTTCGACCGGTTGGGCATCTTGACCCGACCGGTATCAGCGCGGACATAAATCGCACGCCCGTCCTTGAGGTAGATCCATGCGCGAGGCTCATCGAGATCGTAAAACCCGCCCCCGATCGGGTTGGTCCGGCGATAGATCAACTCCGCCTGAAGCCGGCTGGGGTTGTTCCGGTCTTCAAACTGAAGCCTGCCGTCCTTGGCATCCTGAAAGGCCCCCGCCCCCGTCTCCGTCCCGCGGACGAGCGCGCTCACATCGATGTCCGTCACGTCACCCGTGGCCTGCGGCACCGGCTTGGGCATACCCCGGCTGCTGACCGCGACGACCAGTACGATCCCTGCAATGATCAGCGCCACGGCGCCGGCAATGATCAGCCCCGTTGTCCGGGTGCTCGCGAACTTCTTGGACGGCATGCCCGGATGGTACGGTATCTGGACTCGTCGGGCCGACCATCCCGCCGGATTCAGACTCGCTGCGAAGGCGATTCAACGACAGGACCCACCTTGCTGCAAGGCGTGCTCATCGGGTTCGGCATCGGCGTCCTAATCGCATCGGGGGCGGTCTGGTTCCTGCTCCAGAGACACGCACAGCGCGCCCGCGCAGCCGAGCGACGCGCCCGCGCGGCCGAGCACATGGCCGAGATCGGGGCGATGACCAGCGGGCTCGCCCACGAAATCAAGAACCCCCTCTCGACCGTCGGCCTCAACGCCCAGTTGCTGCTCGAAGGCATCCAGGACCTGCCCATCGACGAGTCCGACCGGCTGCCGCTGGTCAACCGGATCAGTTCCCTCAGGCGGGAGACCGATCGCCTCGCAGGGATCCTCCAGGACTTCCTTCAGTACGCCGGGCAGGTCCGGCTGGACCTGCGTCCCACCGACCTCGCCGCGACGGTCTCGGAACTCGGTGACTTTTTCATGCCCGAGGCCGAGCGTCACGGCGTGCGACTGCGCACGGACACTGGAACCGACAACGGTTCGGCCAGAGCCATCGCCAACATCGACGCCAAACTCGTCAAGCAGGCTCTGCTGAACCTGATGCTGAACGCTACCCAGGCGATGGCCGCATCGGGCAAGGGCGCGGCGGCCGGCTCGCACCCGCGCGAACTCATTCTTCGCACCGAATCACACCGAGAGCCCGATGGCCAGTCGACCGTCCACGTGCATGTGATCGACACCGGGCCCGGCATCCCGCCCGAAACACTGCAGAGAATGTTCACGCCCTACTTCACGACCCGGGCGGGCGGGTCGGGCCTCGGGTTGCCGACGGCCAGGCGTCTCATCGAGGCGCACGGCGGCCGGATCGAGGTCTGGTCGGAGCCGGGAAAGGGCTCGGACTTCTGCGTGATCCTGCCCGTGGCGGGCCCGCCGGCTGTCGGTCAGTCCTGACGCCGTGTCGCGTTCGCCGCCACTTTCGATTGATCCCGCAGCGGGATAGGGATGGATCGCGACGCGATCGCTTCGAACGCATCTGCGGGCGCTGAGATGCTCACCGCAGAGTTTCCCGCGACCGGCGCGGCCGCGCCGGCCGACACGTCGAATGCGTTGCGCCCGCCCGCGGAGCAGGCCCCGGTGAGCATCATCCCCACGACGGCCGTCCGGGCCAGTGCACGTCGAGTTGCTGAGGTCCGCGTCACGATCAGCGATCCGCATGCCCCGTACATCCAAGTGTGCGTTTGGCGTCCCTCGCCCGCCGGGATCTGACCACGGGCGGTCCCTCCCGCCAGTGCGTCTGGCGGGTCTGTGCGGGCTGTGCGGGGTGGACGAGGCTCTGCGGTGTGCTGTCCCGATGGTGCAGACGAGGGAAGTTGAGTGCACCCCGCGCTTGCCTTACCATCGCCACATCCTTATTCGCTCCGCCGAAGACCCCGGCGTCGCCCGGCACTCCGAATCTCCGACCCCCCCATGCTCAAGCCCACACTCAGCACCGTCGCCTGCCCCGAAGCCTCACTTCGCGAGGTCGCGGAACTGGCCGAGCGTTTCGGCTTCGAGGCCGTCGAACTCCGGACATTCGGCACCGATTCACGCCGATTCGCCAACGACCCCGCCCTGAGCAGCGAGGACAAGACGCGAGACCTCTTCCGCACGCGCGGAATCGAGATTCTCTCGCTCGCCACGTCGAGTCGATTCGACGCGACCATCTTCCCGCCCGTGCTCGGGCACGTGTTTTCCGACACCGAGCGGAGCGTCCGCGAGGCCAAGTCGGCGATCGATCTTGCGGTGCGGCTGGAGTGCCCCTACGTCCGGGTGTTCGGATTCGAGATCGCGCCGCGCGAGCAGCCCAAGGCGGCCACCGCACGAATCGCCGAGCGTCTGGGCAAGGTGTGCGATCATGCCGACAAGACCGGTACCCGGATTGTCCTCGAGAACGGCGGTTCGTTCGAGACCGCCGTACAACTTCGCGACCTGATCGAGAAGGTCGGGCACCCTCTGCTCGGCGCTTCCTACTCCCTCGCCACGGGTGTCGCGGCGGGCGACGAGCCGTCGGGCGCGGTCGCCGCGCTGGGTTCTCTGCTCTGGCTCGCGCGACTGAAGGATCTGGCGGACGGGAGCCCGGTCCCGCTCGGGAAGGGCGCCACGCCCTGCCGCGAGTTCGTGAGCGCACTGTCGCGCAGCGGCTTCAGCGGTCCGCTCGTGTATGAGTGGGACCGCGCGTGGATTCCGACACTCGCGCCCGCAACAGAAGCGCTCGCCAATGTCGCGTCGACGCTGGTGGGCTGGGCATTCGCGGATGCGGGATCGGTCAGCGCTCGCCCGGCGGCCCACGCCTCGCACTGACCGGCACGTTGCGAGCCCGATACACTCCGCCCCATGTCATTTGACCCCGACGCAGCAGCGCAACCCGGCACTGGTATCTTCGGCCTCCCGTTCAAGCGAGCGGACGCGAAGATCGTCCTGATCCCGGTCCCGTTCGACGCGACCACCTCCTACGGCGGCGGCACATCCGCCGGGCCGCGGGCCATATTCGACGCATCTGCGCAGGTCGACCTGCTCGACCATCAGTTCGGCAAGACCTTCGAGCATGGGATCTTCATGGAGCCCATCCCCGCGAGCATTGCTGCGCTCTCGCGCCGGGCGCGAAAACTCGCGGTCCCCATCATCGCCCGCGGCGGAGCCGGCGCTCGGGACGCCAAGTCGATCCGGGCGGTCAACGACGCATGTTTCGCGGTCGTCGAGCATACCTATGACCGCGCCGCCGCCGCGCTCGATGAACGCCGCATCCCGGGCCTCATCGGCGGCGATCACTCCACGCCCTTCGGCGCGATCTGGGCCGCGGCGGATCATGTCGCCGGAATCCGGAACAACCGCGGCCTGGGAATCCTGCAGATCGATGCCCACATGGACCTGCGCGAGGCGTTCGAGGGCTTTGCCTGGTCTCACGCTTCCATCATGCACAACGTGATGTGGCTCCTCCCGGGCGTTTCGCGGCTGGTCCAGGTGGGCATCCGCGACTACGGCCGCGGCGAGCGCGACGCGATGCGGGCGTCAAAGGGCCGAATCCGCACGCACTTTGATTTCGACTGGGCACGCAAAATCGATCAGGGCGCCAGGTTCGAGTCCCTGTGTCGCGAGGCGATCAAGCCGCTGCCCTCGCACGTCTGGATCAGTTTCGATATCGACGGGCTCGACCCCGCCCTCTGCCCGCACACCGGCACGCCGGTGCCCGGCGGGCTGTCGTTCAATCGCGCGTGCGTCCTGCTGGAACTGCTCGCCCGATCGGGCCGCACCGTCGTGGGTTTCGATCTCAACGAGGTATGCCCGGGGCCGAACCCGCGTGAGCCGGAGTGGGACGCAAACGTCGGCGCCAGGCTGCTGTACAAACTCTGCGGCGTCGCCGCCGTGACCGCCTGATCGATGGGAGATGTTCCGTCGCACCGGAGCGGACCGGCCACCGTGCGCAGCGGTCGTGACGACGCGACCGGAGCCGCCCAAACCGACTCCCGCGCTCACAAAGCCGGCACGGCCTTCAGCATCTCGTCTCTCGCCTGCGGCACGCTTTCGCACATCACGAACAGCGTGTCCAGACGCGACCGCTTGATCGCGTCAAGCAGCGGGCCTGCGGCACCCGCCAACGCGACACGCCCCTGCCGGGCTTTGACGCCGCTGGCAAACTGAACCAGCGTGCCAATCGCCAGGCTGGCCATGAACGTGACCGCCGCGACATCGATGATCGCCCGACGCGGATGCGACGATCCCGCCTTCTGCAGCGCGAGTTGGAGTCGATCGACCTCGTGAAGCGAGGCATCGCCTCGCAACGTCACCACAAGGCAATCCTCCGCGGGATACGGCGTCGCATGAACTTCGAGCATGAACAGGCTTTCGGATGAGGTCGAACCTGCACAATGGTCCCCATCCGGCCGCTTGCGGGGCGCCTGCACGAGCGCCCTTTACGAGAACTTTACCAAAGGGGTCGCCGGCTCGATCTCACTTCCCTCCGCCCGAGCCAGCCGGCGGCACCGTTCCGCCATTCGCCGCACCGCCTGGAATCGGTCTTCCCTCGCCAACCGGGTCACGAGATCGGCGACCCGATTCGGAAAGCGGTAGATGCTGCCGCGGGCGAGTCGCTCGACGACCCAGAGGCCCGCGAGACGGTGGGCTGCGCGGTGGTCATGGAGCATGGCGTGGATCACCGAATCGGCCGCCGGATCGCCGACCCTCGCCAGTGCCCGCACAGCCGCAGCGCGGACGCGATGCCGGTCGTCGCCGGTGAGACCGAGCAGTTGTTCCCGAACCCCACTGAAGCAGCCGAGCCGCACGGCCACGCGAGCGAGCGACTCCGTGGCATTCGCCGCCACGCGGGCATCTGCTCGCTGAATCGCATGCGCCAGCGTCACGATCGAACGCTCCTGGCGGGATTCGCCGAGTGCACCGCACGCCGCGGCGGCCTGGCGTGGGGCACCTTCCCGAGCGATGACTTCCAGGTGGTTCAAGACTTCGTCGACCGCACCGGCACATCGCGCCGCCGCGATCGCCGCGAGGGCCTGGGCCTGCACCCCTGCACCGAGGGAAACCCGCAGGCTCTCTGCGAACTCGTCGCGTGCCAGTCGTGCGGTTCGACGTGCCGCTGCTTCCTGATCATACTCGATCGCGAGTTGTGCCACGAACGATGCGCTCCCGGCTGTCTGCGCGATCGATCTCAGCGCCTCTTCACGCCCGCACCGCTCCGGCGATTTCGCCAACCGCATCAACGCAAGGGCACGAGTGGCCGCGACCGCGACACCGTCGGACCCTTCTCTGGCCGTCCGCAGCAGTCGAGCGACGCCGTCGCTCTCCGCTGCCGCCGCATGTGCCGGAGACTCGCTCACCGCGGTCTTGTCCCGCAAAGGACTCAGCGCGAGATGCGATGCCGCGGAAAGCGCCTCTTGCTCAGCACGCGTCAGCCGTCCGCGCAGGCGCTCTCTGCACGCGGCGGCCCATGCCGGAACCGCCATGACTCTCCACAGGAGTTGGGGCTCCTCGCCGAGTGATCCGCGGCGAATCAGCCCGCGCACCACCAAGTGAATCGGATGCTCCTGATCGCACACGATCCGGCGAATCGGTGCAGAGGAATTTGAGTGCCACGCGATGTTGGCGCGATACCGAACCAGGAACTCCGCGACAAGTGTTCGGCGGTGCTCGGCGTAGCGATCAACAGCCTCCGCCAGGACGAGCGCTGCGCTGGCCTGTCCACCACCGTGCGAGAAGAGAACCCTGAGGGCCTGCTCCGCCTGGGCCACCGCCGCCGGGTCTTTGCTCGAAAGTTCAGCGATGACTGCCGCCGAGACATCTGTAAGATCAGTGTTAGCAAGCGTTTGGGAACTGATGGCAGCCAAATTGCGCCGATTCTTACGGAGGCGGAGGGAAAGTCCCGCCGCGTGCCCAAGCCACAATTGGGTCATACGCTTCACCAGATTAACAGGGGATGCCGTTGCTGGGGGTGCAGCCGTTGACGGCTTGGCGGTTGGTAGACCCCTACCTGTTGTGGATACTTTTCTCGACGGCGGCATTGCTGGTATACTCTTGTTCGAAAATTGCTCTTGCGGTCCGGGAACTTTCTTGAAACAATGACCTCAATCGCCGCACCGTCGGCGTGAAAACTCGATCGAGACCACCATTTCGCTCGAAATCCTCAAGGCACAAGCACCCGCAGGGTTTGCATCGGTGAAGGCGCTGGGAATCCACGAATGAACCTTCCGACGAAACCGAATGGCATCCAAACTTACCAGATCTACCTCTACCGCAAGGCGTTGCACCCCGAGTTGTTCCCGCTGAAGGGCCGCCGCCAACTCGTGCACGGGGCCTACGAGATCGAGGCGTGGGTGATGCCCGGCGCGCACCTGCTCCGCTTTCAGCACTCCAAACTGTGCGCGTGCGAACTGCTCACGGACCAGGAGGGGGCCCTCCCCGTGGACGGGGCTGTGACTGGTTTTGTGTGTGCCGGCGAGCACGAGTTCGAGCACTCGTTCGAGACCGAGAGAGTCCGCTACCTCACCTCCGTCCAGACCGAGCAACTCTCCGACAACCTCTACCAGGCCACCTACGACGAGATGACCCAGTTTGCGCAGGAGACCGGGGCCCTGATCCATGCCTGGACGGATGCGGGCGCGAGCCCGAACGGCCTGAACGGCCACGCCCGGTCCAATGGCCATGCGACGCAGGGCGGGCGCAACCTGTCGATGCTGGATGTTCAGCGGCTTACCAAGGAAGTCCACGCCCAGTCGTACCACCTGCTGGCCGCGTCGGGCCTGGTCATCCGGACCCAGACCATCTTCGAGCACGCCTGAGCACCTCCGCTCCCCGCTTTCGTGAGCGTGCCCTCACCTTGACGCGGGCTGTTGCCGATGTACCCTTGAGCACTTCCATGAACCGCGCACCCGTCATGCAGACGATTCGAATTACCAGGCCCCGCTGAGGCTTGGCGCGCGGTCGACTGGTCCATCCCACCACCGACAAGTTGCCGCCGGGCCATCGGCCGGGGCGTTGGGCACGCGCGTTCCGCGGGCCGCGAGACCGTACCATCCCCGTCCCTTCGCCCTTCCACCCGGCCGCGCCGCAGCAGGCGAGCGCCCGCCGCGAGGACAGATTCCCATGAGCACCGAGTCGCATCCCCAGACCGCCCCGGACAAGCAGGCCAAGCCCGAGGGCGGCAAGTCGAGATACCCCGTCAATCTCCCCAAGACCGCCTTCCCGATGAAGGCCAACCTGGTCCAGAACGAGCCAGCGTCGCTGAAGCGGTGGAGCGGCATGGCCGCCGGCAAGGGCCTGTTCGCCGCGGTCGAGGCGGCCCGGGCGTCGGCGGAGACGTTCCTGTTCCACGACGGTCCGCCGTATGCAAACGGCAACATCCACATGGGGCACCTGATGAACAAGTGCCTCAAGGACTTCGTGGTTCGATCAAAGACGATGGCGGGGAAGCGATGTCCGTTCGTCCCGGGCTGGGACTGCCACGGCCTGCCCATCGAGCACAAGGTGATGACCGAACTGGTCGAGGCGAAGAAGTGGGACAAGATCGCCGCCCTTCCCGAGGGCGAACGCAAGATGATCGTCCGCCGGGAGTGCCGCAAGTACGCCGAGAAGTTCGTGAAACTGCAGGGCGAGCAGATGCAGCGTCTGCTCACCATGGGCGACTACGCGCACCCGTACCTGACAATGGACCCTGCGTACGAGGGCGCGGTGCTGGAGGTGCTTGCCGACCTGGTCGAGCAGGACCTGCTGTACCGCGCGCTCAAACCCGTGCACTGGTCGATCGCCAACGAAACCGCCCTCGCCGAGGCCGAACTGGAATACGAGGACCGCGAGGACCTGTCGGTGTACGTCGACTTCGAGGCGGCGGATGCAGATGCGGTGTATGACGCGTTCGGATTGCCCAAGCAGACCGACCCAGCGGCGGAGCAAAGCGGCGACGAAGGTGAGACAGACGACGAGGAGGACTGGGGACCCAGACCGACGCAGCGGCCCTCGTTCATGATCTGGACGACCACGCCGTGGACGCTCCCGGCAAACGTCGGCGTGGCGGTGAACCCGAAACACGAGTACGCGCTCGTCCGCGTGGATGGAAACGTGACGATCATGGCCGCCGCGCTGGTGGAGAAGGTCACGGCGGCCGCGAAAGCCGAAGAGGTCGCGGTGCTCGCGACCACGACCGGCGCACGGCTGCTGGGCCTGCGCTACAGGCACCCCTTCGTCGCCAACCCGCCCGCATGCGGCCTCGGAAGGGTGTGCGATGCGGCCAAACTCTGGTCGGTCGTCGCGGCGGACTATGTCACGCTGGAGGATGGCACCGGAATCGTGCACACCGCCCCCGGCCATGGAGCCGAGGACTACGCCACCGGCCTGCGCGAGCACTTGCCCATCTACTGCCCGGTGCAGGGCGACGGCACCTATGACCAGACCGCGCCCGACTGGCTCCGCGGCGTGTCGGTGTGGGATGCCAACAGGAAAGTCACCGAATGGCTCCGCGACTCCGGGCACCTCTTCTACGACCACACGTTCACCCACTCCTATCCGCACGACTGGCGCAGCAAGACGCCGACCATCTTCCGCTGCACCGAGCAGTGGTTCGTGGCCGTCGACGGCCGTCACGAGGGCTCGGCGGCCCTCAAGGCCAAGGGCGAGGGACGCAACCTGCGCACGATGGCGATGAACGCGGTCGACCCTTCGAATCCTGCCGCCGTGAAGTTCGTCCCCGAGTGGGGCCGCAACCGCATGCGGGGCATGCTCGAGTCGCGGCCGGACTGGTGCATCTCGCGTCAGCGCGCGTGGGGGCTGCCGATCCCAGCGTTCATGACGCCGGAAGGGGCGGCCGTCATGACACCGGCGAGTGTTCGGGCGGTCGCGAAGGTCGTGCGGGAGAAGGGCTCGGATGCGTGGTTCACGCTGTCGCCCGAGCAGTTGCTCGAGCACTACGACGAAACCTCCGACACCTCGCTGCCGAAGTCAGTCGCCCCCGCGCTGGCGCACAGCGCCCGCGCGAGCCTGAAGAAGGGCGGGGACATCCTCGACGTGTGGTTTGAGTCGGGCACCTCGTGGAACGCCGTGCTGCGCGAAAGGAAACTCGGCTTCCCGGCGGATCTCTACCTGGAAGGCTCGGATCAGCACCGCGGCTGGTTCCAGAGTTCGCTCCTGCCTGCGCTGGGCGCGACCGGCCGCCCGCCCTTCAAGACGCTGCTCACGCACGGCTTCATGGTGGACAAGCACGGCAAGAAGATGAGCAAGTCGCTGGGCAACGACATCAAGGTCGAGGACCTGCTCAAGGATCACGGCGCGGATGTCTGCCGCTGGTGGGTCGCATCGCTCGCCTACGAGAACGACGTGAAAGTGGACATGGAGTTCTTTGCGCTCGCCGGCGAGAGTTACCGAAAGGTCCGCAACACGCTCCGGTTCATGCTCAGCAATCTCGATGACTTCCCGGCAGACGCCGGGTTCGAGGCGAGCGCCTTCGAGCCGGCCAGCCTTGATGCATGGGTCCTGGGCGAGTTTGACCGGCTCCTGGCCACGGTGCGGCGCGCGTACGACGAATACGACTATCGCACCGTGCACTCGGCGCTGTACGACTTCTGCAGCCAGACGCTGAGCGCCACCTACCTCGCGGCGGTCAAGGACCGGCTGTATTGCGACAAGGCCGATTCGCCGCGTCGGCGGCGCACGCAGGCCGCGCTCCGCCGCATGACCGATGGGCTGTGCCGGCTGCTGGCCCCCCTGCTCCCGCACACGGCCGACGAGTCCTGGCGGGCGCTGCACAAGGCCGGGCCGCAGGATGACCGCTGCGTTCACACCCAGGCATTCCTGCCGCCGACGGATGTGCACGCGGCGCCGTCATGGCAGAAGGCGATGACGCTCCTGGCCGCGGCGGGCAAGGCGTTGGAGGACGCCAAGGCCGCGATGGGCATTCAAAACCCGCTGGACGCGGGCGTGCACCTGCCGAACCCCGATGGCGTCCTTTCCGGGCTGGACCCAGTCGATCTGGCCGACCTGCTGGGCGTCAGCAAGGTCTGGATCGACGCCGGCGCGACCGGCCCGCGGGCGGAAGATCTCCGCGCGCGGGGCTGGGAGGCGTGCGACCGGTCCTGGAAGCGGGATGGAACGGTGAAGCAGCGATCCGACGGCGGGAAACTCTCCGACCGCGATGCCGCCGCCCTCGGGCTGGCCTGATCCGCGTTGTCGATCCGCAACACGCCCCGGTCCGGATAACGGGCCGGGGTGTTTCGTTTTCTCAACGTCGCCCTTGAGCCGTCTCCCGGACCCGCCGATATCCGGTTGCCATGCCGGTTCCTCCCGATCCCTCTTCGAGTCAGCCTCCGGAGCGCCGGAAGAAGGAAGCCGCGCCGCGGCCGGCCAAGCCCGCAAAGCGCGAGCCGGCGCTGAAGCGCACCATCGTGCGCCCGGCGAGGATCGCAGTCGACCCGGTGGATGGCGCGTACATCTCCGATCGCCTGACGACGCTCACCCACGAACTGGCGAACCTCCTTGACGGTTCGATGCGTTGCCTCTCGCTGGCCCGGCGCAGCGTCGCCGCAGACCAACCCACCGACGCGCCCGTCCCCGCGGGCGATCTTGCCCGGCATCTCGACACCGTTCAGGCCGCGATGCGGCAGATGTCCGAACTGGTCAAGTGCGCGATGCAGGGTGTTCCGCTGGCCCACGCCTCGGAGACGCGTGACGGCACCGGCAGCATGGCCGAAGCGATCCGCCACGCGATCGAGGTCATGACTCCGTTGATCGAGGAGCGGTCGGTGCGGCTCGGGGGTGAGATCGCCGACGACCTCGCCCACCTGCCCGACCGGTTCGTCTTCGCCATCGTCACCAACGCCATCCGGAACTCGGTGGAGTCGATCGAGCGTGCCGCTCGGGCCGACGGCTGCATCGAAGTCTCGGCCCGCACCGAGGCCGGCCGCACCGGCCGCTGCGTCGTGCTCGAGGTGCTCGACAACGGCGAAGGGCCGCCCGAATTCCCGGTCCGTGGCGGTGAGAGCGTGTTCCGTCTGGGATATTCAACCAAGCCGGGAGGGAGCGGCGTCGGACTGGCGCTCTGCCGCGAACTGGTGCAGGAACTGGGAGGCACAATCACCCTGGTGCGGCGCGAACTCGAGCCCGCAACCGGCCGCGCCGGCGCGGCGCTCCGCGTGATGTTCCCCATTCCGCGAGACCGTACACCCACGGAGGACCGTGACGACGCTGAGAGAGGGCACAGCGGGAACCCAGCCCCGGGAGCGTGAGGGCCCCAGCGGCGCTCAGCGAGACCGCCGCTTTGACCACCCCGCCCCGGGCCCCAACCGGCCCGCTGGTCCGAGAGACAGACGTGTCCCTCGCTGTGCTCTCTCTCATCGCCGAGTCGATCCCCGCGTCATGGAGTTGTGGGCATGAGTTCCTGCCGGATGGACCAACCCTCGCCGCGACGCCGCGAACCGGGAGCCTTGCGATGACCAAGCCGCTCGCACGGATCCTGATCGTCGATGACGATCCCATCACGGCCGAATCCCTTGCCGACTATCTGAGCCAGGAGGGCTACGAGACCGCGACCGCCTGCAACGGACAGGAGGCGTTGAACGCGATCGCAGGCGCGGAACGCCCGGCCGCGGCCTCGGAACCGCCCCGCCCCTTCGCGGTCGCCATCTGCGACATCGCCATGCCGGAGATGGACGGGGTCGAACTGCTCAAACGCCTGGTGAAGGAGCATCCCGCGACGGTCGCGCTGATGCTCACGGGCTATGGCTCGATCGAGTCGGCGGTGGAAGCGGTCCGGCTCGGAGCGGTCGACTACATGACCAAGCCGGTCATCGACGGCGAACTGCGGGTCGCGCTACAGCGTGCCCTGCGCCAGCAATCGCTCGTCGCGGAGAACCGCGCGCTCAAGGACCGGCTCAACGAGCGGTGCGGCCTCGAGCGCATCGTGGGCTCCGATCCGCGGATGCTCAAGATCTATGACCTGATCAGCGCAGTCGCGCCGAGCAAGACCACCGTGCTCATGACCGGCGAGAGCGGCACCGGCAAGAGCATGATCGCCGAGTCGATCCACCACATGAGCCCGCGGAAGGACAAGCCGTTCGTTCAACTGTCCTGCGGCTCCATCCCCGAGACGCTGCTGGAGAGCGAACTCTTCGGCCACGTCAAGGGCGCCTTCACCGGGGCCCACGCCGACAAGATCGGGAGATTCCTCAAGGCCGACGGCGGAACGATCTTCCTCGACGAGATCAACTCCGCCTCTCCGGCGATGCAACTCAAACTCCTGCGCGTGCTGCAGGAACGCCGGTTCGAGCCCGTCGGCAGCAGCCAGACCATCGAGGTCGATGTCCGCGTCGTGCTGGCGACCAACAAGCCGCTGGAGGACCTCGTCGCCCGCGGCGAGTTCCGCCAGGACCTCTACTACCGCATCAACGTGGTCACCATCGAACTGCCGCCGCTCCGCGATCGCCTCAGCGACATCCCCCTGCTGGCAGCGCATTTCCTCGAGCAGCAGGGCGCCGCGGTCGGCCGGACCTTCACGGGCTTTGCGCCCGATGCCCTCGACGTGCTTCGCCGGTACGTCTATCCCGGCAATGTCCGCGAGTTGCAGAACATCATCGAGCGGGCGGCGGTGCTCTCTCGCTCGCCCACGATCTCCGCGGCCGACCTGCCCGAACACGTGCTCGGCACCGCGCCCAACCGAATGCTCGCCGGTCAGGCAACGCTCCGGCTGGTCGGGACCGGGCCCGACGACGACGCCGACGCGCCATGGACGCCGTGCGCCCTGGAGGACGCCCTGCGAGCGCCGGAAAGGCGGATCATCCTCCAGGCGCTGCGTGCGAATCAGTGGAACCGTCAGAAGACCGCCGACGACCTGAAGATCAACCGCACGACTCTCTACAAGAAAATGAAACTGCTCGGAATCGAGGGCGCCGAGGAGCGTCTGGCCGGCTGACCCGCCAATAGGCGAACCTTTGCCCGCGGCGGACGTTCGATATGCTGGTGAGCACATGGCTGCCGAGCAGACCAAAGTTCCCGCTCCTGCGCCGGCCGCTGCTTCGGGCTTCGAATGCCGGATGCTGCGGGCCATGGCCTCGGTGCTGCTGGTCGCAGCCGCTGCCGCCGGCGCCTGGGGAGTGTTCGTTGCGCTGGACCGGATCGAGCAGTCCGGCCAGGAGTACCTTCGCTGGGGCCAGATCCTCAAGTGGTCCACGCTTGCGTGCAGCATCGTCGTTGCGGCGGCAGGCGTATTTGCCTGGGACATCGAGCCGCGAGCGCTTCGCAGCCCCTTCCGCTTCGCCGCGATCGTTGCGGCCGTATCGATGCTGCTCGCATTCGGCCCGGTTCCCGCCGGGTATGGAGCAGGGCTTCTGCTGATGATCGCCGCGGCCAGATTCACGGTTGCCGCGTTGTTCCCGGTGGGCACTCTGGTGCGGCCGAGAGTGGCGACGCATCGAATGCGGCTCCATGCCGCGGCGGCGGTCGGAGCGTTCCTGTGCGCTACCGCCGCCATGTGCGCCATGAAACTCAACGGCCTTGGATGGGCCTACGGCATCGACTGACGCGCCGGCTGGGCAGCGACAGCCCTTCGTGCCTAGTGTTTGGTGTATGTTCGAGTCAATTGAGATCAAGGATGGTCTGGCCACGGGCCCGGTGCGCGGCCGCGGGGCGGGCATCAACCCCGGCAATCGCTTCGAATCCGTCCGACTCCACGTGCTCGGCGAACACCTCGAGGAGCAGACGCGCGATCACCCGTCCGGCGTGCAGGTCCGCACGGAGGTGTACCAGGACACGACCCGCTCCATCCTCAACCGCGTCGACAGTCCGGACCTCGGCTTTCACTGGACGGTGAATCCCTATCGGGGCTGCGAGCACGGGTGCGTCTACTGCTATGCGCGGCCGGGCCACGAGTACCTCGCGTTGTCTTCTGGACTGGACTTCGAGACCCGCATCTTCGCCAAGCCCGATGCGCCCCGCCTGCTGCGGGAGGCGCTCGCGAGGCCGGCATGGCAGGGTGAGAAGATCATGTTCAGCGGGGTGACGGATTGCTATCAGCCGCTGGAAGCCCAACTCGCGATTACACGCGGGTGCCTGAGTGTCTGCGCCGAGTTCGCGCAGCCGATCTCCATCGTGACCAAGAACGCGCTGGTCCTTCGCGATCTCGACCTGTTGAAGGACCTCGTCCGGCACGATGCGGCGAGCGTCGCGGTCAGCATCACGACGCTTGACAACGCTCTGGCCGCGAAAATGGAGCCGCGGGCCAGCGCGCCGCGCGAGCGTCTCGACACCGTGCGACAACTCGCCGAAGCGGGCGTCCCCGTGAGCGTCATGGTCGCGCCGATCATCCCGGCGCTGAACGAGGCCGAGGTTCCGGCGATCCTTCGGGCCGCCGCCGAAGCCGGCGCCCGCGATGCGGGGTACGTGCTGCTCCGGCTGCCCTACCAGATCAAGGCCCTGTTCGAGGAGTGGCTCGAGCGTCATTTCCCCGATCGCGCCGCGAAGGTGCTCAATGCGCTGCGCGAGACCCGCGCCGGCGAACTCTACCGTTCAGAGTTCTTCGAGCGTCAACGCGGCACCGGCGTGCGGGCGGAGCAGATCGCCGCCACGTTTAACCTGTTCAAGCGACGCGCCGGGTTGGGGCTCAAAGCGTCGCTCCGGGGCGATCCTCCGGATCAGGTTGAACACCCCGAGGCCAGCCGCGGCGGGGGCTGGTCGTCTCTCTCAAACGCGGAGTTTCTCCGCCGCCGAGCCCTCGGACCGGGGCAACTCGGGCTATTTGGCTGACGGTTCACTTTGCTCGCTTGTGCTGCTCGACGTGCGCGATCGCTGCCTCCAGCAGTTCATCGCGTCCGGCGGCGATGCCCTCGATCGTCCGTTCCACGGGTATGGTCGGCCGGATGCCGATGCCGTGGTGCGTGGAGCCGTCATGCTTGAGGACGCGCATCCCGGTGAAGCCGATGCTGTACCCGCCGGGCAACGTAAAACTCGTGACGTTGCCGTTCGTGCCCGCCGTGGTCTCGCCGACGATCGCCGCCAGTTTGAAGTGCTCCACGATGCCCATGTACGTTTCGGCGTAACTGATCGCGCGTCCGTCGATGATGAACGCCGCGTTGGCCGTCCATCGAGGCTCGGCGGGCATCACCGGCCAACCGCCATCCGTAAACGTAACGCCTTCGCGGTCAGGCCGCGGCAGAATCGGGATACACCAGTGCGCGCTCCGCAGCGCCTTGTCTGTCAGGTGGGCGAGCACGACGGTGGAAAGACGGCTTGGATAGCCCCGGAGGTCAAAGACCAGTCCACCTGCACCGGCGAGTTGACTCATCGCGGCGTTGACGTCGTCATCGGTGACCCGGTCGATGTCGACGTACCAGATGCCGGGCCGAACCTCCGCGATCGGTTGCGGACGCGGCTCGGCCGGGCTCTCCTGCCCATACGCGAGCGACTGGGCATAGGCCGTCCCGTCCGGGCGGCGCAGTTTCAGCGAGCACGTGGCACCGGCGTCACCACGGCCAAGATCCGCGGCGGTGCGGAACCTGCGGAACTGCGGCGTTGCGGCACTCACTCGCTCCGCCGCTTCCGCCGAGGCGTCGGCCAGCACGCGGCCGTTGAGTTCGAGCACTTCGTCCCCCTGGCGAATTTCACCGGCCTCGGCTCCCGTTTCCGTCACCACGAGCCGATCGCCAACAAACGCCCATGCCAGCGGAACCCGTGACCAGCGGCCGTCCTTGGAATATCCCACATACCCATGACCGTCCTGAAGCCGGGCGACCATCCTCTGAAGCGTGCGGCAGAAGGCCGCGCCATCCGCATCGGTCGCCGCGGCCTTCAGCGCGTCGCTCAGCGCCAAGGTCCAGTCGACCTTCACCACATCGAAGTAGGGGTAGTGATGCTGGAACACGTTCCATGCCAGGATCACGTCGGCAAGGCGTGTCGTCCGGTCGTCGCCGCTCGGCGGGACAACCTTCTCGTCGGGGGTGGGCACGATCGACACCAGCGCACGGGGCAGCGTGCCCGACCCGTCGCGATACAGCGCGAGCGGCACGCGGGTCCACATCCCCGGCGCCAACTCCGCGGTCTTGTGGTCGCCCAGTACGGCGACATTGTCCGGCCCAACCTGCGTGAGCCCCCATGTCAGACGCCGCGCCTCGTACACCCCGTGGCCGGGCTTGGCGCTGAAGCCCAGCCGCAGCCACGCCGTTGCCTCGTTCGGCTGGTCGCCATCGGCAAGCATGGAACGCGGATCAAAGTCCTCACCGAACGGCTGCACGTTGACACGTGCCGCCGGCGCGACGGCGGCCAGCAGCGAACCGAGTTCCGCCGCGAGCGCCGCGGCATCGGCCGCCGCTTCGACCGCCGGCACGCGCGTGCGCACGAGTTCTTCCCAGTCGCACGCCGCGGCTTCATCGCCGGGGTAGTAGTACCTCACCCATCCGATCAGTCGCGCGAACGCCGTGAGATTGGCGAGACCGCGCTCGCTGACGGGTCGCAGCGGCTCGGACGCACGCAGCGCATCGCCGACCACGCTGAACGACACATCGTCGACCCAGATCGTCGCGCCCATCGCCATGAAACCAATCGCGATGCCCACGGCATCGGGGTCCACATCGGCGATGATCCGGTACTCCTTCCACTCCGAACTCGTCGCCTGCCGGTCAGAGCAGTTGTCGAAAAAACCCGGCTTGCCCCCCTCTCGATCAACCCGGAACCACATCTGGCCGGCCCCTCCGGCTTGCGGATTGTCCGGCTTGGCCCGCATCCACGCGGACATGACCACTCGCTTGCCCTGGTAGGGCTTAGCATCGATCTGCTGCATCAGGTTGCCAGCCGCACCCGCCGGCGCTTTTCCCTGCGTGGACCCCTTCGCCAGCACCACGCACTTGCCGTCCCGCTTCGCGATCCCTGATCGCACGGTCGCGGTCCAGCCCGCGGCTGCACAAGGCCCCGGGACAAACCACCCCGCCGGCGGGCGGCCCGGCGTATCGCCCTCGAAGGTCAGATTCTCGGGGCCGGCAAGCGTCGCAAGACCGAGCACTGAGCAGACCGCCAGTAGAAGTGCGTCCAGAGCCATTCCCACCTCCTGCCTGCGCCCTTCCCCAATCCATCAAACTCCGAGACATGCTGCGCGTCAGCGTATCGCGTTTTTGCGCGCAGCGCCCCCATTTCCGGCGGTTGTGCGTGCATCAAGACCGACTCTTCATTACTCTGCCCCCTCTGTACTCTTGGCGAACCTCATGTCGCGATTGCGTCCGGCGCTTGCTGCTGCGCAACCAACCCTGTGAGTGACCAGAATGACCGACGCCCGACGGACGATCCGGCTGCACCCCCTGGACCTGATCGAGTGGGCCGGCAACAAACTGCCGGACCCCGCGATGCTGTTCGTGTGGGCATCGGCCATCGTCATCGCTTTGTCCGCTATTGCGGTCAAGTTCGACTGGCAGGTGCAGCCCGTCCGGCCCGAGGCCGTGATGCAGGAGACCACGGACACCGCCACCGGCCAGACCGTCCGGCGCGCGGCGCTAGATGAACGGGGACGCAAGCAGGTGCGGCTGGTGGATGTCGGCGAGCCGATCCGCGCCCGAAGTCTGCTTACCCCGGACAACATCTACTGGATGCTCAAGTCCATGGTGAAGAACTTCGTCGAGTTCGCGCCGCTGGGCGTGGTGCTGGTCACCATGCTGGGAGTCGGCGTGGCGGAACGGTCGGGGTTCATCGGGGCGTTGCTCCGCGCGGTCACGCTGATCGTGCCGCCGCGGCTGTTCACCCCGATGCTCGTGTTCGTCGGCATCCAGTCGTCGATGGGGGCTGACTCAGGCTACGTGGTGCTTCCGCCGATCGCCGCGCTGCTGTTCAAGTCCGTCGGTCGAAGCCCGCTCGCAGGCGTGGCGGCGGTCTTCTGCGGCATCAGCGCCGGCTTCAGTTCCAACCTGCTCATCACGTCGCTGGACCCGCTGCTGAGCGGGCTGACGCAGGGGGGTGCGAGGGTCATCGAGCCCGGATACGAGGTGAACGCCGCGTGCAACTGGTGGTTCCTGATCGCGTCAACGGTCGTGCTCACGCTTGTCGGCTGGGCGGTGACGGACTGGTTTGTGGAGCCGCGTCTGTCCCACCGGCAGCCCGAGGATGGAGGGCCCGCGAAGGACCCGGCGCTTGTTCCCCGGCCCGAGGGGTTGTCGCGTGAGGAGTCGCGGGCGCTGGGCTTCTCGCTTCTGTGCCTGGGGCTGATGATCGCGGGAGTGCTCGCGCTCATCTTCACCAAGGGGTCGCCGCTGTACGGAGACGGCGCGCCAGAGAGCAAGTCGGCACGGTGGATCGTCGCGATTGTCCCGGTGATCCTCTTCCTCTTCCTGGTCCCGGGGATCGTCTACGGCGCATGCGTGGGGACGGTTCGCGGCGGGCGCGACGCGGCCCGACTCATGGCCGAGGCCATCGCCTCGACCGCGCCGGTGATCGTGCTGGCGTTCTTCGCGGGTCAGTTCATCGCCTATTTCAAGTACTCCCAACTCGACCAACTCCTGGCGTATTCGCTGGGCAAACTGCTGGCCGAGAGCGGTCTGAGCCCGATGCTCCTGCTCGCCGCGTTCATCGTCATGGTGATGGTGCTCAACCTGCTGGTGTCGTCCGCATCGGCCAAGTGGACGCTGCTGGCGCCGGTGTTCGTGCCGATCTTCATGCTGCTGCAACTCAGCCCGGAACTCACGCAGGCGGCCTACCGGGTCGCGGACTCGTGCACCAACATCGTCACGCCGCTCAACGCCTACCTGGTGCTGATCCTCGCGGTGTGCCGGACGCACGCTCCCAGGTCGGGAACGGGCACGATCATCTCCATGATGACGCCGTACTCGATCGTGTTCGCGATCGTCTGGACGCTCCTGCTGCTTGCATGGATGGCCTTGGGCCTTGAACTCGGCCCCGGCGGCGGGTTGCACTACGCACCGCCCGCCGCGGCGTAACCGCCCGGTCAATCGTGGTGCTCGGCCGCACGCGGGACCATCGCCCCGAGGCCGCTGGCCAGGACCAGCGACAGCGCAACGACGAGGAACGCCCGATCGAGACCGAACCGGTCGCTCATCCACTGCGCGATGGGCGAGCCGACCGCCGCGACCGCCCAGGCGCCGCCCATCATCAGCCCCGACGCGAGGCTCGTCCGGTGCGGGATCAGCCGCTGCGCCATCGAGATCGTCATGGGCACGACCGCGCCATATCCCACGCCGGCGAGCGCACACACCACCAGCGCTACAGACCCGTTGCTGTACGGCAACAGCGCCACCATCGCCGCACCCAGGATCGGCAGCGCGACCAGCAACGCCCGCTCATGCCGGACCCTGAACAGCCAGCCCAGCGCCACGCCGCCCAGCCCCATGCCGACCTGCTTGGCCGCCTGCAACGGACCGTTGAGTTGGGACGCATCGATCCGCACGGCCTCGCTGAGCACGCCGCCGGCGCTCCGATTCACCGCCATCAGTTCGGTCCAGCGGATGATCAACTGGATGAGGCACACATCGACACCGAATCGGAGAATGTTCCCCGCGTACAGCAGCCAGACCCCCGCCCACCGCATCCGCCGCTCATCGATCGAGCGTTCGCGATGCCGCGAGTGTGCATCGTGCGTCCGATGCGGCATGCCATGGATCGCCAGGCCCAGCGCAACAACAAAGACCAGGCCGACCGGCGAGAGATACAGCAGCGCCTTCAGGCCCGCGTCGGTCGACCCGCCGCTGCGTGCGAACCGCTCGACATAGTGGCCCGCCGAGACATTCCCGACGATCCCCCCGAGCATGCCCGCAAGATAAAACCACGCGATCCCCAGGGACCTCCGCCTGCCCGCCAGATGTCCGACCGCCGCGGCCGCGACCGGGTGGAACGCCCCGATGCCCGCGGTTCCGATGATCTGAAGCACCAGCAGGTGCGGGAAGGTCTCTGCGTAGCCGACAAGCCCGATCGCCACGACCGCACAGAGAAAGCCCAGCGTTCCGAGCCATCGCGTGTCGAACCGATCCGACGCGAGCGCGACGACCGGCTGGATGAGTCCGCTGGAGACCTGCCCGACCGCCAGCAGCACCGCACCCTGCAGGTGCGTCATCTTCACCTCGCCCTCGAGCACCGAGAGCAGCGGCACCACCAGAAACGAGAAAAAGTCGACCACAGTGTGCGTGGCGATCGTCGTCCACATCCGCAGACGTGTCCCGGCGGTCTGTGAATCGCGTGTCACGCTCATGGAGTCCGTCCCGCTCACCCGCACTTCCGCGACCGCCGCGACGGCATCCGACCGCCGATTCTGTGACGTGGAAGATAGGCGACCGGCGGGACGGTTAGAATCCATCGCGGCACGACCGATGCCTCGGATCATTCATGAACCCCATGAAGTTGGCGATCCAGATCCCCTGCTTGAACGAGGAGCGCACGCTCCCGGAGACGCTGCGCGACCTGCCCCGCCGGGTGGACGGGTTCGACGAGGTGGTCTGGATCATCGTGGATGACGGCAGCACGGACGCCACCGCTGCGACGGCACGCGAGCACGGCGCGGACCACGTCGTCCGGCTCAACGGCCACCAGGGGCTTGCACGGGCGACCATGGCCGGATTTGACGCCTGCCTCGCCGCGGGCGCGGACGTGATCGTGAGCACCGACGCGGACAACCAGTACGACGCCCGCGACCTTCCGGCGCTCGTCGGGCCCATCCTTGCGGGCCGGGCGGATGTCGTGGTCGGGAGCCGACCGATCGGCGAGATCGCGCACTTCTCGCTCGCCAAGAAGGTGCTGCAGCGGGCCGGATCGTGGGTCGTCCGGT
Source organism: uncultured Phycisphaeraceae bacterium (assembly GCA_964409775.1). Taxonomy (GTDB): domain Bacteria; phylum Planctomycetota; class Phycisphaerae; order Phycisphaerales; family UBA1924; genus JAHBXL01. The sequence goes on along the minus strand of CAYPEI010000005.1, from coordinate 40,796 downwards.
CGCTCAGCGGCACGCGTGTCGAGGACGCGACGAGCGGGTTCCGGGCGTACTCGCGCGATGCCGCGATGCGGCTCAACATCTTCAACAGTTTCACCGGCTCGCTGGAGACGCTCATCCAGGCCGGGCGATGCAACCTCCGCGTCGCGTGCGTGCCGATCCGCGTCAACGGCCCGACGCGCCCCAGCCGCCTCATGCGGAGCAGCCTGCATTACATCCGCCGCAACGGGCTGGCGATGCTCGCGACCTACATGATCTACCGGCCGGTGCAGGTGTTCGGGCTGCTCGCCGCGCTCATGTTCCTACCCGGCGCGGCGCTCGCGGCAAGGTATCTCTGGTTCATGATGCAGGGCAGCGGCGCCGGGCACATCCAGTCGGTCGTCGCATCGGGCGTGCTCGCTGTCTGCGGCATGCTGATGGTCGGCCTGGCCATCCTCGGCCACCTGCTCGCCATCAACCGCCGCCTGCTCGAGGAACTCCGCTATCAGCAGCGCATCGCCGCGTCGAACAAGCCGTGGGCGCCTGCCGCCGACATCGTCATCCGCGCCCGGGCGATGACCCCCGCGGCCGCCGAAGCCTGATCACGGCGCGGCGGGGTTGCCCGGATCGCCGCCGATCCGCATCGTGCGGCCGTCCGCGTCGAGCGTGATGCCCGCCGGGAGCGTGCTCTGCGGATCGACCGCGAGCCGTCCCTGACCTTCGCGGGTGAACCAGGCCTCGACCGCCCTCCCCTCTGCGCCTCGCGGCAGCCCGAACTGCACCCAGAGCACCGCCTGATCGGTGACGGACACGCACTGCTCGGCAAACACGGTCTGCCTGAAGAGGACCTTTCCGGCCTTGTCTCGCACGCGCACGTGCAATGCCAGGCCGGCCGCGCCGGTTCCCGGGTTCGCCTCGACCGCTGCGCCAACCACGACCGCAGAGCCGTCGAGCGTTGGTTCCAGCCAGAGTCGGCTCACCCGCGTGCGGTCGGCCAGCGTAATCGCCGCGGCACCGATCTCACGGCGGCCCGCGAAGAAGAACGCGAGATGCCCCGCCGGCTCCGCCAGCACCCGCGGCGGGCCGTTGCCGGTCGTCGAGTCGAGCATGGCGCGGGCCGCGCCGCGCCAGTCGATCATCTGCACCTCACCGGCGGCGAGCGGGGCGTGCACCTTCCCGACGTCGTTGTCGAACCGGACCCCGAGTTTCCGGCCGAGTTGGGCGTCGTGTGAGAACATGTACAACCGCTTCACGCCCGCGAACGCGGGCCGCGCCGCCGCGAAACGCGACTCGAACTCGTCGATGATGCGGTTTCGTTCGTGGACGACCGGGTCAAGCCGCCAGGGGATGTTGAGCAGGTGCGAGTGCCGCATCTGCGTCACATGGGCGACGATCAGGACGCAGCCCGCGACACATCCGGCGACGCGGACGGGAGCCCCGCGGGGCTGGAGCCGACGCTGCCACCACCCGAACGTCACGAGCGCTCCGATCATCGCGGCGACGCCGGGCAAGAGCAGCAGGTTTGTGAATCGGTGCACCACCGCGTGCTCGCGCATGACCAGCGACCACGTTGCGCCGCCGATCAGCAGGGCCGCGGCGAGTCCCATCGCCCTGCGGGCACACTTCATCCCCTCAAGATGCCAGGTCGAGAGCGCGATGACCGACAGCATGGCCAGCGGCGCCAGGAAGGCCGGAGCCATCGCGCCGATGCGCACCTCGGAGTTCGGCGACCCCGCGGGCGACACGCTCCCGCGCCAGCCGAGCCGGTCGAGCAGTTGCCGCGCCAGTTCGGGCCAGGATGCGCCGCCGGTCGCCCCGGTTCGCTGCCGGAGTTTGGCGTCCATCGTGGACCAGACATCCGCAAAACTCCCCAACGCCGCGGCGTTGACGGCCATTCGCGCGACCAGCACCGCCACGGGGACTGCGCCGAGCACCGCGAGCGAAACCAGGAGGCCCCACCGCCGGGCGTAGAGCAGCCGCACCATGCCGAACATCAGGATGAACAGCGTGTGCTCAAACGTGACCAGGGAATCAAGCGTGAACATCGCCGCGGCGAAGACGAGCCACCGGAGCCTTGCGCGTGGCGTCTGCGCCTGCTCGACGAGGACCCACCCCAGCAGCGTCGCAAACAGCGTGACCTGAGAGAACGCGAGGTAATGCAGGTTGTCGGCATACTCGGTGAACGGGCGAGAAAGGACGAAGGCGGTCGCGGCGATCGCCGCGGGCAGCGCGGCTCCGCTCGCGCGAAAGCAGAGCATGAAGAACAGCAACGCGGCGAGCGAAGACCACGCGACCGCGGCGACGCGGAAGTGCCACAGTTCGCGCAGGCCGGTCTGCTTCAGGGCCTGGTGAAGCCAGTAACACCCCGGTGGATACGTCACATAGTGGTCCGGCTTCTTCCCTTCTTCCCGGAACGTGTCGAGGGACGGAACCCCCCAACTGCTCCAGAATCCCTCTCGGTCGAAGTTCTCGCCGGCGTTCAGGATGTTGGAGTCGGTCGTGATGTCGCCATGGTCGAGGCCGGGATGCGTGACGCGGACCCATCCCACGACGAGCGTCCACGCCGCCAGGATGAGCAGGAACACGACGACCGCGGGTGTCGCCCGCGGCGGCTGATCAGGCGTCCGCAACTGCGGCTGCGGATCGCGCGACACGCTCGCTGATGCGGACTGTGACATTGCTTTGGCTCACGCCGGCTCGGCAAACAGCGCCGTCGACAGGTAGCGCTCGCCGAACGAACAGGCGATGGTGACAATGCGCTTCCCCCGGAACTCCGGCCTTGCGGCGAGCCTCGCCGCGACGCAGACATTGGCGCCGGTGCTGATGCCGCCGAGGATCCCTTCCTGCTTTGCCAGACGCCTGCCCCACTCGAAGGCCTCGTCATTGCTGACCAGTTCGATGCCGTTGAGCAGCGACGTGTCGAGGTTCCGGGGCACAAAGCCCGCGCCGATGCCCTGGATCTTGTGCAGGCCGGGCTGGCCGCCCGAGATCACCGGCGAAGCGATGGGCTCGACCGCGATCGCCTGGAAGTCGGGCTTGAACCGGCGGATGAACCGCGTGACGCCGGTGATCGTCCCGCCGGTGCCGACGCCCGACACGATCGCGTCGATCTTTCCGCCGGTATCCGCCCAGATCTCCGGTCCGGTGGTCGCCTCGTGGATCGCGGGGTTCGCCGGGTTGTCGAACTGCTGCGGCATCCAGGCGTCCGGGGTTTCGGCGACAAGGTCGCCGGCGCGGGCAACCGCCCCGCGCATGCCCTTCTCCGCCGGCGTCAGCACCAGTTCCGCGCCCAGATGCTTGAGCAGCGCGCGCCGCTCGAGGCTCATGGACTCGGGCATGGTGAGAGTAAGCCGATATCCCTTCACGGCGCACACGAACGCCAGCGCGATCCCCGTGTTACCGCTCGTCGGCTCGATGATGTGCGTCCCCGGATCACTCGCGCCCCGTGCGCCGCGAGGCCGGATTGTGCCGTCCTTCTCGGCCGCCGCGATCATGGCGTGCCCGATCCGGTCCTTCACGCTGGCGAGCGGGTTGTCGAACTCGAGTTTGACCAGCACCTCGGCGTGGTCCGCCGGGACGACGCGGTTGAGTTTCACCATCCGCGTGTTGCCCACGCACTCGATCATGCTGCCATAGGCACGGTTGTGGATCGATCCGGACATGCGCACCATCCATTTGATTGAGCACGGCTTCAGTTGGAACCTGTAGGCTACACGAGGTCAGCGAGTTGCGCTGTCGGCGCCCTCGATGGGCATGCCGTTGGCTCGCCACTCGTCGAGGCCGCCCAGGTAGAGCCGCACGCCCTTGTGGCCCGCCGCCATCAGGCGCTTGGCCACCACGCGTGCGACCGCGCTGCCGGGGTTGTTGCCATACACCACCACCGTCTTGGCGCGGGCGACGGACGGTTCCATGTCCGTCTTCAACTCGGTGACCTGCACCACGGGGAGATTCAGCGCGCCGGCGATATGCGCCTTGGCATACTCCTCGCCCGCGCGCGGGTCGACAAACCGCACGTTCGACGCCCCGTGCAGTCGCCGCACCTCGGGCAACTCGATCATCAAAAGATCGCGATCACTGACCTTTTGCTGGCACCCCGACAATGCCATGCACGAAACCAGAAGGATACCGAACAAAGCGGCGAATCGCTGGATGTTGATGGTCATATGGGCAAGGATATCCGGTGCAGCAGATGTCCGCTTCGGCGGTACAACTCTCGCGGCCCGATCGGGCCGCGTTCCCCAAGGAGGGGCGAAGGTTGATGGTCCTGCGATTGCTCGGGTTCATCATCGGCCTGTTGGGAATCGGCTCTTACGCCGCGGTTTCGGGCGCGCCGCCCCAGCCATCGCCTTCCGAGGGTCGGCGGGTGCACCCGCGGCTCATCGCCGAGCATCTTGCCCTCACGCCCGGGAAGCGGGCATGGCTGGCCCTGGACTTTGCTATCGAGCCCGGCTGGCACATGTACTGGAAGGGCCAGAACGACACGGGCCTGCCGCCGCAGATCGCGATCGAACTGCCCGCCGAGTTCAAATCGGGCGAGATTCTCTGGCCGGCTCCGGAGCGGCACGTCTCGCCGGGCGACCTCGTGGACTCGGTGGTGCACGAGCAGATGACGCTGCTCATTCCGATTGATGTGCCCGTCAACGCCCGGCCGGGCGGCACGGTGCAGATCGCGCTCAAGGCCGAGTGGCTGGTGTGCAAGGACGCCTGCGTCCTTGAGGATGCGTCGCTTTCGATCTCTCTGCCGATCCGCGATGCCATGCCCGCGGCGGAGCCTGATCCGAAGTCGACGGGGATCTTCGCCGCGGCGCGGGAACGCCTGCCGCGGAAACTGCCAAAGGACAATCCGCCCGCCGCGGTGGAGTGGCGCGAGAACCAGGTGCTGTTCTCGGCACCGGGCGCAACCGAACTGGTCTTCCATGCCGAGGAGGGCGGGCTTGCGCTCGACACCTCCGCGACCGATGTGGCCGTGAAGGCCGCGCGACTGGAGATCCGCCTGAAGCCGCCGGCTCAACCCGGGCAGCGGCTGCTGGGTGTGCTGGAGATTCGGAAAGGCAACCGCAAGCCGGAGTACTTCACGATCTCGCTCCCGCCACCCGGCAGGCGCGACGAGAAGTGACCCGCCTTTCAGATTCGATGCGTACGTCGGCGCTGCGCCGCGGCGTGTGTCCGCGAACCTTCGCTTGCCCGACGATCAACAAGTGTGTTCTCAGGAGAAAGACCAATGAAGACCAAGACTCTGCTCGCACTCATCGCTTCCGGCGGCCTGCTGATCGCGGCCCCCGCGGCACTCGCTCAGGAGAGCGGCAAGAAGCCCGCTCACCCCGAGACCACGGCAACTCAGCCCGTGAAGAAGGACGACAAGCACACCGACAAGAAGGACGACAAGCACGCCGAGAAATCGACCATGGCGAAGGTCGGCGAGACCGCCCCGGCGTTCGAACTGAAGGACACCGACGGCAACACCGTGAAACTGGCCGACTACAAGGACAAGGTCGTCTTCATCGAGTGGTTCAACCCCGAGTGCCCGGTGATCATCGGCCACCACAAGACCCAGACCACGTTCGTTGACCTCCACAAGGAGTTCAGCAGCAAGGGCGTGGTCTTCCTGGCCATCAACTCCAGCGCCGCGGGCATGCAGGGCAACGGCAAGGACCTGAACGCCAAGACCAAGAAGGAGTGGTCCCTCCCCTACCCGATCCTCCTCGATGAGTCGGGCACCGTCGGCAAGTCCTACGGCGCCAAGACGACCCCGCACGTCTTCATCATCGGCAAGGACGGCAAACTCGCCTACCAGGGCGCCGTCGACAACCAGAAGAAGCCGGGCGAGAAGGACTACAAGAACTACGCCAAGCAGGCACTCGACCAGATGCTCAAGGGCGAGACGGTCACCGAGCCCGAGACCAAGCCCTACGGCTGCGGCGTGAAGTACGGCAAGATGTAAGCCCGAACCCACGACCGTTCATCCTGTTCAACCCAAGGGCCCGGCCGGACTTCGGCCGGGCCTTTGTCTTGGTGCCGCATCGACACGCCGCCACCTACACTCCGTGCATGTCCACAGCGCTCGTCATCCGCACCGCCGGCACGAACTGCGACGCGGAGATGTGCCGCGGCTTCGCCCTCGCCGGCGCCAATGTCGAACTTGTCCACGTCGACCGCCTGATCGAGCGGCCCGCACTGGTCGAGTCGGCAGACCTGATCGGCTTCCCCGGCGGCTTCTCCTACGGCGATGATGTGGCCTCGGGACGGATCCTGGCGGTCAAACTCCGCGAGCGGCTCTACCCCGCGCTGCGGGATGCCGCCCGTCGCGGCGTGCCCATGATCGGGGCGTGCAACGGCTTCCAGGTCCTGGTGCAGGTCGGTCTGCTGCCGGGGCCCGCCAAGGGCCAGCCGTGGCCGGAGAACGCCGCCCCGCGACAGACGGTCGCCCTGACACACAACGCCTCTGCCCGGTTTGTCGATCGCTGGGTTCGGGTGCGGCCCAACCCCGCCAGCGCGTGCGTCTGGACCCGCTCGCTCTCTGCACTCTGGAACGAAGGTTCGCAGGACTCCGACCTCAGAGACTCGGCACTGCTCCTCCCGATCGCCCACGGGGAAGGACGGTTCGTCTCGGCCTCGCCGGCCGTGCTCGAAGCGCTCGAAGCCGGCGCACAGATCGCACTCACCTACGTGGATAACCCGAACGGCTCCGTCGCCGACATCGCCGGGATCTGTGATTCCTCCGGGCGCATCTTCGGCCTGATGCCCCACCCCGAGCGATTCCTCGACTGGTCGCTCCACCCGTGGTGGACCCGGCTGGAGGAATCGATGACCGCCCGGCCGGCCCCGGGCCTGCTGATTTTCCGCGATGCGGTGGCGGCGGCCTCGGCCCGGCCCACAGCGACCGTCCGCACGCCCGTCGCCGCAACGCGGTAATCCGGATCGGAATCCGATCATCCTTGCGGGGCGTATCCGATTGCGGGAAGATGGACGGGGCAACGCGGGGCGGGGTTGAGTCCGCCGCAAGGACATCGAATGTCCGCCAACCGACCTTGCCAGATCGCCCCGACGATCGCCCCGGAGGTGATCACGTCGGACAGGACGTGCACGGGCTGCGGCTACAGCCTGAAGGGTCTTCGGATCAGCGGCAACTGCCCGGAATGCGGCCGGCCGATCAAGGGCCGGGGCCGCACGCCGCGATACACCGACCAACTCGTTCATGCGCCGATCGCCTGGCTGGAAGTGCTCTCCGCGGGAGCGCTTTCGATGTTCCTTTCGGCGGCCGCCACGATCGTGATGGTCATCACGCTCCTGTTCGTTCGCAGCATCATCCTGCTGGTCGTGCTCGGCGGGATCACCACGGCGTGGGCGGTCGGCGTGTTCCTCGCGACGCGGCCGCGGCCGAGCCTTGCCACCGGCACCGTCAATGTCGTGCAGGAGTGGCGCTTGCTGCGCACCGCCGCGAGGGTTTCGCAGTGCTTCTGGCCGCTGACGGTGCTGCTGGTCATGTTCTCGATCTGGGTGTACAACAACTCGCTCTCGGCGGCCGCGTTCTACGCCGCGGCGGCCTGCGCCGGGCTCGCGCTGGTGGTCGCCGTGGGTGGGCTCGCCCCGACGTGCGCACTGCTCGCCCACCTTGCCGACTGGGCCGAGGACTCCTCGCTGGCACAGAGCCTGCGCGGCTGCGCCTGGACCATCGGCTTCTGCGGGCTGGTCATCACCCTGGCCGTCCTCAACGCCTATACGGCCGTGCTCGGGAACTTCATGGGCGGCGTGCTCGCCGTGAGCCTCATCGCAATGGTCTTCATGCCACCGGGGTACTTCCTCTTCTGCCTGTTCCGGTTCCAGAGCATGGCCCGCTGGGCGGTCTGGAATCACATCGCCGCGGAAGCGAAACTCGACCGCTTCCGATCCCAGGCGGCGTCGGCGGCCCGCCGTTCGCGCGGCGCCGCGTCCCCCCAGCACACACCGCCCCCTCCGCGATAGCCGTGCCCGAGCGGTTTCCTCCTACTCTCCCCGCGATGCACGTGGTCGTTCTGCGCAACTCGATCGCCGGTCGCGGCGAAGGCCGCCGCGAAGTCGACGCCATGGTGGGAGAGTTGACCGCGGCCGGTCACGAGTCCGTGATCATCGACGTCAACCGGGGCGTGGCCCGCGACGAAGCACTCGCCGCCGCGCTCCGCGATGCGACGGCGCTCGTGATCGCCGGCGGCGACGGCACCGTGCACCACGCCGCTCCGCTGGCCCTCGAGGCCGATGTGCCCCTCATCCACTTCCCGATGGGAACCGAGAACCTCTTCGCCCGCGAGTTCGGCCACACCCGCAGCCCCGCCTCGGTCGTCGCGGCGGTCAGGAAGCGTGCGCCCCGGCGGGTCGACATCGGGTACGCCGGCCCTCGTCCGTTTCTGCTCATGGCCAGCGCCGGGTTCGACTCCTGCGTGGTCGAGCGCCTCGCGGCCGCCCGCCGGGGCGCGATTTCGCGCATGACCTATGTGCATCACAGCACGGCGGAGTTCATTCGACCACGCTTCGTGCCCCTCACCGTCCGGGTGGATGGGCGAGAGATCGTCCGCGACCAGCCGGGCATGGTGGTCATCGCCAACTCCCGTCAATATGCGGCGCGGCTCGACCCCGCACGCCACGCCTCAATGACCGACGGCGCGCTGGATGTGGTGTTCCTGCCCATCGCTTCGCGATTCGACATCCTCCGCCGGACCATCCAAGTCTCGACCGGCCGGCACCTGAGCGACCCCACGATCCTGACGGCGAAGGGCCGCGAGATCGTGCTGACGCCCGCGGCGGGTCTCCCGCTCCAACTGGATGGAGAGTTCGCCGGGCTCCTGGCGGCAGGCCGCGAGGCGACGTTCACCCTTCGGCCATCTTCGTTGGGTGTGCTTCTGGCATGAGCGACTATTTCTTAGGCCGCGATAGCGCGTTCGAGGCTGCGAGCCAGGCGTCGATCTTCGCGTCCACCGCCGCGGCATCGACCGGCCCATCCATCGCGACCACAAGCCCCCGGCCCCGCAGCCACTCCGAGACCATGTCCTCAAACTCCGCATCCGAGAGTTTGTCGACTGCGGTCGGATTGCGTTTCCGAACCGCGACTTCGAGTTCGGCCGGCGCGACCTTCTCGATGGCCGAAATCAGTTTGGGCGAGATCTCCCGCCCCTTGTCCCTGCACGACTTGACCCAGTCCCGCTGGCGCGTGCGAAACAGCGACAGCCGGCGGTCCACCCGGCTCCGCACTTCGAGTTCCCGCTGATACGCCACGAACGCCAGCGCAGCGGGAAAGATGAGTTTCTCCTGCGCCTTGCTCGCGAGTTGATCCAGCCCGCCGACCCGCCCCAGCCGGATGTCGTCGGTCATCTCGATCACCGCCTTGTCGATGATCGTCACCAGCGATCGCAGGATGTCCCACTGCGGCTTGCTTCGCGGCCATCCGAGGCTCAGCGGCGGCATGCCCGTGGGTAGCGCGATGTACCACTTGCCGTCGCGCTCGATCATCGGCAGGCCGACGACCGGGATCAGCGGCTCGCCATCGAGCAGCACCATCGCCTGATCGTCCGTCACCTTCTCCGCCGTCAGCCGAGTCGCGTTCCGGTCGAGCCAGCCGTACGGATCGGCAAAGAGCCGGTTCACAAGGTCCCGCACCGCGGCATCGTCGCCGCCGGGCCCCCCACCGCCGGGGCCGCGTCCGGGCGGCCCCCCCGACCGGATGGCATCGATGATCGAGTTGCCCTTGCCCGAGAGTGCGGCCTGCTCGGCCTCCGCCTTGATCTTGGCCATGTCCGCCGGGAACCGATCCTGGGCGGCGCTGGCGAGTTTCTGCATGTTGCCGAACAGGACACCCAGGCGGTTGAGCATCCGCCGCATCTCGTCATTGTCCGCCGCGATCAGGTCCGGCAGACGCTGGGTCTGCCCGTCGCGGATCATCTCGACCGCCGATCGGATCACGTCGTCCGGAGTGTCCTGGCTGTAGGACTTGGGCCGGTCACAGCCCCACAATGCAGCCATCGCCAGAACCCAGAGGCATCCCATGAATCCGGTTCGGCTTCGGTCCCACTGCATCCGGTTCGCTCCCCTGCTCAGGCGCTTGCTGCACGATGGCTTCGACGAGTGATACGCGCGAGGATTCCGAACGTTACACGACCGCCGCTCCGCGCTTCCACTCGGCCGCCTCGAAGCCAACAATCCCGGCGGTGAGCCCGATCCACATCCAACTCAACGGCGAGCCCCGCGAAGTCGAAGGCCCCGCGAGCATCGCCGACCTGCTCCGCCAACTCGGTCTTGATCGGCAGGCCTGCGCAGTCGAGGTGAACCTCGCCCTGATCCCCCGGTCGCGGCATTCTTCGCACATGCTGGCCGAGGGCGACCGGCTGGAAGTGGTCTCCCTCGTCGGCGGCGGGTGAGACCGTACCCTTGGGCATGAGCACCTCAGCCGCACCCTCAGTGACGGATCCGGCACTCGCACCGCTGGTCATCGGCGGACGCACGATCGCGAGCCGCCTGATCCTCGGGACGGGCAAGTACAAGTCGTACGAGTTGATGAGGGAATCGCTCGAAGCCAGCGGCGCCGAGGTGATCACCGTCGCCGTGCGGCGCGAGCGGCTGTACAACGAGCGGAACGAGTCGCTCCTCTCGTTCATCGACCTGGCCCGCTACACCATCCTGCCCAACACCGCCGGCTGCTTCTCCGCGTCCGATGCCGTGCGCGTCGCGCGGCTCGGGCGCGAGATCCTCGACCAACTCGGGAACCCCGGGGCCAACTGGGTCAAACTCGAGGTCCTCGGCGACAAGAAGACGCTGCTGCCCGATCCGATGGGGACGGTCGAAGCCACGCGCGAACTGGTCCGGGACGGGTTCCAGGTGCTCGCGTACACCAGCGATGACCCGATCGCCGCGCTCCGCATCAAGGAAGCCGGCGCGACGAGCGTCATGCCCGCCGGCTCGCCGATCGGATCGGGCCAGGGCGTGCTGAACCGGAACAACATCCTGCTCTGCCTCGAACTGCTCAAGCAGGGCGATCCCTCGTTCCCCGTCATCGTCGATGCCGGCGTCGGCGGCGCGGCGGACGTCTCCACCGCCATGGAACTCGGCGCCGACGGCGTGCTGCTCAACACCGCCGTCGCGCACGCCGCCAATGCCCCGCTCATGGCCCACGCCATGCGCCACGCCTGCCTCGCCGGGCGGCAGTCCTATCTCGCCGGGAGAATTCCCCGAAAACTCTACGCCTCGGCGAGTTCCCCATGGGAAGGCGTAATCTCGTATATTCCCGGCGAATGACGGTCGCAACCCGCACCGCCCTTCCCGGCGGGCGATCCGGAGCACTTCAATGAAGCACAAGAATCAACTGATGATGCGGCTGGCCACGATTCTGCTGCTGCTGGGACTGCTCGCCGCGGCCGGGTTCATGGTGGTGCTCCTGCTCAGTTGAACCCCTTGCCCCTGCTCGGGTGCGGAGGGTTCTCGGACGCCCTGCTCCGGCCCTGCGTCCAATAATCGCGACGCACGCCCGAAAATACCATAAAACCTGCCATGACAGTGAGATAGGTCTTGAGTTCCGGGCCCGTTGCGGGTCTAATGGACCTCGCAACCGGGCCACCGGCCTGTCCACTCTGCTGAGGCCGCGCATGGAGCGCGCGGCGGAGGAGTGTGTGTTTCGCGCTGGCGATTTGTTCAGGAGCCGGTCACATGTCGTGGCGTTTGTTCCATGCCACAGGTACGCGCATCCTCTGGATGCTCGCAACGTTTGCGCTCTGCGGCGCGACGTCCGCGGCCACCATCACCGTGACCAGCCTTGCGGACACCGTCGACCCGAACGACGGCGTGATCACCTTGCGCGAGGCGATCGCGCAGGCCGAATCGCTCCCCGGACCCGACACCATCGTGTTCGCCGTCAGCGGGCAGATCCTGCTGGTCAACGCCAGCCCGCTCCCCACCATCACGACCGACATCACGATCGAGGGCCCCGCGCTCCCGGCGCGCATCGAGATCAAGCGTGACAGTTCGGCCCCGCACTACCGGGTGATCACCGTTGCGCCCGGCGGGACAGGCGTGCTCCGGCGACTGACGATCTCGGGCGGATGGGCCGCGGCGCTCACCAACGGCGGCGGCGTGCTCAACCAGGGCACGCTCACGATCGACACCTGCGAGATCCGCGACAACCGGACCGACTCCGGCCAACTCGGCGGCGGCGTCGCCTCGGGCAACAGCCCCAGCGCACAACTCATCATGGTCAACTCGACCGTCGCGAACAACTCGGGCGGGGCGGGCGGCGGCGTCTACGCCTTCGACACCGCTCCGACGACCATCCGCAACTCGACCATCTCCAACAACACCGGCGAGACCGGCGGCGGCCTCCGCGTGCTCTCGCCGGATGTGGTGATCACCAACTGCACCATCGCGTTCAACACCGCCACGAGCAACAACGTCGCCAACGCGGGCGGCATCTTCGCGCAGCGCGGCCTGCGGCTCAAGAACACGATTGTCGCCAACAACAACGGCGGCTCGGGAACCACCAACGCCACCAACATCCGGCTCGTCACGGTGGCCAGTTACGTGAGCGACGGGTACAACCTCATCGGCACCAACACCGGCGGCAACCTGCCCGCCGCCCAGGCCACCGACCAGTACAACACCGACCCGCTGCTGCGGCCGCTGGGCAACTACAAGGGCTTCGGGCGCACGCACGCCCTCCCCCTCAACAGCCCCGCCGTTGACAAGGGCGCGGCCGAGCCGGGCATCTTCGCCGACCAGCGCGGCGCCTTCCGGCCGTTCGATCAGGTGTCGATCCCCCCCGCGGCCGGCGGCAACAACTCCGATATCGGCTCCGTCGAGCGCACCGGCGACATCGACAACGACACCGTCGAGGATTTCATCGACAACTGCCCGGGCACGTTCAATCCCAATCAGGCCGATGTGGACGGCGACGGCGTCGGCGATGTCTGCGACAACTGCCCGACGGTCTTCAATCCCCCCGTGCTCCGCGGCGTGGGCGGGCCGATCCAGTCCGACATCGACAACGACGGCATCGGCGATCAATGCGACAACTGCCCGACCGTCTTCAACCCCGGCCAGGAGGACGGCGACGGCGACGGCGTCGGCGATGTGTGCGACAACTGCGTCGCGATCGCCAACCCCGGCCAGGAAGACACCAACCACAACGGCATCGGTGATGCCTGCGAGCCGATGCCCCCCGTCGCGGCCAACGACGCCTACACCACGCCCGAGGACACGGTCCTGTCGGTAACCGCCGCCAACGGCGTGCTCGCCAACGACACCGACCCGAACCCCGGCGACACGCTCACCGCGGTGCTGGTCAGCACGACCACGAGCGGCACGCTGACGCTCAACGCCAACGGCTCGTTCACGTACACGCCCAACCTGAACTTCTTCGGCACAGACACGTTCACCTACCGCGCACGCGATCCGGGCGGGCTGCTCTCCAACATCGCCACCGCGACCATCACGGTGACGCCGGTGAACGATGCCCCGATCGCCAACAACGACTCCTACACCACGCCCGAGGACACGCAACTCGTGATCACGGCGCCGGGCGTGCTGGCCAATGACACCGATGTGGACGGGCCGCTCCCGCTGACGACGCTGCTCGTCGCCACCACCACCAACGGCACGCTGACGCTCAATGCCAACGGCTCGTTCACCTACACGCCCAACGCCAACTACAACGGGCCGGACTCGTTCACGTACCGCGCCCGCGACGGCTCGGGCCTGCAGTCGAACATCGCGACCGTGTCCATCACCGTCACCCCGGTGAACGACCCGCCGGTCGCCGTCAACGACTCCTACACCACGCCCGAAGACACCCAACTGGTCATCAGCGCCCCCGGCGTCCTTGCCAACGACTCCGATGTCGACGGGCCGTTCCCCCTGACCACCGTCCTGGTCTCCACCACCACCAACGGATCACTCACGCTCAACGCCAACGGCTCGTTCACCTACACCCCCAACCTCAACTACAACGGTCCCGACTCGTTCACCTACCGCGCCCGCGACGGCTCGGGTCTCGACTCGAACCTCGCCACCGTCAGCATCAACGTCACCCCGGTGAACGATGCGCCTGTCGCCGCCGACGATTCCTACACCACGCCCGAGGACACCCAACTCGTCATCGCGGCGCCCGGCGTCCTTGCCAACGACTCCGATGTTGACGGGCCGTTCCCGCTGACGACGCTGCTTGTCGCCACCACGACCAACGGCACGCTCACGCTCAACGCCAACGGCTCGTTCACCTACACGCCCAACGCCAACTACAATGGGCCGGACTCGTTCACCTACCGCGCCCGCGACGGCTCGGGCCTGCAGTCCAATATCGCGACCGTGTCCATCAACGTCACCCCGGTGAACGACCCGCCGGTCGCCGTCAACGACTCCTACACCACGCCCGAAGACACCCAACTGGTCATCGCGGCCCCCGGCGTCCTGGCGAACGACAGTGATGTCGACGGTCCCTTCCCCCTGACGGCGATGCTCGTCACCAGCCCCAGCCACGGCGTGCTGACGCTCAACGCCAACGGGTCGTTCACCTACACCCCGGCGCTCGATTACAACGGACCGGACAGTTTCACCTATCGCGCCCGGGACGGCTCCAACGCCGAGTCCAACATCGCAACGGTCAGTATCACCGTCACCCCGGTCAACGACCCGCCGATCGCCGCGAACGATGCCTACGGCACCGACGAGAACGTCACGCTGAACGTGAACGCCGCGCAGGGCGTGCTCGCCAACGACACCGATGTGGACGGGCCGTTCCCGCTGACGGCGGTGATCGTCTCGCCCGCGACCAGCGGCGCTGTGACGCTCAACGCCAACGGCTCGTTCCAGTATGTTCCCGCAAACGGGTTCAACGGCATCGTCACCTTCACCTACCGCGCCCGCGACGGCGCCAATGCCGAGTCGAACATCGCCACCGTCACGATCACCGTCGGGCCGGTGAACGATCCGCCGCTGGCCATCAACGACTCGTACAGCACCAATGAGGACACCACGCTGACCGTCAACGCCGCGACGGGCGTGCTGGCCAACGACACCGACCCCGACGGGCCGTTCCCGCTGACCGCGGAGTTGCTCACCAATCCCGCGCACGGCACGCTGGTGGTCTTCAACGCCAACGGCTCCTTCACGTACGTCCCCAACGCCAACTACAACGGCCCGGACTCGTTCACGTACCGGGCCCGCGACGGCGAGGGCCTCGCGTCGCAGCCCGCCACCGTCAACATCAACGTGCTCCCGGTGGATGATCCGCCCGTCGCCGTCGATGACGCCTACACGACCCCCGAGGATGTCCAACTGGTGATCTCGGCGCCCGGCGTGCTGTCGAACGACACCGATCCCGACGGCCCCATCCCGGTGGCCGCGCTGCTCACCCAGGGGCCGACCAACGGTTCGCTGACGCTCAACCTGAACGGCTCGTTCACCTATACCCCGAACCCCAACTTCAACGGCGTCGACACGTTCCGCTACCGGGCTCGCGACGCCACCAATCTGCAGTCCGCCAACACCGCGCTGGTCACGATCACCGTCACCCCGGTGAACGACCCGCCGGTCGCCGTCAACGACTCCTACACCACGCCCGAAGACACCCAACTGGTCATCAGCGCCCCCGGCGTCCTTGCCAACGACTCCGATGTCGACGGGCCGTTCCCCCTGACCACCGTCCTGGTCTCCACCACTGCCAACGGATCACTCACGCTGAACGCCAACGGTTCGTTCACCTACACGCCCAACGCCAACTACAACGGGCCGGACTCGTTCACCTACCGCGCCCGCGACGGCTCGGGTCTCGATTCCAACCTCGCGACGGTGTCGATCAACGTGACGCCGGTGAATGATCCGCCGATCGCCGCGAACGACTCGTACACCACTCCCGAAGACACGCAACTGGTCATCAGCGCCCCCGGCGTCCTTGCCAACGACTCCGATGTCGACGGGCCGTTCCCCCTGACCACCGTCCTGGTCTCCACCACCACCAACGGATCACTCACGCTCAACGCCAACGGCTCGTTCACCTACACCCCCAACCTCAACTACAACGGTCCCGACTCGTTCACCTACCGCGCCCGCGACGGCTCGGGTCTCGACTCGAACCTCGCCACCGTCAGCATCAACGTCACCCCGGTCAACGATCCGCCGATCGCCGGAAACGACGCCTACACAACCGCCGAGGACACGCAACTGGTCATCAGCGCGCCCGGCATCCTCGCCAACGACTCCGATGTCGACGGGCCGTTCCCCCTCACCGCCGTGCTCGTCACGAGCACCAGCAACGGCACGCTCACGCTCAACGCCAACGGTTCGTTCACCTACACCCCCAACGCCAACTTCAACGGTCCTGACTCGTTCACCTACCGCGCCCGCGACGGCTCGGGCCTCGACTCGAACCTCGCCACCGTCAGCATCACCGTCACCCCGGTGAACGATCCCCCCATTGCCGCCAACGACTCGTACAGCACTCCCGAAGATACCCAACTGGTCATCAGCGCGCCCGGCATCCTCGGCAACGACTCCGATGTCGACGGTCCGTTCCCCCTGACCGCCATCCTCGTTTCCACCACGACCAATGGGTCGCTCACCCTGAACGCCAACGGTTCATTCACCTACACCCCCAACCTCGACTACAACGGGCCGGACTCGTTCACCTACCGCGCCCGCGACGGCTCGGGCCTCGATTCCAACCTCGCCACGGTCAGCATCACCGTCACCCCGGTGAACGACCCGCCGGTCGCCGTCAACGACGCGTACACCGTGCGGAACGTCGATGTCCTCACCGTCCCGGTGCCCGGCATTCTCGGCAACGACAGCGATGTCGACGGGCCGTTCCCGCTCGTCGCCGAACTGCTGACCACCGTCGCCAGCGGCACGCTCTCCTTCAATACCAACGGCTCGTTCACCTACAGCCCGCCCCCGCCGCCCTTCGTCGGGCCGGTGACCTTCACCTACCGCGCGCGCGACGGCGCCAACGCGCTCTCCAACACCGCGACGGTAACGATCAGCGTCATCCCGACCAACCGGCCGCCCATCGCACGCTGCCGCGACGTCGTGATCGACGCGCGAACCACCTGCCCGCCGTCATTCAGCATCACCGCCGCCGACGTCAACGACGGCTCCACCGACCCCGACATCGCCAGCGGCGATTCGATCACGCTCTCCGTCAGTTCGACCGGCCCGTTCCCGATCGGCAAGACCCAGGTCACCCTGACCGTCACCGACTCCTTCGGCGCCACCGATCACTGCACGGCCAACGTCACCGTGCTGGCCAACGACTGCAACGCCAACGGCATCCCCGACGCCTGCGAGATCGCCAGCGGCAGCACCCCCGACTGCAACCACGACGGAATCCCCGACGAGTGCCAGTGCCTCTGGGACAACGGCAACGCCATCTACGCCAACGTCAACCCCGACGGGCAACTCTCCCACCTCGGCGGCGGCGCGCCCGAGGGAGGAAAGGCCGCGGATGACTTCTTCCTGGTCGAAGGCCAGGTCCACCACCTCACCGCGTTCAGCGGCCAGATGCTCACCAACTCCTGGCCCGGCCTCCGCCGCGCCCGGCTCGAGTTCTACAACGACTGCAACGGCAAGCCCGAGGCCCAGCCGTTCAAGACGTTCACCAACCCGCAGATCGTCGCCCAGTCGCCGGCCCCCAACGGGTTCACGCTGGTCACCTATCGCTTCGACCTCTGCAGCCAGGGACTCTGGCTCGACGGCGGACGCACCTACTGGGTCTCGCTCATCGGCCTGACCGACCACGTCACCGGCGATCTCTCCTACTGGGCCGTCTCCGGCGATCAGCAGCAGAACACCCCGATCGCCGGCAATGTCCCCTGCAAGGCCCGCGGAATCCCCGGCGGCAACTGGAACGAGTTCACCTTCGGCCCCTGGAGTTCCATCTCCGAGTGCTGCGTCGGCTGCGTCGGGTTCGCCTACAAACTCGAGGGTGAGTCCTGCAAACTCATCTGGGACAACGGCCGTCCAGACCTCTCGCCGCAGACCCGCGGCGGCTCGCCCTCGGGCGCCTACCGCGAGCAGACCGGCGAGGCGGTCGATTCCTTCCTCCTCCCGCCGTGCACCAACGACCCGATCTGCTTCCTCGAGGGGTACATCTGGTCGAACTGCGATCCGCTCTCCGGCTTCGTCCGGATCATCGAGAACGACTGCAGGCTCCCCGGCCGCACCCTCTATAGCGGAACGCCGACGTCGGTCGAACGCCTGAGCGACACGTGGGTGAGCGGTCCCCACACCTACTCCCTGCACCGGGTCCGGATCACCGGCCTGAACCTGACACTCGCGCCCGGACGGAACTACTGGATCCAGTTCGGCGCATTCTCGGGAGGCAACTTCTCCACCAGCGCGTTCTTTGCCTATTCCACATCCTGCTCGCCCTGCAAGGGGCAGACAGGCCCCAACGCTCTGGCACGCATCACCGCGCCCATCCCCGATGCAGCGTGGTCGAATCCGGAACGGGACTTCGCCTTCCGAATCGGCGTGCACTACGAGAGCATCCACGGCGTCGCTCTGGACGGCACCCACTCGACCCCCCAAGCCTGCCCGGCCGATGCCGATCGCTCCGGCGATGTCTCGGTCGCCGACATCTTCGCGTTCCTCTCAGCCTGGTTCGCGGGCTGCCCCTGACACCCAAACCCTGCTTCAAGCGAGGGAACTTGACGGGACAACGCCCGGACCGGCCCGGTCCGGGCGTTTTCTTTCTCCCGGAGTGCCCGCCCTCCGCCGCCGTGACACGGCGCGCCTGCCGACCTACCCTCGGTGCTCCGGGGCGCTTAGCTCAGTTGGCTAGAGCGCAGCTGTCACATAGCTGAGGTCACTGGTTCGAGCCCAGTAGCGCCCATTTCACTGTTCGGATGAACCCGGCACACCCGGGTCGCGCCCTTGCGGGGCTCCGCCGAACAGGCCCGGTTGATCCCCGACCGCCGGCCCTCGCCCGCGCGGACCGCCGGAACGTGACTGCGGCCTCAGCGGGCCATGCACACCCCTGCCGCCTTGCACGACCGACCCGAACGAGCCATCGGCCAGCCGAGTCTGGATGATCTCGCCGGCGTTGATATCTCCCACCGACCGGACAATCCGCCCGTCGCTCCGGAGCGTCATGGAATAGCCGCGCCGGAGCACGCTGCTCGGTCCCACCAGATCGAGGCTGCGTGCCAGCGCCGCCAGTCCCCCCTCGCGCCGCTCCATCGCCGACGCCATCGCGCGTGTCAGCCGATCGGCCACCGGGCGGACATCCCCGCCCGCCAGCAAACGGCCCATCGCCGCGTGAAGGTCGCGAGCGCCCGCGGCCAGCCTCGCTTCCCGCTCCGCAAACACGCGCGCCGGACGGTGCTGCTCGAGGCGCGAGGAGAGCCGCTCCAGCCTGCCCGCCGCTCCCTGAAACACCAGCCGCTGCCCGGCGCGAAGGTGCCGCGCCAGCGCATCGAGTTCATCGACCCGCGTGCGGACCGACCGGGCGCAGCGAAACGCCAGCGTTCTGCCGATCGACTGCAACTGCTGATCGAGCGCCGACGCGTCGGGCGCAATCCGCATGGCCGCCTGTGTCGGCGTCGCCGCACGCAGGTCGGCGACCAGTTCCGCGATCGTCACATCCGTCTCGTGCCCGATCGCCGCCACCACCGGCACCTCGCACTCGACGATGGCCTGCGCAAGCGCCCGGTCGTTGAAGGCCCACAGGTCCTCCATCGATCCGCCGCCGCGCGTCAGCATCACGACGTCGATCCCGAGCCGCGCATGCGACGCCGAGAGCCGCCGCACCGCTCGGGTGATCTCCGCCGCGGCCTCCGGCCCCTGCACGCGCACATCCACCAGCCCGACCGGCAGTGAAGGACACCGCCGCCTGAACGTGTCCAGCACATCCTGGAGCGCAGCCCCGCTCCGGCTGGTCACCACCGCCACCCGCCGCGGGAACATCGGCAGCGCCCGCTTGCGTTCCTCCTCCAGCCAGCCCAGTTGCCGCAACTCCTCCACCAGCCGCCGCAGTTCCAGGTCCATCGCCCCCGCACCGACCGGCTCGATGCGGTCCACCATGAACGTCGTGCGACCCTGCCGCGAGTAGAACTCAACATGGCCCGTCACCACCACCTGCATCCCCGTTCGTGGCAGGAATCCCGCCTTCCGCGCGGCCGATGCCCACATCGCGCACGAGACCACCGCATCGGCGTCCTTCAGGTCAAAGTACCAGTGCGTCCGCTCGCGGAACTGCCCCACCTCGCCCACCACCCGAACACCGTGCGGGACCCTGTCCCGCACCGCCCGGTCAATCAGCGCCGCCAGTTGCGAGACCGTCAGCCGATCCGGCGCGGCCGGTGAAGGCCGTTCCGCGCCGCCCACGCGCCCGGGATCAAACGGGAGTCTGCCCATCCCACCAGCGTAGCCGTTTCACGCGACCGCCTTGCGCCCCGCTCGATCCTCGTCGAGCAATCGCTGGGCCCGCGTGTACGCCTCGAGCACCGAGCCGATGTGGCCGCTCACCGGGCGATTGGCCCGGACATACTCCCGCGCCTTCGCGCCAAGCAGGCTCCACGCCTGGGAGTCAAGCACGGTCTGGCGGATCGCGAGTTCCCACTCGGCCTTCGTTGGCGATTCGACCAGCCTCGCCGTCTTCCCGTCGATCAGCGTCTCGACCAGCGGGTCCGGCGAGGCCAGCACGCTCAAACCGCACGCCATCGAGTCCAGCACCAGCGAATGCGACACGCCCGACGAGTCCGGCAGCAGGAGCGCGTCCATCTGCAGCGCGGGTTCGCGCCGGCCCTCGAGTTCCGGGACCATCGAGAGCCGTTCCAGCAGCCCCAGCCGCCGCGCCGCCCGCCACAGGGGCGCCGTTCTCCCGTCGGCGACCTCCAGAAACAGCATCAGGCCGGGAGCGTCTCTGGCGATGGACGCGAGCGCCTCGAGCACGGCGATCGCGGCCCGCGAATCCCCGCGCTCGGCCAGCATCACCACCGCCGGCGCGCCCGTGCTCGGATGACGCGCCGCGGGGACGTGCACGCCCCACCGCGCCAGGCACGCCCTCGCTCGCGGCACGCGACGGAGCAGTTCCTCCCGCAGATGCTCATCCGGAACACTGAACAGCGGCGCCGGCCTCGGGCTCACCGTCGAATCGGCCGGAACCGCCGCAGCAGCCGCGCCCAACTGCGAGGCACGCTCGAGTTCCAGCACCGCCGCGGCGCCCGTCTGGCGGGCCAGTTCCAGACCCACGGTCCACGCGCCCCGCCCGCACGCGTGCACCACGTTCACCGGCCCCCGATCCCCCTGCTTCTCCGCGAGCGCGGCGAGCGTCTCGACCAGCGCGGCCACCCGGGACTTCAGCGTGAAGGGCAGGCCCGTGTCCACATATCCCACCGACACCGAGAACACGCCGCTGGGCTCGCCGGACATCGTCGCCACCGGCGCGGCATGAACCACGCGGTACCCCTCGTCGGCCAGCCCGATCTCCAGGCGCGTCAGCATCGCGGCCTCGGACTTCCCGAACGCACGATCGACGACAATCACCGCCCTCATGGGAACTCCCTCGATCTCGCCGCCATCGCAACCCGCCCACGTCGGGGAAACTCTGTGGAGAACTCACTCGGATAGGCGAGCCCCGCCGCTCCGTCAAGGCATGAATAGCCCATCGCCCCAAACGAATCACAAGTCATTGATAAAACAGACCTTACAAACTCCTCGGCCGGGCCGCATCCGGTCGGACTGCCGCGCGATCCCCCTGCCGAACGAACCCCCGTCCATCGCTGTGGAAATCCCCAGCCGATTCAAGCGGCATCACGAAGCCGCCGCTGCCGGTCGCGAGGCATCATCGGCGATCCGGTACTTCAGATCCGGAGCGCGGCTTTCGTGCTGCTCCACAGCGCGGGTTCGCCACACCCCGACCCAATGGTCCGTCTTCACTTCCTGCAGGTAATAGTCGCCCGCGGGCTCGTTTCTCGGTGCAAGATCCGCCGGCGGTTCATGCCATGGCCACCACGGACGCACCCCTTGGTCGGCCCCGGGGAGCGCCCGGAACGCCTCGGGGTTGTCGACCACATCGGCGATCGTCACCAGACGGTCGCGCAGTTCTCCGACCTTGGGGATGCTCGCGAACAGGCCGCGGGTGTACGGATGCAGCGGGTTGCCGAACAACTCGAACACGTTCGCATACTCCACGACGCGACCGGCGTACATCACGCAGACCACATCCGCGTTCTCCGCGACCACGCCCAGGTCGTGCGTGATCAGCATGATGCCCATCTGCCGGTTCCGCTGCAGGGACTTGAGCAGTTCCAGGATCTGCGCCTGGATCGTCACGTCGAGCGCCGTCGTCGGCTCGTCGGCCAGCAGTAGTTTCGGCTGGCAGGCCAGCGCCATCGCGATCATCACGCGCTGCCGCATGCCGCCGGAGAACTGGTGCGGGTACGCCTTCATGCGCTTCAACGGTTCGGTGATGCCCACGGCCGTCAGCGCCTCCGCCGCGATCTGCTGGGCCTCCGCGCCCGTCACGGCCTGGTGCAGCAGCACCGCCTCCATGATCTGATCGCCGATCGTGTACACCGGGTTGAGCGAGGTCATCGGCTCCTGGAAGATCATCGCGATCTCGTTCCCGCGGATCTTCCGGATCTCGTGCTCCTTGAACGACAGCAGGTCCTTCACCCCCGCATCCGTCTGGAACATCGCGCGGCCGCGATCAAACCGCCCCGGCGGGCGCGGCACCAGGTGCATCATGCTCATCGCCGTGACCGACTTCCCGCACCCCGACTCCCCCACCACCGCCAGTGTCTGCCTCGGGTACAGCGACATCCGCACGCCGTCGACCGCCTGGATCCGCGGTCCGCTGCCGTTGTCGAAACTGACCGCCAGGTTCTCCACGCGCAGCAGCGGCTGCGACTCGTCGAGCGCCCGGTGGATCTTGTGCCCCGAAACGTGGTTGTTGTGCTCGTGTGCCATGCGAAGAGTCGATGCCCCGGAGTTCTACACCCGCGCCTTCTTCAGTTTCGGATCGATCGCGTCGCGCAGCGCCTCGCCGAGGAAGTTGTAGGACAGCACCGTCAGGAAGATCACCACGCCCGGGAAGACCGCCAGCCACCACTTGAACTCGCTCTCCTGCCCGATCGCGCTCGACAGCAACTTGCCCCACGACGGGCTATCGACCGGCCCCAGCCCCAGGTACGACAGAACCGCCTCGATCGAGATCGCCGCCGCGACCGCGAACGACGTATCCACCAGCACCGGCGCGACCCCGTTGGGCAGGATGTGCTTGAAGAGGATCGACCGCAGCGGCAGGCCGCTCGCCTGGGCCGACTGCACGAAGTCCTGGTTGCGCAGTTTCATGAACTCGGCGCGCGTGAACCTCGCCATCCCCGTCCATGTAAAGCACCCGATGATCGCCATAATCACGTACGTCGTCTTGAGTTCATCCGGCAGGACCGCGACCGCCACGATGAGCAGGAACAGCACCGGCACCGCCATGAACACCTCGACCACGCGGTACAGCAGCAGATCGACCCATCCCCCGAAGTACCCCATCAGCGCGCCCATGGTGACCCCGATGAGCAGCGCGATCGCCGTCGACACCACGCCGATCGAGATCGACAGCCTGCACGCATGCAGGATCTGCGACAGCACGTCCGCCCCGAACGCGTCCGTCCCCATGATGAACTTCCGTCCGGTCACCGGAGAGGCCGCCGGATACCCCATCGCCCCGGCAAACTCCGTCATCGGCTCCAGCCGCGAGAGTTCGCTGAATCGCTGGTTCGGCGACCACGGAATCAGCGTGTACCGCGCGGACGCCGTCCCCGCCACCTCCCGGCTCGCGTAGCCGAAACTCTGCAGCCGCGGGCTCCAGCGCGTCTGCACGGCGCCGACGGTGATGATCACCGCGGCGAGAATCACGCCCCACCGCACGACCGGCTTGCCGATCGGCAGCGCCGCCGCGATCCCGCCAAGCAGCAGCGCCAGCCCCCCGCCGACAAACAACCCCGCCCAGGCGTGACGCGAAAGCGTCGAAAGGCCCGAGGGCGTGATCCCGGTGCGGAGCGCTTCGCGGCCCGCGTCGATCGCCATCGATTCCAGCCGCCCCCGGACGACGATCGAGAGCGAGAGGATCACGATCGACAGCACGAACCCGCCGAGCACCGCACCGAGCCTGGCCGATCGTCGATTCGATGATCCGAACACAATGTACGGCACACCCAGGAGCGTCCCCCAGAACAGGATCAGGTCGAGCGATGTCAGATTCTGCCAGAGCGGCGAACCCGAAGCCGTCCACGAACCCGCCGCATCGCCCCGCACCTCCAGCCACAGGGGATGGCCGCTCGCGATGAACGGCGCAAACACCGCGAAGAACGCCACGATCGCAAGCCAGAACAGGGCGCACAACGCCGCAGGCCGCTTGACCACCTGCGACCACGCCTCGGCCCAGAAACCCTTCGCCGGCTGCACACCCACGCCGCGCGCAAGTTGCACCCCGGTGACCGAAGCGGGCACGTTCGCGGCAGGGGATGGGCTCGAGTTGGTCGGCATCGTTGGTCAGTCAGCGGGAATCAGCGGTAGGTGATCCGCGGGTCGGCCATGGCATACAGAATGTCCGCAAGCAGCAGGGCGCACAGGTTCACCACCGCGATCATCGCCGTGTTCGCCAGGATCAGTTCCTTGTCACGGAGGCTGATCGCCTCGATCAGCAGGTAGCCCATCCCCGGAACGGTGAAGATGCGCTCGATCACGATCGAGCCGGCCAGCATCGCCGGGAACACGGTGACGAACATGGTGATCAGCGGCAGCAGCGAGTTTCGGAACACGTGCCGCAGCACCACGTCCTTCGGCGACACGCCCTTGGCCTTCGCCGTCCGAACGTAATCGGCATTGAAGTTCTCCAGCATCGCCGCCCGCGTCTGCTTGCTCAGCACCGCAAAGCCGCCGTACACCAGGCACACCACCGGCAGCACCACGTGCCAGACCCGGTCCATCAGCCAGCCCCAGTGCCACTCGCCCGTCCATGTCTCGCCGGGGAGCAGCCTGAACGACTCGGCGCCGCGGCTGGAAAGCGAAGCCGTCGGGAACAGGTTGAAGTAATCCGGGTTTGCAAAGAACCCCTGCAGCAGCACGCCCGCCAGCACCGCCGGAATCGAGAACAGCGCCAGGTACAGCGCCCCCAGCCCGACGTCCACCCACGTCCCCTTCCGGGTGGCCGCGAGCATGCCGCTGGGAATCGCGACGAGGTAGATGATCGGGAACGCGATGAGGTTCAACAGCAGCGTCACAGGCAGGGCCCGGGCGATCAGGCCGCTGACCGGCTCCTGACGGCTGTACGCGATGCCCAGATCGGGCCATGCGAGGCTCACGGCTCCAGGGATCACCGTCATCCCCGCCCGTGGGTAGGGCTCCCGGTCCATGGCCGCGAGCATCTCCGCCCGCTTCTGGAGTGTCTCGCCGTAGGCCGCGATCGCCCGCCGCGCCAGTTGTTCGACCTCCGCAAACTCCGGGATGCCCCGTCGCGGCTCGGTCCGTTCGATCTCCGGAATCCTTGCTTCTCGCTTCCGCGTCAACAGGTCGGGCCGCCCCGCGGCGTCGGCATACCGCGCGAGGCTGTCGCGCAGTTCGGCCTCCGCCGCGATGTACTGCGCACGCGAGTTCACATAATCGGCCTCGATCCGGCGGAACGCCCGCGACTGCTCTTCCTTCGTCCGTCCGCCGAATCGCTCGTTCAGCCAGGCCTCATCGGCCTTGCCCGCCTCGGGCAGTTTGTCCACGAACCACTTCCAGACCGCGGGTCGCGGCGCCGGCCGCGGCCTCGACACCACTTCTCCCGCCGGGCTCACCAGGTCGCGCTTCCCGATCTTGATCGGGCTGATGCGGCCCAGCCATCGCCAGTACTGCACGATCGCGGGCTCGTTCAGCCCGTATCGATCCTCCATCTTCGCCTTCGCGATCGCGATCCCGCTCTGCGACTGCATCGCCCCGGCGGATACCGTCAGCGAAGCGCCGATCCCGCCCGGCGACAGCGCCAGCAGCATGAAGACGAGCAGCGTGATCCCGAACAGCGTCGGGATCATCAACAGCAGCCTTCGTGCGATGTAACTCACCATGATCGGCCCGCCTGCTCGACCCCGGACACCCGCGGGCGCACGCCCGACCGCCGGGCGCCGCGCCGGAGATCACCCTCTGCTCAGTTTCCCGAAGTGGGAACCGCCGGGCCGCCGCGGAAGAACTCCGCGTGCTCCAGCCCCTTGGGATACATCCGAACGTTGCCGATGTCCTTCGACACGATCCGGAGCCACGGCGGCACCCGCACAAACGTGTACGGCTGATCCTCGTGCAGCACCGCCTCCAGCCGCCGCCAGATCATCGCCCGCTTGTCATCGTCCATCTCGCGCCGGCCCTCGTCGATGAGGCGGTCCGCCTCGGCGTTCGCCCACTGCGCGAAGTTGTCCCCCTGGTTCTTGATCGCGTCGGAGTGAAAGATCTGCCGCGGATCGCTCTCCGGCGCGCTCGCGCCCCAGCCCAGCGTGATCGCGTCGAAGTCACGCGTCTTCATGAACTCCTGGTACACCGACCAGTCCGCCGGGCGCAGCGTCACGCGGATCCCCGCCGCCGTGCACGAGTCCACCACGAACCTCGCGATCTTCTCCGCGATCTCGCCGCCGCTGGCATACGAGAACTCGAACTGGAACGGCACCCGCACCTCGTTCTCCAGGACGCCGTCCCCGTCCCGGTCCTCCCACCCAGCCTCCTTCAGCAGGGCCTTGGCCTTCGCAAGGTCGTACGGCCACGGCTTGATGTCCGGGTTCGCGCCCGGGCTCGCCAGCGGCATGTTCCCCTTCGCCACCACGCCGACGCCCTTCCAGATGTCGCGGATCATCTTCTCGCGGTCCAGCAGGTGCGTCATCGCCAGCCGCACCCGCCGGTCGGTGAACGGCGTCGGCTTCCCGCCGCGGCTGCCGCAGTTCCATGCGATGAACGAATACCCCGACCGCATGTTCACCCAGTTGAGGAACTGCGCCCGGTCCTTCCACGCGGGGTCGGCCTGCAGCGACACGAACTGCGCCGACGATGGCGTGATCATGTTCGCATCGCCCTTCTTGAACGTGTTCAGCCGCGCGACCTCCTCGTTGATCGCCCCGTACCGCAGGATGTTGAGCGCCGGCTTGGCGCCCCAGTACTGCTCGTTCCGCTCCAGCACCACGTCGTTGGGCGGCGTCCACTGCCGGTCGGGATCGAAGTCCTTCAGCCGGAACGGGCCGCCGCTCACCATCAGCCCGATGCCCCGGTTGATCTGCGCCGGCGTGAACTGCGAATACAGCGCCTTGGGCAGCACAAACAGGCTCAGCGCGTTGTCCACGTTCGTGAACAGCCGTTGGAGGAACTCGAACTCCACCGTCCGGTCATCGATCACCCTCACTTCCTTGATCGAATCCCGGTAGATCGAGCGGACACGCTCTGCCTCGATCTGCTCGTTCATCACGTACTCGTGATACGTCCAGCGGAAATCCTCCGCAGTGATCGGCGAGCCGTCGCTGAACCTCGCGTTCGGATGAATCCGGGCACGCAGCCACATCCCCTCGGGATCGACCTGCCACGCCTGCGCCACCTGCCCCCGCATTTTGAGCGTTTCCGGGTCATATACCGCCAACGACCCGAGCACCAGTTCGTGGATTCGACGCGAGTACACGTCCGTCGAGATGTACGGCGTCAGTTTCGCCAACTGCGCCTCATAGATCTCCGTGAACTCCCCGCCCGCCACATACCCCGGCTGCCGCCGCGGATCGTTCTTCATCACCAGCGGCGGCTGCCACTGCACCTTCACCCCCGGCCGCGCCCAACTCTCGTCCCCCGCCGCCGGCGCAGCCGATGAGTCCGCCGATGGCCCGCCCGCCCCCTGCGGGGCCGCGGCGACAACCTCGCCCGACTCGATCCGCGCCTCGATCCGCGCCAGTTGCGTGGACAGTTCGCTGAGTTTGCTCAGCGCACGCTGAAGATCGTTCTTCTGGTTGTCCCGCTGGAACATCGCCAGCCAGACGGACAGCCCGACGACGATCATCACCACCAGCAGCACGAAGTCCTTGAGTCCAAACTTGCTCTGCATCGTTGTTCTCGGGTTCCCGGGTCTGCACCGAGTGTACGGCAAACCCCTCCCCACGTCAGCCCGGTCCGGAAAGTTCCCAACCCGGTGCCGGACCGCGCCGACGCCGCGCAGCACCTGCGCACCCGCTCAGGGAACCATCCGTCCCGCCCGCATCTTCCGCTCAGCATGCCGCGCCCGCGGCGCCGCGATCCCGGTCCGCCTCACGGCCCGCCCGCCACGCTCCGATCCGCTCCCCCATGAGCCACTCCGTGCACCGCCCCGGCGACGAGCGCGTCGTCATCACCACCAGTCCCTTTGGTCCCAGAACGATCTCCACCCTCTGCGGCTGCGCGCTCGCGAGCACCGGCTACGTGCTCGGGGCTACCTGGCTCGAATCCCCGTGGCTCGGCCTTCCCCTTGGTCTGTGGCTTATCGGCGCCGGCATCGGCGCCACGCACCTCTGGGCGTCGCGGGCAGAGGCGCCCGCCGGCGCGGCGTTCTCGCGACGTCGCGATGTCCGAACGCTCCGCATGCCGTTCCGCGAGTCATTCACCACCGACAACCTGGTCGCCACGGTCATGGAACTCTCCGGAGTCCCGGCCCGCTCCGTCGAGTCCGCCCGCCGAAAGGTCCAGCAGTTCTCCGAGCAGGCAGGGCTGACCCTCACCCCCCGCTCCATCCGCATCGGCCTCGACCTCTCCCAGCGCGACTTTGAACGCCTCCGTTCCGCCGGCCCCACCGGCCTGGTCCCCAGTCTCTCCATCGAGTGGGTCCGCGCCGAAGCCGGTCTCCTCGCCGATGCACCCCGCCACGCCCTCGCCTTCGATGCCCTGCTTCGACGCGAGCCCGAGATCCGCGGCCAATCCGCCGCGGGCGCAGGTGACGCCCAACTCTTCCTGCCCGAATATCCCAATCAGTCCGCGGCGTGGCGAAACTGGACCGAACCCCCGGCGCCCGGCTTCGGCACCACCTTCCCCTCGCGCGTCGATCCCGCGGTCATCGCCCTCAAGGGCATCGACTTCAGCGAACCGCTGCATGCACGCCTCGCCGCCGACATCATCATCGCCGCCGCGACGCTCGCCGCCGCGCCGGCACGCAGGCCCGCGGGGTTCCGCGCCGTGCTCCGCGGCGGGGCCCTCGATGAATCACTGGCCCGGTCCGCCACCGAAGTCTCCATGATCCGCTTGGGCGGAACACTCGAAGACCTGCTCGCCGCCGCTCGACGCCGCGAAGCCACCATCCCCGAAGCGGCACGCGCTGCCGCTCGCGCGCTCTCCGCATGGACCACCACTTGGCAGACCCAGCCCGAAATGCCGCCCATCCACCACGAACGCCATCGCCTCGCCCGGCTCGCGGCGGACCTGCTCCCCGACGAGGCCGAATCGCACCTGCGGCTCGGTGCGGCGCAGATCGCCGCGTTCGAGGACAGCGGTGCGCTGCGCTCCTTCGCCGCCGCCGGTCAGATTCTCCGAACCCGGCGGGCCGAGTGCGCCACCGACCCCCTGGCGTTCATCCAGGCCGAGATCACGCTCGGCGAGCCGAGCGGCCTCACGCTCGGACGAGTCGCCGCGGGGCTGTGCCTGCTCTGGACCACGACGCCCGTCTCGAGCCTTGCGTACCTTCGCGATGACGTGCTCGATGATCTCCAGCACTCCGGCTGGCTCAAGGATCGCGAGCAGGACCGCAAACTCCTCTCCGACGTCATCGAGGAACTCGCCCGCATCGACGGCGACGCCCACTCGACCCGCGCGGAAGCGGCCTGAGCCCACCCGCGCAAGGCCGAAAGTGTTCGTCTGAGTTCACACAGGCAAGGCCGGGGGCCATCCGGCGACGGCCATCGCTTGGAGATCGCGCCGGCGCGGTCCAGGCCTAGCCCTGCACGTCCAGCCGGGGCCGCGCCGCCTCCGGCTTCCTGCCGTCGGGCCGGTAGTGGTCCTGACGCTCCCGGTCATCAGCCGTTTCCTGGTCGGTGTTCCCCTTGAGGTTACGCACCGCCTCATCCGACTGCGTCTGGTTGAGTTCGACCTCGTCTTCGCCGCGGCGAAGTTGCTCGGCCTTGGTCTTCCGCGGCTGAGGCTTGGCGCGCTCGATGTCCCGCGCAGCCTTGTGCTCGGCCTGCGACACCCCCGCGACCGACTGGGCGACCGATGTCCCCAACGTGCTCATACAGATGCGATCGGCCGGATCGAGGGTTCCGGATCAAACGATCGCGGAATCGGCCCGTTATGGGGCGTCCAATCGCCCGTGCGTTCCCCTTCCCAGGTCCCTCGATCCCTCGGTCCCTTCTTCGCTACAGCCCCACCGTGTTGACCCCGCAATCGACGTAGATCGTCTCGCCGGTGACCCCCGACGACAGAGGACTGGCGAGATACACCGCGGTCCGGCCCACGTCTTCGCCCTCGACATTGCGGCGCAGCGGCGCACGCTTCTCGACCGCCGCCTCCATCTCGCCGGTTCCCCCGACCGCCGACGACGCCAGCGTCCGCAGGTACCCGCCCGAGATGATGTTCACGCGGATGCTCTCCGCGCCCAGTTCCCACGCGAGATACCGCGCCGAGCACTCCAGCGCGGCCTTCGCCACGCCCATCACGTTGTACCCGGGCACCACCTTCTCCGCGCCGTAGTACGACATCGCCATGATGCTCGCGCCGCCGCTTGCCGCCCCCCGCGCCAGCATCGCCCGAGCACGCCGGGCCATCCCCACCAGCGTGTACGCCGAAACATCGATCGCCGACAGGTACGCGGCCCGCGGCGTATCCGTGAACTTCCCGACGCTCAACCAGTCACGATCCGCGAACGCGATCGAGTGCACCAGGAAGTGCATCGTGTCGAACGACTCGGCGTACCGGGCGAACGCGGCGTCCATGTCCGCGTCGCTCCCCGCGTCCATCGGGCACAGCCACGGGTCCTTGACGCCCAGTTCCTCAACCGCGCGCCGCGTCCGCCGCTCGTTCTTCTCGCCCGGCAGGTGCGTGAACGCGCACCTCGCGCCGTTCTCGATCATCGCCTTGGCGATGTGCCACGCGTACGAGCGGTCGTTCGCGATCCCGACGATCAGCCCCGTGCGTCCTTCGAGCAGTTTCATGAATGTCTCCACGCGCCAAGCCCGATCCGGTGCCCTTCACCCGTGCGCCGCGGGGTTCACTCGATCGTCGGGATCCACGCCGCCAGCAGGTCCCGCGCCGCCGCGAGATCGCCCGTGTCGATCATCTCCGTCACCGTGTGGATGTACCGCGTGCCGACGGTAATGCCCACCGCGCGGGCGCCCGCCCTCGCCTGCTGGGCCGCGGCCCCGTCCTGCCCGCCCCGCGCGAGAATCGACCGCTGCGCCGGGATCCGCTTCTTCTTCGCGACCTCGTCCAAGTCGCGGATCAGGCGATAGTCCGAGATGAACGACGAGTCCATCACGTGCAGCACCACCCCCTTGCCGTGCACGCTCACCGCCTCGTCCTCCGGCACGCCCGGCGTGTCGCACGCGAGCGTCACGTCGATGCCGATGCCGACATCCGGCTCCACGCCGAAACTCGACGTGTGAGCGCCGCGCAGCCCGACCTCCTCCTGCACCGTGAACGCCACGTAGATCTCGCAGTCGTGCGGCGTCCCCGCCTCGTCGATCGCCCGCACCGCCTCGATCCCCAGCCAGCACGCCACCCGGTTGTCCAGCGCCTTGGAGACGAACTTCTCGCCCACCTCGATCGCCGGCTCGTCCATCACCACGTAGTCGCCGATCTTCACCGCCTTCTTCGCCTTCTCCGGCTTCATGCCCAGGTCGACGAAGAACTCCTTCACCTCGGGGATCTTCTTTTTGTCCTCTTCGCTGGCGATGTGCACCGGACGCCCGCCCGGGTTCATCACGCCCTTGAGGTCGCCGGTCTCCGTCACCACCAGCACGCGCCGGCTGAACAGGTTCCGCGTGTCAAAGCCGCCCGCGTTCTGAAGGCGCACGAACCCCTTCTCGTCCACGCCCTTCACATAGAACCCGATCTCGTCCATGTGGCAGAGCATCATCGCCCGTGTCGGCCTGCCGCCCGACCCCTTCTTCCCCTTCTTCCCCCGCGGCCCGCGCCGGCAGATCAGGTTGCCCATCGCGTCCGTTCGAACCTCATCGAACAGCCCCTTGATCTCCTTCTCGATCAGCGCCCGCACACGCTCCTCGCGCCCCGGTACGCCGGGGGTCTCGCACAAACGCTTCAGCAGTCCGATGTTCACCTTCGACACGATGACGCTCCTTGGCCGCCCCGCCGCTCGCGCGATGCACCGCGCACCTCGTTGGGTCCGCGGCTCCAAGCCTATCACCCCGCCGCCCCGTCCGGCAAAGCCACCCGCGCCGGATCGTGCCCCCCCGGCTCCTACCCTCGACGCAGCGGCCGACGACCTCGCCGCGGCCCACTCCCCAAACGCACCCCATGGCTCGCAACTCCCCGATCCTCCAGTCCCACGAGTCCGCCGGCGCTGTCCTCGCGCCCTACGGCCCCGAAGGCGAAGGCATCCCGGTTCTCCAGGTCTATTCCGGCATCGACCGCGAGTACGCCGCGATCCGCAAGTCCGCCGCGATCTTCGACCTCCCCCACAGGGCCGTCCTCTCCGTCACCGGCGAAGACCGGCTCTCGTTCCTGAACCGCATGCTCACGCAGGAACTCAAGGACCTCTCCGGGGCAAAGCCGCCGTTCAGCCTCCGCCGCTCGTTCTGGCTGAACCGAAAGGGCCGCATCGACGCCGACCTCAACGTCATCGTCCGGCAGGACGACATCCTGCTCGAACTCGATGCCCACGCCGCACCGCGAACCATCGCCGGGCTCTCGTCCTTCATCGTCGCCGACGATGTCCAGATCCTCGACAACTCCGAGCAACTGCACCGGCTCGACCTCCACGGTCCCTCCGCCGCGGCAGTCCTTTCCAGGCTCGCCGCCCCTGCGCCGGGTTCGCCGCCGATCGCCGATCTCGCGCCCGACACGGGCGCGCACTACCGGTTCGCGGGCGAACCCGTCTTCATCTGGCGCAACGACCCGACCGGCGAGCACGGCTTCGCGCTGGCGGTCAACACCGCCTTCGCCGCCGACGCTTACGCGCGGCTGGCCGAGTCCGCCGACGACATCGATCACCACCGCGCGCGGCAGGACCGCGGCTTCGATCTCAAGGCCCGCGCCGCCGCCGCGACCGACGCCCGCGCCGTCCGCATCGGCTGGCACGCGTTCAACATCGCGCGCATCGAGGCCGGCACCCCGCTCTACAACATCGACTTCGGACCCACCTCGCTCCCGCACGAAACCGGCCCGGAGACGCTCAACGACCGGGTCAACTTCAAGAAGGGCTGTTACCTCGGCCAGGAAGTTGTCGCACGCATGCACGCCCTCGGCCAACCCAAGCAGCGGCTCGTCGCGATCGACACCGACGCCGCCCCCGGTCCCGATACCGCCCAGCCCGTGACCGGCTCGCTGGTCTTCGCATCCGCAAGCGCCGATCAGCCCCCCATCGGCGCCGTCACCTCCTCCGCCATCAGCCCCATGCTCGGCGGGCGCATCATCGCGTTCGCCATGGTCAAGCACGCCCACTCTGCGCCCGGTTCCGCTCTGCACCTTCAGGCGGGTCCGGAATCGCCCCTGCGGCCCATCCGGGTGCGGGAAACGCTCCGATATTGGCCCCTCCCCAAGGGCTCCCCTCAATAGCGCGTAAAACTGGGCAACTCGGACGTTTTGCGGGGCCTGCCCGCCAACGTGTGGTATATTGACTTTTCCGAGTCATGCAGCCCCGCACACCGGCGGCTGCCATGCTCAGGTCCTGGAGACTGCCCGATGCCGCGCCTCCGCTTGCTCGCTCTTCTTCCGCTGCTCGCGGGCGCGCCCGCCCTCGCCGAGCCGGCCTTCAACGTCACCCTCAACCAGGCCCAGTCAAGCGTCTCGGCGACGCTCACGGTGCAGGGCCAGTCCGGCAGCGACACCTCCCCCATCGCCGGCACCATGCGGGTCCGGCTGAACGCCGCCCTCCTCCCGAGCAGCATCGAACTGCACGACTTCGACTTCCACGCGACCGAGTCGCTGGACATCAGCATCATCTATCGGGTGTTCGGGATCACCATCGGCTCGATCGTCGTCCACGCGAACAACGTCGCGGTCACCTACGCCGCGCCCGGCGTCATCGAGGGACCGGTGCCCATCGCCGCCAACGCGTTCACCTTCACCGATGTCCCGGCGAACTCGGCCGGTGATGCCAACTACACCGCGACCGGAACCGTGTGCACGCTCCTCCAATCGCAGAACCCGCCCCAGCCGTGCACAGGCGCGATGAACCTCGCCGACAGCGGCACGCAGAACGCCTCCACGCTCCCGGGCACCGTCTCGATCAGCGGCCGCACCGCCACCGTCTCGGGCTCCATCAACATCTCCGGGCCGCTCGACCCGGCCAACCCCAGCCTCGGGAGCCTCGCCATCGTCGGCGCCTTCGTCGGCTCCGGCACCATCCCCTACTGCCCCGGCGACTTTGACCAGAACGGCTCCGTCGCGGTGCCCGACATCTTCGCCTTCCTCAGCGCGTGGTTCGCCAGCCTTCCCTCCGCCGACATCGACGGCACGCCCGGTGTCGCCGTGCCCGACATCTTCGCCTTCCTCAGCCGCTGGTTCGCGCCCTGCTGAGCACCTCCATTCCGCCGGACCGCTATGCTCGGCTTCGTGACGCCGCAGCGTGATTCCATCCCCGCGATCAACGCCCCGCCTCCGCAGCATCGAAACCCGTTGCTCCGCTCTCCGCTCGGCATCGCCGGGATCCTGTTCCTCGCGTTCATGCTGCTCGCCTGCCTCGGCTCTTTGCCGTGGACCCTCGGCACCGTCGACGGCTCGCCCCGATACGACGCGCAGGACCGCCTCGCACAACTCATGCCCCCGTCCTGGGCGTTTCGGCCTCGTCTCTCCGCCGCCGCAGATCCCGACTCCCTTCCCGAGGGCCCGCTCCGGCGAACCCACGAAGTCGCGCTCCGCACGCTCCAGGCAGCCCAAACGCCTCCCACCGACGCCTCGCTGAACGCCGCGCGCCCGTTTTACCTCCTCGGCACCGACATCCTCGGGCGCAGCCTCACTGTCCGCGCCCTCGCCGGCGGCGGCGTATCGCTCACCATCGGTCTCGCGGCCGCTCTTCTCTCCGTCCTCCTCGGAACCCTCTACGGCGCGATCTCCGGCTACATCGGCGGCCGCACCGATGCCGTCATGATGCGCATCGTCGACATCCTCTTCGGCCTCCCCTATGTCCTCCTCGTGGTCCTGCTCGCCGTCGCCATCGATGCCGCGATCGGCCGTTGGCAGGCCGGCGCAGAACTCCGGACCCGCACCCAGCGCGAGCAGTTCGTCGAGCGCGAACTCTCGCAACTCCAGGCCGAGCGCGCTGCCGACCCGGCCGCCGCCGACAGCATCCGCCTTCAGGCGATCGCCGCCATCCCCTCCCTCGAACTCTCCCCGGGCGCGTACCAGGCCATCGCGCTGGGCACGCTCGTCATCGCCATCGGCGGCGTCTCGTGGCTCACCATGGCCCGGGTCATCCGCGGCCAGGTGCTCTCCCTCAAGGCCCAGCCATTCGTTGAGGCCGCGCGTGCCGCGGGCGTCTCCACCCGCGGCATCTTCCTGCGCCACCTCCTGCCCAATCTCGTGGGACCAATCGTCGTCTATGCCACCCTGACGGTGCCGCAGGCCATCCTCCAGGAGTCCTTCCTCAGTTTCCTGGGAATCGGTGTGCGCCCGCCCCTGCCCTCCTGGGGAAACCTCGCCGCCGACGGCCTGTCCGAACTCAACCCCTACCGGTCGCACTGGTGGCTGCTCCTGTTCCCCTGCCTGCTCCTGGGTTCGACCCTCCTCGCCCTCAACTTCGTGGGGGAGGCCCTCCGCGATGCGCTGGACCCAAAACGATCCCGCCGCCGCTAGAAGTCGCCCCGCTCTCGCGGGCCACACCCGTCCAACCCATCGGATCGCCGGTGCTTTGCGAACACCCTTTCCGCTGATAGGATGGGCATACGCACCCCTTCCCGACTATGACCCCAACACAGCCATTCCCGATCGAACACGATGCCGCCGGACCGTTCCAGGGCATCGCCGTCGTGCGGCTCGAGCAGCCCGGCTCGCCCATGGTCGTCCTGGATGAGCCCCTCATCCGCCGGATCGAAGCGACGCTCCGCGCGCTCCCTTCCGCCACAACCGGCTTCATCCTCGCCTCCGCCAGTCCCCGCGTCTTCATCGCAGGCGCCGATCTCAAGTCCATCCAGGCCATGTCCGACCGCGACCTCGATGTCTATCTCGCCTACGGGCAGCGGGTCTTCGGCATGATCGCGTCCCTCCCCTTCCCGACCGTCGCCGCGATCAACGGCGCTGCGCTCGGCGGCGGGCTCGAGATCGCCATGCACTGCGATGCCCTGATCGCCGCGCCCTCCGCCTCCGGCAAGCCCTACCCCGTCGGTCTGCCCGAGGCCGGGCTGTCCATCTGCCCCGGGTGGGGAGGCACCAACCTTCTCCCCGCGCGCATCGATCCTTCCGACGCCATCACGCGCACTGCCGCGGGCAAGCCCCTCACCTACGACGAAGCCGTCGCCGCCCGCCTCTTCGACGCCGTCGCCCCCTCGCCCGAAGCGCTCATCCCGACCTGCAAGCAGTGGATCGCCTCGCAACGTTCCCGCGGCACGCCCTCCCGCAACGCCGCGCCCTCCCGCTGGATCGGTCGGCCCGATTGCAAGTCCCGCGTCGCCGCCGCGCTCCCTGCTCTCCGCGACTCGCTCCCGCACACCGAGTCGGCCCAGGCCGTGCTCGCCGCGGTCACCGCGGGCCTCGAGCACGGCTGGCAGTCCGCGCTCGATGTTGAACGCCGCGAACTCGTCCGCCTCCGCTCCACTCCCGCCGGCAAAGCCGCGATCGAGGCGTTCTTCGAAAAGAGCGCCAAGAAATAGTCGCAGTCCTTCCGCTTCTCCGTTCCGACTTTCCACTTCCGACATCCGACTTTCACCGAGACCATCCATGGCCGACCTCAAGAACCTCAAGGGCATCTCCGCCGCCGACCGCAAACTGCTCGAACAGGCCGAGGAGTGGCTCGGTGCCGAGCCCGCCAAGATGGGCCCCGTGAAGAACCTCTTCTGGGGCAACATCAAGCAGGACTTCTACTTCCCCTATCCCCAGACCGACGCCCGCGAGGCCGCCGAGTGCGACCAACTCCTCGCCCGCCTCGACGAGTACCTCACCACCGAGCACCCCGCCGTCCAGATCGACCAGGAGCAGGAGATCCCCCGCTGGGTCATCGACCGCCTCTTCGAACTCGGCGTCCTCGGCATGACCATCCCCAAGGAGCACGGCGGCCTCGGGATGGGCATCACCAGTTACAACCGCGTGCTCGAGCGCATCGGCGCCTCCTGCGGCTCCACCGCCGTCATGGTCTCCGCCCACCAGTCCATCGGCTGCAAGGCCGTCATGCTCTTCGGCAACGAGCAGCAGAAGCGCGAGTGGCTCCCCCACCTCGCCAAGGACTGGCTCAGCGCCTTCTGCCTCTCCGAGCCCAACGTCGGCTGCGATGCCGGCGGCTGCGAGACCTACTTCGTCAAGGACGGCGAGGACTACCTCGTCTACGGCGAAAAGAAGTGGGCCACCTCCGGCGCGCTCTCCGGCCTCTTCACCGTCATGGCCCGCGAAAAACGCGACGACGGCAAGGGCAAGATCTCCGCGCTCGTCATGCACCCCTGGATGGACGGTGTCGACATTTACCAGAAGAACCGCTCCAAGTGCGGCATCCGCGGCACCTGGCAGGCCCGCATCCGCTTCAACGGCGTCCGCGTCGCCAAGGACCACCTCCTCGGACAGGAGGGCCGCGGCCTGCAGATCGCCCTCTCCTGCCTCAACTACGGCCGCTGCACCCTCTCCGCCGGAATGCTCGGCGGCGCACGCCGCGCACGCGACCAGGCCACCAAGTGGGCACTCACCCGCCACCAGTTCGGCGCGCCCCTCGCCGACAAGGAACTCGTCCGCCAGCGCATCGCCCGCATGGCCGCGTACGACTACGCCATGGACGCCGTGCTCTACATGACCACCGGCATGCTCGACCGCAAGGACGAGGACATCCAGGTCGAGACCGCCATGTGCAAGGTCTTCTGCTCCGAGTTCGGCTGGCGCGTCGTCAACGATGCCCTCCAGATCATGGGCGGCGAGTCCTACATGACCGAGAACGAGGTCGAGCGCATCTTCCGCGACTCCCGCATCAACCTCATCGTCGAAGGCGCCAACGAGGTCATGCAGTCCTACATCTTCGGCTACGGCGGCAAGCAACTCGCCGAGCAGATGCTCGGCATCAAGCAGGCCCTCCTCAAGGAGCCCGACGAGTCGCTCGGCGCCTACATCTCCAAGGCTCTCAAGAACTCCTTCAACGCCCGGATCATGAGGATCGCCATCCCCCTGGGCATGGAGGTCTACCTCGGCATCCGCCGCGCCCTCCCCGCCATCGATCGCGCGGTGCCCGACCTCCGCCCCTACGCCGACCGCGCTTCCCGCCTTGTCCGCGAACTCTCCTACCAGTTCAAGGTCATGAGCAAGAAGTACGACGTCAAGATGCTCGACCGCCAGGCCGTGCAGGCACGCCTCGCCAACATCGCCATCATGCTCCACGCCTCCCTCTGCACCATCTCCCGCCTCGACGCCGACATGCGCGCCCACCAGGGCAAGGGCAGCGCCGCCGGCAGCGAGTTCGAACGCGACCGCACCGCCGCCATCCACTTCCTCGACCTCGCCGAGGTCGAGATCCACGACAACCTCCGGAACCTCTACGAGCAGGCCGACGACTCCATGCTCGCCGCGGCCGATGCCGCCATGGCCCACTCGCGGTCCCTCCCCAACGACGAGTTCATCATCCCCGAGAAGTCCCCCACCGCCAAGGGAACCGGCCGAACGCCGCGTCAGGACGGCATCAGGCAGTTCCCCGGCGACGGAATCCCCGCCCACGCCGGCCCCACCGCCCCCGCAACCGCCTCAGCGCGGTAATCTCGCGCCGGCAGCCACTCATGCATCCACCCAGAACCCATGGATTCCAGTCCATGGGTTTTTCATTCGCCACACACTCCCGTCAGTTCCCTCTCTCCTGCGGAGCCCCCGCGGTAACGCGGCGGGCGCGCCGTTCGCATCACGAACCCGGCCGCGAATCTTCGGAAACTCAGGTCGATTCTCGCGGGTTCTGAAATATTCCCTTGCGTCCTCCGTAGGTGGTGGTAACTTCTCCCACGGCTGGAGAGGGCCGATTCGACCCGTTCGGGAGATCGCCCTTGTTGCATGCAAGCCGTTCACAAACTATCGGACCCGCCTCGGCGTCCCGGACTTGTCAGAGCCCGGAGCGCCGGCGACGGGTTGCGCGGCGAACTTTCCGCCTATGGGAGCGGACGATTCTCGCCCTTCCGGCCCTTCTCGCGGTCGCTCACCCGGTCGCTGCCGACATCGACCCGCTTTCCGGCATCGACTTCGTGCGCATCACCCACCCCGGCAATGCGCCGTGGATGGGGACCAACCCGCCCACGCAGGGCGACGACGCCATCGGCCGCGGCGGCGTCAACTACGAGTACAACATCGGCCGGTACGAGGTGACGACCAGCCAGTGGGTTCAGTTCTTCAATGCCGCGTACGACCGGCCCGCCGGGCAGCCCAACCTGCCGTGGCTGACGCCGCCGACGTTCTGGGGGGCGCAGGGCACGACGCCGATCAACGCCTCGAACCCCAACGCGCGGCGGTGGCAGGTGCCCGCCGGCAACGAGATGCGGGCGGTAGGGAACATCTCGTGGCGCATGGCGGCGATGTACTGCAACTTCCTCCACAACGGCGGCGCGGTCGCCGGAGGCGTCACGCCGCGGGAGAACTTCCTGAGCGGGGCGTACGACGTTTCCACCTTTGGCCCCAACGGCATGGGCGGCTTCGCCGACCAGCCGACGCGATCGCCCGGGGCGCGGTACTTCATCCCTTCGCGCGATGAGTGGATCAAGGCCGCGCACTACGACCCGCACCGCTATGGACAGGACCAGGGCGGGTACTGGCAGTACTCCAACTCGACCGATGCGTGGATCCCCGGCGGCCCGCCGGGCGCACACATCAACCTGCCGCCGGGCCCGTCGGGTCCCAACCCCGATGGCCCGCTCGCGCAGGCCAACTACGGCTGGGACGAGTTCCGATTCCCCGGCTACGGCAGCCCCTTCGCAGTGCCGCTCGGCGCATACCCCGATGTGCAGAGCCCGTGGGGGTTGCTTGATGTCGCAGGGGCGACGAGTGAGTGGACGGAACAGATTTTCTCTGGGGCCATTGAAGGCCCAAGGTCAAGATACATTGAAGGCAGTTATTGGAGTGGTGCGCCGGGATTTGGCATAGCCGATTCTGTCTGGGACAGCGGCGGGCAACTTTCGCCGTACTGGACGCCGTTCGATACCGGATTCCGCATTGCCTCAACAGTCCCCGGTCCCACCGGTCTGGTGGTGCTTGCTTCCGGGTGCGTACTCGTGGTAACTCGTAGAAAGCGAGAGTAAGAAGCGTATGAAATTGAAGAAACTCGTCGGGCTCGGAGCGGCCATGCTGCTCGCGAGCGGGGTATCGGCTTGGGCACAGACATCGATTCGGGTCGAGGTCACCGGGCGTTCTGCCACCGATCGCGGCGGGTAACACAGGCAACCTCTTTGCCCTGACATGCCACGGTTCACGCGGCGTCTTCGAAGCGTGCACTTGCTGTTCCAACCGTCTGGCAGCGCGGCGCCCGGATCCAACCCGTGCCGCGGCTTGGAGAGCGGATGATGCGCGTGATCGTGCCTGCT
>CAYPEI010000004.1:0-219760 GCA_964409775.1 uncultured Phycisphaeraceae bacterium | reverse complement strand
GCCGGCGGCGCGGTTTCGTGCGGCGCCGGCTCGGCGGGCTGGACCGGCGCGGCGGCAGGCTCGGGCGCCGGGGCGGGCGATGGCTTGGGCTCGGCTGCGACGGGGATTGGCGCAGGCTTGAGCGGCTTGGTGACCTTCGCGGCGGGGGTTCGCGTGGCGGGCTGCTCCGCGGTGTCGGGCAGATCGACCGGGCGCGCGGGCGCCGGCTGGGGAGTCGGCTCGGCCGGAGTAGGCGGCGGAGGCTGCGGCGGGGGTGCGGCGGGCTCGGCTTGCGGCGGGGGCGGGGTGGGTGCGGGGGTCTGGGTGTCGGGCTTGGGCTCCTCGGGCGGCGGCGCGGCGGGCGGCTCGGCCTTCGCGGGCTCCGTGGCGGGGGGCGGCTCGGCGGGCTTGGGCTGAGGCTGTCCGGGCAGGACCTGCCCCGGGCGCGGCTCATCGGCCTGCTTCTTGAGGTCCACGATCGGTCGCCGGACCACCTTGGTCTTGGAGGGCTGCCCCGCGCCTGGCGCGGGCGGGGCCTGCTGCGCGAATGCGGACGACGCGAGCAGCGCACCTGCGCAACCCAGCAGCACCGAGACCCGACTCAAACGTCCATGTCGTGCGATCATGACTGTGTGCTCGTGTGGAGATGAAGAGGCCTGGATCAGTTGCCGGGCTTGCGGAGGGGCGTGCCCTTGCGCCACGGGCTTGCCGCCGGCGCGGGCTCGGGCGATGGGGCGGGCGCGGCATCAGGGGGAACGGCCGCAACGGGCTGCGGGGTCGGCTGAGTCGGGGCGGGCGCGGGGCTCTCAACGGGAGCCACCGCGGCCGCGACCGGCGCGCCGGAGTCGCCGTCGTCAACCGCAGCCTGCGCGTACCAGTTTTCCCGGGCGGATTTGCGGACCGAGGCGAGTGCGGCAGGCCCCATCGCCTCCTCGACCTGGCCCAGCAGCGAGACCATCTGCGCCCCGGTCAGGCCCTGGTAGTGCTTGGTACCCGCAGGGAGCAGCCCCATCTGCTGGAGGCGTTCATTGGCCCTTGCAGGGGTGACGCGGCCCTTGTCGCCCATCATGCGGACGATGATCCGCGAGACCTCGCCGATCGTCGCGGCCTCGCGGGGCGGTCGCGCCGGCTGGCGTCGCAGCCAGCCTAAACGCTGCGCCACGGCAACCCGCTCGTCATAGGTCGGCAGGCTGACGCCTGTCCCCAGCAGCAGGCAGGCGTGCAGCGCGTCGTCGTTGACCACTTCGGCGCGAGTCTCCAGTTCGTCGAAGAAGTTCAACTCGCTCAGCCCGGGCCCCCACTCGGGCTCGATGTCGCGGGCGGTGACGTACATCTCCGCGGCGGAGGCGTCGACCCTGGGGCGGTTCTTCACGCCGCTGGGGAAGCGGGTGTACTTGTTTTCGCCGCCGCCCTGGGCACACCCGGCGATCGCGGCCGCGAGCATGACGAGTGCGGCTGGGCGCGCCTTCCCTGGTAGAACAGTGTTCATCCGTGAATGCCTTTCGATGCGGGGCCGGACCGATCGGCTGTTAGGCCCCGACAAGCGTAGTTGAAGCGGGCGGGCCGGGAGTGTCAACCCGCGGAAGATGGGAGCGGCGGTTCCAGCCGCCGCCGATCGCGGGCCGATACGGTGGATGGCCGCCGCGATGCGGGGCCGGTGCGTGCTTTGAGGAGCCTGAACGATGTCCGTCGCCCGGTGGTTGTTGCCGCTCTTGCTGGTGGCGCTCGTGGGAGTTGCAGGGTGCAAGTCTGAGAAGGCGCGGCTGGAAGCGCTGTATGGCACGGCGGGGTCCGGGCGTGGGGGCCGGACGGCCGTTGGGAATGAACTCCGCAAGCAATGGGCCGAGAAGAAGGTGACCATCGCCGAGGCGGTGTCGCTGGCCCATTCCAAACTCGATGCGCCGGGCGATGCCGCCTCGGTGGTCTTTGCCGGGGCGGTTCTGGACGTGATCGCGATGATCGCGCCGGATATCGAAGACAAGACCAATGAGTTGTTCTGGATCCAGGCCGGCACACTCGCGGGCAAAGCCGCGGGCGTGGCGGTGGCGGCCAATGACATCCCGCTTGCGCGCTCACTCGTGCTTGCGGGTTCGGAACGATGGCAGACAGAGGCGTATTGGCGGCAGCACCCGGATCATGACGCCGCGGCATCGATCATCATGCACAAGAGCGGGGAATCGAAGGACGCGCTCGATCGGCTTCGCTCCCGCCCGGAACTGACGCCGGAGACGCAGGCGGCGTATGACCTGATCGAGAAGGACTGGCGACGGTCGCGAGGGGGCTGAGTTCGACAGCGTGAAGCGCAATGAAACGCGCCGGCCCCGAGGGACCGGCGCGTGGTGTGTTCATTCGGGTTCAACGCAGTAGCGGTTCAGCGGCGACGACGGGCGAAGACGAGACCGCCGAGCGCGAGGACACCC
Source organism: uncultured Phycisphaeraceae bacterium (assembly GCA_964409775.1). Classification (GTDB taxonomy): domain Bacteria; phylum Planctomycetota; class Phycisphaerae; order Phycisphaerales; family UBA1924; genus JAHBXL01. Next base: position 217,361 of record CAYPEI010000004.1, on the reverse strand, counting down.
GCCGCGCCGGGAGCCGGGACTGCGACAACGAAGCAGCCCTCGGTCTGAATGTTGTTGAGATTGAAGGTGCACACGCCGGTGAATCCGCCGGTCCCGTCGCCGCCGAGGTTGCCGCGAGGGGCGATCAGGCCGGGCAGGAACTGGTTGGAGGCGTAGTTGTGGTCCTGGTTGTTCTGGAATGCCATGACACAGACACTCTCACCGGGAACACCGAGCAGGCCGAGGTCTGAGAGCGCGATGCTGAGTTCAAGGCCGGTGGTGACCGCGGCCGCGGCGGCCTGATTGGCCGGGCCCGTGCCGCCCAGCACGCCGGCGGCATTGGAGCCGTTGTAGCCGACCTCAATGGGAAGGCCGTTGAGGCCGGTGCCCGTCGATCCTGAGCCGAAGTCCGCCCCGCCGAAGATGTCACCGTAGGAACTGAACGCCCCGGAGTTCAGGCGAGCGAAGTCGAGGTCGAAGCGGGAGCCGCCGGAGAAGCCGCGGCGGGCGATCAACTGGTAGTTCGGTGCAAACCCGCCGGCGAAGGTCATCCCCGCCATCCGGAACGAGCCGTCGTTTCCGGGCGTCCCGCCGTAGACGTTGCTGCCGCCGCCGCCGGCCTGCAGGAAGATCTCGAGTTTGTTGAAGTTGGCCTCGATGTTGCCGGTGAACGCGAGGTAGAGACGGCCGCCGCTGACGCGGGCGTACGCGGCGTTCAACTCGCTGAAGTTGTCGCCGAACTGCGTCTCGACGGTCTGGACGGCGTAGGGAGCGCCGTAGCCGTCGCCCAGAATCGAGCCGTCAACCTGTGCCTGGGCCCCGGCGGCAAAGCCCGCCACGGCGATCGCGAACCAAACTCGTGTCATTGCTCTCTCTCCTGCCGGCATGGCCGGCGACTCTCCACACTCCGGCGCACAACACAGCGTCCGGCTGAATCTCTCCGCGTTTCAAGATAAGAAAACCGGGTCGTCTGTCGAGACAATTCCGGGCTCTTCATCCAAATTCGACGGAACGGATCGGGTCTTGTCAGGATCCAGAGCCGCAACAATCCGGCGGTTGGTCATTCTGAATGAAATGGCATGGCTCTTGACTGCTCCGGCCAATTGTCCTGTTTCTTGCGGTCTGTGCCTTGCCTTCCGGGGCGCATCCGTAGACTGGCAGATACCCGCCCGTTCAGGAGTTCCGCGGATGCTCGGAGTGCTGCTCATCGCAATGGTTCTTGCCGCGGCGCCGGACAACGACGTTGAGTGGAACGGCCTCAATCACCGCCAGCCCAACGACCTGCGTCCGTGGTGCCCGGTCAACGGCGAGGCGTTCCAGGTGCGGCTGCAGGCGTACCGGCATGACCTGACCGGGGTGAGGGCGCGCTATTCGGTGAACGCGGGCGCGCCGCAGTGGGTCTCGGCGGGCATCGTCGAGAGCCGCGGGGCATACGACGTCTGGAGCGCCACCATCCCGGCGACAGGGTCGAGCAGTTCGGTCGTGTACGTCTTCGAGGCGACGGATGGGACCGACAGCGACTACTACACGCTGGTGAACGGCGTGGGCCGCGTTGTGGAGGATGAACCGGCCTCCGGCGGCTTCCTGGTGGATTTCGCGACGCTGTCACATGCACCGCTGGGTTCGACGCCGGTCACGGGCGGCGGCGCGGTCTTCAAGGTGTGGGCGCCGAACGCGACGCAGGCGTATGTCCGCGGCAGTTTCAACGGCAATTCGCTGGCCCATCCCATGACCAAGAGCGGGGACGTGTTCACGCGGTATGTCCCGGTGCTCGCGCAGAACGCGACCTATCAGTACTACTTCGAGCCGGGGGGCCTCTGGCGGCCCGACCCGCGGGCGCGGCGGATCACGCCGTCGGGCGGGAACTACCTGTCGCACCTGGTCTCGCCGCTGGGATACACCTGGCTCTCCAACGACTACCAGACCCCGGCGCGCGAGGAACTGGTGATCTACGAGTTGCACGTGGGGACCTTTGCGGGGCGCAACGACCCCGCGGGGCCCGCATCGCTGCCGGCGTCGTTCACGGACGTGAAGAACCGCGTGTCGCACCTTGCCGAACTGGGGGTCAACGCGGTCGAACTCACCCCGATCAACGAGTTCCCGCTCGACTTCTCGGCCGGGTACAACCCGATCACGCAGTTCGCCCCGGAGTCGGCGTACGGAAACCCCGCCGCGCTCAAAGCGATGATCGACGAGTTTCATTCCCGCGGCATCGCGGTGCTGCTCGACATCGTCTGGAACCATCACTCGATCACCGACAACATCCTGTGGAACTATGACGGGGGACAGGTCTATTACGACTCTCCGGAGGTCAGCACGCCGTGGGGCCCGCAACTCGACTTTGACCGGGGAGAAGTGCGGTCGTACCTGCTTGACTCGATGCACATGTGGCTGGATGAGTACCGGATCGACGGTTTCCGGATGGACGCGACCAGTTACATGAACATCTGGCCGCAGGAGGCTGCGGGCTGGAGCCTGATGCAGGCGTACAACCAGCAGATCGACGGGCGGTACGCGGGGCGGGTCTCGATCGCGGAGCAACTGCCGAACAACCCGTGGATCACGCGATGGGCAAGCCTGGGCGGCGCGGGCTTTGATGCGCAGTGGTGGGACCCGTTGGGCGACCGGCTGCGCGAGGCGATTCTCGCGGCGGCGCTGGGCGATCCGAATCTGGGTGCGATCGCCGGCGCGCTCTCGGGCGGCGACTGGCTGCAGGGCTCGGAGCTGTGCAACTACGCGGAGATGCACGACGAGGCGTGGCCGAGTTCGGGCGGGCAGCGGCTCGTGAAGACGATCGACCCCACGTTCCCGCACGATTCGGAGTTCGCGCAGGGGCGGCACAAACTGGCGCACGGGCTGGTGATGTTCGCCCCCGGCATCCCGATGTTCCTGCAGGGCGCCGAGTGGCTCGAGGACACCGACTTCGGCGGCGGAAGCCCGGGCGGCGCGGACCGGATCGACTGGTCCAAGAAGACAACGTACGCGCACATCTTCGACTTCTTCAAGCGGATGATCCGGGTGAAGCGCGAGAACGACTGTTTCCGCGCGGATGCGCCGTACTCGGCGTATCACGTGAACGACACGGGGAACGTCATGGCCCTGCACCGCTGGACCGCGGGCGGGAACGTCTGCGTCGTCATCGCAAACTTCTCGAACACCGACTACACGGTGTACAACCTCGGGCTGCCGATGCCCGGCGCGTGGTTTGAACTGCTCAACAGCCAGGCCGCCCGGTTCGGCGGGCCGGGGACACTGACGAACCCCCGCATCGACGCGACCGACGGGCCGATGCACGGTCATCCGCAATCGGCGTCGGTCCGCGTGCCGCGGATGGGGCTGGTGGTGCTCCGGCACGATGTCCCGCCGTGCGCGGCGGACTTTGACCGCTCGGGCGGCGCGCCGGGAGTGCCGGACATCTTCGCGTTCCTCGCGGCCTGGTTCGCGGGCGATCCGCGCGCAGACCTCGACGGCGGCGGGATCGCGGTGACGGATCTCTTCGCGTTCCTGTCGATGTGGTTCGCTCCGTGCGACGTCTGAGCCGCAGATCGCCGCGGCGGCATCCCCCCCACCCTTCCCCCCGCTCCCCCCTTCCGCACCGGTAGACTCTGTGTCCAATCACGGAGGTCACCGGCCGATGCGCATCGACTTCATCCCGTCCCTTGCCGCCACGCTCCTGCTGGGCCTTGCCGCGTCCGTTGCGAGCGGGCAGAGCCGGATGGTCCATCCGGAGTCGCTCGAGCAGGGGTTCATTGTCGTCGTCACCGACAAGGCCAAGGTGGCGACAACGGAGTCGCCCATCTTCATGGCCTCGAGCCACAACGGCTGGAACCCGGGCGACCAGACGATGAAACTGAGCCGCCGCTCCGACGGGCGCTGGCAGATCGCCTGGAAGAAGCCGACGCTCGACTCCCGCATCGCGTTCAAGTTCACCCGCGGCTCGTGGGACACCGTCGAGATGTCGCCCACACTCGAGAACATCGAGAACCGCCTGCTGCCGGATGTGGACGTGTCGCGGCTCGCGGCCGGGGAGCAGCCGGTCATCGAACTGTCGGTGGAAGCGTGGGCGGACCAGCGCAAACTGGACCCGGCGCAGATGGCCGGGGGCATGTACCGGGAGGTCAAGGTCAGCGCGGGCACGGTCCGCCGCGTGAACGTGGTGGGCGGCGGGGCGGGGCCGATGCGGCGGGACCTGATCGTCTGGCTGCCGCCCGGATACGACGACGCGGCGAACGCGGACCGGGACTACGCGGTGCTGTACATGCTCGACGGCCAGAACATCTTCGACAAACTGCCGGGCGTTCCGGGCGAGTGGCGGGCGGACGAGACCGCGGCAAAACTGATGGCCGAGGGCAAGATCGAGCCGCTGATCATCGTCGGGATCCCGCACGCGGGCGCGGGGCGCCCGGCGGAGTATCTGCCGTTTGAGGCACTCGACGGCGTCCAGCCGAACGGCGGGGAGTTCGTGTCGTTCCTGGTGAACGAGGTCGTGCCTCGGGTGGACAGCGCGTTCCGCACACGGAAGCAGCGCGAGCACCGCGGCATCGGCGGCGCATCGCTGGGCGGGATCATGGCGCTGGAGGCGGGGACGGAGAAGCCGTCGGTGTTCGGCAAGGTGCTGGCGGAAAGTTCGCCGCTCGTTCTGAATCGCAACGCGGGGTTCAACCACTTCGCGGGCAAGCGGAACTGGCCGCAGCGGGTGTATTTCGGCATGGGCGGGCGGGAGGCGCCCGACGCGGGGGTGAGCGAGAAGTACGTGGCGTCGGCGAGGGCGTTCGAGGAACTGCTCGCGGGGAAGGGACTGGGCAAGGCGCGGGCGCTGGTCGTCATCGACCCGGATGCGCGGCACGACGAGAACGCCTGGGCGGCGCGGTTCGGCGCAGCGCTGGAGTTCCTTTTCCCGCCGGAGCAGTGAGAGTCAATCGATGGTCTGCACGCGGTTGCTGCGGTTGGACTGCACGACGTTGACGCTCTGGCCGCTGGTGTTCGCGGAACTGAAGAACGTCGCGTGGACGTTGTCACGCAGGAAGTCCACGTGGCCGTCGGTGAACACGAAGTTGGCCCCGGCGCGGCCGTGATTGTCTCGCGGCCCGTAGTAGCCCGGGCGCGACTGGGCGAGCGTGGCATTTGCGCTGCTGCCGCCGCCCGCGCCGTACCAGGCGTCGGTGCTGACATCCGGCCCGAGGGTCTCGTCGCCCCAGATGGGCGCGGGCTTCAGGATCACCGGCTCATCGGTCTTGAGTCCCACGATGTACAGGTAGCTGATGTTGTAACTGACCACGTCTTCCTTGCTCACGGGGATGCGCGGGATCTTGAAGGTCGCGCTGGCGAGATTTCCCGAGCCGGGCGTGGTCACGGCGGCGAAGTACGCGTCCTCCTTGTCGGCGGGGCAGTACAGCACGCCGTAGCCGTCCAGGAACGGCTCCATGAGCGGCACGGTGTTGCCGCCGTAGTACGCGGAGGTGTCGGGATTGCCGGTGCCTGTGAACCCCGCGCCCGGACCGGGCCCGCTGGCGTCGCCAAGTTGATAGAGGCTGAACAGCCCGGCGACTCCGCCATAGACAAACTGACCGTCCATGTAGTTCGGGTTGGAGTACGCGGGCGGGCGCGGCATCACCGGATACCACTCCTTCCAGGTTCCGGCGTACTGCGTCATCGCCAGTCCCATCTGGCGCGTGTTGTTCTGGCAGGCGGCGGACCGCGCGCTCTGGCGTGCCTTCCCAAGGGCGGGAAGGAGAATGCCGACCAGCAGCGCGATGATGGCGATCACGATGAGCAGTTCAATCAGCGTGAACCCGCGTCGCGAGAGCCGGTGCCGAAGTGTCATGGTCGCTCCAGGTGATTCGAGCCGCTCGACCGGTGCCGATTGGTTGTACGCAGCACACCGCGTTTCGACGAATCTTGCGGTGTCAAAGTCTAAAGGCGCTGCACCGTCGCCGCAAGCCCGGCACGCTCCGGCGTGCACCGTCGGCGAATAGACCGCCGTTTGGCCGCCGGCTGGTACACAGGACCGGTCAGTCGCAACAGCCCCAAACTGGTCACCGTGACTGCTTCAGGAATGTAAAGATCGTTCAGAATGACGGCGCAGAGGCCAGTGCGTTCGCGTGGCGCCGGTTTTTCTTTGTTCAGCGGCCCGCCGCCTGTATTCTCTTCCCGACACACGCCCACACCCGTCCGACCCCGCCAGGGCGGGGAGATCGTGTCCGCGTCGGCACCGGATGGGTTCAACGAGAGAAGGAGTCGATCGGATATGAAGCACTCGAACCTGACGGCCGCGACTTTGCTGCTGCTCGCCGGCACCGCGCTGGCACAGCCGGTGATCGACGGCAAGATCACGCCCGCGGACTCGGCTCTGTACGGGGCCGCGAAGTGGGTCAACACCAACCCCACCGGGTTCGGCGACAACAACGCCGGGTCGCAACCGCCCTGCGCCGGATTCGGCGGGGGCATCCGCATCGCGATCAACAACTCGAACACGGCGGGCGTATCCGGCGGGACGGGCGCCTCCAGCGGCGCGGGAGTCGGCACCGGGGTCGAGATCGCGATTCCCCTGTCGCAACTCGGCAATCCCACCGGCGCGATCCGCGTCGCCGGGTTCATCAACGGCGGCGGGCACGATTATCTCTCAAACCAGGTGATCGGCAGCCTGCCCGACGGCTTTGGAAACCTTGCCGATCCGCGCAACGTGGACTTCTCGTCGTACGACGGGGACCAGTTCGTCGTCGTTCCGGCGGCGCTGCCTGCCTGTGCGACGTCCATTGTCTTTGACGGGCAACTCGACGCCGCGTACGGCGCGGCGCTCTGGACGCAGACGCTGCAGACGCAGTTCGGCGACTCGAATCTCGGCCAGGTCGACTATGCCAACGGTTCGGAGATCGACAGCCTGCACGGGTACATCTGCAACTCCGACATCGGCAACGGGGTGGAGCCGGTGCTGTTCCTGTTCATCGCGGGCAATCTGGAGTCGAACTTCAACAAACTCGACATCTTCCTCGATGTCGGCGCGGGCGGTCAGAACCAACTTCGCGGCGACAACCCCAACGTCGACTTCAACGGCCTGAACCGCATGGGCGACAACGGCGGCGGCAACGGGCTGAAGTTCGACGCCGGATTTGAGTCTGACTATTTCCTGACCCTCACCTGCGGCGGCGGACCGTTCGCGACCTATGCCAACTTCGCGCAGACGCCGACCGGCGGCGGCGGGCAGGGCTCGTACATCGGCTCGGGCGGCTCGGGCACGAACTACCTGCAGGCGCAGGCCTGTCCGCCCACGCTCCCTAACGTCGGGCTGGCGTACGGCTCGGAGATCGACGCGGTGTTCTCGTACCTCGACCTGCCCAACAACAAACTCTACGTCCTGGTGACCGGCAACCTGAAGAGCAGCGATGAGCAGCACCGGCTGCACCTGTTCCTGGATGCCGTCGCGGCGCAGGGTCAGACGACGATGCGCGGCGACAATGTCCGCGTCGGCCTGGCCGAGGGCGGGCAGGGCGTCATCAACCGTCTGGGCGACAACGGCGTCGACCCGGGCCTGACCTTCGATTCAGACTTCGGCGCCGACTACTACATGGTCTTCCATTACGAGGAAGCCAACGGCACTCGCGGCGTGGTCGATGCCGCGGTGCTGCGCACCGGCGGGCGAGAGGGCGTCGGCGGCGGCAACTCGTTCAGCCTCGACTACGGCACCTTCCAGGGCAAGGCTTCGGGCTCGCTCCTGACCTTTGACGGTTCCAACTTCTGCTGCGTGGGCCTCGACCCCGGCGACATTCAGCGCAACGGCATCCGGCTGCAGGACGACTTCACCGCGGACATCTATTCGGCCTATGCGCCGAGGGAGTCGCGCCGGGTGCTCGATGACTTCCGCGCGTCGAGTTTCCCGTCGCTTGCGAACTGGGACGCCTGGCTCGCCGATCCGATGACGGCGCCGCGGAGCGGGATGCTGCTCGCGGCCATGAGCAACCGCAACCTCGTGGGCGTGACCGATGTCGACGCGAGCGGAGCCGCGGGCGCGACCGAGGGCATCGAGTTCGTCATCGACCTCGATGAACTCGGCTGGGACGGCACCAGCCCCATCAAACTCGCCGGGTTCGTCGGCAACGGCGACGCGACCTATCTCTCCAACCAGGTGATCGGCGGCCTGCCCAGCGGCGCAGGAAACCTGGGCGAGCCCCGCGTCGTGAACTTCGACTCGGTCCTCGGATCGCAGTACGTCGTCGTGGCCTCGACGGGCGGCGGGTACTGCGATGCGGACTGGTGCCAGGACGGCAGCGTCGGCGTTCCCGACATCTTCTGCTTCCTGTCCGACTGGTTCGCGTTTGTGCCGCGTGCCCGCACCTTCGGCGGCAGCCCGGGCGTGCCGGCGATCTTCGCGTTCCTGTCGGTCTGGTTCGCCACCGGCCAGGGCCCGTGCACGCCGTGATCGAGGCGGTCAGAGATTGATCAAACACAAGACCCCCGCTCCGTACAGGGCGGGGGTCTTTGCTTTGAGTACAGGTGTGACGGTCAGACTCAGTGCCCGTACGCGCTCATCGGCGGGCACGTGCACACAAGGTTCCGGTCGCCGTAGGGGTTGTCGACGCGGGCCACGGGCGGCCAGAACTTGCGTTCGGTGAGCCATGGCGCGCCCGCCGGATACACGGCCTGCGTGCGTGAATAGGGATGCTTCCAGTCGTCGGCGGTCGCCGCGGAGATGGGGTGGGGCGCGTTCTTCAGCGGGTTGTCGGTCCTGCTGGCGCGGCCCTCTTCGATCTCGCGGATCTCGGCCCGGATCGCGATAAGCGCGTCGCACAGCCGGTCGAGTTCGGCGCGGGGCTCGCTCTCGGTCGGCTCGATCATGAGCGTTCCGGGGACGGGCCAGGACATGGTGGGCGCGTGGAAGCCGTAGTCCATCAGGCGCTTGGCGATGTCCTCGGTCTTGACGCCGGCGGACTTGTCGAACGCGTTGCAGTCGATGATGAACTCGTGGGCGCAGAAGCCCGACTTGCCGCGGAACAGCACCGGGTAGTGCCCCTCCATCCGCTTGGCCATGTAGTTGGCGTTGAGGATGGCGACCTCGGTGGCCCGCTTCAGACCGTTCGCGCCCATGAGGGCGATGTAGACCCAGGGGATGGTGAGAATGGCGGGCGAGCCCCAGGGTGCGGCGGAGATCGGTCCGATCGCCTTGCTCCCCCGCTTTCCGGCCCGAGCCGCATCGCCGAAGGGGCTGATCACCGGGTGGCCGGGAAGGAACGGCGCGAGGTGGGCGGCAACGCCGATCGGCCCCATGCCCGGCCCGCCGCCGCCGTGCGGGATGCAGAAGGTCTTGTGCAGGTTGAGGTGGCAGACATCCGCGCCGATATCCCCGGGCCGGCACAGGCCGACCTGCGCGTTCATGTTCGCGCCATCCATGTACACCTGACCGCCGGCGTCGTGCACGAGCCGGCAGATCTCGGCGATGTGCTCTTCGAACACGCCGTAGGTCGAGGGATAGGTGACCATCAGCGCCCCGAGGCTGTCCCGGTTCGCGGCGATCTGCGCCTTGAGGTCGTCAAGATCGATGTCGCCATTGGGCTTGTTGGCCACGGCGACGACCTTGAACCCGGCGATCACCGCCGAGGCGGGATTGGTGCCGTGCGCAGAGTCGGGGATGAGGCAGACGTTGCGGTGCGCATGGCCGCGGGAGTGGTGATACGCACGGATGACCATGAGCCCGGCGTATTCGCCCTGGCTCCCCGCGTTCGGCTGCAGGCTGATGGCGTCGAAGCCGGTGATCTCGGCGAGCCAGTTCTCCAGGTCGGCAAAGATGCGCTGATAGCCCCGGGTCTGATCGAGCGGGGCGAAGGGGTGAAGGTTGGCGAACTCGGGCCACGTCACGGGGATCATCTCGCTCGTGGCGTTCAGTTTCATCGTGCACGAACCCAGGGGGATCATGCTGTCGGCAAGCGACAGGTCCCGCTTCTGGAGTTGCGTGATGTAGCGCAGCATCTCCGTCTCGGAGTGATGCGAGTTGAACACCGGGTGCGTCATGAACGCGCTGGCGCGGGCGAACGCCTGCGGGATGGCCAGGTTCGCCGCCGCGGCGAGCGCGTCGAGGTCTTCCTTGCCGCCTCCGAAGACAGCGAGGATGCCCGCGAGGTCGTCACGGGTCACGGTTTCGTCGAGCGACACGCCGACGGTGCCGTCGGCGAAGTCGCGGAAGTTGATGCGCCGGGCGCGGGCGGCCTCGAGCACCTGCTGTGCGCTCCGGCCTGCGGGGCGGATGCGGAGGGTGTCGAAGACGAGGTCATCGCCGATCGTGTGGCCGAGTTTGAGCAGGCCGGCGCGGAGCGTCTGGGTCATCGCGTGGATACGCGTTGCGATCGCCTTCACGCCTTCGGGGCCGTGATAGACACCGTACATGCCGGCCATGATGGCGAGCAGCGCCTGCGCGGTGCAGATGTTGCTGGTGGCCTTCTCCCGCCGGATGTGCTGCTCGCGGGTCTGGATCGCCATGCGCAGGGCCGGGTTGCCCATCGCGTCGCGCGAGACGCCGATGATCCTCCCGGGCAGTTTTCGCGCAAACTCGGACTTGGTGGCGATGAACGCGGCGTGCGGCCCGCCATAGCCCATCGGCACCCCGAACCGCTGAGCGCTGCCGACCGCGATGTCCGCGCCTCCGCCGCCGCCGCCATTCCACTCGCCCGGCGGCTTGAGCAGCGTGAGCGCCAGCAGGTCGGTCGCCACCACGACCAGCGCGCCCGACGCGTGCACCCGCTTGCACAGGCTCTCCCAGCACTCGACGCGGCCGTCCGTCGTCGGATACTGGATCAGCACTCCGCAGACGCCACCGAGGTCCGTGGTCTGGATCTCGCCCTTGCCTCCCGCTTCGCTGCGGGCGACGACCAGTTCGATCCCCAGCGATTCGGCTCTCGTCCGAACCACAGCAAGCGTTTGCGGGTGGCAGTCGCTCGCCGCGATGAACCGCTTCTTTGCGCCTTCAGCCCCGGCGATCGAGAAGCACATGGCCATGGCCTCGGCCGCGGCGGTGCCCTCGTCGAGCAGACTCGCGCCCGCCAGCGGCAGCCCGGTGAGGTCGCTCACCATGGTCTGAAAGTTCAGCAGCGCTTCGAGGCGACCCTGAGAGATTTCCGCCTGGTAGGGCGTGTACTGCGTGTACCAGCCCGGATTCTCGAGGATGTTGCGCTGGATGACGCCCGGCGTCAGCGTCCCGTGATACCCCTGGCCGATGAACGACCGAAAAACATGGTTCTGCGCTGCAATCGCGTGCAACTCCGCGAGCAGGTCGTTCTCGCCGCGACGGTCGCTCGCGCCGGGGAGGTTCAGAGGCTTGCGCAGCCGGATCGAGGCGGGCACGGTCTTGTCGGCCAGATCGTCGAGGCTCGCGCAACCGACGACACGGAGCATCTCCACGATCTCCCGATCATCCGGGCCGATATGCCGGTGGACGAACGTGTCGTGGGGCTGGAACGGCGAGGATGCGAGGCCGTGATGGCCTTTTTCCGCCGCAGGTGAAGTGGAGGTGCGCGAACCCGCGGACGGAGGTGTGGTCATGGTGGGCATGGAGTTGGTGTGCGGATGCACGGTCGGCCGCCGATCCAACACGCGGCCGTTGCACCGGCCCCGTTTGGCGCGATGGATGGGAGTCCGAAACCGTGCCGGCGATCGTAGGTCGCGTGGCGAGGTCGTTCGCCTGATTGTTCAACCCTGCCCGGCCTTCGCAACCCACGCCCGCCGGGGTGGTAGCCCCGGGGGGCACCGGGGCGCCGGACTCTCCATACGATGCCCCGCCGTCGGCACCTTCGAGCCCGATTGAGACCGCAAACCCAGGATTTTCAGATGCTCCTGCGACCGCTCCGCCTCCTCAAGTCCCTCGCCCTTGTTGCCATTGTCGCCTCGGCGGCCGCCGGACGCGCCCAGACCGCGACGCCCGACGCGTCGGACGTCACCCAGTACCGCGAGCACGTCACCACGCTGGCCAATCCGTTCTTCGAGGGTCGGGGCAGCGGCAGCAAGGGGAACGACCTCGCGGCCAACTACCTCGAGTTCTACTACCGCAAGGCCGGGCTCAAACCCGCCTTCCCGGTGGAGTCGGCGGCGGCGGACGGTTCCAAGGTCTCCACCCCCTTCTCCACGTATCGCCAGGAGTTCAGCGTCGGCCGCGCGACGGTGGTGCGGGACGCCGCGATGTCGTACGTCGATGCCGCGACAAAGTCGACGCTCGCGACGCTGAAGGCCGGCGAGGACTTCAACGTGCTTGCGCTTTCGGCATCGGGAGCGGTGGAGGGAGGAGTGGTCTTCGCGGGGTACTCGCTGGCCACCGGCCCGACGGAGTACCGGACGTATGCGAAGGACGACTCGCTCGAGGGCAAAGTCGCGATGGTGCTGCGGTTCGAGCCCATGGACGCGAACGGCCGGTCGCGCGTGTCGGAATCCGGCGGGCCGAAATGGAGCAACGCCGCCGCGCTGCGGCCGAAGTTGCAGGCGGCGATTGAGCGAAAGGCCGCGGCCATCATCCTCGTGAACCCGCCGGGGGCGGACGACCCGCGGACGGGCGCGCTTGAGAACGTGGAGACCTCCGCGGGATTCGGGCGTCCGCTGGGTGTGCCGGTGGTGATGATGTCGTCGGCGGCGGCGGATGCACTGGTCCGGGCGGGAGACCCGCAGCATCGCTCGCTGCTGGACCTGCGGAAACTCGCGGACGAGAAGGGCGGACTGGTCGACCTCGCCGGCGTTGCGGTTTCGATCCGCGCGGCGGTCGAGGAAGCGCCGAAGCGCACGCAGAACCTCGGCGGCATCCTGCCGGGCCGGGGCGATCTGGCGAACCAGTACATCGTGATGGGGGCGCACTACGACCACGTGGGCTACGGGCGTGACGGCGGGGCCAACCCGGCGAACGTCGGGCAGATCCACCCCGGCGCCGACGACAACGCCTCGGGCACCTCGGGGATTCTCATCGCGATCAACAAACTCAAGCGGATGTACGACGAGGCGCCGGCGGATCAGCCGCTGCGGTCGATTCTGTTCCTGCACTTCTCCGGTGAGGAGATCGGCCTGCTCGGCTCGCGGCACTTCGTGCGGAACTGCCCGTTCGACGCGAAGGACCTCTACGCGATGATCAACTTCGACATGATCGGACGGCTGCGCGAGGGCAAGGTCGACATGAACGGCACCGGCACCGCGCGGGACTTTGACCTTGTGCTCGATCCGCTGATCGCGTCTTCGGGGCTGAATGTCCGCAAACTCACGGGCGGGCAAGGCCCGTCGGACCACCAGAGTTTCTACAACGGCGGGATCCCGGTCATCTTCTTCTTCACCGGGTTCCACGATGTCTATCACACGCCGGGCGACTTTTCTTCGCTCATCAACTCGGAGGGCGCCGTTCAGGTTGTCGATCTCGGCGTCGCGATCGCCCGGTCGCTGGCTTCGCGCGCCGGGCCGCTGGAGTTCCAGGAGACCGAGAGCACCTGGGGCCGCGAGGACCGGCCGGCGCAGCCCGCGAGGCGGGCCAACGGCGACAACGCGAGCGCCGACACGGGCGCCGGGCCCGGCCCGGCGATGTCGCAGATGAAGGTGCGGTTCGGCATCCGGCCCGCATATGGCGATTCCGAGGGCGGGGTGCTGGTCGAGGGCGTGACCGAGGGCGGGAGCGCGGCCGCGGCGGGCATCAAGGACGGCGACCGGATGGTGAAGTGGAACGGTGCAGAGATCGCCGACATCCGCGGGTGGATGGCGATGATGCTCAAGCATGAGCCGGGCGACGAAGTGGATGTCACGGTCGTTCGCGAGGGCAAGCAGCAGACCATCAAGGTCAAACTCAAGCCCGCCGATGCGGGTGCGCGATGAACGCCGCGGACGCACCCGCGACGGCCAGGCACGGCCCGTCCGCGGATGCGCCCGCAAGCGGCCCCCGCACGATGATCACCTGCGGCGCCGGGCCGCGCCCATGAGCAGCGGGATGCCGAACAGCGAGATCGCCGCCGGCGACGGGATCACCAGGAGTTCGAACGCCTGACCGACCCCCATGTGGTCCGGCAGGATTGGCTCCCATGGGCCATACACCCATTGATTGTCGGAGGATCCCGGCGGCATCACCATGATGAGCGGCGAGCCGGTGGGCAGGTCCAGGAAGTTCTCAGGGCTGGTGTGCCAGCCCCAGAAATGCGGGGTGATCGTCGGGTCGTTGTTGTGCTCCACGTGCCAGTTGCCGCTCGGATCGACGATCACGTTCGCGCCGTTCTCGGCGGCGATCGAGATCCAGTACACCTGCTCAAAACTCCGCTGAACGAACTGTCCGAGCGGATCGATGAACTCCGGGACGAAGTGATCGAGGCACGCCTCCTTGAGATTCAGCGAGTATTCCCACACGCGATGCTGATCCCAGCCGACCTGCCCCGTCGGCGCATACCGCACCGCGCCCGGGCCTGCGATGTACGTCGCCAGGAGCGAGCCGGGACGGCTGAAGCCGCCCCCGACCGGTGCGGGGATGTCGCGGAAGAACGAGACCGTCCAGCCGTCCTCGATGACGGGCGCCCAGCCACCCGCGGCATTGGGCTGGGGCTCGAACGCGGGCTGGAAGTACGACCCCCACCACCGCACCGTGTTGATCGGCGTGTCGGGGCGGAGGTTGGGGAAGTCATCGGCGACGGCCCATCCCGGCAGAGGAGGCGGCACTGTCGGGCTGGGCGTAGTGCTCAGCCGCCAATCCATGTCGGACGGACGGTTGTAGCCCATCTGCGGCTGAGGATACTGCCCGAACTTGGTTTGCTGGCCGGGATTCGCCGCGGAGGTGCCCGCGATGCCGCAGGCCGCTCCCACCATCACCAGGATCTGCATCTGGCGTACGTGTGTGCACATGGTCACTCTCCCATCGGCGTGCAAAGCGCGGCCACGCCGTACCGTCGGGCCGTGAAGCGAGTATCCCACGCCCACGCCATCACGGCCCGGGGGCGGGCGCAGCGCGGGAACGGAACAGGATCGACCTGCCGGGGTGTCTCTCTCGGTGAGGCCGCGGAGAAGCCGCTTGATGCCTCACGACTCCGGTGTTCGCCAGCGCCGCAACGACGAGAACAACACGGTCGTTGCGATCCCACACACGCGGTGGCGATTCCGCCAAAATACGCGCCGGCGAATCGGTGTCAAGCGTGAATCGTGGGAAGTGGATGAAACGCCGCGGATGTGGTCTGGCTCACGGCCCGAACGGGCCATGAGCCGCGCGCCGGATGGCCCGTATGGGTCACCCCAAAGGGGTCAACGCTCAGTACTTCAGCACGGAGTGCACATCTCCGTATTCCTTGAGCAGGCCGCGGCCCTGGAGTTGCGTGAGTTCGATCAGGACGGTGATGCCGGCGATCTTCGCCTTCATCTCGCTGACCATCTGGCAGCAGGCCTTCATGGTGCCGCCGGTCGCGAGCAGGTCATCGACCATGAGGACGCGCTGGCCGGGGTCGATGGCGTCGATGTGGATCTCCAGCGAGTCGTGGCCGTACTCCAGTTCATAACTGACGGACTTGTGCTTCCAGGGAAGTTTGCCCGGCTTGCGGATCGGCACAAAGCCGCACGAGAGCGCCTGGGCGATCGCGATGCCGAAGATGAACCCGCGCGACTCGGCGCCGACGACGAGTTCGATTCCCTTGCCGCGGTACGGGTTGGCCATGAGTTCGACGCCGAGCGCCAGCGCGCCGGGGTCTCGGATCAGCGGCGTGAAGTCCTTGAACACGATGCCGGGCTTGGGGAAGTCGGGCACATCGCGGATGAGGCTGCGGATTCGTTCGATCTGCTGCATGGAGTCGGCACGCTCGCTTTCGTGGCTTCGTGGTGTTGAACCAAAGCCTACACGGCCCGCTCCCGCTCCGCAGGACGGACCGCAATGTTCCTACACTCATGCGATGAGCAAGACTCCCCCCGGCCCCGGCTCCCCCGGTTCCTCCGGCCCGTCCCCCGGGGCGCGGCCGACAGCGAAACTGGAGATCGTCGAACCCATCGGCAAGCGCGTGCTGATCCGGAAGGACGATGACAAGAAGACGACCAAGTCGGGCATCCACCTCCCGGACAAGATCGAGATCCCCACGCTGACCGGCCGGGTCGTCGCGATCTCCCGGCAGGTCGAGAAGGACGACGACTATCCGATCCGCCGGTATGACCGCGTGCTGTTCAACCCCAAGCACGCCATTCCGGTCGAGTTTGAGGGAGACAACCGGCTGTTCGTGATCCCGGTCGAAGATGTCGTCGCGGTGTTCCGGAAGGCGGAGACCGCGGAAGATTGACCGCACCGAGAGTTGTGGGAGATTCGACATGACACCCCTCGCGGCCGCTCCAACCGCCTCATTCGACAACGGGCCGCTCGCCCCCAGGCCGACCCGATCGTCGGTCGGAATGCTGATCGTCGCGCCGATCGCGACATTTGCCGTGCTCCTGCCGCTTGGCATGCTCATCGTTCTGGGACCGAAGTTCGAGGAGATCTTCCGGGACTTCGGCGCCTCGCTCTCGATGCCGACTCGCTTCTTCCTGAATCTGGCCCGCGATCTTGCGTCGCCGCCCGGCCTGGCGGCGCTCATGGTCCTGGCGATGGTGGTCTATGTTGCGGTCGCCGCGGCGTGGCGGTTTCGTCGCGAGGTCGGGGCGATGCTGCTGGTGCTGTGCATTCTCTGGGCGATCGGGATGATCGGGGCCATGCTGGCGGCCTTCTGGACCCCGCTGGTTGCGCTGGTCGAGTCGCTCCAGCAAGGGGCGTAGCCGCGCGGGCGGGGACTGTTCCGGCGAGACCCGGGCTTACACTTTCTCATGACGCACCTGCTCACGATCGACCAGACACCTGCGGCGTTCATCCGGACGATTCTGCGGCGGGCCATCGACCTGCGGGCGAGGCCGGCGCCGTCGCTGCTGTCCGGCAAGACCCTGTGCTGCCTGTTCGAGAAGCCCAGCCTCCGGACACGGGTGAGTTTCGAGCAGGCGATGCGGAAACTCGGCGGCCACGCGATGAGCATGGGGCAGGCCGAGTTCGGCGTGGGCGGGCGCGAGTCGGCCGAGGACATCGCCCGCGTGCTGTCGTCGATGGTCGACGCGATCATGGCGAGGGTGTTCGATCATTCCACGCTGGAGCGGATGGTCTCGGTGAGCCGCGTCCCGGTGATCAACGGCCTGTCGGACCTGGCCCACCCGCCGCAGGCACTGGCGGATGTGCTCACGATGATCGACGAGTTCTGCCCCGGCTCGACCGACGGACTCGCGGGTCGGACGGTGGCGTTTGTCGGGGACGGCAACAACGTCGCGCGGTCGCTGCTTGAGATCTGCGGCAAGTTGGACATGCGGTTTGTTCTGTGCGCTCCGGAGGAGTTTGAACTCCCGGCGGACTGGATTGAATCGCTGCGGGCGCGGACTCCCGGGCTGCGCTTCTCGAGCGTGCGAGATCCGGTCGAGGCGGTTCTGCATGCCGACGCCATCTGCTGCGACACGTTTGTCTCCATGGGCCAGGAGAACGAGAAGGCGGTCAGGCTGGAGGCCTTCCGGCGGTACCAGGTCAACCAGGAACTCGTCTCGCAGGCCCCGGCGCATGCGATCGTCATGCACTGCCTTCCGGCCTATCGCGGCATCGAGATCACCGACGAGGTCATGGACGGCCCGCGCTCGAGGGTCTTCCAGCAGGCACGCAACCGGCTGGACGCCCAGATGGGCCTGCTGGCGACGCTGCTTGCGCCCGGAGACTGACCAGACCGGGTACGCTCCCTGCCCATGACCGAGCCGGACACGGACAGACTGGTGCTTGTGGTCGTGGGTGCACACCCGCGCGCGGAACTCCATGATCGTGCCGCGGCCGAGCGGTTGCGCGACGCGATCGACGGGGCGGTGCGGGCGTGCTGGACCGACTCGATGGTGACGACATCGGATCCGCAGGGCGCCGGGCGCGATGCGCCGCCGCGGGTTATGGTGCTGACGGACCTGTGGCGCATGAACGACCCGCACCTGGCGCCGCTGCCGCAGGTTGCGGTCGGGCATCCGGAGATCAATGCGCTGTCCGCGTTCCTGGTTGACAAGGTCCCTCCCGCGTTCGTGATCGACGGGACGCTCGCGGTGCAGTTTGATGCGCAGGCACCCGAGGCGATCGCGCTGTGCTGGGGGACTGACCACCGAGGCACCGCCCGGGCGGTGGACGAGTTCGTCGACCGCTACCTGGCGAGTTTCGCCTCGGCGGTGGTCCGCGAACTGGCCGATGAGGCCGGATGACTCGTGTTCGGCGATCACTGGATGGCCCTGTCAGGGGGTTGCGAGCGCCGGCTGGTGGGCGTGGAGGAACCACTTTTCGATCAGCACGCGCCGCGAGAACCAGCGGGTCGCCATCAGGCACGACGCGACGGCCTGCTTCAACGCCGAGGCGGGAGCCCCGGCCGAGGCGCCGCGTGCCGGCCGAGGGCCGAAGCGACGGGTGATGGCGTTCTCGTAGGCGCGGAGCGAACGGGCGGAGTAGTCGCCGCGGGCCTGGAGCGCGGCCGCGGCGGCGAGCATTCCGGATTCGATGGCGGGGCGGATTCCCTCGCCGCTCTCGGGGTAGGCGAGTCCCGCGGCGTCGCCGATGAGCATGACGCCGTCATCGCAGAGCCGGCGTTTGGTGTGCCCGTAGAGGATGTAGGCGTGGCCGTGGAACTTCTCGGGCACATCCGGGGGGATACGTCCCTGATCGATCAGGAATCTGCGGAACGACGCGACGTGGTCGGCGATGCCGCGGTCGTCCTCTCTGCCGAGGCCGATGTTGAGATAATCGCCCTTCCGGAAGCACCAGCCGTACCCCTTGGAATCGGGGCAGAAGTACAACTCGGGGGTTGAGGCCTGCACGGCGCACCGATCGCGCTGGTCCGGGTTGAGCGGAAACTCGATCTCCTGCGCGACGACGGCCAGTTCTTTTCCGGGCAGGGCGCCGCATGCCTGACGTGCAACGGGGCACGTGTGGCCGCCGGCACCGATCAGCAGGGGCGATGCGAACGACCCGTTGATGATCCAGGATCGACCCGAGCGCTCGATGGTTTCCACACGCTCGCCCAGGGCCAGATGCGCCCCGCAGCGCTGGAGCAGGTAGTGATCGAACTCGCAGCGCCGGATGCCGAAACTGACGGGGCGGTCGTAGGCGGTCTGCACGATGCGCCGCCCGATGATGCCGGTCCGGAAGCCGGTGATGGGCTGGAACGCTCGCGAGGAGGCGTAGTCGGCGGTGTCGAGATCGAGTTCGGCGATGACCGCGGGGGTGATCCAGCCTGCGCAGGTCTTGTCGCGGGGAAACTGACGCTTGTCGAGGACGACGACATCCAGGCCGGCGGCGGAGAGGCGGCGGGCGCACGTCGAACCGGCCGGGCCGCCGCCGATGATGAGCGCATCACAGTTCCGCATCGCCCGGCCTCCTTGCCACTCAGGGGCGGTACAGGTGTTCGCGAGTCAGGGGGACGCTGTTGTCGGTGACGCGTGCGAAGACCACCTGGAAGAGTTGCATCCAGCCCGTGGTGAAGGCCGCGAGGGAGCCGGCGAGATAGAGCCGCCACATGCGGACAAATCGCGCATCGAACATCTCGCGCACCTGGTCGCGGCAACCCTCGAAGCGGTCGAGCCAATGCCGGATCGTCGCGGCGTAGTGCAGGCGCAGGTTTTCGACATCGACGATGGCGAGGGAGTTGGGCTCGAAGATTTCGCTCATCTCGCCGAGAGAGGGCGTGTAGCCGCCGGGGAAGATGCGGGTGGCGATCCACGGGTTGACCTGCAGCGGGCGGTGCCGGCCGATGGTGTGGATCAGCCCGCGTCCGGATGGCGCGAGGCATCGGTTGATGATCGCGCCGAGTTCGCGGTAGTGGCGCGGGCCGACGTGCTCGACCATCCCGACGGAGACGAACGCATCGAAGGTCCCGGAGATGGCGCGGTAGTCCTCCTCGATGAACTCGACGCGTGAGCCGAGGCCCTCGGCCGCGGCGCGCTCGCGGGCGAAGGCGATCTGTTCGCGGGAGATGTTGAACGCCCTGACCTTCACTTCGTGGTGACGGGCCATGTACATCGCCAGCGCACCCCAGCCGCAGCCCGCCTCCACGACGGTCTGCCCCGGCCGCAGTTGCAGTTTGCGGCAGACGTGCTCCATTTTCGCGGCCTGGGCATCGGCCAGCGAATCGCCGGGCCGATGGAAGTAGGCACAGGTGTAGACCATCTGGTCATCGAGCCAGAGCCGGTAGAACGTGTTGCCGATGTCGTAGTGGTGGTAGACGGAGTCGCGTGAGCGTGCGAGGGTGTTGAGCCGGTGACGGCCGAGGCGGCCGCGGACGTACTCGGTGAACGTCCCATCCACGGACTGGCTGCGATAGACGGCCTCGAGGAACGCGACGAGGTCGCCCTCGACCTGGATGCGGCCGTCGCTGTAGAGATCACCAAACTGGAGATCCGGATTCCGGAGCAGGCGGTACAGGGCACCGCGATCGGCGAGCACGAGTCGTGCGACCGGTGCGGCGGCCGACGTGGAGAACTCGGCGGCGTTCCAGAGCGAGATGCTCACCGGCGGATCGTGCAGCCGCCGGAGCATCGTCCGGACGAGCCATTGCTCGTGAGGGAGAACACCGGACCAGTGCCGCGGCACCGGCTGAAGAGAAGCGTCATTGACCCCGGACCGGTCCATCATGGCGGACCTCCAGAAGCGTTGACATGGGCACGGCGGCTCAGGGCTCGCGGTGAAAGTGCTGACGAAATGTTACCTTGACAGGTGGGGACTTGCCGAGCGGGTGGACGCGAGCAATGTGACCATGATCCACCGGTTCGGCAAGGTTGTCCGCTCGGAGCCCGACGGCTGAACTCGAAGCGTGATGTCTCAGCACACGGCGCCGCATGCGCCTGAATCGACATACATGTGATTGACGTCCGTCTTGCGCAGGGCATGCCCGCTCAAACAGATATGAGCGAGTGCGAATCGGCGCGAATGCTGGCAATGACCCCGATGGGATTCGAACCCATGTTCTCACCGTGAAAGGGTGATGTCCTAGACCGGGCTAGACGACGGGGCCGGAGAGCGGCATGGTAGGACCGGTCCGCCGCGGCGTGAAGCGGATGGTGTGCATTCGGGTCGGTGGCTGGCCGGGTCCGCGGGGCATTATTCTCGGATTTGAGCGGGGAAGGCGGCGCGGACTGAGGAGACCGCCCGGAGGTGTCGGCAGAAATGGCCGATAGACCGGGAATGGACGCTCCCCGCACCGGCCACGAAACATCTGCCGCCCCGGCGAGGTGGCTCCGCCGCACGCTGGTGATCGCCGCGGGCGTGTGCGCGTTTGCACTGGTTGGAAGCCTGTTCAATCCGGAGTGGTCGCAGGCGGGGGATGAGGACCGTGGGCCGCTGCCGCGGGTTCATGGGGGCGGGAGCGGCGCGGCGGGACCCGGCGCGGCGGGGCGGCTGCCGGTCGCGGACACGTCATCGCTGCTGGGGATGCTGGAGTGCCGCGAGTATCGGATCCTGATCCACCACGGCGAAGAAGGGGCGCGGTACACGGTGTGCGCGCCGGACGGGCGCGTGATCCGCGAGCACCTTGCGGCGGATGAGGTGTATCGCGAGTTCCCGACGCTGGATCTGCGGCGACTGCGGGTTGATCCTCCCGCGGGCAACGGCGACACCGGGGCGCTGATGCTGGTGTATCCGCTGGATTGACTCGCGGCGATTGAATCGGCGCGGCCGTACGCTTGCGGCATGGCGGCGATCGTGTTCTGCCCGATGGAGATGGAACGGAAAGCGGTCGCGCGCGCTGTGCGTGCGGCGGGGCTGACGGATGTCCGCGTGGTTCAGACGGGCATCGGCAAGGATGCGGTGCTTCGGGCGCTTGACGGCGCGGCGGGGAATGCGCCGCGCGGGTCGCTGATGATCCTGGCGGGCGCGTGCGGCGGGCTTGCGCCGTGCGCCGATGTGCCGGCGATTGCGCGGATCATTGACGAGCACGGGGGTTGCTGGACGCCGCGGATGGCGGATGCGGCGGGCGTCACGCTTATCGCGGTCGATCGGATCGTGGCGACGCCGGGGGAGAAGCGCACGCTGGCGGAACGGAGCGGCGCGTCGATCGTGGACATGGAGACGCACGCGTTCGCGGCGGCGTGTGAGCAGCGCGGGCTGGCGTGGACGGTGGTGCGGGGCGTGAGCGACACGCCCGACGAGACGCTGCCAGCGGAGGTGCTGGGCTGGGTTCGGCCGGACGGGGGAACGCGGGCGGGCCGGGCGGCGCTGGACCTGCTTCGGATGCCGCGGCTTGTGCCGCACATCATCGGCGTGGTGCGACGGGCGAACAGGGTGCTGCCGCGGGTAGGCGAGCGGGTGTGCGAGATCGCGCGGGAGTGGGGCGCGGCGCAGACCAGTGCGCAGGGCGAATCGCAGGCGAGTGCAAGTTCGTCTTCCGCCCCTCCCCCACTGCCGCTACCGGTCGCGGCGGGCGCGGCGCTTGTGATCCTGGTGGGAGGCACGTTTGACCCGCCGCACCGGGGTCATGTTGAGTTGCCGCAGCGGGTGCGCGAGGAAGTCGAGGCGGAGCAGGGCTGCCGCGGCGGCGCGTGGCTGGTGTACGTGCCCGCGGCGCGGTCGCCGCACAAGGCCCAGGGTCCTGCGGCCTCGGGCCGGGACCGGCTGGACATGCTCGCGATCGCGCTGCGCGGCGTGGAACGGGCGGCGGTGTGGGAGGATGAACTCGCGCGTTCGGGCGCGGGCAGCGGGCCGAGTTACACGATTGACACGGTGCTTCGCGCGCGGGCGCGGCTGGATTCGAGCGGCGGAACGGCGACCGCGCTGCGGCTGCTGATCGGCGCGGACCAGGCCGCGGAGTTTCACCGGTGGCGCGAGCCGCGACGGATCATCGAGGTGGCGGAGCCGCTGGTGATGGCGCGCGGGGAAGCGGGCGCGGCGGCGGATTCGATCGTCGAGGGCATGCGGCGGGCGGGCTTCTGGACGGAGGCGGAACTCGCGGCGTGGCTGCGGAGGATCGTTCCGGTTGGCCGGATCGACGCGAGCGCGACGGAGATTCGCCTGGGGCTGGCGAGCGGGAATGCCGCGGCGTGGGAGATGCTGCCGGCGGGTGTTCCGGACCTGATCCGGAAGCGGGGGCTGTACGGATTGCGCACGGGAGCGTAGTCTGCGCGGGCAGCGTTCCGGTACACTGAGCGGCACTGGACACGCACCAATTGCCCCGCCCTGTGCGGGCTTGCGGGCACCATCGGGAGAAGCACCATGTTGACGAAGCGGAGTTTCTGCAAGGCGGCCGCCGGCGCGGCTGTGATCGGACTTGGGCTGATGCTCGCGGCGTGGGGACCGGCCGCGGCGCCCGCGAAGAAGTCGTATGTCTTCGGGGTGATCGCCAAGAGCCAGTCGAACCCGGTGTTCCAGGCGGCGCGGACTGGCGCGGAGGACATGGCGAAGGAACTGTCGAAGAAGTACGGCGTGGATGTGAAGATCAACTGGCGGACGCCGAACAACGAGGATGCGCAGCAGCAGGCGCAGTTCCTCGAGCAACTGGTGTCGCAGGGCGTCGACGGGATCAGCATTTCGTGCTCGGACGGCAAGTTGCTGAAGAGCGCGATCGACGCCGCGGCGGACAAGGGCGTGGAGGTGGCGACGTTTGACTCCGATTCGCCGGAGAGCAAGCGGTTTGCGTATTACGGGATCGACGACGAGGCGGCGGGCAAGAAGGTGATGGCGGAACTGGCGAAGGCGATGGGAGAGAAGGGCGTGGTGGCGATTCTGGCGGGGAACCAGAACGCGCCGAACCTGCAGGCGCGGGTGCGAGGGATCAAGGAGCAGGCCAAGAAGTATCCCGGCATCACGATCAAGGACACGTATTACCACGCGGAGACCGCGGCGGAGGCGGCCCAGAAGGTGCAGAGCGTGCAGAGTTCGAACCCGGACATCTCGGGATGGGCGATGGTGGGCGGGTGGCCGCTGTTCACCAAGAACGCGCTGGACGGCGTGTATCAGCACGCGAAGGTGGTGGCGGTGGATCACCTGCCCGAGCAACTGGTGTATGTGAAGAGCGGGCAGGTGCAGGCGCTGATCGGCCAGGACTGCTATGGCTGGGGCGCGGAGACGGTGAAGATGCTGTTCGAGAAGGTGCACGACGGGAAGAAGCCGGCGAAGGTGGTGAACACCTTTGAGTTGAGCGTGGTGACCAAGGAGAATGTCGGGCAGTACGAGGGCATCTGGGAGAAGTGGCTGGGCAAGAAGTGACCGGCTCGATCGGATCGAACTGAGGGCCAACGCGCAGGGCGGGAGTGGATCCCGCCCTGCTTTTTCGACAGGTGCTGAGCGTGGCTGAAACAAGCGAGCAACCCCCCCCTCCCCCCCCCACGGGGCGCGAGTCGGACGCGGCGGCGGGCCGGGCCGTGATCCTGCGGGCGGAGGGGATTTCCAAGCGCTTCGGGATCACGCAGGCGCTGAGCGATGTGGGCGTGTCGTTTCGCGCGGGGGAAGTGCACGCGCTGATGGGGGAGAACGGGGCGGGCAAGAGCACGCTGGGCAAGGTGATCTCGGGCCTGCACAGGCAGGACTCGGGCGTGGTGCGGATCGCCGCGCCGGGGGGCGATCTCTCGCGGGGCGAGGGCCGGGTGCTCAAGCCCGGCTCGATCGACGATGCGTTCGACGCGGGCATCCGCATTGTGCACCAGGAACTGGCGCAGTGCCCGAACCTGACGGTGGCCGAGAACCTGTGCCTGCACGACCTTCCGCGGAGCCGGCTGGGGCTGGTCGACTTCGCCGAGGCTGAACGGCGCGCCAGGGGATTGCTCGCCAGGCTGGAGCCGCTGATCGACGTGCGCGCGCCATTGGGGAGCCTCTCGCCCGGGCACCGGCAGATCGTGCAGATCGCGCAGAGTCTTGATTCGAGGGCCGGAGGGGCGGGCAACGGCCACGGCGCGCGGGTGATCGTGCTCGACGAGCCGACGAGTTCGCTCGCGATTGCGGAGGTGGACAGGCTCCTGAAGATCGTCCGTCAACTCGCGCAGGAGGGGCTGACGCTGATCTATGTCTCGCACCGGATGGGCGAGATCTTCGCCGTGTGCGACCGGGTGACGGTGCTGCGGGACGGGCAGTTTGTGGCGACATCGGAGGTCGCGAGCATCGATGAGCCGACGCTGGTTGAGCAGATGATCGGCCGCAAGGTGAGCGGCACGCCGCGATCGGCCCGGGCGACGGCGGTCGTGGAAGGTGACGACGCGGCGGCGGTCGCCCCGGCCCGCGGCCTGAGTGTTCACGGGCTCACGTCCCCGGGCAGGTTGGAGGGTGTTTCGATCGCGGTGCGACCGGGGGAGATCGTGGGCGTCGGGGGCCTGGTCGGCGCGGGCAGGTCGGAACTGCTGGACGCGATCTTCGGGCTTGACGGGCGCGCCACCGGCCGGATCGTCGCCAACCGGAAGACGATCTGCGAAGGCCGGCACGCCGGGATCGCGGCCTCGATCGGCGCGGGAGTGGGCTATGTCCCCGAGGATCGGAAGTTGCAGGGGCTGTTCTTCCAACTCGGGGTGGGAGAGAACATTGCGGTGCCCGTGATGCCGCGACTGTCGCACATGGGCCTGCGCCGGCTGGGGGCCGAGCGGGCGCTGGTCGGCGACCGTCTGCGCGAGTTTCAGGTGAAGACGGCGTCGCCGGCATCGCTGCCGGGAGAACTTTCCGGGGGCAACCAGCAGAAGTTGCTGCTGGCGCGATGGATGGGGGCGGAGTCCAGGGTGCTGCTGCTGGACGAGCCGACACGAGGCATCGACGTAGGGACCAAGGCCGAGGTGTACCGGCTGATCGCCGCGGCTGCGGACGCGGGCGTTGCGGTGCTGCTGGTCTCCAGCGAGATGCCGGAACTGCTGATGCTCTCGGACCGGGTGCTGGTGCTGTGCGGCGGCCGGGTCAGCGGCGAGGTGAAGGGCGAGCGCATGACCCAGGCGGAGATCCTGCGGCTGGCGACGGCGGACGAGGCGGCGCTTGCCGGCGCCCATACGTGATCGGCCGTGCATTCAGCGAGCATGCGGAAGCGGATGACGCGGGAAATGAAACGGCCGCCCCGGGTGCGGGACGGCCGTGATCGGACTGGATAGATGTTGAGGATCAGCGACGGCGCCGAGCGGCCGCGAGCCCGCCGAAGGCGAGGAGCGCGATTGCGCCGGGTGCGGGGATGATGCTGGAGGTCGCGAAGGTGCTGGTCACGCCGACCTGGTCGCCATCGGTGAGGCTGAAGCGCCACTGGGCGCTCATGCTCGCGGCGGGGGCGCCGAGGAGGGTGTTGGGGATGTTGCCGCCGCCGGAATCGCTGGTGAAGGGCGCGGACAGGTTGGCGGGGCCGAGCACGCCGAAGGCAGAACCCAACGGTGCGTAGGCGGCGCCGGGGCCGAACCAGCCGTTGGTCTGCGAGTAATAGCCGCCGCCCGGGAAGCCGCCGGCGTACTGGGCGACGCCGTTGGGGAAGGCGATCTGGTGGCCGTCGCTGATGCCGACGTTGGCGCTGGAGCGCCCGATGACGGCGTTGGGACCGGGGAGCAGGAACTCACCGGTGGTGACCACGAAGTTGGTCGTGGCGGAACCGGACCAGAGCGTGAAACCGAGGGAGATCAGGTTGTCCTGAGCGGGCACGGCGTTCTCGGGCACGAAACTCAGATTGAGATTCCGGACCCATGTGCCGGTGTTGGGCAGGAACAGCGGGCTGGGCAGGGTGTACTGGAGCGAGCCGACTTCCGCACCCGGTCCAAGGAGGGCGTTGGACACGACGAAGGTGTCGACGTTTGCGCCGGACTGGGCGTGGATGATCAGCGCGGGATCGGTGACGCTCGCGGAGGCCGTTCCGGTGGCCAGGGCGATCAGGAGGAACGAGGCCGCGCCGCGGCCGGTGTTGCGGACGATTTCCATGTCTCTGTTCCTGGAAGGACGTGCTACTTACTCAGCGCGACTGACCAGGTCGCAGGACGAACGAACGAACGAACGAATCATCGCGAGCGGCGGCGAGCCGCGGCGATGCCACCAAGCCCGAGGAGCGCCAGCGCGCCGGGGGCGGGAGTGACGAAGAAGGTGCTGGTGCCGGAGGCGATGTCGCCGGCGGTCAGCGAGAAACCAAACCCGCTCTGGATGTTGCTGACCAAGCCGGCGATGGGCTGGAAGGGCCCGGTGCCGTCGGAGACGTTGAAGCCGACGGGGTTGCTGTAGGGGCCGGCGGTGAACAGGCCGGCGAATGTCTGGCCGTCGAGATCCTGGAAGGGCAGGCCGCTGTTGTTGTACCGGGCGACGTAGATCGCATTGCCCGGGAACTGGCCCAGCGGGGACACGGTGACACCGTTGCCGTTGCGGTCATCGGCGACGAGCGTGCCGGTCGCCAGCGCGGTGACGTTGTTGAGCGGAGCGAAGCCGACGAGCGTCGACACGACGTTGAAGGTGGTCTGGACGGTGCCGGCCTGCACGCTGAAGTTCAGCGCGACGACCGGGTCTTCGATCGCGCGGACGTTGCCGCCGACCAGCGTGCCGAGCACGGTGCCCTGAGCGGAGCGGAGTTCAAACGGGGACTGGAGGTCCCAGCCGTAGGTCTGGCTGGCCTCGTCGTAGTACATCTGGCCGCTGTCGACTTCGAAGGTCGCGGTCTGCGTCTGGCCGCCGACGATCGCCGTCGCGCGGACGCTGAAGCAGATGGGCGAGACGCTCGCCGAGGCGACGCCGCACGCAGAGAGCAAACCAGCAAGAGACGCCCCAACAGCCATCGACGAACGGGCGCGACGCACCATGTCACTCATCCTCCTCGGGGTCCACACATGACCATGAACACGTCGGGAAATCCCGAATCCGTGCGCGGGGTCAAACGTGGAGGATTCTCTCTCACTCCAGGCCGCCGACGGGGCCGCCGCGGCATCTCTTCTCAGAGCGAAGTTTGCATGATCAAGGCCGAGTTGTCAAGCAAGTTTCGAGCGATTATTCGGACCCTCGCATGAACCGGGCGCGGGAGGGGAAGCAAGTCCCCGCGGCGCAACCGGTTGAGATGGGAGGGAGATTTTTGTTCGCGACAAAAAACAAACCGGCCGCCCGTGAGGGCGACCGGCTCGACCGTGGTTCCGCAGACGGCCCGCGCGATCGCGGGGAGATCAGCGGCGACGCCGGGCTGCGAGGATCCCGCCGAACGCGAGGATCGCCACACTGCCGGGCGCCGGGATGACGCTGGTGGAGAAGAACGTGCTGGTGACGCCGATCTGGTCGCCGCCGGTGAGGCTGAAGCGCCACTGGGCGCTCATGTCGGAGGCCGGTGCACCGAGCGGGGTGTTGGGGACGTTGTTGCCGCCGGAGATGCTCGCGAACCCGGTGGACATCGGGCCGGGGCCGAGCAGGGCGAACGGCGAACCGAGCGGGGCATAGACCGGTCCGACGCCGAAGGCGCCGTTGGTCTGCGTGAGGAATCCGCCGTTGAACGGCGTGTAGGTCACGGCTCCGTCGGGGAACTGGATCTGCGTGCCGTCGGTGATGCCGACGTTCGCGCTGCCGCGGGCGATGACGGCGTTGGGCGCGATGCCGAACTGGCCAGTGCTGATGACGAAGTTGGTGGTGGCCGAGCCGGTCCAGAGCGTGAAGCCGAGGGAGATCAGGTTCTCCTGGACGGGCAGGGCGTTCTCGGGGACGTAACTGAGGTTGATGTTGCGGACCCAGGTGCCGGTGTTCGGGAGGAACAGCGGGCTGGGGAGCGTGTACTGGAGCGAACCGACCTCGGCGCCCGGCCCGAGGAGGCCGAGGGGAACGACAAAGGTGTCCACGTTGGCGCCCGCCTGAGCGTGGATGATCAGGGCGGGGTCGGAGACGCTCGCGCTCGCCGCGGCGGCGATGCCGGCGACAGCGAGGAGCGGGATCATCACTCGGGTGGGAACAGATGCCATGTGGCCGATCCTTTGCGAATCGAGGCGTACCGCCTCGCACGAGACATGCGCAGATCGATGGATTAACGACGACGACGGGAAACGGCGAGACCGGCGAGGCCGAAGAGGGCTGCGGCGCCGGGCGCGGGGGTGACGAAGAAGGTGCTGGTGCCGGAGGCGATGTCGCCGGCGGTCAGGGAGAAACTGAACCCGCCCTGGATGTTGCTGACCAGGCCGGGGATGGGCTGGAAGGGCCCGGTGCCATCGTTGAGGTTGAGACCGACGGGATTGGAGTAGGGGCCGGTGCGGAACAGGCTGGCGAAAGTGAGACCGTCGAGATCCTGGAAGGGCAGGCCGCTGTTGTTGTACTTGGCGACGTACATCCCATTGCCGGGGAAGATGCCCAGCGGAGAGATCGTGACGCCGTTGCCGTTGCGGTCATCGGCGACGAGGGTGCCGGTCGCGAGGCCTTGAGCGGCGTTGAGCGCGGCGAAGCCGACGAGCGTGGAGGTGACGTCGAAACTGGTCATCACCGCGCCGGACTGCACGCTGAAGTTGACCGCGACGACAGGGTCTTCGATCGCGCGGACGTTGCCGCCGACCAGCGTGCCGAGCACTGTGCCCTGAGCGGAGCGGAGTTCAAACGGAGACTGGAGGTCCCAGCCGTAGGTCTGGCTGGCCTCGTCGTAGTACATCTGGCCGCTGTCGACTTCGAAGGTCGCCGTCTGCGTCTGGCCGCCGACGATGGCCGTCGCGCGAACGCTGAAGCAGACCTGCGAGACACTCGCGGATGCGCCGGCAGCAGCAACACAAAGCGCGGCGGCAGAAACGACGACCTTAGAGGCAAACGCCATGATCTCTCTCCTCCTGATCTTCTCGACCTGAACCACTCGAACGGACGTAGTCCGTAACAAAGTAGGCCAAGTTCCGGGGGACTCTCTCTCTGGGGCGGATGGAATCCGCGCAAGAACTTCTCTCTGGGGAACAAGTGTGCCCGAAGAACCCCCCCGTGTCAACCATTTTCCCAGACTTCTCGACCGAGAACCACATTCTTCGTCGGAACTGAGCACTCGGTCGTGGCACGACGATTGGAAATACACCAAAACTGGGGATGATCGTTGGCCAAGTTGCCGGATTGGGTGACCTGTGGATCGCGAGGCCTTTGGAATCCCGCGAATTTTGCCGTTGTTCAGACCGCGATTGGAGGTATATTGGGGTTCCGGCTTGGCCGATAAGCACTCGTGGGGCTAAGCGGAGGAGTCACGGTTGAAGCAGAATCCTGGCTCCCACATCGCTCATCGCTGGGCAAAAGTTTGGATTTTGACCGGATTCGCGATTGGCGCGGCGTCGGCTCAGACCGCGCCGGACTCGCCGCCGGCTTCAACGCCGTCGACGCGAGTGGTCTGCCGGATTCGTCCGGGCAGCGAGGGTGCGGTTCAGCGGACGCTTCGCTCAATGAACCTGGGCGCAGCACATGTCGCCGCGGGGAAGCCTCAAGATGTCGATCCGAGATTGGCGGAGACACTGACGCGCGTGCATGTCGCCGCGGCGGACTGCCCGATCTCGTGGTGCCATGCGGATGCCCTGGCTGCGGAACGTGAGGGGCTGAGCAGATTCGTGGTCTTCGAGGGATCCGCGGACACGACTGCGGATTCGCTGGTGGCGGGCCTCGCGGCGCACGGCGATCTGTTCGATCGTGTCGAGGCGGACGGAGCGGGCGGCGTGCTGGGGATCACGATTCCCAACGACCCGTACCTGGGTTTGCAGTATGGCTTGAACAACACCGGGGCGCCGGTTTCGGGCAGCCCCGGGATTCCGCACGCGGACATCGCGGCGTTTGGCGCGTGGTCGCAGGCGGGCAACGCGCCGATCACGATCGCGTTCCTTGATACCGGCGTCAGTCAGAGTCATCCGGACCTTGCGCCCAAACTCGTGCCCGGGTACAACTTTGTGGGCAGCGACCCGACGGCAACGGATGACAGTCCGTACCTGCCGCACGGTACGGCGTGCGCGGGGATCGCCGCGGCGGCGGGCAACGACGGCATCGGCATCAGCGGCGTGTCGTGGAATGCACGGATCATGCCGGTGCGGGTGGCGGATTCGTGGGGCAACAGCAGCGAATCGCAGTGCGCGAGCGGCATTATCTGGGCGGTGGATCATGGGGCCCGGGTGATCTCGATGAGCCTTGGGTACACGACGGGATCGAGTTACCTGAACGCCGCGGTGAACTATGCGACGAGCGCGGGGGCGGTGCTGGTCGCGGCGGCGGGCAACACTCCGGGGGCTCCGGTGTATTACCCTGCGCGCTGGCCGTCGGTGCTGGCGGTGACGGCGACCGACAACCGAGACGTGATCGGCCCGTTCTGCAGCACGGGCCCCGAGGTGGATGTGTGCGCGCCGGGGGTGGCGATCCTGACGACCACCGACAGCAACTCGCAGCCGAACACGTACCGCTATGAAACCGGCACCTCGATGGCCGCGCCGTTTGTGTCCGGCGTGGCGGCGCTGCTGCTTGAGACGGCGCCATGGCTGAGCGGCGCGGAGGTCCGGCGGATCATCAAGGAGACGGCGGATGACCGGGGGCCGCCGGGGTGGGACCCGCAGTATGGGTATGGCCGGGTGAACGCGTCGCGTGCGCTGCACTCGATCTCGTCGGATGACCAAGTGTGTCCGGCGGACTGGAACGGCGATGGACTTGTGACTGCGAGCGACTTCTTCGCGTATCTGACGTCGTTTTTCGTGGGTCGGGGCGACATCAACGGGGACGGCCAGACCACCACGGCGGACCTGTTCGAGTTCCTCAATCACTATCTGTCGGGCTGCTGAGGTGAGTCGGACTTGTGCGGTTGCTAAACTGGCGGAATGAGCACCTCGAGGATCATTCTGTGTCCAGGGCAGGGCGCGCAGGTTGTCGGCATGGGCAAGGCCTGGTTTGCGGCCTCGGCCGAGGCACGGACGGTCTTTGAGAAGGCGGACCGGGTGCTGGGCACGCGGCTTGGTGCGCCGCTGAGCACCCTGTGCTTTGACGGGCCTGCGGACCGGCTGAACCAGACGGACGTTTCACAGCCTGCCATCTATGTGGCGTCGGTGGCCTGCTGGCGCGGGATGCTGGCGCGATGGGGCGCGGGGCCGGATGCGGGCGCGACGGAGGCCGGGCTTGTCGCCGCGGCGGGCCTTTCGCTCGGCGAGTACACCGCGCTGCACGTGGCGGGGGTGTTCGGGTTTGAAGAGGGGCTGGAGTTGGTGACGCTTCGCGGGCGCGCGATGCAGGACGCCGCGGACGCGATTCGAAACACGGACGGGAGTCCTGGTTCGGGCATGGTTGCGCTGATCGGGGCCACCGAGGCACAGGCGAACGAGGTGTGCGACCGGGCGCGGGGCGGGGAGGTGCTGGTGGCGGCGAACTTCAACTCCCCGGGGCAGGTGGTTGTGAGCGGGTCGATCGCGGCGTGCGTGCGGGCGGCAGCGGCCGCGGCGGAGATGGGGCTTCGTGCGGCACCGCTCCCGGTGGCGGGAGCGTTTCACTCTCCGCTGATGCAGCCGGCGGCGGACCGGCTGGCGCAGGCCCTGCGGACGACGGCGATGCGTCCGGCACGCTGCTCGGTGGCGTCGAACGTGACGGGGGCGGGGCACGAAACAGGCGGCCCGACGGAGCGTACAGTTGAGGATTCGATCCGGCGGCGGCTGGTTGAACAGTTGACCATGCCGGTCCGCTGGGAGCAGAACTGCCGATGGCTGGCCGGTCTGGGTGGGGCGGAATGGCACGAACTCGCGCCCGGCAAGACGCTGGCGGGGCTGATGAGACGGATCGAGAAGGGAACGAAGGTCGAAACCCATGATGAACCATGAACCGGGAAATCGCGGTCATTCGGGACGGACGCTTGTGCGTCGGGCCATCTGCGGAGCGGGCGCGCTGCTCGTGGTCGCGGGTCTGACGGGCTGCCCCAAGCCGCCGCCGCCCCCCCCGCCGCCGCCGCCGCCGCCGGTGGAGCCCCCGCCCCCGCCGGAGGTGTCGCTGCAGGATCTGCTGCAGGAGATGCGGGCGGACCCCCGGGTGCAGTTCGCCGGTGATGTGACGGTGACGGATGAGAGTTTCGCGCGCGCGGTGATCGAACTCGCCAGCGCGTTCGCCAAGGGTGACAACGCCAAGTTGCAGGGGATGATCGACGCCGGCGCCAATGTCCAGTTGTCGTCGCTGGTCGAGACCGGGGACTGGGCCGACGCCACGCACCCCATCGAGGCGGTGCGGATCGTGTACGCGGGTTCGTTCGATGCCTCGATGGCGATGAGCGCCGGCGCGGGGGGCGCATCGATGTCGGCGTCACAACTGGTTGACCAGATCAAGGATGCGCTGGCGGCGGGCGCGGGCTCGGGGGTGTTGGACATCCTCGAGCAGCAGGGCGCGATTCCCGCCGAGCAACTGGCGGTTCTTCGGGCGCAAATGGAGAAGTTCGCGTCGATGTCGCCCGACCAGATCGCGGCGGAGATGAAGAAGGCCCTTGCAAGCCTGAACGCGGCGGGCGTTGCACCGCCGGATCTTTCGGCCATGGCCGGGGCGGGCGGGATTCCGACGCGCGGCGTGCTGCTGGCGATTCAGGATCCGCGCGGCGCGTTCCTGCTGGGCTGGGGCGCCGCACAGTCGGGCGACCACTGGGTGTTCAGCAACGCGCCGGCAGCCGAGGGCGAGCGGCCCCGGGCTTCGGGGTGGGACGGGATCGGGCCCGCGGGCTTCTTCTACACCGCGCTGGCGGCGGCTCCGATGCCGGACCTGATCCCGGAGGGTGGAGCAACGGGCGCGGGCGGGGCAGGCGGACCGGAAGGCGGGGGCCCCGCTCCTTCGTCTTCGGAGCCGGGCGGGCCGACGCGGAAGAACACGCCGAGCGGTCCGGTGAACATCCCCGGCGGCGGATGAGCGATCACAGGCGGAAACTGGTGGTGGAGGCGGGGAAGACCGGCGCCGGTGTGCGCCCCGGAGTGGTGTCATGAGCACCCAGACTACGTCCCCCCGCGTCGCGTTCGTCACGGGCGCAAGCCGCGGCATCGGCAAGTCGATTGCGCAGCGGCTGGCGAAGGATGGCCGGCACGTTGTGCTGGTGAGCCGCACGGCCGGCCCGCTGTCGGACCTCGCGGAGCAGATCCGGTCGCAGGGGGGCGCGGCGTCGTTCAAGGCGGTGGATGTGGGCGACGCGGCCGCGCTGGCCAAGGCGGTGGAGGAAGTCGTCGCCGAGCAGGGCCGGCTGGACATCCTGGTGAACAACGCGGGGATCACTCGCGACAACCTCGTGCTGCGGATGAGCGATGCGGAGTGGGACGAGGTGCTCAACGTGGACCTCAAGTCGGCGTTCGTGGCGATCCGTGCCGCGGCGCGGCCGATGATGAAGAACCGGTTCGGCCGGATCGTGAACATCGCGAGCACGTCGGGGGTGGTCGGGAACGCGGGGCAGGCGAACTACGCCGCGGCCAAGGCGGGGCTGCTGGGTCTGAGCAAGACGATCGCCCGTGAACTGGGCTCGAAGGGCATCACCTGCAACGTGGTGGCGCCGGGGTATGTTGAGACGGACATGACCCAGAACCTGCCCGCGGAGATCAAGGCCAAACTGCAGGAGATGGTCGCCGTCCGGCGGCTGGGAACCCCCGAGGACATCGCGGCGGCGGTGGCCTATGTGTCGTCCGACGAGGCGGGGTACCTGACGGGCCAGACCATCGTCGTCGACGGCGGGATGACGATGTGCTGACTTGCGTGCATAATTGAGGGAGATGGCCAGAGCCGGAGATCCTGTCGGGCACGACCGCGACCACAGCGCCCTGCTGCGGATCGCGGGGTTGCGCGTCACGCCGGTGAGGCTGGGGGTGCTGCGGTGCCTGTGCCAGACGCACGAAGTGCTGAGCGCGGACCAGATCGTCGAGGAACTCACGCGTGCTCGCGGCGCCAAAGCGAAGGGGCGCAAGCCCGACCGGGTGACGGTGTACCGGACACTCAACTCGCTGGTGGAGGCGGGGATCGCCCACCGCATGGACCCGGGAGACCGCGTGTTTCGGTTCGGCCTGAGCGGTGACCACGCGGCCCATGCGCCGGTCGCCGGCACCGGCTGCGGGTGCGGCGAGTCCGAGAACTGCCCGCACCCGGCCCCGATTCCCGCTCCGCCGCGGCTGCCCGAACAGTCTCATGGACATCCGCACTTCATGTGCGACAGTTGCGGGAAGGTGGAGTGCCTGGAAGACACGGAAGTCGTGCTGAGGCCCCGGGGCGTGGCAGGGAAGGGAACCGGCCGGACCAGGGGCGGCCGGGTGCCGACGGTCCGGCAGCAGGAGGTGCTGCTGAAGGGCACCTGCGACGAGTGTGAGCCCCGGAACACGCCCTCGGCGTAACGAAGGGCGGCCCCCGACGCGTATGACCTTTGCCCGGGCCTGCGGCGACCCGCGGCGGTCGGGGGTATAAGGAATCGATCCATGGCCAGGACTCACGGCAGCACCATCGGGCGGTTGATCGGCGCGGGAGGAGCGGCGCTGGCGCTCTGTGGGGCGGCATCGGCCGGTCCTGTGAACAAGGGCTGGATCGCGGCGAACGCGACGTGGTACGTGCACGTCGACTCGGAGGCGGCGATCAACTCGTCGCTCGGGCAGTTCGTGGTGACGAACCGCGGGAGGCTTGGCCTGGCGGGAATGGACGACCTGAAGAACCTGGGGATCGATCCGTTCAAGGACATCAAGGGCGTCACGATCTACGACACGGACGACAACCCCGAGCACGCGATCGTGATCGCGAGCACGACCTCGGCGGTCGAGCGGCTGGTGGACCTGCTCAAGAGCGACCCGGCGACCCGCACGATGACCGTGGACGGGCAGTCGCTGTTCGCGTTTGACGACCAGGGCAAAACGAAGTACTGGCACGTGCGGCCGGGGGATGCGCCGGACTCGCGCGTGGTGTTCATCTCGGATGAGTGGAAGATCGTGACCGACGCGATCCGCGTGGTGGACGGCGCTTCATCGAGCCTTGCGCGTGTCGGGCCGGGCTCGCCCCTGAGCGGAGACCCGGGCACGGGGTCGGTCGTCTTCATCCGCGCGGCGGAACTGCCGTCGAACGTGAAGAACAACCCGGACCCGAACGCCAGCGCGCTGCTGAGCCAGGTGGGCGGCGTGCAGATCGACGTCGGCGAGCGCGAGGGGGAGATCTATGGCGTGGCGCAACTGCTGACCGGCTCGGCCGAGGACGCGGCGAACATGTCGCAGGTCGCGCAGGGGCTGCTCGCCCTCGGGCGGATGGTGACCAAGAACAACCCAGACCTTGCGCCGGTGTACAGCGTGCTGGGCTCGCTCAGCGCCGAGCCGCAGGATCGGCAACTCAAGGTGAGTTTCCGATATGCCAGCCGCAAGGTGATCGACGCGGCGGAATCGATGCTCGCGGCGAAGGAGAAGTCCAACGCGGCGGAGCGCGAGGGCAAGAAAGGGAGCAAGCCCTGAGCAGGCTCGGTATTCCAGCCGCGAAGCCGGGTTCAACCGCCGCGAACACGCCGCGGCAGGCGGGTGCGGCGTGCGCGCTGCTGGCCTCGACGGCGGGCGGTGCGCTGCGGATTCCGACGGACGAGGAACTGGCGTCGCGTGCCCGGGACGGGGAGCGCGAGGCGTATTCGCTACTGGTCACACGATACTCCAACCGCCTGTACAACTTCCTGCGTCGCCGCGCCCCGAACGACGCGGACGCGGAGGATCTCACGCAGGACACGTTCGTGCGGGCGTGGACCAAGATCCGGACGTACAAGCCGGGCATGCGGTTCTCGACGTGGCTGTACACGATCGGCACGCACCTCGCGGCGACGCGGGCGCGTACTCGGCGGCTCCCGATGGCGGGCGAACTGATCCAGGAACCCGCCGCGCGGAGCGCCGCGGCGATGGACGACGGCCCGAGCGACCTGGCGGTCCGGCTGTGGCGTGCGGCGGACGAGGTGCTGCCGGGGGATCAGCGCTCGGCGGTGTGGCTCCGCTATGCCGAGGACCTTGGCGTGCCGGAGATTGCGCGTGTCCTGGGCAAGAGCCGGGTGAATATCCGCGTGATGCTCTACCGAGCCCGGCGGACACTCGCCTGCGAACTTGAGCGTCTCGAAGAAGTGAAGAAGGACGGTGCACAATGAACAGCCGGACCAAGACGACCGGGCGCGGCACGCGGGTTGAGACGCTTCTCCGAACACCGGACGCGGCACCGTGGAGTGCCGCGCCCTCGGGGCTTCACGACCGGGTGATGGCCTCCCTGGACGCCGCGCCGATCGACGGTGCGGGGACGACGGGGTTGGGGACGCGCCGCGTGGCGGTCGCGGCGCTGGCCGCGTCGCTGGCGATCGTCGCCGGCGCCGCGGGCCTGATCGCGGGGGCGTCGCTCTGGAAGCAGACCCCGGGCGAGATGCAGATCGTGCAGCGAGTCAGCGGGACCGGCCCGGCAGCGGCCGCTCTGCCCGTGCAGCACGCGGGCGAGGCACCGACGGTGGTGGTCTCGAGGGTGTTTGGCCAGATGCGTCCTGCCCCGTCTGCGCGGCTTGTGGAGTCGGTGGCCGCGCCGATGCGGACGGAAGCGGAAGGCCTCGCCGCGGAGACGCGACTGGCGGCCCGCACGGTGTTTTCGCAGTTGCCGTTCGTGTCGATGGACTGAGCCCGGGGCTACTCCGGGGCGGGCCGGCTGAGACGCTCGATCGTGCCGTTCTTGGTTTCGACGAGGACTTCGTCCGCCTCATCGAGGAAGAGGCCGTGGTCGAGCACGCCGGGGATGTCGTTGATCTCGGCGGCGAGTTCTTCGAGGTTGCGGCCCTCGCCCAGGGTGACGTCGATGATGAGCGAGCCGTTGTCGGTGAGGAAGAGGTGACCGTCGAGGGTCCGGCGGACGACGCCGTTGAGCCCGAGGCGTCGCAGGCTCGCCCGGGTGCTGGCGAGGCCGAAGGCCAGCACCGCGATGGGGAGCGTGGCGCGCTCGCCCAGGCGGTGGACCATCTTGTTCTCCTGGACCATGTAGACGCGGCGCTTCGCGGCGTAGGCGACGATCCGCTCGCGCGTCATCGCGCCGCCCGCGCCCTTGATCATGCGGAGCATGGGATCGACCTCGTCCGCGCCGTCGAAGAGGAAATCGACCTCCTCTTCCATGGCGAAATCGACAAGGGGCAGGCTGTGGGCCCGGGCGAGCGTCTCGGTGATGTGGCTCGTGGGCACACAGCGGATGTCGAGTTTCTCTTCCTTCACGCGGTCGGCCAGGGCGACGATCGCGCGCGAAGCGGTTCGGCCCGTGCCAAGGCCCACGATCATGCCGGAAGCGATCTCGGCGATCACCGTGTCAACGAGCGGGTCCGCGGTTCTGGGTTGGCTACTCAAAGCGAATCCCCTGTGCTAACTCGAACTTCCCGCCGTAGTTTAGGGTCGTTGTCTGCCGGCGCATGTACGCCTTCCATGAATCCGAACCGGATTCCCGGCCGCCCCCGGTATCCTTCTCGCCGCCGAACGCCCCGCCGATCTCCGCGCCGCTGGTCCCGGCGTTGACATTGGCGATGCCGCAATCGCTGCCCGAGCCGGTCGGGGAGAGGAATCGCTCGCTGGCGCGGATGGACTCGGTGAAGATCGCGGAAGACAGGCCCTGGTCGACGCCGTTGTGCATGGCAAGGGCGTCGTCGAGGTCCTTGCAGGTGAAGATGTACAGGATCGGGGCGAAGGTCTCTTCCTGCGAGATCGGGAGGCGGTTGGTCTTCGGGGCGCGGATGAGGGTGGGCTGGACGAAGTGGCCCTTGGCCCCCGGGCCGGCGGGCGATGCCCGCTCTCCGCCGAAGAGGACCGTGCCCCCCTGCTCTTTCGCGGCCTTGACGGCGTGCAGGAATGCGTCGACCGCCGCGGCATTGGCGAGCGGGCCGATGAGCGTTCCTTCCTTCAGCGGATCGCCGATGCGGGTGGCGACCTGCCGGTAGGCGGCGGTGAGGCGTTCGATGAACTTCTCGGCGATCGACTCGTGCAGCAGCAGGCGCCGGGTGGTGGTGCATCGCTGACCCGCCGTGCCGACCGCGCCGAAGACGGTCGAACGCAGCGCCAGTTCCTGATCGGCATCGGAATGCACGATGACCGCGTTGTTGCCGCCCAGTTCGAGCAGCGAGCGGCCGAGACGAGCGGCGACGACCTGGCCGACTGCGCGGCCCATTCGGCAGGACCCGGTCGCGGAGATCAGCGGCACGCGGCGGTCCGCGACCAAGGGCTTGCCGACGGCATCATCGGTGCCGATCACCAGTTTGAAGATGCCCGGGTGACCGTGCCTGGCCGCGACGCGCTCGGCGACGGCGTTGGTCGCCATGGCGACCAGGGGCGTGAACAGGCTTGGCTTCCAGATGGTGGTGTCGCCGCAGACCGCGGCGAGCATGGCATTCCATCCCCACACGGCGTTGGGGAAGTTGAAGGCGGTGATGACGCCCACCGGGCCGAGCGGGAGCCACTGCTCGAACATCCGGTGGCCGGCGCGTTCGCTGGGAAAGACCTGGCCGGGCAACTGCCGGGAAAGGCCGACGGCGTAGTCGGCGATGTCGATGGTCTCCTGGACCTCGCCTAGGCCTTCGGCGCGGATCTTGCCCATCTCGAGGCTGACAAGTTCGCCCAGCGGCTCCTTGACGCGGCGGAACTCGTCGCCGATTTCGCGGACGAGTTGGCCGCGGACAGGGGCGGGCACTTCGCGCCACTTCTTGAAGGCGGCGACGGAGTCGCTGATTGCGCGATCGAGCGCAGCGGCATCGTCCAGCCGGACACCGCCGAGTATCTCGCCGGTTGCCGGGTTCTCGGTCGCCACGAAACCGTCGTGCACGCCCGGCCCCTTGCCCGCGAGTTTCGCCGGAGCGACAAAGCGCGGATCATCCGTGAGGCCGAGAGCGCGGATGGGATCAATCGCCATGCGGCATGGTATGCGGCGATGGCGGAGGTGGGAGGCTGCTCGCGGGGAATCGGTGTCGTGATTGCGGGTCCGGGGAGCGGCTTTGCGCGTGGCCAACTGACGCGATCACGCGCGGCTCGCTGGCGCTGCATGTGGGTTGGCGGCTGGTGACGCGAGCGCCGTGGCCGGTGTTCCTATTCTCCTGCCATGCCCCCGATTGTTCTCGCCACCGCCAACCCGCACAAGGTCGACGAACTGCGTGCGATCTTCGATGCGGCGGGGATCGAGGTGATCGGCCTGAACGACCTGCCGCCGGAGTGCATTCCACCGGGCGGACTGCGCGAGCCTGACGAGACGGGGCGGACGTTCGAGGAGAACGCGACGATCAAGGCGGTGTCGTATGCGGCGCAGACGGGGCGGATGTGCCTTGCGGATGACTCGGGGATTGAGATCGATGCACTGGCATTTCGGGACGGCACGCCAAGGCCGGGGGTGATCTCATCGCACTATTGCACCGATGGGCGTGAGACGGGCATGACCCGCGCGGAGCGGGATGCTGCGAACAACGCCCGGGTGCTCCGGGAACTTGAAGGAGTGCCGGCGGAGTTGCGCACAGCGCGGTTTGTGTGCGTTATGGTGGTGGCGAAGCCGGGACAAAGCAGGTCCACAGAGGGCACGGAGAGGGACACAGAGATCGCGAAGAGCGGCGGCGAGCGGAACGCCTACCCCACCGGATGCCCCACCGGATGCAGAGTGATTGCGACCTCGCGCGGCACGTTTGAGGGACGGATCGGCGTGCCGCCGCGGGTGCCGGGGGGAACGAACGGGTTTGGGTATGACCCGTTGTTTCTGGTCGGGCCTGACTTTTCGCGGACGGGCGCGGAGTTGGCGAGCGAAGAGAAGAACCGGCTGAGTCATCGGGCGAAGGCTGCGCGGCAGTTGGTGGCGCACCTGCGAACTTGACTGACGAACGGTTTCGTGTATTGTGCCCCTGCTCACGGTGCCCGCCTCGTCCGGCCTTGTGCCGGGCGGATCGGGCTGAAAAGGGAAGTGCGGTGAGGCAGGGAGCGCAAGCCACTGCCGATTCCGCCGCGGACGCGCCGCCGTAACGGGGCTGCGCGGGCTCGAAACTGCCACTGACGTCCCGCAAGGGTCGTTGGGAAGGCCGGGCCCACCAGGCATCGACTGGAAGTCGATGCCACGCCCCGAAGCCGGAAGACCTGCCTTGGGCCGTGTTTGTGCCCGCCCTCGCGACTGGGGCGCCGGCCGTGTTTCGCCGCGCAGTTCCCCGCGGCCATCCACCCCGGCACTTCTACCCCCTTCCGCCAGGGCCGACCCAGGTCCGGGAGCCGCTCCGCGCGAATCGGAGTGATGAAGGCAGGTGCGTCGATGATGCAGTCTCGTTGTGTTCGTGCCGCGCTGGGCGCGGCGGTTTCGATCGGCGTCTCGCTCAGCGTTTCGGCGCAGACGGCGCGAGCCGGCGTCGCGCCATACTCGCTGGTCGGTTCGTATGCGCTGCCCAGCGGCGCCGCGGGAGACTTCAATCCTGTTCCGGTCGACGTGCTCCCGGATGGGCGACTGATCGGGGTTGCCTCGGACGGCCGCATCCTGGTGCAGAGCGCCGTGAACTCGGGGAGTTATCTCCAGGCGGGCTCTGTTGATGGCGCGATCTTCAGCGGCCTGTTCGGCAACTACGGGGCATCGTTCGTTTCCGTGAGTCCCGATGGTTCGCGGCTGGCGATCGGCGACAACGGCGCGTTCAACCGCGTGCACTTCGTGGGCATGGCCGCGCTCTCGCCGGTGACGACCTCGGCGACGGTCGCTGTCGACGTGCCGAACTTCGACGGCGCGTGGGCGGATGGGTCGACGATGTACGTTTCGGGCTATGGCGCGACGGCGGGCGTGTGGCGCGTCGATGCCGCGGGCCTCACTTCCACCCAGGTCATCAGCAACCCGACGGGCGGCGCGGGCGGGGTTGCGATCCGCTCGGGACGCGTGTTCAGCGGCGACGGCTTCAACCCATCGGACGGGGGCGCCCCGACGGGCAACGTGCGGGCGTTCGATCTCGCCGCGCTCACGGGGGCGACATCCGCCATCGACTTCGGGAGCGGGACACTGGTCGCGGATGCACTGAGCGCCTCGCCGGTGCGGTTCGATTCGTGGGGCAACATGCTGCTGGGAGGAGGGGACTTCTTCGCGGGCTCGGGCGATTTCGGCTACGCCGCGGTTGTCGGCTCGGATGCCATCCTCGCCGCGCTGGGGGGCGGCGGGGCGGCGCCCGACTCCTCGGAGTTGCGATTGTCGCCGGCGGGCGGGTTCGCGTATTACGGGGTCGGGTTCAACGAGTTCACCGGGGAGTTGCTGGTGTTTGCGGACGGCACGGCATACCGGTACGCGGTTCCCGCGCCGGGCACGTTCGGGCTGCTTGGGCTGGCGGGCTTCGTCGCCTTCGGGAGGAGGAGGGCATGATGACCGGCACGGCAACCCGGTTGGCGTGCGTTGCGGCGGTGACGGGCGCGGCCGCCGCGGCGTGCGTTGCGGATTCGTCTTTCGCGACGCGCATCGTCGAGTATCGGCCCGCGCCGGGGCAGTTCGTCAACGCCGCGCAGTATCGCGATCCCTCGCGCGCGCTGGGCCCGCCCACCGGCGGCGGGACCATCGGTCCCGACAACACGGGCGTCGTGACGCTGGGCGGCTTCGGCGGATCGATCACGCTGGGCTTCGACCGGCCGATCCTCGACCATGCGTGCAACCCGATGGGGCTGGACTTCATCGTGTTCGGGAACGCGTCGTACGTGTCGGGCAACCCCAACCGGCGCTTCGCGGAGTGCGCGATCGTCGAGGTCTCGCGGGACGACAACCACAACGGCCTTGCCGATGATGCGTGGTACCTGATCCCGGGCTCGCACCTCGCCGCGCCGTTTCCGCAGCATGTGTTCACCGTGGCATGGGACAACGACACCTCGGACCCGGCGTTGCCGCCCGCGCTTGCGTCGTGGCTCCCGCCGGGAACACCGGCGTTTCCACCGGCGCAGTCGTGGCAAACCAGCACGTTCCGCCTGCCGCCGTCGGTGTTCGGCGTCAACGCGGTGCTTGTCAATCCGTACGGACCGGATGCCGCCGACGAGGGGGTGTGGGGATACGCCGATCACACGCCGACGCTGCTGCTGGGCGACATGGACGGCGACAACGCGGTTGACAACGCCGGCATCTCGCCGGACGGCTTCTACACCGTGCCGGACGACCCGAGAGCGGTGGGGATCTCTCCCGGATCGGGCGGGGGCGACGGGTTCGACATCGCGTGGGCGGTGGACCCGGCGACCGGCGCGGGAGCGGGCCTCGACCGCGTTGACTTCGTGCGCATCACGAACCCCGTGCACGCGCTGCTCGGCCCGGTCGGCGAGTGGTCGGCGGAGATCGATGCCGTCGCGATCGTTCGACCCTCCGGACACCCGGCCGATTTCGACGGCAACGGCGTGGTCGGCGTGCCGGACATCTTTGCGTTTCTCTCCGCGTGGTTCGCGGCGGATCCTCGGGCCGATATCGACGGGATTCCCGGCGTTTCGGTGCCGGACATTTTCGCGTTCCTGTCGTTGTGGTTTGCGCCATGAACTCACCCCCGGGCCAGAGCACGATCCGCGGGTTCACGCTCATCGAACTGCTGGTGGTGATCGGGATCGTCGCGCTGCTGGCGGGCCTGCTGCTGCCCGCGCTGGCCGCGTCGCGCGAGGCGTCGCGGCAGAGCGTGTGCGCATCCAACGTGCGGCAGTTCATGATCGCCAACGATCTGTATGCCTCGGACTTCGGCGATGCCTATGCCCCCGGCATGCCGGACCGGCTGGCCAACCTCACCCGCTGGTACGGCTCGCGGCCGTCGGCATCGGCCGCGTTCGGGAGCGAGGGCGGCCCGCTCAGCGAGTATCTGGGCCGTGGGGGCGGCGCAGCGCTGCGGAGTTGTCCGACGTTTTCCCCGGTTGCGGCGATTCTGGCCGCGGGCGCTCCTTCGGCATCCAACGGCTTTGAGCGCGGCTGCGGCGGGTATGGCTACAACACGGCGTTCGTCGGCGCGCTCCGGGCACACGCCGGGAGCGGCGAGTGGGCGCTGGTTTCGGACCGCACGGGCATGCCGCGATCGCGGTTTGCCGACCCCGCCCGGACCATCGCGTTTGCCGACGCCGCACTGCGGGATGCATCCAGCGCGGCGGGTGTCATCGAATACTCGTTCCTGGAGCCGCGATTCTGGCCGGAGTTTCCCGGTGAGCGTCCGGATCCGAGCATTCAGTTCCGCCACGGCCGCGGAAGAGCCGGCGCCGCGGGCCGGGCAGCGAA
Source organism: uncultured Phycisphaeraceae bacterium (assembly GCA_964409775.1). Classification (GTDB taxonomy): domain Bacteria; phylum Planctomycetota; class Phycisphaerae; order Phycisphaerales; family UBA1924; genus JAHBXL01. Next base: position 173,362 of record CAYPEI010000004.1, on the reverse strand, counting down.
CATCGCCTGGCTGGACGGGCACGTCGGGCCTGAGGCCATGCGGTTTTCCCGCGGCAGCGGCTTCTACCCGGGCCTGCCCGAGGAGGAGTTCATCGGCTGGCCGGGCGGAGCGGACGATAACGGACTGTTCGACCCCGATTGACAAAAGAGCCCCCGCGTGCACCTTCCCGTTTCCAAGTGCGTCTGCCATGACCTGGAGTTCGCTTCGCTGAAGGAACTCGCGCGGACGATGTCGCTGGAGTTTGATGCGCTGTGCGCGTGGTCGGGGTGCTGCACGGGGTGCGGAACGTGCGAGCCGTATGTGCGGCTGATGCTTCAGACCGGACAGACCAGGTTCGCGGTGCTCAGTCCGGCGGAAGCGGCGCGGATCATCGCCGCGGCGAGGGCGAAAGAAAGCGGGCCGCCAGGAGTGGCGGCCCGTGAGGGTTCTGAGAAGTTGCCGGGGGACAGAGAGGCTACTTGATCACGTTCGCGGCGGGCTCGCCGACCGCGATCTCGACCTTGGGCACGCCCAGGGTCTCGGTGCGGTTGGCGCCCAGGGCTTCGGCGGCCCGCGCCGCCTCGGCGATCATGCGGACTTCCTCGTCGGCATCGCCGCCGGCGGGCAGGCCGAGGAGTTTCGGCCGGATGGCCTGGTAGGCCTTGAAGCCGGTACCGGCGGGGATGAGGTGGCCGAGCAGGACGTTTTCCTTCAGACCGATCAGGTCGTCCATCGCGCCGCGGAGCGACGCCTCGGTGAGGACCTTGGTGGTCTCCTGGAACGATGCGCCGGAGAGGAACGACTCGCTCTGCAGCGAGGCCTTGGTGATGCCCAGGAGGAGCGTTCGGCCGGTGGCGGGACGCGCCTTCTTGGCCTTGGCGGGTTCCTTGCCGGCGGCTTCGGCCTTGGCGTTGGCCTCGCGGTACTCGGCCTTGGTGACCAGCGCGTCGACCGGCATGTCGGTGCCGCCCGCATCGGTGATGCGGATCATCTCGCCGGCGAGCGCGTTTCGGCGGCGGAACTCGAACTTGTCGACGACGTCGTGGGGGAGCAGGTCGGTGTCGCCGGGGTTCTCGACGCGGACCTTGCGGAGCATCTGCGCGACGATGACCTCGATGTGCTTGTCGTTGATGGAGACGCCCTGGGCGCGGTAGACGTTCTGGACTTCGTCGAGCATGTACGTCCAGAGCGCTTCCTCGCCCTTGATCCGCAGGATGTCGTGCGGGACGAGGGGGCCTTCGGTGAGCGGATCGCCGGCTTGCACATAGTCGCCCGCGTGGACGAGCAGGTGCTTGTCGGTCGGGACGTGGTGGTCCTTCTCGATGCCCGAGTCGGAGATGACGCGGATGGTCATCTTGCCCTTGCGCTTGTCGGAGTGGATCTCGACGCGGCCGGAGATCTCGGCCATGACCGCCGGGTCCTTGGGCTTGCGGGCCTCGAAGATCTCGGTGACGCGGGGGAGACCGCCGACGATGTCCTGAGAGCCCGCGGCCGAGCGCGGCTGACGCGCGAGCATCTGCCCGGCCCGGATGGGCGAGCCGTCGGGCACTTCGATACGGGCCTTGGCGGGCAGGTAGTGGAAGTCGAGGATGTTGCCCGAGGAGTCGACGATGGTGATCTGCGGGTGCTTCTCGCCCTTGTGCTCGATCATGACCAGCGCCTTGCGGCCCTGGCCGGCGTCCTCCTCGCGGACGGTCTCGCCGACCTCGATGTCGACGTAGCGGACAATGCCTTCCTTCTCGGCCAGGATGGGCAGGCGGTGCGGGTCCCACTTGACCAGTTGCTGGCCGCGCTTCACCTCGTCGCCTGACTTGACGAGGATCGAGGCGCCGTAGGGCACCTTCTGCTTCTCGAGTTCGCGTCCCTTAGCGTCGAGGATCGCGATCTCGCCGTTGCGCTTCAGCGCGACCATGATGTCGTTGCCGTCGTCGTCCTTGCCGGGGACCTCGTTGCAGTCGCGGAGGTCGACCTTGCCGCCGGTGGAGCAGCGGATCTCGGTTTCGAGGATCTCGCGGCTGCCGATGCCGCCGGTGTGGAAGGTGCGCATGGTCAACTGGGTTCCGGGCTCGCCGATCGACTGCGCGGCGATGATGCCCACGGCCATGCCGGGCTCGACGAGTTTGCCGGTGGACATGTCCATGCCGTAGTCGAGCACCGAGCAGCCGGTGCGGCTCTCGCTGGTGAGGGGCGAACGGACCATGACCGAGTCGATCCCGAGTTCCTCGACCTTCTTGGCGGCCTCGGCGGAGATCATCTCGTTCTCGCGGACGATCACCTCGTCGGTGACGGGGTTGACGATGTTGTTCCGGCTCACGCGGCCGATGATCTGCTCGCGGAGGGGCACATCGACCTTCTCGCCCTTGTAGATGGCGCGCTTGATGATGCCGCGCTTGCTGCCGCAGTCGTACTCGGAGATGATGACCGACTGCGCGACGTCGCAGAGTTTGCGGGTGAGGTAGCCGGAGTCCGCGGTCTTGAGGGCGGTGTCGGCCAGACCCTTGCGGGCGCCGTGCGTGGAGGAGAAGTACTCGAGGATGTGGAGGCCTTCGCGGAAGTTGGCGCGGATGGGGGTCTCGATGATCTCGCCGCTGGGCTTGGCCATGAGGCCGCGCATGCCGGCCAACTGCATCAACTGGCTGACGTTGCCGCGGGCGCCGGAGTCGGACATGAGGTAGACGGGGTTGAGGTAACTGGTGCCCGCCTTGTTCTCGATGGAGACCTCGTTGCCGTTCTCGTCGCGCCGGTCGTTCTTCAGGGTCTCGACGAGTTTCTTGGTGACTTCCTCGCGGCAGTGGGACCAGATGTCGAGCAACTGGTTGTAGCGCTCGCGCTCGGTGATGAGGCCGCGTTCGAAGTTCTTCTCGACGCGGTCGACCTTCTTCTGCGACTCGTCGATGAGGCGCTGCTTGTCGGCGGGGATGCGGAGGTCGGTCAGGCCGAAGGAGAGGCCCGCGACGGTCGACTGCTTGAAGCCGATCTCCTTGAGACGGTCGAGGAGGTCGATGGTGGCGGGGCGGCCGGAGTAGAGGTAGGCGTCGTCGATGACGCGGGCGCAGCCCTTCTTGCCCAGGGCGCAGTTGTAGAACGGCATGCCGACTTCGAGGATCTCGGAGAACAGCAGGCGGCCGGCGGTGGTGGTGATGCGGTTGCCCGAGGGCATGGGCTTGGGAGCGTCGGTCTGGCCTTCGACGACGTGCGTGAAGCCCTCGAGCCGGACCATGATCTTCTCGTGGATGGAGATCTTGCCCTGGTCATAGGCGAGGAGGGCCTCGGCGCGGTCCTTGAAGCGGCGGACCTTGTCGGTCGGCCGGTCATCGGGCGGCATGACGGTGATGAAGTACACGCCCATGACGATGTCCTGGCTGGGCGAGATCATGGGCTTGCCGTTGGCGGGGCCGAAGATGTTGTGCACGCTCATCATGAGCACGTGCGCCTCGGCCTGGGCCTCGACGGAGAGGGGCAGGTGGACGGCCATCTGGTCGCCGTCGAAGTCGGCGTTGAAGCCGGTGCAGACGAGCGGATGCAGACGGATGGCGTTGCCCTCGACGAGCACGGGCTCGAACGCCTGGATGCCCATTCGGTGGAGCGTGGGGGCGCGGTTGAGCAGCACGGGGTGCTGGTAGATGACCTCTTCGAGGATGTCCCAGACCTCGGCGTCGCGTCGCTCGAGCATGCGCTTGGCGGACTTGATGGTGTCGGCCAGGCCGTGTTCCTTGAGTTTGCGGATGATGAACGGCTGGTAGAGTTCGAGGGCGATCTTCTTCGGGAGGCCGCACTGCCAGAGTTTCAGTTCCGGGCCGACGACGATGACCGACCGCGCGGAGTAGTCCACGCGCTTGCCGAGCAGGTTCTCGCGGAAGCGGCCCTGCTTGCCCTTGATCATGTCGGTGAGGGACTTGAGGGGCCGGTTGCTGGAGCCCAGCACCGGGCGGCGGCAGCGGTTGTTGTCGAAGAGCGCATCGACCGCCTGCTGGAGCATCCGCTTCTCGTTGCGGATGATGACCTCGGGGGCGTTGAGGTCCATCAGCTTCTTGAGCCGGTTGTTGCGGTTGATGATGCGGCGGTAGAGGTCGTTGAGGTCGCTGGTGGCGAAGTTGCCGCTCTCCAGCAGGACGAGCGGGCGGAGGTCCGGCGGGATGACGGGGATGACGTCCATCACCAGCCACGTCGGGTCGTTCTCGGAGCCGCGGATCTGCTCGACGATCTTGAGGCGCTTGGCGAGGTCCTTGATCTTCTGCTTGCTGCGGGTGTTCTTGAGTTCCTCGCGGAGTTCGGCCGCGAGTTTGTCGAGATCGGTGCGCTCGAGCAGTTCACGGGCGGCATCGGCGCCCATGGAGGCCTTGAACGCGCTGCCGTACTTCTCGTAGGCCTGGCGGAACTCGTCCTCGGTGAGGACCTGCTTGAAGGTGAGTTCGGTGTCGCCCGGATCGACGACGACGTAGTCCTGGAAGTAGATGATCTTCTCGAGGTCGCTGGTCTTCATCGCCAGGAGGTTGCCCAGGCGGCTGGGCATGGCCTTGAAGAACCAGATGTGGACGATGGGCGCGGCGAGGTTGATGTGGCCCATGCGCTTGCGGCGGACGCGCGAGTGGGTGACCTTCACGCCGCAGCGGTCGCAGATGATGCCCTTGTACTTCGTGCCCTTGTACTTGCCGCAGGCGCACTCGTAGTCGCGCTCGGGCCCGAAGATCCGCTCGCAGAACAGGCCGTCCTTCTCGGGGCGGTAGGTGCGGTAGTTGATCGTTTCGGGCTTCTTGACCTCGCCGTACGACCACGACCGGATGTCGTTGGGCGACGCGAGGGTGATCTTCACCGCGCTGTAGTCATTGATCCGGTCGTACACGTTCTCGGTCATCACGGTGTTCGCTCCAGGGGCCGGTGCTCAGACTGCGTGGCCCGGTGCGGCGTGTGGGGTTTCAGGGGGACGATTCGGTAGGGTTCGTAGCGGTGGGTGCGGGTCCGCCTTACAGCAGGCTGCCGCCGTCGGTCGCGGATTTCTCGAGCGTGATATTCATGCCGAGGCCCTTGATCTCGTTGCAGAGCACGTCGAAGGCGACGGGCATGCCGGCTTCGAGTTTGTTGGTGCCCTTCACCATGCTCTCGTAGATCTTGGTGCGGCCCTCGACGTCGTCGGACTTGACGGTGAGGAGTTCCTGCAGGATGTAGGACGCGCCATAGGCCTCCAGCGCCCAGACCTCCATCTCGCCGAAGCGCTGTCCGCCGGTGCGGGCCTTGCCGCCAAGGGGCTGCTGGGTGATGAGCGAGTAGGGGCCGGTGGCGCGGGCGTGGATCTTGTCGTCCACCAGGTGGTGGAGTTTCAGGATGTACATGAAGCCCACGGTGGTGCGCTGGGTGAACGGCTCGCCGGTGCGGCCGTCGAACAACTGGACCTTACCGCCGCGGGGCATCCTCGCGAGCAGTTCCCGCGGGTGCGGCCAGGTGCCGGTCTTCTCGTAGTTTTCCAGTTTCCGGGAAACGTGCTCGTTGGCCTCCTCGACGGCCTTGTGCACCTCGTCCTCCGAGGCGCCGTCGAACACCGGCGTCACGCCCTGGAAGCCGAGCACGTGGGCCGCCCAGCCGAGGTGGGTTTCGAGGATCTGGCCGACGTTCATGCGGCTGGGCACGCCCAGCGGGTTGAGCAGGAAGTCGACGGCGGTGCCGTCCTCCATGAACGGCATGTCCTCCTCGGGCACGATCCGGGCGATGACGCCCTTGTTGCCGTGGCGGCCGGCCATCTTGTCGCCGACGGAGAGTTGGCGCTTGGTGGCGATGTAGACCTTGACCATCTCGAGCACGCCGCTGGGGAGTTCGTCGCCGCGCTTCATGTGCCCGATCTTGCGGTCGCGCTCCTTGCGGTTGGCCTCGATGCGGGGCCAGAACTGGCGGTAGGTGACCTCGGCCTGCTCGCGAGCCTCCTTCGAGCCCTTGATCCACTTCATGTCGAAGTTCTGGATCTGCTCGAGGATGACCTCGGCCAGGTCGCTGGCGCCGACCTTCTGGCGGGTGCTGGGGTCGACCATCGGCGTGCCGATGATGTCGTTCACCGCGTTGACCATCTGCTTGAACAGGCCGACGGCCTTCTCGTCCATGTCCTTGCCGTAGGCGTCGATGTCGGCCTGCAGCCGCTTCTTCTGGTCGGCGGTGAGGTGCATGCGCCGGCTGAACCGCTTGGCGCCGATGACGATGCCCTCGACGCCGGCGGGCACTTCGAGCGAGTCGTTCTTCACGTCCTCGCCGGCGCGTCCGAAGATGGCGTGCAGGAGTTTCTCTTCGGGGGTCAGTTCGCTCTTGGACTTCGGGCTGACCTTGCCGACGAGGATGTCGCCCGGGCCGACGCGGGCGCCGATGCGGATGATGCCCTGCTCGTCGAGGTTCCGCAGCATCTTCTCCGAGACGTTCGGGATGTCGCGGGTGAACTCCTCACGCCCGAGTTTGGTCTCGCGGATCTCGACGTCGAAACTGTCGATGTGGATGCTGGTGAAGACGTCGTCCTTCACCAGACGCTCGTTGATGACGATGGCGTCCTCGAAGTTGGAGCCGTCGTAGGTGTTGAAGGCCACCATGATGTTCTTGCCGATGGACAGTTCGCCCATCCGCGTGCTGGGCCCGTCGGCGAGGATCTGGCCCTTGGCGACCTTCTGGCCGGGCTTCACCACCGGCTTCTGGTTGAGGCAGGTCCGCTCGTTCAGGCCGGCGAACTTGCGCAGGACGTACTCGTCGGAGTTGTCGATGATGATGCGCTGGGCGTCGACGTTGGTGACCGTTCCGGCGTTCTTGGCCTTCACGATCATGCCCGAGTTCAGGCCGACGTCCTTCTCCATGCCGGTGGCGATGATGGGCGGGGTGATCTTGATGAGCGGCACCGCCTGGCGCTGCATGTTCGAACCCATGAGCGCGCGGTTGGCGTCGTCGTGCTCAAGGAAGGGGATCAGCGCGGCCGAAACGCCGACGATCTGCTTGGGCGCGATGTCGAGGAACTCGACCTGGCCCGAGTCGATCTCGGTGAGTTCGCCGTCGACGCGGGCGAGGATCGCGCCCTTCTTCAGTTTGCCTTCCTTGTCGATCGTGTCGGCCGGCGCGAGGATGGCCTTGATCTCTTCGTCGGCGCGGAGGTCGACGATCTTGCCGGTCGCCTTGCCGTCCTTCACCACGCGGTAGGGAGTGCGGATGAAGCCGTACTCGTCCACGCTGGCGTAGATGCCCAGCGACGAGATCAGACCGATGTTCGTGCCTTCGGGGGTCTCGATCGGGCAGATCCGGCCGTAGTGCGAGATGTGCACGTCGCGGACCTCGAAGCCCGCGCGCTTGCGGTTCAGGCCGCCGGGCCCGAGGGCCGACAGCCGCCGCTCGTGCACGAGGCTCGAGAGCGGGTTGGTCTGGTCGACGACCTGCGAGAGTTCGCTCCGGCCGAAGAAGAAGTCGATCGCGCTGGAGATGCTCTTGGAGTTCACCAGGTCGGCGATCTTGGCGATCTCGTCCGGGTCCTTGACGCTCATGCGCTCCTGCACGGTGCGGCGCAGTTTCAGGAAGCCCTTGCGCAGTTCCTCGACCGCGAGTTCGTCCAGCGTGCGCAGGCGGCGGTTGCCGAGGTGGTCGATGTCGTCGACCTGCGCGGCGGGACGGCCGGACTTGGGGTCGATGCGCTTGGACCGCAGGTCGAGCACGTAGGTGATGACCTTGAGGAAGTCCTCGGCGCGGATGAACATCGCGTCCTCGGGGACGTTCAGGTTGAACTTGCGGTTGATGCGGAACCGGCCGACGCGCCCGAGGCGGTAGCGCGTCTCGTCGTAGAACTTCTCGAAGAACAACTGCTTGGCCTTGTCGACCTGGGGCGGGTTGCCCGGGCGCAGTTTCGAGTAGATCTTCAGGAGGGCGCGCTCGTAGTCGTTCTCGGCGTCGAAGAGATCGAGCCGCTCCTCGGCGACGGTGTTGAGGATGAGCGGGTCCTGGGGGTTCTGGATGACCCGGACCTTCTTCAGGCTGGAGGCCACGATCTTCGCCGCGGCCTCCTCGCCGATCTGCCGGCCGACGTGGACGAGTTCCTCGCCGGTCTCGGTGTCGATGATGCTGGCGGCGGCCCAGTGCTCGGGCCGGACCTTCTCCGCGGCGATCTCGTTCACCTCGTAAAAGAGGCCGAGGATGGCATCGGTCGCGGCGATCGACTCGTCGAGGCACCGCAGGAAAGTGGTCGCGGCAAGTTTGGTGCTCTGGTCGATGCGCATCGCCAGAACGTCTTTCTTGGTCACCTCGAGTTCGATCCAGGAGCCGCGCTCGGGGATGATGCGGGTGGAGTGGAGCGGACGGTCGCCCTCGGCCGAGACGATGGAGAAGTCGACGCCGGGGGAGCGGTGCAACTGGCTGACGATGACGCGCTCGGCGCCGTTCACGATGAACTCGCCGCCGCCCATCATGATCGGGAACTCGCCGAGGTAGATTTCCTCCTCGGCCATGTCCGGGTGCCCCTCGCGGGACATGCGGACGGCGACGCGGAAGGGCAGGCCGTAGGTGAGGCGGAGTTCGCGGCACTCGTCGGGCGTGTACCGGGGCTCTTCGAGCCCGTAGTACAGGTAGTCGAGTTTCATCGTCCCGTCGTAACTCTCGATCGGGAAGACCTCGCGCAGCAAGGCCTCAAGGCCGAGGTGCACGTCGCGGTCCTGCGGCGACTTGTGCTGCTGCAGGAATCGCTCGTAGGCGTCCGTCTGCACCTTCGTGAGGACTGGGACAGGAGCCGCATCACCGCGCTTTGAAAAGTCGCGCACGTTGGTCGCTGCCATCGATGACCTCGCGATCGTTGGTATAGCCACAGCTCCGTCGGAGCCGTTTCTTGAAATTTCTTTATGCCGCTCTGCTCAAAGCGCTATGCACCCGCTGCTTGCTCGCTAATCTGTAACTATAGGACGATCCCGGGCTTCAAGGCAAGCCGCCTCCGCACGGCCCTCCCCCGGGAAGGGGGGACACTGCGGTGGAGGACGAAAAAGCCCCCCGGGGAAAGCCCCGGGGGGCCTGGTTCCTGAAGTCGGGACGATCTCGATCAGGCGAGTTCGACCGTGCCGCCGGCCTCGGTCAACTGCTTGGAGATCTTGTCGGCCTCTTCCTTGGTCACGCCCTGCTTGACCGGCTTGCCGGGGTTGTCGGCGAAGGCCTTGGCCTCGGCCAGGCCCAGGCCGGTGATCTCGCGGACGACCTTGATGACGGCGATCTTCTTCGCGGCATCGACAGCCTTGAGGACGACGTCGAAGGAGGTCTTCTCCTCGGCCTTCGCCGCGCCGCCGCCGCCGCCGGCAGCCGCCATAATCACGGCGCCGCCCGCCGCGGGCTCGATGCCGTAGGTGTCCTTGAGATACTTGCCCAACTCGACCGCGTCCTTGAGGGACAGGGCCGCGAGTTTGTCACCGAGTTCCTGAATCGTCGACATGGTTCGTTCCTTCCGTTTTCGTACATTCTCGTCCGAGAGGCGCCGGACCTGTTCCGGCGTTTAACCCCGAGGGGCCAGTCGGTCGTAGAGTCCTGGTTGCTCAGCCGGCTTTCCGGGCGATGGTCTCGCCCTTTTCCAGCCGCTCTTCGATGCTCTTGATGATGCCCGCCAGCGCTGCGCCGGGGCCCTTGGCCTGCGACACCAGTTTTCCGGCCGGTGCGAGGATGAGGGTGACGGTCTGGCTGAGTGCTTCCTGACGGGTGGGGAAGCCTGAGAGTTCCTTCAGGCCTTCCTTGCCTTTGAAGAGCGTCCCGTCGAGGATGGCGCCCTTGAGTTCGATGGCGGGGAAGTCGGCCAGGAGGCCCACGATCTCGCGGGCGACGTGGACGACGGACTCGCCGCCGTAGGCCATGGCGGTTGCGCCCTGGAGCAGCGGCTCAAGCCCGGCCAGGCCGGTGCCCTCGAACGCCTTGCGGGCGAGGGCGTTGCGGACGACCGAGATCTCGATCTTCTTGCCGCGGAGTTTCTGGCGGATCTTGTTGGTGTCATTGGACGACACGCCGCGGATGCTGATGAGGGCTGCATCCGCGATGCCCTCGATCCGCTCGCGGTATTCGCCGATGATCAGCGATTTGATGGTCTTGGACATGGTTCACCTCAGGGGGCGGTTCACGATTCGACCGCGGCCGACACGATCTTCACCGGCACGCCGGGGGTCATGCATCCGCTGATCACACACTTCTTGATGAACACGCCCTTGGCCGTGTTCGGACGGGAACGCTCGATGTGATGGATGAAGTGCTCAAGGTTGGCCGCGAGGTCCGACGCGGAGAAACTCATCTTGCCGATGACGGCGTGGACGTTCCCGCTCTTGTCGTTGCGGTACTCGACCTTGCCCGCGGCGTACTCCTTGACGGCCTTGGGGACGTCGGGCGTGACGGTGCCGCTCTTGGGCGAGGGCATGAGGCCCTTGGGGCCGAGCACCTTGCCGAGTTTGGACACGACTCGCATCATGTCCGGAGAGGCGACGGCGACGTCGAAGTCCATCCAGCCGCCCTCGACCTTGGCCACAAGGTCGTCCGCGCCGGCCTCGATCGCGCCGTTCTCGCGTGCACCCTTGACCTGGTCTTCGCGGCAGAACGCGATGACGCGCTTGGCCTTGCCGATGCCCTTGGGGAGCGAAACCGAGCCGCGGATGGCCTGATCGGCCTGCGCCGCGTCGATCCCCAGGTGCATCACCACGTTGATGGTCTGGTCGAACTTCGGGCCCTTGAACTTCTTGACCGCCTCGCATGCATGCGCGGCATCAAGGGCCTCCTTGGGGGCCAGATCGATATTCGCCTTGTGGCGCTTTGAAAGTTTGGTTGCCATGGTCCTCAGCCCTCCACCACGGTGACGCCCATCTGGCGGCAGGTTCCTTCGATCGTCCGCATGGCGGCCTCGATGCTGGCCGCGCCGAGGTCCGCAAACTTCTCCTCGGCGATCTTCTTGACCTGCGCCTTGGTGACCTTGCCGACCTTGTCCTTGTTCGGGACGCCCGCGCCCTTCTCGATCTTCGCGGCCTCCTTGATGAGTTCCGCGGCCGGGGAGGACTTCAGTTCGAACGTGAATGAGCGGTCCGAATACGCCGTCACGACCGCGACAACGATCTTGCCGTTGAACTTGGCCGTCTCGGCGTTGAACTTCTGGATGAACTGGCCGGGGTTGACGCCGGCACCGCCAAGGATCGGGCCGAGCGGGGGCGCAGGAGTCGCCTTGCCACCGGGGGCCTGGACCTTGAACACCTTGGTAATTTCTTTCTTGGCCATGACTTTCTCCACCTCCCACCGTCCCCCCCGCGCCGGGCGAGGTCAGCGGAAGCCGGCCAAGGGCCTTCCGCGGGATTGGTGGTGCTGACGGTTCTGGATGTTCCGCCGGTCTCGGGGGCTCCGAGTGGCGGGTTGGGAGTATAGCCACGCCCTTTCCATGGACAAGCCCCCGATTCTACGTTGGAGATGCTCTCCAAGTCGTTTATTTTCAGCCACTTACCATCGATCGCCTTTCCGGTCGATCTTCGGACTCGCCTGTTGGCGGGCCTCGCTTCCGCGGGTTCGAACCGAAAACACCACCGGCGCAGCACCCAGTCCAACCACGATGACGGTGGCGAACACGAGAAACGCCCACGGTCCGTGCAGCCACAGGGACGCCGCGGCCGCAACTGCGACGACTCCGAGCACGGCGACCGGAACGAGCCACAACTTCACGCGCCCTCCCTCTCGCAACAGGCTCGGACAGCGAGCCTACGCGAACATTCCAACGATCATGAGCGTGATCAGCCCGCCGGAGATGAGCACTCCCAGGAGTCCGAGGATGATGCCGATCCAGGCGTGCACGATTCCCTTGATGGCGGGATTGGCCCGGTAGCGCTTGGCGCCGGAGATACCCAGCGCCAGCGCGATCGGCGCCGGCACGATCCCGAGCAGGGGGATCAGCCCCGCGATGCCGAGGTAATAGGCCGCGAGCGCGTGCCCGTTCTTATAAGGAATCAGCGTCGAAACTCCCCCATCCCCGGCCGGGGCCGACAACTGACCGGCAACGGTGGGCGGTGCACCCAGCACCGCCATCAGCCGCGGTTCGCTGAGTACGGGCCGGGCGGGAGAGAGCCCATCGGCCGGCTCGATCTGAGCCGCGGCGGGCACGCGGCCTTCCCTGGCCCACTGCTCGACGATGTCGATCGAAGCGGGGCCGAAGCGGCGACCGTCGGGAAGCACGACCATGAAGTCGGTTGTGTTGGCCATACTGGATTGTCCCACGAAACCGCGGCGGGTGTCAACCGCTTGACTCTTGTTTCAAAGGGTCCGGCTCTCCTCTTCGGTACACTGCGTGCATGGTGACGCTGAAACCCGACGAATGCCGCGTGCTCGGCGTGCTGATCGAGAAGGCGCTGACGACGCCTCAGCAATACCCGCTGTCGCTGAACTCGCTGACGGTGGGCTGCAACCAGAAGAACTGCCGCAGCCCGATCACGGACTTCGATGAGGACCGCGTGTTCGACGCGGTGGAGTCGCTGCGTTCCAAGGGGCTGGTGCGCGAGGCGATGCTCTCGGGCAGCCGCGTCGCGAAGTTCCGGCACGTGGCCCGCGAGGTATTGAACGTCGAGACGCCCGCGCTGGTGGTGCTTGCGGAACTGATGCTGAGGGGCCCGCAGACCGCCGGTGAACTGAGGTCCAACGCCTCGCGCATGCACCCGATCGAGTCGCTGGAGGCGTTGCAGGGCGTGCTTGCATCGCTGATGAGACCCGAGGAGCCGATGGTCCGCGAGGTCCCCGGCGGCCATGCGCGGCGGTACGTTCAACTGCTCTGCCCGGGACTGCACGCGCTTGATGAACCTTCGGACAGCGGCGGACCGCCGGCGGCATCACGGGGCGAGTCCGGCTCGGCGGCGTCGGCGACCCCCACGCCCGGCCTGGCGGCGCGGGTCGATGCGCTGGAGCGCGAGGTGCAGCGCCTGAAGGATGCGCTCCAGCGCGTGGCGCTGGAGTCGGGCATCTCGATCAATCTGTAGCAGCAGAATCACGGGGCGGCGTTCGTCGCGGAACTGTCCACAGTGCGCTGTGCCGACATCGCGGGGAGAATCACCGCCGCGGCCTGCCCGCACGCGATCGCTCCGCCCAGCAGCGCCAGCATCACCACGATGGCCCTGCCGGACCTTCCGCCGACCTTCGCCAGCGCGAAGGCGAAGACCGACAGCACGACCAGCGATGCGCCGTACACCATTGCGCCCGTGAGTTTCGTCGCGAAGAGTTCCGTGCCCATCCAGCGCGACCAATCGATGACGACGCGCGAGAGGACCGGCAACTGCACTCCAAAGTCGCCCAACCGTTCCGCGAACTTCGGCACGGCCAGCAACAGCATCGGGATCTGAATACCCCATGCCGCGAGCGTGAGCGCGGCCAGGTATCCGGCCGACTTCCCGGCGCGGCATCCGCATCCGCCGCTGCGTCCGCAGCCATGCTCATTCTGTCCCGTCGCCGCGGCGATGCTGCTCATGGATGAACTCCTGGTGACTCCGCGGTGGTCATTAGGAAATCGCCGCCCGCGGTTTCGGCTCGCGAGCCCGATGCACCGCCCGGGATCCGAATCTCCGGGGCGGTGACTCAGGCCAGCCGCGTCCAGCGCATCATGCAGTGCGTGTGCGTCCGGAAGACCTCGGGCTTCGCGAATCCTGCCGCGGCACACTCCGCCTGAATGAACCCGCGCTCGTAGGCGACCGCCGCCTCCGGCAATCGCTCGTTCTCCACCCAGGCGTGGCCGACCCTGTGGCGGAACGTCCAGCGGCCGGGGTGTGCACCGCGGGCCTGGTCGTCGCGCACATCCTCCATCAGGAACACCGAGAACTGGAGGTGACCGCCCGGCCGCAGGACCCTCCCCGCCTCGCGGATGTACGACCGGAGGTCATCCTCCAGCAAGTGCGTGAAGAGCGAGTTTGCGAGCACGAAGTCCTGCGATGCATCGGCGACGTCGAACCTCTTCGAACCGCTCTGCGTTGCCGGAGCGCCGGCGCCTTCGCTTCGTGGCGCATACACCGCGCTGCTCGCATCCACCTGCAACCAACGGAACCGCTCGGCCGGAAATCGGCCGCGGCACCAATCCAGCATCTCCGCATCGACATCGATGCCTGTGTACCGCCCGGTGAACTCGCGACCGTGGAAGTGAAACTCCCGCAACACGAACGCGAAGCGTCCGCAGCCGCACCCGATATCGAGAATGTTCGAGTCCATCCGCAGCACCCCGGCGTTGAGCGCTTCGAGCCAAAAGTTCACCGGGAACAGGCGGAAGTGCGCGGCGTTGAACAGGATCCGGTTCCCGACACCCACGCGGATGCGGAAGCGGTTGGGCGGCAGATCGCGGAACTCGGCGTATGGCCGGCGCAACAACCAGTCGATCGCATCGAGCGGCGCCATGAGCCACCGCCTGCGCGACAGCGTGGGCAGGGCGGGAACAACACGGCGCAGCCAGGCGTCGAAGCCGCTCATCGCGCTTCCCCGTTCACGCGATCGCCTTCGCGGGGTCGCTCGACAGGGGCAGGAGCCTGGCGAGTTTCAGGAACCGCTCGTAGTTGCCGCGGGTCTCTTCGAGCGAGTCACCCCCGAACTTCTCCAGGAACGCGCGGGCCACTTCGAAGGCGACGACGTTTTCCATCACGACGCTCGCCGCGGACACCGCGCAGATGTCCGAGCGTTCGTACGCGCTCATGGCGGGCTGCTTGGTGTTCAGGTCCACGCTGGGCATGCCGCGGAGCAGCGTCGAGATGGGCTTCATCGTGCCGCGAACAACGATCGGCGCGCCGTTGCTCATGCCGCCTTCGGTTCCTCCCGCGTTATTGGAGTCGCGCACGAACCCGAGGGACGGCGAGTTGATCCTCGACTTTTCGAAGCGGATCGGGTCGTGCACCTTCGAACCCGGCAGCCGCGAACAGCCCTTGCCAAGCCCGATCTCCACCGCCTTGAACGCCTGGATGCCCATCACCGCGTACGCGATGCGGGCATCGAGCCGGTCGCGCCAATCCATGGTGGACCCGATTCCCGGCGGCAGTCCGAAGACGTGCGCCTCGACCAGACCTCCCACCGTGTCCTTGTCGATCTTGGCCTGCCGGATGATCTCGCACTGTCGCTTCGTCACCGTTCCATCTGCCCCCCCCACTCCATCCGGGCAATACGTGTCGCTCGCATCACGCGCGGCAACAAGCGACCTCCAGTTCCCTTCGTTCACTTCCCCATCCCACTCTGCATCAAGAATCGACCGCACAAACCCAAACACCTCGATCCCCTCGGTGCTCGTCCCGCCGATGCCGCTCTCGCGCATGTGGCGGAGGAACAGCCTCGCCGTTGCGCCTGCGGCGACTCGCGCGGCCGTCTCGCGCGCCGAGGCCCGCTCGAGCGTTTCGCGGCAATCGGTCGTCAGGTACTTGACGCTGCCGGCAAGGTCGGCGTGGCCCGGCCGCGGCAGGTGCACGGGCGGCGTCTTCGTCACATCATCGAGTCGTGAGTCCTTGTTGACGATCTTCAGCACGACGGGCGAGCCGATCGTTTTTCCGAGCCGCACGCCGGTCAGCGGCTCGGCGGTGTCGGACTCGATCCGCTGCCGTCCGCCGCGGCCGTAGCCCCCCTGCCGCCGGTGCAACTCGCTGTTGATGAAGTCGAGGTCGATGGGCAAGCCGGCGGGCAGGCCGCTGATGATGGCGAACATCCCGGGTCCGTGCGACTCGCCGGCGGTCTGATAGGAAAGTGCGGGCATGGGGAGAGGATAAGTCGGATTTCGGATGTCGGGTCAGATCGAGTCGTCCGCACGCTGATCCCGTTTGCGGCAGGTCTCTTCCGAGCGCGGCCGATGCCTCGGGCCCGAAACCCGAACCACGGGACCCGCGCCTCGCTGCCCGAGCACCCCACGCATCATTTGAACACCCTCAACTGCCCAACGACATCCGACCAGTCATCGGTCCACGCCCGCGCCCCGAGCGGCCGGTCCGGCACTCCCCAGAACATCCCCGGCGTATCGTGGAGCATGCGCAGATCGGCCTCATCGCGCGCCAGGACGGCCCATTGTGAGCCGGCCTTTCCCTCCTTCCGCAGCGCGCCGGTCGGTGTCGGGTCGTTGGCGAACCACGCCACCATCGGCGGCGTCGCCGCCTTTCCGATCGCCTGCAGCACGGGCACGAGATCGATGTGCCGGTTGGAGATGTGAACGGCGATGATGCCGCCCGGCGCCAGCCGCGAGAGGTACACGCCCAGCGCCTCCAGCGTCAGCAGGTGCACGGGGATCGCATCCGAACTGAACGCGTCGAGCACGATCAGGTCGTATGCGCGATCGACAGCGCGGACCAGTTCGAGCCGCCCGTCTCCCACAATCGCGCGCAGCGAGAGCGGCTGCTGCGCGGCCCGGCGTGCCTCCGCGACATCCGACAGATAGGTGAAGAGTCGCGAGTCGCGCGCGATCCGCACCACCGCGGCGTCGATCTCGTAGAAGTCCATCGACTCGATGGGCGAACCCGGCCGCGCATACGCCGCCAGCGCGCCCGAGCCCAGTCCCACCACAGCGACGCGGCGAGGGCCAGGGCATGCGGGGTTGCTCTCCAGCGCGCGGAACACATGGCCGATGGGGCCTGTCGGGTGGTAGTACATCGTCGGAACTGTGCGGAGTTCCTCTGTGCGGAACTGCAACCCGTGCACCGTGGTGCCGTGCGTGAGCGTGTGGAACATGCCGCTCGGCGATGCGTTGACGCGGTGCACGCCGAAGAACGTACGTTCGGCGAGCAGCACGGGCCCACCGCCCTCGTCACCGCGCCGAGGCTGGTTCCACGCCACTGCCAGCAGACCGCACAGCACCCCCGCAAACCACAGCGGCCGTGCGCGGCAGAACAGGACCGCGCAGGCGATCGCCGGGCCGAACGCCAGCACCCGGAGCAGGCGCTCATCCACCTCCCAGGTCGAATCGATCCACACGCGGAGCACGACCACAGCGCCCGCCGCCGCGCCACCGATCAGCAGCCCCGCCGCCGACTGACGCCACCATCCGGCGATGCTGACGCGGCTTGCGGCGAGCATCGCCACGCCGCACGCCGCGACGATGGCCACGGGATACTCCAGCACGGAATCGAAGACCACCGGCGCGAGGAGAGAGTTGAAGGCGCCGCCGAGCACGCCGCCCGCCGCGACGAAGAGGTAGAACTCGGTCAGCCGCGCCGGGGCGGGCGCACGCCGGGCGAGTTCGACGTGGCACGCGAGCGCCGCGACCAGCAGCAGCAGCAACTGCTGGGCGATCATCACGCCCAGCGTGTACCCGAGATTGAGCGTGAGCGCGATCGACAACGCCATCGCCGGCAGCATCAACGTGGTCACCTGCGGCCCGACGCCCGCCCGCGCCCGCTCTGAGAACGCGATGATGAACGTGCCCAGGTACACCGCCAGCGGCACGACCCAGAGGAGCGGGATCGCCGCGACATCGGTCGAGAGGTAGTTCGTCACGCCCAGCAGCAGGCTCGACGGCACGGCCGAAAGCGCGAGCCACCATGCCCGTTCGCGCCACGCGGCCCCGCCAGCCGCGGGCGCTCCGGGGGCTTCAATGCGTGCTTCCGCTGCGCGCTGCGGCTTCGTCGGGGCCCTCGCGGCGGAATCGGGCGGACCGAATCCCACGCGCATCGCCAGCACAACACACCCGATGGCCATGGCGACAAACACGCCGTACGCCGCCATCCAAACCTGCCCCTGAAGCCGCAGGCCGATGCCCGGCTCGATCAGCACGGGATACGAGAGCAGCGCGAGGAGGCTGCCCGCGTTGCTCGCGGCATAGAGAAAATACGGCTTCTCCCTCGCCGGATGGCGCGACGCTGCCAGCAGTCGCTGCGCGAGCGGCGCTGTCGCCGATACCGCAAACATCGGCAGCCCCGCGACGGCCGCGAGCACCAGCAACGCCCACCACGCCTGCCCTCCCGCGGTGGGCGGGTTCATCGCCCACCTCGGCAACGCGACAGGCAACGCGGCCATCCCCACCACCAGCACCGCCAGGTGCACCGCCGCACCAAGCCGCGCGGTCCCCCCTTTGCCCCCTTTTCCGCCGCGGTTCATCCCGCCGATGGCGTGGGCGTAGGCATATCCCGCGAGCAGCACGGCCTGAAAGAACACCATGCAGGTGTTCCATACGGCGGGGCTGCCGCCCATCACCGGCAGGAGCAGCCTCGCAACGAGGGGCTGCAGCGTGAACATGAGCGCTGCGGAGAGGAAGACGGTGATGGTCAGGAGGGGGAGCAAGGGATGTCGGATGTCGGATGTCGGATGTCGGATGTCGGATGTCGGATGTCGGATGTCGACGTGGATTATCCCCGATTCCACCATGTCATGCACTGAGCCGAGTCTTCTTTGGAGCATGGCTCTCGTTCTCCGTTCCTGCTCTTCGCTGCCTCGCTGGCTTCTTACCCCTCTGCTGCCCTCTGCTTACTCTGCTCCCTCTGTGTTCCTCCTTCAGGACCCCCATGCACACTTCCCACCCGCGCTTCGACCTCATCATCTCCGACAACGACGGCTGCCTCGTCGCCGAGGACACCTCGCCGATGGACCTCGACTCGCTTGGCCGCATCGCCGCCCACAACCGCCTCGCGCAGGCCGATCGCGACCGCCCCCTGCTCACCATCTGCTCCGGCCGGCCGCAGCCGTTTGCCGAGGCGATGTGTCGCCTGCTCGCAAACCGTTCCACCCCCTGCATCGCCGAGAACGGCGTGTGGATGTACAACCCCGCCGACAACCGCTACGAGATGGATCCGGCGATCACTCCCGCTCACCGCGCTGCCGTCCGCGAGGCCGCGGCGTTCATCGAAGCCGAATACGGTCCCAAGGGCGTTTCCCAGCAGCCCGGCAAGGCCGCATCCATCTCTCTGTACCACGCGGACACGGAGTATCTGAAGTCGATCGGGCCGCGGGTTCGCGACGAGTTTGCCGCTCGCGGCTGGCCGCTGCGAGTTTCGATGACGTGGTTCTACATCAACTGCGACTTGGCGCACGTGAGCAAGGGGACGGGGATGGACCGGTTGCTCGCCGCGACGGGCACGGAGCGAGAGCGGCTGATGGGCATCGGCGATACTCCCAGCGACATGCCGATCCGCGAACGCGTCGCGTTCTTCGCGTGCCCGGCCAACGCGCATGAGGAGATCAAGAAGGTGGCGGACTATGTGTCGCCGTATCCGGAAGCGAAGGGCGTGGTCGACATCCTCGAGCATCACGCATCGGACTAACGCACATCGCTCACGCTCCGCGGCCGTACTGGCCGGGTGTCCGATCCGAGATGACTAGGCCGATCGCCTGACGAACACCTCGCCGTGCTTCTCAAGGGCATCGACATCGCCCGCGTCGGCCAGACTTTGCAACTGGTCCAGCCATCTGACGGTCGCGGGTTCCAAGCAAGGCTCGGACGGGTCTGCATCCGGGACAACTGCCTCGACCTCGACACGGGCAACGCACAGCCGTCCGTGAATCCACTTGGTCAGGCGGACGCGCTTCCCCGGGGTGTTCAGCGGCTGTGGCATGGTTTCACCGATCAAAGAAGTGTACGGTCACCAGTTTGGCGACATCCAATGGCGCGATGTATGACCAGACGGCCTTGACCGGCGTACCGTCCGGAAGAATCAACTCGTACTCGGCGACGGGGTGGGGCAGAGACCGGGGACGCTCGATCAGGAGTTGGGCTTCGGGAATGCCGGCGATGACCTGCCACAGCGCGATGCCTCGGTCGCGAAACATGTCGTCCGCATGCGAACTGACAAGAAGGCGGTCAGCCGCGATCGCCGATCGGATCGATTCACTGAGTTTCCCCATCTTGGTGAGAGTACCCGAACAACTGGTAGACCTGCGTTGCCGCCTTTACATCAGTGCGCCGACTTCCACCACCCCTCTACCAGCCGCTCCGCCGCGCCGGCGTACAGGACGCTCAGGAGGTCGCGGTCAATTCCCAGGCCGCGAAGCGTCGGCGCGGACATCGCGTTGTACTTCTCCGGCTCGGTCATCATCAGGTCCGGGTCCGCGATCGGCGACTCCCCTTCGTAGTTGGTCTCGAACATCGTCCGCAGCGTGAAATACCGGCTCGCGTACAACTCGAACGCCGACTCCGGGCTGTCCGCAAGGTCCGCCATCGGCGACGCCCCTGCGCCACTCTTGGCGGGCGACAGTTGGTCCTCCATCACCACCAGGTCCGAGCCGAAGAGCACGCGCCCTCGCCACTTGGTGAAGAACGCCCGCGTCCGGCCGGGGAAGTACTTGCCCAGTTCCCGCACGACCCACTTCGTCGCGGATGTGTCGATGTACAGGTTGTCGTGCCGCGACAGCAGGCCATCGAGGAAGTTCAGATCCTCCGGCCACCCGCCCATGTGCGCGGCGATCCACGGGCTCTCGAACCGGTCCAGCATGCGCTCGAGCGCCTCGTAGTGCGACCGCTTCGTGCCGTACTTCGCGGGATCGGCGTACTTGGTCGCAAACCACGTGTCCGGGTCGGCGATGTGCACCATGTACATCATCCCCAGGTCGCGCCCGGCCTCGCACGCGGCGATGCGCGCCGGGCTGTCGAGGTCGCGAATATCCGTCGCGCCGGCTCCCCCGGGCACAATGTCCCGCAGCCGCGGCGAGCCCCAGATCTTCAGCATCCGGCTGTCAAACTCTCGCCGGAACCGCTCGATTGTCTTGACATACCCCATCCCGTGCGCGCTGGCCTTGTCGGGGTCGCTCCACGTCGGGATCGCGATGAACCGGATCGAGTCTCCCAGCGCATCCCGCACGGTCGGAGCGTGCCCGATCTGCGTCATGCTGTACGTCTTCACGACGCCGAAGAGCCGCCGCGCTTCGTCATAGATCCGGCTCGCCCGCTCCCCGTGAATGTGCGTGTGCGCATCGATGATCGGTACCACCGGCCGGCCGAGTTTCGCGGCCTCCTCGCGATAGTCCAGGCCAAAGCGATTCGCGGGTGTTGGGGGACAGGCTGGCATGCAGGATCGTATCGGGCTGACGACGCCCTCCCGAAGAACTCTCCTCCTCTGCTCCCTTCCGCTTACTCTGCTCCCTCTGTGTTCCTCCTGTCGTCTCCCCCCGCCCATGTCCACCCCGCCCCGAATCGCCCTCGCCCACGACTGGCTCTGCGGATTCCGCGGCGGGGAAGCCGTGCTCGACCGGATCGCCCGCATCATCGCGGCCGACTTCCCGGCTGCCGCGCCGCCCCGCCTCTACCTGATGACCGATGACGGGCGTTCGATGACCACCGCCATCGATGCTCTCCCCAAGACCACCTCCTTCCTCTCCCGCATCCCCGGCGGCAACACCCGCCTCCGGCGCTGGCTCCTCCCGCTGTACCCGAGTGCGGTTGACGGACTCTCGACGAAACTCGCCGCGGATCATGCCTGCGAGCCGATCGACCTGCTGATCTCGACTTCTTCCGCCGCGATCAAGGGACTCCGCCCGCCTGCCGGGGTTCCGCATCTGTGCTACTGCCACTCGCCGGCGCGGTACGTCTGGTCGCAGTCTTCGCAGTACTCCGGCGGGCTCCGCGGCGTCGGCCTTCGGCTGGTGCGCGAGCGCTTCAAAGCCTGGGACCGCGCGACCGCCTCGAACGTCACGGAGTTTGTCGCCAACTCCACGCACACCGCGCGGGAGATCAAGCGGTGCTTCGGCCGCGACTCCATCGTCATTCATCCGCCAGCCCGCACCGACTTCTTCACGCCAGATCCTTCAGTCGCGCGCGAGAACTTCTGGCTCTGCGTCGGCGCGCTGGAGCCCTACAAGCGCGTGGACCTGGCGGTTGCCGCCGCGAAACGTGCGGGCACGAAGCTCATCATCGTCGGCTCCGGCTCGCACGAAGCCGCACTCCGCCGCCGCGCCGGCCCGAATGTCGAGTTCCTGGGCCGGGTTTCCGATGAACAACTCCGCGATTTCTACCGGCGCGCTTCGGTGCTGCTGTTCCCGCAGGTTGAGGACTTCGGCATCGTCGCCGTCGAGGCGCAGGCCTGCGGGCTCCCGGTGGTTGCGGCCGGCGCAGGCGGGGCGCTCGACAGCGTGATCGACGGGCGGACAGGCGAACTCGTGGGCGCTCCCACAGCGGAGAACCTCGCCGCGGCGGCCGAGCGCATGAGCACGCACGTGCGTGCCGACCCGGTCCGCGCTGCGCAAGCGTGCCGCGCAAGCGCCGAGCGATTCAGCGAAGCCGTTTTCGACGGCAGGGTGCGGGAGCGGATCGTCAGCCTGCTGCGCGGGTGATGATCGCCGGGGGCGCCTCGCCGGGCGCGGGCATGATCGCGTGTCCGTTCTGGCCGGCGGCGTGCTGCCCGTTCATCACCGGCTCGGGCATCACCTGCTCGAGCACCAGGTTGATCGCCCGCACCGCCAGCACCTGGCCGATGTAGATCTCGTGATCGGCTTCGAGGTCGTAGTGCCGCACAACCTCGCAGTCGATCGCGGCCATCGCGCGGGTCGGGATCGGCGCCGTGCTGACGAGGCGGATGGTCTCGATGGTGTCGAAGGGGTCGCCATCTTCCCGCCCGTCGAACTTCCGCATCAGCAGCCGGTTGGAACGATCGAGCAGGCAGAGGGCGAAGGTGTGGCTGTCGCGGATCAGCGTCGCGATCCGGTGACCCGTCGGCACCGCCACGGCGATGCACACCGGCTCATCGGCGCACTGCATCGCGCGGCGCACCAGCACCCCGCCGCGGCGTTGCTCGAACGCCGACGTCAGCACGCAGGTCATCGAGGGCAACAGCCCGAGTACCCGCTCGAAATCGGGCGATACCGACGCGTTCATGCCTCCAAAGCCTCCGACGCGTGGGCCACCGGGCGGATCCGCGCGAGAACTGCGCATTCTCCGACCGATCCCACAAGGACCCGGGGAAAGTCTACCACCCAAATCTAGGTGATACGAGCGATCGCGGGGCAGTTCTTGGGCTCTTTCGCCCACCGTGCGTCCGCAAACTATCCCCAGGTGGTGCAGAAGTGAAAGAAAGTGTTGCAAAGTGTGATGAAGTGGGAGATAATCCCACGACCTCGCCCCGGGAGTCCTTGCCGTGCTCTTTACAGGCCACTCAGAGCACAGCATCGACGCCAAGCAGCGGGTTTCGATCCCGGCCAAGGTCCGCAACCAATGGGACCAGGACCGAGACGGGGCGGCGTGGTTCTGTGTTCCATGGCCCAAGGGATGTGTTCGGCTTTACACCGAAAAGGAGTTCAAGAACCTTGCCTCGCGTCACGCCGCGACGCTGACCCCGGGCGAGGAAGAGTCGGAACTGGAACTGCAGTTGTTCGGCCTCGCGGAGCGGATCGAGATGGACAGCGCCGGCCGGGTCGCCCTTCCGAGGACGCACCTGGAACTGACGGGGCTCAAGAGCGAGGTGGTGATCGTGGGCGTGC
Organism: uncultured Phycisphaeraceae bacterium; assembly: GCA_964409775.1. Taxonomy (GTDB): domain Bacteria; phylum Planctomycetota; class Phycisphaerae; order Phycisphaerales; family UBA1924; genus JAHBXL01. Next base: position 150,060 of record CAYPEI010000004.1, on the reverse strand, counting down.
TGAACCGGCTGGAGATCTGGGACCGGGCCTCGTGGAAGTCGAGGCTTGAAGAGCGTTTCAACGCGCTGCCGCATTTGGTGGCGCGGATCGAGGCGAAGAAGAGCGGCCGCCCCGCAGGGAACTAGAGAGAGACTCTCGATGGAGCGAGAGACCCGTCGAGAGAGAGATGGTTGAGAGAGAGACCGGTCGAGAGAGAGACCGGGTTGGGACGGAGCCCACCCGCCCGCCTTGGAAACGAGGCGTCAAGCGGGTTTGAAAACCTGATTCGTACCCCGCGAGGTTCGACCCACATCGAACGGACTCGTGGATCAGTCTCACCACGGATGGGGCGCGCCGCAATCGCAAGGAAGCGGCCGCGGCGTCAAGGTTGACGGCAAGGACGCCGCCGACCTGCCTTCTCCGATCGGGACGGCTCCAGGGAACATCCTCGCGCTCGGGCGCTCGGCCGAGCCGCCACCGGCCGCGCGCCCTTTTTTATGCGCCGCGTTTCCCGCCGCAGCCCTGGTTGCCATAGGCTGGGCCATCGCCGCGCATCCACGACGAGCGCCGCTCCGACCGAAACCCGCCCCCCTCCCCCCCGAGCGGTCCCGGAGAATGTCGCCATGGATCATGCCGCGGTTGCCGCCCCTTCTGCCCTCCCCCCACAGCCCGCCCCCCGTCTCGCCCCCACCGCGAGCCGACTCCTGGCGATCGATGTGGCTCGCGGGTTCGCGCTGCTGGGGATCTTCTTTGTCAACATCCAGTCCTTCGGCGAGCCCTTCGGCAGGTTCATCGCTCCCTCCGCCGAGAGCAGCGACGCGTTGACAACGCTCTGCTTCTCGTTCGTGAAGATCTTCTGCGAGGGCAAGTTCTACCCCCTGTTCTCCATGCTCTTTGGCATGGGGCTCGCGCTGCAGATGCAGAGCGTGACCTCCCGCGGCGGCAACTTCTACGCCATCTACATCCGCAGGCAACTCTGGCTGTTCATCATGGGTCTCTCGCACGCCCTGCTGCTCTGGTACGGCGACATCCTGTTTGTCTACAGCATCGCCGGACTGATCCTCATGTTGTGCGTTCGCATCGACCCGCGGGTGCTTCTGGGGATCGGCGCGGCGCTGGTCCTGTTCGCCGCGGCCCTGCAGGGCGGGCTGGGCTCGCTGTCGGGCGCGGCCGCGGCGGCACAGAAGGAACGGCTCGCCGCGCGGACGTCGGCCGACGCGGAGCCCGCGCCGCCCGAGACCCGATCACCGATCAGGCAGTTGACCGACGGCCTTCAGGGCGGCCCGGAGTCGCCGGACTGGCTGGAGGGCGAGACCCGCGCCTATCGCGACGGGCCGTGGGTGCAGAGTTTCCTTGCGCGGGCGCTCACGTGGGGCATGTGCCTGGTGTTTTATGTTCTCGGCTTCGGCTGGCACGTGCTGGGCATGTTCTTCATCGGCGCGGCCCTGCTGAAACTCGGCCTCTTCAGCGCTGCCGGCGATCGATGGCACGTTCACCTCCTGCTGCTCGGCGTGCTGGTCGGCCTTCCGGGGGCGTTTGTCTCGGCGATGCTGCCCAGATGGGTCGGCATGCAGTGGTGGTCGGCCGGCCTTTCCGGTGTGCTGCTCATGACCTGCGGACCGCTGGTCAGCCTCATGTACCTCTGCACGTTTGCGCTGCTCGTGCGCCGCGGCATCGCCAGGCCCATCACGTTTGTCCTGTCCAATGTCGGCCGGATGGCGCTGACCAACTACCTCTCGCAGACCGTCATCTCAACGTTCGTCTTCTATTACTGGGGCCTGGCGCACTTCGGGAGCTGGAGCCGCCCCGAACGCTGTGCATTCGTGCTGGGAATCTTCGCCTGCCAGTGCATCATCAGCGTCCTCTGGATGCGAGCCTTCCGCATCGGACCGATGGAATGGGTCTGGCGGAGCGTGACCTATCTCCGACCCCCTACGCAATCCGTTCAAGACAGCTACAAACACTCTGCTTGACGGGGACCTCGCTTTCTTGTACACTTTTCGTACAAGGAGCATTGGCATGGTGATTGCACGCTATCTTGCTTCGCATTCGATTGTCGTTGTATGCGTCACATCATCGCTTGCCGGTCCGCCGGATCGTACGGAACTGACCACCTACCTCTCTCCCTCTCCGGTGGTATTGAGTGATCGGAACGGAGATTGCGCCGTCAGCGATGTCGATGTTGCCATGATCCTGGACGACCGGCTCGTCGAGTTGTATGGCCCTCAGTTTGAGACGCTGGGCGATCTTGACGGCGACGGGAACGTCACGAGCGAGGACGTCATTGCGGCAATCAGCAAGCTGCTCAAATCAGCATATGGAAAGACGACTTCCGACTGGCAACCAGTCAATACGAGCGACGTCTTTGCGACGGTTGAAGCGGTGTTGAGTCAGTTGCCTGAAGGCGATATCAATTTTGATGGATTGAAGGATGTAGCGGACATCTTCGTAACTACGACGCAACTCGGGACAAGCTTCACGCCTTCGGAAGTCGATCAGATTGCCCGGAAGGCGTATACGTACGTCGGCGCGCTCCGGCAGCTTGGACGTGAGCACTTCATGGCAAGCGCGTGTGCGCCTACGAGCCACCTTGAAGGGGTTTCCAATACATGGCCTCCCAATCGTCCGACGTGGTGGCCGCCAAACCATCTCACCGGAATCTCAGGAAGTTATCCCCCCCCATCCACATATTGGCCGCATGGTCACACAATTCATGACTCGAACAACTTGACGTCGTGGCCTGAACACGAAGCTCGAGTTAGCAAGACATGGCCGGCCAATCACATGTGGGATATGTCCCGCACTTGGACTTCGCCACCCGCACATGGAGTTATCGCATCTGCCGCAAGTCCTCCACCACATGCTGTCGGTGTCAGCGGTCATTGGCCAGCTGGGCATTCTTCTTCGGCGTCGACTACTTGGCCAGACGACCATGATCAGAACACATCGCGCACATGGTGGCCCCACCACACAGCAAGCAACTCGCAGAGGATGGTGGTCCCTCCGGTGCATATCGATGCGATCAGCATGAAATGGTCTCACCAGGCGTCGGCCTCCCAGATGGTCTGGCCGCCAAACCACTACTCGTCGGTATCCGGAGGCTGGGGGCCAACTCACGCTCCGGGGACAAGTGGCAGTTGGCCGCCTGCACACCTCAACTATGCCTCTAATGGGTGGCCAGGTCCTCAGCCCTCTTGGCCGTCAACGCATACAGTCACCGTTTCCACAAGTTGGGGAGAACCGTCTCCAGGCAGTTGGCCCATATTCCCACCTGACCATTCGTGGTGGACAACATTCCGAGACATCCCAGGAATCGTCCCGCAGTTCCCGTGGCCGCCATGACCCATGTGCTCATGACATTTCCTGCGAATGCAGTTCGGCATCGAGTGTCCCAAGCTTGGTTCAGTTTCACGCGTCGTGCAACTACTCCAACGCTCATCCTTCTGGCACTGCTCGCCCTTGGCTGTCGGTCGTGGTCTCCTGTGACCCGCCCCACAACCACAGATTGTCTAGTCGAGTTCAACTCACAGAGCATTGAGCAGTGGCGCGGCGACTCCGGACCTTTCGAGTCGATGTCCAACCACCAACTCGCAGTGGACTTCTTCGACGCGAGTTCGGTGCTCCGCTTTGTGCTTCAATCCTCGCCGGAGACGGTCGCAGTTTACCCAAGCGAACGGTACTACTACTACCGATTCCCGCTCGGAGGCAGGCTTGTCAGCGGCAATATCCGATTTGTCGATGTCGAGGCCGGAGCCATTTCCGTTGGCTACTTTGACGCATTCAACCAAGCTGACTTGGTGACCGCTCAGTTTCATTCGGGTCACGATGGCATCCACATCTCGCTCAGCGACGACGATCGTCGAGTCGAGTTGCGCCTCGATGGACTGCGAAGAATCTTCGTACTCGACCGCGAGGCGTTTGAGACCCCGACATTTGCCTTGCTCGAAGGCGAGCAGTGGATCTCGGGCATTCGCGACGAGTCCGGCTATTTTCTGCACCTGATCTACTGGAAACCCGGACGATCGTTCTACTACGTGTTGAATCCGGCCAAGCCGCTCCCGGAAAAGTGGAGCCGCGGAGGCAGCAGCAAGTTGGAGACTTGGTTCGGCGATCGTTCCCGGTTTTGCTTCGTACGACACCCCAACACCGGCAGGCTGATTTTGGTCGGGGTTCATCGTCGCGAGATCATGCTCAACACGTGGTACGACGGTCCGTTCGACCAGGTGCCGCCGCGATTGCCGATCGGCGACATTCTGCGTGAGGCTTACCCGTACGTTGCCGACGCAGGCGGCATCGACGAGCATGGCAACTTCCTCAACCTGTCAGGTCAACGCGTTGCCATCAGTCCTTACCGGGACTATGACTCAGGGCCGGCTCTAGAAGCCGAACTTGAAAACTTGATCAAACCTCTCCAGTCACCAGAGGCTTGGATCCACGCCACATATGAACCAAAGCGCGATTGGCGATCTCCTGCACGCTTTGTCGGTCAAGAGACGCACAATCGACCGACTTCAGCAACCTGGCCCGCCAATCACTGGGGACACAGCAGTCGTGCTTGGGGAGCACAACATGATGGCGGCACAAGCTTGTCGTGGCCGCCAAATCACGCGGTCGATCAGAGCACATCAGCCGATACCCGACCCAACGCGAATCAACCAAGCACTGCTTCGCCCGCAACCTTTCCGCGGTGATGGGCCGTCGTTCTGATCCGTTCAAACATGGGTCGGGTACCACGCACCCGGGGACCCCGTCCGTTTGTGGAGTCCTTGTTTCTGGTTGGGGCCCGATTTCGGGGCTAGCCCTGCCCATTTCGTCACTCGCTGGCCCCAACCCTTCCTCTGGATTGCGCCAAAGCTGAACTTCCGATGCCGCCCACTGATTCACTCTTCGGTGACTGGTAGCTATCCTTCGGCCCCTTATCCCCCACCCCTCCCCTACCCCCTTCGGGGCATGACGGAGGCATCGGAGCGCGACATGGCCACAACCGGCAAGATCACCCAAGTCATCGGCTCGACCTTTGACGCCGTCTTCCCCGAAGATCAGATCCCCGAGATCTACAACGCCGTCCGCGTTGAGACCAAGACCGTCTTCGGCGATCTCCGCCTGACGGGCGAAGTGCAGCAGCACCTTGGCGGCGGACGCGTCCGCGCTGTTGCGCTGGGTTCCACCGACGGTCTTGCCCGCGGCATGGCCTGTCAGGACCTGGGCAGCCCCGTGACGGTGCCCGTCGGCGAGCCGGTGCTCGGCCGCGTGTTCAACCTGCTGGGTGATCCCATCGACCGCCTGCCGGCGCCGACCAACACCAAGCGGAAGCCGATTCACCGCACCCCGCCCGAGTTCAGCCAACTCAACCCCAACACCGAGATCCTCGAGACCGGCATCAAGGTCATCGACCTGCTTTGCCCGTTTGTCCGCGGCGGCAAGATCGGCCTGTTCGGCGGTGCGGGCGTCGGCAAGACCGTCATCATCCAGGAAATGATCGCCCGCGTGGCCCGGAACTTCGGCGGATACTCGGTGTTCGCCGGCGTCGGCGAACGCACCCGCGAGGGCAACGACCTCTGGCGTGAAATGAAGGAGGCCGAGTACATCGACGCCTCCGGCAAGAAGTCGCACGTGCTCGACAAGGTGGCCATGGTGTTCGGCCAGATGAACGAGCCGCCGGGGTCGCGTCTCCGCGTCGCACTCTCGGCTCTGACCATGGCCGAAGAGTTCCGCGACGAGTCGGGCAAGGAAACCCTGATCTTCGTCGACAACGTGTTCCGCTTCACGCAGGCCGGCTCCGAGGTGTCCGCGCTGCTGGGCCGCATGCCCAGCGCCGTGGGTTACCAGCCGACCCTCTCGACGGAGATGGGTGAACTGCAGGAGCGCATCACGTCGACCAGCAAGGGCGCCATCACCTCGGTGCAGGCCATCTACGTGCCCGCCGACGACCTGACCGACCCCGCGCCCGCGACGGCCTTCGGCCACCTCGACGCGTTCGTCGTTCTGGCGCGCGGCATCGCCGAGAAGGGCATCTTCCCCGCGGTCGACCCGCTGGCCTCGACCTCCCGAATCCTCAGCGCGGACATCATCGGGCAGCGCCACTACGCCGTGTCGCGGCGGGTGCAGTCGATCCTTCAGCGCTACAAGGAACTGCAGGACATCATCGCCATCCTCGGCGTCGATGAACTGTCGCAGGAGGACAAACTCACCGTCTCCCGCGCCCGCAAGATCGAGCGATTCCTCTCTCAGCCGTTCTACGTCGCCGAGGTCTTCACCGGCTTCCCCGGCGTCACCAGTTCGCTCGAGTCGACCATCGACTCGTTCGAGCGCCTGTGCAACGGCGAGGGCGACGACATCCCCGAGGGCGCCTTCATGTACGTCGGCACGCTGGACGATGCCCGCAAGAAGGCCGAAAAGATGAAGGCGAGTTGATCTCGCGTTTCGTGACCAGAGTGCACCTCTTGAAACCCCGGGCGCAGGCCCGGGGTTTTTCTTTGAACGCGCCGGCACCGAATTGCCAACAATCGTGCATGAACCCCGCGCTCTCGCAAGCCGTCCGCATTCCGCAGATCCTCGTGGGAGCGCTGCTGGCGGGGGTGATCGGTCTGACCGTCGCGGCGCTGCTCATGGGGCCGGTGAACCCGCCGCCGCCCACGACTCCCGGCGCAGTCGCCGCGCCGGCCGGCCCCTTCGGCGGGATCGATCCCCTTCTGCTCGCACTCGGCGCGCTGATGGTGGCCCAGGTCCCGACGTTCGTGGTGTTCGGCGCCACCTTCGCCCGACGCGCCGCATCGATGGCGGCGAATCTCTCCGACGAGCCCGAGTCGCGTGAGCGGGCGCTGTCGGCGCTCTGGGTCAACTCCATCATCGTCCGCGCCGCGTTCGCCGAGGGAACGGGCCTCTTCGCGGGCATCGTCCTTCTGCTTTCGGGCGAGCGGCTCGCGCTGGTCGGCGTCGGGTTTTCCGTCGTGGTGCTGCTGGGGCTTCTGCCCACCCGCGGCAGGCTCGAGAACTTCATCCAGCGTGCCGTGCACGCGGCCGCCCTGATCCCGCTTCGCGAGGTCGCGAGGCGATGAACGTCGAGCCCGTCACCCTGTCCGGATCGCACGTCTTGCTGCGCCCGCTCGCGCGGGCCGACGCGGCCGCGCTGTTTGCGATCACGCCGAAGACCACCTTCCCCTACTTCCTGTCGTGGCCGACGGAGTGGTCCCCCGAGGCCTTTGACCGCTGGCTCGCCAATCACATCGCCCACCCCAGGACGGTCGCCTTCGCCGTCGTCGAGCGTGCGTCAGGGAGCGTGATCGGCTCGACTTCGTACCTGGACATCGATCCGCCGAACCGCTGCGTCGAGATCGGCGCAACCTGGTACGCCCCGGCCCATCGCGGCACTCGCACCAATCCGGAGTGCAAACTGCTCCTGCTCGCGCACGCGTTCGAGCGTCTCGGGTGCGTCCGCGTGACGCTGAAGTGCGATGCCCGCAACGTCCACAGCCAGCGCGCCATCGCCAAACTCGGCGCACAACGCGAGGGCCTGCTCCGCAGGCATCGCATCCAGCCCGACGGCTATGTTCGCGACACGGTCTACTTCAGCGTGATCGCCGAAGAGTGGCCGACGGTCCGCCAGGGCCTGCTGGCCCGGCTTGCCTGACATGCTCTCTCGGTCATGCGCGCCGCGGAAGAGCGTCCGGGGTTCTCACTTTCCGACGCAGAACACCGCGAACACCCGGCCGAGCACATCGTCGGGCGAGATGTCGCCCACAATTTCTCCCAGACGATCCAGCGCTGCGCGGAGGCTCGCCGAGACCAGTTCGGGCGAGCCCAGCACGCGGGCCCCCTCCGGCGGCATCGCCCCCAGGGCGGCCTCGAGCCCCGCGGCCATCGCCGCGAGCGCCCGCCGATGGCGCGGCAGGACCACCGACTCCGAATCCTCCGCGTCGACGGCCTGCACCGCATCGGCGATTGCCCGCCGCAGCGTGGGCACGTTCCAGCCATCGATGGCGCAGACATCCAGGCCCGCGCCGTCGGCGCCCAAGGACAGGTCCGCCTTCGTCCGCACCCGGACCACCGGGCAACCGCGCCTCTCCCACGGGCTCGGTTCAAACCGACCCTTGGGATCGCAGTGAATGACCGCATCCGCACGCGCGATCTCCGTCCGGGCACGCTCCTGCGCCGCCTTGTCGATGGCTCCGCCCCCTGCGATCGACTGTGCATCCAAGCCCGGGAGATCGACCAGCAGCACGCTGTCCGAACCGGGAGCATCCGCCGACAACTCCAGTTCCTCGGCGATCGCGTCACGGGTGGTGCCCGCCAGATCCGACGTCACCGATCGCCGCCGGCCGAGCAGCGCGTTGAAGAGCGTGCTCTTTCCCGCGTTCGGCTCTCCGACGAGCACCGCCCGCGGCCGCCCACCGGCACGCTCCCATGATGCGGTCGACCCGAGCGCCTGCCCGACTCTCGCGCTGAGCGCCGTGGTGCGATGCCGGAGTTCATCCGGGGCGATCGGCACGACGTCCTCCTGATCGGAGAAGTCGATCCCGGCTTCGACGAGCGCCAGCAGCGTCGCCAGTTCCTCTGCCCATGCCCGGTACTCCCGCCCGCGGGTGCCGTCCAGGAGCCGCCCCGCCGCGGCGAGTTGGGAATCGGTCTGGGCCGCGATTCCCGAGGCGATGCCTTCGGCCTGTTCGATCGTCATCTTGCCCGCCAGGTACGCCCGGGCGGAAAACTCCCCTGGAAGCGCAAGCCGAACACCGGCGTGGCCCACGAGCATCGACACGATGCGCTCGACCAGGGACGGATTGCCCGGCACCAGCAACTCGGCCACATCCTCGCCGGTGAACGACCGCGGCCCGTCGAATCGGACCGCGAGGCAGGGCAACTCGGCCCCCGGCGGCGACAGTCGGATCCTCGCCCGCCGGACCGCCCAGGCCCTTTCGGGCGCAGGCACGACGTGCGTGGCCAGCAACTCCCCCACCGCGGGCCCGCTCATCCGGATCAGTGCCCGCGCGCTCCGTCCCGGGCCCGAGGCCGGCGCGACGATCGTGTCGTGGCCGAAGCCCGGCCGCGAAGGTCCGCTCTGGCCGGCTGCTCGCGTCATGGCCCTACGCCTTGAGCAGTTCGGCCTGAACCGCGGGTTTGATGACGCCCCAGTCGGAGCCCTCGGCCTTGTTCACGGTCAGCCACTGGCCCGAGAGCAGGAGGCTGGTCACCCCGGGGATCTGGAAGAGGGCCCGGCCCAGCGGGTCGTCCTTGGCCTGATCCGCCGAGCGGTAGGAGCGGATGGGCTCGGGCAGCGCACCATCGAGGATGCACTTGAGCGCGTTGGGGTTCGGGGTCGGCTGGAATCGAACGACTTTGTACGGCACGGCGGACGATAGTACCGATCGTGCGCAGTGTCGGGCCGCGGGGTACACTCGCCCGACCAGCCGCACCGCCTCAACGGACCGCACGATCCATGCTCGCCGATCGCTCCCAGTTCTTCACCTCCGCCCTGCTGTGGGCGCAGTCGGGCGCTGACCCAACCTGGACCGAGCACTTTTTCGCGAAGTCCCACCGCCTCGTGCAGAGGCTCAACACCTACTCGTTCTGGCAGGTCGCGCTCGAAATCGCGGTCATCTGGATCGTCGCGTTCATCGTCGTGCGGTTTGTCCAGGGAACGCGGGCGGCGGGAGCGCTCAAGGGAACGCTCGTACTGGTCGTCATGGCCACCCTGCTGGTCCGGATCCTCGGGCAGGCGGAGTCGTTCCAGCGGCTCAAGTTCCTCTACGAGAACTTCCTCACCCTGCTGGCCATCACCCTGATCGTCGTCTTCCAGCCTGAACTCCGGCGCGGTCTCATCCGCCTTGGCGAGGCGCCCATCCTCCGTCGCGGCCATTCCGGCGGGGTGCAGGATGTCGCCGCGGCCGTCAGCCAGGCGGCCGCCTATCTCAGCAAGGCCCGCTTCGGCGGCCTCATCGTCTTTGAGCGCGAGACGTCTCTGAAGGGGCTGGTGGAGGGCGGCACAGCGATCCACGGACGCGTCACCGCGCGCCTGCTGCAGACGATCTTCTTCCCCGGCTCGGCGCTGCACGACCTGGCCGTCATCATCAAGGGCGCGGAGATCACCGCGGCCGGCGTCCAACTTCCCCTGGCCGAGCCCGACGAGATGCCCGACCCTTCGCTGGGCTCTCGCCACCGCGCGGCCGTCGGCGTCACGAAAGAGGGCGATGCGCTGGTGGTCGCGGTCAGCGAGGAAACCGGGACGATCAGCATCGCGGAGCGCGGCCGGCTTGAGCAGGGGCTCACGCCGGAGAAACTCCGCTCCGAACTGGAAGTCCGCCTTGCCCGGCGCGGCGCATCCCTCTGAGGGCCCCACCCATGCCGAAACTTCGCGATTTCAAAGGCTGGGAAACGATCCGAACGGCGATCGTCGCCACCTTCGTTGCGATGCTCGTCTGGGTCTGGGCCGAGGGAGAGAGCGTCTCTCGCGATCGGATCCCGATCCGGATCACGCTCGACTCGGATCCGTCTTCCGATTACATCTATAACGCCGAGGACACGGCGTGGAGCGGCTCGGTCGTGGTGGAAGTGGAAGGAACGCCTTCGGCCATCGCCGAGGCCAGGGAACTGCCGCGGAAGGAACTGGTGCTTCGCTACGGCATCGAGGGCATGCCGCGCGAGGCCGGCACCGCCCGGGTCGCGCAACTGAGCAAGGCGATCCCCAACCTTCCCGAACTGCGGAAGCTCAACGTCGTCGTCGTCGCGGTCGATCCGCCCGTGCTCCCGGTCGAGGTCCGCAAGATGGTGCAGCGCGAACTGCCCGTCAAGGTGGAACTGGCCCGCGCGATGCTGCTCGATGGCGAGCCCTCGGCCTCGCCCTCGACGGTGACGCTCCGCCTGCCCGACTCCCTTGCCGCGCGTCTGACCGAGGGCGTTCAGCCGATCGCCTCGGTCAGCGCCGAGGAACTCGACCGCGTGAAGGGCGACGGCGCGCGAACCGTGAACGGCACGGTCAGGCTGCCGGCCTCGATCGGTCCGATCGATCCCAATCTCGTCGAGTTCAAGCCCGAGGTGGTCGCGGTGTCGCTCCGCATCCGCAAGGAGGTCGAATCGTTCAAACTTGCCGCCGTGCCGGTCTGGTTCAGCATGCCCCCGACCGAAGACGCGGGGCAGTGGACGGTCGAGGTGCTGGACAAGTTCGTCAACGACGTCGTCGTCACCGGCCCGGCCGACCAGGTCGCACGGATCCGTTCGGGCGACACCACCGTCAAGGCCCTGGTCGAACTCGCGACCGACGACCTCAACAAGGCGATTCAGAACGAACGCCAGCGTCCGGCCGCGGCCGATTCCGCCTCCGCCGCCGTGAACCCTGGCCAGGTCCCCCCCGGTTCTGGAACGATCAGCCGTCCGGTGATCTTCCTTGGACTTCCGACGGGCGTCGCTGCGTCTGCCGCCAATCCCTTTGTCCGGGTGCGAGTGACCCGGCACACCAAGCCGGCGACTCCGGAGTCGGGTCCGCCCTGACGACCGGCTCCCCGCCGGGCCGGGGGACTAGCCGCACGTGACCTTGGCCTTCGGGACTTTTGCACCCATTCCGGCTACCCTTCCGCCCCTCCCGGCATCGCGGCCTCGGGCCGTGCCGCCGGGGTTCCTGCGCAGCAGGTTCGACACCCCACCCGCCCTTCCAGAGCGAGCGCCATGAAGATCAAGACCGACGAGATCACCAGCGTCATCAAGCAGGAAATCCAGCAGTTCTCGGCCGAACTGGAAGTCTCCGAGGTCGGCCGCGTGGTCGAGATCGGCGACGGCATCGCCCGCATCTATGGCCTCTCGAAGGCGATGGCGGGCGAGATGCTCGAGTTCCAGACGACCGAGGGCGCGGTCATGGGCCAGGTGTTCAACCTGGAAGAGGACACGGTCGGCGCGGTCATCTACGGCGACTACCTCTCGGTGAAGGAGGGCGACCTGGTCAAGGCGACGGGCCGCCTGCTGGAAGTGCCGGTGGGCGAGGCCATGCTGGGGCGCGTGGTCGATCCGCTCGGCCGCCCGCTGGATGACGGCCCGGCGATCCAGACCGACACGTTCCGCAAGGTGGACATCATCGCCCCGGGCATCGCCGAGCGTCAGCCCGTGCACGAGCCGATGCAGACCGGCATCAAGGCGATCGACGCGATGATCCCCATCGGCCGCGGCCAGCGCGAACTGATCATCGGCGACCGCAAGACCGGCAAGACCGCCGTCGCGATCGACACGATCATCAACCAGAAGCAGTACTGGGGCACTCCCGAGGCGGTGGTGTGCATCTACGTCGCCGTGGGCCAGAAGGAATCGACGGTCGCGGGCGTGGTCGAGACGCTCCGCAAGTACGGCGCGATGGACTACACGATCGTGGTGAATGCCTCGGCCGCGGACCCCGCGCCGATGCAGTACATCGCGCCCTACTCGGGCTGCTCGATGGGCGAGTACTTCATGTGGCAGGGCAAGGAGGGCAAGCCCGGCGCGCCCAAGCACGCCCTGTGCATCTATGACGACCTTTCGAAGCAGGCTGTCGCGTACCGGCAGTTGTCGCTGCTGCTGCGGCGTCCGCCGGGCCGCGAGGCGTATCCCGGCGACGTGTTCTATCTCCACTCCCGCCTCCTGGAGCGCGCCACCAAACTCTCCGATGAGAACGGCGCGGGCTCGCTGACCGCGCTGCCGGTCATCGAGACGCAGGAAGGCGACGTGTCGGCGTATATCCCGACGAACGTCATCTCGATCACCGACGGCCAGATCTACCTCGAGCCCGAACTGTTCTTCGCGGGCGTCCGCCCGGCGGTGAACGTCGGCATCTCGGTGTCGCGCGTGGGCGGCAACGCCCAGGTGAAGGCGATGAAGAAGATCGCCGGCTCGCTGCGCCTCGACCTCGCGGCGTACCGCGAACTCGAGGCGTTCGCGCAACTCGGCACCGAACTCGACAAGGCCACGCAGAAGCAACTCGACCGCGGCGCGCGAATGGTTGAGCTGCTCAAGCAGCCCCAGTATGTCCCCATGACCATCGTCGAGCAGGTCATCTCGATCTTCGCGGCGTCGAAGGGGTTCATGGACGATGTGGACACCAAGCAGGTCGCGGCGTTCGAGAAGGACCTGCTGAACTTCTTCACCACCACCGGCAAGCCGGTGCGCGATGAACTGGCCCAGAAGAAGGCCCTGGACGCGGACCTCGAGAAGAAACTAACGAGCGCGATCACGACGTTCAAGAGCGCGTGGAAGCCGGCGAAGTAGGCCTCCCTCCCCCCCGGCGGGGCTCCGTTCCGCAGGCAGGGCTTCGTTGCTGTCACCGGGCATTCCGCTGGTGCCCACCGCGGCCGCGTGGTAGGCTGAAGTCTCAGACCGGAGGCTTTTCCATGCGCAGCCCGATCGTCCATGCTCTGACGGTTCTGGCCGGCGCGGCTGTCGCGGCCGCACAGACGACACCCGCCTTTCACCCGCTTGGCGACCTGCCGGGCGGCACGTTTTCGAGCCGCGCGAACGGGATCGCGGCGGACGGCTCGGCGGTTGTCGGGCGCTCGAACGACGGTGCGGAGAGCGGGGCGATCTGGTTCCGGCTGCCCGGCGGCGGGTGGTCCGCCCCGCTGGCGCTGCCGCGGCTTGCGGGTGGAACATCCGCGGAGGCCCGCGCGGTGATCAACGCCGGCCTTGTGGCATTCGGGGAAGCGACGACGAGCGCGGGGTTCCGGCAGCCGGTGGTGTGGACGATCACTCCCGGGGTTGCCGCGGGTGCGCCCGGACCCATCCCCTATCCCCCCACGGGCGGGTACAGCGGGACGGTGTATGCGTGCGCGGCCGACGGTGGCGTGGCGTGCGGCGAGTACCTGGAGGCGCAGGTCGGCGTGCCGCCACCGCTGCCGATCACACGCGGCGTCCGCTGGACGCTCGGCATGGGGATGATGGACCTCGGGACGATCCCCGGGGTGACCGCCGGGCCGGGCCACACGACGGTCGCCCGCGCGTGCTCGCACAACGGCAATGTCGTCGTCGGCAACGCCAACGACAACACGTTTGCGAACCGGCCGTGGCGCTGGACCGGGGCGGGCGGCATGGTGGACCTCTCCGGCGGACAATGGGCGGGCATCGCGCGCGGCGTGTCGCCGGATGGGAACACGGTGGTGGGTTCGTACACCTCGAGCGGCCTGAGCAGGCCGTTCCTGTGGACGGCCGGGCGTGGGCGCGTGGATCTGCCGCTCCCGGTGTTCTATGACAGCGGCGGGGCGTTTGACGTGACGGACGACGGGCGGGCGTGCGGAGTCGCGCTGTCGGGCGGATCGAACAACACCGCGGTGGTGTGGGACGCCGCGGGCGCGGTGCAGTTCGTGGCGAGCGCGCTGGCCGCGGCGGGAGTTTCCACAGCGGGCTGGTCGCTGCAGAGCGCGGTGGCGATGAGCGATGACGGGACGGTGATCGTGGGGTTCGGCGTGAACCCCAACGGCCAGACCGAGGCGTGGGCGGCGACGCTCCCCGCGCCGTGCCGAGCGGACTTTGACCAGAACGGCGTGCGTGAAGTGCCGGATATCTTCGCGTTCCTTTCGGCGTGGTTTGCGCAGGACCCGCGCGCCGACTTCGACGGCAACTCGCTGATCCAGGTCCCGGACATCTTCGCGTTTCTTTCCGCCTGGTTTGCCGGGTGCCCGTAGGTGATGGGGCGGCCTGGCAGGTCATCGCGGCCGCGCGCGGGCTGAGATCGGGCCGGTGGACCATTGCACCCGCACTGATCCCGGTGTAGATTCTCAAAGGTCGATCATGGCGAACCGGCCCTGCGGCACCCGCTGCATCGGCTTGTGCCGTGCATCGACCGGCGTGTGAAGTGAGAGAAGAGACACAAGAGAGAGAAGAGAGAGAGAGAGAACCATGCGATACGCGATCATGTCCTGCGCAGGGCTGGCGCTTGCCGCCGCCTCCGCCACGGCCCAGTCCCTGAACATCGATGTCGGCAACGCGTCCCCCCTGCCATCGAGCACGTATGGGGGCGCAGCGCCTTCGGCGGGAGTGTGGAACTCCTACATCGGCGGCGCGACGGGCGGGCTGCTGAATCTCGCCGGCGCGCCGACGGCGGTGGGGATTTCCGGCACGGGCGGCTTCCTGGCGGGGTTCAACGACCCGCTGACGCTGGGAGACGATGATGCGCTGCTGGATGACTATCTCGCGATCCCGTTCATCGAGACGTATACGGTGAGCGGACTGGCGGCGGGGGCATACAACGTGTACGTCACGACGTGGACGTTCGGCCCGCTCTCCACCGGCATCGACGTGAACGGACTGGGGATGCAGGTGATCGGCGGCGTGTGGCCCGGGGGCTTCGTTCCCGGGTCGACGCACTCGGTGCATTCGGTGACGCTCGGGACATCGCAGAACCTGGTGATCGACGTGTTCTCGGTGAACGGCGCGCTGGGGGCGATCAGCGGGATCCAGATCGTGCAGATCCCCGCGCCGCAGTCGGCGGGGGTTCTGCTGGTCGCTGCGCTTGCAGCCACGCGGCGGCGGCGGGCGAACCGGTGATGCGTGAGGCATCGGCGAGTGACGGGCTGGGAAGCGGGACTGCCGGTCGGCGTCGGCAACTGCGCCGGCGCCGGGGGTGCGCGCGAGTGTGTTTTCGCGCGGTCATGCTCTCCCGCCTGCAACTGCTCGCGTCGTTGCTGATCTGCGTGCTCGCTCATGGAACGGCGACGGGGCAGCCCGCGCGCGTGGACCTGTCGGAGTACCGGATCGTTTCGACGGTCTCGCTGCCGGCGTTCGTGAACGAGGCGTCATCGGTCGCGTACAGCCCGGAGAGCGGGAACCTGTATGTGGTCGGGGATGCGGGGCTCGGGATCGGCGAGTTCACGCGCGCCGGGACGTATCTCGGGGCCATGTCGTTCACGGGGTTCCAGGACACGGAGGGCATCGCGTTCATCGGCGGCGGACGGTTCGTGATCGCGGAGGAGCGGCTGCAGAATCTGTACCTGCTGACGTACACGCGCTTCGGGAGTGTGGCGAGGTCGACGTTGCCGGTGGTGTCGCTGGGCGCGGAGACGGGCAACAGCGGGATCGAGGGCGTGTGCCTCGAGGCGCGGACGGGGCAGTACTTCGCCGTGAAGGAGAAGTCGCCGCAGCGGGTGATGACCGCCGCGGTGGATTTTCCGGCCGGCACGGCGGCGCCGGTCGATCTGTTCTCTCCGGCGGGGCTGGGCGTGCTGGATCTGTCGGACATTGCGGTGCTCTCGGCGGTGCCTTCGCTGGTCGGCACGGCGGACCAGGACAACCTGCTCATCATCAGCCAGGAGAGCGCGCGGGTGTTGAAGGTGAGCCGCGGCGGCGCGGTGCTTGGCACGTTCAGCCTCGCGGGCATCTCGACGACCGCCGAGGGCATCACCATCGACGAGCGCGGGACGATTTACATCGTCGATGAGACGCCGCGGCTGTTCATTCTGGAACGCGCCTGCCCGGCGGACTTCAACCACGACGGGATGCGCGACGTGCCGGACATTTTCGCGTTTCTCGGGGCGTGGTTCGCGAATCTGGCGTGCGCCAACTTCAACGGACTCGGCGGTGTGGATGTGACGGACATCTTTGCGTTTCTATCCGCCTGGTTTGCGGGATGTCCTTGACGGGGCCGGAGGGGGCACGCGGGGTTTTCGCACAAAGTACGCGTGGCAAGTGCAAGATTCGGGCTGGTCGCGGCAAGACTGGACTGGAGTCCGTGCGTGATTCGTTGCCGTGATGGCCGGAGAGTCGGGCCGTGACAAGCGGTTGCAGTATGTCCGGGAACTCGGCCGCGAGCGTCACGGCAGGCGAGGCGTTGGTGCGCGCCCAGCGGCCGGGGGACGCGGACAGGCCGGAGCGGAATCGTCTCGCTCCGCCGCGAAGGCAATCGAGGTTTGTCATTTCTGTTCGCATGCCGGTTGGTGGGCATCGGCTACCGCCCGCCCCGCAACGGACCGATCAGCAGAGAGTCGCGCCGGCAGCGGCTTTCCCTGTCGCGGGCTTGGCACCGGCAACGCCGTCATGTACCTATTGAAGATACGAGGAGCAGCGTCATGGAAAGCAACATGGATCGGCGACTGATTCTGGCGAGCGCGGGGCTCGCGGGCGTTGCGGGCGTGGCCGCGCTGGGGCGGATGGCCAAGGCCGGGCCGATCGACCCGCCGCCGGGCCCGATCTCGTCGACCGGGAAGACGCTGCAGCAGGTGTATGACCGCGTGGCGCGCGGAGGCGCGAACGCCTCGCCGGAGACGCGGCGGTGCATCCAGGACCTGCCGTCGTCGGCGACGGCACAGTTCGTGATCGACGAGCCGGGGGCGTACTACCTCGGCGGGGACGTGACGGGGCAAGCGGGGAAGTGCTGCATCGAGGTTCGGTGCAGCGACGTGGACATCGACGGGGGCGGGTTCACGTTTCATGGCGCGCAGGGGACGCTGTCGTGCGTGCGCTGCCCGCTTCCGCCCGGCGTGGCGGTGAGCAACGTGGAGATCTATGACTGCGCGTTCCGGGACTGGCAGGGCTGCTGCTGCGACCTGCCGACCGTTGGCGCGTGCTTCGTGAGCGACTGCTCGTTCCACCAGTGCGTGTGCCCGGATGATGCGGCGTTCGGGCCCGGGGCGGTGTGCCGCTGCGGACCGGGCAGCGAGGTGAGCGACTGCGACGTGCGTTCGTGCACGGGCTCGATGATCCGCTGCGGGCAGTCGAGCCTGATCGACGGGTGCTCGTGCGTGAGCGGGCTGGGCGGGGGCATGCGGTGCGCCGACGGCTCGTGCATCAGCGACTGCTGCGTGATCGGGAACGAGTCGCCCGCGGCGTCGATGATCCAGTGCGGGGCGCGCTGCCTGGTGACGGACTGCGATGTCCGCGACTGCTTCGGCCCGGCGGTCACCGTGGGCGCCGACTGCTGCGTCGAGTGCTGCTCGGTGACGGGCGGCACGGGCGGGGCGATCTTCTGCAGCAGCCGCTGCTGCTGCGAGGACTGCTCGGTGCTGCACCACGTGGGCACGGGGATCGTGTGCCTGGAGCGGTGCTGCGTGGAGGACTGCGTGGTGCGGAGTTGCAACGGCGTGGCGATCAGCGTGGGCTCGAGCAGTTCGATCGAGTGCTGCACATGCGACGAGTGCCCGGCGGGGTTTGTCATGGGTGACGACAGTTGCTGCGAGGACTGCGATGCGCACCACATCGCCGGGAACGGCATCGCGGGCGGGGCGCGCTGCTCGGTGTGCGACTGCGACTGCCGCTCGTGCGATGCGTGGGCGTGCGTCGTGGGAGACGACTCGAGCGTGGAGTGCTGCTCGGTCTCCGGCGGGGGCGGGGGCGGCGCCACGGGCCTGGCGGGAGGCGGGTTCCTGTGCGCGGACGGCTGCTGCGTCAGCGACTGCAGCGTCACGCAGACCACCGGGCCGAGCATCCAGTGCTCGTCGCGCTCGGTGGTGTGCCGCTGCACCTGCAAGCAGGGCTGGGGCATCGACGTGCAGGCCCAGTGCTCCGTCACGGAGAACGAGTGCATCGACTGCACCAATGTCCAGCCGTTCGGCGGCGCCATCGTCGTCCACGGCGAGCGGTGCTGCGTCGAGGACAACTACTGCTCGGGCGGCGGCATCCTGGTGCTTGCGGGCGGGGACCGGTGCGTGATCGAGAACAACCAGTGCGCCGGTTCGCAGAGCACGGTCCCGGGCACGGGGGGCGGGGCGATCTACATCGAGCCCGGCGTCACGGGGTGCCATGTCGTCTGCAACCGCAGCCGCGGCAACTCGGTCTCTTCGGCCTTCTCCATCCCGCCCGGCAACTCGTTCGGCCCGCTGTGCAACGTCGCGGCGGGCGGCGACATGAGCCTGGTCCAGTCCTCCAGCCATCCGCAGTGCAACTTCGTGTACGGCGGCTAATCCGGAGGATCACCATGCGTCCGCGAGTTCTGACTCTTGCTGTCCTAGCCGCGGCGTCGCCCGCAGCGCTGTGCGCAGCGCAGCAGAGCATCGACCCCGCGCACAAGTTCTCCTGGTCGGAGAACTGCGGGTGGATGAACTGGTCCGGCGCGCCCGGGCAGGCGGTGACGGTCGGGTCGACCTACCTCACCGGGCACATCTGGTGCGAGAACGTGGGCTGGGTGTCGCTGAGTTCATCCGGCGCGCCGGCCGACGGGCAGGCGTTCGCCAACACGTCGGACGCCGACTACGGCGTGAACATCGTTCCGGGGTGGGGCACGCTCTCGGGCTTTGCGTGGGCGGAGAACATCGGGTGGATCAACTTCTCGGGGGGCTCGCACGCGGTGCCGCCGCGCCCGGCACTGCTGGACCCCGTCGCGAAGCGTTTCCGGGGCTTTGCCTGGAGCGAGAACGCCGGGTGGATCAATCTCGATGATGCGGAGCACTATGTGGCGACGGGCTGCGGCGGATGCGCTGCGGACTTTGACTGCAACGGCTTTCGCGAAGTGCCCGACATCTTCGCGTTTCTCTCGGCGTGGTTCGCGATGGATCCGCGTACGGACATCGACGGCGTGCCGGGGATCGGGGTGCCGGACATCTTCGCGTTCCTGAGCCTGTGGTTTGCGGGGTGTCCGTAGGAGAGGCCGGACGAGGCTTCAGTCCCGGATCGGAAACGTCGGCCGCGGCAGCAACCGACCGCCGTCCGGTCCACACTCCATGCTTTCGTCTGTGAGTCCGACGCACCGCCTCGCACGGGGCGGCGGTGGTACCGTCATCGACGGTGTCTCACTCGGACATCGCCCGACCCGAGGCACCCTCAAGACATCGCTAACTATCTGGAGTCATTGGACTTCCGGTCGTTCCGGTGCGGTCCTGCGGATCTGGCAGTCTGTACCGCCCAGAATTCGAACAGAAATGACGACACCAAGAATGTCACATTTGACACTTGACGTGACGGCATTTTGGTTTATCTTGAGAGTGAACTCGTCATCCGTTGACCACGTTGCTTCGGGTGAGCCGTCGATTGCGGCTGAGTTCGAGAGAGAGAACACGTTCAACGGAGGAGAGAGATCATGACGTCGCGAAACCACCTTGCAGTGTTGGCTGCCGCGGCCGGCAGTGTCACAGGCGCAGCCTGGGCATCCGGTCAGGCGCTTCAACTGGTCATCAAGAACACGGACTCGGTGCCGGGGCTCGCGGGGACCGCGTGGGCGACCAGCGGGATGTTCCAGAGCCCGTCGATCGACATGTTCGGGAATGTCGGCTTCCGCGGCACGCTGCTGGCGGGCACGGGCGGCGTGACGACGTCGAACAACGCGACGATGTGGTATGGCGCACCGGGCAGCCTGAGCCTGGCGGCACGGACCGGCTTCGCCGCGCCCGGCCTGTCGGACGGCACGACCGTTGCGGGTTTCCAGTCGCAGAACCTTCCGATGAGCCCGAACGGGCAACTGTGGTTTGGCTGCACGACGGCGGCGAATCCGACTCCGTATTCGAGCGGGTACCTGGCGACGGGGCCTGCGGGCTCGATGTCGGCGGTCGCGCGGCGGGGCGAGACGCTTCCGGGCGCTGCAACGCCGCTCATCTCGAATCCCGGCCAGGCAGGCGGCTTCGAGGCCGTGAACAACGCCGGGCAGACGGTCTTTTACGCGGACCTGTCTACGGGCGGCGGCGTGTGGGTCGGCAGCGGCGCCGGTCGCCAACTCGCCTATCAGACGGGTGGAAGTTACGCGGGGATGCCCGCGGGCACCACGGTCAACGGGCCGTTCAGCGGATACGTGATCAATGGCTCCGGCACGCTCTTGACGGGCACGCAACTGACCTCGGGCGTCGGAGGAGTGACGGACGCGAACAACGAAGTGTTGTCGATTCTGCCGTACGGCGGCTCGACATTCACCACGTTCGCACGTGAGGGAGAGGTGGCCCCGAACTCCGGCGGCGCGACGTACCAGCGCGGGCTGCTGCCCGGCGGGCCGTTCCCGGTGGAGCCGACGGCGTTCTTCTTCGGCAAGGGTAACTTCAACAACGCCGGCCGCGCAATCTACAGCGCGGGCCTTGAAGGGGCCGGCGTCGATGCGAGCAACAACGCCGCGTTGTACACGTACGACGGCACAGCGGCGAGCCTGCTGCGCCGGCGCGGCGATTCGACGACGGCCGTCACCGGCGCCACTCTGGCGATTGCGGGCGACCAGGCGTCCCGCGCCCGTTTGAACAACAACGACGTCATGGCGTGGACAACGTCGCTCACCCAGGGCGTCGGCGGCGTGACGGCGAGCAACGACTCCGTGCTGCTCCGCACGGCGATCGGCGGCAGCGACACGCTCATCGCACGCGAGGGGTCGAACGTGCCGGTGCTGCCGGGCTCGCTGTGGGGGACGTCGTTCAGCAACCTCCTGCAGAACAACGCCGGGCAGATGGTCTTCTCGACGACCCTGCTGGACGATCCGACCGACCCCACCAACGACATCACCACGGCCAACGACCTGGCGCTGTTCGCGTGGGATCCGACCGCCGGGCTGATGATGATCGCCCGCGAAGGTGACAGCCTCGCCTCGATCGGGATCAACATGACGCTCAACAGCAGTTGGCTGAGCATGTACACCAGCGCCAATAATGACGGCGGCGCGAACGCGCTGGCGGATAACGGCTGGCTGACCCTGCGTGTGAGCGGCACGCCCCTGGCCGGGTTCACCGACAACACGGCGATCGTGCGAACGCAGATTCCGGCTCCCGGCTCTGCGATCGCCCTGCTCGTGGGCGGCTGCGCGATGCTCCGCCGGCGGACTCGTCGCTGATAGAGGATCGCGCTCGAGAACCCGCCGCGACTCTCGCGGCGGAGACCGTGCCACGCGATCAGACGATCGGAGCAGGTCCAGAGCAGAACGGCTCGAGTTTGAAGGGTCATCCTGACGCATGGACGAGACAACCCCCGGGTGCCCGAGACCCGGGGTTTTTCCTTTCAACGGCATCAAAGGGCGCGGTGCATCCAGGGCTTCTGGCAAGGAGTGTGGCGAGAGCCGTCGGAAGCGAGCCACGAGAGAGATTGCAGCGATATCGTCAAGCGTGACGACTCATTGGACGTCTGGTCAGTCGTCGATGGTTTCGGTCAAAGGACTTTGCGACAATCACCCATGCCAAAGGTGTCCGCCCGATCTCCGATTCAGGTCCCGATCCAGGGAACGCCCTCTGATCGGGGCGCGACGCTGGCAGATGTCATCTCGTCGTTCCACAGCGCCCGGGCGGCGATTGCCGACCTGTTCGCGCTGATCGGGATCGACCCCACGAAGGCGAGGGAGTCGGCGCGCGAACTGGGGCTGAACCGCGGCCTGACCTGGCGGCTGACGCGGATGGTCCGGGAGTCGGACCCACGCTCGGTGGTGAGCGATGTGCCCGGCGCACAGAGCATGGGGAAGTTCTTCGAGGCGTGCCTCCAGCGCGGCGCGCCCCAGCAGGCCGTGACGGCGGCGATTCAAGCGCTCGACGCGTTTGAGTCGGCGATGAGTTCATGCTCGGGCGATCGGAAGACGCTCGGGATGCTGATGGCCAACGCCACGGCGGGCCGCTCGACCGGGGAAACGGAGAAGGGCCGGAGGAAACTGTTCGAGGGGGCGTGCGGGGTATGGGGCGGGCAGGCGCAGGCGCGCTTTGTCACAGTGTTTGTGTTCCCATCGCCCGACAATCCGAACAAACTGGATGCGGCGCACATTACCGGGCTGGTCGGCTTCCGGCGGCTGAGCGCCCGGGCATGGCCGCTGAGTTACGAGGCCGTGCACCACGCGTCGGGCGTGCCTGCGCCGTTCGTGAAGGAGGCGCTCGACCCGGCGGGCACGACGGAAGGACAGGCACAACTGCTGAAGGGCTATTGCAGCCCGCCGCAGCCGGACATCCAGGTCGTCGTCAGCGGCGACTACAAGCGATTCGAACTGGCGCCGGGGCCGGTGGGCAACGAGGGAATGACCACGTGCGTCTTCGGCACGCGGCTGCGACGGATGTACGACCGGTACTCGGAGACGCCGGACACCGCGGGCTTCATGGTGCTGCTGCAGACGCCGGTCGAGCAGGTGATGTTCGACATGTTCGTGCACAAGGCCCTTGAAGTGGAGGACCCGCCCCGGACGCAGTTGCTGGACCGGCTGCTGTTTCCGCAGAGCAATGTCGAGAGCGACTTTGACCGGCAGTCACTTCCGATCGCGGAGACGCCGGTGCTCCTGCCGCGGGGCCTCGCGGGCACGCTGTGCCCGTACATCCCGTGGTATACACGGCTGGTCGATGACGTGGCGAGGAAGATCGGAATGCCGCTGGACGACTTCACGGGTTCGCGCTTCGAGATGGCGTACCCGCCGATCTCGACCACGCTGAGCCGGCGGTTTGATCTGAGACCGCCGCCCCGCCGGTGAGTTCACGCGTGTTCGCGGCGGATCATCGCCTGAGCAGGGGGTGCTTCATCATCGCGATGGTGGGGATCGGCGGGTATCGCAGGCGGTAGCGGAAGCCGAAGAGTTCCTCCGGCGAGACTCCCATCTTCTCGGCGCCGAACCGCACGATGTCGCCGTAGTCGGGTACATCGGATGTGGCGATGTCGGCATCCGCGGCCCCGAGGCGGATGATGTCGGTGGAGACGGCGAGTGGAGAGGCCCTGCCGCCCTCGGCTGGGTACGAAGGGTCCGCGGGCAGTTCGCTGAACAGGCCGGCCTCGGGGCGCATCGCAAAGCCCATCGACTTGTGGACGAACACGTCGAGGATCGACGACTCCACGGGTGTCGAGAGGTGGATGCCGAGTTCGCCGCGCTCGTTGGGCGTGGATTCGTAGATGGACGCGGTCGCGGGCCACTTCCACCCGAGGACGACGTCGCACGCACCGGCATTGCCGATCTCGCCGCGATCGAGTTCGATGCGCTGCTGCTCGCCCGCGCCCTTGACCAGCCGCATCGGGGGCAGGGGCTGTGAGCAGAACCGGGGCAGAACCGGGACACCGTTGACGAGCGAGTCGCGGTCGATCGGCATGACCGGCGAGTCGACGGTGGAGTAGGTATGGTCCCACTGATCGATGGTTCCGACGGCCCAGCCGCGATCGGGTCGGAGCCGGCGGAGCCCGACGAACCCGCCGATGACGCCGATGTCGACCATCTCGGCTTTCGCGGCGGATGGGACCATCATGCAGATCGAGAACTGCACCTTGGCGGAGACGCCCCAGATCGCGCTGTTGGCCTGGAACGCGCTCTTCTGAAAGGTCGCCAGGCGCTTCGCGGAAACACCGTTCACACTGTTTCCGGCCATCACCTCAAGGGTCTCACGATCGCCGGAATGCGTTTCGACGAACTTCTCGAACTCGTCGAGGGCTTCGAGTACGGCGGCGACGCTTCGGTCGGAGGCGCCGTGCTTGGCCATGGCGTCGACGAAGATGCGGACGCTGGGCCGGCGCGGGATGTGGGGAACGGCCGCCCAGGCATCTTCCTCGGTGACGAATCGGGAGACCCGCCAGGTCAGAGTCTTGTCGAGGCCGAACTTGCGGGAGAGTTCGCGGGAGCGGTCGGGTCGGCAGCCGACCTCCGCGAGAATGTCGGCCAGAGCACGGCGGAATCCAGTGACCGCGGCGGTTCCGTGCTCGATGAACTGTTTGGACTCGGCGGACTGCATGGGTGCTTCCATTTCCCGTACGGGATTCGATGCGTGTTCGGTAAAGTGTAGCACATGCGACCAAAAAATCTAGGAAGTTGACTCCAAAAAATCTCTAGAGACATCTTGACGGACATTATTCGCCGATTAGACTGTCTATGGAAGGCTGCGAACCCAAGGTCGCGAGTTAACGTACGCTAACTTGAAGCCGCGCTGTGCGGCGGGGAAACCGGGCGGTTTCCCGGCTTTGGTGCACACTCTTGCAGAAGGAACTCCGTGATGAGAACTCCCTCCCAAATCACTCTGGCTGCTCTTGTGTGCGCAGGGCTCGCATCGGTTGCCGCGGCGCAGCCCAAACTGGTCATCACCGGGCTCGTGGGCGACATGACAGCCGCGGGCAATGCTGTGAGCGGCACGGCATATGACGCGAGCGTGGCGCGGCACGTTCCGTTCACCTGGTCGCGCGGCGGCGGGTTCACCCGAGTCCCCGGCGCGTACCTCTCCGGAAGCGGCGGGTCCCTGTACTGCTCTTCCGACCTGTCCGTGCTGGCCATGACTTCCGACAACATCGCCGACTGGGGCGGGCTGAACTGCTTCACCGGCTACAACACGACGACGGGGGCTCCGAATCCTCCACCCTCGGGTCCCTGCACGATGCGGGTGATCCCGCATCGCTGGACCGCGGCGACTGGGTGGGTGAACACGGGCTCGTTCCCTCGATACCCGGATCCGGAAACGGGACGCATGGTCGGCGGGACGAGTTGCGACGCGACGATCGCGTCGGCGAATGACCTCTCGGCGAACGGGCGGTATGTGCTGGCGAGCGGGTATTACGCGACGGCGTACCGCACAAACGGTTCGATCTCGAGCGGTGTGTGCGGGAGTTTCTTCCCGTTTGTGTACGACGCGGTGACGGGACAGGTCACGCAGTTGCCGGTCCAGAGCGGAACGACGACTTCCCGTGCGGACAAAGTCAACGCGGACGGAAGCGTGATCACGGGGTATGACCTGAACTCGGCCCTGAGCCGCCGTCGCACGTGCGTGTGGCGCAACGGGGTGCAGACGATCCTGGATGATTACCTTGGCGCGAAGGACAACGCGGCGATCAACGCCTCGGGCAACGTCCTCGCCACCGGCGCATCGACCGGCTTCGTGGGCGCAAACTTCCCCGGCGAGACGGGCGTTCGGCTGGTTCGGTGGGTGTGGAGCGGGAGTGCGTATGTGCCGCAGAATCTGGGCACTCCGGAGGCGCCCGAGAGCCTCGCACTGCCCTTCACCGACCTCTGGGTCACGGGCATCAGCGCGGACGGCAACACGATCGTCGGCAGCGCTCAGTGGGGCCCGCCGCCGCCATCTCTGGGCGGCATCCGCCGTCCGTTCATCTGGCGTCCGAGCATCAACGGCGGGCGACCGATCGACCTTGAGACTTACATCACGAGCATCGACAACCAGCAGAATCCGATCTTCAGTGGCGGGTTCTCGATCACGTACGCCGCAGGGTTGAGCGATGACGGGAACGCGGTGCTGGTGCAGATGTGGGACGGGCGGAACACGTGTTCTCTGCCGGCGCAGAGCCATCAGACCGGCCTGGGCGGCATTCTGTATGTCGACGGCAGCCAGGTTCCGTGCGACCCGCCGCGGATCGGCCTGAGCCCGAAGGACTGGAACGAATCCAGCGATTACAGCTTCGGCTCGGCGCTCAACGTGCTGGCTTCGGGCTCGTGGCCGCTGAACTACCAGTGGCAGCGCGAAGATCCGAACGCTCCGGGCACGTGGATCAATCTTCAGGACAGTTGCTCGAACTTCGATGCGAGCAACTGGGATTATGAGGGGACGCACACGGTTCAACTGCGTGTGGGTCAGCACTTCGGCGGCGGCGGACGCTCGGGACGGTACCGGGTCGTGGTCTCGAACGGCTGCGGCGCGATCGTCAGCGATCCCGCCACGCTGACGCATGTCTCGGGCGCATGCTGCATCCCGGGCAATGCGTGCTACGTGGAGTATCAGTCGCGGTGCACCAATGCGGGCGGCGTCTGGCTGGGCGTCGGCACCTCGTGCACGGTCGATCCGTGCCAGTTTGCCCCGTGCTGCCAGACGGACGGCACGTGCGTCGAGATGATCCCGTCGCTGTGCGTCGCGGCCAACGGCCGGCCCGGCAACGTCGGTGAGTACTGCTTCTTCATCTCGTGCGAGCAGCCGTGCGCCGGCGACTTTGACAACAACGGCGTGCGCGAAGTGCCTGACATTTTCGCGTTCCTCTCGGCCTGGTTTGCACACAACCCCCGCGCAGACATTGACGGCGTCCCGGGCATCGGGGTGCCGGACATCTTCGCGTTCCTCAGCCTGTGGTTCGCCGGCTGCCCGTAAGAGCAATCGAGCACACTTGGATCCGGACCCTGGCGTCCGGCCCTGAGGGACCGATGGCTCAACTGGTACCAAGGCCCGCCGCGTCCCGTACGCGGCGGGCCTTTCTCGTTGCAAGGGTCGCGCAGTTTGCCCAGTTTCTCGAACGCGGGGGGCACAATCGGCTGGCATCTGTGCGGGGAAGGGGTAGATTTTCTCAGGACGCGTTCGGCGATCGATCTCTCTCCGATTTTGCTCGGGGACGCGTTCCGACCGGTCAGACCCCCACTCACCTCGTTCACACGGGCGCATGCCGCGATTGCGTCGGCGCTTCTGGAGTCTCCCACCATGACAAACAAGCCGGCGGCGATCGCGGTAGCGCTCATGGCGGCGCAAGGACTCGCGATGATCGCGCGGGCGGACAGCACGGTCATTGTCTCGTCTCGCGACAACACGCTGTACCAGTCGACGGCGGGGGACCTGTCGAACGGCGCGGGATCGGGGATGTTCGCGGGGCGAAATGCCGCGGCGAGCAACTCGATCCGGCGGGCGCTGGTCTGGTTTGACGTCGCGGGCCAGATTCCTGCGGGATCGACCATCACGTCGGTGACGCTGTCGATGTACAACTCCGCGGCCAATGCCGACGAGGCGCAGGTCTCGCTGCACCGGGCGCTTGAGAACTGGGGGGAGGGAACTTCCTCGGCCGGCATGGGCGGCGGCGGCGGGGCGCCGGCGACTCCGGGCGATGCCACGTGGCTCTTCCGGTCGTACCCCGGGAGCCCGTGGAGCACGCCGGGCGGCACGTTTGCCGCCGGGGCGAGCGCGACGGCCGCGGTGGCGGATTCCGGCCCTTATGAATGGAACTCCGGCGGTCTGGTCGCGGATATTCAGGGCTTTCTGGACTCGCCCGCAACCAACTTCGGGTGGATCATTCTGGGCAACGAGTCCGCTTCGAGCACTGCCAAACGATTTGCGACCAGAGAGGAAACCATCGCGGACCGAAGACCGATGCTCTTGGTCGAGTACACGCCTATTCCGGCGCCACCGGCGGCTTTGATCCTGGCCTTCTCGGCCGCGCATGTGATGAGACGACGTCGGGGGTAGGAGGAGCGGGGACGGCCCGCCGAAGAGTGGAGGAGAGTGGCCATGTTCATGCCACGAGTCGGGTTGATTCTGATGTCGCTGCTGGTCGCCGCGGTTGCGTGCGCGCAGGCGACTGCTCAAACGACGGTCACACTGACCGCCGCGAAGGACAACACACTCTACGAGGACCCCGAGGGGGATGTGAGCAACGGGCTGGGTCCGGACATCTTCGCCGGGACGAACCAGGTTCCGACGATTCGGCGCGCGGTGGTGAAGTTCAATCTCAACACGATTCCTCCGGGATCGGTGATCAACTCCGCCACGCTTCGTCTGCGGCTGAACCGGTCTCGCGGCGGCTCGCACGCCGTCACGATTCATCGCCTGCTCGCTGACTGGGGCGAGGGGCCTTCGGCGGCGTTTGACACGACCGGGGCCGGCGCACCGGCCGCGTACGGCGACGCCACGTGGCGCCATCGTTTCTACGACTCGACATTCTGGACGACTCCGGGCGGCGACTTTGTCCCCGCGGCGAGCGCGAGCACGGTCGTGAGCAGCGTCGGGACGGTGTATTCGTGGACCGGGAGCGGCGTGCAGGCGGACGTGCAGGCATGGCTGAACAATCCGTCGAACAACTTCGGCTGGATCGTCCGGAGCGTCGAGACCACGAACGCCACGGCCAAGCGCTTCGACAGCCGACAGGCGTCGGTCGCGGCCAATCGTCCGCAACTGTCCATTACCTATACGCCGCCGAACTCCCCCACCGGCGGCTGCTGCATTTCGGGCGTGTGCACGGTGGTGTCGGAGTTTGCGTGCGGGATCCAGGGGGGTGCGTATCTCGGGAACGGGGTCTCGTGCACACCCGCGCCGTGCGGGCAGAGCGCGGTCGCTGTTTCACCGGCGAAGGACAACACGCTGTATGAGGATGCGGCGGGCGGGCTGAGCAACGGGTCGGGAGACGGCATCGTCGTTGGGCTGGCGGGCGCGGCCGATCAGCGTCGGCGCGGCCTGCTGGCGTTCGATCTGTCTTCGTTGCCGGCCACCGCGCGGGTGCTGGACGCGTCGCTGCAACTGACGCAGAACTACACCGCGGACACGCAGGCCCGCACGGTCTCCGTGCACCGCGTGAACTCGCAGTGGGGCGAGGGGTCATCGACCGCCGGAGGTGACCAGACGTCGGGCGCTCCGGCGGCTGCCGGGGACGCGACGTGGACCTATCGGCTGTACAACACCGATTCATGGCTGAGCGCCGGGGGCGACTTTGACCCGGCGGCGAGCGCCGGCGTGAGCGTGGGCACCGCCCCGGGCAACTCGAGTTGGACGGGAACGCAACTGAAGGCGGATGTGCAGGGGTGGATCAACACCCCGGCCTCGAACCGGGGCTGGCTGCTGCTGGGCGATGAGGGGTCGCCGCTTTCGCAGCGACGATTCGCTTCGCGGGAAGCGGCCGACCAGAACGCTCGGCCGAAACTGACGGTGAACTACACGCTCGTGCCCGCGACGGCCGCGTGCTGCTTTGCGGACGGGGCCTGCACCGTCCTGACGCAGTCGGCGTGCGCCATCCAGGGCGGCGTGTACAACGCGGGCCAGGCCGCGTGCTCGCCGAACCCGTGTCCACAACCGATCGGCGCGTGCTGCCTGCCGCTGGGCGCATGCATCCAGCGCTCGGCGATCGACTGCGCGGCCGAGGGCGGCGTGTTCGTCGCGCCGTCGGCCTCGTGCATCGGCGCCTCGTGCCGGATGACGCTGACGCCGTTTGTCGATCCGCTGCCGATCCCCGGGGTGGCGCAGCCGACCACGGGCCAGGCGGGCGGCGCGGCGCACTATGACATCGCGATGACGGAGTTCACGCAGAAGGTTCACCGCGACCTTCCGCCGACGCGGCTGTGGGGGTATGGCGGCTCATATCCGGGCCCGACGATCGAGGCCCGGCGTGATCTGACCGTGACCGTCAACTGGATCAACAACCTGCGCGAACTGGAGACGGGGAACCTCCGGACGAACCACGTGCTGCGGATCGATGACTGCCTGCACGGACCGGACATGACCGGGGGCCTGCCGGTCACGGTCGTGCATCTGCACGGCGCGAAGGTGAGCCCCGACAGCGACGGCCACCCGGACCTGACGTTCCCGCCGGGGCAGCAGTCGGCGCTGTACACGTATCCGAATCAACAACGCAGCGGCACGCTCTGGTACCACGACCACGCGCTGGGCCTGACGCGGCTGAACGTGTACATGGGCCTGGCGGGGTTCTACCTGCTCCGTGACGCGCCGGAACTGGCGCTGAACCTCCCCTCGGGAGAGTTCGAGATCCCGCTGGCGATCCAGGACCGCTCGTTCAACGCGGACGGATCGCTGAAGTACTACACCGACGGGTGGCACGAGCAGTTCTTCGGCGAGTTCAACCTCGTCAACGGCAAGGTGACGCCGTTCCTCGAAGTGAAGAAGGGCAAGTACCGGTTCCGCGTGCTGAACGGCTCGAACTCGCGGACGTACACGCTGTCCATCACGAACAACGTCGCGTTCCTGGTGATCGGGACCGAGGGCGGGCTGCTCCCCGCGCCGGTGTCGGTGCAGTCGCTCACGCTCAGTCCCGGGGAGCGGGCGGACATCGTGATCGACTTCCAGGGCTATGCGACGGGTACGTCGGTGCTGCTGACCAACTCGGCCGTCGCGCCGTTCCCCGGCGGGCCCGAGGGCAGCGCGCTGGTGAACGTGATGAAGTTCGTCGTCACCGCGCCGACCGGGCACACGGCCCCGGTCCCCGCGAGCCTCGTCCCCGTGACGCCGATTCCCGAGACCGACGCGGTTCGCACGCGGAACCTGCAACTGGTCAAACTCCCGGCGCACGCCAACTGCCCGAGCCACACCGAGGGCGTGTGGATGATCAACGGCCTGATGTGGGACGACCTGACCGAGTTCCCGCGGCTTGGGAACACCGAGATCTGGTCGTGGATCAACCGCTCCGACGTGGCGCACCCGATGCACATGCACCTGGTCTCGTTCCAGGTGCTCGACCGGCAGGCGTTCACGCTCTTTGGCGAGAACCCCGTCGCCTTCGGCCCGCGCTTCCCGCCATCGCCGGCGGAGGCCGGGTGGAAAGACACGGTGCAGGCCTCGCCGGGGATGATCACCCGGGTGATCGCCCGCTTCGACGGCCGGCCGGGGCTGTACCCGTATCACTGCCACCTGCTTGAGCACGAAGACCACGAGATGATGCGGCAGTTCAAACTGGTGTGCCCGGGGGACTTCAACAAGGACGGGGTTGTTGACGTGCCGGATATCTTCGCGTTCCTGTCCGCGTGGTTCGCCGGGAACATCGAGGCGGACTACACCTACAACGGCGTCGTGTTCACGACCGACATCTTCGCGTTCCTCTCTGCGTGGTTTGCACCCTGCCCGTAGGCCGCGCCGCTCGAGTTCCCAGTCGCCTCGCCATCTGATGGTCAGATCGACCGGGTCGCCAAGGTGCGGCGCGATCGTCCGCCGACCTCCACTCCCGGGAGATGCCTGATGCTCACCACGCCGCGGCGTCACGTTCTCATGTCGTGCCTGGCCGTTACGCTCGGAGCGGCCCCGGCCGCGCGGGCCAACAACCCGCCTTCGGCGCCGACCATCACCGAGCCCGCGCCGGGCCGCATTCTCAATCCTTCCGACGTGCACATGGAGTGCGATGTGTTCTCCGACCCTGACCCGGGCGACACGCACGTGTGCACGGACTGGGAGATCTGGACATCGCCGGCGCCGCCGGCGCTGGTGGAGCGGGTGTGGTTCAGTTCGTGCATCGGCGGGGTGGAGCGCCTGCACACGCACCTGGGCGACGGCGTCTTCTCCGGCTCGCATGCGGGCCGGCACGAGTTGATCCCGGATGCGACGTTCACGCTGCGGGTCCGGCACCGCGACTCCAGCGGCGACGCGGCGACGCAGTGGAGCGCGTACAGCACGCGGGTGTTCCAGACGGGGCCGGCGAGCCAGATCTTCGCGCTGGAGGGGGACGATGTCGCCACGTCGCCCGCACCGACGTGGCTCGGCTCGGTCGGGGGATCTCCGGTCATCCTCCCGGCCGCCGCGACGCCGCCTTCGCTGCGACTGGAGCACGCCGACAGCGGGCTGCTGCTGGCGTTCCAGGGAGACAACGGCCTGGCGAACACGGTGACGAACCCCGCGGGGCTGGGCGTCCATGCGCCGCTTCGGCTGCGCATCTCCGCGGGATCGCTCGCCTCCACGCTCACGCTGCCCGAGAGCAATCTCGTCTTCGCATCACACGATGGGGAGGTCAGCACGGTGTACCTCCCGTCCCTGATCATTCCCGCGGGCGCGGCGAACGACGTGTATCTGTGGATCGCCTCGAGCGGGGCGACGTACTACGGGTCGGCGGGGCAGGCCGAGCCGGTGTTCTCGGCGCTCGCCCGCGGCACTCCCACTCCGTGGGTCGCGCTGGAGCCGGGTTACCGCATCGAGGTGGTCGCGCGGGGGCTGCGGCTGCCGGTGAATATCGCGTTCGTCCCGAACCCGGGTGTACAGCCGGACTCGCCACTGTACTACGTCACGGAACTGTACGGGAGCATCAAGACGATCCTGCGCGACGGAACCGTGCTCACCTATGCGTCGAACCTGCTGAACTTCAATCCGACCGGGGCGTTCCCGGGATCGGGCGAGCAGGGCGTGACCGGGATCGCGGTCGACCCGACGAACGGCGATGTGTACGCCGGGATGCTGTACTCGAGCGTGAACGGCGTGGAGAACGTGCCGCACTACCCGAAGGTGGTGCGGTTCACCAGCACCGACGGCGGACGGACCGCGGCGACGCAAACGACCATCCTGGACATGGTTGGTGAGACACAGGGGCAGTCGCACCAGATCTCGAACATGTCGTTCGGGCCGGACAACGCGCTGTATGTACACATGGGCGACGGCTTCACGGCATCGACCGGGCAGAATCTCGCATCGTTCCGCGGCAAGGTGCTGCGCCTGAATCGCGACGGAACGCCCACGGTGACCAACCCGTTCTACAACGCGGGCGACGGGATCACCGCGCGCGATTACGTGTTCGCGTACGGCCTGCGGAACCCGTTCGGCGGCGCCTGGCGGCAGTTCGATTCGTCGCACTACTGCGTCGAGAACGGACCGAGCGTCGATCGCTTCGCGAAGATCATCTCGGGCCGGAACTACCTCTGGAGCGGCTCCGACGCCAGCATGCAGAACTTCGCCATCTACAACTGGGCGCCGTCGACCGGCCCGGTGAACATGGCCTTCATCCAGACCGGGACCTTCGGCGGGAGCGGCTTTCCCGCGGACAAGCAGGGCGTGGCATTCGTGACCGAGTCGGGCGCGACCTGGGGCACCGGGCCGCAGGCGATCGGCAAGCGGATCACGCAGTTCGTGCTCGACGCCGCGGGCAACCGCCTCAGCGGGCCGACACCGTTCGTGGAGTACGTCGGTTCCGGCAAGGCGACGGTGTGCGGACTGGCGGCCGGTCCGGACGGGCTGTACTTCACGGACCTGTACAAGGACCTCGACTACGTCACGCCCGTGGATACCGGGGCAAACGTCCTGCGGATCCGGTTCATCGGCGCCGCGGCGTTCTCGGCCAGCGCCGTTTCCGGGGCAGCGCCGCTGACTGTCCAGTTCACCGACGCATCGACAGTGCCGGGGATGACCTCGTGGCTCTGGGAGTTCGGCGACGGGACGACGAGCACGCTGCGCAACCCATCGCACACCTACACCGAGGATGGAGCCTACACCGTGCGGCTGAGCGTGACCGGCTCCACCGGGCTGTTCGTCGAGGAGAAGCCGTCGTACATCCGGGTGGGCACGATCCCGCGGATCGCGTTCATCGGGGTCTCGCTGCCGCTCCCGTCCGCCGATGAGGCGATCGCGCAGCGCCTGGAAAGCCGCGGGTACATGGTCACCCGCATTGATGACGAACCGGCGAACCGGCCGACGGCGGCGCAGATCGCCGGGATGAGCGAACTGGTGATCGTTTCGTCGACGATCACGTCTACGAACGTGGGCGGGGACTTCCGGGCGCTCCCGGTGCCGATGATCTTCTGGGAGAACGCGCTTCTGCGGTCCGGGCGGGAATCGCTGACGGACAACGGCGCGGTGGTCTCGGCGACGGCGATCAACATCACGGACAACACGCACCCGATCACGCAGGGTTTCGCGACGGGGGTCCGACAGGTGTTTTCCGCCGCGGCGAACATGAGCATCGGCTCGGGCAACACCGGTCCGGGCACGCAGACGCTGGCGTTCCGCAACGGCTCGACGGACCGCGCGATCATGGTCGCCGAGGCGGGCGCGACGGTCGCGGCGAACTATGTCACGCCGGCGCGACGGGCGTTCCTGTTCTTCGAGGACAGCAGTTGGCAGAACGCGACCGCGGACGCGGTGACGATCATGGACCGCACGGTGTGCTGGGCGATGAACATCGCCGCTCCGGTTGTGACGGCCCAACCGTCGAGCATCAGCGTGTGCGAGGACTCGGCCGCGGCGTTCACGATCACGGTTTCGGGGTCATCTCCGATGTCGTTCCAGTGGCGGCGCAACGGACAGCCGCTGCCCGGCGCGACGGCGCGGACGCTGCACTTGGCCTCGGTCACGCACTCGCTGGAAGGCAGTTTTGACTGCGTGGTCTCCAACCCGTGCGGCCAGACGACCAGCGCCGCGGCGACGCTGTCGGTCGTTCACTGCTGCGCGGCCGACTTCGACGGCAACGGCGTGCGCGAGGTGCCGGACATCTTCGCGTTCCTGTCGGCGTGGTTCGCGCAGGATGAGCGGGCGGACTTCAACGGCGATCAGACGGTGAACGTTCCGGACATCTTCGCGTTCTTGTCGGCGTGGTTTGCCGGCTGTTGAATGCGGGCGGGATCATGCCGGAGCGGAGGGCGTGCCGAGGTACTCCATGGCCATGCTGTAGCCCGCGCGCCACACGGGGCTCTGGACCTCGCAGCGGAAGCCGACGAAGTCCTCAGCGTCCCACCCGATGTGCCTGAAGAAGTGCTCGCTCAACTCGGCGTGCCGGGAGAACAGATCGCTCCGTGCGGCGGCGAGCCCTCGGCCGAGCAACTGGAGTTTGGGCCCGGAGGGCAGACGCATCACCCAGCGGTCGTCGGGGGCGATGTTCAGATCGGGCGTCCACAGCAGGGCGTCGAGCGACGGACGGAAGAGCCGTTCCATGTCGGCGTGCAGGTAGACATCGAGGATGAGCCGGCGCGTCGGACAGGTGACCAGCGACCAGATCGCGTCGAGCGTCGGCCGGCCGGTTGCGGGGTCCATGAGCGGGTGCCGCGCCTTGAGGGCCGTGACCACATCGATCAGGCCCCCCTCCATGCCCGCCTTCGGGTCGACGATCTGGTAGAGTTTTCCGCTCCGGTTGCGCGAGGTGACCAGCGGGAGCGGATCGGTCGTGAACGGACTGAGCACCTGCTCGGGCATGGTCCCGGCGGGCCGCGAGGCCGCATCGCCGCCGACACGGAGCGTGTCGCCGGAACTCATCACCATGGGCATGCCGCCGGGCATCACCAGGCTGCCGATCAGGCCCTTGGCGAGGGCGCGCTCGAGCACGGCGGGGTCATCGGGCGCGACACGGAACGCGTAGATGGCGAGCGAGACTTCGCAACTCCGGCCCGTCACGCGGACGGCGGCCTCGTGGAGTGCTGCACGTGCCTGCGGCTCGGCCAGACCCGGGCCGGCGGACATTTCGGCCCCGGAGCGGCTGACACCCAGGCGATCGATCAGTTTGGAGTGACTCCCGCCCGAGAGTGTGATGAACCGCTCCAGGCTGGCGACCGCGCTCCTCGCGGCGGCGACGTCTCCGGCATCGGCGCCGGCCGCGGCAAAGCCGTCGAGCACCTGCTTCAGCCCTTCAACGCCGGGCAGCCTGGTGAGGATCATGGGTGAGCCGTCGAATGACTGGACGGCCTGAACGACGCGCTGACACGTCGCGCGGAGGACGTTGAGATGGCGCGACATTCCGCTGGCGTGCCGGGCATGCTCCGGCAGGGCGTCCATGAGCCGGTGGATCTCGGCGTGGAGGCGCCCGGCAACGCGCTCGGCCTCGGCCCATTCCTGCTCTGAAAGCGGACGGGGTGTTCGGGCTCGCACTGAAGGTGCGGTGGGTGGCATCCACTCCACGATACCGCCAAGGCTGGTTCCGCGGGATCGGGCGAGGCTGTTTCGGGGCATGCACCACCGTGCTTTCTGTAAAGCGTTTTCTGACAGATGCTTGGGGCGAATCACCCAGGTCGTTGAGACTTTCGGAGCGGAATCTTCGCAACCGCTTGCCCAAGGAACGAGTATAGCATATCGTTCTGAGAAATGCACTGAGAACTGCTCTGAGATTATCGGCTGGTCGATTCACATCATCGCAAAGGAAACCTGATGAACGGCAACTTGAACTCCTCCTGCTTCGCCTTGAAGTCGCTTGCAGCGGGGTGTGCGCTGGCTCTGGCCGGCCTGACCGCGGCGGCGGACACCTACACGGCCACGCCGGTCCCGCCCGTGGCCGGAGGCACGGGGACGCTGGGGCTGGGCGTGAACGATAACGGCTGGGTGGTCGGACAGGCCGACCAGTTCGGTCTGCTGGTGGGCTTCGTGTTTCACGACGGCGTGACCGAGGCTCTGCCGGTTCTTCCCGGGGGCTGGGATGCCCGGGCCGCGAGCATCAACAACAGCAATGTGATCGTGGGTGAGTGCCGCAACGACCAGGGCGTGTTTCGCCCGGTGAAGTGGGCCGCGGATCACGAGGGCAACTGGATCATCACGGACCTGGGGACGTTTGCACCGGGGAACGCCGGCTTTGGCGTTGCGACTCGGATCAACAACGCGGGGCAGATCGTCGGCTACTGCACGGCGGCGACAGGGTTTGCATACCACGGCTTCCTGTGGAACGACGGGCTGAAGACGGATGTGGGCACGCTGTCGTTCGGCGGGAACAACGCCTATTCACAGGCTTTGGGCCTGAGCCAGGCGGGCGACGTCGCGGGCTTTGCCTACGGCGTGCTGCAGGGCCCGGAGCACGGGCTGTATCTGCCGTTCGGCGCGCGGGACGCGCAGGATGTGACTCCGGCCGCGGCGTTCGGGCTGGCGCAATGGCACTCGGCGACGAGCGACGGCAAACTGGGCGGGTACATCGCCTCGTCGTTGCACACGGCGGGCGCATTCCGACCGACGATCCACGCGGGGCGCGACGGGTTTGTGATCATCCCGCTGATCGAGGGCCTTCCCGAGGGCTATGGCTACGACCTGAACGAGGCCGGCACGTTCGTGGGGACGATGTTCCTGCTGGATGTTGATCCGGATGCGAGCATCTTCCTCGCGTTCAAGTATGAGGGCGGTCAGACCGCGGACCTCAACAGCCTCGCGACCGGGCTTCCCGGGACGATGACCGAGGCACGCGATGTCTCCGAATCGGGGCTGATCGTCGGCACGGCCGACGGCCCGTTCGGCCCGCAGGCGGTGCTGCTGACCCCCGGCGGGGCGACCTGCCCGGCCGACTTTGACGGCAACGGGGTGCGCGAGGTGCCGGACATCTTCGCGTTCCTGTCGGCGTGGTTCGCGCAGGACGAGCGGGCGGACTACAACGGCGACCGCACGGTGAACGTGCCGGACATCTTTGCGTTCCTCTCCCTGTGGTTTGCAGGCTGCTGACACGATCCTGGCACGGACTCGGCCTGCACTTCTCGAAACACGGACGACGCCGCGGATGGACCATGCCGGTCAGCCGCGGCGTCGCCGTGCTTTTGGGTGCGCGCGGGCTCACGCCGCGGCGCGAAGGAGGCGCGCGTCAGGCGCGGGCTTGGGCGGCCGCGGGTTCAGCACCCGGCGAACCAGGCGCTGAGATACGCGAAGATGTCGGGTACGGCGGTGACGCCGTTGTGGTCGAAGTCGGCGTTGCCGGCGAACCAGGCGGACAGGAACGCGAAGATGTCGGGCACGCTGATGACCAGGTCGCCGTTGACATCGAGCGAGAGCGGCGAGCCGGGATGGTCCGCAGCATCCGCCGGACTGGCGCAGACGGACACCTCGTCGCCATCGAACCAGCCGTCGAGATCGCGATCGATGCCGGTGCGGGTCTGCGTTCCGAGGACGACGACGGTGAGCGTGATTTCGCTCCCGGGCGAGGCGAGCGCGAGGAGTTGAGCGGTGGTGTGCGTTTGCGAAGCAATGTCGGACTGGAAGACGCCGCCGCCGTTGTACCTCCAGCCGCGGGCGGCGCCGTTGACCACGCCCTTGGCGATGAGTCCGACTTTGTTGGCGTTGGCAAGGGCGAGCATGACGTTGATGAGGGTGTTGTCGGCGGTCGCGGCGGAGACGACGGTCGTCTGGGCGCCGACGGCGGCGTGGGTGTCCTTGCTGGGCGGGCCGGGCGGCTCGAGGGCGGTGGGATTGGTGGAGCCGGCGGGGAGGTCCGACCCGCTGAAGGCCAGGAGGAGCGCGGTGAGGTTTGCGATCATCTGATCGGAGGTGACGTTGAACACCGGCTCGGAGACGAACCGCTCGATCGAGTCGACGGAGCCGTCGTGGAGCACGCCGAAGCCGGCGGTGTTGCGCACCTGCGTGGCGTTGAAGCCGGTCTTCTCGTACATGTTCCGGGTCTGGGGGATCTTCATCGTCACGTTGGTGACGCCGTCCTGGGAGACGAGCGCGAGGTGGCGTTCGCCGTTGGGGCCGACGGGGAAGGGCTGGAGAGTGACCGACACGAGGCGGTAATCGCTGCCCGCGCCGGTGGGGAGCGTGTGGCAGGTCACACAGGCGAGGGAGATCGTGCCGCCGCTGTCAAGGCCGGCCGCGCCCTGGGCGCGGTAGGCGGTCAGACCGGCGACGGCGTTGCCGTTGGGAAGCGGCTGGCCCGCGGGCGCAAAGCGACCGGTGGTGAAGTGGCCGGGGAGCGGGAGGTTGGTCGGCAGGGTGTTGTCGAAGTTGCGATACGGGTTCGGCGGGAACGTGATGGTGGCGAGGAAGTCCTCGAACTGCTGCATCTGCGCGACGGTGAGGACCTGGTCATCGCCCTGCAGGCCGACGAACGCTCCGTTGAACTCCTCGAGGCCGAGACGGTCGCCGCGCCAGTGCAGCGGCTCCTTGCCGATGATGTCCTGCAGAGTCTGCGTGGTCATCGGGCCCTTCATGGGGTGATAGGCCTGGAAGCCGGAGTTGAGGCCGGGGATGCTCATGCCCAGGTTGCGGTTGGAGGAGTTCACGGCGATGCTGGCGCCGGCGGGGTCGCCGAGGTCCCAGGCAAGGCGATCGAACCGGGAATCGACGTGGCACGAGGCACACGCCGCCTGGCCGAGCCCCGAGGTGCGGTGGGTGTCGTAGAGGTGGGGCCGTCCGAGTTTGATCACCTGCGGCGTGGGGTCGAAGAACGGCGTGGTGGCGACAACCGTGCGTGAAGACGTGTCGACCGTCGAGAGTGTGGCATCGAACTTGTTGAGCACGTACAGCCGCGAGCGGGGCTCGTCGAGCGCCAGGCCGGTCGGTCCCTGACCGACGCTGATGCGGTCGGGGCCGCCGCTGCTCTCGCGGCCGCCGGCGGAGTTGACGACGACGACGTTGTTGGAGCCCATGCCAGCGATGAAGGCGAGCGAGCCGTCCGATCGCCACGCGACCGCGCGCGGGTCGCCGATCGAGAGGTCGCGCTGGGCCTGCGGCACCGTCCCGACCGAGTATCCCATCGCGGACAGGTGCGGATTCAGATCGACATTCCATTGAACGGTGGGCGACTGATTGGGCATCGTGCGGTCGCTTACGAGGGCGCCCTGCACGCGGACGAACGTGCCCTTGACGTTTGGTTCGAACCGCTTCTCATTGGTTCCGTCGGTGCCCACCAGCAGCACCTGCCCGGTGACCGGGTTCATGCCCACGGCCATGCAGATGTTCATCAGCCCGGTCGCGTAGTAGACCTCGAGCGTCGCGGCGTCGATGTACGCCAGGTCATAGTCGTAGAGATCCCACCCGGGCACGCGGCCGGACTTGTTCACGCCGCTCCCCGGCTCGGCCGGACCCGAGACCATGGTCGTCCAGTTGCCGCCGTTGTCATCCATCCAGCGCCCTTGTGCATCCTTCTTCACGATCAGGCTCACGCGCGGCGGGTTGGCGACGGCGATCGGAGGAACGAACGCGGCCCCGGCGTTCGGCGGCGGGTTGGCGCCCGCCCATGGACCGGACGTGTCGTTCACAACGTTGGGAGGGAAGCCGATGGTCGTCGTCGTGGCGCTTCCGCCGCCGAGCACCGTCGAGTGGTTGCCCGACTCGAACACGGCCACGATGACGCGGGAGCCGTCGGCGCTCACCGCCATCGCCCGCGGGTCTTCGCCGAGGATGGCTACCTCAGCGAGAGTTGCGGCGAGGTTGGACAGATCGAAGACCTGCACGACGTTGGCCTGCGAGCATGAAACGAACGCCCGCGTTGCGCCAGGCCCGACGCCGCCGGCAAACACAACGTCGCACGGCTCGTCCCTGGTCTTGAGTGTCCGCACAACATTCCCCGCGACAAGGTCGACGATCGAGACCGTGTCGGAGATGTGATTGACCACCCACGCTTCGGTGCCGGATCGTGCGCGGACGGAAACCGGATCGACGCCCACCGGGATCGATCGGACGCGGACGGGCACGCCGGAGGCGATCGAGAACACCTCCAGACGGTTGTCGGGGGTGTTGACGGCGAGCAGCAACTGGCCGTCGGGCGTCATGTCCAGCGGATGAACGTGCGGATCTTCCCAG
Organism: uncultured Phycisphaeraceae bacterium; assembly: GCA_964409775.1. Lineage (GTDB taxonomy): Bacteria > Planctomycetota > Phycisphaerae > Phycisphaerales > UBA1924 > JAHBXL01. Next base: position 109,444 of record CAYPEI010000004.1, on the reverse strand, counting down.
TTGACGAACTGCGCGGCGCCCGGCCCGCGAACGCCCACGCCGTCTTCCCCGCCGCCGCCGCCGGCTTCGGTCCGCTTGATGGAACCGGGCGATTCGAGCAGTTGAGCGCTGGCGGTCAGGCCCGCCGCGAACACGCAGCCGAGAGCGACGATCCGGAACATGGTCATCTTCTGGTTCCTTCGTGCGGGCGCACCGGCATCCCTCTCCCTGAAGGGCGCGCTTCTCAGCATACATCACATACCGAACAGAGAACAGGCGAATGGGGCCTGTGCGTGCAGACCGGACACCGTTCAACCCCCGGACGGGACCAGTGCGCCCACTTCGGGCAGGCCGCGGTCCACACCATCGGGGAGATACGGGAATGCCGGGGGGGTCGGGTCGTCATCGGGCCCGCCGCGGGGGTCCCGGGGCGTCCAGTCGAGTTTGGACGCTCCCAGCAGAGTGCCGGTGGCGAAGGCAAGGTCGACCAGGGAGACCTGGTAATCGGCCAGGGCGCGGATCTCGGAGCGCTGCGCATCGGCGAGTTGCGCGGCGGCGTTGAGCACATCGGTGCTGGTGCGAGCGCCGACATCGAACTGCCGTTGCTCGGCCTGGAACGCGCGGCCGGAGGCGATGGCGTTCTGACGCGCGGCCATGATCCGCTGCCACGCCGCTTCGACACTGTCGACCGCGGCGAGGACTTCCTGCTGGATCGCGAGCGACCGCGCATCCTTGGTGGCGAGCCTCTGGAGCCGCGAGAGGATGGCCTGGTTCACCCGGGACTTGGCGGCCTCGTTCCCGATGGGGACCTGCCCGGAGAGGCCGATGGACCAGGACTCGAAGTTGTTGTCGAGCATCTGGTCGTTGGCCGAGCGGAAGGTCGAGCCGAGACCGCTGATGGTGTACTGGTAGTCGAGGACGAACGAGGGCAGGGCCTGGTTCTTGGTGAACTCGATGGTGGAGAGATCCTGGGCGAGTTGCAACTCGAGTTCGAGCATTTCCATCCGGTTCACGACGGCCTGGTCGGCGAGGGCCGCGGCATCGAAGGCATAGCGGACCGGGTCGGGCGTCGTCGCGGGGACGATCATGGTGCGGGTCTGGAGTTCCAGGCCGGGCTGGTTGATGATGCGCTTCACGGTGCGCTGCTGCTGCAGGACGGCGTTCTCGGCGACGATGATCGCCTCGAGGCGGTCGGCGAGGCCGGCCTCGGCGCGGATCACCTCGATCTCGGGGACATCGCCCGCGTTGACGCGGCGCCTCGCCCGCGCGAGTTGCTCGGTGGCGAGTTCGTACTGCTGCTGCGCGACATCGAGGGCGCGGCGGGCGGCGTCGAGGATCCAGTATGCCCGGTCCGCCGCGGCCAGTTGACGGATGATCTCGAGTTTCGTCCGGGCCTGGGTGATCTGGTCCTGGTACGCGGCGACGCGGATCGAGTAGGTATTGGCTCGGCGGCCCGCGCCGCGGAGCAGGGGCTGACTCAGCGAGACGGTGAAGTCGGTGTTGTACGCGGTGTTGAGCGTGTAGAACGGGTTGCTGGTCTCGGACCGGGACTCGAGCAGATCGACGCTGACGCGACCGCCGGTTCGGAGGGGGATGTCCACCCCCGCGCCGACGAAGCCCGAATCCTGCTGATTGCTCGCGGTCACGTCGAAGGTCGGGCTGTCGTTCTCGCGGTATCCGACCCGGGGCCGGAAGACCGCTTCGAACCTCGCCTCCTCCTCGGTGATGCGCTCCTTCGAGACGACGGGGTCGATGAGCACAACGCGGAGATCGAGGTTGTTGGCCAGCGTCGCGGCGCGGACCTGTTCGAGCGTCAGGGTCACCTGCTCGAGACCTTCGAATCGCTTGCGGGTTCCGACGGCGAGGGACTTCTCGTCGACCGGTGCGGGCGGCAGCGCGGCGCTCTCGGCATTGAACCGCTCGATGGCGCGGAGGCGTTCGGGGGCGACCTTCCGGCCGTAGTCGGTCTCGCTGGAGCCGAGCGGATTGGCGCATGCGCCCAGGAGGCCCGCCGCGATGCCCGAGGCGATCAGGAGGGCGCGGGCACCACGTTGCGATGAACTGTTCCTCTGCATAGCGCTCCCGCTCTGCTGGTCGCTTGGATCGTCTATTCGTGCCGGAGGGCCACGATGGGGTCGAGGCGTGCCGCCTTGATCGCCGGGAACATGCCGAACACCACGCCGATGAAGACGCTGAATCCCACGCTGAGGAGGATCGCCCATGGGGGCACGCTCGCCTCGGGTAGTGGTGAGTTGGGAAGCAGCCGGACGACGAACACGAGGCCCTGCCCGATCGCCCAGCCGATCCCCGCGCCCATGAGGCAGAGGACGACGGACTCGACCAGGAACTGCATGAGGATCACCGCGGGCCTGGCCCCCACGGCCTTGCGGAGGCCGATCTCGCGCGTGCGCTCGGAGACCGACACGAGCATGATGTTCATGATCCCGATCCCGCCGACGAGCAGGGAGATCGACACCATGGCTCCGAGGATGGCCGTCAACGCGCCCGCGACCGATCGGAACTGGTCGATGTACTGCTGGAAGACGCGGACCATGAAGGTGTCATCGTCGCCGGGCTCGAGGTTGCGCATCTTTCGGAGGACGAAGCGGACTTCGCCTTCGACATCGGCCGCGCGATCGGCCGATCGCAACTGCCCCCAGGCCATGTTGATGTGGCCGTAGGGATTGAGCACGCGGGCGGTGGAGAAGGGGATGAAGACCTCGGTCGAGGTGTCTCCGCCGCCGAACATCCCGGCGAGTTGGATGGTCTCGACCACGCCGATGATCATGAACCTGCGGCCGCCGATGAGCACGAAATCGCCGACGGGGTCGTTATCCAGGGCCAGTTCGGTGATCGCCTGGTCGTTCACCAGGCACACGAGCCGCCGCTCCTGCTCGTCGATGCTCGAGAACGGTCGTCCCATCGTGACCGAGCGACCCTCGATCTCGTGCCAGTCGGGCCAGATGCCGACGACGGACACGCTCTCGACCTTTTTCTCGCCGTGCTGGATCGAGTAGCCGCCGAAGTACATGGGCGTGATGCGTTCGAGCGACGGGCAGTGCTCCAGCATCGCGAGGATCTCGCGCTCGGTGAGTTGGACCTCGCGCCAGGTGGTGCGGGTGCGCATCGAGTCGGGGAGCATCCCGTCGAGGAAGACACGCTTGGTTCCGATCTTCTCAAACTGGGCGAGGATGAATCGCTCCGCACCGGTCATCGCGCCGACGACGGCGATGATCGCGGCGACGCCGATGATGACGCCCAGCGTCGTGAGGACGGCACGGAACCGATTGGCCCAGATCTGGCTGATGGCGAGCACAACGGTCTGGAGCAAGAGGCGGAAGATGATCACGCGCTGCCCCCCACCCCACCCGCCCCGCCCGCCCCGCCCACCGCCTGTACCGCTCCAACGGTCCCAAGCACCGGGTCGCCGGCGGCCGCCGGGGCCGATTTTCGGGCCGTGGTTTCGGCGGCGCGTGCGGCCATGCCGGCGACGGCGTTGAGGTACTCGCGGTGCACCGGGTCCTGGTTGGTGGGGAAGTCGGTCAGGACGCGCCCGTCGCGAAGGCGGATGATGCGGTCGGCGAACCCGGCGACGTCTTCTTCATGGGTCACGATCACGATCGTCTGGCCCTCGGCGTGGAGTTCCTTGAAGAGCCCGATGATCTCCGCCGCGGTCTGCGAGTCGAGATTGCCCGTGGGCTCATCGGCCAGCAGCAGACTCGGCTCGTTGACCAGCGCTCGGGCGATCGCGACGCGCTGCCGCTGGCCGCCGGAGAGTTGGCTGGGCCGGTGCTTCATGCGGTCATGGAGTTTCACGCGCTCGAGCGACCTGATCGCCATCCGCCGGGCCTTGAAGGCGTGGCGGCTGGAATACAGCAGAGGGAGCATCACGTTCTGCAGCGCGGTCTGGCGCGAAAGCAACTCGAAGGACTGGAAGACGAAGCCGATCTCCTCGTTGCGAACCTTTGCGAGGGCTCCCGCGCCGAGTTTGTGCGTCTGCCGACCGTTGAGTTCATACGACCCCTTGGTGGGACGGTCGAGGCAACCCAGGATGTTCATCAGGGTGCTCTTGCCCGAGCCCGATGCGCCCATGATCGCGACGAACTCGTTCTTGGCGATCGTGAGGTCCAGACCGCGCAGCGCATGCACGCGCTCGACGCCCACGCGGTAGATCTTCTCGAGTTTGCGGATCGCGATGGTCATCGGAAGCGGCGGAACCTCGTCCCTTAAAAAAACCACCACCCCCCCTCCCGCGACTCGACCTCGCTCAGTGGCCGGCCGCGGCGGGCTCGCCGCCGGACTTCTGCGCCACGGCCGCTGCGCCGCCGGCGGCTGCCGGGGGCTTGTCTTCCTCGACAGTCTGATCATGCTTGAGCGTGGCGAGCACCTTGTACGGCCCGGTGATCACCTTCGCGCCGGGATCGAGGCCTTGCAGGATGACCGTGGATCGCAGGTCGCTCGAACCGACCGAGACCGGCACCGCCCTGGTCTTGCCGTTCTCGATGACATAGACCACGCGGGCGAAGGCCTTGTTCCGGCCCACGCCGGTCGCGGCGGCGGCAACTTCGGACGGGAGTTCCTCGATCCGTCGATCGAGCACGGCCTGGCTGGGAACCTTGAGCACGTCGTACATGGTCTCGACGTGGATGTCGCAGTTGGCCAGGCCGCCGACGAGCAGCAGTTTCTCGTCTTCCTTGAGTTCGAGTTTGACTTCGACTTCGAAGTAGTTCCGGCCGTCCCTGGTCGAGGTTTTCTTCTGGGGGCGGACTTTGTCCACGCGGCCGGGGAACTCCCGCCCGGGATAGGCCGTCACGAACACCGTCACCGTCTGTCCCGGCGCAACCTGCTGGATGTTCCCCTCATCGACCTCGGCGCGCATGATGATCTCGGTAAGGTCGGCGATTTCGAGGATCGTCTGGCCGAGGTTGTTGAACGTGCCGAGCACGAGTTCGCCCACTTCGTTGTTGACGAGCGTCACCGTGCCGTCGATGGGGCTGGAGATCACGCTGTTGGCGAGGTCGCGCTCGACGCGCCGGAGTTGGGCCCGGGACGACTCGATCGACTGCTCGGCGACTCGCAGGGCCGACTCCTGCTGCAGGTGCGCGGCCTCGATCGCCTCCAGTTCGGCGTCGGAGCGGTCCTTGGACTGGTGCAGCGAACGGACGCGGTCGCGTTCGCTGCGGGACCGCACGAGCGCGGCCTGCTGTCCTTCGAGCCGCGCCTCCTCGGCCCTCAGGCCCGCGCGGGCGGCATCGAGATTGGCCTGGAGTTCCTCGGCGTCGAGCCTGACGACCACGTCGCCTTTCTTGACGTCCTGGCCTTCGCGGAACGGCAGCGCGGTGATCCGCGCGGAGACCTGGGCGCTGATCTTCACGCGGGTCCGGGCATCGACGGTTCCGGGCGCGGAGATGGATCGGGTCAGGTCCCCCTTCTGCACGGTCTCGAGTTTGACGAGCGTCGCCTTGGGCTTGCCCCGGAGCCCGGCGATGAACTCCTGTGTTGCGGGGCGTGTCCACACCACGTATCCGCCGACCCCGAGAGCGACAACGAGAACGGCGAGTGTGACCAGGGCCCATTTCAGCACGGTTCGGATCTCCAGTCCTTGGTCCGCAGGCACGCCGCGGCATCGGAAAACCGATGTCGCCCGAGTCCCGCGCAACCCGCGTTCGCCGCTGATCATAGGGAATACGGGCCGGGCGGTTTCAGTTGAACCGTACGGGCCGCCGGTTGGCCGCGGCAGACACCTTGCCACACTCCCAAAGGAGTTTCGCCGCGCTGCAGGCAGGAGTCGGGAACCCGATGCCGCGGCGATGTTGCGGGGCGGGGGGCGGACGGGTAGGCTCGTGCCGTGCCGGCCACGGATCGAACGAGTAGAACAAGCCGAGTGGCACGGTCGGGACCGCGCTTGTGAGCCAGCCGTCAGAATACATCTGCGTGCTTCGTCCGAGCCGGAAGGACATGCTGCGCACCGGGCGAACGGAACGCGAAGCGGAGGTCATCGGTCGGCACTTTGAGTACTTGAGCGACCTGTGCCGCCGCGGCGTGGTGGTGCTGGCAGGCCGAACGCTCACCGATGATGAACAGGCATTCGGGATCTGCGTGTTCCGTGCGGCTTCTCGCGATGCGGCGGAGGCGATGGCGCAGGCCGATCCGGCGATCGCGGAGCACGTCATGACTGGGACAGTGCTCCCGTTTCGGATCGCCCTCCTGGGAGCGCGACCCCCTGACGCGTCAGACGCGGTCGTGGACTGAACGAATGTTGCCAGATGTCCGAGCACACATGGCCGAGGCACATGACTTCCGGGAGCACGTTCATGAACCGCACCATCGTCAACAACTTCCTCCCGGCGATCATCGTCGGCGTGCTCGCATGCGTGGGACTGTGCGTTTCGGGAGTCGCGGCTCAGCCGACTCCGCCCGCGCCGGACCCCGCGGCGTTCAGTGCGCCCGACACATCACCGCTGGTCCACGAAGGCGTCATCAACGCGCCGATCTCGGAGGTGTGGAAGGGCATCTCGACCGCCGAGGGGTACAGGATGTGGGGCGTCGCCAAGTGCGAGTTCGATCTGCGGATCGGCGGCAAGATCCGCACGCACTACCGACCCGACGGGGTCATCGGCGATGAGGGAACGATCGAGCAGGAGGTCCTCGCGTTCGAGCCCGGCCGCATGCTCGCGTTCCGCATCTCCAAGCCGCCTGCCGGCTTTCCGTTCAAGGAATCATGGAAGGGAACCTGGTCGGTGATCACGCTGACCGACATCGGCGAGCAACGCACGCACATGCGCCTCGCGGGCATGGGGTACACCGCGGACGCCGAGTCCCAGGCTATGCGGAAGTTCTTCCTCGCGGGCAATGACTACAGCCTGAAGAAGGCCCAGTCGTTTTTCGATTCGGCGTCCCCATCGCCGACCCTTCCGGCGCACGCGCAGGATCCGCTGGGCGACATTAGCGTGCAGACGGTCGTCCCGGGGCCGCGCAGCGAGGTGTGGCACCTCTTCAGCACCGGGGAGGGCTGGAAGCGGGCGCTTGGTGTGAAGAACCGGATCGAACTCCGGCCGGGAGGACCGTTCGAGTTGTACTTCCGTTCGGACGCGCCGGAGGGCGAGCGCGGCTCCGAGGGGTGCACGGTGCTGAGTTACGTGCCCGAGGAGATGCTCTCGTTCACGTGGAACGCCCCGCCGGATCACCCAAACGCACGCGCTCGGCACACGTGGGTCGTCATCCGGCTGGACGATGCGGGCCCTTCCAACACCACGGTCCGCATCAACCACCTGGGATTCGCCCAGCATGCCGGTGCCGCGCCGGAACACGCGGAGGAATGGAAAGAGGTGCGGGAGCACTTCGCCGAGGCGTGGCCGCGGGTGCTGGAGGCGATGCGGAGGACGGCGGCCCTCGACCGCCCGACCCAGTCGAGGTAACGGAACCCGTTCGGCAGCCGAACGGCACGAAGCGGTGATTGTCGACGATTCGGCACCGGGGCGAGCCCGCGGCTGTACCATGTGTTCCCAGACCAACCCATGCGGGCCGCCGCGCAGGACCAGTTACCTGCCCGCACAACGGCCCGCGAACAACTCCTGTCGGAGAAAGAGCATGTCGAGGCACCTGACCATCGCGGCCGCCGCACTTCTGATTTCAGCATGCGGTGCCGTGGCCCAGAACACCCCCCAGGCCGAGAAGACCAAACAGACCGAGAAGCAGGCGGCCCCCAAGAAACTGGCCGTCGGCGACATGGCGCCGGCCATTCAGGTTGAGAAGTGGGTCAAGGGCGATCCCATCACCGGGTTCGAGAAGGGCCGCGTGTACGTCGTGGAGTTCTGGGCGACCTGGTGCGGCCCGTGCGTCAAGGCCTTCCCGCACCTGTCCGAACTGCAGGCCAAGTACAAGGACAAGGGCGTCAGCGTCGTCGGCGTCAACATCTGGGAGCGGAAGTACGACGACGAGACCTTCAACAAGATCAAGGACTTCGTCGCCAACCAGGGCGACAAGATGGCGTACGGCGTCGCGTTTGACGGCGCGGCCAAGGCGATGACCACGTCGTACATGGAAGCCGCGGGTCGCGGCGGCATCCCGTCGGCGTTCATCGTCGACAAGCAGGGCAAGATCGCGTGGATCGGCCACCCCGGCTCGATGGACGCGGCACTGGAAGGCATCGTCGCCGGCACGTGGGACGTGAACAAGGCGAAGTCCGAGGCGGAGGCGGAGGCCGCGGTTCAGAAGGTCGTCACCGAGAACCGCTCCGATCCGGAGCAGATGCTCACCGCATTCGACAAACTCGAGAAGGACATGCCGGCCACGAAGTCGAAGATCGACGAGTACCGCTGGCAGGTGTACCTGATGACCGGCAAGACCGAGAAGGCCCTGCCGATCATCCGCACGCAGATCGAGACCGCGATGACCAAGAAGGACCCCCAGGCGCTCAACCAGTTCGCCTGGATCATGGTCGATCCCGACGGTCCCTTCACGAAGGAGACCCGCGACCTGGACCTGGCGATGAAGGCCGCTGCCAAGGCCGTCGAACTCACGGAGCAGAAGGACGGCCAGATCATCGACACGCTGGCCCGCTGCCACTTCCTGAAGGGCGATGTGGACAAGGCGATCGAACTGCAGACCAAGGCGATCGAGATGTCCCCGGCCGATCAGAAGGAGCAACTCCAGCCCGCGCTGGATGAGTACAAGGCCGCGAAGAAGGGCCGCTGAGCCCGGTTCCGCCCCGTTCGGGCGGCCGAACCTGTTGATAACCCCATGCGACCCCGGTGCTTCGGCCCCGGGGTCGTTTTTCTTGGCAAAGCCGACGACCAGGAGGCGGACTGCAAATCTCCCGGCCGCTCGCGACATCCTCGGTAGGACCGCGGTGTCACCGCGCTGCGGCCCTTCCCGTTTCCCACGCGGGAATCTCCACATTGAGCGAGGCCGCGCGAGGACCGACGCGCGGCCTTGCATTGCAGTCGCGATTACCTCGGGGCCGGCGGCGCGAGAATCGAGAGGTATTGCTCCCACGGTCCGACGTCGGAGCGGTGCTGGTGCGCGATCGCCTTGCACACCTGCGCGATGTGATTCAGATCGTGCACAACCCAAGTTGCGAGCAACTGACCGACAGTGACCACGCCCAGGGCGGGGTGGCGACCAGTCCTGGCAAGGTCCGACGCGCACAGCCCCTTGGACTTCAGGTCCGTGAGGCTGTCGCGCCGCATCACCTCGAAGAGGTCCAGCAGGTCTTCCAGCGAGTGCTTGAGCAGTGGCTTGTGCCCGGCGCGGTCGAATGCATCCAGCGGGCGCGACTCGCCATGCTCGAGCATGATCTCCAGCCGCGGCATCCAGTCCGTTTGTTCACCGAAGATCAGGTGGGCGACTACTTCGCGGGCGGTCCATGTGTCCCGCCCGTAGTTTCGATCCACCAATTGGCTGGGCGCGCGGGTCATCAACACCCGCAGCACCCGGGGCGTGCGGTCGAGCGTCGTGATCGCGTCCTTGAGGTTGAAGACCGCGCTGCTGCTCATTGATTCCGCTCCTTCTTGCGTCCCGCACACCGATCATTGCCCGCCTGCCGCTGCCAGCAGAAACTGGTTGACCTCCCGCGCGTGCGAGAGGTTCAGCACGTGCGCGCCGCCGCGCACGACACGCGTCGGGTTGACATTCTCCAGCGGGATAACCCAGTCGCGATCGCCGTGGATGTGGTGTACGGGCATGGGAAGCGCTTCTGCGCCCGGCCACTCCATGATCGCGCGAGCCCCCCACCGCAGGAACGGCACCGGGACCTGCCTGACCATCTCGCCGAGCAGACGTCGATCCTCCCGCGAGATCCCGCCGCCGCGGCCGACAACCAGCGGTCCCAGGCCAAGCGCCCACGAAACCATGATCGAAGGCGCCGCCCGCCCCAACCGTTCGGCCCAATGGAGTGGCGTGCAGACGGCCGAGGCGTTGCGGCAACTGGCGATGAGCACGACCGCGCGGGCGGCAAGATGCCGCGACATCTCGAGCGCCAGCATCCCGCCGAGCGAGAGGCCGCCCACCACCACGGGTCCGCGCTCAACCCCGCGGACGCTCGCGGCGAGGCGCTCGGCGTAGTGCGCGAGCGTTTCGCGGCGTTCGGGCGGATGCCACTCGGGCACGAGCAGGTCCGGGACGGCTTTTCGCTGCTGCGCAAACAGGCGGCCATCGACGCCGAGGCCGGGGATGAGCACCAGCCGCGGCGTAGCGGCCATGTTCACTCTCCCAGTTTGTCACCGACGAACTGCACAACCCTGTCAATCGCGATCCGGTCTTGCGTGCCGGTATCACGGTTCCGGACGGTGACGGTCTGGTCGGTGAGCGACTGCCCGTCGATGGTGAAGCAGTACGGGCAGCCGGCCTCATCCATGCGGGCGTAGCGCTTGCCGATGGTCTGCTTCGGGTCGGTCTCGATCAGCCCCTGACGGCCGAACCGCTTGGTGAGATCGGCGTGCAGCGCCTCGGCCTTCTCCGGCATGCCGTCCTTGTTGACGAGCGGGAACACGGCCGCCTTGATCGGCGCGATTCGCGGGTGGAACTTCATGAACTCGGGGCTGGGGCGCGCGGGGTCAACGGTGTAGGCCTCGCAGATGAGGGCGAGGACGCCGCGGTCGAGGCCCGCCGCGGGCTCGATGCAGTGCGGCAGATACCGCTCGCCCTTCCTCGAACCGTTGGGCAGCAGTTCGCCGCGTTCCTGGTCGAAGTACTCGAGTTTGACGCCCGAGTGTTTCTGGTGCTGGGTCAGGTCGAAGTTGCCGCGGTGCGCGACACCCTCGAGTTCGCCGTAGCCGGGCGCGGTGAACGGGAAGCGGTACTCGACGTCGCACGTGCCCGTCGAGTAGTGCGACAACTCGTCCTTGTCGTGCTCGCGCAGGATCAGGTTGTCGCTCGAGAGCCCGATCGACCGCCACCACTCCATGCGGAAGTCGCGCCAGAACTGGTACCACGCGTGCGATTCATCCGGGTGGCAGAAGAACTCGAGTTCGGCCTGCTCGAACTCGCGCGAGCGGAAGGTGAAGTTCCTCGGTGTTACCTCGTTGCGGAAACTGGTGCCCGTGTTGCCAATGCCGAAGGGCATCTTCACGCGCGTTGTGTCCACGACGTTCTTGAACTGCACGAAGATGCCCTGTGCCGTCTCCGGGCGCAAATATGCGATGTCATCCTCGCTCGCAGTTGCCCCGATGTACGTCTTGAACATCAGGTTGAACTGCTTCGGCTCGGTTAACGTGCCGACCTTCTCGGCGTCCGGCCCGAGAACCTTGGCGAACTGCGCCGGAGGGATCGTCGTAAGCATCACGCTCCTGACCTGCCCGAACGCCTTCTCCGCCTTCTTGAGTTGCTTGGCCTCGCTGGGCGAATCACTCATATACGCGAAGAGCGGCTTATCGCTCGGATCGCCCGACGCCGGTACGAACACACTCACGTGGTCGTATCGGTACCGGTTCTTGGTTTCGCGGCAATCGACCATCGGGTCATTGAATCCGCCCACGTGCCCGCTCGCCTCCCACACCTTCGGGTGCTGCACGATCCGCGTCTCCACCGGCACGCAGCGGACCGGCTCCCCGTTCGGGCCCTTGCGCCCCCATGCCGGGTTCATGATCATGTCCTGCCACCACGCCTCGCGGAGGTTCCGCTTCATCAGCGCGCCCAGCGGGCCGTAGTCCCAGAAGCCGTTGATCCCGCCGTAGATCTCGCTCGCCTGGTAGATGAACCCGCGCCGCTTGCACAGCGACATGATCGCGTCCATCGACTTTTTGCCGCTCGCGGCCTGCGGGTCGTTCGCTGCGGGATGCTCGGCTGATCCGGACATGGATGTTCTCGCTTCTTCGTGCGTGGCGGGCGGTCGGTCGAATCGGGCCGGAGTATAGGGGCGGGGACACCGCCGCCCGCCTGCTGCGCGCGTACGTCGGGAGCGCGGCGCAGGAAAAAGGCCCCGGGCTCGATGCCCGGGGCCTTGTGCGTGAACTGGAAAACGGGTTCAGCCGCCGCAGCCGGCGAACCACGCCGAGAGGAACGCGAAGATGTCCGGGACCTCGGTCGTGCCGTTGCGGTCGAAGTCAGCCGACGCGTTCTGAGCGAACCAGGCGCTCAGGAAGGCGAAGATGTCCGGCACCTGCACGAAGCCGTTGAGGTCAAAGTCGGCACGGCAGCAGGGCTGCGTGTTGTTCCCCGGCTGGTTGCACGCGGTGTTGGCGCCGCGGTAACTGCCGCCCTGCCCGGTGCAGGCGCTGGAAGTGACAACGACGCAGATGGATCCGACGCAGCATGCGCCGGTCTCCGGGACGCAGGTGTTGACTCCGCAGACAGTCCCGATACCGATGAACGTGCCGCTCTGCGAGGCGCAGTCGGCGGCGCTGACCACGATGCACCCGGCCGGCCGGCAGCACGCGCCGGTCTGGACGGCGCAGGTATCGACGTTGCAAGGAGCATCGATTTCCTGGAACTCGCCGCCGAGCAGCGTGCAGTCCGCCGCGGAGATCACCTGGCAGGAGCCGTTGGAGAAGCAGCATGCACCGGTCGGCGGCGGGCAGAGGTTGGGCGAGCAGTTCGTGGCCATGCCCTGGAACTCGCCGCTTTCGGCGTTGCACTGGGCCTGCGACATCACGAAGCACAGCGTGGTGCCCGGATAGCAGCACGCGCCCGTGGGGCCGGGGCAGGAGACGACGGCGCAGGTGGAGCCGAAGCCCTGGAAAGTGCCGCCCTCGGCGACACACTGCGCCTGCGGCAGAACGAAGCACGCCGTGTTCGTCGGGTAGCAGCACGCGCCGGTCGGCTGAGCACAGGGATTGGGCGTGCACTCGCCGCCGTTGGTCCAGGTGCCGGTGCAGGCGGCCTGGGTGGTCACGGTGCAGACGCCCGAGACGCAGCAGGCGCCCGTGGGCGCGCCGGTGTTGGTCCCGACGTAAACATCATCGATGTACCAGTTCTGGCTCGTGGAGGTGAGTCCGACCACGCGGAACTGCACGCGGAACTCGTTGTGGAGTTCGACGCCCGAGAGCGTGTGCGTCTGGACGGTGTACGAACCATCGTCCGTACCGTCGGAGGTGAGGGTGTTCTTGACAACCCAGCGGAGTTGGCTCGTCCACACTTCCACGATCAGTTGGCCGCCCGCCGGCACGCCGCGCTTCTGCGTGGAGTACCGGAGGATCGGCGTCGAGACGCCGGCCATCTGGATGAAGTGCGTGCGGATCTCGTCGGTCTGGTAGAGCCCGGTGCCCGCGGAGTTGAGTTGGAGCGAGTTGGGAGCGCTCGGCTCGTTGACGCCGGCAGTGCTGATCGCCGCGCCGCGGTTGTAGATCCACTTGGTCGCATCCAGCGTCGCGCTGGGGAACGCATCGGAGAAGGGCGGGGTGAAGGGAGAGGGCTCGATGGTGAGACAGGAGGGCACGGGGCGCGAATCGGCATAGGCGGCGATGCCCGTGGCCTCGCACGTGGAGAACGATGTCAGCACGCCGCTGCACCCGCCAAGGCCCGCGCACATGATCTGGCACGGGCTGCACGTGGAGTTGCAGTGGTCCGCGCTGAAGTTGTGGCCGACCTCGTGGGCCACCACCGCGTACCGCTGCTGCACGTTGGTCAGGCGCTGGGACAGGCCGTACCTGCTGCCGCCGCACACCACGCTCAGCCAGGCGATGCCGAGCACGCCGCTGGCCATCGTGCGTCCGGTCATCAGGTGGACCAGGTCCTTCCGGATCGGGGTATACAGGCTCATCGCCCACTCGGTGCCGACCTGGTTCAGCAGGGCGCTGGAGTCGGTCCCCGAGTACGGGTCGTCGGTCGTGGTTCGGACCACGATGGTCGTGACTTCGAACGTCACACCCGTGTTGATCTCGTAGATCGACTCCACCCCGTTCATCGTGGCTTCGATCTCGTTCACGCAGTTGACCACGGACGATCCGCGTCCGGTGTAGAACTCGAAGTCCGAGTCGACCGCGATCTCGCAGACCTTGTTCGCGACGCCGCGGAGAACCAGGCCCGGGGCATGCCCCGAGTCGTCGACCCGGTCGGGCCCGACGACTGCGCCGCCGCAGACGCCGCCGGTGTCGCGGATATCGAGGCCGTTGTACACGATGTGAGCCCCGTGCGGAGCATTGGCGTCGACCTCGCTCTGCGGCTGGATGCCGTACGAGGTGCCGTCATCGAACCGGACGACCAACTCGACGCCCCCATCCACGAGCGTGCCGCGGACCGACGAACCCGGGATGCCGCGGACTTCGCCCTTGACGGTTCGGATCGGCGGCGCTTCGACCTGGCGGAGCACCCCATCCTCGCCCTGCACCAGCACGCGGAAATAGTCCGAGCGCACGGAGTGGGGCCGGATATCCAGCACAAACGTCCGGCCGTCGAGCATGACCTGGGCCGACCACGGGTCGAGGTTCTCTTCGGGAACGGCGAACGACTGCACGCTGTACCGGGTCACATTCAGGACGTCGAGGACCGCGCGGTCCAGATCGGTCGGCGCGGCGATCACCACACCACCCCGTGCCGCGGCCTGCTGCGCCGAGGCCGGCGCCTGCAGCCCGAGGAACCCAAGGGCCAACGACATCACGCACGCCACAGTCCTGGTCATCGCATGCTTCTCCTTCAGGGCGGCACGAACGACCGCCCAAGAACATCAACGAGTCTGTTTGTTCGGCCCGAAACTCCGCGCGGTTGCCTGATCTTGAAGCCGGATCGGTCAACAGCAAGAACATCCCTGCCGCCCACACGATCCGCCCAGGCGGGAAACACCGTCGCCAAATCTCGGGGAACCAAGGCCGATTGGGGCGCACGGACGCCCGCTCTGAAAGAATACCCCCGGGTTTCGTGCCCGCAACCCCCAATTGCGAACGGATTCCAGCCAATTCCACCCGGCACCGCACGCTGCATCGCGATTCCCGGACCTGGCTTTGGAATTGCAGATCTCGGCAAAACCCGGTAGGGTTTCACCCGTTGGGCGGTTCTCGGCCGCCTCTCGGACGGATTCCAAGGGGATGCGGGGGCTGCGTGAGGGGTACCCGGATGCGGATCGCCTGGAAGCCCTGTCTGCTCGCCGCCCTGCTTACCGGGCTTGCGATCGCACCCTCGGGTTGCTCCGACCCATTCCGGACGCGGCCACAGGAATACGGACCCAGGGCGTCGCTCGACCGACTCCGGCAGATTGAACCGCTGGAACTCAAATCTGACCCCTCCCGATCACAGGATCCTGCCCAAACCCGAACGCCGCGCCCTGACCTGTTCGCGCAAGCGCCGAGTCTGGTTGAAGTCAGCATCGAGCAGTGCCGCGCGTGGACGCTTCAGAGCAACCTCGACCTCAAGGTCGCGATGCTCGACCCCGACATCGCGCAGACGGTTCTGACGGAAGAGGAAGCCGCGTTCGAGTCGACGTTCGTCGGTCGCATCGCCGGCAGCGAGGCCGATCGCGCGCGGGGGCTCGTGTTTCCGGATGTCACGCCGGATCCCTTCGACCTGGATGCGGGCGTGCGGGTTCCGCTGCGCACCGGTGGCTCGGCGAACATCCGTGTGCCGATCGCGCGGAACGAGACGTTGGGCGAGTTCGACCGGGACAACCGGTGGTCGACCGATGTCGAACTGTCGGTGAGCCTGCCGCTGCTTCGCAGCGCGGGGCGGTGGACGAACTCGCACCCGATCCGCATCGCCGCGCTGGAGACGGACATTGCACAGGCCCGCACCAAACTGGAGGTGATCCGGCAGATCGCGGCGGTCGACCGCGCCTACTGGCTGCTCTACGAGGCCAAGGGACTCCTGACCGTTCGGCAGGAGCAACTCGAGCAGGCGCTCAAGCAACTCGATCAGGCCGAGCAGAGGTTCCGCGGCAACGTGGGCGCACGGATCGATGTGGTCCGCGCCGAGGCCGGCGTGTCGAGGCGGCTGGCGACGATCATCGAGACCGAACTCCTTGTGAAGGACCGTCAGCGCGACCTCAAGCGGCTGATCAACCAGCCCGGACTCGACGTCGATTCGGCGGCGCTTCTAGTTCCCGCTTCGGCGCCCGATCCGGCGCGGTACCAACTCCGGGCCGACGAACTGATCGACGTGGCCCTGTCCCGGCGCATGGAGATGCTCGAACTCGAACTCCGTCTGGCGCAGGACGCGAGCACCATCGACTTCGCCCGGAACCAGGAACTCCCGCTGTTCACACTGGACTACGTCTACAGGTTCGATGGCTACGGCGCGGGCTTCGATTCGTCGGCGAAGCGCCTGATGAGGGTCGAGTCCGACGGATGGGTAGTCGGGCTCAACGCCGAAGTGCCCCTCGGCAACGAGGCCGCGAAGGCCAGGGTCCACCGGGCAATCCTGAGCCGCCTGCAGCGTCTGGCCACGCAGTCGGCCCGGGAGCAGTCGATCAAGCAGGAGGTGCTCGCGGCGCTGGACAACCTCGAGGCGAGTTGGCAGCGGATCATCGCGGCGAGACAGAACACCGCGGCGGAGGCGGCCAACTATCGCGCCGAACAGGGGCAGTACCAGATCGGGCTTCGCAACAGCACGGAGGTGCTCGACGCCGAGGCGCGGCTCTCCGACGCCCGCGCGGCCGAGGTCGGCGCCCTCACCGACTACCAGGTGGCACAGATCGACCTGGCCTTCGCGACCGGCATGCTGCTGGGGGCCGCGCGCGTCTCGTGGTAGCGCTGCACCGGCAACGCTTCAGCCCTTGCGCCACGATGCCGCCTTGCTCCGGGGCTTGAGCAGCGGCCGGGTGACGACCTCCGGCCCGCGGCCCGAGACTTCCTTCGCCGGCGCCTTGCCGTTGAACTTGTGCATCGGCCCGTCCCCGGTCGCCAGCGCTCCGGCAAGCCACTCGCGCGCACGGCCCCAGTCCTGCACCACGGTCTTGCGGGAGACGCCCAGCACCTGCGCGACCTGCTCGTTGGTCAGCCCGGTGAAGAACCGCAGTTCGACCACGCGGCATGCCCGCTCGTCGACCGCGGCGAGACGATCGAGAATGCCATCGAGTTCCTGGAACTCGACCTCTCGCTTGCCGCGCGCGGTGATGAAGTCCAGCGAGACACGTGCGTGCCCGAATCCGCGCTTGAGCGCGCGGCGCTTGCGGGCATGATCGATCAGCACCTTCCGCATCGCGCACGCCGCGACCGCGAAGAAGTGGCCGGTTCCGTTCCATGCCTCGGGCGGATTCTCGATGAGCCGCAGGTAGGTCTCGTGCACGAGCGCGCCGGGCTCGAGCAGGTTGTCCCCGTGCTCGTGCTTGAGGTAACTGCCGGCCAGCGCCCGCAACTGGTCATAGACCAGCGGCAGCAGCGCGTCGGTCGAGTTTCCGCACGGAACGGACGACGATCGGTGCTCGATTGGCATGTCAACCCTCACAAAGGCAAGAGGCCCGGCCGCGAGATCAGCCGCAGTCTACCGGAGTCGCCCCGGCGGCGTACCCCCTTTTCGCCCCGATTTCCGGGGCAGACGGCATCTGGAACGGCCCCGGAACAAAAAATGACGATGCGGGTGGCGCGGTGGGGTCGCTCTGCGCTCCTCTGGGTACCGTGGGACGGGCAAGTCGCCCGGCCCGAGGGTCGTCCGGGACCCCTCCGAAAGCACCCAGGCCGGACCGTCAGACACGGAGATTCAGAACATGGCTACCAAGTCCACGAAGGTCACCAAGGGCACCTTGAAGTCTGCTTCCGGCCGCGGCGATCTCAAGGTCAACGACGTCAAAGTCAGCGGCGCGAAGACGGTCTCGACGGGCAAGGAAGGGCTGAAGGCCGTGAGCGGCCGCGGCGACCTGAAGGCGTATGACGCCAAGGTCGGCGGATCGAAGACCGTCTCGGTGGGCAAGGAAGGCCTGAAGGCCATCAGCGGCCGCGGCGGCAAGGAGTGCGAGATCGCCGCCAACAAGCCCGACCCCACCGATCCGAACGGAAGCGGGATCAAGGTCAAGGTCCCCGGCGCGGATCTGAAGAAGGGCACCCGCGGCTGAGCGGTCCGCAAGCAGTGAGAAGAGATTGCGTTGCTCTGAAGGGCCCCGGTCATCCGGCGGCCCTTCTCTTTGCGCCCACTTCCGGCACGCCCGCCGTCAGGCGATCTGCCGCTTCACCAGTTCGTAGAACGGGCCGGGGACACTGATCATCTGCTCGTACGTTCCAACCTGGACCACCCGCCCCTTGTCCATGACGTAGATCTTGTCGGCGCCGACGATCGTGCTGAGGCGGTGCGCGATGACCACGCGCGTTGCGCGGAGCCGGTCCAGGCTCTGCGTGACGACTGCCTGCGTCGGATTGTCGAGCGCGCTGGTCGCCTCGTCGAAGAACACGATCCGCGGCTTGCTCACCAGCGCCCGGGCGATCATGAGCCGCTGCTTCTGCCCGCCGGAG
This sequence comes from uncultured Phycisphaeraceae bacterium, assembly GCA_964409775.1. Taxonomy (GTDB): domain Bacteria; phylum Planctomycetota; class Phycisphaerae; order Phycisphaerales; family UBA1924; genus JAHBXL01. The sequence continues at coordinate 91,157 of CAYPEI010000004.1, read as the reverse complement.
ATGCCCCCCGAGCCCTCGGTGATCGCCGTGTGCATCCCCATCGGGAACTGCTCGATGTCGCGGTCGAGCCCGGCCTGCCGGGCGGCCTCCCACGCATCGGTGTGCGTGAGGTCGACGGCCGAACCGACGATGTTGGTGAACAGGTCCCCGGGGAACACATCGCCGGACTGCAGCACCACGCCGATCTGCCGCCGGAGCCCCTGCGGGTCCAGCCCCGAGACATCGGCGCCGTCGAACGCGATCGCTCCCGACTCGGGAGTCTCGAACCCCAGCAGCAGCCGGAGCAGCGTGCTCTTGCCCGAGCCCGACGCCCCCACGACCGCGACGAACTCGCCGGGCTCGGCGGAGAACGACACCTTGTCGAGGATGAGGGGACCGTCGGGCTGATATCGAAAACTCACGTTGGTGACCTCGATCGAGCCGCGGAGCCGCCCGACGGGCGTCTTGCCGCCGGTCACTTCCGGGGTGGCCTTGAGGATCGGGACGAGGCGCTGGTAGATTGGCACGATGTTCAGCAGACCCACGGCGGTCGCGCCGAGGTCGATCATCGCGTGGAGCAGCGAGGTGTACGCCGCGAGGAACGCGAGGAAGGAACCGGTGGAGAAGCCGGCGCTGGCGGCGCTCTGCTTGCCGATGAGCAGGAAGATCACCATGTAGGTGGCCACCGGGAACACCGAGGCGAACACGGTGAGGTTGTTGGAGACGATCCGGGATCGCAGCGCCAGCCGCGTGAGGTTGCTGAACCCCGAGGCCCAGCGGGCGAACGCGCGGTCCTCGGCGGCCGCGACGCGGATCTTGCTGATCCCGTTCATCAACTGGAAGAGCAGGCTGGCCATCTTGCCGTGCCCCTCCTCGAGCCTCGCCTGGAATCGGAACTGCGCGATGCCGCAGATGATGATGATGACGACGAACACGAGGATCATCAGGACCGCGACCACCGCCGCGGGGGGGCTGTAGTAGAAGAGCAACCCGAGCGAGAAGACGCTGAAGAGGCTGGAGACGATGGTGGTGATCACCGACGTGGACATCGCGGCCATGATGGTGTCGATGCCCATGGCACGGGTCGCCAGATCGCCGGAGGAGTGACCGCCGAAGAACTTCACCGGCAGGCTCATCAGCCTGTGCCAGAGCGCGCCCTGCATCGCCGAGCCGGACCGGTGCTGCATGCGGGTCAGGGCCACGTTCCGCGTCACCTGGAACGCCGCGCCGGCGAGCGCCGCCACCACAAGCCCCGCTGCCAGTTGCAGCAGTTGCGAGCGGTCCGCCGACGGGATCACCGAGTCGATCAGCATCCCCGTCGCCAGCGGCAGCGCCAGCGTCAGGAGGCCCCCGATGGTGCCCATCACCAACACGGTCCAGATGTCCCTGCGGATGCCCAGCATTCCGAAGCCCGCCAGGTCCATGCCCGTCAGTTTCCGGTCCGGGAATGCGCGATAGAACACGAATGCCGACGACTCCAGCCCGGCCGCCGACTTCGCGTTGACGCGGGTCGTCGAACCATCCGCGGGGTTGTGAAGCGTGTACGACGATGCCGAATCGGGGATGAGCGCGACCGGCGTGTCGCCTCCGTCCCTGAACGCGAGGATCGGGCCGTTGTCGCGCTTCCACCAGTCCCCCTTGAGCCGGACCTCGCGCAGCATGCACCGGCTCGCCCGTGCGATGCGCTCGAGCGGGTTGGCGTCGCCCCGCTGCGCGGCGACGCCGGGATCGACCATCGCCGTTCCCTGATACTCCCCGACGAGGCGGCACGCCGCGAGCAGGGCGTTCTCCGCGGCCCCGCCGCCCTTCATCGTGCCGCGCTTCTGGAGGACCGAGCCCAGTTCCGACACCGCGCCCGCGACGGTCCGGCGGGACTGCTCGCCCTTGCGCTTGAGGCGCTGGCGGTCGCGCTCGCGGTCGCGCATGCGCTGCAGGTCGATCAGCGTCTCGATCGCGCTGTTGAAGCAGTCCAGCCCGCGCCAGAAGGACTCATCGGGCTCGACCCGTGACGAGGGAAGGGGCTCGATCCGGCAGCCGGCATCATCGGCCTGCAGCCACGCGTCCTTGGAGACCGGAACGACCATCGGCCCTTTGCAGTTGCCGATCTCGCACGGACCTTCGTGGCCCATGAACCGCGCGGAGCCCTCGGCGAATCGCAGCCAGAGAACCCCCGCCTGCGGCTGGGCGCAGTGGCCCGGCCCGAGTTCCAGCGGCGTGCCCGAACGCAGGTTCTGCGCACCGCTGGGTGGGAGTTCGTGGGCGCACAGCGCACACACGGTCGACACCCAACGGTCGATCGCCGCCATCACCTCGGCGCGATGCTCAGGGTTCTCGGCCAGTTCCGCGAGTTTCGCCACGCTCAGCCTCGCGACCTGCCCATCGGCCGAGCCAAACCCCAGCAGGAGCACGTTCTGTCCGCCCTTGGGCGGGTGCAGGCCGAACATCAACTGGCCCTTGACGATCCGGAGCAGGTGCGTGCGTTGAAGTTCGCTCGAGGCCTCCTCGCGTGTGATGGTCATCGCGACCACATCCACGTGCCCCTGCGTAACCAGCCACACCGCGCCGGGATCGATCAGCGGCAGCGGCTCGTTGGCGCTGGTCGCCAGCGGCAGGCCGTGCAGGGCAAAGTGTTCGAAGACCGCGTCCGACATGGCTGCTTTCCTCGCGGCTCCGCGGGCCGCGATGCCCGTCTCACTCCGTCCGGATCAACCGCCCGTACACCCCGTCCTCGTCTTTCATCAGTTCCTCGTGCGTGCCGCGCTGCACAACCTGTCCCCGTTCCAGCACGATGATCTCGTTGGCATCGCGGATCGTGCTCAGGCGGTGGGCCACGATGACACAGGTGCAGCCCCGCCGCCTGATGTGGTCGTCGACCAGTTTCTCGGTCGATGCGTCCAGCGCGCTGGTCGCCTCGTCCAGCACCAGGATCGTCGGGTCGTTCACCAGCGCCCGGGCGAGTTCCATCCGCTGCCGCTGCCCGCCCGAGAAGTTCCGGCCGTCTTCCTCCACCTCGCTCGCATAGGCCCCGCGGCGGGAGGCGATGTCGTCGTGGATACACGCGTCCTTGCACGCCCGCTGGATCGCCTCATCAGGGAGCGTCGCGTCCCACAGCGAGATGTTCTCCCGCACCGTTCCCTCGAAGAAGAAGATGTCCTGGTCCACCATCGCGAACGAGTTGGCCAGCCTCGCCCGCGGGATCTCCTCGCGTGACATGTGATCGAACAGGACCCGGCCCGACCACGGCCGGTAGATCCCGGCCAGCAGTTTCGCGACCGTGCTCTTGCCCGAGCCCGAGCCCCCCACGATCGCCACGCGATCACCCGGGCTGAGCGAGAGCGAGAAGTCCTTGATCAGCGGCTCGTCCAGCCGGTTGTACCCGAAGGTCACGTTCTCGAGGTCGACAAACCCCGCCAGGCGCCGCACCTGGCCGGTCACCGCCGCGCCTTCATCCTCGGCGAAGACGTGGTCGATGTGGTAGTTGGTCACGTCGTCCAGCCGCTTCATGTCCCCTCCCAGCCGCTGGATGACATCGCCGAGCCGGACAAAGTCGTCGATCGGTCCCGAGAAACTCATGAGCAGGGACTGGAACGCCACGAGCATGCCGATCGACATGTCTCCTTCCATCACCCTCCACCCGCCAAGGCCCAGCACCAGCGCCGAGGAGAGCGCCGAGAGCGTGCTGGGGACCACGCTGAGCACGGTGGAACTCACCGCCAGCCGCTGCTCGGCCATCGCGCTCTTGGCCTGGAAACCCGACCACCTCGCGAAGAAGTCCGTCTCCCGCGCCGTGGCCTTGATGGTCTCGATCCCCTGCACCCCCGTCATCGCCGTCGACATCAGTTTGCCGTTCTCCTGCAGCATCTTCTGGCTCTCTTCCGCCCTCGTGCGGGAGATGAGCCGCAGGAGCACGAGATTGAGCATCGCCGCGAGCACCCCGACCACCGTCAGCAGCGGGTCATATCCCCACATCAGCACCACGTAGAACACCGCCGTGACGACGCCGATGACGTTGGTCGCCAGTTCTCCCGTGAGCACCTGCGCGACGCGGTCGTTGCTCGCGATGCGGCTGGAGATGTCCGCCGCGTACCGGTGCATGAAGAACTCGATCGGCAGCCGGAGAACGTGCCACAGGAACCGCCCGGTCGTGGCGATCGCGAGTTTGGTCTGGGCCCGCATCAGATAGTGGCTCTGCAGCGCCGTCAGGCCGGCCCGCAGGAGCGCCGCGACCGCCATCCCTACCAGCAGGGGACCCAGCCACGACTTGGAGCCGTTGATCAGGATCTCATCGACGAACACCTTGGAAAACGTCGGAATCGCCAGACCGGGAATGACCAGCCCCAGCCCGGCGAGGATCACGAAACTCACCGCGACACCCATGCCCTTGAGCCGCCTGCCCAGCCCCGCGTAGATGCTCGGGGGCCGGCCGCCGCGCTTGAACTCCGGCCCCTCTGCAAAGGTGAGCACGACGCCCGAGAAACTCTTGTCGAACTCCTCGAGCGGGATCACGCGCCGGCCCGAGGCCGGATCGTTCAGGTACGCCCACTTCCGATTGCGCGAGAAGCCCTCCAGCACCAGGAAGTGATTGAAGTTCCAGAACACGATGCACGGGAACTTCGTGTCCGCGAATCCCTCGATCTCCATCTTGTACCCGCTGACCGCCAACCCATACGCCTCGCCCGCGGCCATGACGTTCGCGGCGTTGGACCCGTCCCGCGAAACTCCGCAATCAACCCGCAGTTGCTCCAGCGGCACCCAGCGGCCGAAGTGCGCCAGGACCATCGCCAGCGATGCCGCGCCGCACTCCACCGCCTCCATCTGCAGAACCGTCGGAACCCGGACGCGCCTGTACCAGCGTCCCGAACCGGCCGGGGCCGCCTCGCCCTCCTCGTCCTGCTCGTCTGCGGATTCACCCTCCTCACCCGCTTCGCCTTCGTCGCCGGCTTCGTCCTCCGTCCCGTCGTCGCCGCTCGACTCAGCCTCGGCTGGTGTTTCCTCCGCCACGAGTTCCTGCTGTTCGGCCGCCTCGACCTCGCCGTCGTCGCTCCCGGCCAGCCCGGCGTCCGCCTCGCGCGGGAGCGCATCGGCATCCTGCGCGGGGTCAGCATCCGCGTCCGCCCGCGTCCTCAGATCGTCCTCATTCCGCGCCACCGAGCCCCCTCTTCAGCATCGGGATGACCAGGGAAATCGGACGCTGCTCCTTCACCTTCACCGAGGCGCGGCAGAGCGTGCCCGGCGAGATGCGGATCGGCGGACCGGACGAGGAAGTCCACTTGTAGCCGGACTGCGTGCTCTGGTCGGCCTCGATCTCGACGATCACCTGCAGCGGGAGCCCGATCTCCCGGGTGAACTTGTCGACGAGGTCCGCATCGCTGAGCACGGCGAGCATCGCCTGCCGGCTTGTCGGCACATCCGCGACCGATCGGACTCGCCCGACAAGCGAGCCATACTCCTCCTGCTTCACCGTGCTCGGCGACAGGTCCACCGAGTCGCCGACACGGACCCGCTTGCCCGTCGCCGCGGAAATGTACACCACCGCTTCGAGCGCGCTCCGGCTGGCGTTCACGGGCTCCACAAGCACGATGGGGTCGCCCGTCGCCACCGCCGTCTGCTCCGCGACACGCACCTCGACGACCTTCCCGGCAAAGGCCGACCGCACCTTGGCCTCCCGCTCGTACTTGGCCTCGAGCATCCGCACGCTCGACTCCATGCTCTCGATCTTCATCTGCCGTTCGGTCCGCCTGCGCTCTCGCTCGAAACTCGCGACGCTGTTTTTCGCGGACACCTGCTCCTTCTGCAGTTTCGCCTGCCGGATCTCCGCCTGCGCTCCCTCCACCTCCTCCTCGATGCGCTCGCGATCGATCGGCGTCATGTTCCCTTCTTCAACCAGTCGCGCGATCGTCTCGCGCCGGACTTTGAGCCGGGCGATGCGCTCCTCGCAGAACTGCACAAGCCGGTCCAGCCGCTCGTTCTCCACCTTGGCCAGGTTGGCCTGCAGTTCCTCCTCACGCGCATCGAGTCTGCCCGACTGCTCATCCTGTTCGCGGAGTTTGACCAGTTCCCGGCGGGCATCCTCGATCTGGTCCACCAGGTCCTGCCGCTCGATCGAAGCGATCACCTGGTCACGCTCGACGGTCTGCCCCACTTCCACATCGATCCCGCGAAGCCGCCCCGGCGCCGGCGCCTGCACCTGCTTCAGCCCGCCGCCCACGACGAGGATGCCCCTTCCCTCCTCCGTTGTCGGGATGCTCCCCAGCACCGACCACACCACCACGCACGCCAGGATCGCCCACAATGCGATCAGCGACACCCAGCCCTTGGGGCTGGTCACCGTCAGCAACTGGTCGAGTTGCTCCGGCGAACTCAGACGCTCCAGCGCGGATTCGCGAAACAGTTGTTTCGACAGCGATGACATGTCGAGGCCTCCACGAAGTCCCAACGGTTTACCAGAATTCCACGGACAATGCCAGCGGCACGCCCCCGCCCGGCCCCCTTACCATGGCCTCCACCTTCCGAACGGAGTCCTCATGGCCAGGCTGCACGAGTTTCAAGGCAAAGCCATCCTCCGGCAGCATGGCCTGACCACACCCCGCGGCGGGCCTGCCGCGTCTCCCGACGAAGCCGCCCGTGTCGCAACGTCTCTGGGCGTTCCCGTCGTCCTCAAGATCCAGGCATGGACCACCGGCCGCGCAGCCATCGGCGGGGTGGCCTTCGCCGACACCCCCGACCAGGCGAAGGACCACGCCGCGCGGCTCCTCGGGATGTCCGTCGGCAACTTCCCCGTGACCCACATCATCGTCGAAGAGAAACTGCCGCTGACACGGGAACTCTTCGTTTCCTTCTCCATCGACGACCGTGCCCGGACGCCGATGATCCTGCTGTCGTTGACCGGCGGCACAGGCATCGAAGAACGTGCCGGCCAGGTCGCGCGCATCCCCTGCTCCCCCACCGACGGCCCCGACTCCGCAGCCCTTTCGCGCGCACTCGCCGCCAGCGATCTCAACGACACCGAGCGCGGCCAGGTCGCCGCGGCCGTCAAATCCGTCTTCAACGTCGCCCGCGCCACCGAGGCCCGCAGCGTCGAAATCAATCCGCTCGCGTTCACGAAAGACGGCCGCCTCGTGGCCGCGGACTGCCGCATGACCGTCGATGACTACGCGGTCTTCCGTCACCCTGAACTTGGCATCGAGATCGCCCGCGAACTCGATCACCCCCCCACCGAACTCGAGCGCATCGCCTATCGCATCGAGCAGGAAGACCATCGCGGCACGTTTTACTTTGCGCAGATGAACACGGCCGCGGCCGCGGGTTCCAAGGGCCTCATCGGCTTCCACGGCGCGGGGGGCGGCGGCAGCATGATGTCGATGGACGCCATCACCAACGAAGGCTTCACCATCGCCAACTTCTGCGACACTTCCGGCAATCCCTCACCGGCAAAGGTCTACCGCGCTGCCCGCATCATCCTCAGCCAGCCCGGCCTCATCGGCTACTTCGGCTCCGGCTCCGGCGTCGCAAACCAAGAGCAGTACTGGAGCGCGTACGGACTCGCCAAGGCGTTCTGGGAACTCGAACTCAGCATCCCTGCCGTCATCCGCCTCGGCGGCAACACCGAGGACCGCGCGGCGGAAATCTTGCAGTCCGCCTGCAAAGGCCTGCCCGCCGTCGTCGAGTGCTACAAAAAGAACGACCCGCCCGCGCGAATCGCGGCTCGCTTCGCGGAACTGGTCTCCGCCTCGCAAGCCGCCTCTGCGCCTTCCAATCCGCAATCCACAGTCCAAAATCCAAAATCGACCTGGCAGCCCCGCGCTCCCCGCCATCCCGCATTCGTCAACGCGGCATCCTCCACTTCCTTCAGGCTCAAATCCGGAACCGTCTGGATCGACCCCGCGGCATGGAAAGACCACGCCCCCGCCATCATTTCGCGGGCGAACGGCCTCCTCCGCGATGACCACGGCAAGCCCGCCCTCACCTGCACACCCGAAGAGTTCCTCGCCAGGGACAGCGACATGATCGCCTGCGAGGTGGAGTGCCGGCGCGATGGGATCGATGGGGTGTTTGTGGTGCTCGAACTTCCGGGGCTCGCACACGACTGAACTCTTCCGACTCAGACTTCAACCAACGAGTCACGCACCATGTCCATCCTCATCGACGACACCAAGCGCGTCATCGTCCAAGGCATCACCGGCCGCGAGGGCCAGGCACGCACGCGCCTGATGCTTGACTACGGCACCAACGTCGTCGGCGGCGTCACGCCCGGCAAGGGCGGCTCCTCCGTCTTCGGCCTGCCCGTCTTCAACTCCTGCGCCGATGCCGCGAAGTCGCTCGGCGCAATCGACGTCTCGGTCCTGTTCGTTCCCGCCGCGGGCATGAAGCAGGCCGCCATCGATGCCTTCAACGCCGGCGTCAAACTCGCCGTCCTTGTCGCCGACCGCGTGCCCGTCTGGGACGCAATGGAGATCGCCGTCTCCGCCAAGGCCAACAACGCGCAGTTCGTCGGGCCGAACACGCTGGGCATCGCCTCTCCCGGTAAGGCGGTCCTCGGCATGATCGGCGGCCGTGCCGAATCTGCCCGCGAGTGGTTCAAGCCTCCGCAGCAAAACGGAACCGGCGTCGGCATCATCTCCCGCTCCGGCGGCATGTCCTCCTCGACCGCCTACTACTGCGGACAGGCCGGTGTCCGCATCAGTTCCATCGTCCACATCGGCGGCGATGCCGTGCTCGGACTTCGGATCCCCGAGGTCGCCGAGATGTTCCAGGCCGACCCCGCGACCGACGCGATCGTCGTCTTCGGGGAGATCGGCGGCTCGCAGGAAGAAGACCTCGCGGCGCTCATGAAGTCGGGCAAGGTCACCAAGCCCGTCATCGCGTACATCGGCGGCAAGGCCGCCAAGGCCGGCACCCGCTTCAGCCACGCCGGCGCGATCATCGAGGGAAACGTCGGCACCCACGCCGGAAAAGTCGCCGCGCTCCGCGATGCCGGCGCCACCGTCGTCGATTCCTTCGGCGAACTGCCCGCGGCGGTTGCCGGCCTGCTCCGCGCCCGCGCATCGCGCTCCCTGATGACTGAGGCCGAACGCAAGGCCGTCTGGATGACCGCCATCACCAAGATCGAACCCAACAAAGTCGCCGTCCGCGGCCGCGACATCGCCTCGCTCATGGGCAACACGTCTTTCGGCGCCACGGTTTACCTCATCCTCACCGGCACGCTCCCCGACGAGAAGACCGGCCGCCTGATGGACGCCATCCTCGTCTCCAGCATCGACCACGGCGCGACGCCCCCATCATGCCTTGCCGCACGCACCGTCGCCAGCACCGGCGCCTCCCTCTCCCAGTCTGTCGCCGCGGGCATCATGTCCATCAACAAGCACCACGGTGGCGCGATCGAGGACTGCGCGAGATATCTGGGGGGCTTGATCGAGAAGGCAAGCACCGCCGCAAAGTTCAAAGCTCAAAATTCAAAGTCCAAAGAGGGAGCCATAAGGCCGCATCCGAGTTTGAACTTTGATGATTTGAACTTTGAACTCTCCGCCGTCGCCACCGCGGAAGTCGCCCGCATCAAGTCCTCCGGCGACCGCATCAGCGGCTTCGGCCACCGCATCCACACCAAGGACCCGCGCACCGCGCGGCTGTTTGAACTCGCCGCGGCGGCCGGCCTTGGCGACAACTCGCCGCACATCGCCGCCGCCCGCGCCATCGAACGTGCCTTCGCCGCGATCGGCAAGCCGCTGCCGATCAACGTCGACGGTGCAATCGGCGCGATCCTCGCCGACCTCGGCCTCGATCCAAGGGTGTTCAACGGGATCTTCATGATCGCGCGGACGCCGGGGCTCGTGGCGCACGTGACCGAGGAGCAGACCCGCGAGAAGCCGATGCGCCGCATCGACCCGGTGAATCACGCCTACGACGGGCCGATGCCCGCCTGAGCGACACTCGACCATGGCCCCCTCCCGACTTTCCCGCGCAGCGCTCTCGCTGCACCTGCGCGCCGAATCCCCCGCGGTTCGCCGCACCGCGCTCGCGTTGCGCAAAGCCGTCCTCGCCGCCGCGCCCGGCGCTGCCGAGGCGATCAAGTTCCACGTTCTGGCGTATTACCACGAGGACGCGTTCTTCAAGTCGATCGGGGGCAACATCTGCATGATCGAGGTGAAGAGGGGAAGGGTCGTACTCTCCTTCATCCGCGGCTCCGGGCTGCCGGACCCGGCCGGGCTGCTGCATGGCACCGGCAAGCACAAGCGGTTCGTTGATGTACGGGATGCGGCATTCGCGGCGAGGCGAGAGATTGCTGGTCTCGTGAAAGCAGCAGCAGCCCAGGATACGTGGTGAGTCAGGAATCGAAAACCCCCCCGCTCCTGCTTGCCAGCCGACCAAACTTCTTCTCCTATCGGGTGCTCTGCGACTCCGGCGCTTTGCTGCTCTCGCTTGGCGCGATCTCGACGATCGACCAGCCGCGACCATCCGCCCAGGCGATCTGCTCGTAGCCATCGAGCCTGAGCATCACCGCGGCACCCGCTTCCTGGGCACGGCTGAAGAACCGCCACGAAGCCAACTGCCTATTCTGGCCGGGCTCCACCACCGGCACCTCTTCAAACCGTGCAGGCCTGGCCGCGAGTGTCGATCTCGGCTTCACCGCCAGCAATCCCGTCAGAGATTCCCGCGTGCCCTGACGAATGACCTTCGCGCGCACGCTCCGGCGTGTCAGGCCATCTCGCTGCAAATCGCCGACATCGACCAGCAGCGAGTCGGCGACGCTCACGCCCATCAGCCCGCCGGTAGCGAGGTCGATCTCCACCGCGGCATCCTCTCCAACGCCGATCCCGAGTCGCACGCCGCTCTGCTCCAGCGCGGCCACCAGCCGGCCGAAGCGATTGCGCTCGAAGAAATGGGAGTCCGTCATCGCCCACGGCAGCAGGCCCATCCCCGGCCCGATCTGCGGACCGAGCGGCGTCTCGGTCCGCTTGTCATCCTCATCATCATCCGCCCCGCGTGCTGTTCGCGTCGAGCGTATCCCCAGCGCCTCCGCGCTCCGGCCCGTGAAGAACATCACCTCCCCCATCATCGCGTCGCCCGCGCTCGTTCCGGCGATGACGCCGCCGCGGGACAGCAGACGCCGCATCGCCGCCATCTCCGGACCGTCCGCATCGCCCGGCCGGTACTTGGCCGTGATCCGCTTCTGATCGCCGCCGGTAAAGAACATCGCGCTGCACCCGTCGATCAGCACGACAGCCTCCTGAGCGACCGTCTCCCGTCGAATCGCCCCGATCTCCGCCTCGGGCGCATACGCGCGGATCGACTCCGTCTTCCCGACAATGTTCGCATCCTGGTCTCCGCTCGCGGCCGAGGCGATGACGATCCGCAGCGGCATGCCGTGCCGCGCCGCCGAGGCCCGCGCTCGCTTGACGAACAGTTCGTACACCGGCCGGTTGTCGTCATCAAGGCCCCCGCCGATCGCCAGCAGATAGCCGCTCCCGCTGCCATCGGCGGTGCTCGCTGTCGCACACGCAGGCAGGAACGCGACCGCGAGCAGCAGCAATCCGATGGAGATTCGTCTCATTCTCCCAGTCTAACCCGGCCGCGGCGCTCCCGCGAGCCTGCTGTACACTCCGCGTGCGGCGACACTCACGCCCACACAAGGAGCCACAACGTGATCAACGGACTCCACGCCATGATCTTTTCAAGCGATCCGGACGCCGACCGTGCCTTCTTCCGCGACGTGCTTCGCTTTCCGCACGTCGACGCCGGGCACGGGTGGCTCATCTTCGCCGCTCCCCCCGCCGAGATCGGCTTCCACGAAGCCGAAACCCCAACACCCGGGTCCTCGCACCACGAACTCTATCTCATGTGCGACGACATCAACGCCACCGTCGCGGACTTGAAGACCAGCGGCGTGCGCTTCACCTCCGAGATCGCCGACCAGGGCTGGGGGCTGATCACCTCGCTCCGGCTCCCGGGCGGAAGCGACCTCGCCCTGTATCAGCCCCGGCATCCCCGCCCCGCTCAGTCCCGCTGAAGCCCCACCGGCACTCCATCGACCCGCGCACCGCCACGCCATGGACTCTCCCACGCTCAACACGCCGCGGCTGCGCCTGCGCGAACCCGATGATGAGGACGCGGTCGCCATCCATGACATTCACCGGCACAAGTCCGTTGCCGATGGCGTGCTCTCCATCCCGCATCCGCACACGATCGCCGATGCCCGCGCATGGCTCGCACGTCGCCGCACCGCCCTCGCCGAGGACCGCCTCAACTTCCTGTGGCTCATCTGCCTGGCCGACACCGGCGAACCCATCGGCGACTGCGGCATCCACATCGACCTCAAGCACCGCCGCGGCACGCTCGGGTACCTGATCCGGCCGGATCATTGGGGCCGGGGGATCGCGACAGAGGCGGTCGGAGCGGTGGTCGAATTTGCGTTCGCGAAGTTGGATCCGCCACTGAACCGGATCGAGGCAGACCATTACCCCGAGAACCCGGCCTCCGGCCGGGTGCTGCAGAAACTCGGCTTCCGGCGCGAAGGCGTGCTGCGGTCGTACATTGTGAAGGACAGCGTCCCGCGGGATGCGGTGCGGTGGGGGTTGCTGCGGACCGATGGGCCATGGCCGGCGGGTAATCCTCGAAGCGCTGAGAATCGAGCGTGAAGGCTCTCTGGCAAAGCGTGTACCTGTTTGGGCTGAAGCCACTGCGGAGCGCAGGGCCAGAGTCTCGCGCGTGGGTGGCACACGCAGCGCGGGGCGGGAGGTCTTTGCGGCGGGCGTGGTGGGCGTTGGTGTCGGTCGCATTCGTCGCGCTGTTGGCCGGCCAGGCAGCGGGCGGCACGTGGCTGGCGCACTGGCACCTGTGGGAAGAGCACCCCGACTCGCTGGGGATGGTGCTCGAGGATCTGCTGGATGACGAGTATCTCTGGACATATGTGACCGCCTGGGGCGTTGCCGCGGCTGTCACACTGTTGGAGTTGTGCATCCTGCGGCTGATATGGCTGCGGCTGGGCGCCAAGCGTGCGCTGAGGCGGCGGGACCGCTGCGTGGAATGCGGGCACGGACTGGCGGGTGTGCCGCTCATGCAAAGCGGCGAAGTTCGATGCCCGGAGTGTGCGAGCGCAACGCCCGCGGTCGTCGCATGGAACGAGATCGAATGCGCCGCACCGGACCGCGCGGTCTTCCGGCCCGCCGAAGGACTGCTGACCCCCTTCTGGACAAAAGCGCGACTCACACTCGGCGCGAAGGTATGCGCAGCCGTCCTGCTCCTCGGGGCCTTTGGTTATGGCGGCTGGTGGGGCGTGCGCGAGATCGGCATTCGCAGGCAGGCCGAGGTTGCGATCGCCGAGCGACCGGGATCGCAGTTGCTGAACACGATGATCAGAGAGGGGATTCCGGAGCGGGTCGACGATAGACCTCTGGCCTCAGACCTTGTGCAGCAGATCGCGGCATCCGCACGCACGCTGGAGAGCGAGTATCGGGCACAACAACTGGCAGGCGTGACGGATGCCGAGCGGATCAACGTCGCCCCGGACTGGATTCCCAAGCGGCTCAACGGCGATGAAAGTGCGGAAGATCTTCTGAGCATCCACCACAGCAGGCTTCTGGTCGCGCTGATGCGCGATGCGGGCCTGTTCCAGCAGATCGACGCGATATCTGACGCCGACCCATGGTCGATGCCGACGTACGTCGGCATCGATGAGGACGCGGCGCAGATCGCCGGCAAGGGCGACCTTCGGCGAGTGCTGAGAATCTGCATCGCGCGGATGCGGCTTGCCCGCGAGGTCGGGGATGTTGATGAGTACGGCCGCGCCATGCGTTCGGCCGTCGTGCTGACGAACTTCGCGTATTCGGGTCCGTTCCTGATCGACTGGCTGATCGCCGCGTCGTGCGAGAGCATGGTCATCGCGGAGGCCAACTTCCTGTTGCAGCAACCGCGTGGTGAAGCCTGGACCGATGTGGTCGAGCGTGAAGTACAGAGACTGCGTCCTCGCCCCGCGTCCCGTGCATTTGAGATCGAGCGGCTGTACGTGCTCGACACACTCGCCTGGTACTTCTCGGATGTCTCCCGGGTGCGCAAGGGCAGATCAGCCCCGGAACTGGAGGACAAACTCGGCATCGGCGGCGCACTCGACTTCCGCCGGTTCTTCGGCGGAAGCGAGGACGATGCACCAAGCCGCCTGGGGACCTACACCGAGAATCGCGATGCGGCGAAGATCGCGTTTGACCGTTTGGAGATGCTCGCTCGCACTGAACCCTGGCAGCGCGGGTCCATCCCGCCCGACACCGCGGCGCCGGCGGATCTGCTCATCGTCTACCAGTTCATGTCGCCGATGGAGCAGGTGCTGAAGTCTGCCGACCAGGCCGAACTCCGCCGTCGCGCGCTCCGCGTCATGCTCGCATTGGAACGTCACCGGCTGGCCCGTGGCGCGTATCCCGATTCCCTTTCAGACCTGCCACCCTCGTCCGCGGGCGCCACAGTCCTCGACCCTTACTCGGGCAAGCCGTTCCGCTATCGACGGACCGACCCTGCGCACGATGCCTTCGGCCGCGGCTACCTGCTGTGGACGGTCGGGCTCGATGGCATCGACAACGGCGGCGACGCCGAAGCACGAACGTGGGACACCCCTCTGCGCCCGGCAGGGGAAGGGATGGACATGATCCTGAATGACCCGAGGTGGTGAACGCTTTGTCGCGCAGGCAGGCGATTCGCTTGTGCAGAGGAAACGCGGGCAGGATGCCCGTGCCGCACCGTCACGCGGTATGATGGGCAAAACGGAGGTCTACGCGATGCAGTCGCAGGCGAAGACGGTTGCGGCGTATCTGAAGGAACTGCCCGAGGATCGGCGCGCCGCGGTGGAAGCCGTTCGCAACGTGATCCTGGCGAACCTTGACAAGGGGTTTGTCGAGCAGATGGGTTACGGCGGGATCTGCTACTGCGTGCCGCACAGCATCTACCCGGCGGGGTATCACTGCGACCCGAAGCAGGCGCTGCCCTACGCGGGGATCGGGTCGCAGAAGAACCACATCGGGATCTACCTGATGTGCCTGTACAACGATCCGGCCGACCTCGCGACATTCCAGCGCGAGTGGAGAGCCACAGGCAAGAAACTCGACATGGGAAAGTCCTGCGTCCGCTTCAGGAAGATCGAAGACGTCCCGCTCGAGGTCGTCGGCCGCGCTGTGAAGCGGGTGACGCTCAAGAACTTCATCGCTCACTACGAGAAGAACATTCTGTCGATGAACAAGGCCGCGGCGGAGCGGGCGGAGGCGCGGAAGAAGGCGGTGGGCGGAACAGTCAACGCGAAGGGCGCGAAGAACTCGAAGAAGAAGACCACGACGAAGACTGCGAAGAGAACAGTCAGGAAGAGCGCCGCGCGCCGCTGAGCGGGCAGCGCCGGAGGTCAGGTGGCGATCCGTGCGGGCAGGATGACCATGTTCAGCCCGGCCCACTGCAGGCGCCGCTGGATGGCGTACGCGGTCTGGTTGTGCAGCAGTCGCGTGATCCACGTCTCGCGCTGGAAGATGAGATGGCCGGCGATGAACATCGCCTGCGGATACTGCACCGCCACCTCGCGGCAGAGTTTGTCGGCCTCCTCCACCGGGTCGGTGCCGATCGCCGCGAACGACTCGGCCCCGAGCCCCATCGCCTGCGCTGTGCGGACATACTTCTCCAGCATCGCACGTGTGTCCTCCCGCAGCGCCTCGACCGAGCCCGGCCCCTTGAAGCGTCCGGAGTCGATCACTCCGACCGACACGAACACGATGTTCTTGAAGTGATGCGGGAAGACGCGGAACGCGTTCAGCATCGTGTGCAGACCGAGGCCGCCGTATCCGCCGACGAGCAGCACCGCGGTCGGCGCATCCTTCACGATCGCCGTCGGCGCAGCCGCGCCCGCGGCGGGCAACTTCTCCACGTCTGCGAAGGCCCGCTGCACCACGGCGTTGAGTTGCCGGTAGTGCCGCCTCGTCAGCGTGCAGAGCGCGATGACGACCCCCGTCGCCGCGAGCGTGATCCACCCGCCCTGCGTGAACTTGTCCACCACCGTGACAGTAAGAATGGTTACGCACAGAACCAGACCCTTGGTGAACAGGATCAGGTCCCACTTCCAGCGCTTCTCCTGCCTCCGTTCGCGCCAGGTCGACACGGTCATCGCCAGCATCGACAGCGAGAAGGTGAGGAAGACATTGATCGCGTACATTACGACCAGGTACGCCACACTGCCGTGGGTGAAGACCAGGGCCGTGAGCGCCGCGATGCCCACGAGGAGGATGCCGTTCTGCGTCGTCAGCCGCTCCGAAAGCGACGCGAACCGCCGCGGCACCCAGGAGTCCAGCGCCATGTTGGCCAGCACCCGCGGACCGTCGGCGAATCCGGCCTGCGCCGCGACCACCAGCAGCGCCGCCGCCGAGGTCATCGTCACGAACACGAACGCGGACCCCATCGGCCAGCCCAGCGCGAGGCGCTCCACCAGCACCGCGTTCATCGTCTTGCCCTCGGCCGGCCGGATGTCCCACAGGAGGTAGCACACCAGCAGGCCCGTCGCCGTGAACGCGAGCGAGGTCGCCATGTACCGCATCGTGCGCTTGGCGGTCTCCGCCTGCGGGTGCCGCATCATCGGGATGCCGTTCGACACCGCCTCGATCCCCGTGTAGGTGCCGCCGCCCATCGAGAACGCGTGGAACAGGAGCGCCGCCAGGCCCAGCAGGCCGAGTGTCGAGCCGCCCTCGCGGAATCCGCGCGCAACCTCACCGGCGGTCGTTCCCATCTGGGGGATGTGGCCCGCAAGACCGCCGCCGATCACGATGATGTGCGTGATGACGAACATG
Organism: uncultured Phycisphaeraceae bacterium; assembly: GCA_964409775.1. Taxonomy (GTDB): domain Bacteria; phylum Planctomycetota; class Phycisphaerae; order Phycisphaerales; family UBA1924; genus JAHBXL01. Next base: position 74,379 of record CAYPEI010000004.1, on the reverse strand, counting down.
AAGAACACGGGCGCGAGCACCATGACCGACTCGCGGATGCCGCGGATGTTCAGGATCATCAGCCCGGCGAGCAGCGCAACCTCGACCTCCAGTTTCCAGGGCATCCACCCGGCGGGCAACACGCTGAAGAGTGCGTCACCGGCCGCGGCGATCGAGATGGTGACGGTCAGAACATAATCGACCAGCAGCGCGCTGCCCGACACCAGGCCCGCGCGCTCGCCCAGGAGTTTGCTCGCCACGACGTACCCGCCGCCGCCGTGCGGGAACTTCTCGATGATGCGGGAATACGCCGCGGAGATGATGATGACCGTCGAGGCCATGAGCACGGCCAGGGCGACCGCCATGTAGCGGTGCTCGCCCAGCGCACGGAACGCCTCTTCCGGGCCGTAGGCCGAGGACGACAGGCCGTCGGCCCCGAGACCGACCCACGCGAGAACCGCGATCAGCGAAACCTTGTGGTACAGGCCCGTGTCATCCAACCTCCGCGGCGGACCGATCAGCGCGCGCCGCACCCGCTGGCCAAGACCATGTCGATCCTCGGAAGGCCCGCGCGCACCGATCGCGCCCGGAACATCCGACCCGAGTTGCTCACCTGACATCGCAGAACCTCCGAAGTGCCAACAGAGGATGACCTCCGGGTTCTCCGGTTGCGGTTCATCCTTCCGACGCCTACGGGGTGAGCTGACGGGCTCGGGCCGAAAGGTCTGCCCTACGCATACGACGCGATTCGCCCCAACAAAGCGGGTCCCCCGCTGCCGCGGATTTCTCCCGCGGCACTCGGCGATTAACGCTGTAATTGTGCAGCCCCGATCGGCAAGTCAAGAGCATGCGAACGGAAGGCGATCCCTCCCGTTTCGCGCGGCACGGCGCTTGCAGTATCATGCCGCCATGCCCACCTATTCCACCGCCGAGATCGCGCGTCTCTTCCCCAACATCATGGACATTCGCGATGCCGCACTGCGCGACAAGGTCGCCGCGGTGTGGAACGAAGCGCTGAACGCCGGGTGCGGCGGAAAGGGCTGGACGTTCGACCAGATCCGCGCGATTCCCTTCACCCTGCTTGCCGGAAAGATCGACCTGCGCTTCGTCGAGCACCTGAACTCGTGCTGCAAGCAGTGCATCGCGATCACCAGGGTGCTCAATGAGGTCTTCGGCGACCGCATCCCCGTAAACCTGGATCACCTGATCGCCGGGTCGCTCCTGGCGGATGTCGGCAAGATGCTGGAGTTCGACAAGGACGCCGCGGGCAACGTCATCAAGGGCTTCTACGGCGACATGCTGCGGCACCCGTTCAGCGGCGTCGCGCTCTGCTACAAGCACGGCATCCCGCCGGAGGTGATGCACATCGTCGCGACGCACAGCCACGAGGGCGACAAGGTCGAGCGGACGATCGAGAGTTGGATCTTCCACCACGCCGACTTCGTGGACTTCGACATCGCCAAAGTGCTGGGGAAGAGAGCGGGAAAGTAGAAAGAAAGGGCACGCACAATGCGATTCCTGATCGCATGCACACTCCTCGCGGGGTTCATGCTCTCGTGCACCACACCGTCGGTCGCGGCGCCGCCGACCGACGACCAGATCGACAATGCGGTCAAGTCCTACCTGGCGTTCGCCCAAGCCGAGCGCCGGCGCGACGACCCGCGCATCGGCGACCTCCTCAAAGGCGTTTCCATCTCCGAGATGTCCGCATCGCAGTTCGAGCGCCTGGGCATCCTCCTCGATCTCGCGCCGCGCGAGTTGCGGGCGAAGTTCCGCGAGCGCCTGGTGAAACTGGCAAGCACGGACCCGACCGCGGACGGCGCGGCCGCCGCGGCACAGATCGTGCGCCTCATCGAACTGCCCGACGCGGATGCCGCGCCCGAGGCTTCCGCGGCGTTCGAACTCGAGCGAGCGCAGGCGCTGATCGATGCGGGGAAGCACCCCGGCTATCCGGCCGCCCTGAGGTCCGGCCGAGGCACGATCGTGTACACCTACATGTTCTTCTACGCCTCGAACGACCACGTCAAGGAGAGCGGCCTCGCATCGCGGCTTGCATCGCTCGTGACGGACGGTTGGTCGCGCCAGCACCTCGACGACCTGCTCGCATTCACGCAGGCCATCATCGCGCCGGAGGCCGGGCTCGACCGCGCGGAGGTCGATCGCGTTCGCGGCATCGCGACGCGGGTCGCACAGGCGGTGATCACCACACCGGCGACAGACGAGCAGACTCGCGACATGCTGCTGGAGGCCGTCGGCGCGATCAACAGCGCGGCCGCCCGCGGAGAACTGGTGGGCGGGCCCGCGCCGGCGATGGAGTTCCTCTGGTGCAGCGGCAGCAGCCCGGCGAAGGCGCTCTCAGATCTGAAGGGGAAAGTGGTCGTGCTGGATTTCTGGGCAACGTGGTGCGGGCCCTGCATCGCGGCGTTCCCGCACATGCGGGAGATGCAGCAGCGCTATCGGGCATCGCCCGTGGCGGTCGTCGGCGTGACAAGCCTGCAGGGATGGATCCTGGATGCGAAGGCCACCGACCCGGCGAAGCGACGCGTCAAGGACCTCTCGCCCGAGGATGAACTGAAGCGGCTCGCGGCGTGGGCGAAGGACATGGACATGACCTGGACTGTCGCGGTGAGCAAACAGCCGTGCTTCAACACCGACTACGGCGTCCGCGGTCTGCCCACGGTGGTGATTATCGACGCCAAGGGCGTGGTGCGGCACGCGGGTCTCTCGCCGACGGATGAGAAGTTGACGGAGTATGTCGACGCGTTGCTGGTTGAGGCTGGCGCGACACCGCCGGCCAGAGACGGAAAGTGATGGTGTCCAGGTCGCCCAAACCCGGCGCGCTCGATGACCTCGACCCCGGCTGGATTCGGCGTTTCCGCGCGGCCGCGCTCGCGATGCCCGGGGCGGTGGAGAAGCCGCACTGGTCGCGGCCGTCGTTTGCAGCGCCGGGGAAAGGGAAGAGGAGCGGGCCCATCTTTGCCGTGCTGTGGGAAGATGAGGGGAAGGCGGTGCTGAAGTTCACGCCGGAACAGCAGGAAGAGGTGATCGCCGGGAAGCCGGGGATGTACGAGCCGGTGCCGGGCGCGTGGGGCAAGCGCGGGTACACGCTCGTGCGGCTGAGTGGGAAGGGCACGGCGGGAGCGGCGGAGGTGAGGCGGGCGGTAGGGATGGCGTGGGCGAATGTGTCAACGGCATCGCCGCGCGCCAAAGATCACCCTCCCAACACCCGAAAGAGAGAGCCATGAAGAACGTGCTTGTGCTTGGAGGCGGCAAGGTCGGCAAATCCGTGGCGGAACTGCTCCTGGCGTGCGGCCAGGGGAACTACCGCGTGACGCTCGCCGACCGCGACGAATCCAACCTGAAGATCGCGGCGGCGAATATCGGCGAACTGAAAAAGCACATCAGGCACCCGGTGGAACTGATCACCCGGCGGATCGACGCCGCGGACAGGTCGCAGGTGCGGGCCGCGTTGACCGGCCAGGACTACGTGATCTGCATGTTGCCGTTCAACCTGGTGGCTGGCGTGGCGGAGATGGCCAACGAACTGGGCGTGCACTACTTCGATGTGACCGAGGACGTGGAGGCGACCGAGGGGGTGAAGAAGATCGCCGACTCCGGGCGAGCGAAGGTCGCGCTGGTGCCGCAGTGCGGCTTGGCGCCGGGGTACATCGCCATCGCGGCGTACGACCTTGCCCGCGATTTCGTCGAGATCCACGACCTGACGCTGCGCGTGGGCGCGCTGCCGCAGTTCACCACCAAGGCGCTCAAGTACAACGTCACGTGGTCCGCCTCGGGCGTGGTGAACGAGTACTGCGAGCCGTGCAACGTGATGCTCAGCGGGCACACGGTGAAAGTGCCGGCGCTGGAGGGGCTGGAGCACTTCTCCTTCGAGGGCGTCGACTACGAGGCGTTCTACACCTCCGGCGGCGTGGGGTCGCTGATCGACACTCTCACGGGCGAGGGAAAGACGACGGGGGAATCAAACATCGCGTACAAGACCATCCGCTACCCCGGGCACCGCGACCTGATGAAGTTCTTCCTCGAAGACCTGCGGCTCAACGTCGAGCACGCCAGGCCGACGGCCAGCGGTCGGGTGTTCGACCGGGCGCTGGCGGTTGATCTGCTGGAGCACGCGATCGCGCGGACGCTGCAGGATGTGGTGGTCGTGTTCATCAACTGCGTGGGCGTGCGGGCGGGCGGCGGTGTTCGGGAGCAGGTGAACTTCAAGCGGAGCATCCATGCGACGCACCTGTTCGGGCGCATCTGGCCCGCGATCGAACTGACCACGGCCGCAGGCGTCTGCGCCATGGTCGACCTGCACCGCAAGGGCAAACTCCGGGCCGCGGGGTTCATCAAGCAGGAAGAAGTCTCGCTCGGCGAGTTCAACAAGACTGTCTTCGGCCTGGCCTACGAGGACCCCGCCGCGATCGAGGCGGCGGTCAAGGCCGGGTGAGTCCGTCCGGGCGGCGCGACGCGTTCGCCTGCTCGCGCCAGCGGCCGATCAACTCTTCCGCGGCCTTCGACCAGTCGGGCTGCTGGAACTCAAAGCCGCTCGCCAGCAGCCGACCGGGCACAACCCTCCGGCTCTTGAGCACCAGTTCCGTTTCCGTACGCATGAAGATGGCGCCGATCTCGAGCATCAGCCGCGTCGCGGGCAGGCCAATCTTTGCGCCCATCGCCCGCCGCAACGCACGCATGAACTCCGAATACGGGAGCGGGTTCGGCGAGCACACGTTGATCGCCCCGGTCATCGTCTCGTTCCGCATCAGAAAGTCCACAGCGCGAATGAAGTCCGCCTCGTGGATCCACGAGACGTACTGCCTGCCGCCCGCGGCGTTGCCGCCGAGCCCGCGCCTCACCAGCGTGGCCAGCGTGTCGAAGATCCCGCCGCGGTCCGGGCTCATGACCATCGCGCTGCGCAACGCGACCCGGCGCGTGCCGGGAACCCTGGCCGCCTCGAGTTCCCGCTCCCACGCCTGCGCGACATCGATGCTGAACCGCCACGCGTCGGGCGCATCGGCCTCAAGGCCCCCGACGATCCCCGTGGCCTCATCGTTGGGCGCATCAAACCTGTGCGAGTAGATCGTCGCCGTGCTCGCCTGCAGCCAGACCTTCGGCGGACGGCCCGCGTTCGCGATCGCGTTGCCGATCACCCGGGTGGAATCGATGCGTGAGGCCATGATCTCGCGCCGGTTCGCCTCGCTGTAGCGGCAGTTCACGGTCCGGCCCGCGAGGTTGATCACGACATCCGCCCCGTCCACTTCGCGCTGCCACGGGCCGAGCGACACCGCGTCCCAGACGATTGTGCGCCACTTGCTGGAGGCACGCCCCGGACGGCGGCTGAGCACGACGACCTGGTCCCCGCGGGCATGGAAGTGGCGGGCGAGCATGCCGCCGACCTGTCCGCTGCCGCCGGGGATCACGATCTTCATGACGGATTGATAGACCCCGCCCCGGCTTCCCGCCGCGTCGGCCAAGGTACACTGCCCGCATGACCACTCCCGCCCAGACCGGCCTGACCATTGTGGAGAAGATCGCGACCCGCTACGCCGTCGGGCTCAGGCCCGGGCAGGTGGTGCGGTCGGGTGACTTCGTCACGATCCGGCCCCGGCACATCATGACGCACGACAACACCGGCGCGGTGATGCCGAAGTTCAAGGAGGTGTTCAAGGGCGCCGGAAAGGAGCCGCGAATCGCGGACCCGCACCAGCCGGTGTTCGCGATCGATCACGACATCCAGAACGTGACGCCGGAGAACCTGGGCAAGTACGCGAAGATCGAGTCGTTCGCCAACGAGCACGGGATCGACTTCTACCCGGCGGGAACAGGCATTAGCCACCAGGTCATGGTCGAGCAGGGGTACGTGGTTCCCGGCGCGATGGTGGTGGGCAGCGACTCGCACTCCAACCTGTACGGCGCGCTGTGTGCGCTCGGGACGCCGGTGGTGCGGACCGATGCCGCGAGCATCTGGGCGACCGGTGTCACGTGGTGGCAGTGCCCGCCCGTGGCGAGAGTCACCCTGAAGGGGCGCCTCCATCCGGGTGTTGTCGGCAAGGACGTGATCGTCGCGCTGTGCGGCGTGTTCAACCGCGACGAGGTGCTGAACCACGCCGTTGAGTTTCACGGGGAAGGCGTCGCGAGCCTGACGATCGATCAGCGGATGTCCATCGCGAACATGACCACGGAGTGGGGCGCGCTGGCGGGGGTGTTTCCCTTCGACGAGGTCACGCGGGACTACCTCTTCAACCGCGCCGACTACTTCGCGGGGGGACGGCGGCCGGGCACGCGGCGGGCCGGCTCCCTGGGCTCATACACACGGGCTGACGTTGAAAAGTGGTGGGCGGAGCGTGCCGCGCTTGCACCGGACGCTCGCGCCAACTACGCCGTGGAACTCGAGATCGACCTCTCGACCATCGTGCCGCACGTGTCCGGTCCCAACGACGTCAAGACCATGCACGCCCTGCCCGAGATCGAGGCCAGGCACGTCGCCATCAACAAGGCGTGGCTCATGTCGTGCGTGAACGCGCGGTACGAGGACATCGCCGAAGCCTCGCGGATCATGAAGGGCAGGAAGGTGGCGCCGGGCGTGGAGTTCTACCTCGCCGCGGCGAGCGCCGACACGCAGGCGCGTGCCGCCGCAGATGGTCACTGGCAAACGCTGCTCGATGCGGGAGCCATCGAACTCCCGCCGGGCTGCGGGACGTGCATCGGCCTCGGCAAGGGCACGATCAAGGCGGGAGAGGTGGGGATCAGCGCGACGAACCGGAACTTTGAGGGCCGGATGGGCGACCGCGCCGGGCTGGTGTACCTGGGCTCGCCGGCGGTTGTCGCCGCGAGCGCAATCGCGGGCTACATCTGCTCGCCGACGAAGTTCACGGATACAAAGGTCGCTGCTCGGGTCCTCCCCCGTGCGGCGGCCGCGTCCGTCGCGGCGACATCCGCGGAAGTCATCGACGGCTTCCCCAAGCACCTCTCCGGTCGCCTGCTCTGGCTCGACAGGGACAACCTGAACACCGATGGTATCTACGCCGGCAAGCACACCTACAACGACAAACTGACACTGCCCGAGATGGCGCAGTTCATCTTCGAGAACTACGACCCGGACCTGCGAAGCAAGGCGCGGCCGGGCGATGTGATCGTCAGCGGGCTCAACTTCGGCACGGGTTCCAGCCGCGAGCAGGCGGCGACAGCGCTCAAGGCGTTTGGGATCCCGTGCGTGATCGCGGCGAGTTTCTCTGAAACCTACAAGCGCAACGCGTTCAACAACGGGTTCGTGGTGTTCGAGTGCCCGGGCCTGGTGGCGGCGCTTCGCGGCGGGATGGGCGCCGGCGACGGCGCGAAGACGCGCGTGCTCGGGGACATCGAGATCGACTACACGAGGTCAGTCTTGAGGTTCGGCGGGCGGGAGTTCGCATTCCCCGCGCTCAGCCCGGTGGCGCAGGAACTGGTGGTGGCGGGCGGGGCGGAGGAGGTCGTGAGGAGGCGACTAACCAAGGCGTCATGACGGTTCGAGCCACCTCACGGCTCGACCAGTTTCCTCGCCGCCTCCGCCGACATCGTCGATGCGCTCGGGTGCAACTGACGGCGGAGCATTTCCCAGTACCGGCCCTCGCGCTGGGCGAGTTCATCGTGCGTGCCGGTCTCGATGATGCGGCCCTTCTCCAGCACGACGATCTGATCGGCGTGGCGGATGGTGCTGAGGCGGTGCGCGATCACGAAGCACGTGCGGCCGCGCATCAACTCACGCAATGATTCCTGGATCAGCGCTTCGCTTTCGGAATCGAGATTGCTCGTGGCTTCATCGAGGATCAGGATGCGCGGATCAGCGAGCAAGGCCCGCGCGATCGCCAGTCGCTGCCGCTGGCCGCCGGAGAGTCGCACCCCGCGCTCGCCGATCAGCGTGTCGTACCCCTGCTCCAGCTTCTCGATGAATGCGTGCGCGTGCGCAGCGCGAGCCGCGGCACGCACCTGTTCATCGCTCACGCCGCGCCGGGCATACGCGATGTTCTCCCGGATGGTCCCGTCGAACAGGAACACGTCCTGCTCGACAATCCCGAGCAGCGATCGGTACGACGCCACCTCGATCTCCCGCAGGTCCACGCCATCGAGCAGCACCGCGCCCCGCACCGGGTCGTAGAACCTCGCCACGAGGTTGCACAGCGTCGTCTTGCCCGCGCCGCTGGGCCCGACCAGCGCCACCATCCTGCCCGGGGCGACATCCAGGTCGATGCCCTCGAGCACCCAGTCCGTCGAGCCCGGATACTTGAACGATACATCGCGGAGCGTGATCCGCCCGGCGACGGCGCGAGCGTCCAGAACGCGCCCCGTCGCGGCCTGCGGCTCGACATCGCCCCGCCAACCCTCCGACCGGGCGATGAGCGTTCCCCGCTTCTGCTCGGGCGGGATCGGCCGCTGAAACTCAGGCGTCTCCTCGAGCAGATCCAGCACGCGGTCCAGGCCCGCCAACTGGCTCTGGATGCTTGTCGCGCTGGCCGAGAGCGCCTCCAGCGGTCCGAGCAGCATGATCAGGTACGCCGAGAACATCATCACGTCGCCGATGGTCAGGTTGCCCCGGATGACCTGCCAACCGCCATAGAGCAGCACGGCGACCGAGCCCAGCGGGATCAGGATCATCCACACGACTTCCATCGCGCGCGACCACACCCACGCCAGCATCTCCTGTCTCGAGAGCAGGTGGTTGCCGATCGTGAAGCGCGCCGCCTCGCCGCGCTCGCGCGAGAACCCCCGCACCACCCGCATCCCCGCGAACGCCTCCGTCGCGTGCGCATCGATCGCCTGGCGCGTCGCACGGGCCTCGCGGTGCACCGGGCGGATCCGGCTGATCCACGTCTTCTGGCTCCACCATGCGGCGGGGATGAGCACGAGCGCGCCGAGAAGGAGTCGCCAGTCGACCGCGGCGAGAATCGCCAGCGTACTGACCAACTGCACAATCGCCCGCCACGGGTTATAGAGCAGGCTGAAGAGCAGTTCACCCGCCTGCGTCGCATCCTCGCGCAGCATGCTCGCCGCGCCGCCGGACTTCAGCGCATACACGCGCGTCAACGGCAGGCGGAACGCGTGCGAGAACACCCGCCGCCGCACCAGCACTCGCATGCTCTGGGCCAGCAGCGTCATCCGGTACCGGCCCCAGAGCCCGACACCGACACTCACGAGGTTCAGCCCCGTAATGGCCGCGGCCACGTACCACAGCAGTACGATCCGATCGCGCGTGGGCACCCACTCCGGCAGACCCGTCGGGCCGGGATGGTCGGTCAGGATGTAGTCGATCACGACCTTGGTGCCGGCGGGCATCATGAGCCCGGCGAAGACCGAGAGCGTGACGGTGCCGATGCACGCGCCCACCACAAGCCGCCTGCCGCGGAGCATCGCCCAGAACTCGCGGAACAGTGTCCAGAAGTTGCGGGAGCGCGCGGTACGCTCCGGCGCGTTCGGATCACCCGCCGCGCCCTCCGAATGGCTCAGCGGCTTCTTGGCGTCTCGCTTCCCGGCCTTGGCGCCGGCCGCCTGCTCCGCCCGCTTGCGCAGATACTCGGTGAAACGGGCGCGGCTCGACTTCACCGCTCTCGCGCTCGTTCGCCCGGTTGCTGTGCCCTTCCGCACCGCCCCATCGCGGCCGTCCCCCGCGCCGACGCTCCCCCCTGCTCCGTTATTCGTGCTGGCCATCGGTCCAATCGTACGCATGCTGCAACAATGCGCCATGGCGCGTCTCCCTCAGGAGTGGGAACTGGCCGGTGCATTCGCTTCCGCGCACTACTGGCTGCCGGCGCTCGCCCGTCGCGTCGCGCTGACCTTCGCGCCCGGCGAACCGGTCTCGCGACAGGACCTCGAAGAGTGCCTTCCCCGCGGGCCTTGGGCCATTGTCAGCGCGGCGAATCCGTGGTCGGTGGACCTGCCCCACGGCAGGAACCGCGAACTCACCGGCCGTCTCGCCGCGACCTTGGCAGCGCGACACCTGCCCGCGGAACCGATGCACAACTCCGCGCCCGATGGGCGGTTCGCCGAGGCCTCGTTTCTCGTCCATGAGGCGACCCGCGACCAGGCCCTGAATCTGTGCCGCGAGTTCGGCCAGGCCGCGGCCATTCTGGGCGTGGGACCCGCCTGCGGCCTCCTCTGGACCCGGACCGGGCGATGGGTCCGCCTCCCGGCCCGGATCGTCCGCGCATATTGACGCGCTGCGCCGCCGGAACGACTTCCGTTACACTCGCGCAATGAAACTCCCGTCGCATGTCAAGGTGCTGATCGCGCTGTTCCTCGGTGTCAGCGTGGGCCTGCTCGTCAACTGGCAGATGCCCGCGATCAACTCCTTCGCGGCCGAACACACCGCCGTCGATGCGGTCTTCGGCTTCATCGCCGCGACCGTCAAGGCCATCGGGCAGGTCTTCGTGCGATCGCTGAGATTCATCGCCGTCCCGATCATCATGTGCTCGCTCATCGCCGGCGCCGCCGGGATGTCCGACTTCGGCAAACTGCGCCGCATGGCCCTCAAGACCATCGCGCTCTTTATCCTCATGACGCTCGTGGCGACGACCTCCGGCCTGACCATCGCCAACGTGTTCCGCCCCGGCGAGCGTGTCTCCGCCGAGGCCCGCGAATCGATCCTCGCCGCGACCCGCGACGAGAGCACCACTCGCATCAAGGCCGCCGAGGGTGTCAGCGGCATCGGGAACATGCTCGTCCAGGCCGTGCCGGTGAATCCGTTCGACTCCCTCGCGCGCGGGGACATGCTCCAGGTCGTGGTGGCGTCGCTGGCCATCGGCCTCGCGCTGGCATGGCTGCCGCGAGAGTCTTCCCGCCCCGTCCTCCAGTTCTTCGAGGGCATGAGCGGCGCCCTGCACGCGATCGTGACGCTGATCATGCGCTACGCGCACTGGGGCGTATTCGCGCTGCTGGTGCCCGTGGTCGCCGCGGCGGGGTGGGATGCGCTCTCCGCCCTGCTCGCCTACTCGCTCTGCGTCATCGGAGGACTGGCGATCCTGCTGCTCATCGAGTATCCGCTGATGGTGCGTGTACTCTCACCCTTCTCCGTTCGTGAGTTCAGTCGGGCCATTCTTCCGGCCCAGACGCTCGCGTTCAGTTCGTCGAGTTCCGCGGCGACATTGCCCGTCACGCTCAAGTGCGTGGAGAACCTCGGTGTGCCCAAGGATGCGGCCAGCCTTGTCTGCTCGCTCGGCACCACGATCAACATGGAAGGCACCGCGATGATGCAGTCCGTCGCGGCCGTGTTCATCGCCCAGGTGTTCGGCCACGACCTCACGCTCTTCGAGCAGGCGACCATCGTGCTCACCGCAACGTTGGCCGCCATCGGCGCGCCGGGAATCCCCAGCGGCGGAATCGTGCTGCTCGTCGCCGTGCTCCAGGCCGCGCACATCCCGATCGAGGGCATCGGCCTGGTCATCGCCGTTGACCGCTTTCTCGACATGGCCAGAACGATCGCCAACGTCTCGGGAGATGCGGTCGTTGCCGCGATCGTGGGCGGCAGGAATCAGAGCAAGCCCGGCGCAGCCGGAACCCCGCTCACCGATTCAGCAGGTCCGACGCAGTGAAGCATCACAACTTTCAGTGACGCAGGATCCGCCGGGTCTCGTCCCGATGCTCCGTCTCGTGCCGCACCATGTCCTCCAGTTGCACGCTGGACTTCTGATCCTCCGCTTCCTCAACCTCGAGGCGCTAAGCGGAGGCCCCCGATACGCCATCCGGGCCGGTGATACTCACCGGCTCTTCACCATCCAGCGTCGCGGCGAAGCCCCAGCCGCCCCCGCCCTCGTTGGTCTTGATCAGCAGCACGCTGTCTCCCCTGGCAAGCCGCAGCCGAACGCTGGACACAGTCGCCTGCACAGTGTCATGTCCGTTCTGCGAAAAGACCTTCGTCCCGTCGAGCCAGGCCTCGATCTTGTCGCCGCAGTCAAGATGCAGCGTCGTCGTCTGCTCGCGCTCGGAGCGGATCACCGTGGCCGCATACGCAAGTCCCTTGCCGCCGGGGAATGTCCGGCGGAAGTCCACCGGCCACTTGTCGCCCGGCTGCGCAGCGGTCCATGCCGCCAGCCGCTCGCGCCGCAGTGACACCCGCTCGGGATCAAACACCTGCTCATCGATGGCGGTGCGCCAATCCCATGGAAACGGGCCCGCCGCCCGGAATCCCGTGACGGACCGGACCGCCGATTCCACCAGCACTTCCTGGACAAACGGCTTGCCGCCGACAGAAAACCGAAGCCTTGCGACCCGCACCGCCCGAAGGCCCATCGGCGGCTCCGCCAACGCGCCATCCGGAAGTCGAAACTCCGCCGCTTCCTGCGCCGCGGATGACAGATCCAGTTCCGTGGCGGCAATCTGCCGCTCCTTCACCACTCCCCTGCCGATCCGCTCAACCAACTCCACTTCAACCCTGCCCGAGTCGATCGACCGGAACGGGTCACAGATCCGAACCGAGTCCGCGCGTCCCACGCCCGCGGGCGCAGCGGTGTCCGCCCATGCCATGATCCCGAATGCCGCCGCCAGCATGGTCGACTGAGTGTCCGGCGCCCCACCCGGCTCGCCATCCACCGCGCCCGGATCGATCTCACCCACGCAAGCCGCGAGCGCTGCGCGCAGGTCCCGATCGTGCGAGCCCTGCTTCTCCGGCGACCACGCCGCGACATCCGCCTCGACACACAACTCGCGATCCGCCCGGATGTCCTTCGCGCACACGAGCAGCAGCCCGCCTTCGCCGCGCACCGCCTCGGCAGGCTCGCCATCGATCCGCACATCCGATACCGAGTCCGCAGCCCCCAGGGCGATCGTGATGTCCCGCGCCGCCGGCGCGCCTTCAAACCCGCCCCGAGCCGGTCCCACGGTCAGCCGCAGCCGGCCCTTCCCGCTCCACGCCGCGCTGACCGGCGTCCGGCGGTACCCACCGCGCCGATACTCGGTCGAGTCGCCGTCATCCTCGTGCAGTTCGCGGGCATGCGTGCTCCCCGGTGTCCCGGGATACAGGCGGAAGATGAGATGGTCGATGGGCTCCGCGGCGGGACGGTGTGAGAATCCACGCGTGAGGATCGGCACACCCGCAGGAGCAAAGCACGGGGCTTCATCGATCGGCGCCGCCATCGCCGCCTCGACGCCCGGCTCGTAACGCGCGTGCGTGAACCAGTTGAACCAGGCCGAGGTCGGCGGGAACCAGACGCGCGCCGCCGCGACAAACCGCGGGCCGCAGCCCGGGGTGGTCACCGGCGCGGCCAGCAGGTCGCCGCCGATGGTGTACTGCCCATGCGCCCGGTACGCCCGTTCATCGCCCGCGTGATCGAGATACATCGGTCGCAGCAGCGGCAACGCCTTCTCTTCGCATTCGTGCGCGGCACGATCGATCGTGGGCATCAGCGCGGCCCGAAAGCCGAACGCCGCCTTCATCGCGCCCCGGAACGGCTCGGCATACGTCCACGGCCGCCGGTCCAGCGCCGCGGTGCGGGCCGAGTGCAGCCGCATCGCCGCCGACAGCGCGCCAAACCAGCACCACCGCGCCGTGCACTCCTCGATCCGCGGCCCGAAGTGCCCGCCGATGTCGTGCGACCAGTAGAAACACCCCGCGTTCGATGCCGCGACGGTGAACGGGACCTGGAACGCCAGCATCGCCCATCCGGTGTGCGCATCGCCCGAGAAGTGCATGGGGTGCCGATGGTCCCCGGCGTGCAGGCCGGCCCACCGCGACAGCGACATGCCGCGCCGCCCTCCGCGCGCCGTGTGCCGATAGAACAGGTGATTCAGCCAGCCAAGGTTGGTCAGCCCCGGCACCGACGGCACGAAGCGGTCCTGCTGCCAGTCCAGCCACCAGAAGTCCACGCCCCGCGCGGCATCGAATCCGCCGAACGGGCCGGTGGGCAGTCCTTCAGGAGTCGGGATCGCCGACCGCGCCCGCACCGATTCCGCGTCGCCCCTCCCCTGCTCCTCCAGCGGCGCCAGGATCTGATCGAACAGCGCGGTCATGTACGCCCGGTTGCCCGCGTCAAATGCAAGCCTCTCGCCCGAGTGCGGATCCGCCCCCTGCGCCCGCATGAACGCCGCGTACCGCTCCTCATCCGCCGCGACTCCATCCGCCGGGTGGAGGTTGAGCGCGACCTGCACCCCATGGTTGTGCAGCCAGTCCAGCAGATCCTCCGCATCGGGCAGCAACTCGCGGTTCCACGACCATCCGGTCCACCGGTCACGCGACGAGGCCGAGTGCCAGTCCATGTCCAGCACCATCGTGTCCAGCGGAATGCCGTGCCGGTGATAGTCCGCGACGATGCCGCGGAACTCCGCGGATGTGTGCGGCCAGTACCGCGAATACCACGAGCCGAGCGCGGCTCGGCGCGGCGTCGGCACCGGCCCGGCGACCCGCGCCAGCGCCCGCAGCGCAGCCCGGAAGTCCTGTCCGTACAGAAAGAGGTACCAGTCGATCCCGGTTTCCGGCACGCCACGCCACTCGCGCGCCGTCGCCCAACCGTCCACCAGCAGGTGCCCGCGCGAATCGTCGACGACCTGCCACCCGTCCCGCGCCAGCAAGCCCTCTCCGATGGCGACCGGGCCGCGGATTCCATCGAGCGTCTCGATCGTGCCGCCGAGGTTCTGCTCGTTCCGATCGCCGGGAAGCCAGAACGTCGAGCGGCTTCCGCGCTCGGCGGGCAGCGCGATCTGCGCGCCCAGGTTGCCCCGATGGAACGCCCTGCCATCCGGTTGAAAACGAACCGTGCCCCGGGACGTCCGGACCACGATCGGCGGCGCGCCCGCCCCGGCATCGGCGAGGATGACCTTCCGCGGAAGCGGCCTCGCGGCGGCAAAGAGCGAGGGTTCATCAACGAACCGGCCCGGGTCTCCCGGAGACCACTCGATGCGAATGCACTCATCGCACAGGACAGAAAAGCGGGCGGCTGGCATTGCCAAGACCTTACGCCTGCCGACTCGGGATGGAGCAGCCCGCACGCCTTGCCCAGAGTCACCCCCGGCACGCCCTCCCGATCGGCCCACCGGGCGGGGAACACCCCCCTCTCGACGCCCTACCCTTGCGAGTCCCGATCGGCGAGGCACACTTGGCCGACCAGCAAGGAGCGGCCCGATTCATGCACCTGCAGAAGTTCACCAGCGTTGCGATCATCGCGGCATCCGGGCTCGCCGCTTCGGCGTTCGCTCAGGACAGCGTCCCGACCGCTCCCGGCGGCAATGACGCCCTCTCCCCCTACGACGCCGCCTCACAGCGCGTCCGCTACATCGTTGATGCCGCGCCTGTCCAGACCTCCTGGGGGAACAGCGTCCTCGTCGCGCCGATCCTCAAGGCCTCGCGCGAGACCGACCCGCTCTTCCGGACGCTGATCCTCGGGTCGGCTTCCCTGAGTCCCTCGTATGTCGAGAACGCGAGTTTCCCGTCCCGCTCGTTCAGCGTCTGGAACTCCCCCGGCGCGGGCGTGCACCCGACGGCGAACACTCCCGGGTCCACGGTCGTCACCACCAACTTCGACGTTCAGTTCGGCGCAGCCGTCTCCGAGTTTTCCATGTCGCCCAGCAACGTGCTCGGCGCCATCATCGGCATCCGCCTCGACCAACCCTCTCGGATCTACGTCGAGCGGGTCATGGCCCTGGCCAGCCGCACCGGCGTCGGCTCGGCCGACACCGCCACCCTGTCCCTCGGTGCCGTTGACGCTGCCGGCAACATCGCACTCCGGGCCGACAACTTCAACACCAACCCCGCTACCGCCACGCGGATCCTCGGCGACAACCTGCTCCGCGTGAACTCCGCGGCCCGCTCCGCCGCGGTCAACACCCTCGCCGCCTTCGGTGGAGCCAACTTCGCCTCCGACGCTTCCGCAACGGCGTACGTCGTCAGCAACGAAGCCATCCCCACCAACACGCCGACCATCACCGGCTCGCCGGGCTCTTCCGCGTTTGTGCTCGGGCTCGACTTTGCGCAGCGCTTCCGCGCCGGCTCCACCACCGCCAACCTCGCGTCGACGACCGGCCACCTTGCCCCAGGGGTTGCCGGCCATCGCGGGAATCCGACGTTTTCCCCGTTCGCAGGCGGAGTCGGTTCCCTCGGCGCGGTCGCCAGCCTTGCACGCCCCGCCGTCCCCTCGCCCAAAGCCAACGCCATCAACGTCTTCGACCTCCTCCCCGGCACGCCGCCATCGGTTGATCCGGCATCGCGCCGCGCATTCGTCCTGCCCGCGCCTGTCACATCCCCCGCCTACTCGACCAACGCCTCCGGCCTGGCCGAAGCCCAGCAATACCTCTCCCAGGCCGCGTTCCGCGGCGGCAATGGCCAGGTTGGCCTCGGACGCGATGCATCGGGCAACACCGTCGCCGCCACGGTCGTCTCCGATCCCGCCGCGGGCGATGCCGTCGTCGCGGCTGCGTCTTCCGCACCCGGCGGAGCATGGACGGTTGTCGCCTACCCGGGCATGCCGGTGCTCAACGGCCCCGCCGGCGCAAGTGTGGGACAACTTTCCTCGCCGCTCGTCGTCAGCGCGCCGGCGGTTGACCTGCTGGGCAACGTGTACTTCGTCGCGGAGTGGCGGCCCATGCCGCCCCAGACCGAGACCGGCCTTTTCAAGGCTGTCCCCGGCGGTGCCTCCGGCCACAGGCTGGAACTGCTGCTCACCACCGGCCAGCAGATCGCCGGCCCCAACTCCGGCCGCACATACACCGTCTCCAGGCTCGCACTCCGCGATGGCGACTCCATCGCCTCCGGCGCGCTGCACGGACAGCAGATCCTCCAGAGGCAGTTGCCCGCCCGCTCCACCAGCGACCCCGCGAGCATCAACGCCTTCGGCGGACTCCTCGTCAACGCCGTGCTCACCTACAACAACGGCGGATCATCGGAAGCCTACGACGCGGCCCTGCTCATCACGCCGGGAACCTCCGCCCCGACCTGCGCGGCGGACTTCGACGGCAACGGAACCGTGCAGGTGCCCGACATCTTCGCGTTCCTCAGCGCCTGGTTCGCCCAGTTGCCCAGCGCCGACTTCGACCACAACGGCAGCATCCAGGTGCCGGACATCTTCGCGTTCCTCAGCGCGTGGTTCGCCGGTTGCTGAGCCGCAACGTGCTCACGGCTTCTCGGGCATGTCGAAGCCCTTCTGGTTCACTACGTCGCCCGACTTGAGCGTCCCGTCGGCGCCGTAGATGCCGATCGTGCGAACCCCGTCGATCCCACGGACCAGCATGTCCGAGCCCACGACCAGCACATCGGGGAAGCCCACGCCCGATGTAAAGAACGGCATGCGGTCCAGCGCACGAAGGCCGTGCGCCCCGGTCCCGCCCACGACCCCGACGAGCGGGCCGTTCTCCGCCGCCCCGCGCCGCCTGCACACAAACAGCACGCCCAGCAGGTCCTCTTCCATCCGGCGATCCCCGACGATCACCCGGCCCCGCGTCACCGTCACCGGCGCATCGTCCGGCACGATCTTCCCGTAGACCGAGTTGATCTGCGCATTGCCGTACACGATCACGTTGCGATCCCGGTTCTCCGTCGCCTCCGGGTCGAACTCGTCGTCCGCGACGATGTCGCACGAACCGTTGCCCCGGTACCACCACGTCTCCGCATCGAACCTCGCCTTCGCCAGCGCGTGCGTGTTCTCTTCCTCCGTCCCGCGAGTGGCATAGACCAGCACGAAGTTGTTGTCGAACGCCCGCTTGAACGGCCCGGGCGCCGGCCTCGGGGCCGACATCGTCGATGCGTCCTTCCAGCCATCCGGGCCGCGAGCAAGCCGGATCAGCCCGCCCGCCCCGGCCTTCACGTCGCCCAGCATCGCGCCGTCGATCTCGACCGTCACCCCCGGCGAAAGCCCCAGCATCCCCGCGTCCAGCGACACCACCGCCGCGTTCTCCGTCGTGACGGTGAACCGCTTCGCGGCGCGGTCCACGCTCGCCGCGACCCGCGTCGGCACCAGCCGCTGCGGCTGAGCCTCGATCCGCACCCAGTGCAGCCGGTCCGACACGCCCGGGTCCGCCGTGACAAAACTCACCGACTCCACTCCCGCCGACTCGGGCAACATGCGTTTTCGGAACATCTCGAAGATCGGCGGCCAGTCCACGCACTCGTTGCCCCACCAGTGCCCGGCCCCCGCCTGTTCGTGATACTGCAGGTCGGCATGCCCGGCCTTGGTCAGCAGGTCCCGCATCATCCGGGCCTGCTCCACAGGGACATTGTCGTCCTTGTCCCCGTGCAGGATGTACACGCCCATCCCCGCGTAGTTGTCGATCAGGGCCAGCGTGTCGCTCGTGCGTGCTCCACGCTGCACCAGCCCGTTCAGCGACTCCGGCCTGAACTCGTCCCACGGAGCCTTCCCGCCGCGCTCCGTGTACGTCCAGAACGTCGGCCAGCCGGCGCTCGGCGCGATCGCCGCAAAGCGGTTCGGGAACAACCCGCCGATCTGCCACGTCCCGTGCCCGCCCATCGAGTGGCCCGTCAGGTACACCCGCCGCGGGTTGTGCGGGAACCGCTTCGCGGCATCCGCCAGGACTTCCATCGCATCAATCCGCCCCCAGTCCTCCCAGTCGAACCCGTACGGCCGGCGATTCGTCGGCGCAACGATGTGGAAGTCGGGCTTGGGCGAGTATGCGTCCGCCTGGCCAGTCGCCTCCACGCTCGCGCCGTGAAGCGTGAGCACCAGCCCCGTGCCGGCAGCATCGCCCCCCGTAGCGCGCCTCGCAGCGTAATACTGGAGCGAACCGTCCACCCTGCTCACGTAGGTGTACTTGAAAGTCTCGCCGGAACTCGGGTTGCGCACCCGGACCCGCACGGGCGCCGACGCGAGGATTTCCGGCTTCTCACCGCCGGGCCGAACGATCTGCAGGTTCAGTTCCACCTCCCCCGCCTCGCCCCAGGTGCGCTGCGTTGTGAACTGCACCTTGCGGATGCTCAGGGGCGGGATCGTGGGCACCGGCATCGTCCGCGCATCGTCCCCTTCCACCACCGCCCGCACGCCCGTCAGCGGCTGCCGCGATGCGTTCAGCACGACAACCGCGCCCTGCCATGTTGAACTTGTGCCCGCCGCGACATCGCCCAGCGTCGCCTCGTCAACATTCAACGCCACGCCCGATGCCGGCGCTTCCGTCAGCCTCGCCTTCACCCGACCGCGCGAACCCCGGAAGTGCAGGCAGTTGTCCCCGCTCCGCACCAGCACCGGCACGCGCACGTACCCCGCCTCGTACGGGTCCCCCACCCGCGGCAGCCCGTTCACGTACACCATCGAGTGCCCCGATGCCTCCAGGATCATCACCCGCGCCTGAGGCGACTCGAAGTGCCAGTAGCAGTACCCCCCGCGCAGCGCGTCGTTCGTCACCCAGCCGTCCGCGCTCGCCTTCGCTTCGAACCATCGCACTTCCGTGTCGCGCCCGCTGGTCACCGAGTCGCCCGCGGCGGGGAAGTAGTCGCCTGTCCCGACATGCGCCATCGCCTCCTCGTGCGCATCCATGCGCAGCCATGTCCGCCCGCCCGTGGCGACATTCGGCAACAGCAGCACGTCCTGCATCACGATCTCACCCGCGCTGACGCCCTGCTGCTGCGAAGCGGGTGCAGCCGACGACACCGGCAGTTCCCCGCACACCACCATGCACACCGAGGCAATCAACGCTTCAAGAATCATGCGACACCCTTCCGGTTGACGTGCCAGGCCGGCACAGGACCGAGATCCACACACTCACCATCACTTCCTCGCGGCCGCCTCGTCGATGATCCGCTCCATCACGTTGTCGCCCTCACGCCACCAGCGCTTCACCACCTTGCCGTTCACGAAGATGCACGGGATCTGCCCGACGTTGAACGCCAGGGAAGCCGCTAGATCGTCATCCAGCGCAGCGCGAACCTGCGAACTCTGCACGGCCGCCACGAACGCCGCCGGATCGATGTTCGCCGCGCTCGCCGCCGCCGCGAGGCTCCCCGGCCCGAACGACTTCTGGTTCGTCATCAGCCACTCGTGCATCTTCCAGTACGCCTCAGGCCCGCCCACGACGCCCGCCGCCTCCGCCGCGCTCGCCGCGAGGCACCCGTGCTCGAAGAATGTTCTGCTCAAACTCGGGTTGCACGCCTTGTCGCCGGGGAAGAACCGGTAGATGTACCGGATCGGCTTCCCGCCGCTCCCCACCGGTTTCGTCGCCCATGCGCGGAGTTCCGCATCCGCCTTGGCTGTATTGGATTCCAGGAAGTCCCCGAACACCACGACCTCCACCGTCCCCTCGCCGTTCACCAGCGCGTGCCGCGACGCCCCGGCGACCTGCGAACGGGCCGTTTCGTCGCGCCAGTCGGCGATGTACTTCTCTCGCGCCAGCACCGGCCGGTCGTTCGCACTCGTCGTCGGCGCGGCCCCGGAGTTCAGCACCGCCTCCACCGTCCGCTCCAGCGCCCGGGGCGCCTCCCAGCCCTTGAGTTCCACGCCGTTGATGAACACCATCGGCGTGCCCGAGATCCCCAGCGCCTGTGCCTCATCCACATCCTGCTGCACCGGGCGCAGCGTGCCCTCACCCGTCATCACCGGGATGAACACCTTCGGGTCATACCCCAGTTGCTGCAACCCGTCGCTCAACTCCCGGTCCGTGAAGCCGCCGCCCCGGTCAAATAGCCACCGGTGCACCTGCCAGAAGCCGTCGTTCCCCTTGAGGATCGCCGCGGTCTCCGCCGCCCGCGCTGCCCAGCACGCGTTGGCGTGCAGCGTCTGCCCTCCCAGATACTTGTTGCAGTCCGAGCACCACGGGTAGTGCTTGTGCGACACCGACACCTTGTCCGGGAACTTCGCCCGGATCTGCCGCGCCTCCGACTCGATCCGCTTGCACTGCTGGCACTGATAGTCCGAGTAGATCACGATCCGCGCCACCGCCTCCGCGGGGCCTTCGCGATAGCGTCCCGTGAAGCCCTGCGGCCCGAAGTTCCATGACTCGGTCGGAGCCGCCTGCGGACGTCGCGCCGCATCCGCTGCCTGCTGCAGCATCGCCCGCTCGGCCTCCGCTCGCGCACTCTCCGCTTCCGCCCGCGCCCGCGACGCCCTTCCACCCTCCGCAACCGCCAGTGCGCCGGTCGACAGCACGACCACCACCGCGCCGCACAAAGCCGGAAGGCCGAGCAGGCCGGTCTTTCGAAGCCCCGACGCCGGAGCCGACGAGCGTGAAACCATGATGCCGATCTCCATGAAGGCCAGCAGCGCGAAGTTCGCGACGTGGCTGGCGATGCAGTACTTGCAAGGCTCTTTCCCGGCGCCCATCGTCTGCACGATCGCGACGACGTACGCCAGCGACACCGCGATGCCCGCCCACACCATCCATCGCAGCCAGCGGTTGATCGAACGACCCGACAGCACCCACCACGCCACCAGCCCCGCGTAGAACGTCGCCCCCAGGAACGACGCCGGCCAGCCCGCAAACCCCGCCCACTCCGCCGCCGCGCCGGGGAACGGGATCTTCCCCATCGGGTGACTCTCAATCCCCGCGCACCCGCTCTGCGGCCCGCACCCGGGAAGGGCCTTGCCGGAAAAGTGCTGCCAAACCAACGACCCCGAGGCCGCCAGAGCAAACCCCAATGCCAGCACGCCGCCCACCCACGCCCACACAGGCAGGCGCAAGGGCGTGGCGGGTGCGGAGACACTGGCGGCACTGTGCGGCGGACGTTTGGACAATGGTCATGCTCCGCAGATCCGCGGACGCCGCGGCAGCGATTCTACCGGCACACAACGCCCCGGATGGCCCTCCCGCCAACATCCCTACCCTATTGCACCCACGGGCGGGTAGCTCAGTTGGCTAGAGCATTCGCTTTACACGCGAAGGGTCCCGGGTTCGAGTCCCGGCCTGCCCATTCCAAACCCCGCGCCCGCGATGAACCTCCTCGACGCCCTCTACCTCCCCGCCGCCGCACTGACCGCGCCGTGGTGGGCGCGCAAGACCCGCGGCGGCTGGAGCGAGCGGTTCGGCAGGATCGACGCCCCGCCCCCACCGCCACCCGGCAAGCGGCGCATCCTCCTCCACGCTGTCTCCGTCGGCGAGGTCAACACTCTTCGCGGCCTTGTTCCCCTCCTCTCCCAACACGCCGACATCGTCGTCAGCGCCACTACAGACACAGGGCTTGCCCGCGCCGGCATTCTCTTTTCCGGCAAGGACGGCGTGCCGGCTCTGGCGCATGTCGTCCGTTACCCGCTCGACTTCTCTCCCGCCGTCCGGCGCTTCCTCGATGCAGTCCGGCCCGATGCCGTCGGCCTTGTCGAACTCGAACTCTGGCCCAACTTCGTCGCGGAGTGCGGCCGCCGCGGCATCCCGATGAGTGTCATCAACGGCCGCCTCTCGGCCCGCTCATTCCGCGGGTATCACCGGTTCCGATCGTTCTTTGCGCGAACATTCGGTGCGCTCGAGTTCGCCGCGGTGCAGGATGCCGCCTATGCCGAGCGCTTCGAGGCGATGGGCGTGCGGGCCGACCACATCCGCATCACCGGCTCGATGAAGTGGGACTCGGTCAGCCTCGATACCACCGTCCCGGGCGCAGACGAACTCGCCGCCAACCTCGGCATCGACCGATCGCAGCCGTTGATCGTCGCGGGGTCGACCGGCCCATTGCCTTGTCCGACGAACCGATACCGGGTCGACGGCCCCGGCGCGCTGACCGAGGAACGGCTTTTCAGCAACGCCTGCCCCCCGGCCGCCCAACTCCTCTGCGCCCCGCGCAAGCCCGAACGCTTCGACGAGGCCTTTGTCGCGATGGGCGGCGAGGCCCGCTGCATCCGTCGCAGCCAGACGTACAACAGCCCCGCGCCGCCCGCTGGCAGCCGGCACGACCGCTTCCTCCTCGACACCATCGGCGAACTCCGCGCCGCCTACTCCCTCGCCGACATCGCCGTCGTCGGCCGCTCGTTCGGCGATCTCCACGGCTCCGACCCCATCGAGCCCATCGCCCTCGGCAAGCCCACGCTCATCGGGCCGCGGTACGGCGACTTCGAATCTATCGTCAACACCTTCCGCGCCGCCGGCGCGATCGAAGTCGTCCAGCCGCAGGATCTCCAAAGCGCCCTGCGCAACCTCCTCGCCGATCCTGCTCGATGCGCCGCGATGGCCGATGCGGGCCGCGAGTGCGTCCGCGCCAACCAGGGCGCCACCGCACGCCACGCGCAAATGCTGCTCGAACTCGCCCACGCGGGCGGATAACCGCGCTGGATAACCCGCCCGCGGCCCTTGCCGCATTCACGAATCCGCGCGAACTGCATCCAATGCGCGGGCGTATCCGTATACATGGGCAGAACACAACGCGGTGGATGGGAGACCTGAAGCCGCGAAACGAACCTCTTCTCTCTGGCTCCGAATCCCCCGCCCTAACGGACCGGGCTGAGGATTCGGAGCTTTGTTTTTGGCCCCGCCCACCGCGGTTCACACCGCGCTCGGGTGCCAGATCGTCTTCATCTCTACCACCGCCTCGATCCACCACGGCGACTCACACGCCGCGCCATCAAACCAGTCAATCTCCCCATCCTTCGATCCCTTGATCCCCTTCACCCTTGATCCCCTCTTCTCCATGATCTTCACGCGCTTCACATTCTCCGCCGCGCCCTCGCGCAGCGTCCGTGCCTGCCCCTCCGACACACCCGCCGCGACAACCGCATCAACGTCCCGGTGCCCCGCGATCACCGGCACCAGTTCGTCCCGCGTGCCCGTCAGCAGGTTGAGCACCCCGCCCGGCAGGTCGCTCGTCGCGAACACCTCCGCCAGCACCGCCGCCGCGATCGGGTACCGCTCACCCGCCACCGCCACCACCGCGTTCCCCGCGCACATCGCCGGCGCACACAGGCTCACAAGCCCCAACAGCCCCGGCTCATCCGGTGCAACCACCGCCACCACGCCCGTCGCCTCCGGCACCGTGAAGTTGTAGTACGGACCCGCCACCGCGTTGTTGCACCCCAGCACCTGCGCGTACTTGTCCGCCCATCCGGCAAACGCGACCAGCCGATCGATCGTCGCCGCGACCTCGCGCTTGGCCGCGGCGGGCTTCTCGCCGCCGACAACCAGCGCAGCGGCCAACTCCTCCCGCTTCCCCTCCATCATCTCCGCCATGCGGTAGAGGATCTGGCCGCGGAGATACGCCGTCGCGTTCTTCCACCCCGGCAGGGCCTTCCGCGCCGCGCTCACCGCATCCCGCAGGTCCTTGCGCGACGCGTGGCTGACGTGCGCAGCCACCCTCCCGCGAGAATCCGCCGCGGCAATCGTCCGCCCGCTCTCCGATCGCGGAAACTTGCCGTCGATGAACAGTTTGTAGGTCTTGGTGACTTCGAGACGGTCTGTCATACGTCGGACCTCAACACGGAGGCGCACAGAGGCGCACAGAGGGCGGAACAGAGCAGATCAGATGACCCTGCGAACGATGCCGTCACGCAGATGTTGGACATTGAAGTTCAGGAGGAGCCCGACTCGACAGCCGAGCAACCGCATATGGGTGAACAACTGTGACTCGTGAACCGGAAGAACCTTCTCGACGGCTTTCAGTTCCACAAGGACAACACCCTCAACCATGAGGTCGATTCGAAAGCCACAATCCAGTCGCTGACCCTTGTAAACGACAGGCACGGGCAACTGGCGCGAGACCGACAGGCCCCGCTGGCCCAGTTCATACGCCAGGCACGTCTCGTAGACTGACTCGAGCAGGCCCGGGCCGAGTTGAGAGTGCACTTCCATCGCCGAGCTCAGCACCTGCGACGTCAGTTCCTGATGAATCAACTCTCCCATGCCTTCCCTCCGTGCGCCCCCGTGCGCCTCCGTGTTTCAAACCGGACTGCTTCAGACCTCCACATACCCCCTCAACCCCTGCATCCCGCCCTCCCGACCGAACCCGCTCTCCTTGAACCCGCCGAACGGGCTCGCCGCATCGAACTTGTTGTATGTGTTCAGCCACACCACCCCCGCCTCCAACTTCCGCGCAACCTCGAAGATCTTCGACCCCTTGTCCGTCCACACGCCCGCGGCCAATCCATACGGCGAGTTGTTCGCCCGCGTCAGCGCCTCCTCCGGTGTCCGGAAACTCATCACCGCCAGCACCGGCCCGAAGATCTCCTCCCGCGCGATCGTGTGCGACGGCTGCACGCCCTTGAAGAAGCACGGCCGGCACCAGAAGCCCTGCGACGGAAGTCCGGCACGCGCAAGAGCGCGGGTTCCGGGCTCCGGAACTCGGGATGCGGCTTTGCCGCTTGATGCCACGGACCCCGGCACACACAACTCCGCCCCCTCCTCCTCACCCATGCTCAAATACCCCTCGATCTTCTCCAACTGCGCCCGCGAGTTGATCGCACCCAGGTCCGTGTTCTTGTCCATCGGGTCGCCGACCCGCAGACTCGCAAGCCGGATCGCCAGTTTCGCCGTCACCTCATCCAGCACGCCCTCCTGCACGAACAGACGCGACCCCGCGCAGCACACGTGCCCCTGGTTGAAGTAGATCCCCTGCACGATCCCCTCGACCGCCTGATCGATGCTCGCATCCGCGAAGATGATGTTCGCCGACTTCCCGCCCAGTTCGAGCGTGAGCCTCTTCCCCGTCCCCGCTACCGCCGCGGCGATCTTCTTCCCCACCTCCGTCGAGCCCGTGAACGCGACCTTGTCGATCCCCGGGTGGTTCACGATCGACGCGCCGGTCCGCCCATCGCCCGTCACGATGTTCATCACCCCCGGCGGCAGGCCCACCTCATCGCAGATCTCCGCCAGCCGCAGCGCGGTCAGCGACGTCGTCTCCGCGGGCTTCAGCACGACTGTGTTCCCGCACGCCAGCGCCGGCGCAATCTTCCACGCCGCCATCAGCAGCGGAAAGTTCCAAGGGATGATCTGCCCGCACACGCCCACCGGCCGCGGCGTGCGCCCCGGAAACGCATACGCCAACTTGTCCGCCCACCCCGCGTGATAAAAAAAGTGCTGCGCTGCGAGCGGAACATCCACATCCCGCGACTCGCGGATCGGCTTGCCCCCGTTCATCGTCTCCAGGATCGCCAGTTCCCGCGCCCGCTCCTGGATCCGCCGCGCAATCCGGAACAGGAACTTGCCACGCTCCTTGGCCGGCATCCCCGCCCACTTCGGCTGCGCCTTCCGCGCTGCGCTCACCGCAGCGTCGACCTCCGCATCCCCCGCCTGCGTGATCCGCGACAGCACCCGCTCATTCGCCGGATTGATCGTCTCGAACGTGCCCCCACCCCCCCCCGACTTCTTCCCCTTCGGCTCGATCCACTTGCCGTCAATGAACAGCCCGTACCGGTCCGCGATCGACACTTTCACCGTCTCGGGCGCAGCCGCATACTCCCACGCAGTGCCAAACTCCAGCGCGGGTGACCGGCCGGCGGGCTTCCCGCCGGACTTCACGTGGACGATCGCCGCATCACCCGCGGCCGGTGAACTCGCACCGTTCGTGCCGGTCTCCGGCGCAGAATCACGCGTTGAAATCGTCGGACCGCTGGTGGGCGTGGTCATGCCCAAAGCGTAGGTCCGCGCCTTCCCGCCTCATGTCGACGGCCTTCCCGCCCGACATCCCCGCCAGCACGCGCCGCCCTCCGCCCTACTCGATCCGGTCGACCACGAAGATCTTCGTGACGCCACGCTCCACATACTTCTTCTCGATGTACCTCCCCACCAGCGTCACCGACTTCCCGTCCGCGGCACGCGCCGCGGCGTAGACCCCGGAAACATCCGCCTCGATCTGCTTCACGTTCTGGTTGCCGATCCCTTTGCCGACGACCAGCGCCCAGCCCGTATGCTCCCCGCCAATTCCGGCAAAGCCGCTCTTGAGTGTGCCGGTGAGGCGTTCCATGGCCGATGACTCCTGCGCGGGCGGCGTTGCGCCGCCGTCGGCCGGGCCGTCGGCCACGCAGCCGACACCCAGCGAGCACAGCGAAACCGCCAGAACTGCCATGAGGATGCGATTCATCGTGACTCCCTCCGTGCGCACTCCGCGGCCCTGCGGATGGCGCGTGGGATCACGTTACGCGCGCCGGATCTGAAGGACGATAAAGGCCCGCCCAAACCCCGCGAACACAAAGTGCCCTTCAATCCGCACTCGCTCGCCGCGCAGTCGATCGGCTCGTGCCTGCACGTTCGTCACATCCAGCGTGATTGTCCTTCCCTGGCGAACCAGTTCCCAGCCGTTCGTGCCCGCGTCAGGCCGCTGATTGGCGGTCAGCCGGCCGACAATCTCTTCCTGTCGCGGCAGCATGCCGGTGAGCGGGCCCCCGTCGGCGGCACATTCTTCAGCCTGCGACCGCCCGGCCGAAGCGAAGCCCACACCGGAAAGACAAAGAACTGCGATCATGGCGATGAGCGTGAACAACAGGTTCATGCGCGATCTCCCGGCCCACCCGTATTCACACTTGGAGATGCGCAACCGGTCCACGTCTGTCACGCCCGCTGAATGTTCGTCACGACGAACACGCGTTCCGCCGATCCGGCCGCGCCCCGCCAGAACCCCTCCAGCCGCACGCGGCTGTTCCAGTGCCGTTTCACGCGCCCCCGCACGGGGGAGATGTCCAGCCGGATCTGCCGGTTCGGACGGACCAATCGCCAGGAATCCGGATCGGGCGGCGCAAAGTCCGTCATGTTGATGAGTTCGCCCTGAAGCACCACGTTCGGCGGTGGCGGCAGCGCCGCCGCCTCCGTGTTCTCCACGGCAGACGGACCACCAAACACCGATGCTCCCGTCGCCAGCAGTCCAATCGCGCTGATGCGCACGAGCCAGAGGAATCGTCGCATGAACAAGGCCTCCTGTCCGTTCATCCGCCCGGACCGGCGCCCCCTGACCTGCTGGAGTTCAATGTTCTACCGGCACAGGATGCTTGCAGAGGATCAAGCCCGTTCGAGGTTTGTGATCACAAAGACACGAACGGAGCCCTGCGGATACCTGCGCTGCTCGAAATGTCCTGTTGCCCGGACCCGCTGGTTCTGGAGACGCTGGGCACGCCTCGCCACCGCGCTGACATCGCACTCCGAAGTGGCTGACGCCCGCACAAGGTGCCATCCCGTCGATTGCGCGAACGTCGCAACCTGTTCGAGCGTTCCGATGAAGGTTCGCTCGGGCGCAACTGGCCCGATGGCAGACGAGTCGTCGACAGGCCCTGCCACCGACGACATGACCAGTCCGAACGCAACCACCGCCGCACCGAACGAGCGATTCATGAGTAGTCTCCCAGGTCGTGCGTGCCACATGGCAGGCCGCACTCGCGCGTCTCTCCCGTCCCTGCCGCGGACGGCGACGGCGGGCAAACCGTCGTTCCCCGCCCCCTTCCCTCATCGACGCACAACACGCTACGGACCAGCCGCCGCCGGGGTTGCAGGCAAACCGCCGCTCTCGATGGCTCTTCCGCACTCCGGACACATGGCCAGTCCGGCCAGTTCGTACCCGCACCGCTCACACATTCCTCGCCGCCGTCTCCGCCGCCGCTTCGCCCACGCCGCCGCCCACCACACCCCCGCCCCCGCCGCGGCATAGATCACCGTGTTCAACGCGAACCCCGACATGACCGGGTACATCGGCCAGATCCGCGGCCGATCCCCCGGCCTTGTCGGCGGCTGCACATACCCGTGCAGCCACGCCCTATGCCACGACGGCCGCCAATGCGTATCCCGAACTTCACCAAAGCTCACGCCCAGTTCATGCTTCTCCACGTGCAGATACGCACCCAGCGACCGCACCGGCCAGCCGATCCGCCACATGTTCAGTTCATACCGCCAGTCTTCCCCGCGCCCCTGGAACGACTGCCAATCCCACGCAACGCTCCACGCACTAAATCGCCGCTGCGGATGCACCACGATCCCGCTCGGCTGCGTGTTCCACAGCCGCGGCACAGGCCCCGGCCACCGCCCCAACAGTTCCTGCGGCCACGGATTCTCCACGACCTCCCACTGCCTCGCAAACACGAGGCCATAGGAAACGCCCACCTGCGCTGCCGCGCCAAACGCCAGCAACGTGAGGATGGTCGCGGCTCGTCGCATCAACCCTCCGCGCTCCGCTCCTTCATGGCTGCTGCTCGCGTGCTGTCCCCGCGCGCCCTCACCACCCACCGCGGCAGCTCCCGCCCGCACTCCGTGCAGATTGTCGAAACACCGATCGAATACCCGCAGATGGGGCAATGGCCGCGTCGGAGACGCAGCCACCGTCGCGCGCCAAAAACTCCGATCGAAGCGCCCCACGCCATGCCGCCAAATATGGCAGCGTTCGCTGCCAGCCCGCCCCAGCAAGGCGTCACGGGGAACCTCACCATCCGACCTTGCATCTTCGCTGGCCTCATCACGTTAGGAATCCGGATCTCAGGCACGGAAGCCCGTGTGGGACCCACGGCTCCCGGCTCGTTCCAGGTCTCCCATCGCGCGGTGATAAACGGAAACCCGGTGCCTGTCAGATTGCTTATCCCGATACGCGGTGGCGCGGTCGATCCCGCGGATTCGTCCGAGTAGAACGCCGTCTCGGAGATGATTCCCCAATCGCGCCCGGCCGCTATGTAGAGCAACGGCGGCCAAGTCTCCGGAACTCGCCAATGCTCAGAGGCGCGCGGCCGACCGAACTGCTGCACCTTCTCCGGCACATGCACCCACACCGCGATCCCCCACGCCACCACTACATTCACGACCGCCCCCGCGGCCAGATACCCCAGCACCACAAGCCCAATCTTGATCGACGAGCGATTCACGAGGAGACCGCTCCTTGCCCCCTTGCCCCCTCACTCTCTGCGCACTCTGCGTTCCCGCTCCGCGTCCTCTGCGTACCTGCCTTGGCCTCCCCCCACATCCGACTTCCGCGTTCCCACTTCCGACTTCGTCAAGCCTCCGCGTAGTCATATCTCGCCGAGTACTTCCCGCTCCCCTGCTTGCGGATCTGCCGCACCAGGTCATCGACCAGCGCGCTCGCACCGAACCGGAACCAGTCCGGATGCAGCCACCGGTCCCCCAGCGTCTCTTTCACCATCACCAGGTAGTGCAGCGCATCCTTCGCCGTGCGGATGCCCCCCGCGGGCTTCATGCCGATCATGTGCCCCGTGCTCAGGAAGCAGTCGCGGATCGCCTCCAGCATGCACAGCGTCACCGGCATCGTCGCCGCGGGAGTGACCTTCCCCGTGCTCGTCTTGATGAACCCCGTCCCCGCCGGCCCGTCCGCGCCATCTGCAAGCAGCGCCTCGATTGCCAGGTCGCTCGCGCGCCGCACGTTGTCGTACGTCTCAAGCTCACCCGTCTCGAGGATCACCTTCAGGTGCACGTGCGCCGGCGCATCGCCGCCGATGGATTGCGAGGCGTTGCACACCGCCTTGAACTCGCGGATCTCCTCGAACACGAGGTCATACTTCCCCGACAGAAACGCCCCGCGCGAGATCACCATGTCGATCTCATCCGCCCCATCGCGGATCGCCCGCCGCGTGTCCTCGATGCGCACCGCCAGCGGGTATTGCCCGCTCGGGAACCCCGTCGCCACGCTCGCGACCTTCACGCCCGAATCGCCCAGTGCTTCGCGAGCGACCGCCACCAGGTTCGGATACACGCACACCGCCGCCACCGGCAAGAGCGCCTTCCCCTCGTGATCCACCCCCGGCATCACCGCCTTGCGGCACAGCGCACGCACCTTCTCTGGCGAGTCTTTCCCCTCCAGCGTCGTCAGATCGACCATCGACATCGCCAGCCGCAGCCCCGCCGACTTCGCGCCTGTCTTGATCGACCGCGTCTTGAACGATGCCGCTCGCTGCTCCAGCATCACCGCATCAACCGTCCGTACCGGCAGGCTCAGCATCACCGCACCTCATCACACGCACCAACAATTTCCATCCGACATCCGACATCCGACATCCGACATCCGACTTCCGACTTCCGACTTCCGACTTCGGGCTCACCTCGCCGGCTTGTCCGCCAGCGGGTCACGCACCGGCGGCGGTCCCTCCCCCGCCGGCGGGGCGTCCACCAACCTGGCACTGATGATCTTCGGCGGCTTCAGCGGCCGGTTGTCCGGTCCCACCGGGCTCGCCGCGATCGCCCGCAGAACATCCGCGCCCGCGATCAACTGCCCGAACGCCGCGTACTTGCCGTCCAGCGTCGCCGCCGCTGCTCCCCCGAGGCTGATGAAGAACTGGGAACTCGCAGAGTTCGGGTCGCTCGCCCTCGCCATCGAGATCACCCCGAACTCATGCCGAAGCGTCGAATCCTCGAGATCGAACAGAAACCCGGCGCCCCCGAGCCCCGTCCCGGTCGGATCGCCCGTCTGCACAAAGTCCGGCGAACTCGCCGCGGCGAGCGATGCAATCTTGTGAAACTCCACATCCGTGTACATCCCACCCTCAACCAGCCTCGCGACATACCAGACCGTGTTCGGCGCAAGGTCCGCGCGAAGGTTGAACCGCAACTCGCCCTTGGTCGTCTCCAGCACCAGCGCCCGCATCACCGCGACCCGATAGCCCGAGCACGTCGGCGCCGCCCGCGACGCATCCGGCGCAGGAAACATCGGAAACCCCGCCCGATCCAGCCGCGAGGCATACGCGGGCGGCGACAGCATCGGCGTCATGATCAGCGGTGCGCCCACGCGCCGGCCGTCGATCCGCAGTTGCGCCAGCATCGCCCGCTTGTCCTCGGCGCTCCACAACCTCGGGAACAACGAAACCAGGTCCGCCTCACCGGCCTGCGCGGTCGACCGGTCGATCACCTCGCCGGTCGCCGCGCGGATCATCTCCACCTCCACCCGCACCGCAGGCGGACCCTCCACCGCCCCGCCGGCCCCCGGGGCCGGTGCCTCCCCCTCCCCTGCCCCGCCGGCCTCCGCCGGGATCGCAATCGGCGGATGAGTCACCGGAACCTCGATGCGGACCGGGACCGGCCGGTTGATGCCGCAGAACTCTCGCATCGGCCGCAGTTGCGCCTGCGCTGGCGCCGCCATCAACAGGCCCGCCGCCACGGCCAACCCACACCGCCCCCATGCGAGGCCTCGCCGTTCGCGCCGGTGGTCAGGATCGGTGGAGCATTCTCGCGGCATCGTGGAAAGTACGCTCGGCGACAACACCGGCAAAGGGTGATGCAGGACACTCTCTGCTTATAGATGAAACCCGCCGCCGCGGTTCCAGAGGCCTTCCTCGCCCCGACTCACCGCGGCTCGCCGTTGCCGTCGATGCTGTCGAGCAGTCGCCACGCCGCCGATACCCGCGCCGCGGCCTGCGCATCCGACTCGCTCACCGGCAGGCGCGAGACGATCGACCCCATCGAGTCGGTGTACCACGTCGCGCTCAGATCGGCCCGGAGGAAGTTGCACCCCACCGTGTGGTTGAAGTCCGACTGCGTCCGGAGCGAATCCGCGACAAGCGCCGACTCGCCGCGAATGCTCTGGAGAAGGTTCGAGATGCCGACCCGGAACTGGTAGTTCGAAATGATCTCCGTGCCCACCGATGGCCAGCGCGAGACGTAGTTCGCAAACGGATGATCCCCGTGATGCGACGGGCAGTAAAACACGCCCGGCGCAACAATGTAGTCCGTCTGATACAAAAGCCCCACGCCGTCCCACACGCTCTGGCCCGTTGAATACGCCGGCAACAAGGCACGCACCAGCGTCGTCTGGTGCACAGCGTTCTGCGAAGGTGTGCTGAACCGGCTCGGCGGAAGGAACCCGCTGTAATCGTCTGCGTACATAGCGAGTCCAAGGCCGACCTGGCGGACGTTTGATCCGCACACGACCCGACGCGCCGTTTCACGAACAGTGGAAAGGCTCGGCAGAAGCAGCGCGATAAGCAGCATGATCACCGACATCGACGCCATCACGTCGATCATGGTGAAAGCACGCGCGCGTGAAGCGAGCGAACGTGCGCTGTTTATGCCACCGTGACGTCTATGCACGCCTTCCTCCGCCAAGGAACGCTTTGCCTGAACGGAGTTTACCAGAACCTGACCTCCCGAGCAAGCCTCCCATCCGTATTTCCGAACAAATACCTTCCGTAAACACCCGACACTTCGTGTTATCGACCGGTCGACCTCCCGTCCTCCACACCCGCTTGGGGTTTGCCCCGCACGCGACTTGCTCTCAACCGGTTTTTCGAGCATCCTGTTCACCCGCCGCGGCGTATCAGATTGCGCCGGGCTCCACCCCACGGTCCGGTCGGCCTGCCGGTTCTCGCGCAGGCCACAAGGTGGGCAGGATGGTCGACTTCGTACCTTTGAGGCTCCCATGTCTGGCGCCGGCAAAGTGCAGGATGCGGATCTGGAGTTGATGCGGCGGGTGTCGGAAAACGATCCCGAATCCGTCTCTCTTCTTTACGACCGCTTCGCATCGCTCGTCTATCGCCTCGCGTTTCAGGCCATGCCCACGCGTGCCGATGCCGAGGATGCCGTTCAGGAGATCTTTGTCCGCCTGTGGCGGACGGCAGACCGGTACGACCCGAAACGCGCAGCGCTGGTGACCTGGGTAATGCTCATCTCAAGACGACATCTTGTGGACCGCCTCCGGCGCACCAAGGCGCGCGTCAAGGCCGTGAGCCTCGACGATCGCCAGTCGTCGCCCGACGAGAACCCGCAGTTGCAACCCGCCGCCGGCCTGTCCCTTGAAGAGTCCGAGCGTTTCGGCGAGTTGATGCGCCGCGTCAACGGCCTGCCCGACCTGCAGCGAACCGTCGTCACACGTGCCTACCTCGGCGGCCAGACCCTGCGGCAGATCGGCGAGGAACTCGGAACCCCGATCGGAACGATCAAATCCGCGCTCTCTCGGGCGCTTGTACGGCTCCGCGAGCGGGGCCCGAATGAGGAGTTGGCCTCATGACCACGCATGAGTTGCTCGAACTTGCTTCCCTCGACGCCATGGGCCTGCTCGATCCCGACGAGCGCGACGCCTTCGAGGCCGCGTTCCGCGCTGCCCCGCCGGCGCTCCAGTCGCAGATCCGTCGCGAACAACTGCGGCTCTCAAACCTCGACGCGATCCTCCCCGCCGTCGAGCCGCCCCCGGGGCTCCGCGCACGCGTCCTCGCACGCCTGCGCGAGGCCATCAGCGCCATGACCGTCCATCGCATCAGCGCCGGCGGAATCATCCCCGACATCCGCCCCGCCTATGGCGTCAACCGCATGTGGCGCGTCGGAGCGATCGCCGCCGCCGCCGCCTGCGTCGTCCTCGGGCTCTCCGTGCTCCAGATGCGCATGGACTACACCGACATCCAGAACGGCCAGATCGGCAACGGCGTCACCGACAAGATCCTCCAGGAGTTCGGCGTCCGGTTCAGCCAGGCCATGTTCGACCCGACCACCCGCTTCGTCCAGTTCACCGGCGACACGCCCGCCGCGGGGGCCCGTCCCTTCGCCGGCCGCGCGCTCCTCGTCATCGAGGGTGCTTCACGCACCGGCGAACTCTTCCTCAAGGACCTGCCCTCCTCCGGCGCCGAGTACGAAGTCGTCGTCATCGACGAAGCCGGAAACGAGGCCATCGCCGACCTCACCATCCGCCCCTCCGGCGCGGGCATCGAACGCCGTCAACTCGAGAACCTCGCCCTCGACTCCGCACGCGAGATCGGGATCCGCGTCCGCGGCACCAGCAAGGTCCTCCTCCGCAGTTCCGGAATCTGATCTCCCCTCATCCCCGTGACTCGCCGGCGCCCTCGGCCGGATGACCCAGCAAGACGAACCCCCGGCGCGCACCCCGCCGGGGGTCGTTGTTTATGCGATTCCTCATTCCTTCCTGCCGCGGCCCTTGCGCCCCGACCCCGGGCCGCTCCCGCCCGCTGTCGGCGCCCCTTTGGCCATAGACGCCTCCAACTTCGCCCACTCCACCTGCTGCAGCGCATTCTCCACCGCTTCGCCCTGCTCGAACTGCCGCTTCGCCGCCGCCATCCGTCCCCACACCAGCATGCCCCCCAGCAGCGCCACCAGCGTGCCCCCGCCCAGCAGCATCCCCGCGTGCTGCAGCCGCTGGTCCACCACGGGTGAAGCCAGCACCGACGCCGGCTGCGCAATCGTCGTGCCCAGGTCCTCCGCCCGCCCCTGCCGCGCCGCATCCGCGACGCTCTTCATCGAGGTCACCAGCGTGTCCAGCACCAGTTTCGCGCGGTCCTGCCCCACCTCCCGGATCTCCAGCGTCAGTTTGCCCGACTGCGGAGACTGCACGAACAGGTCCGTCTTCAGTTTCGCCCGCAGATCCGCCGGCGTTCCGAGCCGCGCGATGCCGCGCCGCGCCATCCGCTCGGCCGCCACCTCGATCAGTTGCGGGTTGCTCACCAGGTCCTCGTGATACACCTGCCACGACGCCAGGTCCTGCTCGCTCGCCTTCCGGCCGCGCGAGTCCGCCTCCAGTTGCGCCTGCGCCGCGTATGTGCCCGGCCAGATCTTCTCCGCCAGCGTCCACGACAGCGCCGCCAGCACCGCGATCGTCACCGCCGCGCAGCACACGATCGTCGCCGCTCCGCCCCGAGCCCTCGCGCCCGCGAGGCGCTTCTCCCGCTTCTGCACCTCGTCGAACGCCGCCTGCAGTTTGCTCCGCTGCGACAGCACCTGCTCGCACTCCCCGTGCCGCTTCTGCAGCGCCGCCTGCGCCTGGATGATCTTCCTCGCCTGTCCCTGAAGCAGCGACTTGTACCGACGCAGCCGATCCCGCCTCGCGACCAGCCGCTCCGCCGCCGCCGGGTCCACGCCGCCCGCGGCCGCCCGCGCCTGCCGCGCGCTCCGCTCCGCCTGCTCGGCACGCTCCCGTAGCGACGCGATTTCTTTCTGCGCCTCCTCCAGCCGGTCACGCAACTTCACGATCGCCTGCTCGCGTCGCGAGATCTCCTGCTCATCGGCCCCGTGCATGCTCTCCGCCGCGGCCTCGCTCTGATCGAGCCTTGACTGCAGCGACGCTGCCGCGCCCCGCAACTGCTCCAACTCATCGCTCAACTGCTGGATCGTCCGATCCCGCTTCTCCAGTTCTGCCGGGTCGACACCCCCGCCCGCCTGACCCGCCGCCGCCTGCGCCTGCGCCAGTTCGTCCAGCGCGTGCGCAAGGTCCGCCCGCACCTGTTCCAGTTCCGTCTGAAGGCCCGCCGCGCGAGCGTTCGCCTCGCCCAGTTGGATCTGCGCCTGCTCCGCCCGCCCCGAGTGAATCGCGCTCGCATGCTCGTCGCTCGTCCCCGCCTGCTCCGCCAGCGTCCGCGCCTGCTCGCTCACCATCACCCGCTCGCGCTGCACACGCTCCGCCTCGATCTTCAGTTCCGCCAGCCGCTCGTTGAGGTGCTCCTCCAGTTCCCGCAGCGAGCCGTCCCGGTCCCGCGCCTCCTGCTCCCTCGCGTCCATCTCCCGCCGGCACCGCGCAGACTCCTCCGCCAGCCGCTGCTGCGCATCCGCCAGCCGCTCCTGCCCGGTGGCCAGTTCGGCCCGCTGCTGCTCCATCTTCTCAAACGCCGACGCCAGCGCCGCCTCCCGCTCGGCCAGCGCGCTCTCCATCGACGCCAGTTCCGTCCGCGACTCCTCCCGCTCCCGCTGCGCACGCTCATACAACTCCTGCGCCGCGGCCAACTTCTCCCGCAGTTCCCCTTCCCGCCGCGACAACTCCGCCGCGTGCGACTCCGCCTGCCGGCTCGCCGCCTGCGCATCCGCCGCCAGCCGCTCCATCGACGCACGCCGCTCGTCGAGCACCCGCGCGTGCTCCGAGACCTGCCGCTCCGCCGCCGCAGCCGCCTCCGTCCGCCGATCGGCCTCCCGCCGCGCCTCCGCGGCCTGCACCGACAGGTGCTCCAGTTCCTTCTGCCTCGCGTCCAGCGCGGCCACCGAACGCTCAAACTGCTCCTGCCGCGATGCGAGGCCCGAGGCCAGGCCCTCGACTTCCGACTGTCGCGCCGACAGCGCGGCGATCCGCTGCCGCAGATCCTGGTCACGCGCCGCCAGTTCCGCCTCCCGACCGTCCAGTTCCGTCTGCCGGCGGCTCCCCTGCTCGTGCAACTGCTTGAGCGCCGACAACCGCGACTCAAGGTCGGCGATCACCGCAAACACGCCCAGGTCGCCCGGCGAGGCGCCCGGCCCGGTGCCCGCTTCCGGTTGTGGTGTCGTCGGATGGCTCATCGGTCGCACCTTTCTCGCAGCACCCACACTCGCAAACCCGGGAAGCGTCGATCGCACGCCGCTGCCCGGTGCGGCACCGCAGCGCGGGCGCCCCGGCATG
The DNA here is from genome assembly GCA_964409775.1 of uncultured Phycisphaeraceae bacterium. Lineage (GTDB taxonomy): Bacteria > Planctomycetota > Phycisphaerae > Phycisphaerales > UBA1924 > JAHBXL01. The sequence goes on along the minus strand of CAYPEI010000004.1, from coordinate 37,319 downwards.
GGCAGACCGATTCCCCTCGCCTCTATCGACGCCGCTCCAGTCCCCCTTCATGCACCGCCGCCAGACCCGCTCCAGCCCGCCTGCGCCGCACGCACGGTCCCCCATCGCGCCGCCAGAACCGCCGATAACCCCGGCGAACAATCCCCCATGCCCACCTTCCTCTTCAAGACCGAGCCGTCGGAGTTCGCGTTCGCCGACCTGCAGCGCAGCGCAAGTGCGCGATGGGACGGCATCACCAACGGCCAGGCGATCAACTTCCTGCGCGACGCGAGAAAGGGCGACGACGTCCTCATCTACCACACCGGCGATGACAAGGCGATCGTCGGTCTCGCCCGGATCTCCACCGAGCCCTACCCCGACCCCGAGAACCCCGCGCTCGATGGTCAGGGCCGGCCGAAGTTCATGGTCGTCGATATCCAGCCCGTGAAAGCCGCCAGGTCGCCCGTGGGGCTCGCGGCCATCAAGGCCGACAAGCGCTTCGCCGGCTTCCTGCTCGTGACGAACTCACGCCTCAGCATCATGCCCGTGCCGCCCGCGATCGACACCGCGCTGCGCCGGATGGCCGGCCTGTGATCAGTACAACTGCTTCAGCGTCGCGCCGGGATAGAACCGCACGACGATCGCCCGCCAGTCGTCGCCGCGCTCCGCAAACCCCTTGGCGCAATACTGGCACATCCCCACGCCGTGCCCGAATCCCCGCCCCGTGAACACCATCCCCTCGCGCGTCGACGCCACCGTGAAATCGCTCGAGTGAACCCGTGTCCGACGGTCGACAAGCGGCAGTCCCGTCGCCGCTCCGTCCGGCGCCGCCCCGACGCCCACCCCGACAGCCGCCCCCGCCGGCGCCGCCGCGCCCGCAACCGAGTTGTTGCACGCCAGCCGGATCTCCTCCCCTGACAACTGATACCACGTCCCCCCGGGCTCGATGATCTTGTACCGGTTCGGCCGTCCGTCCTCGTTGAAGCCCATGGGCTCGATCGAGTGCAGCCCCTTGATCTTCCGCACCAGCAGGTTCTGCTTCTCACCGAACGCGCGGATCCGACGCACCAGTTCCTCCCGGTCCCGCGTCACGCTCCATCGGTACAGCGGCGACTTCTCGCAGCACGACTCCCGCGCGTGCGCCTGGATCGGCGCGGCGAGGTTGTACTCAAAGCCCTTGCCCGTCGGCCACGTGTCCCGCGCCGAGGCCGTCCGCCCGCCGCACGTGCTCGAGTAGTACGCCCGCAGGATCGTGTCACCGTCCGTCAGAACCTGCCCCCGCGTCGACCGCACCGCCTCCAGCACCGTCGGGTTCCGCGTCGCGCCCCCATACACCTGGTCGCGGTCCGAGTTCTCAAGGTCAAACTGCTCCCCGCGACGAAGGCTCAATCCGCGCTCCTGCAGCGCATACGTCCGCGCACACACCGCCTGCACCTGGAACGCCCCCAGCGGCCAGCCCGTCAGCATCTCCTTGCCCACCACCCCCGGCAGGTAGTCCTCCAGCGGAACGTGCTCCACCACGTCGAACGCCCGCGGCGAAACATCCGTCCTCGCAACCAGCCGCACCCGCCCGGGGTGATCGACACCGTCGATCGCGATCGCCGAGATGCCGGAGGCGTCCCTGCCGTTCACCGGCGCGGCCCACACGCCGTCGTTCATGCCCGCCGCCGCCACCCCTTCCGGCGAACGCAGAATGAACTGCCCGTTCTCCAGGGACACATCCACCACGCCGGCGCTCCGCAACGGCGAACGCTCCCCGCCCTGCACGCCCGGCCAGAACATCACCGGCGCAGACCCGCCGAACTTCACCCGCTCCACCGCCGTGCGGATCCGGATCCGCATGTCCGGCCCGCGATCCCCGTAGTGCTCCGGCGGGACCGCCACGATCGGTCCGCGTCCCGACGCCACCGACTTGTCCATCAGGCCCCCCGGCCCGCCCGATTCCCCCATCGGCCGCCACCCGCTCCGCCCGCTCTCGCACGATGCCAGCGACAGGTTCAGCAACACCGCCACCGTCGCAACCAGCCCAAGGGCCGCCGCGGCGAGGAGCGATTCGGGCCTGTTCATCCACTTCGCCATGGTGCGCATGGGTCTCACACAGGAGGATCGGCAGGAGATCGAACCGGAGGCCAGCGGATAACCGATGGGACCACGGTAGCGGAGGATACCCGGAAACCTCGGGATAGGAGAGGGACGAGCCGACGGCTCAGGCCCCCGGCGGCACGCCGATGTCCTCATTCCAGAGTTCCGGGCTGCGGGCGATAAACCGCTCCATCAGTTCGATGCACCGCTTGTCATCCAGCACCCGAACATCCATCCCCTCGTCCTCGAGCCAGTCCTCACGCCCCTGAAAAGTCTGGTTCTCACCGATGATCACCCGCGGAATCCGGTGCAGCACGGCCGTGCCTGTGCACATCGCGCACGGGCTGAGCGTGCTGGCAAGCGTGAGCGTGTGCCAGTCGCGCCGCCGACCGGCGTTGCGGATGCACACCGTCTCGGCGTGCGCGGTGGGATCGCCGGATTGCACTCGCAGGTTGTGGCCGAGGGCGACAACAACGCCGCGAGGATTGACCAGCGCCGAGCCGATCGGGATGCCCCCCTCCGACTGGGACTTGAGGGCCTGCTCATAGGCAGCGTCCAGAGCCAGACGGTCGATGTCGTCCTGCGTCATGGGGATCCGCGTGTCAACCCGCGCTCCGCTGCTCACCGCGCCGCGCCCACAGCCTTCTTCTTGACCACCGTCGCGGTGACCGCCTTCTTCCCGTTCGCCGCGGGTTTCTTGCCCGCGCCGGTCTTCGCCTTCGCCGCGCCCTTCCCCTTCGAGATCGCCGCGTGCGCATCCGGCGTCGCCTCGCCCGGCTTCCCGAGGTTCACCTCGACCTTCCCGACCTTCTCGGCGATCCCCAGCGCGCGCTCCCGAAGCGACACGATCCCCACCCCGATCCCGATCAGCGCGAGGTTCATCGCGTGCCGCGTCCGGTTCTTCGCCGTCGCGATCCCGCGCTCGATCCGGTCCAGCGCCGCCGTCGAGTCGCGCTCCGGAAGCACGCCCTCCTCCGACAGCACCGCGATCATCGTCCACCCCAGCGTCCCGATCCACTCATCCGGCGAGTCCGACCACCGCTTCGCATCCGCGAACTTCACCCCCGCGTTGATCGCCGCCGCCCGCGCCGCCACTCGCGCGGCCGCCTCCGCCACCAGCCCGTTCCCCGCGTCGCGTGCCCACCGGTCCACCTGCGCCGCGTTCAACTGCCGCGGATCCGCGATCATCGTCGCCAGCACCCGCGCATCGAAGTTCCCCGACTTCCACAACTCGTGCGCCAACTCATGATCGCTCCCGATCTTCTTCGCCAGCGAGGCGATCGTCGCGTCCGGCGTACCGAACGCCTCGCCCTTCACGCCCGAGGCCGCCAGCGCCTTGCGGTTCGCGGCCGTCCCCGCCTTCTCCAGTTCCTTCAAAACCGTTGCACAATCCACGGCGGACTCCTGATGCTGGTCCGGCCCCCGACTGGGGCCTTCCTTCCTCAATCTTTGCCGCCTGGCCGCCCCAAGGAGCCTCTCCGCGGCGAAAACCGGGCAAACTCACCCCCGAATCCCTCACAATACCACAGTTCGCCCGATTCCCAGCCCTTGCAGTCCTCCCTTCGTCTGATAGACTCCAAACAAATGCCTCACGATCCCGCCCTCCTCCCGCTCCTCCGCCTCGCCATGACCCCCGGCCTCGGGTCCATACTCATCCGCCGCGCGATCGACGAGTTCGGCTCGGCCGAGTCCGTGCTGGCAACGAACGAAAGCGGCCTGAGGCGAATCAAGGGCATCGGCGCCGAGAAGGCCCGCACCATCCTCGCGGGTATGCGCGAGAGCGAGCGCGCGGCCGAAGCCGAACTCAACGAAGCACAGAGCATCGGCGCATCCCTCCTGCCCATCTCCAGCCCGGCCTACCCACCGCTCCTCCGACAGATCCCCGACCCGCCCCCCATCCTCTACGTTCGCGGCGAACTGCGCCCCGATGACCTCGATCACTTCCCCGTCGCCATCGTCGGGTCGCGATCCTGCACCCACTACGGAATCGAGCAGGCCGAGCGCTTCGCGGGTGCACTCGCCGCGGCAGGGTTGACAGTCGTTTCCGGCGGCGCTCGCGGCATCGACACCGCTGCCCATCGCGCTGCCCTCCGGCTCAACGGCCGCACCATCGCCGTCCTCGGCTGCGGACTCGCCCACGCCTACCCGCCCGACAACAAGGACCTCTTCAACCAAATCGCCTCCGGCCGCGGCGCCGTCGTCAGCGAACTCCCCATCCGCACCAGCCCCGATGCCGCCAACTTCCCCGCTCGCAACCGCATCATCAGCGGACTCTCGCTGGGCGTCACGGTCATCGAGGCCGGTCGCGGCTCCGGCGCGCTCATCACCGCCCGCGTCGCCGTCGAAGAGCACGGCCGCGAGGTCTTCGCGCTCCCCGGCCGCGTCGATTCCGCCGCCAGCCTCGGATGCCTCGACCTCATCCGCGCCGGCGGCGCCGAACTCGTCACCCATCCCGACGACGTCATCCAGTCGTTGGAAACACCGGCCCGCCATCTGTACCAGGGAACGCACGAGGCGCGATACGCGACGGGTGGAGACAGGCTGTTTGATGGTGGACGGGAAGAGAATGTGGACGAAGCAGCGGCGGGCGCGAGGGATCTGGATGCATCGCTGACCGAGGCACAGAAGGCGATTCTGAGTTCGCTGGAGTCGGCCAAGACGTTTGATGAACTGGTGCGGGACACGGGGATTCCGGCCGCGGCGCTGCGGACGGATGTGTCGCTGCTGGAGATCAAGCGGAGAGTGAAGCGTGAGGGGTCGCGGGTGGTGAGGGCGAGATGAAAGAAACAAAGTGCCTGAGGGTGCCTGTCTGCACGTCACCCGCCCGTTGGGATCCTGCCAATATCTCAACGTGGGACATAAGCTCCTCGGCATGACCCACATTCCTGCTTACTCGACGCGGCTTTGGGTGCTGGTGGCGTTGCGAGTCGCGGCACTCGTCTGGGTGGTCCTGTCCGTTGGTTCGCTGGCGAGATGGCTCGGGCTCATCCTGACGGTGGCTCGAAGCGGTGACATGGCGATGACCAACTTCGTGGAACTACAAGGCGTTTCAATTACAGCAGCGGCATTGCGAGATGTGCTCATTCTGTTGGTGCTTGTGGTCCGTAGTCGCCGGTTGGCAGATTGGATCGTGCCAACTGGCCGGCTCTGCTCCTGGTGTTGCTATCCGCTCGATGACATCAGAGGGACTGTCTGCCCGGAATGTGGACGCTCCGACGACGCCAACTCCGGCGGCGCCAACGAGGTCGGGTCTACTCAGTAGTCGCTCGCCGAGTGCCCAATGTGAGCAATCGCGCACGGATTTGGTGAGAATCCTTCTTGGCAGCACCCCCTGCTGTTGGAGGGCTGGCAGCGACTCGTAAACTGCTCATGCGGATGGCGGAGTCCTGCGGATTTGCACAGGGCGGGGTCCGTGCGCTTGTTCGTGACTTGGACTGGAGGTGGACTCGATGGACCACGACCAGCGACTGCGCCGCTGGCATCTCCCCATCGATAGCCGGAGAGCGGGCTGAAGAAGTGGAGCGGGGGACAGCAGTGGGAGATCGGATGAGCGCGATGAATGGCAGGGCGAGACGCCGAGCTCGCGGCGCGCCCCCGCGTGACCTCGGGGGTTCCGCCGGAAAGCTGGCACTCGGAGTCTGAACTTGTGCCGCGGCGGAGTTTCCGGCACACTGCCGCACCCTCTGCCTTCTTCGTCACTCACGGAACACAACGGAGCGCGACATGTCCGGCCCCCCCCAGCCCTCGTCACCATCCGGCCGGCCGCGGCGTGCCACCCCAAGCGGCGCATGTCGCGAGGTGACGGTCAGTTCGATCGTCTTCGGCATCGTGGTCGGGGCGATCATGAACGCCGCGATCACGTATGCGGGGCTGAAGATCGGCTTCACGATCGTGGGGAGCGCGATCGCAGCGGTGCTGGGGTTCGGGGTGCTCCGGGGCATCCTGCGGCGCGGCTCGATCCTCGAGACCAACATCGGACAGACGATCGCCAGCGCGGTGAACACGACCAACGCGGGAGTGATCTTCACGGTGCCGGTGCTGCTGCTGCTGGGGATGGAACTGACCTTTGACAGCCTGGACTTCTGGATGATCACGCTGGCGTGCATCGCCGGTGCGCTGCTGGGGTGCGTGTTCATCGTGCCGCTGCGGAAGCAGATGCTGGACATCGATCGGCTGCGATTCCCCAGCGCTGTGGCCGTCGCGGCGATCTTGAAGTCGCCGGGTGCGGGCGCGGCGAAGTCGGTCGTGCTGGCGGTGGGGATCGTGGTGTCGATGCTGATCTATCTGCCCGTAGGGCTGCCGGCGATCAAGAGCCCGGCGCGCCTGGATCAACTGGATTCGCTGGTGGAGCGGGAGCGCATCTCGCCGGCGGAGGCCGTGCTGACGCGCGAGATCGCCGGGTGGATCGAAGCGAAGTCGGCGCCGAAGGAAGTGATCGAACGCGGACGGGCGACGCTGGCCGCGCGGAAGGCGCACGTTGACCTTGCGGCAAGCCCGGATGACGAAACGCTGAAGGAGAAGGCCGCGGCGATGGATGCGGCGATGGCGACGCTGAGTGAGGGCGCGGGGGTGAAGAAGTACAGCGCGGCGCTCGCGATCGCGGCGTTTGAGGCAAGCACGGGCACACGCGACTGGGATTCCCTTCGGGCGCCGGACACGGGTTGGGCGATGGCGCCGATGTGGGGATACAAGGACCTGGGCATGCGGCTGGGGTCGAAGAAGGATGCGGCGGGGAAGGAGCCGATCGCGACGGATCGGGATGGGAACAACCAGCCCGACCTGGTGGTGACGGATGAAACGGTGGATCTGGGGCGGGTGATCGGACTGCCGGATCAGATGGCGTTCGTGTTCGCGATCGCGCCGTTCGCGCTGGGCGCGGGGTACCTGACAGGCCGGGCCGGGCTGCTGGTGCTGGCGGGAGGGATCCTGGCGTACTTCCTGCTGAACCCTCTGGCGTACGGCCTCGGGTATGTGCCCGAAACGGTCCGAGCCGACCAGGTGGCGGGGTATGCGCTGGGCGCGTTCAACCGGCCGCTGGGCATCGGCCTGCTGCTGGGCGGGGCGATGATGGGCGTGCTGGCCTCGCTTCCTGCCATCAGCGAGGCGGTGAAGAGCATCGCCGCGGCAGGAAAGACGGGGACAGGCTCAACCGGGCCGAGACGCCGGTCAGATGAAATGAGCCTGCGCTCGCTGGTGATTGTCGGGGGAATCGGGATGGTGCTGCTGCTGATCGCCACGGAGTTCTCCGGACACGGCGGGGCGGCTTCGATGACGGGCTGGCTGGGCGGCATGCCGACCTGGCTGGCACGGGCGCTGATCGTGGTGATCTCGGCGGCGTGGATCTGGTTCGCCGGGATCATCATCGCCCAATGCTCGGGCATGACGGACTGGTCGCCGATCTCCGGGATGGCGTTGCTCACGGTAGTACTGGTGATGCTGCTGGCGGGGAAGAGCGACGTGGTCTCGGCCGTGCTGCTGGGAGCAGCGCTGTGCGTCGCCATTTCCTGCGCATCGGACATGATGGCGGATCTGAAGACCGGGTACATCGTCGGCGGCATACCGCGCCGGCAGCAGATCCTGGAGATCGCGTGCGCGGGGATCGGGCCGGTGATCACGATGGCGACCATCGTGCTGATCGCGGGCGTGAACATGCGGCAGTTCGGGGTGCCGATCGGGCCGGGGACGCCGACGGTCGCGCCGCAGGCGCAGGCCCTGCAGGCGGTGATCACCGGCGTGCAGGGCGGTGAGATGCCGTACACGCTGTACGGGCTGGGTGCCGCGCTGGGCGCCCTTCTTGGCCTCGGAGCGTTCGCGGGCCTGGGCGTGCTGGTGGGGCTGTCGATGTACCTGCCGTTCTACTACATCCTGACCTACGGGATCGGATGCGTCGCGAACATGGCGATCGGACGGATCAAGGGGCGGGCGTGGGCGGAGGAATGGGGCGTGCCGTTCTGTGCCGGGCTCATCGTCGGCGAGGCCATCCTCGCGCTGTTCATCAACGCGATCGTTCTGCTCAGGGGATAAGCCATGAAACTCGCCGCGTTCCTGCTCATCACGATCTCGCTCTGTGTCGGCGTCATTGGTGGCATCACCGCGTACCTGCCGCCTCTAAGTCTTCCGGATGACCGGCTCACGGGGCTGACGCTCAACGCGCCTGCGGGAAACTCCTCGGCGGACCTTCGCGCGCCCTTGCCCATCGCGACCAAGGGCGCCGCGCTCAGCCCGGAACTGCTGGCGGCATTGCGCGGTGCGGGAGTCGAGCGGGTCAAGGTGAAGGAGTTCTCGTTCGGCCGCTGGCCGGAGTGGTGGATGTTCGCCCTGGGGTGTGCGGGGCTCGGCGCCGGGGCCTTCATGGTGCGGACCATGCGGCAAACGGCCACGCCGACGCCGGGCGCGGGCGGCGATGCGCGGCCATCTCCCGAGCGGGCCCTGGAGGCGCTGCAGACCGAGGTCGATGCGCTGCGGGCACGGGTGCGGGACACAGGGACGGAGGCGGAACGGCTGGCGTTGATGCTCTCGGAGATCGCGCGGATGCAGCAGTCGCACATCGCGGCGTTCATCGGCGCAAGACCGGAACTCACCGCGCGGCTGGGAATGGGCGCGTATGCGCGGCTGATGGACGCCTTCGCAAGCGCGGAGAGACAGATCAATCGCGCTTGGTCTGCCGCGGCGGATGAGGTCGAGGCCGAGGCGATCGTCTGCCTGGACGATGCGTCGGACCTGCTCCGCGAATCGCGCGCTCGACTGTGATCCCACGGTCGCGCCGGCGGCGTGGGCGGCGCGGCCGGATTGGGCAGCGCGTACCTGACGTGTCCCGCCCAAACCGCCCATCTGCCCAAACATACCCCACAAAAAACTTGTGGAATGACTTGCCGGAAGGCCGATGATTGGCTATCTTATGCCAAACAGATCGACACAGTGTTTGTGTGGATCCCATGCTCGACCTGCCGATCATCCCCGTGGGCCACAGGCCCAACCTGTCGCGGACAGACAGGATCGAACCCCAACGGGTGGAACCCGCTTTCGCCGTCAGCGTGCCCTCCGGCACGCAAGGCGTGGAAGGAGCCACCCTTGAGCCTGATCTCTCGCGTTCGGTCCGAACTGCTCTCATCCGACACCGCCGCTCTGGTCCGGCTTGGTCCGGGCGGGGACTTTGTCACCGACTACAGGCCGGACAACCGCGGGCGGCTGACCTCCTCAGCCTCTCCCGCCGACTCCGCCGCCCCGGTGCCCGTCGGGAGGATGGATCAGGTCGAACTCTCCGCGCTCGCACTCCGCGCCGGCACCCTGCTGGCCGCCGAGCGAGTGCTGGAGGATCAGGGCCGCGTGCTCGTCGCAACCCGCGATGCGCTCCGCGGCTGGGTGACGCGGGTCGTCGTACGACCGATCACCGGTCTGCTTTCGGGTTCTCGATTGTCCGCCTCGCCGACCGCGGCGACTTCCGCCGCGACGGCAAAGCCCCCGTTCCTGGAGGGTCAGGTTTATGAATCTCACGCCCAAACAACTCCGCATCCTTCAACTGATCCGCGACTGCCGCGTTCGCCATGGCTATTCGCCGACTATGCAGGAACTCGCCGACGAGATCGGCGTCAGCAAGGTCACGGTGTTCGAGCACGTCGAAGCCCTTATCAAGAAGGGCGCGCTCATCCGCGACCCCAACAAGGCGCGCTCTTTGTCGATCAGTGACGGCGTCTCCGTCCCCGACGAGGCTCGCCCCTACCGCTACCCGCTCGTCGGCAGGATCGCCGCCGGCTACCCCATCGAGAAGTGCGAGGACCGCGACGAACTCGACCTCCTCGACATCGTCGGGCCCCGGCCCGGCAAGATGGGCGCCATCTTCGCGCTCCGCGTCCAGGGAGATTCCATGCGCGATGAGGGAATCCTCGACGGCGACTACATCCTCGTCGAACGCGCCGACACCGCCAACAACGGCGAACGCGTCGTCGCCCTCCTCCCCAACGGCGAGACCACGCTCAAGACCTACTTCCGCGAAGGCGACAAGATCCGACTCCAGCCCGCCAACCCCGACTTCCAGCCCATCATCGTCAAGGACTGCCGAATCCAGGGCATCGTCCGCTCCGTCCTCCGCAAGTACTGAGCCCTCGCTCCCCCGCGCTGCCGCGCCCTCCCTCCGACTCATCCGCACGACGCACGCGGGAACTGCTCCCCCGCGTGCGTCTGCTGTTTCCAGAGTGCCCCCGCTCACCCGCGCCGCGATCACTCGTTCATCACGATCGTTCCGCGGCGGGCAGACTCCACATTCGCCTCACGCTTTTCGCAACCGATCCGCCGCGGCGTCGTTAGCATTCCTGCATGAGTACGCCCCTTGAACGGACCTCGCGCCGATCCGCCGCCCGATGCGCAGCGCTCGCGCTCCTCGCGGCCGCCGCGCTGTTCGCCGGTCCCGCGGGCTGCTCCACCGACCGCTCCGCCGCCGCCCCGCGCGTCGAGCCCCACGCCCCCACCCCCGCCCAACTCGAAGGCCTCCAGGTCAGCCGGATCATGACCGGATGGGGCGGCCTCGGCTCCGCCGTGCCCCTTTCAGACGACACCCTCATCACCTGCCGGCACTGCCTGCCCCGGGCCGGCGGCGAGCCCGGCGCCACCGGGCGAATCGATGTCGACGGCGTCCGCCGGTCCTTCGAACTCCTCTCCGCCGGACAGTCCCGCGACGGAAAGGACGACTGGGCCATCATCCGCGTCGATCCGCCCGGCCTGCCCGCGCCCGGCGCCATCGATCCCACGCGACGGCTCCGCGACGGCGAGCAGATCTACATCTGCGGGTTCTGGCCCGGCGACGGCCGCCGTCTCGATCGCGATGAACTCCGTCGCCTCGAGCCCCAGGCCATCTGCGCCCAGGCAGTCGCCGTGCAGGGCACACGCCGGCTCCCCTCCGACCTGACCATCTTCGCCCAGGTCGGACCCGACGACATCTTCAAGGGCATGTCCGGCGGACCGGCCGCCGTGTGGGACTCCCGCACCCAGCAACTCGTCATCGTCGGCATCTACCTCGGCGCGGCCGAGTTCGAGAAGGGCCAGCCCGAGCACGAGGGCCGTGTGCAGGTCATCCGCCGACTCCCGGCCGATGCCATCGCCGACGCCCTTCGCCCCCGCACGGACCAGCCCACACCCGCGCGGCCCTGATGCACATGCCGCCTCACGCCCCCCACTCACCCGCGTAGCGCGTGACAAACGGGTGTGCAGGGTCCATCGATGCGCCGTCCCTCGCGGCGACTTCGAACAGCCGCTTGGCGATCTGACGAACGTGCAACGCATCGTGCGCCGCCCACGAAACCAGCAACTCGCCCGCTCGGATCGGCCCGATCCGCGGATGCACATACGCCGCCTGCCAGTCCGGCGCCCTCAGCGACCCGAGCCACGCGATCGACCTCGCCCGCTCATCGGCGAACGCCCGCAACTTCGCCGCCAGGACCTGCTCCATGTACCCGCGCTCCGCCGCCCAGCCCTCCGGGTCGGTGAGCGGCCACTTCGCGCCCGGGTCGCGGAGGGTGGACTCCAGACGTGCGCGGAAGTCATCGGTCTCCTCATCCACCAGGTGGCACACGATCTCCAGGATCGACCACGCCCCGCTCGCCGGCTTGAACCGCGCCTCATCATCGCGCAGCCCCGCGCACAGCGCATGCACAGCCCGCGGCGTCGCGCTCAGCCTGTCGATGATCCGCTCGAGCATCCCGGCGCTCCCCTTACCAGACACTCGCGTTGTTCGCGCACGCGAACATCGCGGCGTAGACCTTGTCACGAAACTCGTAGTCGATCTTGCCGTGCCGAACCGTCACATCAAATGTCCTCGGGTGCAGCGCCTCCCAGATGATCACCGGGAGACAGCAGATCATCGCCCCGAGGAGTCCCCACCAGCGGCGGTACGGCCCCTGGAGATAGCCCAGAAGGTGGACGAGCCAGAAGCCCATCGCGGCCAGCGGAATGCACATGAGCCACGACGCGATCCCGGCAATCCGCCTCTCGCGCCTGAGCAAGCGCGCACACTCGATGCACGCCGGCGCCTCGATCACCGGGCGCGAGCCGACCGCCCACGACAGCGTGAGAATCTGGTCCCACCCCACGCGCGAGCCTCGAACACGAAACGTGCCCGGCGGGTCGGCCGCGTGACAGCGAACGCACACCGGCGGCCACTCGGGCGGCACGCCGATCGGCAGTGTGACGTCGTGGCTCCAGCCCATGCCCGCCGCTCCCGATCTCAACTGCTCCCGGCTCGCATCTGGTCGAGACCCTCGGGGAACGGGTAATACGGGAACACGCCGATCTGCCCCGACCTCCACATCGTCGGCGCGGGGTAGATGTCGCCCCGGAAGCCCGCCTGGTACATCGTCCGCAGCACCGTCTCGAAACTCGGCTCGCGCTCATCCGGCCCCTGCAGCCGGTTCGCCCGCGCGTTGAGGAAACTCACGGACGCAACGGGCAGGCGCTCGCGCCGGCCGCGGAGCATCTTCACCACCGTTGCAAACCCGCGCGACAGATCATCCAGCGAGAAGTGATCCCGGCCCTTGGGTCGCAGCAGCGCCAGGATCAGCAGGCTGTCCAGGTCATACTTCAGCACGTACGGCTCGCGGTCCTTCGCCGCGTGGATCGACACCGACTCCTGGAACATCTTCGCGAAACTCGTCACCCCCTTGGCCGTCCACTGGCTGGTCGGAATCAGGTCCACCAACTGGGCAATGATCCCGTGCGAGTTGTCCGTGTCATTCACGCCGCACACCACCGCCCGGTACCGCCCGTCGAGCATGTCGCGCAGCATGTCCTGCCCCCACAGGATGCGGATCCGCTCCACCGCGCCCGGACCCACGCCCGCGCCGATCGGGCCCGAGGGCAGCAGCGTCACCTTGTCCGGGAACGTCTCCGCCCGCAGCAGCAGATCCCCCTCTTCGTCGTACAGGCGGCCGGTTGTGCGTCGTTCTGGCGGCGGCATGGCGTTCCTCCGTTCTCGTTCGGCCATGGTATCGCCGCCGCCACCGCGTCGCAGAGCCGCTACATTGCCCCGCTCGCGATGAAACTCTCCATCATCATCCCCGTCTACAACGAGGAACGGACCATCACCCGCGTGATCGCCCGCGTCCTGGCCGCGCCCATCGGCGACAGGTTCTCCGATCGCGAGATCATCGTCGTCGACGATGGCTCAAGCGACGGCACCGCCGCCCAACTCGATCCCGTCGCCGCCGCCGGAGCCATCCACCTGCTGCGCCACGAGCGCAACCAGGGCAAGGGCGCGGCCATCCGCTCCGGATTCGCCCACGCGACCGGCGATGTCCTCCTCGTGCAGGACGGCGACCTCGAGTACGACCCTCACGACTACGTCGCGCTCCTCCAACCGATCGCCGCGGGCAGGGCCGATGTCGTCTTCGGGACCCGCTTCCCCCGCGGCGTCCGCCGCCCATCGACCGGCCTGCTCCACGGGCTGGGCAACCGCTTCCTCACCGCGCTCTCAAACCTCGTCACAGGCATGCGCCTCACCGACATGGAGACCGGCTACAAAGCCTTCCGCCGCGAGGTCATCCGCGATCTCTCCATCCGCGAGGATCGCTTCGGTGTCGAACCCGAACTCACGGTCAAGGTGGCGCGGATGCGACGCCTCGGCGTGCGGGTGGTGGAAGTGCCGATCTCGTACTCGCGCCGGAGTTACGCCGAGGGCAAGAAGATCGGACCCAGGGACGCGATCCGCGCCATCTGGTGCATCCTGAGATACCACTGGTCGGACTGAGCGGCCCGACTTCGCCCGGCGGCATCGGCTGCGCGAAGCCCTTGGGCGAGGCCCGGCGGACCGCCCGCCCGCAGCGCGGAGCAAAAATGAAAAGACCCCTCCAAGGTTTCCCTTGAAAGGGGTCATAAAGCCGGCGACAACCTACTTTCCCGCTGAGCAGTATCATCGGCGGTTCTGGCTTAACTGCTGTGTTCGGGATGGGAACAGGTGTGACCCAGAACCTTTGGTCACCGACAAGTCCCTGTGCCGTCTTTCAACGGCACAGGGAGTTCATTCGGATAGTGTTGAGGTGACTGCGAGTCCAGGGCCCCGGGATGCGGTGCATCCGGGAGCGTGCGCTGAACATGAGAAACTGAAACGAGAACTTCAAGGGACGTTGAACTTGATGGAGGCTCCGTCCCGGTCCGACGCGTCATGGACGCGGCGCCCGGTTGGAGTGATCAAGCCTTTGACCGTTAGTACCGCTCAGCTGAAGGCATTTCTGCCCTTACACCTGCGGCCTATCAACGTGGTGGTCTTCCACGGGTCTTACGTCTTGCGACAACCAAGCCTCATCTCGAGGGGGGCTTCCCGCTTAGATGCTTTCAGCGGTTATCCCTGCCGAACGTAGCTACCCAGCGGTGCACTTAGCAGTGCAACTGGATCACCAGGGGTTCGTCCAACCCAATCCTCTCGTACTAAGGTTGACTCCTCTCAAGCTTGGAACGCCCACAGCAGATAGGGACCGACCTGGCTCACGCCGGTCTGAACCCAGCTCGCGTACCACTTTAATCGGCGAACAGCCGAACCCTTGGGGCCGCCTTCAGTCCCAGGATGTGATGGGCCGACATCGAGGTGCCAAACCGCGCCGCCGCTATGGACGCTCGGGCGCGATCAGCCTGTTATCCCCGGGGTACCTTTTATCCGATGAGCTACGACCCTTCCACACGGGATCGCAGGATCACTAGGGCCCGCTTTCGCGACTGCTCGACCCGTCGGTCTCGCAGTAAAGCCGGCTTATGCCCTTGCACGCCAAACACGGTTTCCATCCGTGCTGAGCCGACCTTTGCACTCCTCCGTTACACTTTTGGAGGAGACCGCCCCAGTCAAACTACCCAGCACACGGTGTTCTCCGCCCGGATTCACGGGAATCGGAGTTAGGACACAAACTTAAACAGGGTGGTATTTCACCGATGCCTCCATTCCGGCCGAAACCGGAACTTCAAAGGCTCCCACCTATCCTACGCAGTTTATGCTCGTGTCCAGCGCATACCTATAGTGAAGGTCCACGGGGTCTTTCCGTCTTGCTGCGGGTAGACGGCATCTTCACCGCCACTACTATTTCACCGAGTCGGTCGTGGAGACAGGGATCCAGTGATTACGCGATTCATGCGCGTCGGAACTTACCCGACAAGGAATTTCGCTACCTTAGGACCGTCATAGTTACGGCCGCTATTCACCGGTGCTTGAGTCGCGAGCTTCGCTTGCGCTGACCCGCTCCCGTGACATTCCGGCATTGAGCACGCGTCACTCTGTATACATCCTCTTCCGAGTTAGCACAGAGCTGTGTTTTTGATAAACAGTTCCCAGATCCTTTTCTCTGCGGCCTCTTCTTGCGAAGGAGGCCCCCCTTTTAGCGAACGTACGGGGTCAAATTGCCTAGTTCCTTCACGACCGTTCTCTCGAGCGCCTGAGGCTATTCGCCTCACCCACCTGTGTCAGTTTTGGTACGGGCTTGTCGTCGGCTTTTCTAGAGACTCTCGCCCTCCGCATCGGCCTCAAGGGCCTGGACATCTGACAGTCCCGCGGAGCTGAAGAATCCGTTCCCGACGACGGCTCAGGAATATTGACCTGATGTCCATCGACTACGCCTTTCGGCCTTGCCTTAGGTCCCGGCTAACCCTGGGCGGATTGACCTTCCCCAGGAAACCTTGGGTATACGGCGAACAGGATTTTCACCTGTTTAATCGTTACTTAAGCCGGCATATGCACTAGTTAGCGCTCCACGACACGTTCCCGTATCGCTTCAGCGCCCTAACTACGCTCTCCTACCGCACATTGCTGTGCCCGCAGCTTCGGCTCGACGCTTATTCCCGATCATTATCGGCGCCGGACTCCTCGACCAGTGAGCTGTTACGCACTCTTTAAATGATGGCTGCTTCTAAGCCAACATCCTGGCTGTCATCGCAATCCGACTTCCTTATGAACTTAGCGTCGATTCGGGACCTTAGCTGGCGGTCTGGATTGTTCTCCTTTTGACGACGGATATTGTCACTCGCCGTCTATCTCCCAGGTCTTGGCTGTTGGTATTCGGAGTTTGGTTGAACCCGGTAGTCGGGTAGACCCCAAAGTTCATCCAGTAGCTCTACCCCCAACAGTTGCCGCCTGAGGCTAACCCTAAAGTTATTTCGGAGAGAACGAGCTATCTCCCAGTTTGATTACACTTTTAGTCCTCCCCACAGTTCATGCCAGACCTTTTCAACGGTCACGGCTTCGGTCCTCCATGGGGTTTTACCCCCACTTCAACCTGACCATGGGTAGATCACTTAGGTTTCGCGTCTAGCCCGTACGACTCAGCGCCCTATTCAGACTCGCTTTCGCTCCGCCTCCGGCCCGGTAGGCCTTAGGCTCGCCGTACAGACTAACTCGCCGGCTCATTATGCAAAAAGCACGCGGTCACCCTCCGGACATCTCCGGCAGGCTCCCACCGCTTGTAAGCATGCGGTTTCAGGTACTCTTTCACTCCCCTTGTCGGGGTGCTTTTAATCGTTCAGTCGCCTTACTGATTCGCTATCGGTCGTCCAGTAGTACTTAGTCTTGGAGGGTGGACCCCCCATATTCGAACCGGGTTTCACGAGCCCGATTCTACTTGAAGACACCCTCGCTCTCGGTTACAGGGCTTTCACCTTCTTGGGCGCGGCATTCCATCCGCTTCATCCGGTCTGCGAGGTGATCCGCGTTCGCTCGCCGCTACTGACGGAGTCGCTGTTGCTTCCTTTTCCTGTGATTACTGAGATGTTTCAGTTCACCACGTTCGCTTCTCACGCCTATGCATTCAGCGTGAGATACTCTAAAAAGAGTGGGTTGCCCCATTCGGAAATCCCAGGATCTCGGCTCGGTTACCAGCTCCCCTGGGCTTATCGCAGGTTCCAACGTCCTTCATCGCCTCTGGACGCCAAGACATCCACCGCATGCCCTTGGTGGCTTGATCACCCCAACCCGACGCCGCTCCCTCAGGCCTTGCAGCCCTCGGACTCGACCCCGGACCGGTGCGATTCCACCTCCGGCAAACATTCGGCTGATCTGCTGTCTCAGCCACCTGATTGCTCTTTCAAACTCAAATCTTCGTTCGCCTTGACGCTCTCGATTCAGTGATTTTGCAGGCCTCTGAAGCCAAAGACCCTCCTCCCCGGCTTGGGAGCCGGACAGGAAGAAATGCCTCAGAGGTCTTTCTTTCACCTCTTCACTATCCGATTGTCAAAGACGGTTGTGCCCGCTCCGGATCTCCCGGTTTGGGCCCCACACCATGGCCTCTTCAGCCCGGTGTCCGCCTCTCCCTTCCGGGATCGGCGAGGGGAAGAGTAGGCTCCCCCATTTCGCTGTCAAGCGTCGACGAGAACATCCACACGCTTTCACGAATCTACCCCCACCTTTCCCCCCTCCGCGTTCCCCAAAGCACGACAGGACGGGCACTTACCCGTCCTGTCGGTCAACTTCGGAGTTTCCCTTGTCCGATTACGCCCCGCCGCCTCCGCCGCCGCCCGGATCCGGGGCTTTCGGTTGCGGACGCTCCTTCGGCTGCGGTCGAGGCGGCTCCGACACCTTCGGCTCGTTCGGCTGCACGTCCAGCAACCCCTGGCTCGCCGACCGCTCCAGCCTCGCGAGCGTCACGCTCCCTCGCTCCGCATCCGGATACCGGGGCACGATCTGCCCCTGGTCGTTCCGCAGATACGCCACCATCCCCGATCGCGTGCGGCCCTCGGCCTCAACAGCCTGCGCCGCGGCCACGCTCAGGAAGATCGCGTCCACCGCCACCTTCTCCGTCAACATCGGCAGCGCCGGAGCCTTGGGCGGATTGGCCCCT
This sequence comes from uncultured Phycisphaeraceae bacterium, assembly GCA_964409775.1. Taxonomy (GTDB): domain Bacteria; phylum Planctomycetota; class Phycisphaerae; order Phycisphaerales; family UBA1924; genus JAHBXL01. The sequence continues at coordinate 19,461 of CAYPEI010000004.1, read as the reverse complement.
TCCGGACGTCCCGCGCCCGGCCCGGGGACGGGCTCACGCTCGCCGCCCGGACGACGGTTGTCCTGCTGCGACGGGTTGGGCGCCGGCGAGGGCGGCGGCGGCGCACCGGGCGCACGCTTGCCACCGCCAGAGCCCGGATCGATCGAAGGTGCGGGCGGCGGAGCAGGGAAGCCCGGAATCGCCGGCCGACCCGGCTCGCCGCCGCCGCTGGGCAACATCGCCAGCAGCGCGCTCACATCCGGGTACTTCACATCCGCGCGAAGCCGATCCCCCGGCTCCAACTGCGCATCGCCCTTCCGCCAGCGCCCCCACTTGAAGATGAACATCTCCGCGCGGGCGCCCTGTGTCCGGTTCATCCTGTCCGCGGCGTTCGCGCTCGTGATGAAGTAATACGTCTCATCATCCACCCGGATCGGCTCGCTCCACTCGCTGGGCGCCGACCGCACCACCGCCGCCTTCGACCACTCCTGCTGCGCCGGCACCATCACGTTGCCCTGCCCGAACATCGGGTTGTTCAGCACGACCACCATCCGGTACCTATACGTCTTGCCGCGCTCCACGAACACATCGTGCGACCAGATCCGCACCGAGTGATTCTCCAGCAGCGGAGCCTCCGCCTTCGCGGGCGCGTTCGTGTCGACCGGCGCCGCCTCCGCCGCGCCGTACATCGAGACATCCTCGCCCATCGCACGCAGCCGTTCGATCAGCGACGCGATATCCCGCTTGGCCTGGTCGATCCGCCGCTCCAGGCCCTTGCGCTTCTGTTCCGTCGTGTCGCGCGGCGGCTGGTTCCGATCCACGCTCGGCGGCGCCCCTCCGCCCCCGCCTCCCGTGCCCTTCCCGCCCGGGTTCGGCGGCGGCGACGGCCGCGGCCGTTCCTGCGGGGGCCGGGCCCCGCCGCCCGCCCCGAGATTCGCCAACTCCTGCTCCGACCGCTGCAGTTCCTCCCGCTTCCCGTCCAACTGCCGGCGGATCCTCGCCGCGTCATCGGCCGTGCCGGCCTGGGCCGCCAGCCGGTCCTCCAGGTCGCGCCGCTCCGCCGGGGTCATCCACTTCTCGCCCATCGCGCTCGCGTAATACGGCGGCCGGCGGATGTACTCCGCGAACTCGGTCGCCGTCTTCGCACGCTCCTTCAACTGCGCAGCGCCCTCGAACGGCTGCGTCAGGTCTTCCCTCAGCGAGAAGCGCCCCGGCAGCGGCGCGATCGTCTTCTGCCCGCCCCACACGCCGTTGGCGCCCAGTTCCTCTCGCTGCAGTTCCACATCCACGATCTGAATCGCCCCGTCCCACCAGTGCCGCGGCATCGCGCGGATCGGCCCGTCCCCATCCGGGTCGACCGTCAGCGAGTCCAGCAGGTCCCCGCCGTTGAACGCCGCCTCGACCGTCACTCCCGCCTTGTCAAACGGCATCGCCTTGGGCAGGATCGCCGCGACCTCCGGCTTTCCCTCCGCCTCCAGCGGCGAGATCAGCGTGAGGTGAGCCGAGCCGTACGGCGCCGAGGGCGCCGGCACCACCAGTTCCGCCAGCGGCGCGATGGTGCTCGCCACCGTCCCGCCCGCGCTCCCCAGGTTCGTCGACTCGCCGATCGCGATGGCCAGCGTCTTCGAGGGCGTCAGCGGGCCGCGATACGTGTCGTTGAACTTGACGATCTGCTCGGTCGCCGCCGCGGCGTCCAGCGCGTCGGGCGCGCGAGTCGAGTTCAGGTTCGCCTGAACCCGCCTCGACTCCTCCGCCACCGTCTCCCACGCCTGGTTCAGCGGGACTTCCCGCTTGTTCACCGTCACCGTCGCCGGGCGCGACACAAACTGCCACGCCAGCAACACCAGGAACGCCGCGAAGATCGCCCCCGCGAAGATCTTCTCGACGTGCTGCTCAAATACGTTGATGCCCTTGAGTTTCATGATGCATTCACTCGTTCGAGTGTGATGGGTCCTTCACAACGCCGATCCACGGCTCCGTCCGCCTCCGCTCAACCCGGATCGTCCCCGCCCCTGCGACCGCGGGGACGCAGGTCGTCCCCTCCGCCTCCACCGCCGCCCGGCGGGTTGCGCCGCGGCGGAGGCGGCGCGGCCGCGGGCTGCTCCTCGCCCGCGATGCCCTCTACCAGCCCCAGCGCCTTGCGGACGTCCAGCGGCATCAGGTCCTTCCGCCACTCGCGGAGCCAGATCGTCTCGACCTCGAACACCGCGCGGACGACCGGGTCCGATGGGCCGTAGTAATACCCGTTCTTCAACTCCTCCACGGGGTCGACGCGGAACACGTCCATGTCCAGCACCGTCATGAAGTTCGTCCTCGCCAGCGCATCGAAGAACTCCGGCATCCGCTGCGACGAGATCACCACCTCCACCGTCACCCGCCGAACGTCGTACCACTTGTTGTTCGAGCCCGGCCCGCTCACGCGCCCGGTCAGCGAGTGCGAGTAGTCCACCGGCGCCTTGTCGGTCCCCGGCTCCGTCGACGCCGCCGACACGCTCTGCCCCTCGTTCCCCAGGAACGGCGCCGGGAGCACGCTGACTTTGACGATCCGCTTCACCACCGATCCCGGCACGCCCAGCCCCGACCCGCCCTTGTTCGCCTCCGCGATCGCCCGGCAGATGTCCTCGTGGATCCAGTACCGCTCCTGCCAGTCCCAGCACTGCGCCGCGCTGGGCTTCACCGTCGGCGGCGCTGTCGGCACCCCGGCGAACACGTACGGCCCGGCGTACACGCCGATCTCCGCCGACCGCCGCTGATACTCCCTCACCCGCAGATCGCGCAGCGCCGTCGCCAGCCGCTGCTTCTCTTCGTCCGTCGGCTCCTTGCCCGACTGGTTCCTGATCCGCTCGATCTCCGCCGTCTGGTAGTCCGTCAGGATCGCCCCCAGCACCGCCGGGTCCTGCGGCTCCCCGGCGTTGATCGACCTCAGCAGGTCCGGGTGCGCACGAACGTACGCCGCCGCGAACTCACGGAGTTTCGCCTCCGCGATGAAGTCCTTGGGATCCGGGAACAGGTCCCCCACCAGCAGTTTGTGCTCCGCCTTGTTGAACTCCAGCGCCGCGTTCGACACCGTCCCCGTCCGCGAGCGGATCTTCTCCCACTCGGTGCGATACCACTCCGTGAAGACCTTGTTGGGCTCCATCGTCTTGTCCAGCATCTTGTCCCCGACCACGTTGATCAGGTGATACTGAACCTTCGAGTTGGTCACCTCCTGCACGTCCCCCGTCACCTTCTTCTGCAGGTCCTCCCGCACCTTCGCGCGCATCCCGTCCGCGAAGTACCACGCCGTCGGGATCACCGCCAGCGAGACGACCGTCAGCAGGACGATCACCCAGTTGCTCTTCAGCCACACCATGGCCTTGTTCATGACGGGTTCTCCGCGCCGGCCGGCGCCTCGCGCCGGAGAATGACCTCCCAGCGCACCTTCAGTCTGTTCAGCGTCTCGCCCGGCTTGGCAAGCGGGTCCCCTTCCGGCAACGGCGCCAGACGGTCCACCTCTTCCCGGCCCTTCGTCGACGGCCCTGTCGCCCCGCCGCCGCCCTGCGACTCGCCCCCGGCGCCCGAGAGCCGCGTGTTCGCCAGCCCGTCGAACTCCGCCGGGTACCGCGAATCCACCGGCTGCGTGGGGAACCTGCCCGGCGTTGTCGGCTTCGTCGCCAGCGAGTCCCGCCCCGACGGCGGCGCGGTCTCGCCCGCCGGCCCTGCCAGTTTCCGCGTCTCGATCAGCGACACGTTCACCCTTGCCACATCGATCTTGTACGGAACCCCGGGCCGATCCGCGTGGTCATACAGCCACTTCTTGATCGTGTCCGTCGCGAACTGCACCGCCTCCACGTCGTCCTTGTGCGTCGTGCTGATCTCCAGTTCCCCGGAGATCCGCTGGTCCCCGGTCGCCGGCGCCGCCGCCTCGTCCGGATTGCCATACGGGTCTCCACCCGCGCCCGCCGGCGGGATGTACGCCGTCTGGAACTCCCCGAACCGCACGCTCGGCGAAGTCCCGCCCTTGCGCTGCTCCGCCGCACGCTCCAGCGCGACCTTCATCACCTGCCCCAGGTCGTCCGCCACGTACGGATAGATCTCGCGGCTCGTCAGCAGGTTCGCGACGTTCGCCGCGCGATAGTCCGGCGCAAACGTGTCCGACACCGCCTTCCACTCCCCCTTCAGCGTCCGTGCGGACTTGATCGTGTCGTCGATCACCGGGAATGCCGATCGCGGCGAAGACGACGCCGCGGCATCATCAAGGAACGGACGGATGAAACTCACGCCGCCCGCCACCAGCGAGATCCCCGCCGCCACGCCGAACCACTTCACCTTCTTCTTCCACATCGCCTCGCGGACCACCGCCACCGGCACAAGGTTCGCCATGATCCCGTGCTGGAACCCCAGCCCCTGCAGACTCAGCCCGTACGCCGTCGCCAGGTTCATCGTCGCCGCCTGGAACTCCGACTGCGCCGGCCCCTCCACCGTCAGCCGGCCGAACTGCTCCAGCCGCACGACCTCCATCTGCAACTGCTGCGACAGGTACTTCCGCAGGCCCGGGAGATTGAACGTCGAGCCCAGCCCGATCAGCCGCGTCAGGTTCGCGTCGCGATGGCTCGACTGGTAATACCCGATCGACCGCTGCACGTCCTGCGCCAGATCCGAGAACACCGGCCGCATCGCCTGCAGGATGTGCCGCGCGTGCTTGCTCTGCTCCGCCTGCGACTTCAGCGCCTCCGCCTTCGCGTAACTCAGTTTGAACGCCGAGACCAGCGCCTCGGTGAAGTTGTGCCCGCCGATCGGGAACGTGCGGATCCACACCCGGCCCGGCTCGCACACGATCAGGTCCGTGCTCGTCGTCCCGACATCCAGGATCACCGTCCCCGGCGTCTGCGGGCCGAACTGCATGTCCCACGAGATCGCGTTGTACGCCGCCAGCGGGCCCAGCGTGATGACATCCGGCGAGATGCCCACATCCGCCCACAACGCCAGACGCTCCATCACGCGGTCACGGGTGATCGCGAAGATCCCCACTTCCACGTCCGGGTTGTCCGGGCTCTGGAACGTCTGGTAGTCCCACTCCACATCATCGATGGGGAACGGGATCTGCTGCACCGCCTCGAACTTCACGATGTCCGGGATCTTCTTCGGCTCCACCGGCGGCAACTTCGCGAACCGCGCGAACGCCGAGTGCCCCGGGACCGAGATCGCCACCGGCGCATCCGTCAGGTCGAACCGCGTCACCAGTTCGCCCAGCGCCACGCGCGTCGCGTCCGCCTGGTCCAGATCCGGCGTCGACAGCACCTTCTTATGCGGGATCACCGCGAACTCGACGACGTTCACCTCATCGCCGGTGCGCTCGAGTTTGATCGCCTTCACCGCCCCGGCGCCCATCTCGATGCCCCAGCACATGTTGGACGATGCCATTCGACGCTCCGTCGCGGGTGCCTGTTCCTCACCCGCGCCGGAACTCCCGGCGGGGCTCGATACAAACCAATGTCCACGGGCCTGCGACCCGTCTCCTCCATACGACCGCCGTCCGAACCGTGTTCCGGTGCGGTCCGGCTGGCCGCGGCGGCCGTACTTTAGCGGATCGGCCCGGAGCCGTCGCGCGGCGCGCTCTCGCCACCCTTGGCCGCATCCGCTCCCCTCAGGCGGTCAAGCACCAGCGACAGCACACACGCCGCGAGCAGCCCAGCCAATCCGACCCACCAGAACTGGCGGTTCAGCTGAAGCGGCGTCAACGTCTGTGGGAATGACCACACGATCAGGTGGTATCCTCCAAGTGCCAAACACAGTCCGATAACAACACTGGTCGGCACGCTCACCCGCCCTCCCGTCCGACCCCGCCGAGCCACCAGCAGCCCGATGAATGCCGCCGCGATCCCGGCGGCGATCATGAGCACTTGCAGCGCTTGCGTCGGCATCGCTCCACCTCGAATCACCCTTCCCCGCGTGGACACTACCATGCCCGCGATGCTCACGCGACTGCGCGGAATACTCGAATCCATCGAAGAGAACCGCGCCACCCTCGTTCCCGAGGGGCTCCCGGGCCTCGCCTACGAGGTCCTTCTGCCCGCCTTTCTGGCGGATTCCTGGCTCGGCCGCGGCCAATCCGGCCCCGCCGCCGCCATGGTCGGGCGCGAGGTCACCATCTACACCATCGAGTACCTTGAGAGCCAGGGCCAGGGCGCAAGTTTCCTGCCGCGCCTGCTCGGCTTCGCCTCGCCCGCCGAGCGTGCGTTCTTCGACCTGCTCACCAGCGTCAAGGGACTGGGCCCCAAGCGCGGCCTGCGCGTCATGGCCGTCGAGCCCGGGGTCATCGCCCGGGCCATCGCCGAGCGCAACGGCCGGATGCTCCAGACGCTCCCCGAGATCGGCCCCAAACTCGCCGAGACCATCGTCCACGAACTCAAGAGCAAGTGCGATCCGTACATCGGGCTCGGCATCTCCCGCGCCGTCGCCGTCGCACAGCCGCCCGCTCCCGAGCCCAAGCCCGCCCGCCGCGCACCGCGCTCCACCGCCGCGGCTGCTCCTGCCGCCAACAGCGCGGCCGCGCCGCCCGTCGTCCCCATCCGCCAGGCCGTCGATGCGCTCGTCGCGCTGGGCGAGTCGCCCATCGATGCCGAGCGGATGGTCGCCCGCGCCATCGACCGCTTCCGGTCCGGCGCCGATGAGCCGCCATCGGAAGTTTCCATCCTGATCGCCGCGGCATACTCCTCGCGGTAATCCAGGGCCCTGCGCAGGCCTCCGCGCACGGCCGCCGCGTTATCATCCTGCCCTATGCGCTACGCGATGATCATGGCCGGTGGAGCGGGAACGCGGCTTTGGCCCATGAGCCGCAACGCGCGCCCGAAGCAACTGCTCCCACTGATCAACGAGCCCGGGGCGAAGCAACCCCTCTCGCTCCTCGAGATCGCCGCCCGCCGCATCGACGGCCTCGTCCCCGCCGAGCGCCGCTTCATCTGCACCAGCGAGGCGTTCCGCCCGCAGATCCGCCAGGCCCTGCCCGAGTTCGCCGACGAACGCATCCTCGGCGAGCCCACGGGGCGGGACACCGTCAACGCCGTCGGGTTCGCCGCGGCCGTCTTCGCCAAACTCCACAAGGACGCGGTCTTCTGCGTCCTCACCGCCGACCATCTCATCCGCCCCGAGAGCGTCTTCCGCGAACGCGCCGAACTCGCCTTCCGCATGGTCGAGCAGGAGCCCTCGCGCCTCGTCACTTTCTCCATCAAGCCCACCTACGCCGCCACCGGCTTCGGCTACGTCGAACGCGGCCCGGCCATCAACGGCGTCACCGACGAGAAGAAGAAACCCATCGGCAAGGGCCTGGCCTTCCGCGTCACGCGCTTCGTCGAGAAGCCCGATGCCCCGCGCGCCCAGGCCTATTTCGAGTCCGGGCACTTCGCCTGGAACTCCGGCATGTTCGTGTTCCACGCCCGCACGTTCATGGATTGCCTCAAGCGCTTCAAGCCCGAGAGTTACGATGGCCTGCTGAAGATCCAGCAGGCATGGGGCACGCCCAGGCAGCGCGAGGTCATCGACGACATCTACCCGACCCTCCCCCGCATCAGCGTCGACTACGCCGTCATGGAGCCCGCCTCGCGCGACGAGCGCGTCTCCGTCTGCACCGTCCTCACCGATGTCGACTGGCTCGATGTCGGTTCCTGGCCCAGTTACGGCCAGACTCTCCAGCCCGACCGCGAGGGCAACCGCGTCCCCGGCCAGACCCGCGGCGTCCTGCTCGATTGCACCAACAACCTCGTCGTCAGCGACGATCCCGCCCACACCGTCGCCGTCCTCGGCGTCAAGGACCTGATCGTGGTCCACACCAAGGACGCCACCCTCGTCATGCCCCGCGACAAGGCCGAGCAACTCAAGAAACTCCACGCGATGGTGGATGAGAGCCTGCGCTGACCTCGAGCCCGGGCCCCGGCCCGACCGCACCGCACACCGCGCAACCCGGTAGCGCATCTCATGAACCACCCGCCCGCGGCCGCCAACCGCGAAGTTCTCCGCATGCCCCCACGCCAGCGGGCCACCCGCATCGCCTTTGTCGCCTTCGCGTTGCTCGCCCTGCTCCTCTGGGTCGCCTGCGCCGTCTCCTATTTCGTCGAGTTGAGCACGTTCACCAAGTCCGCTGTCCGGCCCCGCAGCCCGGCCGCGCTCGCCGTCGCGGGTGCAAACACCACCATGAACATCGAGCGCGACGAGTCCCACTTCATGCTCGGCCACGGGCTTGTCGCGATCTACAGCAACACCGTGTACTCATCCACGTTCAACAGCCCCACCTCCGACCTGAACAGCCGGGTCCTCGCGTGGCTCACCGTCGACAACATGTTCCCCGGCCTTTGGCGCATCGACTGGTACGCCCCCGGACCGCTGATCGGTGTCAAAGTCTGGTTCCTCGCCGCGATCTGCACCGTCCCCGCGCTGGCGCTGCTCCTGATGCTCCGCCGATTCGTGCCCCCCGGGCACTGCCGCCGCTGCCGCTACGACCTCCGCGGCCTCGCCGGAGACAAATGCCCGGAATGCGGGGCATCAATGAACTCCACCGTCTGATCGGCACGCGATCACTCAACGCGCACCCGTACCCCGCTCGTGCTCCTCGCGGCTCAATGCCCGTGCCGGTCGCAGTCGACCTCGTTGGACCGGTGCTGGTCGCTCTCATCGATCACGGCCGCGAACTCCATGCTTGGTCGAGTCGATCGGCTGACCATCCTCCCAATACGCAATCGGGGAGATGTTGCCATGGTGATAGAAATTCGGTTCCCCGGGGCGAAGCGTGCTCTGATCTTCGGTCGACGCGCTCAAGTCCGACCACAGCACGCTGGTCCTCACCCCCGACACGCAGCACGCAAAGTACTGCTCGTGCCCCGGGACGTTGTACGCGGTGTTCTGACGCATCAACCCCTTCAGCGACGGGAACTGCACGACGGACATAGGCTGCGGGATCCACTGCACCGGGCCGGCCTGTGTGGCCCGATCCCAGTACTCGGGCGTCGCATAAAAGCAATCCGAGATCGAGTAATCCGCTCGAGTGCCCGTCGGCGCCCGGACACGCGGATCCCTCAGAACACCAGCAGGCAGTTGCGGCTTGAGCAGCAGCGGATACTTGTCACCATTCATGAACCACGCGCCGTTGACCTCCGAGCCGTCAATGACCACGGTGATCCAGGGCGGCGGCGCGGTAACCAGGATCGGCGGAAACACCACCGGCGGAACATCGCGATTCTCGTGCCCATACACCATCAGCGCGGCGCCCACCTGCCGAATGTTGCTCAGAGACACCGCCACCATCGCGGCTTCTCGCGGCCTGAACAGCACCGGCGCTGCGATCCCAAGCAAGAGCAGAATCAATCCGATGACGACCAGAACTTCGATTATGCTCAAGGCGCTACGAACATGACGATTCAGTTTGGATTGCATCTTTGACTCTCCCCCCCCCCCCCCTTGCTAGACTCGCTGACTTGCCGTTGTTCGAATCGACTGCCAGCATAGCACACGGAGGCGACTCTTGAAGACGCTCGTTTCTCACCGGCCCTTCACCCCGGCAACCGGTCTTCTTGCGTTCCTCGCCATCGCCGCTCCGCTCATGGCCGGCTTGGCTTGCTACGACATCGTTCAACGAACCGAGATGATCCCGGACTGCACGCAGGGCGCCGCCTGCTGGACAGGCTGCGTTCCGAGTTACGATGACATTCAGCCCGGGACAACATGGCAGACGGTTTATTCAAACGCCACACCCAAGAAGATCCACTGCAACCCCGGAATCGTGCATGTGGACCAGTTTGGCCAGTGTATCTGCTTCCCCGACATCAACCAGTGGGTGCAGAGAACGGTGGGAAAGATCAACGGTGGTCAGAAGTGCGAGTGATGCAACCATCCGCCATGTGGTCGCATCTGGTGACCGCTCTTACTTGGTCGATGGGTGTTGTTGCGATTGGTGCCGCGCTCCACGCGGCCGATGCGGGTGCGCACGATCCCGCTTCGCTCGTGCGGTCTCTCGATTCTGCCCACTCCCGCGTCATCGCGTACGAGGCGAAGTTCCGATCTCCCTCGGTCACGACGTCGGAACTCGATGCCTTGGTTGATCAGGCCAATCGATTCAATGAGGAGTTGACTCCGTTTACCGACGATCGATCGTCGGTCCCGCTGCGAACGCTCTTCAAGGGTCGATTCCTCAGTGATGAAGCCGGCCGGCTCCGCATTGAAACGCGTGCGCTGGTCGTTGGCGGGCCCGCAGAGCAGGCCACCCGGTTCGAACTCTGGGACGGTCTCGTCCGGACGCTCTCCGCGGGTCCCCGTTCCAGCAGCGCGACACTCAGCCGATACGAGCCGCTCTCGATCAATGATCAGTTCGATCTGCGCAAGTCCGGCCGAGTCTCGGCCGAATTTCTCCGCGCTCAGACCGGATATCTTCCGCTCGTCCGCTACATCGTCGACATACTGGGATCCTGTTCCGATCTTGACGGACCGAACGATACCGGTGACCGTCACATCGGGATCTGTTCTCGCGATTGGGGTATTGCCGCCGAAATCGACACCTCGACGTTCGAACTGTCGCGCGCGATGCTCATCGACGAGCAGGGCACATGCACGCTGTTCGAGTGCATCGGAAGGTTCGATGACCCGATGTTCCCGGCCAGACATCCGAGGCAACTCCGCGCGTACGCGCTCGGCCGGTTCGCCATCCCGAGCCCGATACGATTCTCCAGCCCGCCGGAGAAGGACCCGGGTCGGCTCACCCTCTTCGACTCCGTCCGCACGCTCTCAAGCCCGGATCCCACGACGTTTCAATGGCAGTCGGTCGCCATCCGCGTGCTGGACGGACGCTCAGGGAGGTTTCTTCATGCCGACGGTTCCGCCGACCCGGCGTCTCCCCAAGCGCCGACTCTCCAACTGATCTCCATCGATCCTACCGACAGCACACGGACCACCATCGCGGGCGGGCGCAGCAATTTCCAGCGTTCGCTTTGGGCGGGCGGCATCGCGGCCGTCCTGCTGGCGTTCTGCCTCTGGGCTCGTCGACGCTGGCAATAGACCCGGTAGACTCCCGTGCACACCGCCGGGCCGTGTCACGATCGTGCGTCTCTCCTTCGGGCACGGGAGTGGGCATCTCTGCTCATCGCGGGAAGCTGGATCTATTCCTGCGTCTGGAAGTCCCTCGATTGGCCTGACTTTGCATCGACCGTCCGTGAGCATGGAGTGATCGGTGACCGACTACTCCCGGGACTTCCCGCGATTCCTGCGATCGAACTTGCCCTCGGGCTCGCAGTCGGAGTCACGAGCAGCGTCAGGACCTTGCGATGGCTTCGCCTCTCGGTCGCCTCGCTGTCTGCATTGGTGCTCACGGCATTCACCATCTACATCCTGTGCGTCCCTTCAGCGGTCTTTGCAAGGGCGGGCTGTGGCTGTCACGGTCCGCAAGTCACGGTTCTGGTGTCGGGTGTCTCCGTCCACGCTCGCGCCGTCACCATCGCGACGAATGCACTTCTTTTGTTCCTGCACTTCCCGATGTTCGCCCGCCAGCCGACCCTCGCGTCATCTCCCGTCTCGCCTCGTGTCGCCCACTGATCGAATCTCTCCATGCACACCGACGCGTCCGCTCGACGCGCATGCTCAGTCGCATGCAACGCCCGGGTATCCTCTCTCATGCGCTACCTGGCCATCGACATCGGCGACAAGCGGACCGGCCTCGCCGTCACCGACGACCAGACCCGCGTCATCCTCCCACTCGATCTCATCGAGGTCGCAACCGCCGAACGCGCCGGCGAGTCCTGGCTCGATGCGCTCTCCCACGCCATCTCGACCCAGTTCGGACCGAACACGCCCGCCGAACTCGTCATCGGGCTCCCGCTCAACATGGACGGCACCGAGGGCCCCCGCGCCAAACTCGTCCGAAGCCTCGCCGCCCGTCTGGCCGACCGCACCCGCCTGACCGTCCGTTTCCAGGATGAGCGTCTGACATCCGCCGATGCCGACTGGTCCATGGCCCAATCCGGACTGACCCACAGGCAGAAGAAAGCCCGCCGCGATGCACTCGCCGCCGCCGCCATCCTCCGGGATTTCCTCGCCTCGCTCGCCCCCCCGTCCGCCCCCTGACAGACCCGCAACACCGCCCGCCGCCCGTCCACTTCCCCCCGTCCCGGGCCTACACTCCCGCCCCTATGGGCAAGACCCGCGAGATCAAGAAGCGCATCAAGGCCGTCGGCAACATCCGCCGCATCACCAACACGATGCGGATGATCGCCACCAGCAAGTTCGCCCGCGCCCAGCAGCGCGCCACGGCCTCCAAGCCGTTCACCGAGGGCGTCTTCGAACTCGTCAAGAAAATCGGCGAGACCGCCGGCGACAACGCCACCCACCCGCTCCTCTCCGGGCCCCAGGGCGGCACGCCCGACTCCGCCAAGGAACTCACCCTCGTCATCACCTCCGACCGCGGCCTCTGCGGGCCCTACAACGGCTCCATCCTCCGCGTCGCCATGGCCCACTTCCGCGGCGAGAACGCCGCCAAGGCCGGCGAGATCGAAGTCGTCGGACGCAAGGGCGCGGGCTTCTTCAAGTTCGCCGGCGTCTCCGTCGCCGCCCAGCACACCTTCGGCGACAAGCCCGACCACGAGACCATCGCCCAACTCGCCCAGAAGTACATGGACCGTTTCGTCGCCGGCGAGATCAGCAAGGTCACCATCATCTACATGCGATTCCTCTCCGCCGGACGCCAGAAGCCCGAGGTCATGCAACTCCTCCCGCTCCGCCCGCCCGAGACCGACTCGCCCGCCGCCGACAAGAAGGCCGGCGTCGAATACGAGTTCAGCCCGCCCGCCGAGATCCTCCTGGCCACGCTGCTCCCCGCCGCGGTCAAGGCCACGCTCTTCCAGGCGTTCAGCGATGCCATCGTCAGCGAGCATGTCGCGCGAATGGTCGCCATGAAGTCCGCCACCGACAACGCGGGCAAGATGGGCAAGAGCCTCACGCGGAAGTTCAACCGCGCCCGCCAGTCGCAGATCACCACCGAACTCACCGAGATCATCTCCGGCGCTGCCGCGCTGGGCTGATGCCCGGACGGTCCGGTACACGCCGCGCCGGCCTGCACGCGACGTCGCATCCGCGCGCCGCCATCGGTCCACCATCCGCTACGGCTGCCCCGGCCGCACCACCAGGTCCAGCCTGTTCTCGATCGTGCAGGCCCGCCGCATCGCCGCGAGCACCTCATCGGGCCGCATCGCGCGATACACCTCCGGCCCGTCGGCGATGAGTTCCGGGTCCAGCCCGGTGCTCGCGCTCCGCGCCAGGATCGCCGCCCAGTACCGCGGATCGCGCTCATACGCCGCCGCCACCCGCGCCAGTTTCTCCGTCGATCGCGCCAGTTCTTCCGCGGGCAGACCGTGGTCCATCAGTTCGCACATCGACGCCTGCATCAACTGCTTCACCGGCTCGGCATCCCCCGGCGTCACCCGCGCCGCCACCACCGTGACCGATCGTCCCGCAAACGGGCTGGGCATGTACGTCCAACTCACGTGCGGATCCCCGCCCAGTTTCAACTCCCGCAGCCTGTTCTCCAGCCGCTCCGACAGCACCCGCGCCCCCGCCCGCAGCCGCCGAACCTCCTGCACCTCCGATGGGTCGGGCGACAGAAACCCCGCCAGCACGTGCGCTTCCTCAATCCCCGCGTCGCCGCGGCAATCCACCGCCTTCGTGAACGGGCCCTGCTGCTTGCCCACGCACCGCTGCTCCGCCATCGCCGCGGGCGCGGCCCGCCGCCGCTCCGGGAAACTCCCGAACGCCCCCGACACCATCCGCAGCGCGTCATTGGCCGAGATGTCCCCCACCACCGCCACCTCGCACGGGCACGTGTCCGCGTGCCGCGAGATCCACCCCGCCACCTGCTCGGCCGTGAAGCCGCTCAACTTCTTCGTGCACGCCAACTTGTTCCGGCACTCGCCCACGGGCGTCACCAGTTCCAGCAGCGGCTCGGTCACGCTCCATCTCGCGTCCGTCTGCGTCCGCTCAACACTCTCGCACGCCGACGCCCGCGCGATCTCCAGCAGTTCCGGAGTCACCCGCGGCGACCCCAGCGACCCCGCCGCGATCTCCAACCCGGTCCCGATGTCCGCCGCCGAGCCCCACACCCGCACCAGCAGCGCATCGGACATCGCCCCGCCCTCGATGTGCACGTCCCGCCCGCGAAGCCGCTCCGCCTCCGCGTGGGCATGATCGAAGTACGACGCGCACAGCATCGACAGCCCCCGCGTCTCCGCGCACTCCAGCAACTCGCCCCCCGCCATGCTGATCATCACCTCGATCTGACCCGGCTGCACCGTCATCCGCCGGTGATGCACCCGGATCCCGTTGCTCAGCCACGCCGACACCACCCCGCTCCGCCGATACGCCTGCATCTCCACGATCCGCGCTTCGGCTTCCACCGCCGGCACGGCGACACGGACGACCTGTTCCACCGCCCGGGGGGGCGGGGGAAACAGCCCGGTCGGCATTCCGGCAACAGCCGGAGCGGCGATCAGCGTCAAGGCGATCAGGCGAGGTCCGATCATGGGTATTCGATCGGTTCTATCCCCCCTCCAACTGATGGTTGCAGGCTCGGGCCATTGTGTCCGAAGATCCCCGGCAGCGGCTCCGCCCAGCCCCGCCGCCCGGCACGCCTGCCCCCGCCGACCCGTTATCCGCCACCGAGCGAAACCCCAAGCAGCCGGCAATCCCCCTCGCACCCGCGGGCGGGCTCAAACTCGCCCGCCAGGATTCCCCGGACCGCGTCGTCAATCTTCTTGCGGATCTTCTCCATCTTCAGATTCGAAAGCGGGATCACGCCGCGCGTTCCCGACGAGAGGATCCAGTACTCCGCGACCACGTCCGCCGGGTCGACGTCCGGCAGCAGGTGCGGCAGCGCGAGGGCGTACACGCCGAACTGCAGGTCATCGGCGGCGGGCTCCGTGAGTTTCTTCCAGTCCTTGCCGGTCTTGTAGTCGATGATCCGGAACCCCGCCCGCCCATCCGCGAGCGTGGCCTGGTCGAGCCGGTCCAACTTCGCCTCAAACCGGTGCCGGGTTTCCTTCTCGCCCGGCCCGGCCGCGGGCACGACATACTCCCACTCAATCTTCTTCTCGATCTCCAGCACCTGCGAGCCGGGATCGTGGAACGCGGTGTGCGCAACTTCGAGTTGCGCCAGCGACTGCTCCAGTTCCGACCGGTCGATCTCCGCGCCCTCGGGCCAGGCCGCCGCGAACGTGTCCCGCCCGATCCGCAGCAGGCGGTCGAGCCCGGGCGGCTCGAGACCGGCGGATTCCGCCTCGCGGACATCGTCATAAAAGCGTTCCAGCGCCTTGTGCACCACGGTGCCCAGCACCGTCTGCCGGCGCTGCGTCTCCGGCAGCCCCTTCACGTAGCGGAGCCAGTAGCACCGCGGGCAGCGGTGATAGTGATCGATCGCCGTGTAACTCAGGTGCAGCGGCGCACGCGGCGCATCCATCACCGGCCGGTCCCGGCGCGACGCGACCTCGACCAGTCGCGCCGCGAACTCCGTCAGCGCCGGATCACCCGAGATCCACGCCGGCGCTGCGCGGTGCCTGGCGATGTGCGACACCACCGCCAGCCGCGCCGCCGCCGCGTGCAGCCGCTTCGCCGCCGCCTCCACATCCGCCGCACCTGCATCGGCCCGGTCCGCAAACTCCAGCGCCTCGGCCGCCGCCAGCCGGGCCATCAGCCTCGCGCGGTCCAGCGCCTCGCCCGCCAGTTCACCATGCCCCGCCTCGTCCGCCGTGCCAAGGTCATCCCGTCCCAGCGCGGCCGCCGCGCGGCGCCGCAGGTCCGCGACATCCTCGACCCGCACCAGCCGCTGTCCCTCCGGGTTGCGGGTGAACTCCTCGAAGTAGTGTGTCGAGCCGCTCGGCTTCTTGTTCCGCTTGGCCAGCAGCACCAGCCGGCGCTCCGCCCGGGTGCAGGCGACGTAGAAGATCCGCCGCTCTTCCGCCGCCTGCGCCGCCGCCGCGTCGCCGGATTCTCCAAGCAGCCCCGCCGGCACCACGCCGGGCTCCGATCTCCCGGCCTTGCCGTAGCCGTGCACCGGCGTGACCCGCGGCACGAACACCGTGTCCCACTCCAGGCCCTTGGCCTTGTGCGCCGAGATCACCGTCACCACCGGCGCGGACCCCTGCGAATCCTCCTCCGTGCCGGTCTCCCCCAGGCGCTCGTCCGCGCCACCCACCTCGCGCAGCGACTGATCATCCGCATCCAGGTCGTGCCAGTATCGCCGGAACTCCCGCAGATCCCGCGGCTGATCCAGCCGAGGCAGCGCCAGCCGCGCCAGCCGCACCAGCGCCAGCAGCGCCGAGACGCGCTTGGCCCGCGGCCGCGCCGGCAGCAGGTCCGCGTGCGCCGCATCCGTCTGCATGATGATCTGCTCGATCGCCTCGGGCGCGGTCCCGTTCGCCGCCACCGCCGACAGCCCCGCGTGCAACGCGCACAGCCGCTCGACCGCCGGGCCCGCCGCGCTGTCCGTCGCCGCCGCGCGGCGCAGCCAATCCAGGTAGATCGGCGCCTCGCCCGCGCCCGATTCCCGCAGGCGGTTCTCCTTCCCGAAGCGCTTCTCATACTCCATCGCCACCAGCGGATCGACGGCGATCGGCGGTCGTGTCAGCAGCCGCCGCACGGGCCACTGCTCCCGCGGATTGGACAGCAGTTCGATCCACGCCAGCACATCCTGCACGCCCGCATCCTGGCTCAGGTCATCGCCGTAACTCCCGCGCGCGGGGATGCCCTCCAGTTCCAGATCACCCACCACCCGCGCGATGTCCCCGTTCGTGCGGCACACCACCGCGTACGCGCTCCACGGTCGCAAAGGGACCGGCCCCGCGGCCCGATCCAGCAGGATCGCCGTCGCGATCGCGCCGCCGTCCTCGCGGTCGTTGCCCAGTTCGATGCACTCCACCCCGGCGCCCGGCGCGGACCCCTCGCCCCGGAGCGAGACCGCCGGCACCACCTGCTTGTCCGGCGCAAAGCGCTCCGAAGCAAGCGAGATGACGCGGTTGGCCGCCGCGATGATCGGCGGCTGGCTCCGGTAGTTCTCCGTGAGCAGGATGCGGCGCGAGCCCGGCCACAGCCGGTCGAAGCGTTCAAACGCCCGGTCGTCCGAGCCGCGGAAGCCGTAGATCGCCTGGTCGTCATCGCCCACGATGCACAGGTCCGGCCCCGCCGCTGAAGCGTCCTGCCCCGTCGGGAACAGTTGGCGGAGCAGTTCGATCTGCCCCGCGTTGACATCCTGGAACTCGTCCACCAGCGCGTGGCGGAACTCGCCGCGCACGATCGCCGCGGCCCGGGGCACATCGCGCAGCAGGCGGATGGACAGCCCGATCAGGTCCTCAAAGCCCAGCCACCCGCGTCGCCGGCACTCGCGCGAGTACCACGCATACGCCCGCGCGATGTCGACAAACTCCTCCAGCCGCGCCGACTCGGCCTTCAACTCAACCTCGTCGACTTCGTGCCCCGACGAGTCCGTCCCTGCGCGGATCCGCTCGCGCCAGGTCTCGATGAACGCCGTCGCCGCCTCGGGCTCGATCGCGTAGTTCGACATCACGCGGATGCCCGCCATCACCCGCTCCGCGTGCGTGTCCAGCGCCTCGGCCCGGCGCCCCGCGAACAAGCCCTGCGACAGGATCGCCTCGCGGACCAGCCGGATGCGCTGCGCAGAGTCCAGGATCGCCGCGTCCTGCCGGATCGGCGGCAGGCCGAGTTCCCCCGCGTACCGCCGCACCAGCCACAGGCCCAGCGCGTGGAACGTCTGGGCGCGGATGCCCGAGGCCGCGGCGCTGCCCACGATCCCCGCCAGGCGCTCGCGCAGTTGCGCTGCGGCCTTGTTCGTGAACGTCACGGCGACGATCGACTCAGGCTCCGCCCCGTCGGCCAGCAGCCGCGCGATGCGGTGCACGATCACCCGCGTCTTGCCCGTTCCCGGGCCCGCCAGCACGATCAGCGGCCCGCTCCCCTCATCGCCCGATGCCGCGCCGTGCATCACCGCGGCACGCTGCGCCTCGTTCAGCCCTTCGATCAACTTGTCGTAGCGCCCGTCAGACAAAGTCTTTCCCCCCATCGTCATGCCGCGGCCTGCGGCGGCCGCATGTACAGGTGCACCGCCGTGCTGCCGTAGGGGTGCGTCTCCGGACCGACCGTCCCCGGGATCAGCAGGTCGCCCGGCTGCCGCCGGCGCGTCACGGCCTCCAGCGCGCCCTCGACCTCCTCGAGTTCCGCCTCGTCCTCCATCGTCTCGGCCTCGATCTCGTCGGGGTCGATCTCGTCGAGCACCCACTCCTGCTCGCGCAGTTTGCGCCCGATGCGTTCCTTCCGGTCGTGCAGTTTGCGGCTCTCGCGCTGCGCCTCGGGCGGGAGTTCCGGGTCGGGAATCTCCTGACGGAACGGCCACGGCGTGCGCACCACGATGAACCCCGCGGGGGTGAGCAGTTCGGCGATGCGCGAAACCTGCCCGCGAACGCGGTCCCAGCCCGCCGGATCGGTGACCATCGGGTACGGCGGGTCAAAGAACGCCAGATCCAGCGGTCGCGGGCAGCGCGCCAGCGCGGCCGGGCCGACCGCGTCGGCACGCAGCACCTCGCACCGGTCCCCGCACCCCAGCAGTTCGATGTTCCGCTCCAGCAGGTTCGCGGCCTGCTTGTCCCGCTCGACGAACAGCACGAACGAGGCCCCGCGGCTGAGCGCCTCGAGCCCGATCGAGCCGGAGCCCGCGAACGCGTCCAGCACCCGCGCGCCCTCGAAGTGCCCGCGCAGGATCGCGAACACGGACTCCTTCACCCGGTCCGGGATCGGCCGGGTCGTGTCCGCATCCTTCGGGGAAATGAGTTTCCGGTGTCTGAACTCGCCGGCGATGATCCGCATGACGATACGAGCAAAGACCGACCGGCCCGCCCGGTCAAGTCGCCACGGCGGTGCACCGACCCGGCATTCGGCCTTCGCGCTCCCGATCGCCGATGAGGAAGGGTTGCCGACCCTTCCGTTCACACCGCCGGAGCCGTGATGACGACGCACCCGATGTCCTCGTTCCGACCCGCCCCTCCCACGCCGTTTGTCGGCCCGGCCCGCCGCCGCGCCGTGCAGGTCCCGCCGCACCAGCCCGCGGAAATCAAGCCGCGGCGCATCCGCACGGGCGTGCTGCTGGTGGGCACTCCCCAGACCATCGAGCAGTTGACGGCTCAACTCGCCGGCGCTGAGGAAGCGCCGGTCATCACCGGCTGTGTGCTGCCGCCGGGGATGTCGTTCCAGTCCTCCGCCGCGTCCACCGTTCCCTTCCTTGGAACCACCGAGAGCATCCCCGAGATCGCGGCGCGATACCGGCCGCGCATCGCGCTGGTCTGCCTCCCCGCCGCGCTCGGAGCGGCGGCGGTCCGCGCGGGCGAGTTGCTCCGCCTGGCGGGCATCGCCGAGCGCACCGTTCCCGCGCTGGCCGACCTGCTCGCCGAGCCGGGCGCGGCCGACACGGGCTCG
>CAYPEI010000003.1:105037-270324 GCA_964409775.1 uncultured Phycisphaeraceae bacterium | reverse complement strand
GCTGCTCATGATCGAGCGCACCGGCTGCGACGGCGTGATGATCGGCCGCGGCGCGGCAGTCATCCCTCTTCATTCAGGCGAGGGCCGCCTGGTGAAGAAGTCGTTCCGCAAAGCCCTCGCTCGGGGATTCACTCCAAGGAAACTCGCGACCCGGCTTTCGCCGCGGAGGCCGAGCGATGCGAGGTTGCGCCTTCGCGTTCGCCGAACTGCGATGCGTGAGGATGGCTTGGAATCGATGATGGCTCTGCGGTGCTTATCGGAACCCGATGGGCCGACGCGGCGAGGATTCACATCAAAGCCGCAGCAATCCGCGATTGATGTCAATCCGCGATCAAACCGTACCGATTGGTGTGTTCTCGGTGGGGAAAGTCCCTGCCCGCACCCCGGCTCGACTGCGAAGCGGCCACGATATGCCCCAGCAGGTCCGAGAACCCATTTTCCTCCCTTCGGCTTCGCGCGCTGCTGGCCGCGAGCGGAGGCGCGGTCTGCACGGAATCAGAGCGCCGCTTCTGGCCCTTGCGGTGCTGGTGCTCGGCCTGGGCATGTCGGGCCTGGCGTGGCGAACCTCGTGCCGCGGAATGCGAGAGGCGGAGAACGAACGGTTTGCGCGTCTGCGGGACAAACTCACGGCTCGGGTGAATCAGCGGCTCGCCGCGCTTGAGGACTGCCTTCGAGGGACGCGTGGTGTGTTTGTCGCAAGCGACGGCGTCACGCGGTCGGAGTTCCGTGCCTATACCGATTCGCGTGAACTGGCGCGCAGGTTTCCGGGCCTGCTCGGGCTGGGATTTGTGCGGCGTGTCGCCCGCATCGACCTCGGCGCGTTCGTGGAGCAAACCCGTGCCGACGGCATGCCCGTCTTCACTGTCGGCACTGTGGACGGGCTCGACCCGCTGTACATCCACGAGTACATCGAGCCTTCGGCGCTGAACGAGGCCGCGATCGGACAGGATCTGGCCGCGCACCCCGACCTCCGGGCGGCCGCGGACTTGGCGATGCGCACCGGCGATCTTGCGGTTTCGCCCGTGATCAGGCTTCCGCAGTCGCCCGATGCGCCGGGACTGGTGATGCTCCTGCCGATATACCAGAACGGGAAGTTCCCCGAGACGGAGACGGCACGCATCGAGTCGCTGATCGGCTGGGCGAGCGCCCCGATGCTCGTCAACGCCTTGCTGACGGGGATCAGCACAATCGCGGACGATCAACTCGCGCTGGATCTCTTCGATGGCCCGCAAGCGGAGGCGGGGTCGCTGCTATTTGACTCCGAAGCGGCCACGTCCGGGTCAATGATGACCGCGGCCGGAACGAATCGGTCGCATCGGGAGAGTGTGGCGCTGCCCATTGGCGGGCGAGACTGGCGGCTTCAGTTCCGGGCTCGCCCGGCGTTCTACGCGGCCACGGACTGGTCGAGCGTGTATTGGGAAGCGGCCACGGGAATCACTGCCAGCGTCCTGCTCTCGACGCTCGTGCTGACGCTCGGGCATTCGCGCCATCGCGCGCAGCGGATGGCGGCAGAGATCACCGAGGCGCTGCGCGCCAGCGAAGAGCGCTGGCAACTCGCCGTTTCCGCGAACAACGAGGGCATCTGGGACTGGGATCTGACGACCGGCAAGGTGTACTTCTCGCCGATGGGTCTGGAACAGTTGGGCCTGCTGCCGACCGACATGACGGGCGGTCTCGATGACTGGACGTCCCGAGTGCACCCCGATGACCTGCCGGGCGCGATGTCGGCGGTGCAGATGTACGTGGAGGGACGGCTCTCCGAGTACACGAAAGAACTGCGGATGCGTCACGCAGACGGGACGTGGCGCTGGATCCTCACTCGTGGACAGGCGAAGCGCGACGCGAACGGCCGCGCGCTCCGGCTGATCGGTTCGCATGCCGACATCACCGAGCGTCGCGTCGCCGAGCAGGCGCTGAGGGAGTCCGAGCGCTTCGCGAGAGGCACGTTCGACTCGCTCAGGAGCCATATCGCGGTGCTCGACGGCAGCGGGCGGATTGTCGCGACCAACCGGATGTGGTCCGAGTATGCCCGGACATTGTGCGAAGAGCCGCTGGATTGGATCGGAGTCGATTACCTGGCGTTGTGCCACCGCGAGGACGACGAGCGCCCCACCGACGGAAGAACAATCGGACGCGGAATCCGCGAAGTAATCACGGGGGCCCGGGAGGAGTTTACGCACGAGTATGCATGCGGCAGCGGCTCGGCGCGGCGATGGTTCCAGGTGCGCGTGACTCGCTTCGCCGGCGAGGGGCCGCTGCGGATCGTGGTCTCACACGAGAGCATCACCGATCGTCGCCTGGCAATGGAGTGGCTGAAGACGTATGCGGATGATCTCCTCACCGCCAAGTCGGAGTTGGAGCGGCAACATGCGCGGCTCGAAGAAGCCAACGAAGCGGCGCAGTCGGCCAACCGGGCCAAGAGCGCGTTCCTGGCGAACATGAGCCACGAGATCCGTACGCCGATGACGGCGATCCTGGGCTTCGCGGATCTGCTGGTGGAACCGGATCGGACACCGCAGGAACGAGAGGAGTTCGGCGCGACCATCCGGCGCAACGGGGAGCACCTCCTGGCGATCATCAACGACACTCTCGATCTGTCAAAGATCGAGGCCGGAAGGATGTCGGTGGAACGGATCCCCTGCTCAGTGGAAGCCGTTATTGCCGAGGCGACCGAACTTCTCGCGCCACGTGCAAAGACCAAGAACCTCGAACTCGTCTCGACCTGCGAGGGACACATACCCGCGACGGTGCTGAGCGACCCCATCCGGTTGAAGCAGATCGTGATCAATCTGGCCGGGAATGCGATCAAGTTCACTCACTCGGGCCGCGTAGAGATCATTGCGCGACACACCGACGGGCGGCTGGAGGTCGAGGTGTGCGACACGGGCATCGGGATTGCGCCCGAGCAGATGGGCCGCCTGTTCGAGCCGTTTGCACAGGCCGATGAGTCGATGACCCGGCGATTCGGCGGCACGGGCCTCGGGTTGCCGATCTCGCTGCGTCTGGCCGAACTGCTCGGCGGGACGATTGAGGTGGAAAGTACGCGTGGCGTCGGCTCCCGATTCCGTCTCTGCATCGAGGCGGCGCCTGTTGACGCTTCGCTCCTGTCGGACGGGCACCGAGGTCCACACTCTCCCGCTTCCCATGAAGAGTCCGGCAGACTTTGCGGGAAGGTCCTGGTGGTTGATGACAGCGCAGACAACCAGAGACTGATCTCGCACCACCTGCGCCGGGCCGGCGCGTCGGTCGAGATCGCCGAAGACGGGCAGGCGGCGATCTCAAGGATCCACTTCGCAGCGCAAGCCGGCGCGCCGTTCGACCTGGTGCTCATGGATATGCAGATGCCGGTGCTGGATGGATATGCTGCGACCCGCCAGTTGCGCGAGGAGGGATACGGAGCGCCCATCGTCGCCTTGACGGCCCATGCTATGGTGGGAGACCGGGAACTGTGCATCGACGCGGGCTGCAGCGATTTCCTGGTCAAGCCCGTCAACCGTGCTCAACTCATCAAGGTCTGCGCGATGTGGATTGCCCGAAGCCGCGAAGCCGGCGGGCAGACCGAGCGTGACGCGGCTGAAAGTCATCGCTGAGTGGTGCAATACAGCCAATTCCGAAATCGAACCGGGAGGGGGAGGCAAATCTCCAAACTGGTGTGCAGCAGCATGCCGATTGGTTACACTTGGGGTGCCACTGGTGGCAGGCGAAGGGAAGCGGACACGATGTCGGCGGCGCGGCGACCAGATCAGCCGGAGGGCGGACCAACGAGCAAGGCTCGTGCGTTCACATTGATCGAGGTACTGGTGGTCATCGGCATCATCGCGGTGCTGGTCGCGATCATCGTGCCGATGCTCCGAGGGACGATCGCCGCCGCGCGACGCTTCAACTGCCAGATGAGCCTGCGGAGTGCGACCTATGACTTCGCAGTGTTCGCTGACGATGTCCTCCACGGGCCACGGGGCAGCGATTCAACGGCGAACTCGTTTTCGTTGTCGTCGTTTCAGGACAGTTTGTACGGCGTGAACGAGTTCTGGGCTTGGCCCCAGGACCCGCACACACTGCCCGATGCAAACGGCAACAACCCGATGCGCTGCGCAGAGGTGCGTGCGCCGCTTACGATGCGGGCCAACGCGCCGTGCGACAGCGGCGGGGTTGGCCCGGCGCGGAGCGTGTCGTTCGCGCTGAACGCACGGCTCCACTGGCGTGAGATCACCACACCTGCCCCCGCCGCCAGGCCGATCAGGCTCGGTGGAGCAGTTCTGAGTGAGGCCGGCGCGAATGTTCCGCTGCTGTGGGACATCGATGGCGCCAGCGCGGCCGCCGCTGACACGACCCCGTTCTACGGCGCGCCGGCGCTCGACAGCCCGGCGGTGTTCGCGGGTGACCAGTTCTGGCACCCCGCGCTCCGTCACAATGGCTCCATGAACGTCGGGTTCATTGATGGCCACGTTGAGACCTCGCGCCGGCCGCTCAGTGAGTCCGGCTGGCGGTGGGGGTTCGTGCCCGGGCGATGACTTTGCTCTACGCTGTATCGATGGGTCCGAGCGCGTCGCCGAAGCCGATCTCGGCTGACCGGTTCGCGGATGCGGGCTGCAGCACCGGCCGGAGTTTGCATGTCCCTGCAGCACAAGTTTCTCCTGCTGATCGGCACGCTGTTGCTCGCGGTCGCGGGCGGAATCGCCGCGGCGGGGTTTGCCATCCGCGTGGTGCACCGGGAGGTCGCAACGCCGTTTGATCAGATGTCGGCCGCGTTGAGCGAACTGGGCAAGATCAAGCGTTCGGTCGAAGAAACTGCGCGGGCGATCGGCCTGGCGAGTGTGCGGGACGCGGCCATTGATGCGAGAGCCGGCGCCGACGGCAGCGATGCTGCGGCTGCCCAGCGTTCGCCGAGCGAGGAGACCGGCCGCGCGATCGACGCCGCGGCCTCGGCAGCCCAAGCGCATGTGGATGCACTGGAGTCCAGCGGCTGGCATCGGACGCGGATCGGCGTATCGACGTGGGACAACATCAGAAGGCGGCTCGATGCGTCGCACGAGAGCGCGCGGGCCTGGGCCAGGACCGGCGATGAGTCGCGACGCGCTGAGGCCCGTCGCGGTGCATTTGAACTGCACGAACTGATCGAGAAGACCGAACTGCGCCTCTTGGACGACGCGAGGAGCGCGGTGGGGTATACCGCCGATCTGCGCACAACACTCGGATGGTGGCTCGCGGCGGTTTCGCTAGAAGCCGGACTCGCCAGCGTGCTTGCGGTCGTTCTCCTGCGACGATGGGTTCAAACGCCGGTCGGCGCGCTGCGCGAGGCAGCGGCTCGAATCGCATCGGGCGACTTCACCCATCGGGTGAGAGTCGAGACGACCGACGAACTCGGGCGGTTGATGGCCGAAGTGAATCACATGGCGGGCATGGTTGACCAGTACCAGCGGGAGGCGGTGGAACGCGAACGGCTGGCCGCCATCGGACAGATGGTCCGACGGATTGTTCACAACGTCCGCAATCCGCTCGCGGGGATCCGGGGACTGGCGGAGGTTTCTCGGCTTGACACCGCGGAAGGTTCCGAACAGCGTGAAAACCTGAGCCTGATCGTGTCGACCGTGGACACGTTTGAGCGCTGGCTGTCCCAGTTGCTCGAGACCACACGTCCGATGGACCTGGTTCCATCCAGAATGGAAGTCGCACCGTGGATCGCTGGGATTGTGAAGTCGCACGAGCCCGGCGCTCGAGCCAAGGGCGTTCGGCTGGAGTTGGACACGAGTGAGGCGCCTCAAGAAGCCGTCTTTGATCCGCGGCATATGGAACACGCGATCGCCGCGGTTGTCGCTAACGCGATCGATGCGTGCCCCGCCTCGGGATCGGTTCGTGTTCGGGTAACCGCGGCGAATCCTGATGGGAACTTCGAGATTCTGGTGGAGGATGATGGGCCGGGTGTGCCCGAATCGCTCCGCGAGCGGATTTTTGAGCCACACTTCACCACCAAGGCTCATGGGACTGGCATCGGGCTTGCAATCGCCCGTCAGATCCTGCGATCCCATGGGGGGTCGATCACCCTCGATCCGCCGGCGGGAGCCGGATCTGGGGCAACTGGGGCCCGATTCCGGCTCCGCTTGCCTCGAACGACTGAGCCTCGAGGCGAACTGGTGGTTGAAAGCAACCACCCTTCCGGCTGATTGCAGCCAAGTCAGGACCCAAGAGAAAGGTCGAATGTGGCTCGGATTCTGGTGGTCGAAGATGAACTCTCGATCCGGCTTGCGATGGGCCGGATGCTCCGTCGCGGGTCGGGGCAGCCGGGTTCCGGGCATGAAGTGATCGAATGTGCCTCGGCCGCGGAGGCTGTGCGGGCCCTGAACGAAGGCGAGTACGACCTAATCATCACGGATGTGAACCTTGGCGATGGCGACGGGGTTGACCTGATCCGCAGCGCACGGGCGGAGGGCTTTGATGGCATCGCGGTGGTCGTAACCGCCTTTGGCACGATCGCGGCGGCGGTGAACGCCATGAAACTCGGCGCAGACGACTTCCTGCAAAAGCCGCTCAAGATGGAAGAACTGCCGCTTCAGGCGGAAAAGTGGCTCCAGCAGCGGAAGGTGGCCCGGCGGCTGCGGCTGTATGAGCGACTGGAGCAGAGCCGCGAAGACGCCCGGAGCGTCGTCGGAGAGAGTCGCGCGTGGAAGGAGACGCTCCGGCTGGCCGATCGGCTTGCGACGCTCCCGCTGAACGCCGGCGAAACCGGCCGATCGACCGAGCCGGGTTCGGCCTTGCCAACAGTGCTGCTGCTGGGCGAAACGGGTGTGGGAAAGGGCGTGCTGGCGCGGTACATCCACCAGCGGGCAGTCGCCGCGGAACGCGCGGAGAGGAATGGCTCCGCGGATCCGCGGGACAACCCGCCATTTGTGCACGTCAACTGCTCCGCGTTGCCCGCGACGCTGGTGGAGGCGGAGTTGTTCGGCCACGAGAAGGGCGCATTTACGGACGCGCGAGAGGCGAAGGCCGGGCTCTTCGAGATGGCCGAGGGCGGCACGATTTTCCTCGACGAGATCGGGGAGATGTCGCTGGAACTGCAATCCAAGTTTCTGGTGGTGCTCGAACAGGGCCGTTATCGACGGGTGGGCGGCACGAAGGACAAGTCGGTTCGGGCGCGGGTGATCGCCGCGTCGAACCAGGACCTTGAAGCGCGGGCTGCCGAGGGCAAGTTCCGTCGCGACCTTCTGTACCGACTGAACGCGCTCACCATCCGGATCCCCGCACTGCGCGACCGGGACCAGGACGCGGTGCTGATCGCCCAAGCGACCCTCTCGGGGTTCGCAAAGCGATATGGGCGTGAAGAGTTGCGTTTGACTCCGGAGGCACGCGAAGCGATCCTCTCGCATCGTTGGCCGGGAAACGTCCGTGAACTCGTGAACACGATGCAGCGCGTCTCCATGCTGTGCGACGGCGAGGAAGTGCGACCGCATGACCTTGGACTGGGCCCGGCCGCAGCGCCCGACTCCCCGTCGGTCAATGGCCTTGACGGTGTTCCGTCGCTTGCCAGGCTGGCCACCGGAGACCTCCCCAAGGCCGAGGAACTTGAGCGCGAACTGGTCATGGAATCGCTGCGCAAGGCCCACGGGAATGTCTCGCGTGCAGCGAGATTGATCGGGCTGACCCGGGCGGGAATGCGGTACCGGATCGAGCAGTTCGGCTTGTCCGAGTTCGTCCGAGAGGTCGCGAAGCAATGAACCCGAGGGCAGCCCATCTTTGGTGCGCGGCCATCGTCGGCGGGAGCCTTCTCCAATGCGGAGCGGTGGTTGCCTCGCCGGACGACACCGTACGGATCTACGCCGACGCGCCCAATGATGCCGTGCTGCGACGGACCGACGCGGGGGCGGACTGCCCGGTCAACCCGGACGGGATCAAGCCTGAACTGCTCGAGGCGCGGCTCATGGGGTGGCAGACAGCGACCGCCTCCAGCGATCCCTACGCCGGATCGGCGCGAGAGGGCCGCGGCGCTCACTTGTTCCGCCTGGATATCACGTTCGCCGGATTGGTCAATCCTCCCGGAACGCTCGGCGCCGGCGGGACAGTGTTTAACCCGTTTGCGTTCGGACCAAGCCCGGTCTACGGGTTTCTGGATCTGGACATGGACCGCGAGGACAAGACCGGAGGCGAACTCGGCTCCGCGGCGACGTCCCGCTACCTGGCCAACGTGGGGCGCTTTGGGAAGAGACCCAACGGCTCGATCGGGGCGAGAGCGGTCCAGTGGAGCGACCAGGTGGACTGGAACTTCTACTCATCGCCGCAGTATGAACGCAGCGGAGCGGACTGGGCCGTGACACTGTGCGGATGCCACAACGTGTCGATCGTGTCCGAGGGAGGGAACGGCAACGGCGTGTTCGATGCCGGAGAAACGTGGATCGTCCGGTCGCGGTTCTTCAAGCGCAGCGGCGGGTATCAGGCGGCGAGCGGCATGTTCGGCGGATCGCAGCCGGGCCTGTATGACCCCTATGTCAACCTGCGGTTCTCGCACGACCCGGCGACCGACCGCACGACGGTTTCGCTGGTCTGGGCGCTGGATGCCCAGGGTGCGGCCTCGCTCCTGAACGAGCCTCAGCAGGCGTATGACCAGTCGATCGCAGCCGGCAGCCATGCGAGCGTGAAGGAAGGGCTGCGCGACCTCATCATCGGCGCAAACGGGGGCAATGGCGGCGCCCTGAGCGGGCCCGTCGCGACGCTGACCGAGGAATGGAACGGGCAGGATATCAACGACGAGAGACTGATCGACCCGACGCGATGGCGGATGACGGCGATCTTCGGAATGCCGTGCGCCGCGGAAGGCGACTCGCTCTACGTATGGACCGACACCGGCTTCGAAGAGTCGTTCGGAGACTGCAACGGCGATGCCCTTGCAGACGCGGCGGATCAAGCAATGCTCCAGTCAGTCGTTTCCGCCAACGACGGCGGGCAGCGGGACTTGGACGGAGTGGTCAACGGCGCCGTTGCCGTCGGTACGGGCGCGACGTGGAGCGCGTTCGACTTGAACAGCGACGGAGTCATCGACGCCGCGGACATCGCGATGCTGAATGCGCCCTGCATCGCCGACTGGGATGGGGATGGCGTGCGTGCCGTGACGGACATCTTCGCATTCCTGAGTTCATGGTTTGCGAGCGACCCGAGAGCAGATATCGACGGCGCGGGCGGGGTCGCCGTGCCGGACATCTTCGCGTTCCTCAGTCTCTGGTTCGCCGGCTGCCCGTGAGGATCAGGTCTTGGCCGGTGCGGTGACCCCGAGGGCCTTGCGGACCTCCTCGAGGAGCCGTTCGATCTGGAACGGCTTGAAGAGCACGCACTGCAGGCCGTCCTGTGACGCACGGACAATCGAGTGATGCGGGTCGTACCCGAACCCGGTCATCAGCACCACAGGCACGCCGGGGTACGCCTTTCTCGCGGCGGAAAACACTTCATACCCGTTGTGGTCGGGCATCTTGATGTCGCTGATCACCAGGTCGAACCTGGCGCTCTCCCCGCCCGCCTGAGACGAGACGAGTTCGGCGATCGCCTCGCCGCCATCCTTGCACACGACCACGCGGCAACCCTTGCCGCGGAGAACGTCGCGGATGATCTGGCGGATCTTCGGCTCGTCATCGGCCACCAGCACGAGCCGGCCGGCGAGCGCCGGGTCGATCTGGATGTTCGAGAGCACCTTCTCCGCGCCGAGGATATTCTGGGGACCGCTGGCGGCCTCCCGAACGCGGCGGCGGATCGATTGCACATCGGCGACAATCCGCTGGACGTGGTCGCGCATCTCCGGGGAGGAATCGCCCAGGCGCGTCAACCAGTCGGCTTCGCGCATGATGTCGTCGAGCGGCTCGTCGAGTTCGCCTTCGACGGTGCCTGTCACGGTCTCTCCAGCGGCACATCGCTCGACAACCAGCAGGTCCAGAATGTGCAGCGCCAGGGCAACATGCGTGGCGAAAATCTCGGCGAACTGCCGGTCCTCTTCTGTGAACGCCGCGAGTTGCTCGCTCTCGATGTTGAATGCCCCGATGACCCTGTCGTGGAGTCGGAGCGGGACGGTCAGACTCGACCGAGCGCCGGACATTCCCGTCACGTAGCGACGGTCCCGGGCGATGTCGGGGCAGAGATAACTGCGGCCGGTGGCCGCGACGTACCCCATGATGCCGTTGCCCTCGCGCTGGGCGTACAGGTCGACCTCGGTGGCCTCTGGAGGCAGGCCCGAGGAGATGACCAGTTCGAGTTTGCCGCTCCGCTCATCGATCAGGCGGACCATCAGGTGATCGAAGCGAAGCAGTTCGTGCGAGAACTTGATGATCTTCTGCTCGAGGAGTTTGAGGCGATCGGTCACGTGGAGTTTTCGGACCGCATCGGCATCGAGACGCACCAGTTCGGCACCGGCACGGTCGATCGCGTCGAGTTTCTGCTGATACCGGCGCGAGGCGGTCACTTCCCAGACCAGGGCCGCGACTCGCTCCAAGCGGGAGGTGTCGCGAGAACGGATAGGCGACACCACGACTTCATAAAAACGCGACTCGTCGGGCGAAGCCACCTCGAATTTGTTGGTGCGTCCGCCGGAGAAGCCCGCGGCCTCCTGCGCCAGCATCTGCTCCTCGAACTGCTGGGAGGCACGTCGGCACACCGCCGAGATTCGGGCCCGTGTCTGGTCGTCGAAGGCCCTGAAGCGGTCGTTGGCCCAGAGAACGGTGCCATCGAGCCCTGAAACGCACACACCCTCGGAGAGTGCCGTCAAGACGGCGAGAGAGTCGAGTTCCGGCGATGGACCTGCCACGCGGCTGACCTGCCCCAAATGGGCGGCCTCGCACATGACGACCTCCACGGCTGCGGCATCAGAAGACGGCTCCGCATCCGCCGGCATGACGACAACGTCGAAGCGGTCGTTCAGTACGCGCGCCAAGTCATCCGCCGGCACGGCCGGCCCTCGGACGATCAGAAGTTTGGGTCGCTGCACTGACATACGCCGAACCACCGACTGTTGATTGTACGGGGAAGTTGCCCGGAAGGTGCTTCGGAAACCATCGGCCCGACGATCTGCTTAGCCTAAACTAACCACGGATTGGGCGACGGCAAGAGGATGTCCTTGCCGCGCTGGGTCGATACCGCGTTCGCACGGCCGCGAATCATGATCCAGATTTCCCACGTCAGCAAGGTTTATGGCACGTTTCCGGCCGTTCAGGACGTGAGCCTGGAGGTCGGTTCGGGTCAGGTTGTGGGCCTGCTGGGACCCAACGGCGCCGGCAAGACCACGACGATCCGGATGATCACGGGGTTTCTCCCGCCGTCTGGAGGCACGATCAAGGTCTGCGGACACGACACGATCGATGACTCGATTGCTGCCCGTCGGAACCTTGGGTACTTGCCGGAGTCGGCCCCGCTGTACCCGGAACTGCGGGTCAAGGACTATCTGGCGTTCCGAGCAAAACTGTTCGGACTATGTCGCGGCGACCGGAAGAAGGCGATTCTCCGCGCCGGGGACCGATGCAAACTGCTCGACGTGATGGGACGCCGCATCGGGCATCTGAGCAAAGGCTATCGACAGCGCGTCGGCCTTGCCGCGGCGATTCTGCACGATCCGCCGGTCCTGATCCTGGATGAGCCCTCCAACGGGCTGGACCCGACGCAGATCCGCGAGACGCGAACGCTGATCCGCGATCTGGCGATGAACCGAACGGTGCTCGTCTCGAGCCACATCCTTCCCGAGGTGGAGCGCACGTGCGACCGTGTGGTCATCATCGCGCGTGGCCGCATCCGCGCCGACGGCGCACCCTCCGACCTGCTCGCGAGGATGCTCAAGCAAGTCCCCGCGAAGCACTCGCTGGAGATGTTCGTCGAGACTCGCGCGGACCCGGAGATGGGAGGGCGCAGCGAACTCGACCGCATCGCGGCGAGGATCAAGTCGCTCCCCGGTGTCGCCTCCATCGCCCGCGAGCCGATCCCCGGCGAGAAGCCGGAGAGCGGGATTCACGTCGCGGAATGGGTTCGGCTGGTCATTCTCCCCGAGCCCACGCACCCCGACCTGCGCGAGCCGATCGCCCGTGCATTGTCGCTCGGCGGCATCCTCTACCGAGACCTCCGTCGCCAGGCGCCGACGCTCGAGCAGTTGTTCATGCGCGTGATTGAGCAGGATGCCCCCCCCACTCCATCCCAGGCGGGCGAGCACCCGGCTAAGGGGACCGAGGCATGAGCAAGGTGATCACCATCGCCATCCGCGAGTATGGCTCGTTCTTCCGAATCCCGCTTGGGTGGGTGGTCATCGCGCTGTTTATGTGCCTTTCGGCGGTTTTCTTTGCGCAGCGGACGCTCGTACCGGGAAATCCGGCCGAACTCCGCGAGTTCTTCGGCGTGTGGTGGGGCCTGCTCCTCTTTGTGTCGCCGGCGATTTCGATGCGTCTGGTCAGCGAAGAACTTCGGTCGGGAACGATCGAGCCCTTGCTCACATCCCCGGTGGGTGAGTGGACCATCGTGCTGGGCAAGTATGCGGCGGCGGTGATGTTCCTGATCACGATGCTCCTGCCGACGCTCGTATTCGTCGCCGTGCTCGCCTGGCTGTCTCGTCCGGATTTCGGCGCGATCGGCGCGGGGTACCTCGGCCTGCTTCTGCTGGGGATGCTGTATCTTGGCGTAGGAACGCTCGCCTCGTGCCTCACCAGCAGCCAGACACTGGCTTTTCTCGGAACGCTGTTCGTCCTGTTTGTGCTCGACCTCGCCCCCTCGCGTCTGGCGGCGCAGGCGCCCGAGGATTGGGCGGCTCTGCTCTTCAAACTGGCCCCGAGTTTCCGCGCAATGGACTTTGCCCGCGGCCTGATCGATACGTCAACGATCGCGTTCTTCCTGCTCGGATCCTTCTGGTTTGTGGCCCTCGCCGCAATCACCCTGCAATCCCGGAGGTGGCGATGACCTCCAACCCGGATTCCAAGTCGTCAAAGCCGGGAACGAAGCGGCCAGCCGCGGCCAACCCCGTGCACAGCGCTGCCCGGCGCCGCACGCGTTACGGCGTGCAGGCCGCGGCGCTGTTGCTCGCCATCAGCGCGGTCGTGGGGTTCCTTGGGGTGCTCGCCGACCGGTATCCGCAGCGGCTGGACGCGACTGTCACCAGACAGCACAGGCTGAGTCAGCGGACGACCGACCTGCTGGCGCGACTGAAAGGCGAGCACGAACTGGTCATCGTGACGAACCTCGACGGGGTGGAGCCGCGGGCGCTCAGCCGCACACAGGACGTGCTCGACAACTTCGCGCGGGCGACGCCGAGCCTTCGTGTTACGGCGATCGATGTGGCGTCCGCGAAGGGGCCGGCGGAACTCGACAGCGTTCTTGCGCGGCTGGTGGAGAGGTACGAACCCCTGCTTCGGACGGTCCGAGAAAGCGTGTCAACCGCGATTGTCCGGAGCGAGGCCATCGCCTCCGATCTCGACGCCTTCGGTGAAGGGCTGGGGAAGATCGCCGAGCAGGTTGCTGCCGACGAGGTCAACGCAGGGCCGCTGAAGCGGTACCTTTCCGACTCCGCCGGGCTGTGCCGGATCGCCGCGAGCGATGCGAGAAAAGAGTCTGCCGCGGCCCAGGCATCGCTGAATCAGACGATCGGACGCAGCCCGGTGCCCGCGATGGATCAGGCCGCGGCCCAGGCCCGCAGACTGATGGTGTCGCTGCAGTCGCAACTGGGACAACTGGCCCGCGGGCTTGAGGGTTTGGTGGGAGTCTCCGATGATCAGGCGCCGGCAGCGGTCCGCGACTCGGTGAAGCCATTGGCGCAGCACGCCGCGGCGTTGCGGGACATCGCTGCTCAGCAGGTCGCATCGGTGGACCAGTTGCCCAAAGTCGGAATCACCTCGGCGGCAAGAGTTCTGGAACGGTCGGGAGCGGCCCTGGTCATCGGCCCACCCCGCGCCGACAGCGGCCCCGCGCTCGCCGCGGTTGACATCGACGCGCTCTTTCCACGCCGGATCCCGGGCGTGACCGACGTCGGGCCGCAGCCCGACCTGCGCGGCCGTGCGGAGGAACTGATCGCAGGGGCGCTGATGGCGATCACCGCGAATGACGCACCGATCGTCATCATCGTTCACGGCGCGACGGAAGCCGAGCGACTTGCCCCCGACTTTGCCCCACTCTCCAACCTCGTCTCTCGCCTGGGCATGCGCGGCATCACGGTGTTGGAATGGGCGGCCGCGCTCGACCCCGAACCCCCTTCGACCGCCAGGATCGAACCGAGCGGCAAGCGACCGGTTGTGTTTGTCACAATCTCGACCAACGCCGGCACTCCCGAAGGCGCCGCCCGCATGCTGAAACTCTCGCGGGCCATCCAGACGGTCGCGCAGTCAGGTCGACCTGTGCTGCTCTCGGTCGCCCCGTCCACGCTGCCGGCGATCGGCCAGAAGGACCCGATGGTGGAGTTCGCCGCGACACTTTTCGGCATGACCATCGACTCGGGCAGGCCCCTGCTCCGCCAGACGCAGACACCCGCAGGTCCGGTGGTGTCGGCGGACCTGTTCATCACGAGCGCCAACGCGAGCCACCCGATCTCGGCGTCGATCGAGTCCATCCGCACGCAACTTCCGTGGGCGACACCGATCGAGATCGCCAAGGATGCCGCACGCGCATGGCCGGTGATCGTCGTCGAAGACGACGACCGAACATGGGGCGAGAGCGAGTGGCTGCGGTTCCGCCAGACTCCCGCAGCGCAGCGCCCGCTGCTGGCCAACCCGCCGCAGGAAGACTCCGCGCGAGACAACGGGAAAGGACCGTGGGTGGTTGCCGCCGCGGCGGAGCGCACACTCCCCGACCGTAAGGACCGTCAGCGATTTCTGGTCGTCGGATCGAACGGCTGGTTCCTGGATGATCTGACGAATCAGGCGAGCGCGGGTAATGCCGGAAGGCCTGTGCCGCTGGTCCCCGGCAACCTTGAACTGTTCGAGTCCGCGATCTATTGGCTCGCAGGCCAGGACGAGATGGTCGTCCGCAGTGCGCAGGCGCAGGCGATGCCGACGATTCCTGCGATGCCCGCGGAGAGGCTGCAGGCGATCCGCTGGGGACTCATCGCCGGTGCGCCGCTGCTGGTGCTGCTGCTGGGTGCGCTCTGGCGGCTCATGAGGGGCTGAAACAGGCAGTCGCCGGGATCAGGCACCGACCTTTCTCAGCCTCGTCACCCGTCCCACCTCCACCCACTCCACCACGAAGATGTTCCCGTCGTTGTCAAAGCACGCCGAGTGCGGCGCGATGAACTTGCCCGCCACAAACTGCACCCGCGGCTTGTCCCGCAGGCCAAAGTTCTCTCCATCGCCCAACTGCACCACCAGTTTGTTGTCCTTGTCGAGCAAAGTCACCCTCGCCTCCAGGTCCGGCACCAGCAGCACCTCGTCGCGCGTGTCGAAGTGGCACGGCGAGCGCAGTTCATCGGTCACGAATCCCGTATGTCGACCGTCGAGCGTGAAGAACTGCAACCGCCGGTTGCTCCGGTCCGCCACCACCAGCCGCGGCTCCCCTTTCTGGCGCGAATCAATCGCGATCCCGTGCGGGCACGAGGTCTGCCCGCGCTGGTTGCCAGGCCCGCCGAAACTGCGGATGTAGTCGCCCTTCGGATCAAACACGTGGATCCACGACTTCCCGTACCCATCCGCCACGAACACATACCCGCGCATCGCGTGCGGCCTGCCCGCCGCATCCACCGCATCCCGCGGCACCACCGCCACGTTCGTCGGCTTGTACTCCCCCACTGCTCCGTACAGCCCCGACTCCTCCGGCCACTTGAGGTCCAGCACCGTCTCGCCTGTCAGCGTCGTCTTTCGCACGACCGCGCGGTTGCAATCCGACAGCCAGAGGAACTCGCCCGCGGACTCTCGAACCAAGGTCAGGCCGTGCGCCCCGCCGCGGAAGTCCGCGCCCCACGACCGGACAAACCTCCCGGCTGGGTCAAAGACGCAGATCGCATCCCCGGAGGAACTCGACGCATGGACGGTGTGCTTTATGTGCACAAACCCCTGCGGGTCGATGGCGACGCCGTGGGTATTCCCGAACGCGTGCGTCGGGGGGAGTTGGGCCCAATCGTGCTGGACCTCGTACGTGTATTCCCCGGAACCGACCAATACCGGCCCGCAGCCGGATTTGGCTGACGCCCGCACGAACGGCGCCGCGGCCAGGCCCGCCGCCAACCCCAAGCCCGTTCCAATCACGTCCCGGCGGTTCATCCATCCAGCGGACATGCCCTGCTCCTTTGCCGGCACAAGCCTCGATGGAGGTGTGCCTGCCAGCCCTCGATCCCCCCGGTTCCCCCCACCCGACGGTCATGCTAACGCGCGACCGGGTCTGTCCACAAGCCGCACGGCATTCTCGCGTCGGTGTGTTAGACTGGCGTAGACGATCTCTTCCGGAGGACCGCATGTCCCGCCCGCCCCGCATCCGCCGCGGCAGAACTGAAGCCGCGTGGCTGCTTGCGCTGAGCATCGGCGCGACGGCAGTTCTGGGCGGTCTGGCGACCATGCGAATCCCGGAAGCAACGGCCGAGGGCACGGCCCCCGCATCACGAAGTGCGACCTTCAACCGAGCACCCGGACAGGGACCTGTCCGCTATTCACGCGATGTCCGGCGCCTGCT
The DNA here is from genome assembly GCA_964409775.1 of uncultured Phycisphaeraceae bacterium. Lineage (GTDB taxonomy): Bacteria > Planctomycetota > Phycisphaerae > Phycisphaerales > UBA1924 > JAHBXL01. The sequence goes on along the minus strand of CAYPEI010000003.1, from coordinate 253,737 downwards.
CTCGGACCGCTGCTTCCAGTGCCACGGGCCCGATGCGGCCAAACGCGAGGCGGACCTTCGGCTCGACGATCCGTCCATCGCGACCGGTGCGCGTCCGGGCCGAAGCAGCATCGCGATCGTCCCGGGCGACCCCGGCGCGAGTGAACTCTGGAGGCGGGTGACTTCTCACGATCCCGATGAGGTCATGCCTCCGCCATCGGCGAATAAGCGACCGCTTTCCGATGAAGAGAAAGACCTCCTGCGACGGTGGATCGAACAAGGGGCGGCGTACGAGCCGCATTGGGCGTTTGTTCCGCCGACCCATCACGCGCCGCCTCCGGTTCGCGATGAGTCGTGGTGCCGCAACGAGATCGATCGGTTCGTACTGGCCGCGATGGAGTCGCGGCGCATCGTGCCAAGCCCTGAAGCGGACCGGGAGACGCTCCTTCGCCGCGTGTTCATCGACCTCACCGGACTCCCTCCGACACCCCAAGAAGCCGCAGCGTTTGCCGCTGACTCGCGGCCGGGTGCTTACGAGCGGTGGGTCGATCGACTGCTCACCGCGGAGCCGTACCGCACCAGACTGGCCGAACGGCTGACTGTGCCGTGGCTCGATGCAGCGCGGTACGCCGACACCTGCGGCATCCACACGGACAACGGAAGGCAACTGTGGCCCTGGCGAGACTGGGTGCTGCGGGCGTTCCGCGACAACATGCCGTTTGATCGCTTCCTGACCGAACAACTCGCCGGCGACCTCCTTCCCGAGCCGACGGTCGATCAACTGGTTGCGACAGGATTCAACCGCAACCACGTGACCACCGATGAAGGCGGCGCGATCGCGGAGGAGTACCTTGTCGAGTACGCGGTCGACCGGGCCGCGACGACCGCCTCGGTGTTCCTTGGCCTGACGATGGGGTGCGCCCGATGCCATGACCACAAGTTCGATCCGATCACGCAGGAGGACTTCTACTCCTTCTACGCGTTCTTCAACTCCATCGAGGAGCCTGGGCTCTATTCCCAGACGCAGGACTCCAAGCGGGCGTACGAGCCGTTCATCGCCGTTCCGGCGCCCGAGCAACAGGCAAAACTCGCCGCCATCGACGCACGGATCGCGCAGGTTGACGCCGACATGTCCCGAATCGCTCCGGACGAAGCCCGGCAACGCGAGCGTTTCATGAACGACCTCGTGTCAGAATCGGGGATCAACTGGTCGACTCCTTCGCTCATGGAGGCACGATCCACGGATGCCGCGACGCGGCTGGAGGTGCAGCCCGACCGATTCGTCGTTGCGACGGGCACTCCGCCGGGCATCGAAGACTACGTGCTAACACTCCGCATCGATGAAGGGACTCCGACGGAACTTCGCCTGCTGCTGCTGGAGGCGACGGCGGCTGATGGCGATCCTTCGAAACCCGCCGGACGCAACTTCAACGGCAACGCCGTGCTGACGGACGTGCGCATCGCCACTCGATCAGCCGAAGGCGCGAGTTCGAGTTGGATCGATGAGCCGCTGCGCTGGGCGTGGGCCGATCACGAGCAGACCGATGGCGACCACGCTGCGGTCAACGTGCTCGATGTATCCGACAAAGAAGGCTGGGCGATCGCGGGACATCAGAAGCCGGGCAAGCGACTGCTGCTGCTGCTGACCGAGAGACCGATCGCGGCGCAGACTGGGGCGCTCGTCCGCGTCACGCTGGGCTTTCGGTCGATTTATGCCGCCCATAGTCTCGCCCGCGTACGGGTGTCACTCGGAACGATCAATGAGGATTCGCTCGTCCGGCTCCCGGCCTCGTTCGGCCGCTGGCACGTCGCCGGACCGTTCGTCGCTCCGCGTGCTGATCTCTTTGAGAGGGCGTTCGGTCCGGAGACAGGGCCGATCTCGGCGGCACGCTCCTTCGGCGACAAGCAGACCGGATGGAAGTTTGATCTCCGTCTCAAGGACGGGGAACCGGTGTCGCTGGGAGACGGCACAAACGTGTTCTATGTCGGAAGGGTGATCGCCTCGCCCGCATCGCGCACGCTCGATCTCTCCCTCGGCAGCGATGACGGCTTCCGGCTGTTCGTGAACGGCTCCGAAGCCGCATCGCGAAACGTCGAACGTGGACTCATGCCCGATCAGGACGCCGCGGCGATCACACTCTCACCCGGTTCGAACGCCGTGGTCATGAAGATCGTCAATACCGGCGGCGCATCGGGGTATTACTCCAGGACCGCACCACGAGATGCGGATCTGCCCCACGACCTCGTCGCGGCGCTCCTGCCGCCCGGCGCACTCGCCGAGCAGCACGCCGCGCTCGCGGCCTCCGCATGGCGTCGGGCATTCCTGCCGGCATACCGGGAGGCCGAAGCGGCAAAGCAGGCGCTGATCACCGAGCGAAAGACCATCGAGGATAATCTGCCTCGAACCATGGTCATGAAGGAACTGCCGATGCCGCGCGAGACCTTCGTGCTGGCCCGCGGCCAGTATGACAAGCCGGATTCATCCCGCCCGGTGCAGCGCGGTGTGCCCAAGGCGCTTGGGGTTCTTCCCGAAGGTTCGCCGCGAAATCGACTCGGCCTGGCGCAGTGGCTGACATCGCCCCGGAACCCGCTCACCGCTCGCGTCGCGGTGAACCGCTTCTGGGAGATGCTCTTTGGCAACGGCCTCGTCCGCACGAGCGAAGACTTCGGCCTGCAGGGCGAATGGCCAACCCATCCGGAACTGCTCGACACGCTCGCCGTCGAGTTTCGTGAGGGCGGCTGGAACGTTCAGTCGATGCTCCGCACGATCGTCACCAGCGCCACGTATCGGCAATCCTCTCGCACCCGCACCGATCTCGCGGAGGTCGATCCCGACAACCGTCTCCTGGCTCGATATCCCCGCCGGCGCATGGGTGCCGAGCAGATCCGGGACCTTGCTTTGTACGTCTCCGGACTTCTGGTCGAGCAACTGGGCGGCGAGTCGGTCAAGACCTATCAACCGGGCGGACTGTGGCAGGAAGTGGCCATGCCGGCATCAAACACTCGGATCTTCGCCCGCGGCGACGGGCCCGACCTCTGGCGACGCAGCCTGTACACCTACTGGAAGCGCGCGTGTCCGCCGCCGGCCCTGCAGACACTCGACGCGCCCACTCGCGAAGCATGCGTCATCCGCCGCGCGACCACGAACACGCCACTGCAGGCGTTGGTCACCTGGAACGACGAGCAGTTTGTCGAGGCCGCCCGCGAACTGGCTCGGCACGTGCTCCTCTTGCAAGGGGATGACGATTCCCGACTCACCCTCCTGTTTGTCTCATGCACCGGGCGCAGACCGGATTCGGACGAACTCTCGCTGCTCCGCGGCGGCCTTGCCGACTTTCGTCGTCGATTCGCCGATTCACCGGAGGATGCCGGGATGCTGGTGACGGTCGGCGCGTCCCCAGGGCCGCAGGACGTCCCGTGGTCCGAACTCGCCCCATGGACCCTGCTGGCCAACAGCGTCCTGAACCTCCACGAGACCATCACCCAGAACTAGGACCCAGTTCGACCGAGGACCGCCCCGACTCCGCGACCCAACTCTTGCCCGACTTCGTTCCGCTCAATCACTGCCGCTGCTCAACCACCGCTCACGCCTCGTCTCACGCTGAAACGATTCCCATGCACCCGGTCGAAGAACACTACCTCGATGTCACGCGCCGCCGGTTCTTCGGAACGTGCGCCCGGTCGGTCAGCGGCGCGATGGGCATGTTGGCGCTGTCGTCGCTTCTCCGGGCTGAGGGCGGGTCCGCATCCGCTCCCCGTCAACCCGCCACGATCGTGCCCGGCGTGCACTTTCGGCCGAAGGCTAAGCGCGTCATCTACATGCACATGGAGGGCGCCCCGAGCCAGATCGATCTGTTCGACTACAAGCCCGAACTCCGGCGGCGCTTCAACCAGGATCTCCCGGACTCGATCCGCCAGGGACAACGCCTCACCGGCATGACCAGCGGCCAGGCCCGATTCCCCGTAGCGCCTTCGATCTTCCGTTTTTCTCGCTATCCGAACAACCAGGACGGCGTGTGGATCAGCGAACTCATGCCGCACACCGCGGCACTCTCACGCGATGTGTGCTTCATCCACTCGATGCACACCGAGGCCATCAACCACGAGCCTGGCATCACGTTCTTCCAGACCGGCAACCAGCAGCCCGGCCGACCCAGTTTCGGGTCCTGGGTCAGTTACGGCCTCGGGAGCGCGAACGCCAACCTTCCCACGTTTGTGGTGCTGATTTCTCAGGGCTTTGGCAACATGCAGGCGCTCTCGGCTCGCTTCTGGGGATGCGGGTTTCTGCCCAGCGAACACCAGGGCTGCAAACTCCGCGGCAGCGGCGACCCGGTGCTGTTCCTCCGTGATCCGGCGGGTGTGGAACGCCTCGACCGCCGCCGCATGCTCGACCTTGTCGCCGCCCTCAACGCACGCGAGATGGAGCGCTCCCTCGACCCGGAGATCCGGGCCCGGATCGCGCAGCACGAGATGGCCTATCGGATGCAGACCAGCGTGCCGGAACTGATGGACCTCTCCCAGGAGGACCCCGAGACTCTTGCGATGTACGGCCCCGAGGTGAGCAAGCCCGGGTCGTTCGCATCGAACTGCCTTCTTGCTCGCCGACTCGCCGAGCGCGGTGTCCGCTTCATCCAACTGTACATGCGGGGCTGGGATGCCCACAACAACCTCCCGGGAGAGATCCGGCTTCAGGCCAAGGCCGTGGATCAGCCGCAGGCCGCTCTCGTGCGCGACCTGAAGCGCCGCGGCATGCTCGACGACACCCTTGTCATCTGGGCCGGCGAGTTCGGACGGACGGTCTACAGCCAGGGCGATCTTTCAGAAACCAACTACGGCCGCGACCATCATCCTCGGTGTTTCACTCTCTGGCTCGCCGGCGGCGGGATCAGGCCCGGCGTCTCGATCGGTCGCACGGACGACTACAGTTACAACATCGTTGAAAACCCGGTCGACGTGCATGATCTGCACGCCACCATGCTGCACCTGCTCGGGATCCAGCACGACAAACTGGTCTTCCGCCACGAAGGCCGCGACTTCCGGCTGACCGATGTGTTCGGCAAGGTGCGCTCCGAGTTGCTTGCGTAGTCATCCTCCCGTCCCCATGCTCGATCCGATACTCCAGATCGCCGGCCGTGCCCATCCGATGCTGCTGCATCTTCCCATCGGCACGCTCGCATCCCTGGCGCTCGTCGAGATTCTCTCGCTCCTGAGGCTGATTGAACTCCCCGCCCGGGTTCGCGCCGCTCTGGCATGGCTCGCCTTTCTGTCCGCCGCGGCGTCCGTCGCTTCGGGCTTGCTTCTCGCGCGCGAAGCCGCGTATTCCGGCGGAGGAGAGACACTGAACCTGCACAAGTGGCTGGGAATCGGGTTTGCCTCATGCGTGCTGCTCGTGTGCCTGTCGCTGACGAGCGCCAAGACCCGCAAGGCGTATCCGGCCCTGCTGCTGATCGCCGTCGCGGGGATGTTCCCGACAGGTCATCTCGGCGCAACCATGACTCACGGCGAAGGGTTCCTCACCGAGCCGCTCTTTCCACGCCAGACCGACCCGGTCCGCGGCTCGGGTTCGGGTGGCCCCACCCCCGTCGCGGCCCGCGGAATCTACCCCGAGCAGGTTGCCCCGATCTTCGAGCGCTACTGCATCTCGTGCCATGGAGAGTCCAAGCAGCAGGGCAAACTCGCGTTGCACATACCGGCCGCGATCCTCGCCGGAGGTGCCACGGGGACCGCGCTGGAGCCGGGCGATCCCGCGAACAGTGAACTGGTGATCCGGCTGCGACTTCCGATGACGGATCGCGCTCACATGCCTCCAAAGGTCCGCCCACAGCCCGACACGGCGGCCATTCATCTCATCGAGCAGTGGATCGCCGCGGGCGCACCCTTCGAGGGCGGCGACCTGCTGCCGCTTGCGCCTGCTCTGGGCGCGAATGAACAATCCAGTTCGACCTCGACCCGGCCTGACGCCGCGGGCGGAGGCATCCCATCGCAGATCGGTGGGGATCGGCCGGGCGTGCCGGCACACGCAGTCGACGCCCTGCGAGCGCGACATGTGCATGCCGAGGTGATCGAACCGGCCGCGGATGGGTTGTGGGTGACCTTTGACGCTGCCACGGGGATGAGCGATGCCGAGGCGGCCGAGTTGCTCTCGCCGGTCGCGCCTTTCGTGACCGACCTCTCGCTTGCAGGCACGCGACCGGGAACGTCGACCATCACCGCGGTTGCCACCATGCCCGGACTTCGTCGGCTCAATCTTGCCAGGACTTCGTGCTCGGAAAGCGATCTCAGGGCGCTGGCCCCGCTCGCCGTGCTCGAAGAACTCAACCTGTCGGGAACGTCAATCGGCGAGCCTCTGATTGCCGCGCTGGCCGAAGGCTTCCCGAGACTCAAGCGGGTGTTCTTGTGGCGGAGCGGCATCTCGACAACGGGAATCGACTCCCTCCGTGCTCGCCGACCGGGACTTCAACTGATGTTGGATGCTGACGCGGATGCTCCGATCGAGAGCGAGCCGCCGCTCACATTCTCAAGCGACGCCCCCCCGCCGACATCGACGCCACCTCCTGCCACGGCGAAGTGAGTGGATGCAGCGTTGTTCGCGGAATGAGGCCTAAGCGGGCTTCTGCATCTCGCGCTTGCGGATCAACCTGGCCGGATTGCCGGCGTAGATCGACCACGGTTCAAGATCCTTCGCTGCGACCGCCCCCGCCCCGAGCACCGCGCCATCGCCGACCACCACGCCCGGCAGGATCATCGCCTTGGCGCCGATGAACGCCTCCTCCCCGATCACGATGTCCCCCACCAGCAGCGGGAGCATTGGGTCGGACAGATCGTGCGTCCCCCCGCAGATGTACGCATACTGGCTGACTACGCACCTGGCTTTCAATGTGACGTGCCCGAGGTTGTACACCTCGGACTTCGGCCCGAGCGCACAGCGATCCTCGAGCGTGAGTTGCCACGGGATCTTGATGATGCAACTCGACGCTACGAACGGCAGCCCGCTGATCTTCGCGCCAAACACCCGCAGCAGCATCAGCCGCCAGGGGTTCAACTGCTTCGGAGTCGTACGGAACAGCAGAGCGCTCACCACCATCCACGCGGCCATGCCCAGCCGCTCGCGCAGCGACCAGGGTGAGACATACCGCCCGTCTTGCGACGGGTTCTTGAGGCGGAGTCGTGACCCTGCCCCGCTCATGCCGCCGCTCCCGCCGCGGGCGCGGCGTTCGAGGATGGCTCGCCGAGCAGTGAGTAGAAGTCGGCAAGATACTGGCCTGCCACCTGCTCATATCCGAACCGCTGCGCGGACACCGCCGCCGCTTCGCCCATCGAGCGCGTGCGCGCGGGGTCCGCGATGACTCGCCGGAGCGAGGCTGTGAGGTTCGCGGCGAGATCGCCGGTCCTGTGATCGAACACTTCGCCATTCACACCCGGGGTGAGGTAGTCGCGGAACTGCGGGATGTCTGACACCACGGGCACGAGACCGGTCGCCATCGCCTCCATCGGCGCGACGGGCTGTGCCTCGCCCTTTTCGGCGAGCGTGGGGTAGCAGTAGAATGATGCCTGCTGCAGCGCCGCGGCGAGTTGCGCCCGGTCATAAATCGGCGGTGAGATCTCGACGGGCGCATCGCCCGCTAACGACCGCAGCCGCGCGACGTAGGCATCGCCGCCCCCGCCCCGATCGACTGCTGATGGGCCGATGAGCCTCAGCCGAAGATCGCGGAACTCCTTCCGCAGCGTGCCAAATGCCTCGACAAGCACGTGGATGCCTTTTTCGGGATGGATGCGACCGGTAAACGTGATGGTGCGGCCGCTTCCGCCTGATCCATCAAGATCGCGAGCGGCCGGCGGACGGAAGTAGCCCAGGTCGATCGGATTGGGAATGACACGCACCTGGGAGGCCATGGAGGGACGTTCGGCGATGATGGCGTCGGCGATGGCACACGACACCGCGCTGAGCCGATCGACCCGGCTGTAGAGCCACATCTGCCCCTTGGGCACCCGCTGCACATTCATGGAGATGCGTCCCGCGCTCCGTTTGAAGATCGACAGCATCCCGGGCAGCCAGAAGGCATTGGTCACGACGATGTCCGCGCGCGGACATTTGAGGAACATACGTGTCGAGAAGAACAGGTCCTTGATCAGGTCGATCCGGACGTTACTCCCCTGCTTCCACCGTGTGAGCCTGATCGTCCTCACGCCGTCATGGGTTTCGTCCGCCGGCAGACCTTCAAAGGCGCGCGAAAGCACCGTGACGGAGTGCCCCACTCTCGCAAAGTAGCGGGCCAGATCGCCCCAGACGCGCTCGACCGCACCCGCCGGACCGGGGGGAGTGGGGAACCAGGGACCCGTGACGATGGTGATCGTCAATGGTTTCATGGCCGTTCCTTGCGCGTGATCTGGATGAAGGCGACGAGGAACCTACTCCACACACAACCCCGAATCCCGGGCGCGGGAATCAGCAATCGTTTGAAGCCAAACCCGCTCGGGACCGCGGCGAAGTCCCGCAGAGAAACCCAGTGAACTGCGTCCGAATCCCGGAACCACGGGAGATGAAAGAGGGCCGGGTCGGTGTGAATCAGAAACCGGTCTTGGTTGCTCGACAATCCCAGCCATCGTGCCGTCTGCCAGAGCACCAGTCTCAACCTCGCTCCGACCCGGTAGTGACGCGCGGAGGGGGGAATGTACCCGGGCATGTCGTAGCGAGGGCATGCGATGAAGAGCGCGCCACCGGGCGCGAGCCGCCGAAGGAGCAGGTCGAGGGTGAGACGCGGGTTGCTGATGTGCTCCCAGACAAACGTGGAGAAGATCACGTCATATGGCCCGGTCGTCGCAGCGACATCTCCGATGTGCACAGCGTCGGCCTCTCCGGCAAGGTACTCGCGATTCTGGGGCGTTACGTCCTGCACTTCGAACTTCACGCGATCGCGCAACCGTCCCAAGAAGCGGCCAAAGCCTGTGCGGCCGGCGCCAAACTCCAGGACGCGGCATGACTTCTGCTCGGCCAGGCGCTGCTCGATGAACCCGACGATCGGTGTCCAGATCTCCGGCTTGGAGTTGGACTCAACCTGAAAGTCGCTGTACTCGGTCGTCGCGGCGTAAAACGCATCAAGTCGCTGCCGGAGTTCCGCAACGCTTCGAGAGTCCTCGGTGGTCAGATACCCCGGCCGCATCATGTGGCGACTCCATCGGCCATCTTTCGCGGCTTCACCACCACCGCCGGGTTGCCCTGAACGACCATGTCGGGCGGGACGTCTCGGGTGACCACGGCGCATGCGCCCACGATGGCGTTATCCCCCACGGTCACGCCCGGGCCGATAAACGCCTTCGCACACACCCACACACCGGCACCGATCGTGATGGGAGGACGCAGGAGCGGCAGATTCGGCCGCGTGTAGTCGTGCGTGCCGGCGCAGACATAGGCGTCCTGGGACAGCACGGTGTGCGCCCCGATCGAGACCGGACCGAGGTTGTAGATCAGAACGCCGTCAGCAAGGCAGGCGTGCTCGCCTGCCCTGAACAGCCACGGGTGCCAGATCCGGGACGAAGGCAGGAGGTTCACGCTGTACGGCACGTCCGCGCCAAACACCTTCAGCAAGAGCACGCGGAACTTGCGCACAGCCCGTGGGGTCGGCCGGTAGAGCAGATGCCAGACGAGAAACCAAGCCAGTTTCCGCACATACCACGAGCGCGGGTACGGAGCCTTCGCAGTCGTGTCCAGACGTTGAAATACGCGCCCCGTCGGAGAAGCGGTTTCGGCACCGGCAGCCGGAGCAGTGTACGGGATTTGATTGGTCCGAACGTCCATGTATCTCAAGCGTGTCGGTACCCATCATCGGCAGATGGCCGCGGCATACACGCCGGAAGCCTCCACCTCCCAAGACGCTGCGAACATCGCGCGGCATGGGCTCTTGACGATCGACGGCAGCGGCTGGTTCGGAAGGCGAGATAATCCGTGACGAGGATGGATTCTCGCAGGCTGAGCCGGACCGCTGGGGCCCGTCGATGGCTGTGGCCACGCGGGTCTGGCCGGCGAAGTTCGACAGCCCAGCGCACCTCTGCCAAATCCGGGGTTCGCGTTGCAATCAGTGAGATATGTGTTAGGATCTCATCGAGAGAGGCCCGGGCGGCTCGGAGGCGACCGCCGCGACGCCCGTTCCGGGCAGAGGAGAGTCTGATGCTCCACAAACGCCTGTTGCGTTGCGCGGTTGTTCTGGCCTTGGCGCTGGTCTTCGGGTGGAGTTCACAGGCACTCGCTGACCTCGGCCGGGTGCATTCGAACCCGATGTACGTCGCCCAAGGGTCCCTGGACCTGTCGGTCGCGCTGTCGGACGGCGATTTGCTCACGTTCCGCGCTGCCGGCCCGGGCGGCACCGGGATGTTCGGCCTGACTCCTTCCAGCCCGCCGGCATCGGGCGGCGCGATCCTCACCATTCGCGGCACGAGTTTCGGCAGCCCGTTGATGTCGCCGCCGAGCATGAATCGATCCGGTGCGCTGGCATTTACGGACCTGGATAACGACGGGACACCCGCAATCTTCAGCCGCCAGCCCGGCGGAATCCTGCTGACGATCCGAGGGGAGAACTTTGGCTCGTTCGCACGAGCGAGCATGGGATTCAACGGAACGATCTACGGGGACATTCGCGACTCTATCGGCCACGCATCGTTGCTCGCCCTCCAGCCCGGGGGAAACACGATCACCATCGTTGGCTCCGACTTCGACGCGAGGTCGTTTGGCCGGACGCGTGCGGCCGGGGGAAGGACATACACCTTCTTTGACGCATTCCCGGTCAATGGTGTCGTCTCATCGGGCGTGCTCTCGGTCGGAAGCGGCGGCGACATCATCACCATCGTCGGGCGCGATCGGTTCAGCAGTGTTCAGGGACCGGCCCTGTGCGGCGAGCGGGTGGTGTTCTCAGGATCGGAAGGCAGTTCCGGGCTCACCGGTGTCTTCGCGGCGATGCCGGGCGGGTCCATCATCACGATCGTCGGAGAGAACTTCCTCACGCCCGAGGCCTACTCGGAACCCGCGGCAAACGATGCCGGCTCCGTCGTCTTTGCACGTCTCGACGCCGCAAGCGGAGCCGTCGGACGAATCGAGTATGGCGATCTGTGGGGTGGGCCGGTTCGTACGCTGGTTGCCATCGGCGATGAACTGCTCGGATCGACGGTCACAGGACTGAGTTTCAATCCGGACGGTTTGAACCAGGCCAACGAGTTTGCGTACGGCGCGACATTGGCCGACGGCCGCAGCGCGATCCTGCTTGCCGGCAACGTGCCCGCACCCGGCTCGCTCGTGCTCGTGGGCATCGGTGGCGCGGCAGCACTGAGGCGCAGGCGCCGACCCGACATGCCGCATTCATAGTCACCGCTGCTGCTCCAGCAACCGACGCGCCGAGGCGAGGTTCTCGCGAGGCTCGGGCGCGTTCGGCGAGGCCGCGGCCGCACGCTCGAACATCGTGACGGCGTCACTGACGCGTCCCAGCCGGATGTACAGCAGGCCGAGGTTGTTCCACGGCTCAAAGGCGTGCGGGTGAGCGCCGATGGCTTCCTGGTACGCGAACTCCGCTTCCTCTTGAATCTGAGCCCGGGCAAGTGCGTCCGCCCGGCGGAGATACACGTCGAGCGAGCGGATGCCCGCACCAATCGCACGCCCCCACACATCCGCGGCCTCTTTCAAGCGTCCCTGCTCGGCACGGACGAGCCCGAGGTTGTAGAGCGCTTGCGGGTGAGTCGGCTGCGCGGCGAGCACTTGCTCGAGCGACGTCGCCGCGGCATCGAGCCGGCCCGCCCGCATGTCCAGCACGGCGAGATTGACGATTGCCTCGGGCTGATGGGGATCGACATCAAGGGCTCTGCGGAACAATGCCGCGGCTTCCGACTCTCTCGACGTCTGCGCGAGGATGATCGCGAGATTGATGAGCGAACGAGTCTCGCGAGGCGCAAGTTCGACCGCGCGACGGCCGAGCAACTCGGCCTCGGACAAACGAGATTGCGCGGCACGCAGTTCGGAGAGATTCACGAGGATGCCCGGGGAGGTCGGATCCAGTTCCGCCGCGCGGGCGAGATGCGGCTCGGCTTCGCCAAGGCGGCCCTGCCGCTGGTACTCCCGGGCAAGGTTGTTGTGCGCGACGGGGCTGCGAGGGTTCACCTCGAGCGTGTGGAGCCACAATGTCTCATCGCTGTGCCAATGCCGGACCTGGCGGAAGGACATCACTCCGAGTGCGAGCAACGACGCCCATGCCGTCATCCAAACTGCGCGGCCGTTGCAACGCGAAAGCAGCACGGCCACGCCCAACGCGGCACCGGCAAGAGCGAGGTACGCGTACCGATCGGCCACCGTGGAAATGACCTGATGATGGAAGGTGGACAGCCCCATCACGGGGAGCAGTGCGAGCACAAAGATCGCGCCCGCGGCCATGCTCACCCGGGATCGACGCGCGAGCCAGAAATAGCCGGCACTCCCCGTCCCGGCGAGCACCAGGGCGAGCCAGCCCCACCAGGATCCCCACTCCGCCAGCACATGGGTTGGCGTCCGTCCATAGTCCGGAGCAAGTCCGACGGGCCAAAGCAGCCTGCCGACATAGAAGCAAACCGCATCAGACGCGATGATCGGGCGCATCCACCACGCCGGTGCGTCCGGGATGATCGCCGCAGACTGCACGGAGCGGGTGATCACCACATCCGCTCCAGCGAGCACAAGCAAGGGCGCGATCGCCAGCAAGACTCGCTTCGGCGGCGTGCCGGCCGCCCAAAGCCATGCCGCAGCGATGCATGGAATTGTCACAGTGGCGGGCTTGGAGAGCAAGGCCGCGGCGAACAGGAGGGCCGCGATGAACCACCACGACGCGCGGGTGGCGAAGTCCTCCAATAGGCTCACGGTCCCGCGCGGGAGGGCGATCGGCGGCGAACGATTGGGCGCCGAGCCTGTCCCGCAGGCTCGGCCGAGGGCAAGTATGCTCGCCAGTCCGAACGCCGATCCCAGCAGGCCCCGTGTCTCGGAGATCCACGCGACCGACTCGGCTTGAAACGGATGGAGTGCAAAGAACAGTGCCGCGGCGAACGCCGCCCAATCGCTGGTGACCAGCCTGCGTATCAGCACAAACACCATGACCGACGAAGCCGCGTGCAGGAGCACCTTGAAGCACTGCAGCAGCGCGGGGTGGAGATGCTGAATCCTGGCTTCACCGGTCGCCTGCTGGGTCAGCCAGATCTCCGCCGCGAGTACGTTGTAGGCAACCGGGACAAACAGATTGCCGTACTGCTCCCGCCAGAACCTCGCAAAACTCTCCTGGTTGATTGGATCAAACCATGGGTTCTCGATCGTGTGATATCGATCATCCCACTGCAGAATGCCGTTTCCCGCAACGCCGCCGAACACCGCTGCGCATGCCAAGACAATGGCCAGCAAGTACACCCACGCCCGGCCGCGAACCTCGGGTGTCACCTGTCCGGAACGTCGGGCGTCGCTGTTCACGCTTCCCCCTCGCGTCTCGGCCGGCCACCCTGCGCAGGCATCAGTCCCAGGAAACGGCTGATCGCGAGCATGTAAAGTCGGATTGCCTGCGCGAAAAACCGCGTTGCTTCGCGAAGGGAGGCCTTGCTCGCGCCACCCGCCCGGTCGACAAAGGTGATGGGGACATCAACCGGCGAACGCACGCTCGCGCGAACGAGCAGTTCGAGCCCGATCTTGAAGCCTTGGGTTCGGATGGGCATCGCGGCGGCGAGCGTCGAACGCCGGATCGCGAAGAAACCCGAGAGCGGATCGGACGTGTGCACCAGTGGCCGCACCAGCAGGGTCGCGATCCTGCTCGCGAGCCGACGCGACCACGGCCAGGTTGCGTCGGTCGTGCCGCCCTCGACATACCGGGAGCCGATCGCCATAGGAGCGCCGGCCGCCACGGCCGCGATCAGATCGGGAACGGCTTCGGGCGGATGCGTGAGGTCGGCATCCATCACGACGAGGATCGGCGCCTTCGCACGTTCGAATCCATCTAGAACGGCCCCTGCCAGACTCCGGGGGGCGCGTCGCTCGAGAACGTGGACCCAGGGGGCTTCAAGTGCATGGGCCGCCGCGGCGGTGCCATCGGGGCTGTTGTCATCGACAATGATCAGTTCGATATTCAACCCCCTGCGCTCGCGGATCTCATCCAGCCGGCGAATGAGTGTCGCAACAACCGCTGCTTCCTGATAGGTGGGCACAACGACGGACGCGATCGGCTCGCTCTCCGACTGCCGAAACCCGGGATTGACGGACTGCTCGGGCACGTTCAGATTGTGGCGTGGAAGCGGGCCGGCAGCAAGCCACAGCGGGACGGTACACTGAGTCCATGCGATTCAGGCGAGGCTTCGCCGTCAATCCCGGCTCGATTTGCGTGCTGGTCCTGTTCCTGGTTGTCGCCTGTGGGCACCTGCTGTATGCCATGAACGACCCGCGATGGCATTCCAAGGCGCTCGGGCCGTTCCTCCTCAAGTTCACATTCTGGCCGCTGGTGACCGCTGGGATCCTCGCACTTGTGTCGTGGTTGATCTCCCGACGCTCGGATCGCGTCGCCAACGGCGTCTTCTGCGTCCTCCTGCTGCTCATGATCTGTCTACGCGTGGCGGTGATGAGCGGGCTGCTCGCACGCAGTGGCAGTGCTCGGCCGCCGGATCCTCGTGAAACGGCCGGGCTCAATGCCTCGCAATCGGCAGATGGCGGCCCAACCTCGCGCACGTCCTTCCAACGAGCACCGACCACCGCATCGACTCCGGAGCCGGCCGCTCCATCGGAAGTTGACGCGAGCGAACGGCCAAGTGCACCGCCCCCAGGCGTTTCGCCACGGAGCACCAATCCGAACGTGCAAGCCGTACTCGAAGCCATCAAATCGGAACTGGAAGGCGAGATCGCTTCCGTCTGGCCGGATGTCGAACGAGCGTTCGCGGATTGGTCGAGGCCACCGCCGCACGACCTGTCCGCCATCGAAGACCGAGTCACCCGCGCCGAACTCCTGAAATCCGCGGCGGCGGAACTCGCAAAGCGGCTGCGAGAGGTGCCGCGGGAAGCGCGGACCAGGATGGAGCAGGCCGGAATCGAGCCACAGTCCGCGCAGGCGGAGGCGGGGCGATTCATGGTGACGTACAACGCGGCTTGGCGTGCGACAGCATTTGACGCAGTCGTCCGCGCGGCAGACCGCGTCATCGACGAGGCGTCACACCTGAAGCAGGGATTTTCGAAGTGGCGAATCGGGCCTGACGGAAGTCTCGATTCGGATGATGCCGCGTTCAAGGGGCAGGCGTTCGGCAAGCGATCCGCGGCTTCCTTTGCCGTGCGAGACAGCGAGGGACTGCGCAAGCGGCTTGGAGACCGGAAGTAAACTTGGTGAGCGTTCGAGGAGCAGACATATGAGCACTCGTGTCACCAGTGAATCACGATGGGGCGCGGGAAACACGCGGCTAATCGCGTTGCTGGGCGTTCTGGTCGTGCTCGGCGGCATCGGCGCGTACATGTGGGCCACGCGACCGGGACCAAAGGAGATCGCCCCTTCGGAGGTCTACCAACGGCTCACCGCCCACGGATTTGTGCCCGAGTTTGTGTGCACCGAGCCGGTGGAGTTCGCCAAGACGATCAAAGACCGCTTCGGGACCGCGCTGGGCTTGCGCGATGTTCCGGACGGGCTCGAGGTTGTCGGCTGGGCCTACACCGACCAGTACAACGGGCGGGTCATCGGGGAGAAGACGCTGATTCTCATGGCGAAAGTGCAGACGCTCCCGACACTGGTGTTCATCGATTTCGCGAGAGATGACCGAACGCTTTCCGATCCGCGAGCCTTGATGGGCAACTGGACCGGCGGCGACATCAAGAACCCGATGTCATTGCAGGCGAAGCCCCGGGCGGACGGAAAATTGACGCTGTTCAGGAAGCAGACGGGCAATCTGGTTCTGTATGAACTCACGCCCTGCGAACAGCCGGAGTTGCTGGGGAGACTGGAGATCAAGTGACGATGTAGGCGACTCCACCTCCGGGGAGCGAGATGACCCGCCGCGTCGAACACATCGCGTTCTGGCTGCTCATCGCGTCTTTCGTGCTGATCGCCTGCTGGTGCATCCGCTGGTGGCGCAGTCGCGCCGGGGGGGTGTTCTGCCCCGGCAATCGACGTCCCTGGTCAAACTGGCTCTTTCCCTGGACATGGCCGATCGCAGGGACATGCGGTTATGACCTTCGGGGAACGCCTGCCGCGGCGGATGGGCGAATCCGGTGCCCGGAGTGCGGGCGGCACTGCGGAGGTCTGGCCGGCGCATGGCGAAGACCGCGGCGACTGCGCGTCGGCACGGTCGCATTGATCCTGCTCTCGGTCGCTCTCGCCGGATACTCGGCTCGCCCGATCCGAAGGGGGGCATGGGTGTGTGAAACGCCAACCGTTCTGCTGCTTGCCCTCCAGTACGGTCTGGGCGAGTGGTCGCCGCGGCATGTGCGGTTCGAACTCGAGGCGCGATACGACCGCAGCGAGTTGTCAGAGCGACAGACGGGTTGGTTGGCGGCCGCGGCCGTTCAAGCGTTGGCAGACGACAGCGAGCCGCGGAATGCGGACTGGGGCATGGGCATTCTGACGTCGCTCGGAGCGACCGCCGAGCCGTACCTTGAGCGAGGTCTGAGTTCAAAGGACTGGCAGACGCGTCAGTTATGCGCTGACGTGCTCAGAAACCGGTACGTGCCTCGGTGGTACGAGGTCGGCCCGTTTCAAACGCGTGTGCCTCCGTTGAAACTGATCGAGGTGTCGGTCGAAGGGCTCATCGACGACGCGCTGCCGTTCGGCCCCGCGCCCCGTTGGGGGCCCGGCCAACGAGCCCACACCCCGGTTCACAATGCGCGTTCGAGCCTGCGCTTTCTGGCCCGCTGCGGTTCCGAGGCCGAGCAGTGTCTGCTGACGGGGCTGGCATCGGAGGATCCTCAGCAGCGGTTCTTCGCGGCTTGCGCGGCGGGATATGCCCGGAAGACCGGAATGGCCGCGCAGATCACCAAGTCACTCCTGCCCCACCTGTTCGGCGACGATGTCGACTGCAACGCCAAGTTGGCGGCCGGTGCCCTGTATGCGCTCGGAGAGCCCGCTCGCCCGGCGGTTGAGTTGCTCGCGATGACCTCCCCGGACGTTCAGGCCCGCAGGGTCTGCACACGGATCCTGCGTGAATGGACCGGACCACCGGAGAGTCGAGAGGAGAGCATGCTCAGGCACGACATGTACTGGTCATTCAGCGAGGATCCGTTCCAGCGCGTCCGGGCGGGTGAGGTGCCCTATTTCCACCCGTTCCCCGATTTCCGCTAACCCGCCCTCCAGACGGCAAACAAACGCGGCCCGACACCGAAGGGATGTGGGGCCGCGCGAAAGGATGCAGTCTGGAGTTACCTCGGGCTTCAGCGTCGGCGGCGGCCGACCAACCCGACCAGCCCGACACCGGCGAGAACGGCAGTCCCCGGCGAAGGGGCAACGGTCACCGTCACGACAGCGTCGTTGTAGTCGTAGTCCGCGCCCTGGCCAGCGATTCGATCCTCCCAGAACAGCGCGAGGTGGTTCAGGCCGCCCGGGCCGGTCACGTGGTATGACACAAGTTGGTCATAGGTCGCATTCGAATAGGCGCCGGTGCCGGTGTTGTTCGACGCGAGCGACGTGAATGTCCGGCCTGTGGAGACGTTCTGGAGCGCCCAGCGGAACGACGGGCTGAGTTCAACGGTCACGGGCGATCCAAAGGCCGAAGTCGAGATGATCGGCTGGAAGACCGGTTCTGCCTGGGTGTCATCGATCCAGCCGAAGATGTGCGAGTCGCCGGCAAACTTCGCCCGGGCTTCAACGGTGACGACCTGGCCGATGCCGCCGTGCCAGATGTCATCCTGCGACGAAGCGGTCGCGAGCGAAGCCAGGGAGACACCCGCACCTCCCGGGGCGCCTGCATCCATGATGCGCATCGCGGTGGAGGCGCCGCTCGTCACGTTTACTCCGGAGGCGGACCACGAGCCGCCGTAGATGCTGCTCAAGATTGCCGCGTGGCCCAACTCGGAACTCGGTGCTGGATTCACGGTGGCATACTGAGCGCTTGCGCTCGCGGCGACACCGGCGAAGACGGACACTGCGGCAACGGTCTTGGTGCTGAACTGCATGTCTTTCCCTTTCGAAGGACTCGCCGATGTGTCCTGGATACTCCGGACGCGGCAGCGACGTGGAAAAGATCCGATTCAGCAGTCTTGCAGGCCAAGGAAGACGCCCGTGCGCGCCGAATCTGCGCCGTCATGAATGGTCACGACCGCCCATCTTGCCGGAATCCTGCGACGGACCGATAAATGCCCAGGGGGTTTGCCGACAGACGCTCAAGGGCAACTGTCAGTCAATCAGCCGCGCGGCGATCGACAGCGCCGACTGGTCTCCGCGGTGCGTAAGAGCGGAGGGCACGATCCGCACGTGCCGGGCCGCGGCGGCAACGCCTTCTTCGAGCATGTGGCGCGTGGCGCCGGGAATGAAGAGGTCGGGGAAAGCGGTGCCAATGGTGCCCAGCACAATGACATCGGGGTTGAGGATGTCGGTGAGAATGGTGCAGAGTCGGCCAAGTTCGACCGCAAGGCGATCGGTGACGCGGCGAGCGGCAGGGTCGCCCGCAGCGGAGGCCGAACACAGTTCTTCAGCGCGGATCTTCGCGCCCGACTCGACAATGGCGCGAAGCGGGGAGGGCTCGTTGCGCTGGATACAGATGAGTGCCTCTTGCTCGGCCAGTTGGCTCATGCCGGGTCCGGAGAGGAACCCTTCGGCACTGCCGCGTTTGGCGAAACCGACCGGACCATCGTCGCGCAGGCGGATCCGGCCGATCTCACCGGCGAGGCCGAGGGGGCCTTCGTAGAGACGACCATCGATGATCAGGCCCGCGCCCATGCCGGTGCTCATGGTGAGGTAGACGGCGGTCGTTGTGCCACGGGCAGCCCCCCACTTCCATTCGGCGAGGGCGGTGGCGTTGGCGTCGTTCATCAACGCGGTTGGGCAACGGAAGTTGGCGGCGAGCCAGTCGCGGATGGGGAAGCCGTGCCAGCGCGGCATGTTGGGCGGGTCAAGAAATCTGCCGCCGGGATAGTCGAGTGGGCCGGGACAGGATGCACCAAGCGCGGCGGGCGTGGCGGATGGCCCGGGGACGCTCCCGAGCATGGCGTAAAGGCGATCACGGCACGTCGACAGAATCGCCTGGGGCGCGGCGGTGTGGTCGGTTGGGATGGAGTCGGAGACGAGGACGCGGCCATCGCTCGTGCCGATGCAGAGGCCGATCTTGGTGCCGCCGATGTCAAGACCGTACAGGTGCTGCGGGTGGTGCGAGCCGGTGCTCACGCGACGAGTTCCTGCGGGGGTGCGCCCATGTCTTGCGGGCGCCGCTTGACGAGTCCGAACCAGATGAGGATGAAGATCGGCCAGGCCATCACCAGGAGCATCGTGCAACCGAAGGTGAGGAATCCCATCATCTCCATCATCGGCTGCATCTGCTTGGCCTGCGCGGCGGTGTTCGGATCGTTCTGCATATGCTGCATCTGCATCGCCATCTGCTGCTTCATCTGCCCGTAGCCATACACCGCGCCGGCAAGCCCGAAGATGACCGATGCGATCGCCCAGGCCAGGTGCAGCATGCGACCCTTCGGCGAATACCGCATCGTCTGGAGACCTGCATACAGAAGGAGGCAGGACATCACCAGACCCAAGACCGCGAGCAGCACACTCACGGCGATGTTCTGAGTCTGCGCCTGCTGCTGCATCTCGGGCGGCATCGCGTTCATGATCAAGGGCTGCAGGAGCGGCGACACCGCCGAACAGCCGTTGCAGATCAGTCCGAGGCAAGCCCAGACGATGCTGATGATGCCGACGACCTTCGGCCACGTGTGCGATTCCGCACCAAGGTCGGGCTCGCCGAAAGTCGCAGGGTTTTCAAACTGGCTCATGAGGATGCCCCTGTCACGATGGAGGTCTTGAACACTTGCCGCGGCTGCCAATCGGTCAAAGTTGCCGCAAGAACCGCAGATCGTTCTCGAACAGCATCCGGATGTCCGGAATGCCGTACTTGCCCATGGCCAGTCGCTCGATCCCGAACCCGAACGCAAAGCCCGTCCATTCTTCGGGATCGATGTTGCACGCTTCCAGCACTGCCGGGTCCACCATTCCGCAGCCGCCGAGTTCGATCCAGCGGGCCGGCTGGTCGGGGCGGAGGCGGATCTTCATGTCGAACTCGGCCGAAGGCTCGGTGAATGGGAAGTAACTCGGGCGGAGGCGGACTTCGGCATCGGGACCAAAGTAGCCCTTGGCGAAGTGGAGGAGGGTGCTCTTGAGGTCGGCCATGGAGACGGCGCGATCGATGTACAGGCCCTCGATCTGATGGAACATGAAACTGTGCGTCGCATCGACGGTGTCCGGGCGGTAGACACGGCCGGGGGCCACGATCTTGATGGGCGGGCGCGTCGACTGCATGACGCGGATCTGCACGGTCGAAGTCTGGCTGCGGAGCATTCGCGGCAACTTCGTCGACGCGGGGTCATCGATGTAGTAGTTGTCGATGGGCTCCCGCGCGGGATGTTCGGGCGGGATGTTCAGCCGCACGAAGTTGTGCTCGTCGTCCTCGAGTTCGGGTCCCTGGGCGACATCAAAGCCCATGCGGGCAAAGACCTCGACAAGTTCATCCCGCACGCGGCTGATGATGTGCCGCCGGCCGAGCCCTGTGGAGAACGCGAGGCCGGGCTCGGTCACGTCGATTGCCGGCGCCGACCCGGACCCGGCGCCGCCCGCGCCCAACTCGGTCTGCCGTGCCTTGAACGCCTCGGTGAGGGCGGCGTTGATCTGATTGATACGCTGGCCGTACGCGGGCTTCTGCTCTTTCGGTATGTCCTTGACCGCGCCGAGCGCGGCCTTCACCTTGCCGGATGCACCGAGAAACTCGATGCGCCACTGTTCGAGCGCGGCGGAATCGGCCGCGGACTTGAGCAGGGCGAGGGCCGAGGCCTCGAGGTCGTTGAGAGTTTCGAGCATCGGGCCGGAGTGTAGTGCAACCCCGGCAGCAAGACTTGGCTGCGTGGCATGCCGAGCCTTGGGCCGATGAAAAGCGACAAGGCCCGCCGGGATTCATCCAGGCGGGCCTTGCGGGATTCAAGGTCGCGTTGGGACTCAGTTCTGCTGCTTGCTCATCGGGCACTCACCGGCCTTCTTGTCGGTGCAGGTGCTGGAGCAGGCCTTCTTCTCGGCGCAGCTGGACGCGCAGGTGCCGGTCTTCGCGCTTGCGGGCGTCACTTCGCCGTCTTTCGCGACCGCGGCGGTCTCCTTGCACTTGCCGCAGCACGCATCGTTCTTCTGACATCCGGCCAGGAGAGCAACGGCAGAAACGCAGCAGATCGCGCCAAAACCAAAGAGAGACTTCTTCATGGATCAACTCCCGTGAACACGCCCGGCCGCGAACGCGGCACGGATCCATCTGTGAGAATCCGGCAAACCCGCGACCACCGCGGCACCGGAGACCTGAGGATACCGTAGCACCCATTCCGGGTTGCGGCCAAACCAAGTCCGAAAATCGCCAAAAATGAAAGAAAACGGCCCGGGCGATTCTGCCCGGGCCGTTGGAATGGATGCTGGACGGGCTCAGGCCGCGGCCTTGGCCTCTTTGCGGACCTTGGCCGCGTAGGCCTGACGGCGGTCCGCCTGACGGCGGCGGGTGCTGGGATTGCCGCCGATCTCAGGGCCCTCCTCCGCACCGACAAACTGGATCAGGACGAGTTCGGACCCGTCGCCGATCCGGTGCTTGCCGAGACGGATTATGCGGGTGTACCCGCCGGCACGGTCCTTGAACCGCGGAGCGACGTGCGTGAAGATGTGCTTCACGAGTTTCGGAGCCTTGCGCAGTTCGCCGTAGCGGTTACGCTCTACGTCCGCGGACTCGGGAACATCGAAGTACTTCGAAGCCCGGTCGCGCAACGCATCGACCGCCGCCTTCTCCTGGTCGCTGGACTTGGCCGGGAGCCAAAGCCAGTCGAAACCAAGGCGATCTCGCCCAAGCAGGGCGATGACCTGCCGCCGAGAGGCAAGATCACCCTTCTTGGCAAGGGTCACGATCTTCTCGACCAGCGAACGCATGGCCTTGGCCTTGGTCACCGTGGTCACAATCTGGCCGTGCTCGAACATCGCCGCGGCAAGATTGCGCAGCGTGGCTGCCCGGTGGGCCGTCGTCCGGCCAAGTTTGAAACCGCCCTTGCGGTGGCGCATCGGAATACTCCTCAAACAAAACCCGCACGGATCAACCGGCGGAAAACAGGCCGAACTCTATGCGCCAAGTACTTGCGGACAAACCCGCTTGCGATCGATGCCTCAACCGACCGGCGCTGGCCGCTTGAGGGAGCCGGATCAAACGCCGGCGGTCGAGCCGGGGGTCATGGTGGTGGTGACGCCTTCGGGGAGTTTCATGCCCAGATCCAGCGCCATGTCGGTGAGCTTCTTCTTCACTTCTCGGAGCGATGTGCGGCCGAACGAACGGACCTTGAGGAGGTCCGAGTCGGTGTGCTGCACCAGGTCCGCGATCGTGACGATCCGCGCAGACTCGAGACAGTTGCTTGCTCGGACCGAGAGATCGAGATCGCCGATCGGCCGGTTGAGTTTGCGGATGAGTTCCTCGTCCACGCCTGCCGCGGCCGCGGCGGCTTCGGTCACCGTCTCGCGGCCGACCTCGAAGTACTGCACGAACGGATTGAGGTGCTTGCGGAGAATCTTGCCGGCCTCGACGAGGGCCATCTCCGGCGTGACCGTGCCGTTGGTCCAGATGTCCATCACCAACTTGTCGTAGTTGGTGCGCTGGCCGACACGGGTCTCCTCGACCTTGAAGCGGACGCGCTGAACCGGCGAATAGATCGCATCGACCGGGATGAGGCCGATTTCCTGGTCTTCATCGCGGCGGTACTGCTCGCTCGCGGGGACGTAGCCGCGACCAAGACCGACGCGGAGTTCCATTTCAAAGTCCACCTTCTCCGTCAAGGTGGCGATGATGTGCTCTTTGTTCAGGATCGTCACCGACGGGTCACCCTCGATGAGTTCGGCGGTGACGTCTCCCGGCCCGGAGGCGGCCAAAGTGAGGGTCTTCGGGCCGTCGCCCTCCATCTTCACAATAAGGCCCTTCACGTTGAGGATGATGTCGGTGACATCCTCCATAACGCCGGGCAGCGAGTGAAACTCGTGCGGAGCGCCCTTGATCTTCACGGCCGTGACCGCAGCGCCCTCGAGGCTGGAAAGCAGGACGCGGCGAAGACCATTGCCGATCGTCGTGCCGAAGCCGCGCTCGAACGGTTCGACCGTAAACCGGCCGAAGGTGTTGCCCTGGAACTTGGGATCGGCGACGACGTGCGACGGGAGTTCGAAACCTCGCCAACGGATGCGCATGCTGAAACCCTTCCGAACATGTCAGCGGGACCCGGTGATGGGATGCGCCCTTCCGCCTGATTCGGGTCGATCCGGGCCGCTGACTGCCCGGAAGTCCCTGCTGTGCGGGGGCGATGACTCGTAAACGCGAGGCGGCGAAGCGCCGCGACGCATGAAGCGCGGATCAGACGCGGCGGCGCTTGCGGGGACGGCAGCCGTTGTGCGGGATCGGAGTGTGATCCTCGATCGCGGTGACCCGCAGGCCGGTCGAGACCAAGCCCTGCACCGCGGACTCGCGGCCTGCGCCGGTGCCCTTGATGAAGACCTCGATCTCCGACATGCCCAACTTGCGGGCCTTCTGCCCGGCAGACTCGCCGGCGCGGGTCGCGGCAAAGGGCGTGCTCTTTCGAGCGCCCTTGAAGCCGATCGTCCCAGCCGAGTCCCAGGCGATGGTCTCGCCGTTCGGATCGGTCACGGTGACAATGGTGTTGTTGTGGGAGGCCCGGACGTGCGCGATGCCGCGGGTGACGTTCTTGCGGACTTTCTTCTGCTTCTTTGCCATCGTGTGCTCCTCGGATCAGCCGACCGCTTGGGTCGTACCCGGGGTTTGTGGAGATGTTGGGTATCAGCAAAGAGCGCGGTTGAGACGCCGCACCGCTTGCTGCCTGCTGGTTACTTGGCCTTGACGCCCTTCTTGCCGGCGACGGTCTTCTTCTTGCCCTTGCGGGTGCGGGCGTTGGAGCGCGTTCGCTGGCCGCGGGTCGGCAGGCCGCGGCGGTGGCGCTCGCCGCGATAACTGCGGACGTCCTTGAGTCTCTGAACGTTCTGCTGGACCTGGCGACGAAGCGCGCCCTCGACGATGTACGTGTTGTCGATGATGGCGTTGATCGCGGCCAGTTGCTGCTCGTTCACCTCGTTGGCGCGCAGGTCCGGATTCACGCCGGCTTCCGTGAGGATCGCCGCGGCGAAGCGCGGCCCGATCCCGTAGATGTACTGGAGCGCGAAGAAGATCTTCTTCTTTTCCGGAACGTCAATACCCGCAATACGTGGCACGGCGAACTCCTGTCGAGCAATCGCGGCCAACCAGCCGCGGTGTTTCCAACGATCAGCCCTGAACCTGCTTGTGCTTGGGATTGGCCTTGCAGATGACCCGCACCTTGCCCTTGCGGCGGACCACCTGGCACTGGTTGCACATGCGACGGATACTTGCCTTGACCTTCACGACTCAACCCGTCCTTTCGGACCGTCTTCGGTCCGCTGTCAACGATCTGCTTTGGAGCCGCCCGTCTTCAGGGCGAGCGGGATGTTAGGACCCTATCCGCGGCCTGGCCAGCGACTTGCCGACCCGGCCGCACGAAGCACGATGAACTCCCATCCATGAGAGCCCCGCCGAACCCCAAACCGCCCCTCAACTCTCGTTCTCGACTTGGCCCAAGCCAAACGCCGCCGCCCGACCGGGTCAGCCTCGCCCACCCAGATCACTGGCGATACGTGATCCGGGCCTTGGTCAGGTCGTACGGACTGAGTTCGACCGTCACCCGATCACCGGGCAGGATGCGGATGTAGTTCATGCGCATCTTGCCCGACACGTAGGCAAGGATCTTGTGGCCGTTGGGAAGTTTGACCGTGAACATCGCGTTCGGAAGCGCTTCCTCGACCACTGCGTCCAGCGTGAGTTTGTCGTCCTGTTTGCTCATAACCCTCTTTTGAGTGGCGTATCGCGTGTTCCGCGATCAGACGCCGGTGGCCATACGTGAACTGCGGATCCGAGGCCCGCCCTCCTGCTCGCCGCTGCTGAGGAACCCGGCGTAGTTGCGCATCAGCAGGTTCGCCTCGACGCGCTGGATGAAGTCGAGCACGACGGACACAACGATCAGCAGGCCCGTGCCCCCGAGGAACTGCGAGACCGTCGGACTGACTCCGAGCCGGCTGTTGACGATCGAGGGAATGACCGCGATGACGGCGAGGAACGCAGCGCCCACGAACGTGATGCGCTCCATCACCATTTCGAGGTACTCCGCCGTTCGCGGGCCGGGGCGCAGACCCGGAATGAATGAGCCGTGATCCCGCAGGTTCTTGGCCATTTCCTCCGGATTGAACTGAACGGTGATCCAGAAGTAACTGAAGAAGTAGATCAGCACCACTTCAAAGAACACGTAGGGGAACTCGCCCATCTTGAAGGCGTCGCTGAGCCAGGTGATCGGGACGGTGATGCCATCGGCCCAGCCCTGAGAGCGTGCCTGGGTCGCGAGGGCGGAGAAGATCACTGACGGGAAGATCATCAGCGAGGACGCGAAGATGACCGGCATGACGCCGCCGTGATTCACCCGGAGCGGGAGGTAACTCCGCTGGCCGCCGAAGACCTTGCGGCCGCGAGTGTGCTTGGCCTGTTGGATCGGGATCCGCCGCTGCGCGACCGTCATGATGACCGAACCGGCGACCACCAGCACGAACCCGGCGAGAATGAAGAACAAGCCGGAGAAGCCCATCTTCTCGCCCGCGGCGCGGGGATCAAAGTTCTGCCAGACCCAGATCACCGCATCGGGCATGCGTGTGAGGATGCCTGCGGCGATGATGAGCGACACACCGTTGCCGATGCCGTACTTGTCGATCTGCTCGCCAAGCCACATCAGGAAGACCGTGCCGGCGGTGAGCGCGGCGATGGCCATGATCCACCAGACGGGGTTGCCCGCCCATAGCGGATAGACCAGGTTTGAAGCCGTGATGTACTTCAGCCAGCCGAACCCCTGCACCAGGCAGAGGCCGATGGTCGCGAACCGGGTCCACTCCATGATCTTCTGGCGGCCGGTCGGTCCTTCCTGCTGCAGTTTCTTGAGCGCAGGCAGAACCGATGCGAGCAACTGGAAAATGATGGAGGCCGAGATGTAGGGCATGATGCCCAGACCGAAGATCGTCGAGTGGCCGAACGCGCCTCCCGAGAACGTGGTCACGAACATCGCCGCCTTGCCGGCGGCGCTGCCCGACTCGACCTGCTGCTCGAAGAACTGGCGCAACTGCTCCTGGTTCACGCCCGGGAGCGGGATCCAGTGGCCGATCCGGTAGACAGCGAGCATGCCCAGCGTGAAGAGGATCTTCGTGCGGAGCTCGGGAATCCGGAAGACATTGATCAAGGCCTTGATCATCGTGAACGTCCGTGTCGGCAGCCGGCGACCAGAGAATCAGGCGCCCTTGGCGGGCTTCTTCTTCGCATCGGCCTCTGGCGCCTCGCCCTCGGCCTCGACGGCCACAGGCTTCTTCGCGCCGGAGGAACGATTCAGTTTCTTGGTGAGATTCTTGGGGGTCTTGTCTTCGCTGTTGCGGTCGACGCCGCGAACCTTGTCGCGACGTGTGCCGGTTTCGTTGACCTTGCCGCCGGCATCCTCGATGAGTTTGCGAGCCTTTCCGGACACGCGGGCCGCGGTGACATCGAGTTTCGCGCTCAGGGTCATGTCGCCGAGATCGCCCAGGATCTTGAGGTCGCGGGAGTCATCGCGGATGAGCCCGGCCTTGATCAGCGTCTCAGAGTTGATCGTGCCACCCTTGGCGAAGGACGGGTGCGCGAGGATCGCGCGGATGTTGACGGTCCAGAACCGGTTGGTGAAGTTGGCGTTGGAGAAGCCGAACTTCCGCAGACGACGGAAGTAGGGCATCTGGCCACCCTCGAATCCGGTCTTGCGAGCGGTGCCCGAGCGGCTGCCCGCGCCCTTCTGGCCGCGGCCGGAGCGCTTGCCGCCGCTGCCGGTTCCCCGGCCGACGCGCTTGCGCCGCTTGTTGCGGCCTGCGAGTTGGGTAATTTCATGGATCATCATGGTCGGTCACTCCGGCGAAACATCGGCTACGGGGCCGCGGGATCAGGTTGATAGAACCGGTTCAAGACTGGGCTGGCGCACCGGAATCAGGCGTGCTCTCTGCGGCGGGGCCGCCTTCAGCGCCCTCCGGTCCGCGACGGCGCGGCCGGCTGCCGCCGCGGCCCTTGCGCTCGTTGCCGACGGTGTTGACCGGGCCGCGGGCGCGCTGCTCCTTGCCGGTCGCCTTGGGCATGAAGGCCTTGCCCTTCTCGATGCGGTCCTCGATGCTGGTGCGCTCGAGGGTCTGGCCGCGAAGGCCCGCGACGACCGCGGGCGTCTGGAGTTTTTCAAGGCCGTCGAAAACCGCCTTGACCACGTTGCGGGCGTTGGTGGATCCGAAGCACTTGCTCAGCGCGTCGGTGACGCCAGCGAGTTCGAGGATCGAGCGGACGACGGTGCCCGCAACGACGCCGGTACCCGGTGAGGCGGGAATGAGCCGGACTTTCGATGCGGAGAAGTTGCCCTCGACCTCGTGGTTGAAGGTGCCGCCGATTCGGGGAATGCTCACGAGTTTGCGCTTGGCGTACTTCTGCGCCTTCTCGATGGCGTTCGGGACTTCGTTGGCCTTGGCGTAGCCGTAGCCCACCTGGCCGTTTCGGTTGCCGACAACGACGAGCGCACCGAAACTGAATCGGCGGCCGCCCTTCACCGTGGAAGCGGTGCGATAGACGCCGATGGTGGTGGACTCAAGGCTTGTCGATTCGTCGAGGAGTTCGGGCATGGGTGCTGCTCGTGTGGATCGTGGATCGTTGCCTGACTCGCCCCCGGCACGCGGGCCGCGGAGCGGGGATTAGAACTTGAGACCGGCCTGGCGTGCAGCCTCTGCAAGGGCCTTGACGCGGCCGTGATACTTGAAGCCGCCCCGGTCGAAGCAGACGGCGGTAACACCGCTCTGCTTGGCGCGGTCGGCCAGGAGTTTGCCGACCCCCGCCGCGGACTTGGAGTTGCCGGGCTTGTCCGCACCCGCCGCCGATTCGCGCGAGGAAGCGGAAGCAAGCGTCCGTCCTGCCAGATCATCGATGATCTGGGCATAGATGTGCTTGACGGACTTGTAGACCGCGAGCCGTGGGCGGGACGGGGTGCCGCTGACGCTGCCGCGGACGCGCTGGTGCCGCCGGGAACGACGGAAGTCTTTGTGCTGGTTCTTGTCCATAGTCGATCGCTCCGGGCCCATCGGCCCAGTTCACTCCGGGATCAGGCGCCGAACTGCTTGCCCTGCTTGCGCTTGATGGTCTCTTCCTTGTACTTGATGCCCTTGCCGTTGTAGGGCTCGGGCTTGCGACGGGCACGCATGTCCGCCGCGAACTGGCCGACGGCCTTCTTGTCCGGTCCCTTGATGGTGACGAACTGCTTGTCCACGGTCACGTCGAGTCCCTGCGGGATCGGCATGACGATGGGGTTGGCGAAGCCGACGGTGAGTTTGATGTTCTTTCCCTGCACGGCGGCGGTCCAGCCGACACCGATGACTTCCATGGTCTTTTCGTAGCCCTTGGTCACGCCTTCCACGGCGTTCTGGATGAGGGCGCGGGTGGTGCCCCAGTAGGCGTTGGCAGCGGGATCCTCGCTCGAACCGTCCGCGATGGCCACATCCACCTTCTTGCCGGCCTCGTCGCAGGTGACCTTCACCTCGCTGCGCACGGGGATGACGAGCGAGTGCTTGGGCCCGGAGATTGTGACCTTGCCGGCGGCGACCTGCGCCTTGACGCCGGCGGGGAGAGTGACGGGCTTCTTTCCGATGCGGGACATGGTCTGTTGCTCCTCATCCGGTTCGGACGAACCGAACGGCTTCGACTCGGGGAGTGGTGGCTTATCCAACGATGCAGAGCAGTTCACCGCCGACGCGCTCGGTGCGCGCCTTGCGATCGCTCATGACGCCCTTGGAAGTGGAAACGATGGCGATGCCCAGTCCCTGGAGCGGACGGGGCAGGTCATCGACGCGCTGGTAGACGCGCCGACCGGGCTTGCTCTCGCGGTGCAGCGAGTTGAGCACCGTCTCGCCGCGGGGACCGTACTTGAGTTTCACCTTGATGCGGCCCTGGCGTCCGTCATCGACGACTTCGTAGCCGTCGATGTAGCCCTCGTCGCGCAGGACGTCGGCGATACCACGGCAAACCTTCGAGTTGAGGCACTCGACGATCTTGGCCTTGATGCTCGCGGCGTTGCGGATGCGAGTCAGCATGTCTGAGATGGGGTCGTTGATCGACATCGGGCAGTCCCTGTGGCGCGGCGCGCCGTCATGATTCGGTCGGGGTCAGAAAGGTCCCTGGGTGTCTCGTTACCAACTCGCCTTGCGCATCCCGGGGATCTTGCCCTCGAGGGCGAGTTTCCGGAGCATGATGCGGCTGATGCGGAACTTGCGGTACACCCCGCGGGCGCGGCCCGTGAGCTCGCACCGGCGCACGATGCGGGTGCTGTACTTGGGCTTGCGGTTCGCGCGTGCGGTCTGGGCCTTCGTCGCCATACGTTCTTCTCCGTCGTCCCCGGTGCGGGGTCAATGCTTCCTTCGGTTCGCGGTCTCAGGCGGCCTTGGGCTCGCGCTTTTCTTCGCGGCGGAACGGCATGCCGAGTTCCGCGAGCACAAACCGGCTGAGTTCCGGCGATGAGTTGCTGAAGATCATGTTGATGTTCATGCCGTGGGTGAACGTCACCTCGGCCATGTTGATCTCGGGGAACACGCCCTGTTCCGACAGGCCCATGGCGTAGTTGCCCTGCCGATCGAAACTGCGGTCGTTCAGGCCCCGGAAGTCCTTGATACGCGGGGTCGCCAGGTTGATCAGCCGGTCGAGGAAGTGCCACATCCGCTCGCGGCGGAGGGTGACCATGGCGGCGGTCTCGTAGCCCTCGCGGACCTTGAAGTTCGAAACGCTCTTCTTGGCCTTGAGGACCACCGGCCGCTGGCCGCTGATCTTGGTGAGCGTGTCGAGCACGGTGGTCTTCACGTTCGGAGGCAGTTTCGTGCCGTCGAGGTGTCGACCCATGTTGACGTTGATCACGATGGAGCGCAGCCGGGGCTGGGCCATCGGGTTACCCAGTCCGAACTTCTCGGCGATGGCCTTGCGGACCTTCTCCTCGTACACGCCCTTGAGACGGGGCGGCGGGAGCGGCCCGACGGGCGCATCGTCGTCGCCCTTGGTCTTCTTGCCCTGCGGCTTCTTTGTCATGTCCTTGGCCATTGGTCAGTTCCAGAGTGCGAGATGCGGCGGGCGATTACTTCTTGGCGGGCTTGGTGGTTCGGGCGGGCTTGGCGGCGTGCTTCTTCTTGGCATCCGGGCCGCGAACGACGCCCAGTTCCTGGCCGCCGCGGGCGGCGACGCGGACCTTGCTTCCGTCGGGCTTGTTGATGAAGCGGACGCGGGTGGGCTTTCCGTCGACGACGGGGCTCACGTTGGAGATGTGGATCGGCGCCTCACGGGTGATGATCCCGCCCTGAGGGTTCAGGCGCGTCGGGCGCAGGTGCTTGGTGCGGAGGTTGATGCCCTTGACGATCACGCGATCCTCCTTGGTGAGGATCCGCATGATCGTGCCGACCTTGCCCTTGTGAGAGCCGCTGTTCACGATGACGTTGTCGCCGGTGCGGACGTGGCGTGCCATGGTCAGACGACCTCCGGTGCAAGGGAAACGATCTTCATGTAGTTCTTCTCGCGGAGTTCTCGCGCGACGGGCCCGAAGATGCGGGTGCCCTTCGGGTTTCCGTCGTCGGCGATGAGGACGACCGCGTTGGTGTCGAACTTGACGTACGAGCCGTCAGGGCGGCGCGTGGGCTTGGTGGTGCGGACGACGACGGCCTTGGACTTGTCTCCGGCCTTGACCTCCGCGCCGGGGAGCGCCTTCTTGATGGAGACCAGGACGCGGTCGCCGATCCCGGCCGTGCGGCGGGTGAAGGCGCCGCTCCGGGTGGAGCCGCCGTAGACGCGGATCACGTAGGCCTCCTTGGCCCCGCTGTTATCCGCGACTTCGCATCGTGTTTCCTGCTGCAGCATCTTCGTGTACCTCTTCGCCCGGCCGGGCGTGGCCCGGATCGGCTCGAGAAAGAATCAGTCCTTGATCAACTCCACCCGACGGCTCTTCTGCACGACCCGGACCAGCCGCCACCGCTTGGTCTTGCTGATGGGGCGGCACTGCGCGATCTCGACGGTGTCGCCGAGGGCCGACTCGTTGTTCTCGTCGTGCACCTGGAGGATGGTGCGCTTAGAGACGAACTTGCCGTACTTGGGGTGGCGCTCCTTGAAGTGGACCACGACCTTGCGGGTCTTGGCTCGCTTGTCGGACTCCACCACACCGAGCTTGGTGCCGTGGATCTGCGCCGGGGCTGCCGGAGCGGAGGGAGCGGGTTTGCTGGTCGTCGTCTTGGCCATGGCGGCGTATCCGTGTTCGTGCCCGCCCGCGGTTCGCGGGCGAATGTCGTTCAACTCTTCCGGGCCCGCCGAGCGGTGCGCTCGGTCAGCACGCGGGCGATGTCCTTCTTGGTCTTGCCATACGTCGAGGAGTCCTCGACCTTCTCGGTCACAAACTGCGAGCGGATCGTGTGCAACTGCGTGTGCAGGCGCTTGAGCTCGAGCCCGAGTTCCTCATCTGTCAACTTTCGCACTTCTTCACCGGTCATCGCTTGATCCTCGTTCGTTCTCGATCCCGTGCCTGGTTCCCATTACACCGAGAGGCGGCGGCCGACAAACCGGCACTTGACGGGCATCTTCATGGCGACGCGGACGAGCGCCTTCTTGGCGAGCGCCTCGGGCACGCCCGCGATTTCGAAGAGCATCGTGCCGGCCTTCACGCGGGCCGCCCAGCAGTCCACGTCCGCCTTGCCGGTGCCCATTCGCGTCTCCAGCGGCTTCTTGCTGATGGGCTTGTCCGGGAAGACGCGGATGAACAACTTGCCCTCGCGCTTGAGGAAGTGCTGGGCCGCGACGCGACCGGCCTCGAGCGTGCGGGCGGGGACCCACGCGCCCTCCATGGACTGCAGGCCGTACTCGCCGAACGCGACGTAGTTGCCCTTGGTCGCCTTGCGCGGACGGACCCGGCGCATTTCCTTGCGGTACTTCACTCGTTTCGGCATCAACGCCATGCGTCACACTCCGTCTGCTGCGGGAACTCGATCACTGTCGCTCACCGACGGCCGCGGGCGCGGGCGCGACCGCCCGCCGCCTTCGACTCGGTCTCGTCGACCATGCCCTGGGTGTACATGCCCTTGTAGATCCAGCACTTCACGCCGATCGCGCCGTAGGTGGTGAACGCCTCCGAGTGCGCGTAGTCGATGTTCGCCTGAAGCGTGCTCAGCGGGAGCGAGCCCAACTTCACCGCCAGCACCCGGCTCATCTCGGCGCCGCCGAGCCGGCCGGAGATCTGGATCTTGACGCCGGTGGCGCCGGCCTGCATCGCGGCCTCCGCACGCATCTTCACGACGCGGCGGAAACTGGCCCGCTTGCGGAGTTGCTCCGCCACGCTCTCGCCGACGAGTTTGGCGTCAAGGTCCGGGTTCTTGATCTCGATGATCGAGATCGAGACCTTGCGACCGGTCATCAGTTGCAGTTCCTCGGTCAGGCGGTCGACCTCGGCGCCCTTGGGGCCGATGACCAGACCGGGACGGGCCGTCTTGACGATGATCTTGAGTTCCTCGCGGGTGCGCTCGATGTGGATGTCGCTGACCGCGGCGTGGGGCGGCTGGCGGTTGAACCGCTTGTCGAGGAACTTGCGGAGTTTCTCGTCCTCGATCAGCAGTTCACCGTAGAGCGCCTTGGGCGC
Organism: uncultured Phycisphaeraceae bacterium; assembly: GCA_964409775.1. Classification (GTDB taxonomy): domain Bacteria; phylum Planctomycetota; class Phycisphaerae; order Phycisphaerales; family UBA1924; genus JAHBXL01. The sequence continues at coordinate 220,793 of CAYPEI010000003.1, read as the reverse complement.
GTACCAGCGGCTCTTGTGAGCCTCGGTGATGCCGACCCGGAACCCAAATGGATGAGTCTTCTGGCCCATAGGTTCAGCGTTCCTCCACGCCCACGGTGATGTGGGTCATGCGCTTGAGAATCGGGTGTGCGCGGCCGCGGTCCTTCGGCTGGAACCGCTTCATGACGGGACCGTTGGCAACGAGGCTCTCGGTCACGACCAGCGAGCCTGCATCGGCGCCGGCCTGCTCGGCCTCGGCGTACGCGGCCATCAGGGCCTGCTTGACATCCACCGCTGCACGCTTGGTGGTGAACGTGAGCAGGTTGACGGCCTGATCGAACTTCTTGCCGCGGATCAGATCGACGAGCAGTTTGGCCTTGCGGGGACTGCCGCGGTGATAGCGGAAGACGTTGGTGAATCGGACGATGTCCTTGGGCTGGCAGCCCAGGGCCTGGGCCATCGCGCGGATGTCCTCGGCCTTGCATCGCGGATGGTCGTTGCCGCGCATCCAGTTCTGGACGGCGGAGACGGCCCGATCCTTCATCAGGCCCGTGCGCTCGACGGCGCGGGCGAGCGCCTCGACGCTCACGCGGGCCTCGGCGGCTCGGCTCTTCAGCTTTTCGGGGTTGATCCTCACGGCCTTGTTCCTTGATGCTCGATGGTTCGGGCCGGCGTGCGGCCCGCGGGTTCTTTACTTCTTGGCAGGGGCGGCGGCGGCGGCCTCCATGCCTTCCTTCTTGTTCGTGTGTCCGCGGAAAGTGCGTGTGATGCTGAACTCGCCGAGCTTGTGGCCGACCATGTCCTCGGTGATGAACACATCGAGGAACTGACGGCCGTTGTGGACCTTGAACGTGTGCCCGACGAACTCGGGAACGATCGTGCAGTCACGCGCCCAGGTCTTCATGGCCTCGCGCTTGTTCTGCTGGTTCAAACGCTCGACCCTGCGGTAGAGTCGCTCGTCGACGTGCGGTCCCTTCTTGAGGCTGCGTCCCATGGTCGTGGTTCCGTTAACTCGTGCTGCCCGGTGGCGAGGGAGTGATTACTTCTTCTGGCCGAAGCGTTTGCTGACGCGGCGGCGGATGATCAACTTGGTCGATGCCTTCTTGCGGTCACGGGTGCCGCCGCCCTTGGCGAGGGTGCCGGTGGGGCCGACCGGCGGACGATTGCCCTTGGACCGCCCCGAACCGCCGCCCAGCGGGTGGGCGTTGTGGCTCTTGGCGACGCCGCGGGTCTTCGGCCGGATGCCCAGGTGACGCGAGAGTCCGGCCTTGCCCAGACGGCGGTTCTGATGGTCGGAGTTTCCGATCACGCCTATGGTGGCGCGGCAGTCGATCGGCACCTTGCGAAGTTCGCCGGAAGGCAGCATGATGGTGGCGTGTGCGCCTTCTTTGTTCATGAGTTTGGCAGAACGCCCGGCCGAGCGGCACAGTTTTGCGCCTTCTCCCGGCTTGAGTTCGACGCAGTGGATATCCATGCTGGTCGGGATATCACGAAGACGCATGCAGTTGCCGGGCTTGGGCTCGGCGGGGCTGTCGCCGCGGGACATGACTTTGTCGCCATCGGTCAGGCCAAGCGGAGCGATGATGTACCGCTTCACGCCGTCGGTGTACTGCAGGAGAGCGATGTGCGCCGAGCGGTTGGGGTCGTACTCGATGCCGATGACCACGGCCTCGATGCCATCGCGATCACCACGGCGGAAATCAATGGAGCGGTACATGCGCTTCGCGCCGCCGCCGCGACCGCGCACCGTGATCTTGCCGCTGTGGTTGCGACCTGAGGTGTTCTTCAAGGGACGCAGGAGCGAACGCTCCGGCGAGCTCTTGGTGATGTCCGCAAAGTCGCTGATGGACGCGTTGCGGCGCCCGGCGCTCGTCGGCTTGTAGATTCTGATGCCCATCGTTCAACCTCTTCACTCTCCGGCCGCGGCAGCCGCGGCACGGAATCAGAACAGTTCGATCGTGCTTCCTTCGGCCAGCCGGACCGTGGCGAGTTTCGTCGTCGGCTCCTGGCGGACGCCGTACTTGTAGCGACGGTGCTCACCCTTGCGGGTCTGCGTGTTTACGCGCTCGACCTTGACCTTGTACAACTCCTCGACCGCGCGCTTGATCTCGACCTTCGTTGCCTTGGGATTGACGACGAACGCATAGCGGTTCTGTTCGTTCATCCCCCAGGTGCCCTTCTCGGTGATGAGCGGGCGCTTGATGACATCGATGGACTTCATCGTGCGGCCTCCTTCTTGCGACGGCCGAGCGGATTGGTCTTGGCGACCTTGGTGGTCTGGGCCTGCGGGCCGGCGAGATAGGCCTGGAGGTCGGCCTTGGCGATGACCAGGAAACGGTGATTGAGCAACTCGAAGCAGTTGAGTTGCGCCGGCTGGCAGAGCGTCACGGTCTCGAGATTGCGGCCCGAGCGGCGGACCGCGTCGTTGTCGGCGCCGACGGCGACGAGCGCCGAACGATCGACCTTGATCGCCTCGAGGAAGGCGATGAACTCGCGAGTCTTCGGGGAAGGCATCGCGAGCGAGTCGACGATGCGGACCTCGTTGTCAACGAGTTTGGCAAGCAGCGCGTTGAGATTCGCCTTTCGGCGCATCTTCTTGGGCATCTCCTTGCGGTAGTCGTCGTGGTCGCGCTGCTTGTGGTGCGCGTGACCACCGCCGCGGAACTGCGGGACCTTCTTGTCACCGTGCCGAGCGCGGCCGGTGCCCTTCTGCTTGTAGATTTTCTTGGTTGAACCCTCGACAGCGTGGCGATTGAGGGTCCGGGACGTTCCCACGCGCTGATTGGCGTGGTACATCACGTAAGCCTGCTTGATCAACGCGGGGTTGACCTCGCCGCCGAGTTGGTTGGCATCGATGGACAGTTTGCCCACCTCGACGCCCTTCATGTTGATGACGGGGACATCCATCTGTCGCCTCTCGTCTGACGCCTCGAATGAGCCGGAACGCCTGTCCCGACTCGCTGACCTTCGCCTATCCGGCACGCCCGCCTGTTGATTGGTGGGGGCGGCTCGGAATCGACTCGGCTGTCTCTCCGGGCACCGGGCGACGCGCCTGGTGCCGGCTCAACCTCTTGTTCCCGCCCGACGGTTTCCTTGCGGACCCTTCGGGCCCGACGGCCGCGATTCCTCACGACCGGCGGAGATTCTCAAACCCTTGCCGCGGCGTCCTTCGCCGCGATTCCGGGATCACTTCTTGCTCGCCTCCGACACCTTCTTGGCCTTGGACCTGCTCAAGCGCGCCGCGGGGCGAATCATTACAAAGCCTTCGTTCGGACCAGGGACCGCGCCCTTCACCAGAACGAGGTTCTGGCCGGCGTCGAGTTTCACCAGGTCAAGAGAGCGAACAGTCACTCGCTCGGCGCCGAGATGGCCGGGCATTTTCTTGCCCTTCTTGAGTTTGCCCGACCAACCACGGTTGGTTGCGTAACTGGCGATCGAGCCGGGCGAGCGGTGCTTGCGCTCGGTGCCGTGGCTGGCGCACATGCCCTTGAAGTTGTGACGCTTCATCGCACCGGCAAAGCCCTTGCCCTTGCTCGTGGCGGTCACGTCGACATATGCCGAGCCTTCAAGCGCGGCGACCGTGATCTCCTGCCCGAGCGTGTACTCACCCGCCTTGTCCGCGGCGACGCGGAACTCGCGGTGGAATCGCTTGGGGCCGCAACCGGCCTTCGCATCGTGCCCGATCGTCTGGAACGTGGAGCGGCGGGGCTTCGCATCGCCCCAGCCGATCTGAACCGCGGTGTAACCATCCGCCTCGGTCGTGCGAACCTGCGTGACCACGCACGGGCCGACTTCGAGGATCGTCACCGGCAGGCTGACGCCATCATCGTTGAAGATGCGGGTCATGCCGAGTTTCTTACCGAGAAGCAGCATGGACGAGGCTCCGGGAGGCGGTGCTTCGTGCCGCGTTGGGCAGAGGAAGCGGACGATTCGAACAACAAACCCCACGCGTATGCGCCGTGGGGTTGAGGAACTAGGCCTTGATCTTGACGAAGACGCCTGCGGGGACGATCAGTCGATTCAGGGCGTCAACGGTGCGGGGGTTCGGCTCGAGGATGTCGATGATCCGCTTGTGGGTGCGGATCTCGAACTGCTCGCGGGATTTCTTGTCGATGAACGGGCTGCGGAGCACGGTGTAGCGCTCGACGCGCGTCGGGAGCGGGATCGGACCTGCGACCTTCGCGCTGGTGCGCTTCGCATGCTCGACGATTTCCTTCGCCGAGGCGTCAAGCGCCAAGTGGTCGTAGGCTTCCATTCGAATTCGGATGCGACCGCCGCTCATCGTGTCTTTCCGCGAGTGCTCTCGAACCGTTCGTGTCCAGGACGCAGGCCCCGCGCAAAGTGGGGCGAGCCGGAAAGATACGGGGCTCGGCCCGAATGTCAACGATGGGACCGGACGGAACGCGAAGATTTTGCCCTTCCGCCACCGCCTGACGGTATGCTCAGGCTGCGGTCCCCACCCGCCCGATGGAGAGTTCCCATGAAGACCCGCGAACACACCGGGGAAACTAGGTCGTCAAGTTCTGTGACTGTTTGGGCTGCTTCGGTGATCTGCATGATCACCCTGAACACGGGGATTTTTCCGGCAGTGGCGCAGGCTCCGAAGCCGGCATCCCCCCCGCCGCGTGGTCAAGTCGTTGAACTTGCGGAGACTGAATTCCACCTCGACGAGGTTGGCCTGACAGTTCGGTTTCCGGAAGGAAGTATCGCACAGACCGCCAAAGTCGGCGAGCGTCGCACAGTGCAGGTCGTTCCCGAAGGTGCTGAGTGGATCATCAACATCCAGACCCCGCAGGTCACCAACGCTGCCGCGACGATCAAGGATGCCGCCGATCAGACTCTGGCGCTCCTGCAGGGGGCGTATGGCGTCACCGATCCGGATCAGAAACTGATCCTGGAAACCAAGGCAAAGGTCATCGACCGCGTCTCGAACCTCACCGTGACAGGCGGTGCGGTGTGCGAGCGGCTCTATGTCTCCCTGCCGCGGCCCGATGGGTCCATGCTGGTCAAGGGCTACTCGATCTTCAAACCATCCGCCAACCAGTTCGTGGTGTTTGAACTGATCACCGCGGAAGAGAAGTTTGCCACCGCGCGGCCGCTCTATGAGGCCAGCATCGCGACCGTGCGGTTCATGGACACGGGCGATCTGAACGCCTCGCGTGGCGCGCTCGTCCGCGCCGGATCAGCGTTCTTCGCAGGGGTGACTGCGGCGGACTACGACCGCGTACTCACCGGCGATCGCGAGATCGTGCACCGCCTGTACCTGCCCGGCAAGCGAGGCGGGGCGGGCGACGCACAGGAACTGGGATTCCGCACCATGCGATTCTGGAAGGGCCGTCGCTCAGAACTCGGCGGCAACGCCGGACGCCGCGGCGGGCAGCAGGAAGGCTACCTCGCCCGCATCCAGGCCCGCCTGCTTCGGGGCGAAAACGTCATCGACACCGAAGGCCTGTATTTCATGGTCCCGGATCGGACCGAAGAGGCCTGGATGCTCAAGACCGTCGTCTGGGGGCCGAAGGGCGAACGGATCGCCATGGCCACCGAGACGGGGGCACGAAACGGTACCGATCTAAACGTTTCGGTCAGTGACAGCGGCAAGGCAGCCGAGGAAGTCGAGCCGTATGTTCCGCCCGAAGGCTATATCAGCCAGTTGGAACTGTTCCTGCTTCACCGACTGATGATCACCAAGCAGATCCAGGCGGAACTCGGAACCTACACCTATCAGAGCCAGACCAAGACCGTTTCGCTGCGCCGGGACCTTCTGTCGCCCGCCAAGGGCGGGAGCGCCAAGGCTGTCTGGGACATCCAGACCTGGTATCGGGACGAATCGAGCCCGGTCGCATTCACCTACGGGGCAGATGGCTCGCTTCTGCGCAGCAGCCTTGAGGATGGAAGCGTCTGGGAAACAACCGATCGCGACACGCTGCTGGCGACGTGGCGGCGAAAGGGATACCCCACCGGCGCGGTCGGCGTCAACCGCTGACCAAGGGTTCAGTTCAGGCCCGTTCCGGCTGCCTTCAGTACGGCCGTCGCTACCGGTTGGGACTCCAGGGCAGAAAGTCGGTATCGTGCCGGGCTGTTCCCTCCATCTGAGCCCGGGTGCGTGCCATCGTTCTTTTTCGGGAGTTCCATCGCATGAGGCAGACCATAAAGTCGTCGGCGTTTTCAGTTTGCCCGGCCGCCGCGGCGGGCGCGACGATGTTGCTCGCAGCCGCTCTCACCGGCTGTCAGTCCGGAGCGGTGAGTGAGCGCCAAGCCGTTGCGGCACCTGATGCGACATCGCACGATGAGCGATTTGCCGTGATCAACGGCGAGCGGGCTGCGGTACCGTCGATCCGGATGGGAGATGAGGCGACAATCGCGAGAATCCTCGATGAAGGGATCAACCGAAACCGCGTGATGGACCACCTGACACACCTGACGCAGTCGATCGGGCCGCGACTCACGGGTTCGAGCAACGCCGAGGAGGCGAATCGGTGGGCGGCCGCGCAGTTCCGCGGATGGGGCCTGTCGAATGTCCAACTGGACAAGTGGGGAGAGATTGAGACTCGCTTTGACCGCGGACCGTCGACAGGTGCGGTGCTGCTCGCACGTCCGAAGAGGGCAGGACGCGGAGAGTCGGGTGCAGAGCCAAGCGATCCCCAGGCGAAGGCCGAGACGGAGTTGGTCAAAGTCCGCGACCTGCAGTTCACGACCCTGGCCTGGGTGCACGGAACCGACGGACCGGTTCGCGGCCCGGTTGTACGAATGCCTGAAACTCCAGAGGAGTTCGAGAGCGTCAAGGAACACCTCAAGGGGGCATGGGTGATGCGGAAGGCGGTGCTGACACCCGGCCGAACCGACATGCGCGGTGTCGGCTACTCGATGAGTGACCGGGTGCTGGCAATGCACGCCGAGCGGAACAAGTTGGAGACCGATGCCGCGCTCGCGCGGCGTGAGGAAGACCGCTCTCGCTTCGACGCGTTGCGGGAGGAACTGCGACCATATCTCGACGCCGGGATTCTGGGCTTCGTCTCGTCGTCGAGAGACGACCGCGTTTGGACCACGAGCGTCCGTCGCTGGCGAGAGACCAAGGCCGGGGACGCCCCGCGCGAAATCGAGGTGAGCGTCGCCCTGCCGGACTACGACTACATCAACTCGCGGATGACCGATGGGGACGAGGTCGTGCTGGAGTTCGACCTCAAGCACACGCTGACGCCCGGGCCGATCCCGGTTTACAACACGATCGGCGAGATCCCGGGCACCGACAAGGCGGATGAAGTGGTGATCGTCTCTGCGCACATGGACTCTTGGAATGGTCCGGGATCGCAGGGCGCCACCGACAACGGGACCGGTTCGAGCGTCACCCTGGAAGCGGCGCGGCTGTTGATGGCCGCGGGGGTGAAGCCACGGAGGACCATCCGGTTCATCCTGTGGACGGGCGAGGAGCAGGGCCTGCTGGGCTCTGCGTCCTACGTCGATCGAATCGCGGACCAGTTGCCGAAGATCTCCGCCGTGTTTGTCGACGACGGCGGCACAAACTACGAGGGCGGACTGGGATGCACCGACGCCATGGCGCCGATGCTCGCCGCCGCGACCGCTCCGGTGAACGGCAAGTTCTTCGACTCGGTCGACGGAAAGCCGCTGAACGTGAACATCCGTCCGGGCGGCGAGGACTTCCAGCAGAGCGGCGGTTCCGACCACGCCAGTTTTGTGCGTAAGGGCGTGCCCGGGTTCTTTTGGGACGAGATCGGCCGGGCGGAGTACGGCCGCGGCTGGCACACGCAGTTTGACAAGATTGACCTGGCGATCCCCGAGTACTTGAAGCAATCGGCCACGTGCGCGGCGATCACCGCGTACAACCTTGCCTGCGCAGACGAGATGCTGCCACGGTGGGAAGTGAAGCCGGCAACGGAAGCGGAACCACGACGTCCCGCTCGCCGCGGCCCCGCGGACTCTGGTGGGCAGCGCCCGGATCGGGCGGTCAACCCCTGACCCGGAGGCCTGCCGGCAGGTTCATCCGGGAGTGCATTCACCGCTAAACTCCGGCATGGCCGTTGAACGCTTGGTCTCTCCGGTTGCCGAGCCGCTCGCCGAGGAGCGGAACTGGTCTCTCCGTCCGAAACGGATGTCGGAGTACATCGGCCAGCCGGAACTGATCGAGCGGCTGGACATCGCGATCCGCGCCGTCAAGGCCCGTGGAGAACCCATGGAGCACGTGCTGCTCCACGGACCGCCGGGCTTGGGAAAGACCACGCTCGCACACGTCATCGCGGAAGAGATGGGCAGCAAGGTTCACGTCACCAGCGGACCTGCCTTGACCCGACCGACCGATCTGGTCGGCGCGCTGACCCGGCTGGAGCACGGCGACGTGCTCTTCATCGACGAGATCCATCGGCTGCCGATCGCGGTCGAAGAGTTCATCTATCCGGCCATGGAGGACTTCCGGATCGACGTCCGCATGGAAAGCGGTCTGAACGCGCAGACGGTACAGATCAACATCAAGCCGTTCACGCTCATCGGTGCAACCACCCGCGCCGGGCTGGTGTCGGCGCCGCTGCGGAGTCGCTTTGGAATCGCCCACAATCTTCGCTATTACTCCGCGGAGGAACTGCTGACCATTCTCCGCAGGTCGTGCGAACTGCTTGGGGTGAAAACCGACGAGCCTTCGGCGAACGGTCGACCCAGCGCGGGAGAGCCCGGCGCATTGGCGCGGATTGCTGCCAGATCTCGCGGCACGCCGCGGATCGCCAACCGGCTGCTCCGCCGCGTTCGAGACTTTTCGCAGGTCCGCGGTGACGGTGTGCTGACCTGCCCGATGGTGACCGACTCGCTTGCTCTTGAGGGCGTTGATGAACTGGGCCTAGATGAACTTGACCGTGCCTACCTCCGGGTAATCGCCAGGGTGTACGACGGCGGCCCGGTCGGGCTGGAAGCGGTGGCGGCGACCCTGAACCAGGATGCTGGCACGCTCGAGGACGTCGTCGAGCCGTACTTGCTCCAGATCGGATTCCTGGCGCGGACACGCCGCGGCCGGATGCTGACGCCGGCAGGCGCTTCACACATCGGCTTGCCCGGCGCGGGACGGTCGATCTCGGACACTGCGTTGTTTGAAGCCTGAGCACCTCCTCTCCAAAGCTCCCCGTCACAGACTGGGCGATCCCAGCGGCTATTCACCCGGATCCGACATCGGCATGGGCGCCCACGCGCCATCGTTCAAACGCGTGACGATGAGATCACCCTCGGAAAACACCACCGTCTCATTGCGTCCCGGCGCGAGACCGTCTCGCCGGTGATAGAGAACAAAGGCCCCTGCAGGCGGATCAGCGATCCGCTCTCCCGCGACCGTTCGCGTCGGTGCGGGCCATGCCCCCGTCGCCAAGTACACCTGCGCGGATCGTTGAGGCGCCAGACCGCCCGCATAGATGGTCGGTGAACCCTCCACGCGAATCCATGCGTAGAGCCTTTCCCACTGCGGCGGCTCCTTGCGGTGGATCTGCACGGGCAAGCAACTGACCACGACCGCTGCGGCCGCGCACACCGGGAGCGCCCATATGCTCACCACACGCCAGAGTTCTCGGATGCGAGGCGGTGCGACGCGAACGAGCACGAGCGCGCTCGCCACGGCCGCGACCGGGTAGATCACCAGCAGGTATCGCGGGCGCTTATCCGGGAATACCGACAAGAGCACCAGCCACCCCGCACTCCACGCGAGCGCCAGCAGCAATGCCGCTCGATGTCGACCACGCCCACGATCCAGGCACAGCGACACGCCCGCGACCGCGAGCGTCAGCAACCACGGCCAGTAGGAACTGAGCAGCACGCCGAGGTAGTAAGTCGGGCTCTCGCTGCCCTTGTTGAAGTCCGCAACAGGGCCGGCGGCCGCTCGCTCCAGCACCTCGCGGCCGAAGTACTGATTGGTGAACTCGGCGCCGTGCTGGAGCCGCATCGACACGTGCCACGGCGCCGCGACGAACATGGCTAGAAGCCCGGCAACAAGCAGCCAGCGCAGCCATCGAGCGCGACCTTGGGACACGAGCCACAAGCCCAGCAGCGGGAGGGCCAGCAGCGGCACAAGCGGCTTGACCATCAGCGCTAGACCGATCCAGAGACCCGCAAACGCAACACGGGCGGCGGAGTTGCTCCGCACGGCGGACGCGACCGAGCACGCCGCGAGCGTCAGGAAGAGCGTCATCCACAGATCGAGAGAAAACGCGTGGCTGTGGCGAACAAACTCCCAGGTGAGCGCCAGAACCATCCCGGAGGCGAGTCCGACGGCGCGATCGCCGAGTAGCCTCCCAAGCCGCGCAGCGGCCAGCACACACAGCACGCAGGCCAGCACGCTACCAAGCCTGGCCGCGGCTGTTGATGGGCCGAGCAGGGCGATCGGCGCACCATTCAGCCAGAATCCGAGCGGGGGCTTGTTGAAGTAGTGCCGGCCCGCCACGCCCAGAAGCGACCACAACGATCCAGGGCCGTCCTTGATGGCGTTCTGCCAGGATTGAACCGCAATCGCCGTGTACCAGGCGGTGTCCGTCGCGAGCGCGCCCTGCCGCAACCCGGGAACGCACAGCGACAGCGCAACCGCGGCGGGGATCAGCGCGTGACGTGAACGTGCCCACCCATGCTCAAGCGTTGCGCTCCGCATGAGGTTGAGCGTAGCGGAAATGGACAGTCAGCGGCGCCCCGGAGTTCAGGTCTTCGCGACCTCTTCCTTGGCTTCCTTCTTCTTCGATGTCTTGCGCTTGCGAGGCTCCTCCGGCTGGTTCATGATGCTCTCCTCGATGTAGAGGTAGCACCGGCAGGAGGGACACCGGGTGAGTTTGCCGGTCATCAGCGCACTGAGTGACTCGACCGGAATCGCCATCATGCACGCGGAGCAGGAGCCTTCGTGGGCACGACGGTCGATCATCTCGATGTGCGCCATGGCTTCATCGCCACGGGCCTTCACCAGCTGCTCGAACTCGTTGAGGCTGGAAGCGGGGATGGCCTTGGCAAGATCCTGCCGCTGGGCCGACAACTCGGCGACACGATCCTTGATCTCGACCGCCCGCTCGTCGCGGTCCTTCGTCGCCTTGTCGACGATCCGGGTGCGCTCGTCGAACTGGGCCTGGGTTTCCTTGAGTTTCGCTTCGGATTGCTCAACTCGGCCCATGGCCTCGATGGCCCGCTCTTCACACTCGGACTTCTGGGCTTTGAACGTGTTGACCTCGGTCACCAGAGCCTGGTACTCCTTGGCCGTCTTGGTCTGGTTCATCTGCTCGCGAATCGCGGCCATGCGGGCCTCGAGGCGCTGAGCCTCGCCCTCGTCATTCGCCGCCGCGGCACGGAGTTGCCGAATCTGACCGGTGAGGTCTGTCCGGGTTCGCTCCAGTTCGGCGAGTTGTGATTGCTGCTGGGAAAGAAAACGCTCCGCTGCCTCGAGGCGATGCCTCAGGCCACGGAGCTGTTTGTCAACACGGAATAGGTCAAGGAGCTGCTTGGTAAGGCTCATGCAGTCGCCCCGAAGGAACGCGGAATGTCACACCGGCCGAACGACCCAAGTATACACCGCGCATCGGCCGTTGGCATGGGGCGGTCGAGAGTTCAAAGCCGGAATGCGATCGAGCCCTCTGAAACAGCCGCAAAGTCGTGCCCGCCGCCGCGATTTCCAACCGGCCGGTCGCAGACTGTTCGTGCTAGAGCACACCGATCAGCCAATAGGCGACCGGTGCGACAAGCAGCAGCGAGTCGATCATGTCGAGAATGCCGCCGAATCCCGGGATCTTCCCGGAGTCCTTGATGCCCGCGTCTCGCTTCAGCACCGACGCCAGCAGGTCGCCCGCCTGGCCGGCGAGGGCCAGGACGACCCCAAAGGCTGCCGACATCCACCAGGGAGACGAAGCGAGCGGACCCGAGGGATCGCCATAGTTCCGCAAGAGCCAGGAGCACAGGATCGCCACCAGCGCGGCGCCGATCACCCCCCCCGCGAGTCCTTCCCACGTCTTCCCCGGACTGATCCAGAGGATCAACTTGTGGCGGCCGATCGATTTGCCCGTGAAGTAGGCGGCGGTGTCGCAGGACTTGGTGATCGCCACGATGGACAGCAGCAGCCAGGCCGAATGTTCGCGACGAATCGCGAGCATGAAGCCGAACATCAGGCCGAGGTAGACAAAGGCGAACATCGCGGCGCCGGCCGCGGCCGTTGCCCCATGGAGATTCCTGGCGCGGATGTGCCAGAGCAGGGACCCGATGAGAACCATCGCGCCGCAACTCGAGACAATCGCAACCGAGTGGTTGGATGAGAGATCCTTTGGCAAGGCGGCCGAGACTGCCAGCCCGGCGATCGCGGCGATAGACATCCATCGTCGTGAGGCCGCAACGCCGCCGGCATGGAAGATCCGCCCCATTTCCCGTGCCGCGATCGACACGAGGACGAGCCCGATGAAGAACAGCACCAGCGCCGGAGGGAGCGTGTCAGTCCCGTCCGAACACAGCCAGCCAAGGCCGGCTGGGCAAGGCTGACGGTCGATCCACTCGTCGAGCCACAGCAGCCCGATGAGGGCGGCGATGAACAGCGGACCCAGGAGCAGGCGGTGTCGGAGCACGGTGCGAAGGTTAGCCGATCGCCCGTCGGCCAGACTCAGACCACGCCTGCCGCCGCAGAGTCGGATGCCTCTTCCAACCCGCCGAATCTCCTCGATCTGCCCGCAAAGTCACGGATGGCGGCGTGAAGGTCGGCGACGGCGAAGTCGGGCCAGAGAACCGGGGTGACGTGCAGTTCGGCGTAGGAGATCTGCCAGAGCAGGTAGTTGCTCACCCGCATCTCACCGGCCGTGCGGATCAGGAGATCCGGATCGGGCAGGCCGGCGGTGTACAGGTGCGATGAAACGCACTCGGGCGTGATCTCCTCCAGTTTTCGGCGGCCGGCGGCGACCTCCGCCGCGATCGCCCGGCACGCGTCGGTGATCTCCGCCCGAGATCCGTAGTTCACTGCAAGGCAGAGCGTGGCACCCGTGTTCCGGGACGTCTGCTCGGCGATGCGATCGACGGTCCGCAGCACCGCTTCCGGGAGCCCTTCGCGCCGCCCCAACTGCCGGAACCGGATGTTCTCCCGCATGAGGCGGTCCAGTTCGCCATCGAGGTAGGCGGTGTACAGATCGAGCAGAGCCTGGACCTCCGCGGCCGGACGCTTCCAGTTCTCCATCGAAAAGGAGTACAGCGTGAGCACCTCGATGCCGAGTTTTCCGCACTCTTCAAGCACCGTGCGAACTGCCGCCGCGCCGTTGCGATGGCCGAACACACGAGGAAATCCCCGTTGGTTGGCCCAGCGGCCATTGCCGTCCATGATGATCGCGACGTGCCGCGGAATCCGCGACGGGTGGACATCGGGCAGCCTCGCCAGCGGATCGGCCTTGGGTGAGCGTTCCCGCATCCGACGAACCACTTCGATGGCCGCGGGATCGGAGGCGAAAGGGCTGGCTGAAACGCCCGCCTGGGCCTGCTGGACCGGGGGAATGGCGACGGAGTTCGTCATGGGGTGCTGGAAGTCGGCGCATCGTAGCGCCGATCGCTGCCCGCCCGGCGGTTCGGGGCCTCCCAACGTACGCAGGCGCTGTGGCCGGGTTCGCCGCGGGAGTTATTCGGCCTTCACCCCTTCTCATTTCTGGGCACAGACGCGGCTCGGCTCGCTGGCTCAGTGACCGATGATGGTCTGCACCCGATCCGGCCCGACGCTGACGTGTGAAATCGGAACGCCGACAAACCGCTCAATGAGATCCAGGTATCGCCGGGCGTTTGCGGGCAACTGCGCCCGGGCACGGATGGCCGTGACATCCTCGGAGAACCCCGGCACCGATTCATACACAGGCTCGGCGGCGTTCAGAATGTCGGCATCGGGCGGAAACCGGCCGGTGACAGTTCCGCTCGCCAGCCGGTAGGACGTGCACACACGGAGTTCGTCAATCCCCGAAAGCACATCCAGCAGCATGACCGCGAGCGACGACACGCCGTTGAGCATCGCCGAGTAGCGGACGGCGACAAGGTCGAGCCAACCCACCCGCCGCGGGCGTCCGGTGGTTGTGCCGTATTCCCGCCCCCGCTCGCGGATTCGGTCGCCAATCGGGTTGACCTGCTCCGTCAGCATGGGGCCGTTGCCGACGCGGGTCGAATAGGCCTTCACAACGCCGATGACGTTGCCGATTCGCGAGCCGGGCACACCTGTCCCGGACGGAATGCCCAGAACGGTCGTGGACGAGGACGTCACAAACGGGTGGGTGCCGTGGTCAACATCAAGCAATGCCGCGTTGGCGCCCTCGAACAGCACCCGCTTTCCCGCGCCGAGCAGATCGTGAAGCAGATAGGTGGTGTCCTTGATCAATCCGGCGAGCCGTCGGCCCATCGGCTCGGCCCAGGCAATCAACTCCTCGGGCGTATAGGTCTTCTCCCCGCCCATCGCGTTGAGGTATGCGTTCTTCAGAGCGCAGATGTGGCGCAGCCGGCGCTTGAGGATCTCGGGCCGGAGAAGGTCCTCGACCCGCACCGCGGTCGCGCGATGCGCCTTGTCGGCGTAGCAGGGACCGATGCCGCGCTTGGTTGTTCCGATCGCCTGGCTCGCCCCCTCCGGGGCGCCTGCCTCGCCGCCTGTCGGAACGTTGCCGGCTTGGGAGAGCAACTTCTCTCGCAGTTCGTCTTCGGCCTTGTGGTAGGGCATCACCACGTGTGCGCGGTCTGAGAGAACGAGCCCTGAAACATCGACGCCCTTGGCAGCCAGGCCGTCGAGTTCGCGGATCAGCACTTCGGGATCAACAACGACGCCGTTGCCGATGATCGATTGCTTACCGGGGTAGAGAATCCCCGAAGGCACCAGGTGGAGCGCGTACCGCGTTCCACCAACCACCACCGAGTGTCCGGCGTTCGCACCGCCGTTGTATCGCACGATCGCGTCGAACGATGGGGCAAGAAGGTCGACGATCTTGCCCTTGCCTTCATCGCCCCATTGGAGGCCGACGACGGCGGTGCAGGCATGCGCAGGTTGAGTGTTCGCGGCGGTCATCATCGGTCCCGTTCCCCGGCTGTGGCATCCCGCTCCGGCGGGCATCTGGTGGTGCCGGGTAGGTTAGCGGACGCTGGCGACCCGGGGCGGCCGCGCCCGAGCAACCCGCGCGGAACCCGGGGTGAAGGCGCGGGAGGCTTTGGTCGATAACGGGAGAGGTCCTAGAGGTACCACCCATGCCAGGCGAGCAGATTCGCATCATGTGCCCCAGTCTGTCCTGCCGGCGCGTTCTCGCCGTCCCGACGAGTTCACGGGGAAAGAACGTCCGCTGCAAGGGCTGCGGCGCAACGATCCGGGTCCCGGACAAGCAGTCGGCGCCATCAGCAAAGGACGGCGCGGCAGCGACGCCCGCCGCGGCAAACACCCCGCCTTCTCAGGCCAAAGCCGCCTAGTCCCGCGGATCGATCGCGACATCCAGTTCAACAGTGCGGGGCGCAAGGCATGTGTTCTCGCTGCATGCCTGATACGTCACGGCGATGAGCGGCGTCCCGCTCCACTCGCCCTGACGCTCGAGCACTACAGTCAACTCGAACTCTCCCGCAAGTGCTCTCAGTGAGCGATCAGTTCCGTATGGGGTGCCCACGGGGTAATCGGCAAAGACCGTGACCCCTGCACCACTGACAATGTGCACACGCAGCGGGGCGAGGTCCTGGGCGTCCGGACTGTCCCCCGGATCCGCGGCCATGATGTGGTACCCCGGGGCGATGCGGAACCGGAGTTTCAAGCCGATCGGCCGGTCCGGGGCAAGGACAACCCGCTCCACCGCAGCAAGAATCTCAACCGGCGTGAAATCGCCGGGTGCTTTCTCGTCCGGCGGGGGGTCGCCCGCAAACGCTCGTTGGATTGCGTCCGCATCCAGCATCAACAGCCGGAGCAGGGCCCTGACCGAACCCGCCGCGCCCAGCGGCGATGCCGCGATCGATGAACTGAACGATCGAAGCGCCGCGAGCGCGCGATCGCGATGCGCCTTATCGCCAGAAATCTCGAACAGGTCGACAAGCACGTTGAGCATGACCGCCATGCCGCTGGGCAGGGCGCCGTCATAGGTCGATCGAGGTCGAACGAAGAGGTCCGTGCGATCCGCAAGGGTGTCGAAAAAGCCGCCGGTCACCGGGTCTCCGAATCTCGCTTCCACCGCGGCGACGAGTGCGCGAGCCTCTTCAAGCCACTGTGCCGAGGCATCCCCGGCCCGATGCAGTTCGATGCAGGCGTGCGCCATACAGGCGTAGTCTTCAAGGAACCCCGGGACCCCTTGGCCCGCATCTTCCTCGCCTGCTCGAAACGCCCGCAGCAGCCCTCCATCAGCGGATCGTAATCGCGACAGAATGAACCGGGCCGCCCGGTCGGCGGCGGAGACATAGTCCGGTCGATCCAGCAATGCCCCCGACCGGGCGAGCGCGCCGATCATCAGTCCGTTCCAGGAAGCGATGATCTTGTCATCGGTTGCAGGCTGGTCGCGAGCCGCCCTCGCATCTCGGAGCGCTTCGTTGATCCTCTCGACATCCGCGAGCAGTTCGTGCTCCGACTTTTGCAATGCCGCCGCGAGAACGGATGGGCGATCGGCCCAACGAAGGACGTTTGAAGGCGGCTCATCGGGGTGGTGCGGATCGCGGAAGTTCGGCCCCGCGTCGAGCCCATAGACGCGGAGAGCGATCGAGGCATCGTCACGCGAGAGAACAGCCCCAAGTTGCTCAGTCGTCCAGAGGTAGTTCTGACCCTCCCGGTGATTCGCCTCGGCATCCTGAGCGGAGAAGAACCCGCCGCCGCGGGGCAACCCCCCCCCTCCCACGCCAGCCCGATTGCCTTGCGTGACCGTGCCCTGCCGTTCGGCGTTCGGGGCATCGTCCGCGAGCGTCATCTCCCGCAACACATACTCGATCGTGCGCCGGGCGATGCGCCGATAGAGCGGCTCATCGAATACCCGGGCCGCCTGCGCGTACACGGATGCCAGTTGCGCATTGTCGTACAACATCTTCTCAAAGTGCGGAACAACCCAGTGGGCATCGACGCTGTAGCGGTGGAAGCCGCCTCCCGCCTGGTCGAAGATCCCGCCGAGCGCCATGTGGTCCAGCGTGGTGCGGAGCGCGGAATCGATCGCGATGCGGGTCTCGTGCGCAGCGCTGCCTCGAACACTCAGCAGGAGTTCAAGGTACACGGGCTGCGGAAACTTGGGCGCCGGGCCGAAGCCGCCTTGCTGCGGATCGTGCATGCGCAGCAGACTTGAGACCGCCTCGGTGATCTGGGGAACTCCCAGTCGAACCGGGGCGGTTCGGGCGGCGACACGTTCCCGAACCGACTCGGCCAGTTTCTCCGCCTGCTCGAGCACCTCGTCGTGCTGCTGGTTCCAGGCGGTGGAGATGCCCTGAAGCACCTGAGGAAACGTGGGCATCTCTGCAAACTTCGGCTCGGCGGGGAAGTAGGTCCCTGCCCAGAACGGCTTGAGCGTTCGCGGCTCGAGAAACACACTCATCGGCCAGCCGCCCTGACCGCGGAATGCCTGCACCGCCGCCATGTACAGGTCGTCGATGTCCGGGCGTTCTTCTCGATCGACCTTGATGCACACGAATCGCTCGTTCATCATCTCGGCAATCGAGGGGTTCTCGAACGACTCACGCTCCATCACATGGCACCAGTAGCAGGTGGAGTACCCGATGCTCAGGAAGATCGGGACGTTTCGCTGCCGTGCGTGCTCGAACACTTCATCGCCCCATGGATACCAGTCCACGGGGTTGAATCGATGCTGCCGCAGGTACGGACTCATCGAACGCGCGAGACGGTTCTCTCGCTTCGCAGACTTCGGCTCGTTGGCGGGCGCGGCCATGCTGAAGGCTACGCGGCAGGCGTGGCCTGTCACGGTTTTGCGCCCGAGTCTTCCGCTGCGCGGCTGCGGATCAAGCCGCACCGCCGCCGCGGCCGGGCGTCTTCGGTCACACGGGTCGGACGTTCATCGGCCGAACGGTCAGCACCCGCAATTCGCGGTCGGCGCTTGAGACGTTCGGCGTCCCTTTGGAGCGGGCGGCCGACGCAGCGCGGGTTGTGGCCCCGAGCGCAGCCCGTGCACACACGAACGCGGAGTCCGCCGGCAGGTTCGCCACGGTCAGCCCCACAAAGGCTCGCATCGTGCGTTCGGCGTTTTCGTCATCTCGCGAGGCTCTTGCAAACCAGCGCTCGAACGCGTTCGCGTACGCCTCGACCGCCTGCGTTCGCGACGCCGCCGAATCCTCTGAGTGGGAGCGGCCTGACCAGGCCTCGGCGAGCGCACCCCGCAGGGCATCAAGTTCTGATCGCAACGCCGACCGCAGTTCGAGGATCTTCCCGCCCGCGGCACGGCTCATGACGGGAATCGCGATCGAGAATGATCGACGCAGCATCTTCGTCTCGGCGCGCTGCGCGACGCTGTCGGTGGAACCACGCACGGCAACCAGCCCGTGCGACGATGCAAACGTGTCCAGCGCGGCGGTGGCGATGGTGCTCAGCGCGGGGTCGGGGCCACCCTTCAGCAGGTCGGAGCAGAACGAGTCCAACCATCGGTCCGCCTCGTCGCCGGCAACATCCGGCCGGTCGCGCCCCCGGCTGAGTCGTGCAAGCGATGGGTCGGCCGCAATGGTCGCGGCGGCCTCGCCGATCGATCCAAATGGCCGGACGCCATCCTGCTCGCCGGCCACCAGCCCGATGCGCCAGAGCGGGCCGGACCATCGCCATGACTCGAGCACGCGGAGCAGCCTCGGAACGCGGTCGATCGCGTGCCGGATGGCATCACGCCCGTGCCCCTCGGCAGGTTCGGGCACAATCGTGACCGCATGATCCGCGAGCGTGAGCGCCACCGTCGCGGCGAGTTCCCGCGTCGCCAGATGGTACGGAGAAATCGCAAGCCGCAGACCACTTCGGTGGGCCGTCTTCGCGCCGGCGTTCCTGATTGGAGACTCTCGACTTGACATCGGTCAGCCGCTGTACCCGACCGGATGCGTCTGAAACCATTTCCACGCGGTCGCGACGATCCCGTCAAGGTCTGTAAACCTCGCCGTCCAGCCGACCTCTTCACGGATCTTGCGAGGATCGGCGTACAACTCGGGCGGGTCGCCAGGGCGACGCGGCCCCTCGGCAATCTTGAAGTTCCGGCCGGTCACACGCTTCACGCTGTCGAGGACCTGCCGCACCGAGAACCCATTACCGATGCCGAGGTTGTAGATCCGCCGCTCGCCGGGCTTGAGCACACTCATCACGGCAACATGCGCGTCGATCAGATCCACGACGTGGACATAATCGCGGATACACGTCCCGTCAGGCGTCGGGTAATCCGTACCGAACACGGTGAACGCCTCGCGCCGACCGAGCACTGCCTGCAACGCCACCGGGATGATGTGGGTCTCGGGCTCGTGATGCTCGCCGATCAGTCCGGCGGGATCGGATCCGGCAACGTTGAAGTACCGGAGGCATGCGATCGCGAACGGGCGGCCGGCCAGCCGGCACATTTCCGCGAAGTCCTGGAGCATGCGTTCGGTGTGCAACTTGGACCATCCGTACGGGTTGATCGGCGATTGCGGACACGTCTCCCGGATGGGGATGTCCTGCCGCGAAGGCTCGCCATAACTCGCGCAGGTGCTCGAGAACACGAACCTGCGGACGCCTCCATGCGGAAAGCGGTGCGAGGCGTCGACCGCCTCGAGAAGTCCCAGCGCGGCCGCGGTATTCGCGCGGTAATAGCGCAGCGGCTCGGTGACACTCTCGCCGACATACGCGAGCGCTGCAAAGTGCATGATGGTGTCGACCGAGTGCTCGACGATCAGCCGGAGCATCAGGTCGCGGTCGCCGACATCGCCGGGCACAAACGTAAGGCGGCCACGTGAATCACCTGCGAGCCTCTCCATTGCTTCGCGGTGCCCGCGGAACAGGTTGTCAACGCTCACCACGCGGTGGCCATCGGCAAGTAGCCGTTGAACCGCGTGCGAACCGATGTACCCTGCCCCACCCGTGACCATGATCGACATTCGCTTGCTCCTGAGCGATTTCTGTCGCTTCGCCAGACTCTAGGAGAGCACCTTCCAGAGGATGACGCCGATGATCAGGATCGCCGTGAACGCAAGCGTGAGCAGGTTGAAGTACCGCTCAAGGAACTGCTTGATCGATGGGCCGAACACGAAGAGCATGGCGGCCACCGCAAAGAAGCGAGCGCCACGCCCGACGATCGAGCCGACCACGAGCGTCCAGAGCGAGATCTCGAAGACCCCTGCGGCAATGGTGAACACCTTGTAGGGAATCGGCGTGAATGCCGCGGTAAAGATCGTCAGGAACGCGTTGTCCTCGAACTTCCCGTGCACGAGTTCGAAGTTCTGGGGAGTCACTCCCGGAACGTGCCGGAAGAAGAAATCACCGACTACAGTCCAGAGCGCAGCGCCGATGAACCAACCAAAGACCCCTCCCAGAACCGAGGCGACGGTGCTGACGCCGGCGTAATACCACGCCCGGTTGCGCCGCTCGAGGGTCAGCGCGATCTGAAGCACGTCCGGTGGAACCGGGAAGAAACTCGACTCCGCGAAACTGAGCAGAAACAGCGCCGCGGTTGCGTGTCGATGGTGGGCGAGTGAGAGCACCCAGTCATAGAGCCGGCGGTGAATGTGCCAGCCCGGCACCGCCGGTGGCGGCGCCCGCTCGGTGCCCTCCGTGGTCGCCGAAGCCTGGGTCATGGTCCGGAGTGTACCGGCACCCAAGCCCGATTTCAGGTCGCCGGACTCGCCGTTCGGGATTCCGCTCCCGCGCGTGCCCAACCGCCCAGAAGCGGCCCGGGCGTCCGGGTTCGCCATACAAGCAGTCCCAGACCGCAGAGTGTCATCAGAACGCTGAGCCATTGGCCGCGGGAGAGACCAAGCGGTCGGCCGACATCGAACTGCGCATCTGGCAGGCGCACCGTCTCGGTCAGGATCCGAAGGACGCCGTACAGCATCAGCCACACCGCAACGATGAACCCCGGTCTTCGCGGACGGGCCCACAACAGCCAGACAACCGCTCCGAGCACCAATCCCTCGGCGACGGCCTGGTAGATCTGACTCGGATGCCGGCTGGCCAGCAGCGGCTTGAGATCGCCGGCGAATGCTCCGGCTCTGGCCACCAGCGCTTCGAGTTGCACGTTGAAAGGCCGTCCCGGTGCGGCGGTCTCCGCAAGGGACTGCAACCGGGCGATCTGCAGATCAGACAGGGCAGGCGCGTGCTTGCCCGCGAGCAGTTCGTGCGGAAACTGAACGCTCCACCATGGCCCTTCGATCCCCGGCGGCGAAACGATCCGGCCGAGCAGTTCGCCGTTGATGAAGTTGGCGCACCGGCCGAAGAACAGCCCGAACGGGGACGCGAGCGCGATCGCGTCCATCACATGGAGAGTCGACGAACGACCCTCCACCCGGCCATGCTCATCTGGCCAGCCACGAGCGACCCGCCACGCGGCGATGATCAGCCCCGCCATCGCCCCGTGCGAAGCCATGCCCCCGTGGTTGATGGCGACGCCACCCCACCACGGAAACGTGTCGAAGAACGTCCACAGAAGCGAGGGTTGATAGAACAGGATGTACCCGAGGCGTCCGCCCAGCAGCGTCAACCCGATGAACCACATCAGGGCGTCGGCGACACGGTGAGGCGGAATCTGAATGAGACCGCGCCCCGCGAGTCCACGGAGAATCAGGTACGCGGTTGCAAATCCCGCCAGGTATGAGACACCGTACCAGCGGATCGCGAGCGAATCGGTGATGTGCACGATCACCGGGTCGAGGGTGTGCAGCCATGAGGCGAGCGTCAGCATGAACCGCACAGCGTAGCGTTCGCGTCGCACGCCCGCGAGCCGCACTCATCGGGCGTCGATCCCGAAGAATCTCCGGGTGTTGTCATTGAGTTGCCGGTGGAACTCCGCGAATGCAATGCCGCGAATCTCGGCCAAGAAGCGGGCCGTATCGGCCGTCCACGCGGGCAGGCAGGGCCGCCTGCCCCGGTGCGGGACAGGCGGCAGAAATGGCGCATCGGTCTCGACCATGATCCGGTCCGAAGGGACGAGTCTTGCTGCCTCGCGCACCTCGGAGGCATTCGGATAGGTCACCACGCCGGTAAACGACACAGAGGCTCCCAGATCGAGTGCCTTGCGGACGTCGGATATCCCTCCCGTAAAGCAGTGAAACACGAAGCGAGCGGGGTCCAGGCCGCTGGTCCTGAGGACGGAAATGAGATCATCAAACGCCTCCCGGCAATGCAGCACCACGGGAAGGCCGCCGCGTTTGTCGATGCCGCCTTCACGATCATGGTTGCACTTGCAGATGAAGGCGAGTTGCTCCTCAAGCACCGCCCGCTGGATCGCCGGAACCGGCTCGGGGTAGTGGTTATCGAGTCCGAGTTCGCCCCACGCCACGCATCGTGGGTCGGAAGCGACGATTCTCAAGTTCTCCCATGCGTGACCCGAGCGGCCGCCGTTCCGTGCTGCGGCTCGAGGCTCGTCCGCGGCGGTGTAGAGCGGATGGACACCCGCCGTGCACCACACCCTTGCATGAGACCTCGCGATCTGCAGTGCATCGAGACAGTCGTACGTCGTGGTCGAAATCGTGATGGCACCGGAGACCCCTGCCGCGGCGGCATCGCGAAGCACCTCGTCGACGCGACCGGCAAAATCGGGAAACGTGAGGTGGCAGTGGGTATCGATCACGCATTGAGCGTAGGGACGCCGGTACGGATCGATTCCCGATCACTTCACCGAAGCCCCGGATGCCGACCGCTGTACCATGTTCATGGGTCGGGGGTAGGAGTGTGCTGATGCGACAGTTCCGCGGCGTGTCGATCTGGCTTGCAGCAATCGCCCTTGTGATGTCGATCGCGGCGCCTCTTCGTGCCGAAGACCACGACCGGTGGTACGTACTCCAGATGCAGGGCCAGCGAGCCGGATGGATGCACGGGACGCAGAAGACCGAAGGCGATCGGATCACGACCGCATCGGAAATGCGCATGAAGATCCGACGCGGCGCCGAAACAGTCGAGATCGCCATCGGCTCGGAGTTCGTCGAGACCAAGGCGGGCAAGCCGGTCTCCGGTCGCGCCTCGATGACCTTGGCATCCATCCCCAACGTCAGCGAATACGTCTTCCGTGAGGGGGAGGTGGAAGTCACCAGCGGACGCGGCGCCGCGAAGTCCAAGGTGATTCAACCGTTACCCGAGGGTGTATGGCTCACTCCGGCAGCAGCTTCCGAGTTCCTGAAGAAGCGGCTTGAGGCCGGCGCCGAGGAGATCGTGGTGCGTTCCATCGACATCACCACCGGTCTGAGGGCGGTGACCACCACCCACCGCGTTCTAGAGCGCACCACCGCCGAAGCGCTGGGAAAGACCGTGCCCGCGATCAAGTGGAGTTCGACGAGCGACGTCCAGCCCGGAGTCGAATCCGTCGAGTTCGTCGACGAGCGTGCCGTCTCCATACGCACCGAAATCGACATGGGGGGAATCAAGATGTCCATCATCCTCGCGGATCGGGAACTGGCACAACTCGATGCCGATGCACCGGAATTGATGAACTCGACACTTGTAGAGCCCAAGGGCACGATCAAGGAGCCCCGGACACTGCGCCGAGCGACCTACCTCCTGAGCGTCCCGAACGGCACGCTCGCGGATCTTCCCGCCGGCGGACCGCAGACCGTCACCCGCGTCGATGACCGGTCGCTCCGCGTGGTGATCGATCTCGACACTCCCGCCGCCGCGCCCGAGGGCGACGACGGCAAGGTCGAGTATCACGAGTCGTCACAGATGATCAACAGCGACGACGAGGTAGTCGCAAGACTAACGCGCGAGGCTTTGGTGGGAGTCAAGCCGGACAATCATGCCGCGAGAGCCGAGGCTCTCCGCAAGGCTGTGTACAAGCACATCCGGAACAAGTCGTTCGGTGTAGGCTTCGCATCCGCGGCGGAGGTCGCCCGCACGTGCAGCGGAGACTGCTCGGAGCACGCCGCGCTCCTCACCGCGATGCTTCGCAACGCAGGCTATGCCGCGAGAACTGCGTCCGGGCTCGTCTATGTCGACGAGTTCGCCGGGCGTCACGGGGTGTTCGGTTACCACATGTGGTCGCAGGTCCTTCTCGATCAGGATGGGGCCAAGCGGTGGGTCGACCTCGACGCCACCATGCCTTCGGGGCGTGCATACGGCCCCGGCGGATTCGACGCTACGCACATCGCCATCGCCGTTTCAAGCCTTGCCGACGGAGACTCCATCAACGGACTCGTCACGCTCGCGCCCCTTCTCGGCCGGCTGGAGATCACCGTCGAGTGAGCGGTCCCGCCGAACATCCTGCGGTCGATTCAGCCGCTGCGCCGCTGCCGAAACTGCCGCGGCGGTCGCCATCCGCCCACAAGGGTACTGCCGGCACCGTTGCGATCGTCGGCGGCACGTGCTCCGACGGCATCCGGATGATCGGCGCTCCCGCATTGAGCGGCCGGGCTGCGCTGCGCGCCGGTGCCGGCCTTGTTCGACTCGTCATGCCGCGGCCGATCCTCGACGCGGGGTTGGTTCAGTGTCCGGGCGCTACCGGCATCGCGTTGCCGTGCGGCGATGATGGCGTCGTTGCCCCCCACCAAGCCGCGGAGGTTCTCGATCGCGTCATCGACGGCTGCACCTGCCTTGCCATCGGCCCTGGATTGGGAACCTCCGCAGGATCGATCGCCGCGACGCTCCGGGCCATTCAACAGGATCGAAAGCCGCTGGTCGTCGATGCCGACGCAATCAATGCCTTGGCGATGATCCCCAGTTTCATGAAGGACTTTCATGCCGCGGCAGTGCTGACCCCGCATCCCGGCGAGTTCAAACGCCTGGTGGCGTCGATGGGGCTGAAGAACGATCTTGGCCTCGCGGCGTCCCGTGAGCGTGCCTGCGAGCAACTCGCGCAGCGGCTGGGCCGCGTCGTAGTGCTCAAGGGTGCGGGCACCGTCGTCAGCGACGGCTTGCGGACCTGGACGTGCCGCGCGGGACACCCGTGCCTCGCGACTGCCGGAACCGGCGATGTACTGACCGGCCTGCTCGCGGCAGTCATTTCGCAGTACATGGCCGCCCCCGAGCAGCAGTTGTTGCGCGCGAAGTTTCCGCAGTTGCCGATTGACCCCTCACGACCGCTGGACCTGTTCGATTCGGCCCGCGTCGCGGTTCAGGCGCACGCTCGCGCGGGAGAGCACTGGACTGCCCGTGCCGGTGCGGAATCGGGGCTGCTGGCCACCGAACTGGCAGACCTGATCCCGATGGCACTCGAGGAACTCCGCCGGGATTGACGCCGCGGCTCGGAACGCGGGATGTCCCGATGCGGACGCGTGACCGGCGGCTTGCCTATTCGAGTTGGCGTGGCGCGGCCGATGCCACAAGCCGGATCGCCGGCGTCTCGTCGCCAACTGCGCCCGTGCGGATGTCCTCGACATCGTTCGGAACAATCGTGAGGTCGATCGTCGCCCGGCGCAGCCTGGGACCGATGTCGTAGTCGAGGATGAACATCAACTCGCGCACTCCCGACAGCAGCGGCCGCTGCTCGATGGTTGTCGGCGGATTGGTCGAGCCGTCGAGGAGGACGTACCAGAGTTCAAACTGATTGTTCGTGCCCTGGACCGTACGGCGCTCCAGCCTCGTGATCCGATCAAGCCCGGCCGCGCGGTCGGCCTCGGCGACAAACTCCATGAAGGTCGAGGTCAGCGGGTTCTGCGCCGCATCCAGGACATCTTCCGGATACGGACCGAACTCGGTGCCGGTCCGGATGAGCGAGAGCACGCGGTGGGTCACGATGCGCGACACCACGTGCGTCGACGCCGATTCGGTTGTGTGCTTGTACGCCCGCCAGGAGGCATCGAAGGCTGACAGTGTAGCGGCGAGCAGAGTCGCGCTGATGGTCAGCGCGATCAACATCTCGACGAGCGTGAATCCACGGGATCCGCTGTTGTACAGACTCCTCATTGGCGGCCCTCCCGGTACGTCATGTTGAGCGGAACGGCCGTGAGGGGCAGCAGGACCCCGTCGGGCATCGGAAGATTGGGATTCCAGTTGACGAAGATCCGTCCGTAGCCGTAGAACGGGACGACCGTTGAGCCGTTTGGCCTGGGCTGGTCATACGGAACATCCGCGATACCGTCTCCGTCCGTGTCGTAGCCGACGATGCGCTGGCCGCCCACGATCGGGAGCACCCTGGGGTCGACCGATTCCTGGTCGCCGTCGGCCGGGCCGAAGTAACCGAGCGTGGAGTTGAAGTCGGCCGGATTGCCGACCGCCTGGCCCATGTGCTGAAGGGGTCCCTCGCCGAGGACCGGTGCAAAGGTCAGCAGGAGCGACCCGTCGATGGTGGTGTTGCCACGCGCATCCAGGACGCCCGCGACGATGGTGCCCGAGAGTTGCACGTTCTGTCCGGCAGGCCCGCCGGCAAACGTGTCAGTCGGACTGTTGAATGAACCGATGTCCACCGAGTAGTTCGGCGCCATCATGGAGGTGGTCTCGATGTACCGCAGATCGTCCGGGTCGGGGTTGAGCGAAGGATCGCCCGGCTGATCGGGGTGCTGCTGCGTAAACCGAGTGCTCCCCGTAAACTGGAACTTGTTGCGGACGTGCGTGTACTGCTGCGGCGTATCGCTGATCAGCGAGCCGACAAACAGACAGTCGTGGAACCGGATGTTGTTGGAGTACCGCTTGGTATTGCGCGCTGCACCGGTCACGGTCGCGCCGTTGATGACCGGCGGCTCGGGGAACGAGTCGTAGTTCGCCGGACCGTCCGTGATCAGGCCGGTCGTATATCGGAGGAAGTCGCTGCGATCGAGCGCATCGGTGACCGGCATGGGCCGGTTGTCGGCGGTGCTCCACACCATCTTCCCGTAGTTCTGCCAGTTCGCGTGGCTGTTGTCCGTGTACGAGCGGACGTACGTGACTCCCACGAACGTGCAGTTGATGAACAGCGCGTTCGTGCCCATCGGAATCTGCACGTCGCGGAACGTCATGTTCTCGTATCGCGGCCGGTAGTAGTAGTCGGCGTACGACGGGCTGTTGAAGGGCATCTTCTCCCAGAGGTGCCGCCCCGTCCGGCCAAACACGTAACTGTCGTCCAGGTCGCTCCGCCAGTACCGCGGCTGCGTCGAGTTGGTATTGGCTTCCGTATAGGTTGCGAGTTGCGTGGTGTTGATGCCCAGTTGCGCGGCGACCTGCGTCGCGAACGGCTGGCCGTCCGCCGCCGTACGGATCGGACTCGCGCTGTTGGTAAAGGAGTCTGCAGAGAGTGCCGGCAACTCGTCATTGCTTGCGTTGAACTCGGTGGCGCTCTCACCCCGATTCATGGGCCGCATCGGGCCGCGGAGTTGCTCGGCGATGCTCCCATGACCCGCCGAAGCCCACGACGACTGGGTCGTACGGAAGACCAGGCGGCCCTGCAACTTGGCGTATTGGTCCTTCCGGTCGATGACGCCATCCCGCCAGCCCAGGACGCGATCGGCGAAACTGCCGTTCCGCGGGTCAACATCGCGGATCGTCTCGCCGGGATCCCAGCGGCCGTTGTTGTTCGAGTCGATGAACCCCGATACACCGTTGCGGTTGCGGTCGGGATATGCCGAGTCGATCAGCAGGGCAAGGTCATCGTCCGCCGTGAACTCGGGCGTGCTGCCCTGGGCCGGAGTCCCGGCGGTCAGCGCACTGGACAGCGTTACCTTGCCATCTCCGTTGGCGTCGTAGAACTTGATGAACACATCAAACTCGTCGACGTACCCGTCTCCCGTGACATCGTCGAAGGCGTGGTCCGGCTGACCGTCGCCGTTCAGGTCTTCGGTGCCGCTGGGGATCGCGGCCCCCTCGGTCGCATGTCCGACGCGCAGACGGTTGTCGCCATCCACGTCGCCGGCGGCCAGCGCCTGGAACAGGCGATTCAGTCGTGCATCCAGCGCCGAGTTCAACCCAAGGAAATCCGAGCGCATGGTGATCGGGTGGCCGTTGTTCTGGTTGACATCCGTGTATCGGGCGCCGAGGTTGCCGTTGATCATGACATTCTTGCCGATCATGATGCGACTGGGACTCAGCATCGCATGCGACGGACGCTTGACAATGCGGTAGTCCTGCTGGATCGTCCTCGTCACCGGCCTCGACTGCTGTGCACTGCCGCTTGCCCGATAGGCATACGTCGAGCCCGATGCGCCGATCGACGAGTACCCCGTCACAAAGACGCGGACATCGGTGCCGTTGGCGAGCGGGGCGTAGGTGATCTGGTACGCGGCGGGCATCGCGCCGGCGTTGGCGACCGATGCGTCGATGCCGATCAGGCCTGTGCGAACCCAGTTGTCCGAGGCGAGTTCGTCCGTGTCCACATCGCCCGAAGGCGTGAAGATGTCGGCCTGGTACGGGAAGCCCGTCACTTCGACCAGGTTCGCGTCGGTCATGTGCGCGTTCACGAGCGCATCGGCGATCCCGCGAGTCTGCGACAGGTCGGGCCGGCCGTCGAGCGACGGCCTGACGTTGACGATGCCGTCCCCGGAACCGTACGCGCCACTCCACAACCTGCGGCCAAGATCGCTGTCGACTCTGCCGCGTTCGACGACAAACCGCGCAACTGCATCGGTCAACCTGTGCTCGGCGATGGCCATGCCGGTCTCCGCCGCGCCCATGGCCCGCAGCACGTGAAGGTGCGTGTTCGCGGTGCGCAGGTTACCCTGGCTGGCCACGGCCATGGCGACGGCGAGCGAACTGAACATCACCAGGAACATCATGGCGAGCACGGAAGCGACGCCGCGCCGCGTGCGGAGTTTCAGAAGCGCCGAACCTGCACGTGCCCCTCGCCTTGCCGCGTTTCGATTCAGAGCACTCATCAATGCTGCCCTTCCTTGCCCCTCTGCTGACACGGCCCATGGATCCGCGGGATCAGGGCACGATCCACGTGACGGTGGTCACGAGTTGATCTTCGGTGTCGTACACACCCCTGAAGAACACGTCGACGCTCACTCGGAGCGGGAACTGGTCGACATTCAGGCCCTCGAACCCGTTGGGCTGCGTGGCCAGCACCTGGTCACGCGGATACTCGATGCTCGGGTTGAACGGGTCGACCTTTACGACACGGACCCGCTGGGTCCAGCCGCGGAGCGGCAGCGGCTGGCCGTCGCTCCCCAGGATGATCGCTCCATCGTTGCCGATCTCAGGGATCACCGCCCGGAACGCGTCGATCGGGCCGGGGAGATCTCCATCGCCGAACCCTGATGTGCCGTTGAACGCGAGGCTGATTCCATCAAAGTCATCGATGTCATCGAAGTCATCGACGCCGATCTCGCCTCCGTCGGGGCCCCATCCGCGAAGCACCGCTCCGCCGCCGCTCCCCTGGAAATACAGGCCCGTCACCGGGTCGTGCTTCGGGAGTTTGCGCATCAGTTCGCGGACCTCGTTGGCGAGGTAGTTCGCCGTCGCGGCATGGCTTGACCAGTCGTTGGACTTGATGAACGCCGTTTGCGCTTCGATGAGCGCGAGAACGCCGACCGCGATGATGATCAACGCAAGCGAGGTCTCGATCAGCGTGAAGCCGCGCTGGACCCGGCGTCCACCACGCCCGCACCTGGCACCGGATGTTGGAGAGTTCCGCCCGACGGCCATAGCACATCCTCGCGAACGCACGTCCGCCTCCGTCCGGCCCCCTGTCACGTTGGTACTTTCGGCACCCTGAACGGGTTACTTGACGATCGACGACATCTTGAAGATGGGCAGGATGATCGCCATCGCGATAAAGCCAACCACAGAGCCCATAAGAATGATCATGATGGGCTCGATCATCGAAGTGACGGCCTTGATGCGCTCTTTCAACAGTTTCGCGTAGTACGACGAAATCTCGTCGAGCACCTCGCCGAGTTTACCGGACTCCTCGCCAGCCGAGATCATCTGCACCACCGCCTGCGGGAGGAGTTTGGTCTTCGACATCGGCGCGGCAATCTTCCGGCCTTGCTTCACGCTGGTGTACACCGTGCGCCACATGCTGCGGTAGAGCCTGTTGCCCGAGACATCGCCGGTGATCGCCAGCGTGTCGAGCATGGGCACGCCCGCGTTGATGAGTTGGCCCATGGTCTGAAGCGACCGGCTGATGTACAGCGCGCGGAACATCGACTTCACCACCGGGATCGTCAGCCGCATGCGGTCGAAGAAGAACCCGCCGACATCCGTCTTGTTCAGAGCGAACACGCCGCCGACCATCGCGACCAGCCCTCCGACGACGAAATACCAGTTCCCGACCATGAAGTCCGAGAGCGACATCAGGAACTTGGTGGCCCAGGGAAGCACATCCTCCTTGCCCTTGAACACCATCGCGAACTTGGGCAGCACGAAGGTGAGCAGGAAGATGGTCACCGCCACGGCCATCGTTCCGATCACGCCGGGATAGATCGATGCGCCGACCACCATCTTGCGCGTCTCGATCTCCTGCCCGATGTACCCCGCGATGCGGTCGAGCATCTTGGCGAACGAGCCGGACATTTCCGATGCCCGCACCATGTTGATGTACAGCGGCCCGAACAGTTTCGGGTGCCGCGCCAGCGCTTCAGAGAACTGCTTGCCCGCCTCAACGTCCGTCTTCACTCCGAGGATGATCTTCTTGAACCCGGGGTGATCCGTCTGCTCGGCGATGCCTTCCAGCGCAGCGCGGAGGTTGATGCCCGCGCGAACCATCACCGCCAGTTGGGTCGTGAAGTCCAGCACGTGCCGCTGCTTCGGCTTGCCCGCGTTCAGTTCACTGAGTTTCTCCAGCAGTCCCCCCGAGGTCGCCGCCGCCGCCACCGGGCTCACGCTCACGACCCGGTAACCCTGGTTGCGCAACACCGCGGCCGCCGTTGCGACGTTGTCCGACGCCAGAACTCCGACCTGGAGTTCGCCTGCGGCCGACCGGACCTGGTAGCGGTAACTGGGCATGAGTTCGAACAACCTTCACGAAGGAGAACAGAACTGTGCACAACCCTGCGCGGCTCGATCGTTCCTCACGCCGCCAGTTGGCGCTCGAGTTTGTCGGGGAACGCGGACTGCGCGATCGCATCCTCGCGGCTGATCATGCCGTTGAAGTAGAGTTCGGCGATCGCGGTGTCGAGGCTCACCATGCCCATCGCGCGGTTGGTCTCGATCACGTTGGGGATTTCGAAACTCCGATTCTCGCGCACCAGGTTTCGTACCGCCGGCGTGCACAGCAGCACCTCAACCGCCGGAACCATGCCCGGCTTGTCGATGCGGCTGAACAGCGTCTGTGACACGACCGCCTGCAGCGTGTTGGCCAGCATCGATCGGATCTGGTTCTGCTGCGCGGCCGGATACATGTCGATGATGCGCTCGACCGTCTGTGAGGCGTTGACCGTGTGCAGGGTCGAGAGAACCAGGTGGCCGGTTTCCGCGGCGGAAATGGCCAGCGCCGTGGTTTCGAGGTCTCGCATTTCGCCGACCAGGATGATGTCCGGGTCCTGACGCAGCGCGTGCTTGAGGCCCGAGGCGAAACTCGGCATGTCCTGCCCGAGTTCACGCTGCTCCAGCAGGCAGCGGTTGGACTGGAACAGATACTCGACCGGGTCCTCAAGCGTGATGATGTGCTTGCGGTACCGGTCGTTCATCGCCTGGATCATCGCCGCGAGCGTCGTCGACTTACCCGAGCCGGTGTCACCCGTGACGAGCACCAGGCCTCGCGGCAGATAGGTGAGCCGCGCGATCACTTCCGGCAGGTTCAGCGCCGAAAGAGGCGGGACCTTCGTCTTGATGGCGCGCATCGCGATGGCGATTCCGCCCTTCTGCATGTGCGCATTCACGCGGTAACGGGCGATCCCCGGAGCGGCAAACGAGAAGTCCGAGTCCTTGACCTGCTCGAACTTCGCGATCGCTTCCTTGCTGGCCATCTGCTCGACGAACGAGCGCGCGATTTCCGGAGTGATGACCGGGAGATCCATCGGTGTCATCACCTGGTGAACACGCGTCATCGGCACGTGCCCCTGGACCAGGTGGATATCGGATGCGTCCGACTCGTACGCCGTCTTGAGAATATCGAGCAGCTTCATCGGTCGGTCGCTCCCTCGACACCCCGGCGCCGCTTCGACACGGCGTGCGCATGGGGCTCGGCGTCTTGGGATCGGCCCGGCGGGGCCCTGCGTTGACGGATGGACGGCGCAAGAGCGGCAAGATTTGCCGTCACCCCCTACAGACCATACAGACCCACCCCCCTGGGGCCCATGGCGCCGGGACCATGCCCGATCCGCCGCTCCGGCGTGTTTCCCCTACCTTCGGAACTTCTCGATCGCGGCGACCGCCAGTTGGTCGCACCGCTCGTTCTCGGGGTGGCCGTCGTGCCCGCGCACCCAGTGAAAGGTCAACCGGTGCGCCTGCACCAGTTCATCGAGTTCCTGCCACAGATCGACGTTCTTCACCGGCTTCTTCGCCGCAGTCTTCCAGCCTCTGGCCTTCCACCCTGCCAGCCACTCGCGAAGCCCCTTGAGCACATACTCACTGTCCGACCAGAGTTCCACGCGAGATGGGCGGGTCAGCGTTTGAAGGCCGCGGATCGCGGCGGTCATCTCCATGCGGTTGTTCGTCGTCTCCGCCTCTCCGCCCGACTCCTCGCGGACACTTCCGCTGGCCGGGTGCTTCAGGACGAACGCCCACCCGCCCGGACCGGGATTGCCGGAACACGCACCGTCCGTGAACAGCAGGACATGGGGCGCGGAGTGTGATGCTGCGTCCTTGCTCATGGCCGCCGAGTGTACGTCACTTCCTGCGTACCATCGCGCATGCCGCCGCCCCCCACTCCCGACGCCGTGCACCGCATCGAGGTTTCCGCCGCACCGGGCGTTTCTGACCCGATCGGCGATGCGCTTCGCCGCGACGCCGCCTCCGCGGGAATCGAACTCGCCGCGGCCCGCGCCACCCACGTCTACCTGATCGAAGCGCCGCTCTCCGCCGAGCAGATCGATGCGGTACGGTCGCGTCTGCTGACCGACCCTGTCACCGAGGTTTCCCGCGTGGGCATCTCGCCGCCCTCTCCCGGCTCACAGGTGGTTGAAATACATCCGCTGCCCGGCGTCATGGACCCTGTCGCCCAATCCGTCCAGCAGTCCATCCGTGAACTCCTCGGACTCTCCGAATCCCCGGCGGTGACCACCGGCTGGCGTTACGACCTGACGCCCGGCACCGGTGTGCAACTTCCTCCGGCACAGGCGGCGGGGCTCGCCGCGCGGCTGCTCGCCAACACGGTCATCCAGCGGGTCGTGACCGAGCCGTACCACCCGCGGCAGTTTCCGCGTTCCTCGCCGCATGACAACGTCATCCGCGATGTCGAGTTGCTCTCGCTGGGCGATGAGGCGCTCACAAGGCTCTCGCGAGAGGCTCACCTGTTCCTTTCGCTCGATGAGATGCGGGCCCTTCAGTCTCACTACCGATCCCTCGGCCGCAACCCCCGGGAAATCGAACTCGAGACGCTCGCCCAGACCTGGTCTGAACATTGCG
This sequence comes from uncultured Phycisphaeraceae bacterium, assembly GCA_964409775.1. Lineage (GTDB taxonomy): Bacteria > Planctomycetota > Phycisphaerae > Phycisphaerales > UBA1924 > JAHBXL01. Next base: position 187,351 of record CAYPEI010000003.1, on the reverse strand, counting down.
TCCATAAGACACTCAAGAGCACGATCCGGATGCGGTCGAAGTCGTCGAGCGATCCGATCGACTGGTCCAACCGGCCCGGACACGACCGACAGCCGGACGGGTCCATCCAGATCAACAACCTGCTCAAGTCCACCGTCGCCGCCGCCACGCACCGCCTCATCGCTGAAGGCGTCGACTGGACGCTGTCCGTTTTCGTTGACAACTCCGGTGTCATCGCGTTCGACGATCACCACGCGGTCTGCGTCAAAGTCGAGACCCACAACCATCCTTCCGCAATCGAGCCCTATGGCGGCGCGGCAACGGGGGTCGGCGGATGCATCCGCGATGTGATCGGCACCGGCTTGGGTGCGCGACCGATCGCCAATACCGATGTCTTCTGCGTCGCGCCGCCCGATGCGGCCCACATCCCGGAAGGATGCCTCCCACCCCGGAGAGTCCTGACACAGGTTGTCGCCGGCGTACGCGATTACGGCAACCGAATGGGCATCCCCACCGTATCCGGCGGCGTTCACTTCGACGAACGCTACGTGGGCAATCCGCTCGTCTACTGCGGCTGCATCGGCGTGATGCCCCGATCCCGCATCCGCGGGCGGGTGAATCGCGGCGATCTGATCGTGGCGCTCGGCGGCCGCACCGGCCGCGACGGCATCCACGGGGCCACATTCTCTTCCGCAGAACTCGAACACTCCGCGGCCGATGAGTTTTCGCACGCGGTGCAGATCGGCAATGCCATCACCGAGAAGCAGGTTCTCGATGCGATCCTGCGGGCCGCCGGAGAAGGCGCCGGGCACGGGCCGGAAGCAGGGGCGGCGGGGCCGCTCTTCTCGGCGCTCACTGACTGCGGCGCCGGAGGCTTCTCCTCCGCGATCGGAGAACTCGGCAAGGACACCGGCGCGACCGTGCACCTCGACCGTGCAACCCTGAAATACGCCGGTCTCTCGTTCACGGAGATCTGGATCAGTGAAGCGCAGGAGCGCATGGTCCTCGCCGTGCCGGAGAAGAACCTGGAGGCCCTCCAGCGAATCTGCGATGATGAGCATGTCGAACTCGCGGTGCTCGGCGAGTTTGCACCGCCCGAGGGCTCTACGCTCGAGAACCCCGATCTCTGCCTCATGTTCCAGGGACGCGAAGTCGGCCGACTCTCGATGCACTTCCTGCACGAGGGCATCCCCACCCCGACGCGAGAGGCGATCTGGGCCACCCCAAAGCCCAACCCACCGTCGCCGCTGAACCGCGAAGCCGCCGGATCGCTCGAGAAGGCACTGGCCGCCCTGCTTGCTCACCCGACCGTCGCGAGCAAGCACTGGATCATCCGCCAGTACGACCACGAAGTGCGCGGCGCCACGGCGATCAAGCCCCTTGTCGGGCCATCCGGCTCCGGCCCCGGTGACGGCAGCGTGCTCCTCCCGGTCGAAGGATCGATGCGCGGTCTCGCGGTGTCCCAGGGCCTTCAGACGGGCGTGGGCGACCCTCTGGTCGGCGGCGATCCATACCTGATGGCGCTCGCCTCGATCGACGAGTGCGTCCGGAATCTCGTGTGCGTCGGCGCCGATCCCGAGAGGATCGCGATCCTCGATAACTTCTGCTGGCCCAGTTGCGCCAAAGCGGAGAACCTCGGCTCATTGGTCCGAGCGGCCGAGGGTTGCTATGACGGGGCAATGGCGTACCGAACGCCCTTCGTCTCAGGCAAGGACTCGCTCAACAATCAGTTCACCACAAGGGACGGCAGAACGATCGAGATCCCTCCGACGCTTCTCATCACGGGCATCGGCATCGTGCCCGATGTCCGACGTTGCCTCACCAGCGATGCAAAGCAGGCGGGCAACGCCATCCTGCTGGTCGGCGCGACAGGACCGGCCATGGGCGGTTCGCTCTACCAGCGCGTCGTCGGGATCGATGAGGCGCAACTCGACGCCGCGGCGCACGGAAACGCCCCCAATCGCGGACTCCCGCCTGCCTGCGCCGTCCCAAGGGTCCATCTCAAACTCGGCCCTACGGCCGCGAGGATGATCTACCGCCTCAACCAGATGGGGCTGGTCCGTTCCGCGCACGACTGCTCCGAAGGCGGCCTGCTTGTCGCGCTGGCCGAGATGCTGATCGGCGGATCGACGCGCCACCGCCCCCTCGGCGCGGCCGTAGACCTCTCGGCCGTGCCCGGCGAGGCCGAGACACTCCTGGGCCGTACCGTTGCGGCATTCAGCGAGACGCCCTCGAGATACCTGCTCGAAGTGCGACGCAACGACGTGCCGGCAGTCAAGGCCGCGCTGGCCGCGGCTGGCTTGCCTCGCGCTGTCGTCGCGGTGCTCGACGACTCCGGCAAACTCGATCTCAGTGAGCGGCTGCTCGACCCCATCCCGGTGGAGAAACTCGCGCAGGCATGGCGCGGCACGCTCGATTGGTGATCGCACCCGGCTGTGGCGCGGTGGGTCTCACCTCGCCGCCGATGGCGCGATGACAGGAATCACTCCTCGTTGGCCACACGCGCCGCCGCGACGACCTTGTCGCCCTCATCGAGTTTCACGATCCGCACACCCTGAGTGCCGCGCCCGGTCTCTCGAATCTCGCCGACCGGCATGCGGACGGTCATCCCGCCCCGGCTGGTCACGACGACATCATCGCCCGCCCATACGCCCAGCGCCGCGACGGCGCGGCCGTTGCGCTCCGAAGTATTGATGTCCACGCGGCCCTTGCCGCCGCGCGACTGCGACCGCATCGGCCCCGTTTCCGGTGCCACACGGTACTCGTCGACGAGCGTGCGTTTGCCGTAACCATTTTCGCAGATCGTCAGCAGAGCGAGCGTCGGATCGATCGTGACCGTCTCTTCACCCTCGCGACGCATGGGCACGCGGACCGCGCCAATGACTTCATCACCGTCGGAGAGTTCAATCCCCTTGACGCCGGCCGCGGGGCGACCCATGACGCGGACATCCTGTTCATCAAACCGGATCGACATGCCCTCGGCCGTCGCAAGCAGGATGTCGTCGTTCCCTGTCGTCTCGAGCACGTCGAGCAGACGGTCGTCGTCCTTCAGTCCGACTGCGATCAGACCGCTCTTGTGGACGTTCCGGTAGTCCTTCAAAGGCGTGCGCTTCACGATGCCTTGAGCCGAAACAAACGTCAGGTAGGTGCTCCCCGCCTCGAAGTTCTTGACCGGCAGGAACGCCCGTACCGTCTCGCCCTCCTTCAGGTCGATGAAGTTGACGATCGGACGGCCCTTGCTCGTCCGCGGCAGTTCGGGCAGTTCGTACACCCGGATCTTGAACACCCGACCCGTGTTCGTGAAGCAGAGCAGGTCGTCGTGCGTCGACGCCACGAACATGTGCTCGATAAAGTCATCGTCTTTCGTCGCGCCGCCGATGATCCCCTTCCCGCCCCGCGCCTGCTGGCGATAGGTCGAGAGCGCGACCCGCTTGGCGTATCCCTGATTGGAAATCGTGACCGCCATCTCCTCGACCTGGATGAGGTGCTCGAGGTTGATGTTCGCCCCGTCCCCGCCCTCCTGGATCTCCGTAAGCCGATCGCCCAGCCGCCCGCCGTAGCGGGCTTTCATCTGCTCGCAGTCGGCCGCGATGATCGCGTTCACCCGCGCCGGCGTCGCGAGGATGTCCTCGAAGTCCGCGATCTGCTCCACCACCTGCCGATAGTCGTCCACGAGCCGCTCGATCTCCAGGCCCACCAACTGCGACAGCCGCATGTTGCAGATCGTCTCCGCCTGCACGCGCGACAGCGAGACTCCTCCTCCCCCCTCCCGTGACTCGGCCCGCCGGACCTGGTCCATGAGCCGCGCGGGGATCGACGCCGCAAACGGGTGCGACGCCGCGATGCGGAACCGCTTCTCCATGAGTTTGTCGAGCGCCTCAGCGCGGGTCTGGCTCGAACGGATCAGCCGGATGACCTCGTCGATGTCGCACACCGCGAAGATCATGCCCTCAAGGACGTGGGCCCGCTTCTTCGCCTCCGCGAGCAGGTGCGCCGTGCGCCGACGGATCACGTCAACCCGGTGATCGATGTAGTACCGGATCAGTTCCTTGAGCGACAGCGTCCGCGGCTGGCGGTTCACCAGCGCGATGTTCGAGATGCTGAAGGTCTGCTGCAGCGGCGTGAACTCGTACAACTGGTTCTCGACGACCGCAGGATCCGCCCCGCGCTTGAGTTCGATCACCACCCGCACCGGGCTCTTGGCCGAACTCTCGTCGCGCGCGTCGGCGATGTCGTTGATCTTCCCGGCCTCGATCGCGTCGCTGATGCGCTCGATCAGCGTGGTGAGGCCAAGGTTGTATGGGATCTTCTCGATGATCAGTTGCTGCCGATCCTTCGAGCCCTCCAGCGGCTCGACCCGGACACGCCCGCGCAGGGTCACCTTGCCCCGGCCCGTCGCATAGGCGTCCACGATCCCGCCGATTCCCAGGACCAGACCGCCCGTCGGGAAGTCCGGCCCCTTCATCCCGCGCCGGATGACTTTTCCTTCAGCGTCCTTGACGTCCTGCATCAGTTCCGACAGCGCGATGTCCGGGTTCTCCACCACGCGCACGATCGAGTCGAGCACCTCCACCGGGTTGTTCGGCGAGAGCGAGGTCGCCATGCCCACCGCGATCCCCACGCCGCCGTTCACCAGCAGGTTCGGGAACTTCCCCGGCAGGACGGTCGGCTCCAGCAGCCGGTCGTCGTAGTTGGGCTGCATGTCCACCGTGTCGAGGTTGAGGTCCTCGAGCATGTCGACGGCGGCCTGAGTCATCCTCGCCTCGGTGTACCGCATCGCCGCCGGAGGATCCGGCGCGATCGAGCCGAAGTTGCCCTGGGGGTCCACCAGCGTGACCCGCATGCGCCAGTTCTGGCCCATGTTCGTCATCGTCGGATAGATCACCGACTCGCCGTGCGGGTGATAGTTGCCCGAAGTGTCGCCGCAAATCTTCGCGCACTTCAGGTGCTTCTTGCCCGGCGACAGTTTCAGATCGTTCATCGCCACAAGGATGCGGCGCTGCGAAGGCTTGAGCCCGTCGCGGACATCGGGCAGCGCCCGGTCCATGATCGTGCTCATCGCATAGGTCAGGTACGAGTCCTGGAGTTCCCGCTCCAGGTTCAGATCCACAACGTTCCCGCCCCCGCCCGCTCCGCCGCTCGCACCGCCGCCGACATCCGGCGGCACCGTTCCGCCCGACCCACCACTGCCACCCGCGCCGACAGGCCCGTTTCCATTGGCGCTCACTTCCGTCGGCGGGCGTCCGGAGGCGGTCTTCGCGGCAGAGGTCGAAGGGGTCTCGGGCATCCGTTTCCTCGGTTCAATCGGCTGTCCGGGCAAGCCCGCAAAACGCCGAAAAGCAAGGGGCAAAACCGCAGAAAGACCCGCACCGTTGGCGCGGGCAAACCAAGCGCTTATTCTAGGCGAATTCGCTTCGGATTTCCCCCGCATGCGATGACGATTCCCGCGCGGGCTTCCTCGCCGAGATGCCCTGTTTTCGGCACTTCGCTCACGGCCGCGTCGCCGGCGCCTCGCGCTCTCGCTCCGGAACCACGATCGCGTTCCCTTTCACCGTCAGCGCATCAAGCGACTTCAGTGCCTCAACCACGGCGAGTAGCGCCATGCTGGTCGCGTCCGGCGGCATGGACTGGTCCCACGTCGCGGCACGAAGTCCGCCCGCTGCCAACTCGGGCCTGGACGCCATCCAGCCGATCGACTCATCCGCCTGTAACTGCCGGATGAACCGGAATGCGTGCAGGAGCCTGGCAAGTTCGGCCGGGCGTTCTTGTGGCTCGGTCAGCCTCGGATCCCGCAGCATCGACGCGATAAACGCCAGCGGCCTCGCGCACTGCCATGTCGGCAAGGGAGTCGTGCCCTTGGTGAACACGATGCCGCCCGCCAGGTCCATCGAATCCCGATCGACATCGGTCAGTCCGATCTGGTGCTCCCACACCTGCCGGCGCATGTCGCGAAGGGCCACCGCGGAAGGAATGTCCACACGCACACCGTTCTGTTCCCGGTTCCGCTCGGCGAGTTGAATCTCCGCCCAGCCTGCCCACGGCATCTGCGCGACCAACTGTCCGGCGTTGACGGTGCCCAGCCACAACCGGATCTCCGCCTCGTGCGCCGCGAGGTCCCGCGGCTCCGAGCGACCCTTGTCGATCAACCGCCTCGACACCGGGTGCATCGCATACGCCAGCGCGCCGACCGCCTGGGCCTGAGGTGCAAGACGGCCCAGCATCTGACCCTCAGACCACCCCCGATTCGCAAGCCACCCAACCGGATCACCTGCATACGGCATCTCGCTTGAACCCATTATGCCCGGCCGCTCCGGATCGCCGCCGGGCGGACAGGCGATCGCGAGCAGGAACATCGCCGTGTCATCATCTCCATCGAGGGGTGCGGAAGACGAAAGCCACGCCACAGTCGCATCCCATGCTCGCCGTGCCTCGTCAGCAGCGCCACCCGGTCCGCCCGCTTTCGCCGCGTCCAGGTACGCTCGCAGCGCGACTAGCCGGAGCGCGATCGACTCCTTGAGCGGCGTCGCCTCGCTGTAGAGCCCGGTCGAGGGTGTAAACGCCCGGCCCAGATGGCCCGGCTTCACCGTCGCCATCTGGCGGACCATGCCGTCAGCCATCGCTCGCAACTCTGCCGCCGTGATCTCTGACTGGTCGATCAGCCTCGCCCCACGATACAAAAACGCCGGCTCAACACCCGGCCGGCACTGCGCCAGATGCGTCGTGCGGAACTTGTACATCCTCACGCCGTGCTTCGCCCGAATCTGGCGCGGTTCGTCCAGCGCCGCCGCGGCCCCACCCTCGCCGATCAACCCCGCGCAGAGCCCCGCAAGGCCACGGTGCGGCAATGTCCCCGTCGCAATCAGTTGCGAGGGAAACGCCGACAACATGCCGCCGGAATCTCCCTGCTCCGCGCGCATCGCCGCCGCGACTCCCTCGAGCCCGGGCGAGAGCATCAACTCCGCCTCGGCCCACGTCGCCGGCTCGATCGATGTGAGCGGCCCGGCGAGATCAAGCGAGATCATGACTCTCGCGGCCTGCTCCTGCAGCGCCGCATCGCGCATCGCGTCGTTCGGAACGCCGAGCCGCGGCTCCGCGGCCTGCATCGCTTCCCGCGTCGCTTCCAGAATCGCTGAGCCGCCGGGCGCCCCGACAGCCGGAAGCGACTGCCCCCGCCCCACGAGCACTCCGTCCAATCGCAGTTGCACATGGGCTCCCCCGCGGAGCGAGCCAAGATCGGCGGGCGGGGAATCCGGCACTTTCCAGGCTCGCACCCATGCATCGACGGCGCGATAACCCGCCATCGCCGCGGCGGGATGCGGCGACGCCTCCACATCCGCTCGAAGCGGCTGGGACGACGCGGGCTGGCCAAAGGTGGCCATCGCCATCGTCGCGGCGGCGAACACTGATGCCGCGACGCCACACTGACGGTTGTGCAATCTCATCACCTGCTCCGGCGGTGCTACGTTACAGGACCACGCTCTCCCGCCCAGGCCCCGGGATGATGGACTGGCACGCCTCGCACTTGTGTGGCATGGGTGTTGTACTAAGTCCATCAGACAACTGGAGATACGTCATGATCGCCGCCCTCACCCAACTGACCGAGAACCGCAAGAAGATCGCCCTGCTGGCCATCCTCAGTTTCATCGCCCTCTGCTGAACAGGTTATACGGTCGGCAAGGCGCAACAGAGCCAACTGCCCCCGGCGTTGCCCTGAAGATCTCAAAGCAAAACGCCCGGCCTGAGGAACCAGGCCGGGCGTGACGTGTTTTCCGGATCGAACTCCGATCAGAGCACGATCTTGTCGGTGCCCATGGCGCCGTGGTCGTTGTCCATGCCGCCGCGCTTCGGAGCCTTCTTGCCCTCCTTGCGGGACGGTGCAGCGCCCTCGGCGGCCGGGGCCGCGTCGGTGCCCGAAGTGTCGCCCCACTGGGCACGCTTCAGCGACAGGCCGATCTTCCGGTCATCGATATCGACCCGCAGGATCTTGACATCCACTTCGTCGTTGGGCTTCACGACGTCCATGGGGTTCTCGACCTTGTGATCGGCCAGTTCGGAAATGTGCAGCAGACCCTCGAGATCGTTCTCGAGTTCCACGAACACGCCGAAGTTGGTGATCTTGGTGACCTTGCCACGCACGACCATGCCCGGCTTGTAGGCATCGGGGATGGCGTGCAGCCAGGGATCCTCATGGAGTTGCTTGACGCCGAGGGCGACGCGCTGCTTCTCGCGGTCGACATCCAGGACAACGCACCGCACCGCATCACCCTTCTTGAAGACCTCGTTGGGGTGCGTGACCTTCTTGGTCCAGGAGATGTCGCTGACGTGCAGGAGACCATCGATGCCCGGCTCGATCTCGACGAACGCGCCGTAGTTGGCGAGGTTCCGGACCGTGCCCTCGATGACCGTGCCCGGCGGGTACTTCTCGCCCACCAGTTCCCACGGGTTGACCTCGGTCTGCTTCATGCCGAGGCTGATTTCCTGCTTGTCCTTGTTGATCTCCAGAACCACGACATCCACGCTCGCGCCCGGCTGGACAAGTTCGGACGGGTGATTGACGCGACGCGTCCACGACATCTCGGAGATGTGCACCAAGCCCTCGATGCCCGGCTCCAGCCGGACAAACGCGCCGTAGGACATGATGTTGACCACCTCGCCGTGCACGCGCGAACCCACCGGGTACTTCTTCTCGATCTCCTCCCACGGGGAGACTTCGAGTTGCTTCATGCCCAGCGCGATCTTCTCCTTCTCCCGATCGATGTTCAGGACCTTGACGGTCACCTTCTGGTCGATCTTGAGCACGTCCGACGGGTGGTTGACCCGGCCCCACGACATGTCCGTGATGTGCAAAAGGCCGTCGATGCCGCCCAGGTCCACGAACGCGCCGAAGTCGGCGATGTTCTTGACCGTGCCGTTGACGACCATGCCCTCCTTGAGGTTCTCCATAAGGCGCTTCTTTGCCGACTCGCGCTCCTCCTCGATCAACTTGCGGCGGGAGATGACGATGTTGCGCCGCTCGGTATCGATCTTCAGCACGGCGGCGCGGATGTCGCGCCCGATGTACTCACCGATTTCCCCCGGACGCCGGACATCGACCTGCGACGCCGGGAGGAACACCGGCACGCCGATATCGACGAGCAGACCGCCCTTGATCTTCCGCATCACGCGACCCTCGACCACGTCCCCCTCCCGGGTCGTGTCGATCAGCCGCTGCCAGTTGAGCATGCGGTCGGCCTTGCGCTTGGAGAGTTCAACCAGGCCGCCGTCGCCGTCGATCTTCTCCAGCAACACATTGACCTTGTCGCCGACCTTGATCGCATCGGCGTTGTCGAACTCCTCGCGAGGCACAAGTCCTTCAGACTTCAGCCCGGCGACCTCGATCACCACGTCGTCGCCGGCAAAGCCGATCACGCGGCCCTCGTAGATCTGTCCCGGAGCAAAGGACTGGACCTGACCGGTCAGCAGCGACTCCATGTCGCCACCCGCCACTGTCTTTCCCAGCGCCTGGGAAATCAGGGTCGTTGCTTCGTCGTCAGCGATACCAAGGGATGCAATCAGATTCTCGTCAACCATGTGCGTTGTGCTTTCCGAACGATGACACGTCGCGGCCGCCGGCGCGGTAAACCTGAACTCCTGAGTGGCTCCGGTTCGCCGACCCATCCCCAGAAACCGGCCGCCGCGCAGATACCGAGCGGCCGAGGGAGGGTCGTGCGTCCTGTTGCCCCACAGGGGCGGCTGAGGGTGCGAATCGCCGCTCCCACACACGCGGGAGTGAAATCGGCCCGGCAGTCTCCGCCGGAACGGCAAGGATAGTCCCGCAGGGGACTTGCGGCCAACTTTCCGGCTGTCGCCTTACTCGGTTGTCGGAAGATCCGCCGAGGCGGCGTCGAGAGACCCCTCGCCCGCAGCGAGAGCACGGAGCCAATCCGGGAGGGCCCGCGCGAAGGCGCCTCGGGGCAACACCTTGTCCGCTCCGGCCTTGCGGGCGGCATCAAAGGCTTCCGCGGCAACGTGTGGGCCGAAAGCCAGGACCCGAATGCTCTTTTCGGTCGGGGTGGCGTTCGGGCGACGAAGCCGATTGACGAGCAACAGCGCGGTTTCCGGCACATCCAGATCGACGATCAACGCCCGAACCTCGGAGTCCGCGAGCCTCGCCTCGAGCATCTCCATGGTTCGAGCAGGCCGGGCGGGGATGCCGAGGGCTTCTGCGGTGCTCTTCAGGCGCGTTGCCCAGATGAGATCGGCCGTCTGGTAGAGTATCATCCCGTTCCCTGCGAACCGGTGTTCGGCGAGCGGGGTTCGCGCCGCCCACGCCGCGGCCGGCGCGAGTCTTCGTCCTTCGTCCCCGTGCGCGGAGCATAGTCCCCGCACCGGGCGCCGGATGGAGCCGGACCCGCTCGTGCGGACCGGACATCGCCGCGGCAGAGTCGCACCCACGCACCAGGCGAGGATCATGACCACGATCGCCCCTTCGAAGCCGTCGGCCGCTCCGCGTCGAGAGTTGTTCAAGAGCCCGGTGTTCGACGAAGTCGGACTGCCGCGCGACCCCAACAACCTGTACCTCCAGACGGTCGACACCATGCTGACCGCCGCGGAGATGATGGAACTCCCGCACGAGATCCAACTGATCCTCGCCCAGCCCAAGAACGAGATCATGGTGCACTTCCCCGTCCGCATGGACGACGGCACCTTCAAACTCTTCAAGGGCTACCGGGTGCAGCACAACAACGCGCTCGGCCCCTACAAGGGCGGCCTGCGCTTCCACCCCGACGTTCACCTCGACGATGTCAAGTCGCTGGCGTTCCTCATGACCATGAAGACCTCCCTCGTCCGTGTGCCCTTCGGCGGCGGCAAGGGCGGCATCAAGGTCGACCCGCGGAAGCACTCGACCGCCGAGATGGAGCGCATCGTGCGCCGGTTCACCACCGCCATCGCGCACCAGATCGGGCCTGACTACGACATCCCCGCGCCGGACGTCGGCTCCAATGCGCAGCACATGGCCTGGATCGCCGACACGTTCACATTCCTTTCCGAAATGGGTGGTCACCAGCCCGAAGCCGTCATCACCGGCAAGCCGGTGGAGTACGGCGGCTCGCTCGGCCGCGAGAAGGCCACGGGTCAGGGTCTGGTCGACGTACTCGTCGAACTCGCCCCGGAACTCGGAATCAAGATCGAGGGCATGACCTTCAGCCTGATCGGGTACGGCAACGTCGGCTCGTGGACCGGCCGCATCCTCGGCCGCATGGGGGCCAAACTGCTCTCGGTGATGGACCACACCGGCGCAATCCGCAACGACAAGGGAATCGACACCGAAGCCCTCGCCCTTCACGTCGCCAAGCACGGCGGTGTGGCCGGGTTTGCCAACTCCACCAAGATCTCCACCGAGGAGTTCTACAAGACCAAGGTCGACGCGATCATCCCCGCCGCCCTCGAGCAGATGGTCCAAGAGCAGCAGGCGGGCTGGATCAACGCCAAGGTCCTGGTCGAAGGCGCCAACGCCCCGACCACGCCGGCCGGCGACCGCGTCCTCACCGAGCGCGGCATCGAGGTCATCCCCGCCATCCTCGCGAACGCGGGCGGCGTCACGGTGTCGTACTTCGAGTGGGTCCAGAACAAGAGTTGCGTGAGTTGGGACGCCGAAGAGGTCGACCAAGCCCTCAACCGGCACATGGTGATGGCCGCCCGGCGCACCAAACTCTCGCGGCAGAAGTACAACTGCGACATGCGCACGGCTTCCTACGTCGCCGCTCTCGAGAACATCGGCAAGGTTTACCAGGTCCGCGGCATCTTCCCGTAACGGCTACGCGAACGACATCGAGCGATTCCCACAGGCCGGCCTCGCGCCGGCCTGTTTTCCTTTTGACATCGCGCAAGGGCGCTGTCACGCCGCGATGGCGTTCGAGCGACGCGGAGCCGGCACCACCACCTGGCTGACCCAGCCCCCGAAGCCATTCCGCCTGACGCCCGATGCCGCGTAATCCGGAAGCCACGTCGATCCATCGACCAGGTACGAAAAGTCGTGGTCGCCGGGCGGCAGGTCAAGCCGAACGGACCACCAGCCGCTATGCTCGCGCAGCAGCGGTATTGGAGACTGTCGCCAGTTGCTGAAGGCCCCGACAAGTTCGACCGACGCCGCCTGGGGCAGATACACACGGAAAACATGCGTGCAGCCGGTCTCACAGAGCACCATCGCGAACCTCCTTGGCCACACACGCCCCCGGTACAGGTCACCGGAGTTATCGGAAAACCGGGGAGGTGACTTTTGCCGCCCGTACCGCTCCGCCGCGTTGGCGGTGGCGTGCGCCGTCGCGGTGGCCGTGGCCTCGCCCGCCGCGCAATCGCAACAGGACCTTGCACCCCGGCCCGCCGGGCCAAACCCCTCCCCCACTGCTCGCGAAGGAGCGTCGGTCAAGGTGTGGGCGAGGGCCGGCAAGACGGCCGTGTTCCCCTATTCCCCAACGCCCGAGCAACTCCGCGAGGGACATGTCCCCGCCCGCCTGAGCAGCGGCGCAAAGCTCTACGCGCCTCTGTGGTGGATCGGGCCTGCGGTTCCGCCCCCCAACTCAACGCGACTCATCAACGAACCGGAGACGATCGGTGCCGCGCTCGTCGCAAGGCGTTCCGCCGCATGGATGGAAGTCGAACCCGACTGGGAAGCGCTCGCGGCCGCAACCGCATCGCGACGATCAAGTCTTTCCGCTGGCGGACGCTGGTACCTCGTTATCGACCTCCCGCCGGATGCCGCGGGACAGGATCTGGTGATCGATGGACGACGGGAAGTCACCGGCTGGATCAGGCTCGCCCCGTTCGATCCGCCGCGGCGGGAGTCTGGCGCACCGTCCGCCTGGACGAGCGCATGCGTCCAATCTGCGCGGCGATCGCCGCTGGAACGATGGCGAGCACGCCTGGTCACTGGTCAACCGCTCGTGGCTCCCGGACCTGCTTCCGATGAGTTTGGCGACCGGGTGGTCGAGTCCCTGGCCGAACAGATCGAATCTCTTTGGAGCGAGGGCCTCGACCGGCTGTCCGCGGCAGATCCCGTTCTGGCCGCCGAGGTCCGCGCAAGGCTCTGCCTCCTGGTCGACTTTGCGAACATTCAGATTCCCGTCTGGCCCGCCGACGACGTTGGTCTGGCTCGATTGCAGGCCGACCTGCTTTCCCCAACCCTGCTACCGCAGGCCAGAGTGCAGAAAGCGCGAGATTGGCTGTCGGCCCAGCCGCGCCAGGCCGTCTGGATCGCCGACGATGCGACCGTTGTTGATGCAGCAGCGGGAACTCCCGCCGCGCGTGTTTGCGGGCTGATTCTGGATCCGGCGGCCGGACCCACCGCCATGATGGTCGCCCGGGGCGGGCGGGCACAACCTTCTGAGATTGTGTCCCTCCTGCCGGGGACCGTTTCGGCCGCAACCGTCGGCCTCAGCCCCGCTGTCGGCGATTCCGAACTCCGCATCGATGTCGCTGGCTGGACCGCACGTCGCTCGGTTGTGCCGCGGGCCCTGGATGCTCGCCCACCCGGGCTTCCGATGACTTCGTTCTTTCAAGATTGGTCGCTCCCCATCTGGCTGCGCTCCGCCTGCGACAACGGCGACCTCCGAGGTGGAGCATCGCCGGCCGGGGTTGGTCAAGCGGTCACCGACGACGCGCAGCGCACCGCGGCACTGCTGCTGGCTCAGGACTCCGTGGGAATCGGTGCGGACACTCCCCGCCGTTGGCTCTTGTACTTGGAGTGTCGCCGCACACCCGAGACTACCTCGAGTCCCAAGGAAGAAGTGCTCGTGCACCTCTCCGGTCCGGGCGGAGAAGCCACGCTCCGTGTTTTCCCGGATGGCCAGGTCGTGTCCTCACGCGGCGGCAGTACTCGCGTGCCGACCGAGCAGACCGAGGATCGCTGGCTTGCCTGGGTGCCCCTGCCCGAGACGGTCATTTCCGACGGACGCTGGATCCGGCTCGGGATCGCCCGGACCGATGCTCAAGGCCGGCGCTGGTCTTGGCCGCGCGCCATGTTCCCGTGGGAAGATCTCCCTCCGCATGCCGCAATCGATCTGGGTTGCTGGGACGACGCCGTCAGCCGGCCAAGGTAAACCCGCGCTCAGAAATCGACGCGTGCGGGGAGCGTCGCGATAACGTTTTCGAGAATCGCGTCCGGCGTGACACCTTCGGCTTGTGCCTCGAAGTTGAGGATCAGCCGGTGCCGCAAAGCAGGGAGCGCGACCTGCTGAATGTCGTGTATCGACGCCGCGGCACGGCCATCCAGCAGTGCCCGGCACTTGGCCGCGAGCACCAAGGACTGCGCGCCCCGCGGCGAAGCGCCGAGCCGGACATAGCGATCCACCAGCGGCGTCGAGAACGATTCCCGCACCGCTCCCGCGGCGCTGATGGGACGCGGATGCGTCGCCAGCACGAGCCGCACCGCATAGTCCTGGATCGGTGGCGCGATCACCGCCCGCCGGATCGTCTGCTGGTGCGCGATTATCTGCTCCGCATCGAGAACGGGCTCAACCTGCGGGGAATGTCCGGCCGTCGTGCGATTCAGGATCTCCGACAACTCGCCGCGACCCGCCGATGTCACCAGCAACTTGAAGAAGAACCGGTCGAGTTGCGCCTCCGGAAGCGGATAGGTGCCTTCCTGCTCGATGGGGTTCTGCGTCGCCATGACTAGGAACGGTCGGGGCAGCGGGTGTGTGACCCCGCCCACGGTCACGCTGCGTTCCTGCATCGCCTCCAGCATCGCCGACTGGGTCTTCGGCGTTGCGCGATTGATCTCATCGGCCAGCACGATCTGCGCGAACACCGGTCCGGGCTGGAAGACGAACTGGCGTTCCGGACTGCCGCCCGCACGCTCCACCTCCATCACCACGGTGGTGCCGGAAATGTCCGCCGGCATCAGATCCGGCGTGAACTGAACCCGCGAAAAGCCGAGCCGAAGCGCCTTCGCCAGCGTGCGGACGAGCAACGTTTTCCCCAGCCCGGGCACGCCTTCAAGCAGCGCGTGACCGTCGCAGAACAGGCACGTCAGCACGCCATCGACAACATCCGCCTGCCCCACGATCACCCGCGCAACCTGCTCTCGAACAGACGCATAGGCTGTTCGAAAGCGATCGATCGCGGCCGCTGCTTCACTGGTCTGATCTAGCACATCCTGCATGGGTGCTCGCCGATCCTCGCCGCCGAAAGTCCGCTTCGCACGCCGACCCGACCGTTCGGTTCGCGGCGCTCTGGGTCGACCGTTCCGTTCATTCCGGACGAAAATCTGTTAGTTTGGATCTTATTCGGATTTCTGCGCCGATCGGGCGCGCTTTCCCTTCGTCTTTTCCGGAAGTTGGGGTAGGCTAGTTCAGAAAGAGTCAGGACGGTGGCTGCGGGCCTGATGTGGTCATTGGCTACTGTGCAATTCTTGATCCAGCGGTTGGCTCGTGCGATCTGGACCGTACCGGTCCCGGGAAGATGAGGGTAGGGATGCGAGAGCGAGGATTCGTGGGCGATCTCCGCGTGCTGCTGATGGTCCTTCCATTGGCATTCGTCCAGCCATCTCTGGCCGACGGGCTGCTGTCTCCCAAGAGCGGCCCGATCCAGTCTACCCCCGACGGCGCGTTCGTTTGGTGCGTGAATCCTGATCATGACAGCATCTCGCGCCTCGCGACGCTGGACAACAGCGTCATGGAGTTTGCCCTGCCCGCGGCCGAGGTACCGAACAAGCCCAAGGCCCTGGCGATTCGACCCGGTACCAACGAAGTCTGGGTCGCAGGCTACGACTCCGACCGCATCATCATCGTCGACGGTGCCACCGGAATGGAGTCTGCGATCATCCCGTTGCGCCACGGGAGCGGACCGATCGCCATCGCCTTCTCCCCCGGCGGCGAGAAGGCCCTCGTGGCCCTGTTCCGCGCCAACGCTGTCGCCGTGCTCGACCCTGAGAGCCGCCAGATCCTGAAGACCTTCGGCAACATGGCGGACAAGCCGCTGTCGATCGCGTACAAGTCCGCCTCGATGGCGTACGTCGCGCACCAGTTCAACGACGGCGACCACAGTTACGTGACCGCGATCAACTCCGACCAACTCACGATTCCCGCGGTGCAGCGCATCCGTTCCGTCGACCCCAAGTTCGAGTTCCAGATCCCCAACGAGGACCCGAAGATCCCCGAGGGCGGCTGGCTCTTCCCCACTTCGCAGATCGCGGTGCTGCCCCAGACCGGCGACCTGTGGGTGCCGATGCAACTCCAGAACTTCAGGGCCAATCAACTCACCTCCGAGACCATCATCCAGGCGGCGCTGCTCAAGGTCAACACCACGACCAACGAAGCGGACCTGAATGGCCGAATCGTGTTTACGGCGATCTTCGCCCACAGCCAGGTCAACCAACTGCTCGGAGACGGCTGGAACGCGGGAGTTGCCGGGCCCTCGGATCTGGCGATCAACAGCGACGGAACCTTCGCCCTCATCTCGATGGCCCACAGCAACGACGTGCTGGTCGTGCCGACGGCCACCGGCATCACCCGCCCACCGGGTGCCCCGCCCCTGACGGAGATCCCCGTCGGCGACAATCCCATCGGCATCACCTGGACTCCGAACTCAGACAAGATTTATGTCCTCAACTACCTGTCGCGCGACATCTCGGTGATTGACCCCGCGACATGGACCGAAACCGCACGTGTCCCCTCGGTCATCTCGCAGGAGCCGCTCGCGCCAGACATCCTGCTGGGCGCACGCATCTTCAACTCCAGCGCCGACTCTCGCATCAGCGGCAACGCCAAGGTGTCCTGCGCGTCGTGCCACCCGGGCGGCGAGACCGACGGGCTCGTCTGGGACTTCACCACGCTCAACGCCGGACGTCGCAAGACCCTGACCATGCGCGGACAGGCCATCTCGATGGCCCCTCAGGCTAACGGCCGCGGCCAACTTCACCGCTCCGGCGACCGCGACGAACTCCAGGATTTCGAGTTCACCTTCACCGGCAACTTCATGTTCGGCTCGGGGTTCATCCCCGTGGCTAACCCGCCGCTCGGCGCGCCCAACGCGGGCCTGAGCGCCGACCTCGACGCCATGGCCGCGTTTGTCCTGAGCCTTCCGCCGCTGATGCGGAGCCCGCATCGCGAGCCCGACGGAAGTCTGACGGAAGCCGCGGTCCGCGGCGCCATGCTCTACCGAATGACCGGCGGACCGCTCGCCACCGGCTGCGTCACATGCCACCCCGCGCCCGCCTACACCGATTTCGGCTTCCACAATGTCGGCGGCTTCCGCCCCCTGCCGGATTTCGAGGGGCCCGCGTTCAACACCCCGACGCTGGTGTCTTCGTGGGATTCGGGCGGTTTCCGGCAGGTGGTTCCCGTCGGCGGCGCCGCCATCACGCGCCAGGTCGGGTTCAGCATGTGGGATGTGCTCGGTTCGACGGACATTGGCGGACAACAGCCCAACCAGCACGGCACCGTCAATCAACTCTCCAGATCGCTTCGGCAGGACCTCGCCGCGTTTCTGAATGAACTCGATGGCGACCTCGCGGCCACGGACATCGCGACGCTGGCTGATACCACCCCGCCCCGAGTCGTCGCGCTGCTCCCCGTGAGCATGAACTCCGTCGAAGTCGTGTTCAGCGAAGCGATCGACCCTGTTTCCGCTTCCAATCCTGCAAACTACGCGCTCTCCGACGGCACGAACCTCCTGACCCCGTCGGCAGCGACCGTGAACGGCACGCTCGGCAACCGCGTGCGTCTCACGGTGCCGCTCACCTACACCGGCTGCACCAGCGTTTACACGCTGATCCCCGGCCCGATCGCCGACATGGCCGCGGCCCTCGGCGCCGCCGAAGCAAACGTTCTGGATGTCGACGATCTCTCCAACCACAAGTCATTTGTGATGGACGGCACCATCACTGTCACGTTCGGCAGTTGTGCCAACGAGACCTTCCCCTCGATCGCATCCGATGCATCGTTCGACCCCCGGTCCGGGCAGGGCAATACGTCCTACGACCGCATGATCATCAACCCCACGACCGTCCCCGAAACCAAGGGCTTCCTGCGATTCGACTTCGCGGGCATCCTCGCGTCGCAGTGCCAGGTCACCAGCCCGGCGGCCATCCTCGACGCCCGTTTCTCGATCATGCCTGACTTCGGCGGCCTCACGACGCTCGAAGTCCGTCGTGTCTTCAAGCCCTGGGGCGATCCCGATCGGGACAACTGCATCAGTTGCTCGGGCGCTCTGACCAACAACTTCGCCCGCTTCAATACGCTGCCTTGGTCGCTCAGCGGCGCACGCGTCCTCGGCGGCTCCGGTCAAACCCCGGGCGAGTATTACCCGAGTCAGTCCTTCGTCGACGCCGCCGCCACACCCGACGGGACTGCTGCCCTGACCAGCATCGACGCACGCGTCGAGTTCTCCGGACCAGGCATCACCGATGCGTTCCGCTTCTGGGCTGCCAACCCGGCGCTCAACTACGGCTACATCGTCGAGACTGTCGGCAACACCGGCCCGCTCGTCGAGTTCTGGTCGAGCGAGGCGGAGGGCGGTACATCCGGGCCCGTGCTCACGATTACCTTCGCCGTGCCCATCACGCCCGGCCAGACCGACTGCAACAACAACGGCCGGCCAGACTCCTGTGATATCTCGCTGGGCGAGTCTCTCGACGCAAACGAGAACGGAATCCCCGACGAGTGCGAAGTGCCGCCCTGCCCCGCGGATCGGAACGCAAACAGCGTCACCGATGTGCCGGACATCTTCCTGTTCCTCTCCGAGTGGTTCTCGATGGATCCCGCGGCGGACTTCGACCAGTCCGGCACAATCGAAGTGCCCGATATCTTCGCATTCCTGTCGGCATGGTTTGCCGGCTGCCCGACCTGAAGCC
Source organism: uncultured Phycisphaeraceae bacterium (assembly GCA_964409775.1). GTDB lineage: Bacteria > Planctomycetota > Phycisphaerae > Phycisphaerales > UBA1924 > JAHBXL01. The sequence continues at coordinate 168,540 of CAYPEI010000003.1, read as the reverse complement.
GCCTGCAACAACTCCTCCTTCGCGGTAATCTGATGCCGTCGGTACTCCGCCGGCACTATGACCACGCGCGAACCCGACATCACCCTGCAGACCCTCGCCGGCCCCCACGGCGGGAGTTACACGAGCAATGGTTCGGGGCAACTCACCCTTGGCCGCGCGATCGAGTGCGATGTCTGTCTGCTGAACGAATCGGTCTCGAGGCGGCACGCCGTGTTCTCCCGTCGCGACGGATCGTGGTTCATCCTCGACCTCGGTTCTGCGATCGGCACCTGGGTGAACGGTCAGCGACTCTCCACCTCGTCGCCCCTCCCGCTGATCTCCGGCGACCTCGTGCGGATCGGTCCATGGTCTTTCCGGGTCGCCATCGGCACCACCAACCCCAGCACCGCCGCCACGATCAGCGACGATCACCCACGCACGGCGCGTATCGAGCGCGTCGGCGAACGCCCGCTCGCGGCCGGCGCTCGTCAACTCCGCATGCTCATGCAGGGCCTCTCCCGCATGGCCTCGGCCCCGGACGAGGCTTCACTTGCCCGCAGCGCGCTCGAGGCCGCGCTCGCCGGTGCAGGCTGCACGCGAGGCGCGGTCCTCCGCCCGACCGGCGCAGTCAGCGACGACCTGAGCATCGTCGCGTTCTCCGGGCCGCTCACGCACGACGGCAGCCCCGATCTCACGTTCAGCCGCACGCTCATCCACGCCGCCTCGGCCGGACAGACCGCCATCCTGCACGAGGACGCCGCCCTCGGCGGCGCGGTGTCTCACAGCGTCAGTGAGCACTCGATCCGGTGGGCGGTGTGCGCACCGGTCTTCGTCGGGGCCGAACTCATCGTTCTCATCTACATCGATGCCAGGCACGGTGAGGGCAGCGCCCAGGGCGAGGCCGCGGGTTTCTGCGAGGCAATCGCCAATGCCTGCGGGCTCGCGCTCTCGAACCTCAAGCGGATGGAACTCGAACGCCGCCAATCCGCGCTCGCGGCCGAACTCTCCGCGGCGAGAGATGCGCAGCAGTTCATCATGCCGCCCGCCAACGCCGCACAAGGGTTCCTTGGTTACGCGATGCAGATGCGGCCCGGCGTGTTCGTCGCCGGCGACCTCTTCGACGTGGTCCCGCTCGACGACGGGCGGGTCGCCATCTGCCTCGGTGATGTTTCCGGGCACGGCGCAGCATCGGCGATGCTCATGGCCGCCGCGCAGTCTCAACTCAACGCACAGATCCGCGCATCGTCGGATCCCGCCGCCGCGGTCTCCGGCCTCAATCGCTACCTCGGCGAGCGATCGCTCGGGGGCCGCTTCGTATCGCTCTGGCTTGGCGCCTTCTCGCCCGATGGGACGGTCGAGTTCGTCGATGCCGGACACGGCTACTGGTTCCACCGCAGCGGATCGTGTCTCACGGCCTCGCAGGGCGGCACGGCGATCCCTGCAGGTATCGATCCCGGCACTCTCTATTTCTCGCAGACCATCCGCCTTGCCCCGGGCGACCGCATCATCCTCTACTCCGATGGCATCCTCGACGAACGAAACGCCGGCGGCGAGCCGTTCGGCATCGCTCGCCTCGAGAACGCCCTGCGCCCATGCCGCGGCTGCGATGCTGACATTGTCGAAATCTTCAAGGCCATTGCTCGCTTCGCCGAGGGCGCTCCGCCCAGCGACGACGCAACCGCTGCGAGCATCGAGTACCTCGGCCAGACCCTTCAGTGACCGTTCGGCTCAGAAACCTCCGAACTCACCTTCGCCCGGAAGGGCGCCGCGAGTTCGGGTTTCCCACTCGCTTCGTACAGCCGCACCAGCCGCGCGCGCCCCTTCACGCTTCGTGGGTGCTCAATCCCGAACTTGCTCTCGAGCACTCTCTGACTTGAGAGCAGGCGTTTCTCCGCCTCATCCAGCCGTCCGAGGTCAATCAGGCAGTCGCCATAGTTGTTCGAGAAGATCGCGGCATATGGATGATCCGGCGGCAGCGACTGGCCGCACAAGTCCAGCAGTTCGAGGAACAGCGCATCCGCCTCAGCGAGTTTTCCCCGCCGCTGATACAGCGTCGCGAGGTTGTTCATCGGCGCCCAGGTCTCCGGGTCACGCCCGCCCGTCGCCTTCCGCCGGATCTCGATCGTCTCGCGATACAAGGCCTCGGCCTCTTCGCTCCTGCCGAGTTCCTCGAGCAGGTACGCCCTGTTCGCCATCATGATCAGGGTCTTCGCGTGCGAATCCCCCAACAGGCGGCGATTCCCCGCGAGCGCCTCGGAGATCAGCGGCTCCGCCTCCGCCAGGCGGCCAAGGCTGATGAGTGTCACGCCCAGGTTGCCGGCGCTGGCGATCGTCGAGACATGGTCGTTTCCAAGAATTCTCCGACGACGCTCAAGAGTCTCCCGGAACAGCGGTTCGGCCTCCGCATTGCGACCCTGCCGCTGGATGTTCGCCGCCAGGCTGTTGATCGCGTACAAAGTCTGCGGATGATCAGGACCGTGAACCCGCTCGCGAATCGTGATCAACTTCCGCAGCAGTTCGTCGCTCTCGCCGTACTCACCAAGGTCTTTGAGCGCGATCGCGAGGTTGTTCATCATCGTGAGCGTTTCACGGTTCTCCGCGCCGAGCAGCCGCTCGGCCATCGGCAGCCACTGCCGCCACGCCTCAACCGACTCCTTGATCCGGCCGGTCTCAAGCAGAACCCGGGCCAACTCTCCATTGGCCAGCACGTACTCCCGGCTCGCGGTTCCCTTGGTCCGGGCGATGCGCTCGATCGCGTCGCGATGCAGAACCTCCGCCTCCTCGTGCTGCCCCTTCTCCGCCAGCGCGATGGCCAGAGTTCGCTGCGACTCGATCGCGACTTCACTGTCGGGTCCATAACTCTCTCGGGCCGCCTCGAATCCTGCCCTCGCGTGTTCCAGCGATCGGTCCAGGTCCCCGATGCTCCGGTACGTGTTGCTCAGCGTCGCACGGATCGATGCATGCACCCTCGGACGCGACTTGAGCAGTTCCCCAACGCTCTGCCCTGACTCGTCGAGCACCTCGCGGACCGTGATCTCTCGCCCCATCGCGTTCTCCGGGTCCGCCGAGGCCAGCATGTCATTCAGAAACTCGTTGACCGCCAGCGCGTTGTCCGCTTCCTCGCGAGCCCTCGCCCGCGCCTCGTCAGCCTCCGTCCGACGCGCCTCCGCTTCTTCCCATCCGCGGGTGGCCCGCACCGCCTGCCATGAAACGCCCGCAACGCCGAGCACCAGCAGCACCGCCGATGCCGCCGCTCCGGTCACAAGCCCGCGATTCCGCCGCGCGAACTTCGTCAGTTGGTACACCCGCGTGGGCGGGCGTGCAGAGATCGGCTCATCTGACAGATGCCTGCGCAGATCCGCGGCCAGTTCCGATGCCGATTGATATCGCCTGGCGCGATCCCGCTCCAGGGCTTTCAGGAGAATCGTCTGCAGATCGCCCCGCAGCGACCGATCCACCGACGAAGGAGGATCCGGGTCGTCCTGGCCGATGATGCGGACCGCTTCCGGAACGGTCTTGTCGCTCAGCCGGTGCGGCAATCGGCCGCACATCAGTTCGTAAAGGATGACGCCGAGCGTGTAGACATCCGAGCGCGTATCCAACTCGTTCGGGTCCCCCGCGACCTGCTCCGGACTCATGTAGGGAACCGTGCCCACGAGTTGACCGATGTCTGTCTGCAGAGTCGCCGCGGCGATGTCGCCGTCCGTCGCCCTTGCGACGCCGAAATCGAGCACCTTGGGCTGGCCATGTCCCGGCGCGTCCTGATCCGCCACAACAAGGATGTTCGCGGGCTTCAGATCCCGGTGGATGACCCCCTTCGCGTGCGCATGCTGAACCGCCTCGCACACTCGGATGAACAACTCGATTCGTGACTCGCGATCGAGCGGCCGGCCCGTCGGGTTGCCGCCGTCGGCAAACACAGTGAGCGGCACGCCACGAACGTGCTCCATCGCGAAGAACGGCTGCACAGCGCGACCGCCGTCAGCACCAACTCCCGATGCCTCCAGTACCCCGGCCTCAAAGACCTGCGCAATGCCCGGATGCTGCAGCCGGCCAAGCACCTGGGACTCAAGGTCGAATCGACGAAGCAGTCGCGGCGAGAGCACGCCCGGACGCATCACCTTCAGAGCGACCATCCGCCGCGGATTCTCCTGTTCGGCGAGGTACACCACGCCCATTCCACCCTCGCCAAGCAGGTCCAGGATCCGATACCGGCCGAGCCGGGCCGGAAGCCCCGGTGCAGCCTCGACCGGTCCCACCGGCGGTTCATCGGTTCGGCGGTGTGAGGTGGCCGCCGCCAGCGTCGACACATCCTGCTCACGAAGCACGCCTAGCGCTCGTTCCAGCAGAGCGGCATCTCCATGGCATCGCGAGCGGAGAAACCCAATCCGATCGGATGGGGGCAATGCGGCCGCCTCGCGAACCAGGGCGATCAGGTCTTCGGGGTGGGGTCTGGGCACGACGCATCCCTGTCGACGACTTATCGGGCTCTTGCGGCCGGCATGCGCGGCGGCCCACACTTGTCATCGACGCGGCGGCGGCCCGGCCTTTTGTCGCAGCCCGCAAACAAACGCCGCGCGGGGCTTGGTCCCACCGCGCAGACACACCATCGATTCACCGTCTCATGGTGCGGAAGAGTGCGTGCGCTGCCGGGTCACGAACTCCGCCATCCGTGCGACCGTTGTGCATCGCAGGAACTCGATCTGGCTCTCACGATGCGCCTTCCAGAACGCGTGAGCCGGACACGCTCGTTCATCCGAGCATGGCGCGTTTTCAAGCATGCACCGAGGCTGCACGATCGGATCGCCCAGCGCCTCGCACAGGTCCAGCAGCGTGATGTTCTCGGCCGACCGAGCGAGCGAAACGCCTCCGCCAATACCGCGCTGCGTCGTCACCAGCCCGCGCCGAGCCAGCACATTGATGATCTTGGCCAGATAGGCCTGCGGGATTCCGCACGCCTCAGCGATCTCCTTGACCAACAAGGGCTTCCCCCCTCGCGAAGCGAGTTGGCCAAGCGCGGCGGCGGCATATCCGACGGCCTGAGCGAGCATGCGCGGAACCCTCGAAAACAAGAGTATAAGATAAAGAAGTCTGTTTGTCAACTCGATACCTATCGTTATCCAAACTTGTGCATGAAAAACTCCTGCACGATCGCAACGGCTCCGGCAGCACAAGAGTTCACTTGACAAGAGGAGTGAGCCGACGATAATGATGATTTGCTGATATGCTTGTCCCTTAGTCCGCAATGCTGATTGCGGTACGTTGAGCGGATACAGCCTCAGGGAGATGCAGCACATGAGCACAATGTCGCTGGCGAAAGGCACTCAGTTGAGCACCACGGCAGCCGCGGATGCCTCGCCGCACGACCACGGCGAGGTCAAGCCTGGACCGGTCGAGCAGTTCGTCTACGACGACGCGATCGTGCGGAAGTTCACCTTCGCGATCCTGCTTTGGGGCGTGGTCGCGATGCTCGTGGGCCTGCTTGTCGCGCTCGAACTGGTCCTCCCCGTCGCGTCGGAGTACTCGATCGGCGGCTTCCGTCCGTTTGCGTGGATGGGCACCGCGTTCTCGTTCCTCTACGAGACTTCATGGCTGAACTTCGGCCGCCTGCGGCCCCTGCACACCAACGCCGCCATCTTCGCCTTTGCCGGGAACGCCATCTTCGCCGCGGTGTACTACTCCACGCAGCGCCTGTGCAAGGCGAGGATGTGGAGCGACAGGCTCAGCAACCTGCACTTCTGGGGGTGGCAGGCCATCATCGTCGCGGCCGCATTGACCCTGCCCCTGGGCTTCACGCAAGGCAAGGAGTACGCGGAACTCGAGTGGCCGATCGACCTGGCGATCGCCGCCGTCTGGCTCGGCTTCTTCGGCGTGAACTTCATGATGACGCTGATCAACCGGCGCGAGCGGCACATGTACGTCGCGCTCTGGTTCTACATCGCGACGATCGCCACCGTCACCGTGCTGCACGTCATCAACTCACTGGCGATCCCCTCCGGCATCCTCAAGAGTTCGTCCGTCTACGCCGGCGTGCAGGACGCGATGATCCAGTGGTGGTACGGCCACAACGCGGTCGCATTCTTCCTCACCACGCCGTTCCTCGGGCTGATGTACTACTTCCTCCCGAAGGCGGCCGAACGCCCCGTTTACAGTTACCGTCTGAGCATCGTGCACTTCTGGAGCCTGGTCTTCATCTACATCTGGGCCGGTCCGCACCATCTGCACTACACCGCGCTGCCGCAGTGGGCCAGCACGCTCGGAATGCTCTTCTCCCTGATGCTCTGGATGCCGTCCTGGGGCGGCATGATCAACGGTCTCCTCACTCTGCGGGGCGCGTGGAACAAGGTCGCCGTCGATCCGGTCCTCAAGTTCTTCGTCGTCGGGATCACGTTCTACGGCATGTCCACCTTCGAGGGCCCGATGCTGTCGATCAAGAGCGTCAACGCCCTCAGCCACTACACCGACTGGACCATCGCCCACGTGCACGGCGGTGCGCTGGGCTGGAACGGCTTCATGACCTTCGGCATGCTCTACTGGCTCGCGCCGCGGCTGTTCCAGACCGACCGCCTCTGGAGCAAGAGACTCGCCGAGACCCACTTCTGGATCGGCACCATCGGCATTCTCCTCTACATCGTGCCGATCTACTGGGCCGGTGTCACACAGGGCCTCATGTGGCGCGCGTTCGACCAGAACGGCAGCCTCCAGTTCCCCGACTTCGTCGAGACCGTCATCCGCCTCATCCCGATGTACTGGCTCCGTGTCCTTGGCGGAACGCTCTTCCTGGCCGGCATGATCATGTGCGCGTTCAACGTGCTGATGACCTGGACCATGCGCCCGGCCAAGTACACCGAGACGGTCCACTCGGCACCCAGACTCGGCGCGATCTACCGCGACCCGCCGCAGCCCGCCTCCCGGCTCGCCGCGAACACCGACCTCGGTCATAAGGGCGATGTCTTCCTGCAGGCGTGGTGGCACCGGCGCTGGGAACGCCTCCCGGTCCGCTTCACGGTCTGGGTCGTCATCGCCGTGGTCATCGCTTCCGCGCTCGAACTCGTTCCCATGGTCCTTGTGCCGATGTTCTCCACCGCGTGGCGCGAGAAGAACATCCCTCGCCTCGCCGGCGTCAAGCCATACACCCCGCTCGAACTCGTCGGGCGAGACATCTACATCGCCGAGGGTTGCTACAACTGCCACTCGCAGATGATCCGCCCGATCTGGGCCGAGACGAAGCGCTACGGCGACTACTCCAAGCCCGGTGAGTTCGCCTACGACCATCCGTTCCAGTGGGGTTCTCGCCGCATCGGTCCGGACCTCGCCCGCGAGGGCGGTCTCCGCAACCACGACTGGCACGTCAAGCACCTCGAAGACCCGCGCCAACTCGTCCAGCAGTCCATCATGCCCGGCTATCCCCACCTCCTGAGCGACCCGATCGACTTCGATGGCGTTCAGGCCCGCGTCAATGCGATGGCCATGCTTGGTGTGCCGTATGGCGAAGCGGTCAAGCCCGGCCACGCTTCGCAGATGGCCCGCGAACAGGCCGCCGGTATCGCCGCCGAACTCGAAGGCCAGGGCGGCTACAGCGGACTTGCCGAAAAGAAAGTCCTCGCGCTCGTTGCCTATCTGCAACGGCTGGGGACGGACCTCAACGCGCCGGCATCCGCCGAATCCGCCGCGGCCAAGTAAAGCAATGGGAGCACGCCGATGCGTATCAGCGACATTGTCAGCAACATGAACCTGGCGACCTATCCCCAGATCGCGCTGGTGATCTTCCTCGCCGTGTTCGCGGCGGTCACGTGGCGGGTGCTGCGGAACCGACATGCCCGCGAGTATGCCGAGGCCGCCCGTCTGCCGCTCGAGGACGCGCCGAGTTCCATCCACTGCCCAAGCAGCACTTCCGCCGACTGACCAAGGACTCTCGACCATGAGTGCCAAGCACGACAGCGCCGACAACCTGATGGCCCACGAGTACGACGGCATCCGCGAGTACGACAACCCCACGCCCGGATGGTGGCACCTGCTCTTCCTCGCCACGATCGTCTTCTCGATCTTCTACTTCCTGTTCTTCCAGGCCAGTTCAGAGTCATGGACCGTCACCGACACCTGGCAGGCGGCCAAGGTCGCCGAGACCCGGCGCATCTTCGGTGCTGTCGGCGAACTCGCCGGCGACGAGCCCACGATCCAACGCATGCGCGCAGACTCACGGTTCATGGAGATTGCCCAGGGGATCTTCGTCGGCAACTGCGCCCAGTGCCACGCAAAGGACGGCGGCGGCAAGGACGGCAGCGGCGTCAACCTCACCGACGACAGTTACAAGAACGTTCGCCGCCTCGAGGACTTCTTCACCGTCATCACGCGCGGCGCTGGTGGTCAGGCCATGCCCGCGTGGGAAAACCGCCTGTCGCAGAACGAGCGCGTCATCCTCGCGGCCTACGCCGCGAACCTCCGCGGCACCACCCCCGCCGTCTCCAAAGCGCCCGAAGGCAACCCGGTGCCTCCGTGGCCTGCTCCGCCCGCCACGACGAAGTGACTGCTTGCTGATGTGCGATTGAGTGACTTGCGCCGAATCAACCCATGAGCGTTTCCGCCCCAGTACCGCCCGTTCACGAAGCCGGCAGCATTCTGTCCACGCTCAACGATGATGGGTCCCGTCGGTGGATCAATCCTCGTCTCTCGCCCGGGCGCTTCCTGTCAGCACGCCGCGCCGTCGCCTATCTCCTCATCGCGATCTTCACGCTCATCCCCTACCTCACCTACGACGGCCGACCGCTGATCCTCCTCGATCTGCCTGCAAGGCGATTCACCCTTCTGGGTCGCACGTTCCTGCCGACCGACACCCTGCTGCTCGCCCTGCTGATGGTCGGCATCTTCCTGTCGATCTTCTTCATCACCGCGCTCTTCGGACGCGTCTGGTGCGGTTGGGCGTGTCCGCAGACGGTGTACATGGAGTTCCTCTTCCGCCCGGTCGAGCGGCTGTTCGAAGGCTCGCCCGGTCGCGTCCGAACCGGTGGCTTCCGCGGCTCCGGGCTGGCCAAGTTCCTCAAATACGTGGTCTACATCGTCGCGTCTGCGTTCCTGGCACACACGTTCCTGGCGTACTTTGTCGGTGTCGAGCAACTCCGCCACTGGATCTTCGGCTCGCCCCTCGATCATCCGATTGGTTTCGTGGTCGTTGTTGCCGTCACCGGACTGATGCTCTTCGACTTCGGCTTCTTCCGCGAGCAGGTATGCCTCGTTGCCTGCCCCTACGGCCGATTCCAGTCCGCGCTGCTCGATCGACACTCGCTGATCATCAGTTACGACCGGAATCGCGGCGAGCCGCGCGGGAAGGCCCGCCGTGCAACCGCCCCCACTCCCGTCGATCTCACCATCGGCGCGAGCGAGCCCGCTCGTCAGGGCGACTGCATCGACTGCCACCTGTGCGTCACCACCTGCCCCACCGGCATCGACATCCGCAACGGTCTTCAGATGGAGTGCATCGGCTGCGCCCAGTGCATCGACGCGTGCGACGCCGTCATGGAGAAGATCGGCCGGCCGAAGGGCCTGATCCGATACAGTTCGCAGGCCGCAATGACCGGTCAGAAGCGTCGGGTCCTTCGGCCGCGCGTGATCATCTATCCAACGATTCTCGCGGTCGTCGCGACGCTCTTTCTGCTGGTGCTCACCACCACCGGCGGGGTTGACCTCAACGTCATCCGCGGCCTCGGCCAGCCGTTCTCCGTGCTCTCCGACGGCAACATCCGGAACCCCGTCAAAGTGAAGGTCATCAACCGCAACGAGACCGCGGCGGAGGTGACGTTCGATGTCACTTCGCCGCCGGGCGCGGTGCTCCAACTCGACGAACCGCTCACCCCCCTTGGTCCCGGCGAAAACCGCACGCTCCTCGGAGCGATCGTCGTGCACCGGGATGCTTTCACGAACGGCCGTTGCACGGCCGTTGTTCGAGTCTCGGACGCTGATAAGCAAAGCCGCGATGCGAGGTTCACCATGATCGGCCCGCGTCGCTGAACACAAGGAGCGCCCGATGAAGCGCTTGCGAGTCTTCCCCGGCATCATCTTTGTGCTCCTGGGCATGAACGTGCTGATCGTCGCCTACACCGTCTATGCCGCCAACAGCGACGGCGGCGCGGCGATTGAGCCCGACTACTACCAGAAGGCGCTGGCCTTTGACGAACTGCAGGCCCGGCAGCGAGAGAACGACGCCCTCGGATGGGCGTATCGCGTGTCGATTGATCAGGATGACGCGCACGGGCCGGCAACCCTTCGGCTCGAACTCCGCGATGCCGCCGCCGAACCGGTGACCCGCGCCACCGTGCGTGCCGTGGCGTTCCCCAGTTTCCGCGCGACCGAGCGGAAGCGCCTGCTCTGCGCAGAATCCCAGCCCGGCGTCTACTCGGCTCCCATCGCGATCGACCGTCCCGGTCAATGGCGCGTCGAACTCACCATCGAATCTCGAGGCAGGACGATCCTGCACACGGCAGACATCATCCCGGCGGCACTTCCATGACCACGCTCATCCTCGGAGTTCTGATCGCCAGCCTCCTCGGCAGCACACACTGCGCCGGCATGTGTGGTGCTTTCGTGCTCTTCGCGGTTGCAAGCCCCGCCGACACGCCGAGCATCTGGCGCAACCGCATCGCGCTCAACGCCGCGTACAACACCGGCCGCCTCGTCACCTACATGCTCCTGGGCGCAGTTGCCGGATCAATCGGCGCGGCTCTGGATCTCGGCGGGTCGATGCTCGGCATCCAAAGGGTCGCGGCGGCCGTAGCCGGCGGCTTGATGATCGGCTTCGGCTTGCTCGCACTGCTCCGCGCTGCTGGATATCGCCTCGGGCGACTTCCCCTCCCATCGTTCCTGACAACACTCGTCGCCGCCGGCCACCGGGCCGCGGCAGACTCACCCCCGCTTGCCCGCGCCTGGGCAGTCGGCCTGCTCACCACGCTGCTTCCATGCGGATGGCTGTATGCCTTTGCGGTCACGGCCGCGGGTACCGCCGACCCGCTCAAGGGCGCAGTGGTTATGGCTGTCTTCTGGGCAGGCACACTCCCGATCCTCGCCGGGCTGGGCCTCGGGGCCCAGACGCTTGCCGGTCCGCTGCGCGCCCGCCTCCCGCTGCTGACCAGCCTCTTGCTCGTGTGCGTTGGTGTCTACACCGTCTTCGGCCGCCTGACCATCCCGGCGATGGCCAAACCTGCGCCGGCGGTCCGGGTCGTCAACGACGGTGCCCAATCGCACACGGAGATCAGCACCGAACTGCCTCCCTGCTGCCACGGAGGCGAATGAAGCCGATGCGTGATGAGCACAACAGCCCGGCATCAGCGCCCATTGCCCCGGAAACACACGCCGCTGCTTGCGCACATTGCACGCTCCCCGTTCCGCCGGGATTGATCGAATCCGGCGTCGAGCGACAGTTCTGCTGCTCCGGATGTCGCGCAGCATACGAGATCATCCACTCCTGCGGGCTTGACCGCTACTACGAACTCCGGAGACGGCTCGAGGAAACCGACAACCGAAACCCGGCCCGCGCCACCAACGCCCGCTTCGCCGAGTTCGATGATGCCGCTTTCCAGTCTTTGTACTGCCGGACCCTCGACACAAAGGCCGCCGAGCATGGGACAGCGGCCGGCCCGTCTTCTCTCCGCGTGGTGGAACTGTTCCTGGAGGGAGTCCATTGCTCCGCGTGCGTGTGGCTGGTCGAACGCCTGCCGCGGATCTGCCCCGGCGTCATCGAGTCCCGGCTCGACTTCCGCCGCGGCGTCGTCCGCATCGTGTGGGATGATGACCGTGTCGCTCTGTCCCGCGTCGCACGGAGCCTCGACTCGCTCGGCTATCCGCCGCATCCTGCCCGCGATGCCTCCGATCGTGAATCCCGGCGGGCAGACGATCGCAAGCGCCTCGTCCGGCTCGGCGTCGCCGGCGCGTGCGCGGGGAACGTCATGCTGCTCGGTCTTGCGCTCTACGCGGGCCTGTTTGACAACATGGAGCCGGTCTACTCGACGCTGTTCCGCGTGAGCAGCATGGCGATCTCGCTGGTTTCCCTGCTCTGGCCGGGGGCGGTCTTCTTCCGCTCCGCATGGGCCGCGATCCGCACCCGCACCATGCACCTGGATGTCCCCATCGCGCTCGCACTCGGCGCGGGAGGTGTCTGGGGAGTCGTGAACACCATCCGCGGCACGGGTGAGATCTACTTCGACACGCTCAGCATTCTCGTCTTCCTCCTGCTTGTCGGCCGGTTCATCCAGCATCGCCAGCAGCGTCGCAGCACCGATGCCGTCGAGATGCTCTTCTCGCTGACGCCCACCAGCACCCGGCTTGTGGAGGAAGATGCCACGGACCCTGCCGCACCCGGAACGACCCGCGTCGTCTCGATCCAGAGCGTCCTCGCGGGTCAGATCGTCGAGGTTCGCGCGGGCGACTCGGTCCCGGTCGACGGAATCGTCGTCGCCGGCCTGACACAGGTGGATCAGTCTCTGCTTACCGGCGAATCTCGGGCCATCAACGTCGAGACGGGCGATCGTGTGTGCGCAGGCACCGTGAACATCGCATCGACCATCCGGGTGCGCGTCGAGGCCACCGGCGCGAATACTCGCGTCGGAAGACTCATGGCACTGGTGCAGGATTCCCTCGACCGCAAGGCGCCCATTGTGCGCCTTGCCGACAGGATCGCCGGGTGGTTCCTGGTGGGCATGCTGCTCCTCGCCGGCCTGACGCTTGGCCTCTGGCTGTGGCTCCGTCCAGGCGAGCCATCGCTGGCGATTGATCACGCCACGGCGCTGCTGGTCGTCACCTGCCCGTGCGCCCTCGGTCTCGCCACGCCGCTGGCCATGACGGTCGCGATCGGCCGCGCCGCCCGGCGTGGAATCCTGATCAAGGGCGGCGAAGCGCTCCAAGGCCTGGCGGCGCCGGGCACGATCCTCCTCGACAAAACCGGAACCTTGACCGAAGGCCGTATGACGGTGGTTCGGTGGGTCGGTGCCGAGGACCTCAAACCACTGATCGGAGTGATCGAGCGCCAGTCCAACCACCCCATCGCGAGGGCGATCGCAGAGGCCTTCCCAACTCCATCGCCGATGCCCGTTCAGACCACCCATCGGCCGGGCGCAGGCATCACCGGCACTCTGGGCGGCCGGACGCTCACGATCGGTTCCCCGGCTTACATCGCTTCGATGCTCGGCGGCCTCGACGACGAGTCCTCCAATCGGTGCATCTCGCTGGCGCGTGAAGGACTCACCCCTGTGCTCGTCGCCGAAGGCCCGCGGGTGGTCGCCTGCATCGGGCTCGGCGATCCGATCAGGGCCGACTCTGCCCTCGCCCTCAACACTCTGCGCGCCGATGGCTGGCGACCGGCCATGCTCTCCGGGGATCACCCGGGCGTCGTCCGCGCGGTGGCCGCAGAACTCGGAATCACCGCATCCGACGCCCGCGGCGGAGTGAGCCCGGAAGGAAAACTTGAATCCGTGCAGGCTCTGCTTGCGGCAGGACCGGGGCCGGTCGTCATGGTCGGCGATGGAGTCAACGATGCCGCCGCGCTCGCCGCAGCCACGGTCGGAGTTGCCGTCCATGGCGGTGCTGAGGCAAGCCTCGCGGCGGCCGACGTCTACCTCGCCCGGCCCGGGCTCGGCGCAATCACCGAACTTACCGCCGGCGCGCGGCGCACCATGCTGACGATCAAACTCTGCCTCGCCGCTTCGCTGCTGTACAATCTCGCCGCGGCTTCGCTCTCCGTCGCGGGGTTGATCAGCCCGCTGATCGCGGCCATCCTGATGCCTGCCAGTTCACTCACCGTGCTCACGCTCTGCATGCGGACCACCGCGTTCCGCACACCCCGGAGCAATCCATGAGTGTGCTCTTCCTCATCATCCCGCTCGCCTTTTTGCTCGCGGGCGGCGCGCTGGCCGCGTTCATTTACGCAGCCCGTCAGGGGCAGTTTGACGACCTCGAAACGCCATCCCACAGGGTGCTCTTCGACGATGACGAGGTCGCCCGCGCTCCGTGACGACCTCGCCCATTCCATCGATTTGCCGGTATAGTCCGCATATGTCCATACCCCTATCGGCGAGAAGCCTCGGCATTGCGGCCGCGCTGCTTGCCTGCGCCACGACGGTCACCGCCAACCAGCCTGATGCCGAGCGAGTCGCCGGGCTCACCGTACGGGTCTATCGCGTCAGCGGTGACATCCGAAGCATCCCCCGGCTGGCCGCAAACCAGACTCCCAACGCCGACTTCGTCGTGCCCACGCTCGATCTCGGAGCCAGCACGCCGTTCCCCGCGATTGATGCGCCCATCGTGACGCAGATTCACGGATATCTGCACATCACCGCACCGGGTGCGTATGTCTTTCGAATCACCAGCGACGACGGTGCCCGCCTGCTCATCGACAACCAGGTCGAAATCGATCACGATGGCCGCCATGCCGCCACTGCCAAGGAAAGCGGGCCGGTGCTTCTCGACGCTGGACTCCGAACTATCCTCGTTGAGCACTTTGATTCGGGGGGTCGGCGCGCACTTTCCCTGGAGTGGAAACCCCCCGGCGCTCCCGATTTCGCGCTCATCCCCGCCGGGTCGCTCCTGACCGATGCGGATGCCGCGCGCGTCACTTCACCGGGCGTGAAGCGTCTCTTCGAAGATAGTCGGCCCGGCGACTCGCGCCCTGTCGAGGGCGTCCATCCTTCGTTCACTCGAACGCCGATCCTGCCGGCTGACTTTGCGCCCAAGGTCGGGGCGATGTGTTTCCTTCCCGACGGGCGGCTGGTCGTCGGGACGTTCGACCCGCTGCAACGCACCGAGACGGACCTTCCAGACATCGCCTCGAAGACCCCTGACCGGCTCTTCGCGCTCAAGGGTGTCGAAACCGGCGATCCCGCCCGTGTCAGCGTCGAACCCATCGCCGACGGACTCTACGAACCCTGCGGCCTCGTGGCGGTTGGCGACAAACTCTACGTTTCTCACCGCTGCGCCATCTCCGAACTCTCAGACGCCGACGGCGACGGCTATTTCGAGACGCGGCGCGACATCGCTTCGGGCTGGGAGTGCTGGAACTACCACCAGTTCACGTTCGGCCTGCTGCACCGCGACGGGCGGCTCTACGCCGCGCTCTCCACCGCAATGGCCCCGCCCGCGTGGGAGGGCATGGGCACCAATGCTGCGCCCAACGGCCCCCTCCGCGGCTGCATCATCGAGGTCGACATCGCGTCCTCCACGTTCAGCGTCATCGCCGCGGGAGCACGCACACCCAACGGACTGGGCTGGGGCCCCGGTGGCTCGATGTTCTACTCGGACAACCAGGGCGTCTGGATGTCCACGAGCCAGATCGCCGAAGTTGTCCCCGGCCGGCTCTTCGGGCACTTCAACAACACCAACCTCGTGCCGCGACTCGCCGAACGCTTCCCCGCGGGCGGGTCGCCCAGTTCCTGGGCCGATCGTCTCCGGGCGCCCGCGGCGATCTACCTCCCGCAAAACGAGTTTGCCAACTCGCCGAGCCAGTCGCTGCTCATCGAGCGCGGCCTATACGCCGGGCAGATGCTCGTCGGCGAGATCACCGCCGGCGGAATCCGCAGGCTTGCGCTCGAGAAGATCAACGGCGTCTGGCAGGGCGCGGCGTTCCAGTTCACCCAGGGGCTCTCCTGCGGCATCAATCGCCTGGCGTGGGGACCCGACGGAGCGCTCTATGCCGGGGGCATCGGCGCAAGCGGCAACTGGTCGTGGGAGAACACCCGATCGGGCCTGGATCGGCTTGTCCCCAATGACAACGTCACCTTCGAGATGCTCGCCGTTCGCGCGGTGCCACGCGGCTTCGAGATCGAGTTCACCAAGCCCGTCGATCAATCGTGGCTCGCCGACCCCGCACACTACTCGGCAAGCCAGTGGACCTACATCCACACGCGGGAGTACGGCGGCCCCAAAGTCGGTGAGGAGAAACTCGTCATCGCTTCCGCATCGCCTTCTGACGATGGGCGACGGGTTCGGCTGGTCGTTGGCGATCTCAAGCCCGGCTCGTGCGTTCACCTCCGCACCGATCCCAAGTCCGTGACGGGCGACACCATGTGGGCGACGGAAGCGTGGTACACGCTGAACCAGATTCCGCGCGAGGCACCCGCCGCCCCTTCGAGACTCGCAGATCTGCCGATCGACCCCGCGCAGTCCGGTGTCGGCGTGGGGGTCCCGCCCCCCGCCGAGGCCGCCGTGCTCGTCGGGCGTGCGGCCCGAAACGCGTGCGAGTTCGCGCCCAGACTCAAGGACCGTTCGTCCGACGGCCGCTCGCAGGCCGATCTGCTCGCGGCGTCCGAGTACGTCGAGGTTGGTGGCGGCTCGGGCGACCTCGTTTCCAGGTCGCAGTTCGGCGACTGCCGCTTGCACATCGAGTGGTATTCACCACCCGGCGGCGAGGGGCAAATGGCTGGAAACAGCGGGGTCTATCTGCAGGAACGCTACGAGATCCAGGTCCTGGGAACGCTCGCGGGCGAGCGCCAACTCCAGACCAACGAAGCGGGCGCGATCTACAACATCAAGCCCGCGGCCGTCAACGCCTCCACCGGCCCCGGAACTTGGCAAGCCTACGACATCTGGTTCCGGGCACCACGATTCACCGCCGGCGCCAAGACTGCAAACGCCCGGGTCACAGTCTTCTGGAACGGAACCCTCATCCACGACGATGTCGAGATCAACGGCCCAACGGGGTCCGCGGTCGGCGGCGCCGAGAGTGCTGGCCTTCCCATCCAACTCGGCGCGCTCCGCCTTCAAGACCACGCCTCGGCCGCCGAAGGCCCCGTGCGCTACCGCAACATCTGGATCGCGCCCCTCACACCGACGCCGGCACGCACCGCTCCGTGGCGAACGCTGTTCGATGGCCTGTCGCTCGACGGCTGGGCCGTCCGCGGCGGAACCGCCGAGTACCGCGTGGAGAACGGCGAGATCCTGGGCACCGCCCAGCCCAACTCGCCCAACTCCTTCCTTGTGACCGCCGAGCAGTTCGGCGACTTCGAACTTTTGCTCGAGTTCAATGTGGACCGCGAGTTCAACTCCGGCGTGCAGGTACGAAGCCGCGTGGAAGGCGGATTCGACAATCGCGGCGGACGCGTCGTGGGCTATCAGGTCGAGATCGATCCTTCAACCCGCGCCTACACGGGCGGCATCTACGACGAAGGCCGGCGCGGCTGGCTCTACCCGCTGATCGACAGCCCGGCCGCGCGCGGCGCGTTCCGGGCCGGCGAGTGGAACCAACTCCGCATCCTCGCGGTCGGCCCGCGCATCCGCACATGGATCAACGGTGTCCCCGCCGCGGACCTGTTCGACGCCGTGGACCACTCCGGGCACATCGCCCTGCAGATCCACAGCGTCCCGGACCAGCCGGAACGCCCGCAGGCGAGATTCCGCAACATCCGTCTTCGCTCCATCACCAGCGAGTAAGGTCCAAATGAACAAAACGCGAACAGCCCCCGCCGCGGCGAGGGCTGTCGTCGATTCAAAGGCCGGGGTGGGATTCGAACCCACGAAGCTTGCGCAACGGATTTGCAATCCGTCCCCTTAGACCGCTCGGGCACCCGGCCGCGCGTGCAGGAGAACACCGTAAGTCCTGAACGGGGCAGCGTCAAGCCGATCGCCTCCCTCACCCCCGTCTTTGCCTTCCGGCACCGGATTCTCGGGCTCAGTCGCGACACGGTTCAACCCATCGGGCCACTGATGCCATTCAGTTGCATCTGCGCAGGTTGGTGGCAATACTCAAGGCATGACCTTCGCTCACCACAGCCTGGTACGCCTGCTCGTCGGCATCCTCGCGCTCATTGCGACCTATGGACCAGCCGCGGCACAGGACGGCGCCGCCCCGACCAACAGCCGCTCCGAGTCACCTGCCGCCGCTCAGCCGATCCCCCTCCGCCCGCTCAAGGTCGTGGTGTCGATCGCGCCCCTCCGCGGACTGGTGCAGCCGCTCGTTCCCGGCGGCAGCACCGTCGACATGCTCATCCCGCCCGGCGCAAGCGAACACGGCTACGAGATTCCTCCTGCCAAACTCACCGCTCTCACCAAGGCCGACCTTGTCGTGACCATTGGTCTCGGCCTCGAGCCACAGATCGACAAGTTCCTGAAGAGCCACCCGAGCGCGACCCGCTTGTGCCTGAGCATGGCCGACCTCGTCGGCATTCAGTCTAAAAGCGATGACCACCAAGGCCATCAGCACGGGCCAAACGGGGAGTGTCTCCACGGCGCGACAGACCCTCATCTGTGGCTCGATCCGGTGACCGTTCGAACGTTCATCGAGAAACTCGCTCCCATGCTCGCCGAACGGTTCCCCACATCCGACTCGGCTGAGCACCCCATTCTCACCGCATCGAAACAACTCCTCTCGCGGATCGACGATGTCGACGCCGCCTATCGAAAGGCGGTCGACAACGCCCAGACCCGATCCGTGGTCGTCGGGCACGACGCCTACGGCTGGTTGGCGCGGCGATACGGTCTGACGACGATTGCCATCGCGGGGTTGAATGCCCAGGAACCGACCAACAAGGCGATCCAGTCCGCGATCGCCGCGATCAAACTGCGCGGCGCACGGGCCGTGTTCGTCGAGCCGCAACTCTCGCAGGCGGCGGGAAAGCGGATCGCCGAGCGTACCAGCGTCCCCGTCCTGCTGCTGGACCCCCTGGGCGATGGGGACTGGTTCCGAATGATGATGTCGAATCTCGACTCGCTCAAGAAGGGTCTCGGCGAGCGGACGCCCAAGCCCGAATAGACTCCCCGGCTCCACCCGCGCTCCCGCTGCGAGGCCGAATGCCCCCCCCCTCTCTTGCCGCCAGCAACTCGGCCACGCCCGATCCCCCGGCGGTTGACTGCCAGGATGTCGGTTTCCGGTACCCGGGGCAGGATGGCCCCACCCTCGACCGCATCACGCTGCGCGTCATGCAGGGGGAACGCCTGGGGATCCTCGGACCCAACGGCGGCGGAAAGAGCACGCTGCTGAAACTGTGCATGGGCATGCTGCGCGGCCACAGCGGGCAGATCCGCGTCCTCGGGATGACCCCCGACCAGGCGCGCCGCGCAGGGGCCATCGGCTACGTTCCTCAGCGACTCGAGGCCGAACTCGGCATGCCGTTGTCCGCCCGCGAACTCGTCGCCCTCGGTGCCGCGTGGCGTTGTGCCCCATGGCGACGGATCGATCCCGCCACGCTGGCCCGCGTCGATCACATGATCGACCTCGTCGGCGCGACAGAGTTCGCCGATCGCGCACTCGGAAAACTCTCCGGCGGGCAGTTGCAACGCGTCCTGATCGCCCGCGCCCTCGCGGCCGAGGCGCGGATCCTGGTCTTGGACGAGCCGATGGTCGGGATCGACGCCGCCGGGCAGCGTGTGTTCGCCGACCTGCTCGCCCGAGTTCACGCCGAACTTCGACTCACCATGATCGTCGTAAGCCATGACCTCCGTGCGATCGTCGCCGGGAGCGACCGGGTCGCCTGCCTCGCGCGACGGCTCCACGCCCACGCCGCCCCGCAGGGCCTCACCCCCCAGGTTCTGGCCGAGTTGTTCAGCCACGAGGTGGCGGGAGCACCGGGCATTCTCACAGGCATGCACGTGCACGCGCACAGCGCAGGCGAGTGCTGCGCCGCCGCCCCCTGTCCCGATCCCGGCGCCCCGGTGCAGCCCGGCATCAGCGCCCCGCGCGCCCGGAATCCCTGAACATGGAAACCATCCGACTGCTCACAAGCCCCGACGCCGCGGACATGCGCGTCATCTGGCTGACCGCGCTGCTCGCGGGCCTCAGTGTTGTGCTCATGTGCGGAGTCCTGAGCCCCTTGGTTGTCGTCAAGCGGCTTGGGTTCGTCGGCCAGGGAGT
This sequence comes from uncultured Phycisphaeraceae bacterium, assembly GCA_964409775.1. Classification (GTDB taxonomy): domain Bacteria; phylum Planctomycetota; class Phycisphaerae; order Phycisphaerales; family UBA1924; genus JAHBXL01. Next base: position 148,739 of record CAYPEI010000003.1, on the reverse strand, counting down.
CAGCCACTCGGCATTCGGCGGGATCGGCATCGCCGCCGTGCTCGCATCCGCCGGCATGATCGAGAAAGGCGGCGCGGCGGAGTTTGCCGTGATTGTCGCCTTCTGCCTCGCCGCGGCCCTCGGCATGGCCGGCGTCTCCGATCGCCGAACAACACCGGTTGACACCGCCATCGGCATGTTCCTGGTTGGGTCGATGGCGCTCGGCGCCGTCCTTGTCCAGGCCAGCGGATCGCAGGCCAGATGGGAGTCCATCCTCTTCGGGTCCATTCTCGTCGCGGGCGAGCGAGAGGCCTTCGTCGGCTGGCTGCTCGCCATTGCGATCATGCTCTCCGCCTGGTGGTGGCGGCGGCCGATGCTGTTCTGGACGTTTGACGAAGAGTCCGCCGCGGCATTTGGCGTGCCCGTCCGAAGGATGAAGACCACGCTGATGGTCCTGCTCACAGTAGCGGTCGTCACCGCCATGAAACTCGCGGGCGTGATCCTCGCAACCGCCCTGCTCGTGCTGCCGGGCGCGATCGCGCTCCGACTCAGCGACCGCCTCTGGACGGTCGTGGGTCTGTCGGTCGCCGCGGGCGCCATGGGTCTTCTGGGCGGCTTTGTCGCCAGCATCGAGTTCAACTGGCAGGCCGGGCCGAGCATGGTCCTGGTGCTCACGCTCATGTTCATGCTGGTGGCGGCATGGGGCTGGGCCGGGTCCCGACGCCGCGCGGCAACCCTCTGAACCGCGAGCACTACGATCTGCGCATGGAGCCCCGTATGCCCAAACCGATCAAGGCCGAGATGTTCCTCGCCGAGTTGAACCGGCTGCGCAAGGACCTGTCCGAAGACCCGGCAGACATGGAATGGCTCGCCCTGCACCACGCGTTCTGCTTCATTTCATACAAGACTGCCGATTTTCAGAAGTACCTGGACGAACAGGCTACGAAAGGCGCGTTCGACCAGTTGGAGCGGTAACCCGAGATGTACACCGGAATCCCGCCGGTGAGACTGCAAAGGGCGAACCGCACGCGGAATCTGAACGAACAATGTTGCGTCGCCTCGGTTGTAGGCGATACTGTTGGATGTATCGCGTGGAACAGCGTTGCCAAGGCGTGAGAACCACGACCGACGCAAACGCCCGGAAACGCGACGACCGGGTCGATGATCACGGCCCGGGCGGTGTGCCGCGGATGACGGTCCGCGGGAAAAGAGCCCCGGCAGCGGGACGACAACCCCGCGATGGTCGGGAGGTCTTTTGGGAAGGAGGTGATCCAGTGATTCAGGATTGTCTGAAGGGGCCAAGCCGCTGAGAGCGGCCGCTCGACGGAGCCGGCTTGAAAAGGCCTGGCCCCAACGCTGAACAAGCACGACCCCCGGTCCTCAACGGCCGGGGGTTGTTGTTTCAGGCGATCCGCCCGGCGTGGCCTCAGTTGAGGCCCAGCATCGCCCCGATCAGCGCGCCGTACTTCACGGTCAAACCCGCGAAGACGACGCTCACGATCGAGATCAGTTTGATCAAGATGTTCAGCGACGGTCCCGAGGTGTCCTTGAACGGGTCGCCCACGGTGTCGCCCACCACCGCCGCCTTGTGGTCATCCGAGCCCTTGCCGTAGATGTAGCCTCCGCCCCTGCCGCTGCGGACCATCTCCTGCGCCCGCGCGCGAAGCGTCTCGTGCAGTTCGATCGGCACGCGGTCCGCTGTCGCCGCATCGTTCAGGAACTTCTCGGCGGTGATCCGCCCGTAACTCTCGATCAACTTCTTGGCGTTGTCCCACGCACCCCCGGCATTTGCCATGAAAATAGCGACCGCGAAACCGCTCGTCAGACCCCCGGACAGCAGGCCGATCACCCCCGGAACGCCCAGCAGCAGCCCGACCCCGATCGGCACGAGAATCGCCATCAGGGCGGGGAGCACCATCTCCTTCTGTGCGCCCGCCGTCGCGATCGATACGCACGTGGCGTAGTCGGGAAGTTGAACGCCGCCCGCGCCGGCGATCTGCGTGGGCCACTGCTGCGGATCGGCGATCTGACTCTCCGACATCCCCTTCGCCCGGAGCGCTTCACGCATCAGCCCGAACTGTCGCCTGCACTCACCCATCATGCTGTACGCCGCACGGCCCACCGCGCTCATCGTCATGGCGCAGAACACGAACGTCAGCAGCGTCCCCAGGAACAGCCCGCCAATCACCCGCGGATTGGTCAGCGTCACGTCGTAGTACCCCAGCACGTCGGAAAGGTTCCCTCGCGACGCGGCCACGACGTGCAGCGCCAGGGCGTGGTCGTGGGTGCCGTGCGGAATGATCGTCGAAACCATCAAGTCCCGCGCTTCGATCAGCCGGAACGGATCGTCCGCGGCGTTCAGCCGCTCCCCCGTCTCCGCCGCGCCCAGGATGAACACCTTGCCCGGGTGCACTCCGTCCCGGAAGGCGCCGTCCGCCGGCAACTGTGCCCGATCGATCAGCATGAGCGCATCGACGTGGTCCTTGCCGCCTCGCCCGACACCCGGCACCACCGACGCGAACAGCCCGCCGCCCATGTAGATCGCGTGCTCCGCCGGCGGCCGCGGCTCCTGCGACGAGTACGCGTAGTTCGCGACATACGCGCGGGCCTGCATGGAAATCTGGGACTGCACCACACCGATGTATGCCGCGAAGAGCGCCAGCGCGGTCAACGCGGCCGAGCCGATCGCAAACCCCTTCCCTGTCGCGGCGGTGGTGTTCCCGAGCGAGTCGAGCATGTCCGTCCGCTCACGGACATGCGGCGGCTGGCCGGACATCTCCGCGTTCCCGCCCGCGTTATCCGCGATCGGGCCGTACGCATCCGTTGCCAGTGTGATCCCCAGTGTGCTGAGCATCCCGACCGCGGCGATCGAGACGCCGTACAGACCCATCAGGAAACTCTCCCGGCCGCCCGCGAACACATACGCGGCCAGGATACCGATGACCACGGTAAGCAGCGCGGTCCACGTGCTCTTCATGCCCTCCGCGATGCCCGCGATGATGACGGTCGCCGGCCCCGTGAGCGCCTGCAGTGCGATGCGCCGAGTCGGCGGATGCTCATAACTGGTGTAGTACTCCGTGCCCTTGGCGATGAGCAGCCCCGACAGCAGGCCCGAGACGATCGAGCCCCACAGCCCGAGCCAACTCACCTCCGGAGTATTGCGGAACAGGTAGAACAGCATTGCGAGCGAGCCGAGCGCGATCAGCGAACTGGCGAACCACACGCCGCGCCCCAGCGCCGCCAGCAACTGCGCAAACGTCGCGCCCTCCTGCGTGCGCACCACGAAGATGCCCAGCACAGAGCAGACAATGCCCAGGCCCGCCAAAGCGAGAGGCGTCACCGCGATCTTCATCGCGATCATCGACTGCACTTCGGAGGTGAGCGAGGTCATCCCGATCGCGGCGGTCGCACCCAGCGCAATCGCCGACAGGATCGAGCCGTAGTAACTCTCATAGAGGTCCGCACCCATGCCCGCCACGTCGCCGACGTTGTCGCCCACATTGTCCGCGATCGTCGCGGGGTTGCGCGGATCATCCTCGGGAATCCCCGCCTCGACCTTGCCCACCAGGTCGGCCCCGACGTCCGCGGCCTTGGTGTAGATGCCCCCGCCGACGCGTGCAAACAGCGCCTGCGTGCTCGCGCCCATCGCGAAACTCAGCACCACCGTGCTCAGTTCGATCATCTGGTGCGCGCCGTCGCCATGCGTCACCCCCAGTTGCGTCCCAAAACGTGTGAGGAACCAGAACCAGAAACTCACGTCGAGAATGGCAAAGCCGACGACATTCAGGCCCATCACCGCGCCCGCGCGGAATGCCACCGTCAGCCCGTCATTCAGCGATTGCTTGGCCGCGGCGGCGGTCCGGGCCGATGCCGCCGTCGCCATGCGCATCCCCAGCCATCCGCACAGCCCCGACAAAAGTCCAGCTACCGGAACCCCGACAATGGAAAGCGACGGCTGTAGACCCAGGCCGAAACTCAGGATGAACAGCACAGCGATCAGCGCCACGAACACCATGGCCACAACCTTGTATTGCCGGCGGAGGTACGCCATGGCGCCCTCCCGCACCGCCGCGGCGATGCGGATCTGCTCGGCGCTGCCCTCAGAGCGGCTCCGCACGCTCGCCGCGAAGACCGCGGCCATGATCAGTGCGGCAATACCCGCCGCGGGCGCAAGGAAGTACAGGTACGGCAGCCCTGCAATCGTCTCCGCGAGTGTAAGGTGGACTTCAAGCATCGCTGGTCGCCTCCTGAAGCGGGCAGTCTAGCCCGTCGCCAAAAAGGAGCAAGGGCCCCGGCGAACTCCGGGGCCCTTGCGGGGGTACTGCGTGCCGAGCAATCGCGCTCAGTGCTTCGTGCCGGCCGTGCTGCCGATCATCATGCCGTAGAACGAGCGATAGATGAAGAAGGCGGAAACGAGGAAGAAGGCGATGGTCAAACCCATGGTCAGGTTGCTGTGGTCCTGTTGCTTCGTCAGCGGGTTGAAGACCTTCATGCTCACCGCGAGTTCCACCGCGAGCAGCCCGAAGAGCGTCGTGAACTTGATGACCGGGTTCAAGGCGACCGAACTCGTGTCCTTGAACGGATCGCCCACCGTGTCGCCCACGACGGTCGCCGCGTGCAGGTCGCTGCCCTTGCCGCGCCCGGTGCCCTTGAACGCCGGGTCGGTCTCGACGATCTTCTTGGCGTTGTCCCACGCGCCGCCGGCATTGGCCATGAAGATGGCCTGGTAGAGGCCGAAGATGGCGATCGAGATGAGGTAGCCGATGAAGAAGTACGACTCATAGAACGCGAAGGCCAGGGTCGCAAAGAAGACGCCCAGGAAGATGTTGAACATGCCCTTCTGCGCGTACTGCGTGCAGATCTGGACGACCTTCTTGGAATCCTCGACGCTGGCCTTGGTCGCACCCTCCAGGCGGATGTTCTTCTTGATGAACTCGACCGCGCGGTAGGCGCCGGTGGAAACCGCCTGCGTCGAGGCGCCCGTGAACCAGTAGATGATCGCCCCGCCGGAGATCAACCCCAGCAGGAACGGGGCGTGCAGGATCGAGAGATTGGCGAGGTATTCAGGATCGAGGCCGTGGGTGAGCGCGACGACGATCGCGAAGATCATGGTCGTGGCGCCGACGACCGCCGTGCCGATCAGCACCGGCTTGGCGGTGGCCTTGAAGGTGTTGCCCGCGCCGTCGTTCTCCTCGAGGAACTCCTTGCCCTTCTCAAAGTCGGGGGTGAAGCCGAAATCACGCTTCACTTCTTCCTTGATGTTCGGCATGGTCTCGATGGTGGAGAGTTCGAACACCGACTGGGCGTTGTCCGTCACCGGGCCGTAACTGTCGACGGCGATCGTGACCGGACCCATGCCCAGGAAGCCGAAGGCGACGAGGCCGAAGGCGAAGACGGCCGGTGCCATCATGATCGTGTGGTTCGTTCCGGGGAGGACGGCGAACGTGCTCGCGACGTAGTACGCCACGCCCATGAGCATGACGATCGCCAGGCCGAGCCAGTACGCCGAGAAGTTGCCGGCGACCAGCCCCGACAGGATGTTGAGCGATGCGCCGCCCTGCTCGGAACTGGTCACGACCTCGCGGACGTGGCGGCTGTGAGTGGACGTGAACACCTTCACGAGTTCGGGGATGATCGCGCCCGCCGCGGTGCCGCAGGTGATGATGAGCGACAACTTCCACCACCACGTCTGGTCGCCGGCGATCTCCGGGATGAGCAGCCACGACGTCGCAAAGGTCAGCGCGACCGACACCACCGAGGTGAGGATCACCAGTGATGTGAGCGGATGCTCGAAGTTCATCTTCGAGGCGCTGCCGTACTTGGCCTTGGCGATGGCGTCGTTAATGAAGTAGGAGCCGGCGCTGGCGAGCACCATCACGATGCGCATCACGAACAGCCAGACCAGCAACTGGATCTGGATGGTCGCGAAGTTGTCGCCCGCGGTCGCCTTGTTGATGGCCAGCAGGATGAACGAGATGAGCGCGACGCCCGTCACGCCGTAGGTCTCAAAGCCGTCGGCCGAGGGACCGACCGAGTCGCCCGCATTGTCGCCCACGCAGTCGGCGATGACGCCGGGATTGCGTGCGTCGTCTTCCTTGATCTTGAAGACGATCTTCATGAGGTCCGAGCCGATGTCGGCGATCTTGGTGAAGATGCCGCCGGCGATTCGCAGGGCCGAGGCGCCGAGCGACTCGCCGATCGCAAAGCCGATCAGGCAGGCGCCCGAAATCTCGCCCGGCACAAAGAGCAGGATTCCCAGCATGATCAGCAGTTCAACGCTGATGAGCGCCATCCCGATCGAGATACCCGCCTTCAGCGGAATCGCGTAGCACGGGAACGGCTTGCCGCGAAGCGATGCGAACGCCGCGCGGCTGTTGGCGAACGTGTTGACGCGGATACCGAACCAGGCGACCCCGTACGAGCCCGCGATGCCGACAAGGCTGAACGCGAGGATGATCGCCACCTTGGACATGGGCATGCCCTGCTGGGCCACGCCCGCGGCGTCCTTCCCCATCGGGATCAGCCAGCCGAAGTACCAGCCCACCGCGACCGCGATGAAGACCCACAGCAGCATCAGGAACTTGCCCTGCTGGATCATGTACGCCTTGCAGGTCTCGTAGATCAGTTCCGAGATGTCGAGCATCGACTTGTGCACGGGCATGCGCTTGAGTTGCGCATAGACCATCAGGCCGAAGATCATGCCCAGCGCCGAGACGCCGATGCCGATGAGCAGCAGCGAGTGGCCGTTGATCGAGTTGTTGAAGAACTTGACCGTGCCCACATCCGGCAGCACGAGGTTCGCCTCGCCGCCCGCTTTGTGATCACCCCCTGTTTCGGCGGCGCTCACGGCGGGTGCAGCCACGCTCACGATGAGCAAGGCCGCGATCACCGACATCAGGAACCCGAACCGCCGGCCATTTTGGGCTTTCACCCACGCTTGCGTGATTGCTGACAAGGCTCGATCTCCGCTAGAAGTTCGTCGGCTGACTGGTATTCGATCGGCAGGTCTGAATGAGTTACACGACCGATTGTCAACCACCCCCGCCCGGCGACACACTCCGCCAACCGCGCCGGACCCTGTTCATGACACGATCGCGCGGCGAACGAAGTCGTTCAGGAAGCACTGGTTTCAGGTGAACAAACCAAACGACCGAGGCCGCAGGCGGCCTCGAGAGGACCGGATCAATACCGCGGAGCGGGACGACGCTCCTTGTCCTTATCCTTGTCTTTGTCCTTGTCAGGACCGAACTTCCGGCCCTTCATCGGCACGCCCGACTCTCGAAGCCGCCGTGCAATGGACTTGCGAGCATCCCGCCGAGCCCGCTCGGAGGGCTTCTCGTAGAACTCTTTCCGCTTGATGTCCTTGGTCAGACCCTCCTTCTCACAGAGTTTCTTGAACCTGCGGAGCATCTGCTCGGCGCCCTCGCCGGCACGGGATTTAATCCGAATCGCCATGAAAACCCTCAAAATGCGTGCGAAATCGCCTCGGAACCCCTTCCCTCTGACAGGCTGGAAGTAAAGGCGGAGCGCTCCGGCCGATCAAGCCGCCCCACCCCCGGTTTGCCCCCCTTTCCTCTCCCCCTTCCGCCCCACTGCTGGCCCACTTGTGGCGACCCAAACCGCCGGTGGCCGATTTCCACGGATTGACGTGTCGGTTCTGCCTCCCAACCTTTCTTCCCCGTTTCCGGCTGCTCCACATGCCCATTCACAAGATCCCAAAGTGGCGGCTGTACTTGGGGGTCTCGGCCTGGATTACCGTAACGCTCATCCTCGCGCTGGTCCTCCTCACCGGCTGCCAGGCCAGCGCCGGGGGCGCGGGACGCGACCGGGAAATTCTCGCCACCTACCAGTTCCGGACGCTGTCTGCCGACTTCCCGGATTCGGTGTCGGTCCGGGCCGCAGCCGCCGCGGGCGAGAGTGCCATGCGTGCAAGGGGGTACGTCATCACCCGCTCGGAGACGACCTCGGATCGATCGCGGATTGAAGCAAAGGCCAACGGAGACGGGTTGTTCGACAAAGTGGTCTTTGAGGCGGGCGTGGCCGGAGCCGGCACCCGGATCAGCCTGACCATCGAGCCATTCGGCGACGAGGCGACATCCCGTGCGCTGCTCGACGCCGTGCTCGCGCGGCTCGGACGCTGATGCTTATCGCTTCTCGATCGGCACGTACGGCACACCGTGCGGACCCACGTACGACGCGGTCGGGCGGTACAGCCGGTTGTCGCTCAACTGCTCCAGCACGTGGCCCGACCAGCCGCTGATGCGGCTCATGGCGAACATCGGGGTGAACAGGTCGAGTTTCAGCCCGATGCTGTGGTACGTGGTGGCGGAGTAGAAATCGACGTTCGGGTACACGCCCTTGGAGCCAACCTCCCGAGCCATGATCGCCTCGATCGCGCTCGACATCTCGTACAACTTCATGTTGCCGGTGTCCGCCGCGATCTGCTTGCTGAAGGTCTTCAGAAACGTCGCGCGAGGGTCGATCGTCTTGTACACCCGGTGGCCGAAGCCCATGATCCGCGCCCCCTCGTTGCGCCGCTTCAGCCGGTCCATGATGAACGGCTCGATGACCGCCGCGGCGGGCTTGCCCTGCTTCGCGGCCTCCTGCTCGATCTCCCCCAGCATCACCATGACTTCCTCGTTCGCGCCGCCGTGCAGCGGACCGCGCAGCGAGCCGATCGCGCCGGTCAGCGCGGAGTACACGTCCGAGAGTGTGCTGATGATGACCCTCGCCGTGAACGTCGAGTTGTTCAGGCCGTGATCGGCGTGCAGGATCATGCACACGTCAAACGCCCGCGACATGGCCGGCGTCGGCTCCTTCCCGTTGAGCATGTACAGGAAGTTCTGTGCAAACGACAGGTCCTTCCGCGGCGGGACATACGCCTCGCCGCGCCGGTGACGATCGAACGCCGCAATGATCGCCGGCGTCTGCGCGAGCACCGACATCGCCTTCTTCCTCGCCGAGGCCAGGTCGTTGGCATCGGGGTCCGGATCGGTCATCGCCAGCGCGCTGACCATCGTCCGAAGCACGTGCATCGGTGACGCATCCTTCGGGCACGACTGGATGCGCTCGAGCATCCCCTTGGGCAACTCATACTGCCCGCGAAGGTCGCTCGTGAACGCCGCCAGTTCCGCCTTGGTCGGAAGCCGGAGATTCCAGAGCAGGTACACCGTTTCCTCGAACGTCGAGTTCCGGGCCAGCGCATCGATCTCGATCCCGACGTACTCGAGAATGCCCTTCTCGCCGTCGATGTACGACATCCGCGTTTCGGCGGCGGTCACGCCCTCGAGCCCCTTGGAAAAGGGGCGGGCGGCGGACGGTTGGGGGTTCGCGACGGCGCTGCTCATACTCAGATTTCCTCCCTTGCGGGCCGACTATAGCGCGCATTCCGGACCGTTTCGGGAGCATCCAGCCTCCGTTTTCACCCTCGCCGCGCGGTCGGGCCCGGCCTCCCCGGTTAGGATGCCGCCAGCATGCTCTTCCCCCTCGGAACCGACCGCCCGCTCCGACGGCCGCCCCTCGTAACACCCGCCCTGATCGGGCTGAATGTCGCGGTCTACGTTGTTCAACTCGTCCTGTCGCGGACAGATCCCGAGCAATACCACGGCCTGCTCGCGTTGCTCTGGATCTCCGGGACCGATTTCAAGCCTTGGGCACTGGTCACCAGCGCGTTCCTGCACGCCGAAACCCACCCTTGGCACATCCTCGGCAACATGCTCTTTCTCTGGGTTTTCGGCCCGAACATTGAGGATCGGTTCGGACGGCTGGGGTTCTCCCTGTTCTACCTGCTCGCGGCCGCGGCGTCCGCGGGCGTTCACGCCGTGTTCTCCGATAACCCGGCCATCGGCGCTTCCGGCGCCATCGCCGCCTGCACGGGTGCCTATCTCGTCATGTTCCCGCGCACGCAGGTCAAGTGTTTCATGCTCCTGGGATTCGTGGGCATCGTGCGCATCCACGCCTGGTGGTTCATCGTCCTGGCAATCTCGTGGGACGTGCTCCTCCAGGCCAGCGGCGCCCGAAGCGGGATCGCCCACGCGGCGCACCTCGGCGGAACGTTCTTCGGCATCGCGGTCGCGATGACATTGCTCTGGCTCCACATCCTCCCACGCGAGCCGTTCGACCTGTTCACCATGGGACGGCAGGCGATCCGTCGCCGCCAGTTCAAGGAAGCAAGTCTGCAGGCGGCCGAGGCCAATCAGCGAAAGTGGGATCGCGCCCGCGAGTCCACAGACGCCGACGCGAGCGACGCGCTGGCCGCGGCCCGTGCAGAAGTCTCAAGGCTCATCACCGCCGGAGACCTTCCCGCTGCCGCCACCGCCTACCGCGCGCTGGCCGACCGATTCGGCGACAGGCCCGGCGCCGCCGCGCTCTCGCGCCGCAACCAGTACGATCTGGCCAACCATCTCTACTCCGCATCCCGATTCGTCGACGCCGCGTATGCCTACGACCGTTTCCTCGAGGCGTACCCCAAGGACCCCGAAGCGCCCCAGATCAGGCTGCTCCTCGGGATCATCCTCGCACGCGAACTGAACGACCCCGTCCGCGCCAAGGCGCTCATCACCGAGGCCGCCGCGAAACTCGACGGCGACGCATTGAATCGGGCCAAGGCCGAACTCGCCGATCTTGGCTAGTCCGCATTGCTACCGTCCACCCATGCCACGCACACGCATCAAGATCTGCGGCATCCGCGACGAGGAGTCGGCATTCGCCGCCGCGGATGCCGGGGCAGATGCCATCGGTCTGGTGTTCTATCCCCGCAGCCCCCGCTACATCGAGCCGGAAGAGGCCTGGCAACTCGTCGGCATGCTGCCCCCGTTCGTCTCGAGCGTCGGGCTCTTTGTCAATGCCGATCTCGAGCGGTTCATGAACATCGAGGAGCAGTGCCCCACCGACCTCTCCCAACTCCATGGTCAGGAGTCCGAGGAACTCGTTCGCCAGTGCGGCCCCAACGTGATCAAGGCCATCCGCTTCGATCCGGCCGTCATCGAAGCGGAACTCGCCAGGTGGGACCGCATCGATGAAGTCGATGCCGTGCTTGTGGACGGCTCGGCCGGCGGACAGGGAACCGCCTTTGACTGGCCGGCCCTCGCCGCGGCACGTGAACGCCTGCACAAGCCGTTGATCCTCGCGGGCGGACTCACTCCCGACAATGTCGGTGAAGCCATCCGCATCGTGCGTCCGTTCGCCGTGGATGTCTCCAGCGGCGTGGAGAGTTCTCCCGGTGTCAAGGAACCCGAGTTGATCGAGGCCTTCTGCCGCGCGGTTCGACGCGCGGATGCCGAGTGCGAGGAATGACCGCCGCGGCCTTCAACATCCTGCTGATCGGTCTGCGCGGTGCGGGCAAGTCAACGATTGGCCGCATCGTCGCCGAATCGACGGGCCGGGAGTTCGTTGACCTTGATGACGTCACCGCCGCACTGCTGGGCTGCCGCACACCGGGCGAGGCATTCGCTGCCCACGGCGAGTCGGTGTTCCGCGTCGCCGAGTATCGCGCTCTGATCAACGCGGCGGCGATCAGCGGACGGGTGATCGCGCTCGGCGGCGGAACGCCCACAGCCCCAGGGGCCGGCCAGATCCTCGAAGATGAACGCCGCGCCGGTCGCGCAGTGATCGTGTACCTGAGGGCCATGCCGCATGACCTGAGGGCTCGATTGTCGGCGACCGACGTGTCCTCACGCCCGTCGCTGACCGGCGCAGGAACGCTGGAAGAAATCGAGTCGGTGTTCGCGGCGCGCGACCCGCTTTATCGCCGTCTGGCCACGCATGTGATCGACGTGGTCCCGGGGACAAGCCCGGACGCCGCCCAAATCGCGAAACAGGTTGAACGCCTCTCCCCGTAGCGCGACGACCGGGTGCCGGGCGCAGGAAAAACGGGCAGGACATGTGCCCGCCCGTCGAGGATAATGCCGCTTCGATGTCGTCGCGAAAGCCCGCCGCCCGCTTTCGGCCGCCCCGCTCACTCCTTGGCGCGAGACTGGTACGAGCCGTCCGCCGTGCTGACGCGGATGGTCTCGCCGGACTCAATGAAGCCGGGGACGCGGGTCTTGAGCCCCGTCTCGCACGTCGCATCCTTGAGTTGGTTCGTGACCGTCGCGCCCTTGATGCCCGGCGGCGTGTCGGTGATTTTCAGATCGACCGATGCAGGCAGTTCGATCGTGATCGGGTTGCCATCGTGCAGCAGCACGATCGTCATCGCGTTCGGTCGCAGGTAAAGCAGGGCATCGCCCAGCACATCCGCCGGAATCACGACCTGGTCATAGTTCTCGGTGTCCATGAACGTGGCGCCGTGGCTGTCGGAGTAGAGGTACTCCATTTCGCGCCGATCCAGATCAATGACCTCGATCTCTTCGCTCGGCTGGAAGCGCCGCTCAAACTGGCCGCCATCCTTCACGTTCTTGAACTTCAGGTTCACGAACGAGCGGAGGTTGCCCGGATTCCGGAACTCATAGCCCGAGACGACGCACAGTTTGCCGTCCATCTTCACGCCGTAGCCCTGCCGACAGTCAATGGCCTTCATCGTCGAGGTCCTGATCGGGTATCGTGTATGACTCGTCACAGCCCGCAACCGCCGCCGCGGGTTCGCGGCCGCAAAGGCGGGCAGGATGTTAGGCTCACAGGCTCTTCATGGCGATGCGCACCGGTCAAAGCCCGCTCTTCGCCCTTCCGATCGCGGGAGTGCTGGCGATCCTGCAGGGATGCTCCTCGGAGACCGGAATGTTCCGTTCCGCGGGAGGCCCGAAGCAAACGCTGCTGGTCTTCGTCCGCGACCGCGACACCATGCGGCCCATCCAGGGAGCCGCGGTCGCCGTCGAAACCGCCTCCCGCGATCATCCCTTCTCCGCGGCCTCCATCCTCGGGCAGACCGGTCCGGACGACTCGCGGGCCACTACCAACGAGCACGGCGAGGTCAGGCTCACCTGGTTGGAAGGCCGCGAGTTCCGTGTCGTCATCTGGACGCCCGGGCGCTCTCCGGCGGTGCTCGGGCCGGTCACGCTCAACGGGGCTTCCGGCGCGTGGCTCGACCCGGCACTCCCTCCCGGCACGGCCGATCCGGGTGTACAAGCCCGCATCCACACACCAAGCAAGCCGAGCGGCAGATGATGCTGGAACACATCATCCAGGACTACGGCTACCTCGCCGTCTTCATCGGCACCTGCCTCGAAGGCGAGGGGGTCCTGCTCCTGGCTGGCTACTTCGCCCACCGCGGCTACCTCGACCTGCCGCTCGTGCTCCTGCTCGCGTTTGCCGGCTCCTTCGTCGGCGATCAGGTGTGCTACATCGTGGGACGAATCCGCGGCCGCACACTCCTCGACCGGCATCCCAAGTGGCAGTCCCGCGCCGACTGGATCCTCACCCAGGTGGCCATGCACGAGCGGTGGCTCCTCCTGCTCTTCCGCTTCGTCCCCGGCACCCGGATGCTCACGCCGATCGTGCTGGGTGTGGCGGGATACCCGCAGCGGAGGTTCCTCGCGTACAACGCCATCGGCGCGTGCGCGTGGTCACTGATCCTCGGATTCGTCGGCTACTTCGCTGGCCACGCTGCCGTGCGAATCGTCGACGAGATCGAGTCGCACGAGTACAAGGTGCTGAGTGCCATTCTCTTGCTCGCCCTCGCGGGCTGGCTCGTTCGCCGTCTCTGGCTCGCGCGGAGCGAGCGCCGTGCTTCCCTTCAACACCAGCACAACTCAGCCGACGGCAGCGCGTCGGACTTCAGCGCGTCGCGCCAACAGTGAGCGACGCGGGCTTGATCTCGCGCGGCGCCTGCTGGTGCATCCGCCGCGCCCGGTGGTTCGACCAGTCGGTCACCCGAAGATCCGGCGCTTCAGGCGATGCACCGTGCGCGCGGATGATGTCGTAGGTGTTGTTCCTTTGCGCAGGTATGAACCCCGCATCGCGGATCAGCCTGCACAGCACCGCCTCATCCAGGCAGTACGTCGTGCCCGCGCTGGACACGACGTTTTCCTCCATCATCACGCTGCCCATGTCGTTGGCGCCGAAGGCCAGCGCCACCTGTCCGACGTGCGGCCCCATCGTCACCCACGAAGCGCCGATGGAATACACGTTGTCGAGGAACAATCGCGAGAACGCCTGCGTGCGCAGGTAGTCCGTCGCGCTGCTCATCCGGACGCGACGCCCAAACTGCGGGAACTCCGCCAGAACCTGCTCGGCCGTCAGCCTGTCCTGGCCGCCGATCGTGCCGTTCGCCGCGGCGACCGCGTCCCCCGGAAACTCCGCCAACCGATCCGGCGCGGCAAAGTCCTCCCCACGCGCACCGAAGTCCGGCACCCGCCCCAGCGGCGTGTTCTCACGCTGAAATGGCCACGAAATGAACGCCTTGTAGTGGCCGATCGGTTCGCCCCGTTCCGCGGCCTCGCGCAGAGCCCGATCCTGCCACCGGCGCACCTGCCACATGTGCTGCACCCGGTCCGCGTATCCCTCGATGTGCCCGAACATCATCGTCGCGCTGGTGAACATCCCCAGCGTGTGCGCGACGTACATCGTCGTCAACCACGCGTCCGCGTCGCACTTGCCCAGCCCGATCTTGCGCCGGACGTGGTGCGCGAAAATCTCCCCCCCGCCGCCGGGCAGCGAGTCGAGGCCCGCATCGCGCAGCCTCACCATCACCCACCGCAACTTCGCCTCCAGCGAGTCGCCGGGAGGATCGAAAAAGTGAATGAACTCGATGAACTCCGGCGGGCTGAACGCGTGGATGTGGATGCGAGGGAACCGCTCCTTCAGCCCGCGTAACAACCTGATGTACCACTCCAGCGGAAGTGACGGATTCATCCCGCCCTGCATCAGGATCTGCGTCCCCCCGATCGCCGCCAGTTCCGCCACCTTGTCGTAGATCGCCTCCGGCTCGAGTGTGTACGCATCCCGATCGTCCGAATCCCGCCTGAACGCACAGAACGTGCACTTCGCCGAGCACACATTCGTGTAGTTGATGTTGCGGTCGATCACGTAGGTGCGCAGGTCATCGCCGTGCAGCGCCCTCGCCCTCGCATCCGCGTGCCGACCCAGCGTCTGCAGCCCGGCAGTCGTCAGCAGCGCCAGCCCCTGCCCGGGTGACAGCCGCGCTTCCCCCGCCGCCACGGCCTCGAGCAGTCCCGGGTCGGACGGTGCGAGGTGCGGATGCTCAGCAGGCGGGCGGAAGTTGGACATGCTCGAGAGTCTCCGTTCTCAGTTTTCAAGAATCATTGAAACGTCCGCGCCTCCCGTCCACCGGGGACCCGCCCACGCTCAAGTTCCGATAACCCCGGCGCGCGAAGCCGCATGGACGGTAGCGACCCCGGAAGATGGAGAGACCCGCACGAGTTCGAGGTGCGATCAAGAGTACCCGATAGAGGGGGTATCTGTCTGCTTCCACACCGAGAGGTCCCCTCATGGCTCCGTTCACCCCCAAGCCTCACGTCAGCGCCGCTGTCCGTCAACTCCGCGGCTGGGTAACCCTCGCTTCCACCCTTGTAGTGATCGCGGGCATCACCCAGGCGCTCACATTCGGCTTCGTGCATTACACGGACGTCCGGACCGTCGAACTTCGTCCCGCACCCTCCAACCAACTCACCGTCGTGGGCACCCCCGGCCAACTCCACGGACCCGGCACCATCGTGGAGATTCCCGATGCCGCGGCTCAGGCCGCGGTCGGCGGGCTCCGGAGCCAGGCCGCGACACGGTCGCAGGCAACCGACGTCAACACCGCACGCACCGGCTGGGACATGGTGCTCAACCGCGCCAGCGCGCTGGCATGCAGCACCGGCGCGCTGGCCGCCCTCGCGCTGCTCGTCCTGACTTTCCTCGGCACGGCCGTCGCCGGTGGCGGCGGCATTCCTGGGGTCGAGCGTGTTGTCACCGCCACCGTCTGGTCGATGGTCCTCGCGGCCCTCTCGATCCCCATCCGCGACATTCTCCCTTCGCTGCCTGTGCCCGGCATTTTCGCCGGCTACGACGCCATGACACACCGCAGCGGCCTGTGGTCCGGATCCGGCGTCGGCGCCGCGGGAACGCTCGCGCAGTGGGTCGTCGCCCCGCTGCTCGCGGCCGCGGCGGCAACCATGATCGCGATCTGGTTCCGCTCCGGTGTCGCCCGCGGGATCATCATCACGAGCATGAGCGAACTCGATGAACTCGCCGAGCGCGAGATGTCCCTGATCGCCCGTACAGGCGTCCGCAACGCGGTCGGCAAGTCCGTCGGCGCGTTGAACCGCGCCCTCGGCGAGGAAGCCCCGGTGCAGCCCCACCCCGCGATCGATGCGGTCGACGAGGCCACCGAGATCGCGTCCTCCCTCGCGCGCGAAAGCGGGCCGCGTCTCAACGCCGCCGGCAAACTCGTCGGCGGCCGCAGCGCGGTCGACGGCGGCTTCAAGCGGTTGATCTGAGCCTACTTCCTCGGGTGAAACCGCTCATGCACCTGCTTCAATCGCTTTGAATCGACGTGGGTGTAAATCTGCGTCGTGCCGACATCGGCGTGGCCCAGCAGTTCCTGCACCACCCGTAGGTCCGCGCCGCCCATCAGCAGATGCGTCGCGAATGAGTGCCGCAGCATGTGCGGGTGGACGTTGGGCAGTCGGGCAAGCACGGCATTCCGCCGGACGATCTGCCAGACCGCAACCCGCTCCAACGGACGCCCCGTGCGTGAAAGCAGGAGCCGCTCCGTCGGATCCCCCGTGCCCGATCGTTGAACTCCGTCACCGCCCGCCAGCCTCGGGCGGCACTCGGCCAGGTACTGCCGGACGGCTTCCTGTGCGGGCTTGCCCACCGGCACCAGACGCTGCTTGTTCCCCTTGCCGCGGACCAGCACCACCCCGAGCGTCTCGTTGAAATCTCGGAGGTTCAGTCCCGCCGCCTCCGACGCCCGAAGGCCGCACGCGTACATCAGTTCCAGCAGCGCACGGTCGCGAAGGTGCAGCGGCAGCCGCTCCGCCCCACTACCGCTCTCACCCCCATCACGTTCCGGGCGAGGCGCAGCCAGCAGGTCCCGAACCTGCCGCGGCGTCAAAACCCCCGGCAGTTTCTTCCACCGCGTCGGTCGGTCGAGCGACTCCGCGGGGTTGATCGACCGGCCGTTCGGATCTCGCGGCAGTTCGCCCGTGGACTCGACCCAGCGGAAGAACACGCGGATCGTCGCCAGGTGACGGATCACCGACGTCGCCGCGAGATTCCGCGTCGAACGCAGCGACGCCAGGTGGTCGGTCAGGTCGCGGGCCTGAACTTGGGCAAGCGTTGCTCGTCCCCGGCCCGCGAGTTCCACCGCCATGTCCAGCAGATCGCGTTCGTACGCCGCGAGCGAGTTGGCCGCCAGCCCGCACTCGACCCGTGCGAACACCAGGAACCCGCGGACCGGCTTCATCAATGCCGTGGGAATGGCCGGCGACTCGGGCCGCGTTCGACGCGTTCTCCGCGCATCACCGGGATTTCTGGCAAGGACCGTCACCGGCCTGTTCATCGGCGAGCCGACCCAGTTCCCTGTTGATGCTGGCGCGAGCCGCCGGCCATGGACAAAAAGACGGCCGCCCCGGGATCAACCGGGGCGGCCTGGAGGGTCACGAACTATCCCCGTTGCGGGGTTCGAGGCTTAGCCGAGCAGCTGGAGGGCCGACTGCGGCTGGCTGTTGGCCAGGGCCAGGATGTTGGTCGAGGCCGAGACCAGGATCTGGTTCCGGGTCAGCGAGGCGGTCTCGCCCGCGAAGTTGGTGTCGCGGATGACCGACTCGGCCGCCGTGGTGTTCTCAAGGGAGATGTTGAGGTTGCGGATCGTGGCGCCGACGGTGTTCTTCTGGAACGCGCCCAGGCGGCCGCGGATCGCGGAGATCGAGTCGATCGCCTCGGAGACGACCTTCTGAGCGGCGGACAGGTCGCCGCCGACCACGTTGAACGACTTGCCGGAGGCCAGGTCGGCCAGGTAGCCCAGCGTCGAGTTGCCCAACTTGCGGGTGGACACGTCGGAGATGCCCAGCGCGACCTTGCCCGCGATGTCGACGTTCGGGGCCAGCTGGAAGTCAGCGCCGCCGCCGGTGATGGTGAACACCGACAGATCGCCACGCTGCTGCGCGGTCGACGCGTCGAAGGTCATCTGAACATCGAGGAAGTCGGTGTTGATGCGGGCGGTGCGGCCGTCAGCGGTCGCGGCGATGCCGTTGATCGTCGCCACAACGTCCTGGCCCTTGTCACGGATGCCGTTGGACGCGGCGGTCGAGTTGAACTGCACGCGGCTGCCGGCGGTGGCCGTGTTGAAGTTGTCGCTGGTCAACTGGAACACGCCCAGGCCGGTGCCCTGGATGTTCGCGTTGTTCACGATGCGGGTCGAGACGAAGGCGTTGGAGCCGTACTGCTGGGACGCCAGGCGGATGCCCGTCGTGCCCGACGCGGTCGCGGTCACGCCCGTGACGGCCGAGAAGGTGTTGATCGCATCGACCATGTTCGCGATCGACGTGCCCGAGGCGAACGAGAGTTCGCGGCTGCCGAGGCTGCCGGTGATCTCGATCGTGAACGCGGAGTTCGTGCCGCCGTTGAGGTTCAACGGGCCGCCGAGCGACAGGAACAGGCCCGCCTGCTGCGCGGAGGTCGTGATGACCGCCTGCACCTCAAGCGACTTGCCGTACGCCAGTTTGGCGCCGTTGACCTTGAAGTCCGACACGCCGGCGTCAACGTCGGTCGTGGTGTAGTCGAGGTTGCCGTTGAGCAACTTCTTGCCCTGGAACGACGTGGCGCCGGAGATGCGGTCGATGGTCTGCAGGATCGAGTCGATCTGCAGCTGGTTCGCCTGCTTCTCCTGCGTGGAGAGACCGTCATCATTGGCGGCCGAGGTCACAAGGCCCTGCAGGTCGATCAGCAGCGAGGAGATCTCCTGCAGACCGCCTTCGGCGATGTTCGCGACCTGGTCGGCGCGCTCGGCATTGCCGATCGCGGCGTTCAGCGAGGCCTTCTCGGATCGGAGATTCTCCGACGCGATCAGGCCTGCCGGATCGTCCTTGCCGCGGTTGATCCGCAGGCCGGTGCTCAGTCGCTCGAGCGACTGGCCAAGCGAGGAGTTGTTTGTGGACAACACCCGCTGTGCGATCAGGGACTGGATATTCGTGTTGATACGGCTCATCGAACGTGCCCTCCGTGAACTCGAACCGGCGTCTCGTGCTGCGAGGAACGCCAAACCCTTGCGTGGGTCCGGCCGCTTCCGGGCGGCGGGGAGTGAAAGGCTCCATGACCGACAAGGCCTGGGTGCCCTGCCCGGTATCCGTACCGGGCCCGAGTTGCCAGCCCGCCCTCCGAAAAGGACGGGCGTGCACGGCAAGCATCGGAAGAGCCGAAGGGCGAGTTAAGCGCGTGTTGAGCGGATCACGCCGGTTTTTTGGGGCGGGTCCGATAAAACAAAGACCCCGCCGCTCCTCGCGACGGGGTCGTTCATGCGTCCTTGATCAGTTCCCGGAACTTCCCCGGGATCACCCGAGCAACTGCAGCACCTGCTGGCTCTGCTGGTTCGCCAGCGACAGCACCGACGTGCTCGCGCTCGAGAGGACCTGCGAGCGCGTCAGTTTGCTGGTCTCCGCCGCGAAGTCCGCATCGCGGATCCGCGACTCGCTGGCCGTGAGGTTCTCGATCGCCGTGCTCAGCGAACGGACATTCGTCTCCAGCGTGTTCCGCTCGAACGCGCCCAGGCGCCCGCGGAGCATCGAGACCTCATCGATCGAGGTGTCCAGGATCGACGACGCGTTCTGGAACTGCCGGCCGTTGAGGTCATTCGCCCCGCCCGAGCGCAGCGAACTGAGGAACTGGAGTTGGCCGTTCAACAGCGTGCCGCCGAGCCGGGACGCCGCCATCGACTGGATGCCGATGTTGGTCTGCTGCGAGGAGTTGATCACCCCGCCCAGTTGATACAGGGCGCCTCCGCCGGTGATGAAGAACGTCGACGACGACCCGTTCCGCGTCGCGAATGCCGAGTCGAGTTGCAGTTCCAGCGACAGCGTCGTCTGGTTCTGCATCGAGAGTTTGATGCCGTTGCCGGTGGCCAGCGAGCCGTTCACGATCGCGTTGACATCACGCCCGGAGTCACGGTTGGCGGCCGAGAGCGACGAGACGAACGCGGCGTCCGAGAAACTCGGAGTTGCCGGGACCGCCCCGTTGTTGACGATCGCGAACGTCTTGAAGAACCCGCCGCCCGCCGGTGTGTTGAGCCGCCGGACCGAGGCGAACGCATTGGAGCCGTACGCCGTCGAACTGAACCGCATGCCCGAGGCCGGGTTCGCCGGGTTGAGCAGAGTTGCCGAGATGCCCGTGGCCGCGGCGAACGCGTTGATCGCCTGCACCACGCTCGCGAGTGTCTGGCCGGACAGAATCTCCAGCACCTGCACACCCAGCGGGCCGGCGATCTCCATCGTTGTCGTGGAGGCGAATCGGCCCGCGGCGACCGGGCCGCCGAGGTTCGATGCCGACAGGAACAGCGACGCCGTCTGCGCCGAGGCGATCACGTTGACATCGACCTGGATCCGCGAGCGGCCGGCGAAGTTCGCGCCGAAGATCGTCGCCTTGCTGATCGAGTCGGTCGACAGCCCCGACAGGACATAGTCCAGCGAGCCGTTGAGCAACTTCAACCCGCCGAAACTGGCGCTGTTGCTGATCCTGGTGATCGTGTCGATCGCCGAGTCGATCTGCAACTGGTTCGCCGCCCGCTCCTCTGCGGAGATGGCGCCGGTGTTGGCGGCCTCGACCACCAGCCCGCGGACCGAGTTCAGCAGGTCGGCAATCTCCGACAGCGCTCCTTCGGCCGTCGCGATGACCGAGGATGCCCGCTGCGAGTTGTTCACGGCCTGGTTCAGGCCTGAGACCTCCGAGCGCAGGCGCTCCGAGATGATCAACCCGGCAGGGTTGTCGGCGCCGCGGTTGATCTGGAGCCCCGTGGCCAGTCGCTGGAGGCGGACCTCCAGATCCTGGTTGGCGCGCCCGAGGTTGGTGCGGGCGATAAGGCTGGGGACGTTCGAGTTGATCCTCGCCATGGCAATCCTCCGTGATTGAGGCCGAGGTGGCGTGCGAAAGAGGCGGTCGGGCCGAGCATCCGCTCGGCGCCACGATGGTCAGTTCAGGCGGTCTTGGCGTCCCCGAAGCCGTGCCCCGGGAGCGATGGGTTGTCGGTGTGTCGCACCCGGGCCGAAGGGGCCAGGTGCGGCCGTGGCGGGATCCCGCCGGACGGTCCGGCGGACGGTGTGAGCCGGCGCCGCAGCAGGTCCGCGTCCGCGCCCGTCAACTGGGCGGCACGCTGGTTCTCGGCCTTGATGGCCTCATAGACCTCTTTGCGGTGCACGGCAATACGCGTCGGCGCGTTGATCCCGAGGCGGACTTTGTCCCCCCGGATGTCGACGACGGTGATTTCCACATCGTCGCCGATCATGATCGTCTCATCGCGCTGACGGGAAAGGACCAGCATGGATCGGCTCCTTCCTCGGTGCATGTCCCTACACCGGGACATCGCGCGCCCGTTCATCCGTGAACGGGCATCTCCGCCCCCGCCCCCTGCCCCGTATGTGCGCGGGGCAATCGCTGGTCGCTTCGGCTCAGGCCGACATCGCGCGGGGCGCCGTGGCAACCTTGCCCACCGACACCAGCGGATGACGGATCTGCCATCGCTTCTCCGCGAGCACCAGTTGCTCCCCGGAGCGCGTGACGGTGTTGATCACCAGGGGGCCCTGGAGATTGCCCGTCAGCGTCTGATCCACCTTGTTCACGATCACGAATACCTGCGCGTCCTCCAGCCGGGCCAGCCCAAGGTCGCCCATCTGGTCCTGCCGCACCGGGACCGAATAGTCCGGCACGAAGAACGATGGGTCCGTCACGACGAACGCCAGTGTCGGGTCGTCGAGGGACTGGAGCCAGAAGAACGCCGAGTCCTCCGCGGGCTCGAGCAGGCAGAACCGCCGGTAGTCGGCGAATCCCAGGATGCCCTTCGGGAACGTGATCACGCGGTCCTCCGCGATTTCCACGGTTCCGAATCTCGTCGTCCGTACGTGCATGGTTGCACTCCGCAATCCCCGGCCAGTCATCCGGACCAGACCCGGCGACACTCGCCGGGCGACGTCCTGTCGTTTGTGCCCTGTCCCGCGGCCGGTGCGGGGGGGCGGCTCTCAAGGCTCCTTCGAGCCCTCCTGTTCCGATCCTTATCTGATGAAGTCCAGCAAACTCAGACTGTTGATCTGCGAACCCGCCGTCAGCGCCGCCTGCAACTGCGTCTGCAGCAGGCTGTACCTCGTCGCCGCTTCCGCGTAGTCAAGGTCCTGCAACTGCGAGCGGAGTTTCTCGTCGTTCACCTGCGAATCCTCCAGCCGCGTGATGGCCCGGGCAACCCGGCTGGCATGCACGCCTACGAGCGCACGGGTCTCGCCGATGCGATTCACCGCCGCTTCAAGACGCTCTCCAGCAAAGGTGATGCCAGTGCTGCTGTCGCTCCTGAGCGCCTCCCGGAGTTCGATCAACGCTGTGAAGATGTTGTCAACACGGATCGTCGCACGGTCTTGCGCGACAAACGTTGCGCTGGTCGCGTCATAACTGCCGTCCAGCAGCCCCAGGTCCTCCGCGGCCCCCGAGTTGTTCTGCCCCTGGATGCTGATCGCCCCCGCCGACGCCTGGCCGGCCGACTGCACAAACGTGATCCCATTCGCCCCGTCCGTCAGCGTTGCCTGGAAGTCGCCCGCCGCGAGCGCCGGCGAGCCCGACACCAGCGGAGGCTGCGACAGCGCATCGGTGAACGCCTGGTTGATCCGCGCCAGCACCGCCTGGACGCTCACGAGATCCCCGGGCTGAAGATCGACGTTGAACGCCTGCCCGCTCCCCAGCGTGATCCGGAAGTCCACATCCCGCGCCGGATCGGGCAGACCCGTCACAGGATCGACCGAGCCGTGATTGATGCTCACTCCCCGCCCGCCGTTGAACGCCGACAGCGCCGTCGTCAGGTCCAGCGACCGAATCCCCAACTCCGTCGCCGTGTCCGGCGCCCCGGGGATTTCCTCGATGCTCATGGCCGGGCCCGAAATCTCATTCACGATGTCGATGCCGCGGCCGTCTGAACCGACTCGCACCCGCACCCCGGGTGCTGCAGTTTCAATCAGCGACCGGACGTCATCGATGGTCTGCGCCGACGACAGATCCACCTGTCGAATGCTCGTGTTGTTCCCCAGCGTGAACTTGATCCGAATGCCGTCCATCGGCACCGTCAAGCCCGACACCGCGCTGAGCGGCGTCAGGAGCGTGAGTTTCGGGTCCAAATCGGCCCCGTTCGCGACCGTCGCCTCAAACGGGGATTGAGAGAGTCCCAGGTCTTGGGCGGTGGTCCCGTTCGCGACATCGCTGAATGTCAGCCTCGGATCAGGCACTCCGCCCACAACATCGATTGAGATTGAGCCGCCGGAGACCGACACGCCACCCGGGCCCAGGATCGTCACACCTTGGTCTGTCTCGTACGTCCGGATCGCGCTCGTCAGAGCCGCCAGCACATCCTCGATGTCCTCGGCGCCTGTGAGATCAACCTGGGATGTCGGTCCGCCATCAAACGAGAACGAGACTGTCCCACCAGCAATCCCCTGCCCCCGTGCCCCACGGACATCCGCCAATCGGGTCTGCGGCGTGAGCGCGGGATTGAGGTCCCTCGATGCGCGGACCCGCGCAGATGTTGCGCCGATAGCGTTGTTCCCGCCCAGCGTGATGGGGACATCCGCCGCCGAGTCGAGATCCGCGGTCAGGCCGTTGCCGGTCGCGACATAGCGGAAGCCGCCGAAGCCGGGCATCTCGACAAAGGGACGGCGCGTCGGTGTCGAGCCGCCGAAGATGTACAGCCCGTTGGTCTGCCGGTTGGCGAGTTGGAACATCTGGCGGATCAGCCCATCGACCACCACCGCCTGCGCATTCCGGGTCGCTGTGTCCGATGTCGCGCCGATCTGGTCCGAGGCAATCGTGCGGGCCTCGTCCACCAGGCTGCCGGCATCACCGACCGCGCCGTCCAGGACGCCCAGTGTGCCGTCGGCCTGTTTGAGATTCTGCAGCCGCTGCTCGCCGCGCGCAAGCCGGGCCTGCAGCACGCTGATCGCCGATGCCCCGATCGAGTCATCGGAGAACCGGTTGATCAGTTTCCCGGCCGACATCTGGTCCTGCACATTGAACAGGCCCAGGTTGGTCCGGTTCAACTGGGCGAGCAGGACCTGCGATGCAAGCAGGTTCGGGACGCGGGAGATGTTGCTGGGGATGGTGGACATTGCTGGTGGTTACAGGCTCGACTCAGCGGGATTCGTGGCTTCCGCCCGCCCCGAGTTTCACACGATGTTGAGCAGTTCCTGTGTCAGTTGGTCAATCACCGAGATGAACCTCGCCGCGCCCTGGTACTGCCGCTGGTAGTTCAGCAGGTTGATCGATTCCTCATCCACCGAAACGCCCGAGACCGAGGCGCTCTGGGCCTCCAGGCTCTGCCGCACCAGCGTCGACGCTTCCGCCCGGTTCTTCGCCGAGTCCGCCTTGGCGCCGACCGTCGAGGCCGTATCGAGCCAAGACTCCGTGATGGACCGTCCCCCCAGCGCTGCCACCGGCAGGTCCCGGACGCCCAGGATTCCCAGCGCGGCACCGTTGTCCGTGAACTCCCCGTTCACGGTCGTGCCGTGGGCCAGCAACTGCGGGTTATCCACCAGGGCCTGCCGCACGCCGATGTTCGAAGCGCTCGTGCCGGTGAAATACGTGTTCACGCCCAGCACCGCCAGGACGCCCGAGGTGTCCTCCGAAAGTTCAAACGTGTATCCCGATCCGGCCTGGATCTGCAGCGTCCCGTCGGGATTCACCGACGCGCTCAGGTTCGGAACTCCGTTGAGATCCGTCGCCAGAGAGTCAACCGAGGTGTCATCGCCGAACCCCTGCCCCCCGGCGCTGTTGATGCCGTCAAGATCGACGTTGATCCGCACGGTCTGCGACTGTCCTGTCGCGGTGTTGGTCACCGTGACAAGGAACCCGCCGCTCTTTGCCGCATGCGGCAAGTTCGCGAACGACGAGTTGGCGGGGTTGTTCAGCGAAAGCGAGCGGTCCGCCGCGGCCACCGGATATGCGCCGGTCAGATTCGTGAACGCCTCCGGCCCGCGGCCGACGGAGTGCACCCGGTTGACCTGGTAGATCAACTGCGAGGCGATCGAGTCCAACCTGCTGATCGTGTCGTCGATCGTGCCGCTCCGCTGCCCGAGATAGCCCGCGATCGCCCCCGAAGTGATCTCCACCTGCGTCTGATCGGCCCGGACCTGCACCGACACGTTCAACTGGTTGCCGACGGTCTCACGCCGCACCTGCAGGCCGCGGTTGGTCGTACCGAGGACCACCGGCGTGGAGCCGATCAGCACGTCGATTGCGCCCGAGGGCTGCTCCACCACCGACACGTCCATCATCGTCGAGATCCTCGCGACCAGTTGGTCGCGCTGATCGCGAAGGTTGTTGGCGTTGCCCCCGGAGCCCCCGCCCTCCGCGTCGAGGATCGCCCGGTTCAGGTCGGCGATCTGCGACAACATGTTGTCGGCCTGCTGGACCGTCGCGGTCAGTTGCTGGTCCAGTTGGTTCCGCATCGACACCAGGTCCGACCGCATCCCCCGGATGCTCCCGGCAAGCGTCCGGCCCTGCTGGATCACCAGCGAGCGCGCCCCCTGCCGGTCCGGGCTGTTCGCCAGTTCGCTCCAGGCGCTGAAGAACCGGTCGAACTCGCTCGACAGGTCGTTCTCGGTCAACTCGTTGAGCGTCGACTCCAACTGCGAAAGCACCTGCCGATCAATCCCGGCATTCGCCTCCGCCGACAGCCCGGCCCAGTGCCTGGCCTGGAGCGCCGCGTCGATCTGCCTGTTGATCCCGCTGACGCGGACCCCGCCGCCGGTCAGGAATCCGCCCGACCGCGTATCCCCCACGCCAGCCAGCCCCACCAGTTGGCGCGAGTAGCCCGGCGTCGCTGCGTTCGCGAGGTTGTTGCCCGTCACCTGCAGCGCCAGCGAACTGGCGGACAGGGCGGAGCGGCCGATCTGGAACGCGGCGGTCAGGCCCATGGCGACTCCCGGTTAACTCCGGACATCCAGCGACGAAACCACCTGCAACGGTGCACGCAGCGAGCCCGATCGCGCGTACGCGCCGGTGTGCGACATCTTCGCGTAGATCTGTCGCGTGATGCCCTCGAGGTGCGAGGCCAGTTGCCCCGCGGCGTCCCGCAGCACCACATACTCCCGGTGCAGGCGCTCCAGGACCCCCTTAAGCAGTCCCGCCAACTCCAGCAGCCGGGATCGGACAGGTTCAGGAAGCGTCGCCGCCAGTTCAGTCAGGCGAACCTGCCCGGGCTGCACGCGGCTGCCCGCCTTCGCCGATGTCCCCAGCGCGGCGATCGCCGCGATCCGGCGACGCTCGATCTGCGCGATCCGCTGGGCGCTCTCGCCCTGCTCCATGATCGCGGCATTCAGTTTCTGCCCGTCCGCCGCGGCCACCGCGTCGCGCTGCATCCCCACCGTGACGATCAACCGCTCATGCTCGGCGATCAGTTCGCGCACCGATGCCTCGAGTTCGTCGAGCGCACGCGAGGGCTCCATCGGCGCGGGGCGGGATTGCGTCGCGAATCGGGTCACGGTCGGACCTCCTTGTCCGTGGCGGCATGCGGTCGGCCGCCCTCCTGCCGTGCAAGCATCTGGCGTGCCAACACGTCGACCAGCGGGAATCGGCCCGCTTTCACGATCTGCTGCGCAAGTTGTGCATCCGACATCGCGCGGAACTGGCGCTCCGCCGAGGTCGGCGCAAACGGCGGGGCCGCCTGGCTCGTCTCCCGCAACTGCGTCAGCAGCGGCTGAATCAGCGCGATCGAGACCAACTGCCTCGCGGCATCCGTGGCCTGCTCCTCGGGCGTCGCGGCCTCGGCGCCGGGGCGATCAACCCGCCTTGACAGGATCGATGCGAACTCCCGCTGCCGATCCGCCTGCGTTGCAACCGACCCCATCGCCGCAAACCGGTCGGACGGTGCAAACGGGCCGGAGTTGGCAAGGATCGAAGTCATGGCTCAGGCTCACTCCCGGATGAATCGAGCGTGCAGACGGCCGGTCGCGTTGATCTGCGCAAGAATCTGGATCTGCTGCCGCGCGGGGACGTTCAACTGCCTGAACGCCTGCAGCAGGTCCTGGATGCGGGCCCGGTCGGCGTTGGAGGCGGTCGAGCCGAAGTCCGTGACGTTGGTCCGGTCGACGATCGGCGACTGCGGCGACGGCACCGGCGGCGGCGTGATCGTGGTCACGGTCAGCAGGTCCGAGCCCACGGTCACCGCCGAGACCTCCACATCGCCCGTGATGATGATGGTCCCGGACCGCTCGTTGACCACGACCTGGGCCGGCAGGTCCATGAGCGTCGGGCTGAATCGCTTGGTCAGCACCGAAGCGATGAAGTTCGCCGCGTTCCCCCGCTCGTGCAGCGGGATCTCGACGCGGACAGTCATGTCATCAAGGGCTGTCGCGATCGGCGCGACCGCCTCGGCCGACTCCAGATCCGCGGTGATCCCGTTGATCTCGCTGGCCAGCATCCGTGTCGTCGAGTACGCGCGGAAATGCGGCCGAACCACCAGGTTGAAGGCGTACCCGGGCTCTTTCATCCGGATGTCCTCGACCAGTTGCACGCCGCCGCGGATCCTCGCCACCGTCGGGATTTCGGTGTTCTCGAGTTCCAGCGGCCCCGCCGCGAACGCAAAGACCGGATCGCCCTTGTACGGCCCGGCGAGCGGGGAAATCAGCAGCATCCCGCCGCGGAGGCTGCTGGCCGAGTGAGCGACGCTGACATAGACGTCGAACTTGTCTCCCTTGCGGCCACCCTCCTCAGGAATCTCGCACCAGAGATTCACCACCGCGACGGACTTGGACTTGGCCAGCACCTTGGGGTCCGGGATGGTGATGCCGTTGTTGCGGTACATCTCCGCCAGCGGGAACGCCAGCGTGAGGTCGGACCCGGAATCGCCCGTGTTCTTCAGACCGTTGACCAGCCCGATGCCGCGGAGTTGGGATGCCGACTGGCCCTCCAGCCGGACGAAGTCCTGGATGCTCGTCGCGGGGTTGTCGCGCCGGCTCCGCGAGGAGATCGCGGGCTGAGCAGCGGGAGCGGCTCCCACTAGCGCCGGTGGCCCGGGGTTCTGAACGGGCTGCGCAGCCGCGACGCCCACCAGCGCAACGATCGCGCCACCCAGCGCCGCGATGCGCACAATCGACATTGAAACAGACCGCAGTGCGACCATGCCCGGGATTGAAGCGAATCCCATGCCGTACCACCTGGCACGTCTGACGCCCCTCACCCGCGGGTGCATCCGCCGCATCCGTCCGGCGCGCGAACTCGTTGCCCCGCATTCGCGCGGGTTGCGAGAACCAGGGCTCGATCGATCATGCCCGCATCAGAAGTTGAAGATCGCCTCGAGAATCCGCGGGATAATGCCTTTCTCGCCAGCCTTCTTCACCTGGCCCTCGTGCTCGATCCGCAGCAGGAAGTTGGCGAGTTGGCTCGACTGGATCGTGTTGCTCTTGGTGATGTCTTCCTGCCGGCAGACGCCCGAGAGCACCATCGTCTTGGTTTCCTCATCGGACTGCTGGGAGTCTCTCGCCTCGAGCACCAGCGTGCCGTTGGGCTTGACATCCACCACGATCGCGGCCATGCGCGTCGTGATCTGGTCCTTGCGCTCATACTCGCCGTCGCCCTTGAACTTGTTTCCCGAGACGGCGTCAACACCCACCGGCAAGCCGGTCGAGTCGCCGTTGCGGAGTTGCAACTCCAGGAGATTCCGCACCGATGGGAACTTCCGCAGTTCCGCCATCATGTTGTAGTCTTTCTTCAGGTCCAGGGTCTGCTCGAACTTCTCGAAACTCGAGCGGTTCACGATCACCTCGACGATGTCGTGCTTGGCCCATTTCCGCGGCTCCGGCGGCGTCACCGAGATCATGCTCGCCTCCTGCAGCGAGATCGGCCCCGCGCTCGCCAGCGCGGGCTGCGGCGCCGAACTCGCCGGCCCTGAAGCCGGCGATGCCGGCGTGCCGTTGGTCGGCGGCGCCGGCGCTGACGGGGCGGCCGGCGGGCGGCGATCAAACAACCCCTGGGCGTGCGCGCCGGGGGCACATACGAGCAGGGCCGCGACCAGAGCATGAACGACCTTGGAAGAGTGCGACATGTCCATCCTCTGGATGACGCTTGTGAGTGTGTGTGTCATCGCGGCAAGACCTCGCGCTGGGTTCGGAGTTGCGGGCGCTCATCCGCGGCAGGGAGAGAAGGCTGGCTCAGCATCACCGCCCGGCCGCGCCCCGCGACACGCGCCATGAACGGCTCGTCAGCGCCTTCCATCTGAAAGGCGATCGTCTCGCCCTCTCGTCCCGGCCCCATCGCCCGGGCCCGCGCCTGGACGATGATCGACCCTGTCAGGCACTGCACGTAGACCACATCACCACGCTTGATCACGACCGGCGCCTCCAGATCCGCGCCGGTGAACGGCTCGCCTTCCTTGACCCGCGAGCGGACCTGCGACCCGAGGACCGTCTCCCGTGACACCGGGCTCGTGCCCGGGGCGAGCCATCGCGGCTCCAGCCGAAGATCGGCCTCGGCGATGATGTCGCGACGGTCAAGGTCGCGCGTCGCCACCAGAACGTCCCGCCGCAGCAGTACATCCACCGTGAGCCGGTAGTCGGCAATCACTTTGTCGGCTACGAAGACGCTGATCCGAATCGGCACCCGTGACGAGGAAGTGGAAGCCGCGGGCTGAACCTGCACGATCTGCCGGTCGGTGTAGGGTGTCGAGATCGTCGCGCTGTCCTTCTCGTCGAAGGCGATCTGCATGGCATCGGCGGGCACGCCATACATCGCCGCGAGCCGGCGCGCAACGGCCGTGCGGATCGTCGGCGGCCCGGACGTGTCCACGACCTGGTAGTCCGGTCCCCCGGGGCTCTTTCGCTCGACCCGCGGCCGCGCCGGTGAGGACACGGCGGACGGAAGATCGATGCGGCAACTCGCCCCGCGCAGCGTGATCTTCCCCGGGTTGGCTCCCGCGGCCTGAAGCCTTGCCCGCACGTCTGACAGCCCCACGGACGCCGCGGCGTCGGCTCGATCCAGCACGACCACCTCGCCAAGCCGCGCCGACTCCGGACCCTCGAGCCTCGCGATGTTCGCGAGCCTCACGACCGCATCCGCCGCCTCGAACCTGGCCGAGATGTTCAGCGTGATGGTGGTCTGTGCCGCGGCGACGCGCACGCCGCCGCCGATGGCGATGAGGATTGCGCCCAGGAGCAGCGGGAGCCGGGCAAGGATGGCGATGGCGGGTCTCATGATCGAACCGATCGGGGATCAGCGGCGGAGTTGTGCGACGGAGCGCAGCACTTCGTCGGCGGCGCGGATGGTGTTGGAGTTCATTTCAAAGGCCCGCTGCACGCGGATCATGTTGATGAGTTCGGTTGTGGGATCGACGTTCGAACTCTCGTAGTAACCCTGAAGGATCGTCCCGAACGCATCCTCGCCGGGGTTGCCCTGGATCGGCGGACCGCTCGCGTCGGTGTCGGCAAACAGGTTCTCGCCGATCGACGACATGCCCCACGGATTGACGAACGTCGCGAGCGTGATCTGGCCGCCGTCCTCGAGCGCCGCCACCCCCGGACGCTTGATCAGCACCCGTCCGCTGGAGTCGATCTGGATGTCCTCGACATCTCCGTCGATCGTGATCCCGTCGGCGATCCGCCGGCCCTGGTCGGTCGCGAGCACGAGTTCTCCGTCGGAGTTGAGCGCCAACTGACCAGCCCGCGTGTACGCGATCCCGCTGGGGCTGCGCGAGTCTTCGACTTCAACCCTGAGAAAGCCGTTGCCCTGGATATAGATGTCGAGTTTGTTGCCCTTGATCGGGTTGCCCGCGGTGAAGTCGTATTCCGTGCCCGACACCTTCACGCCCAGCCCGACCCGCAGTCCCATCGGACGCTGATCGTCGTTGGCGTTCTTCACGCCCGGCTGTGACTGCTCGATGTACAACAGGTCTTGGAAGTTCGCCCGGCTCGACTTGAAGCCCGCGGTGTTCACGTTGGCAAGGTTGTTCGCGATCACGTCCAGCGCGGTGTTCAGCGCCGACATGCCGGATGCGGCCGATTGGAGGGAGATGAGCGCCATCGGGCGTGGTTCCTGTTCCGTGAGTGCCGGTTACAAATCACCAAACGTCAGGCGACGCGGCCAAGTTGCGAGATCGCCCGACCCGTCAGTTCGTCGTGCATCGACATCATCCGCAGGCTCGCGCTCACCGCGTTCGCCGCGTTCTGCACCGCCATCATCGCGTCGATCGGGTCCACCGCCGAGCCTTCCACCGCCTCCTGGACGATGCTGCCCGTCGCGGCGATGCGTGAGCCCTCCGCCGCCGGGACGAGATCAAAGCGGTTCGCGCCGGCCTTGCGCAGCACCGAGCGGTCGGCAAAGTCCACCAGCGACAGGCTCGCCACTTCGCGCCCGCCCTGGCTGATGACGCCCTGGGAATCGATCGTGATCTTCTGACCCAGGTTCAGTTGGATCGGGTTACTCTGCGCATCGAGCACCGGGCTGCCGTCGATCGCACTCACCAGCCTGCCGCGAGGATCGAGCGTGAGCCGGCCGTCGCGCGTATACCGAACGGTCTGGTTGCCGTCCGCGTTCGACGTCCCGACCGCGAGGAACCCGTTCCCACGGATCGCCACGTCGAGCGGGTTCTTCGTCCGCTCGATCTCGCCTTGCTTGAACACCGTCGTGGTCGGCGCCAACAGGACTCCGGCGCCCAGCCTCTCGAGCAGTTTGTTGGAGGGCAGGTTGTAGAGTCCGTCTTCGATCCGCGCCGCCTCGCGCGGGACGGTCCGGCCCATGTCCATCTTGAAGCCGACCGTGGTGACGTTGGCCAAGTTGTTCGCGGCGACATCCTGGCGGTGCATGGCCGCGAGAACACCGGAAGCGCCAATGGCATAGCCGTAGTTCATTGCCCCCCACTTTCTGGGGTCATCGATCCCAAGTTCTCAACGCCTGTGGAAGAAATCTGCGCCATGTGGAGCGCGGCGGCTGCGCGGGCAAGCGCAATCAGTCGCAGACCCAAGGCCTGGTCGCGGGGCACGCGCTCGAGCAACGCGGCGGGAATCGGTGCGGATTCGTCAGGAATTGCAGCGGATTCGATGAGCAACATGGCGGCTGGAGCCCTCCGTCGGAGCGGAGGAGATACTCAAGCCGCGTGCCAAGGCAGGCGGGATGGGCTCAGGCACGGCTGCTGCACGAACCCGGGCCCTTGCCGCAGGGGCAGCACGCGCCGAGGGAGGTTCCGGTCCCGGCACCGCCGGAGGTCTTAGCGTTGGGGACGGAAATGGCCCTCCTGAAGACGCGCCCCTTGTTTTGGGGATCTTCAACGGGTGCGTCGGCCTCGGACATGGGTCGAAGAAGTTCGAGGCGGGTGCCGTCCTGCTCGCAGATGTACTCGTACATGGGCATGGTGGAGTTCCGTGTCAGATCAGGCGATTGTGTGGCGCAAGCGCGGTGTTCACGGCCTTCAGGTGCTTTTCAAAGCCTGCCCGGCCCATGAGCCCGAAGGTGGCCTGCTTGCCGAGTTCGACGGCGGGCTGGTCGTAGGCGTCGATGTTGAGCAGCAGCCCGGCGTAGGCGGTGACCATCTCCCACAGGTAGATGAACTGGCCGACGTGGAAGGCGTCGATCTTCGGGAACCTGATCGTCAGGTTCGGCCGCTGAGACTCGAGCAGGGCATATTCGGTCGCCCGCTTCTCGGCGGTGAGGAGTTCGGCCATGGTGCGTCCCTCGAGGTAGTTGAGCGCCTCGACGCCCAGTCCCTTCGGGATCGTCAGCCCCTGGTGCGGACCGAAGTCCGCGACCTCGAGGAACATGATCACCTTGTCGTTGGGACCCTCGCGGTAGAGTTGGACCTGGGAGTGCTGATCGGTCGTGCCCAGCGCCTTCACCGGCGTGAAGCCCGCGTACACCGTGTCGCCGTCCTTGTCGGTCTTCTTGCCGAGAGACTCGGCCCAGAGTTGGCGGTACCAGTCGGCCATCAGGTACAGCGCGTTGGCATAGGGCATCATGACGTGGTTGGTCTTGCCCTTGCGCGTGCCGAGTTCGACGAGCAGGAAGGCGAGCATCGCGGCGGGGTTCTTGTCGAGCGATTCGCGGCAGGTCGGCTCGTCCATCGCGGCCGCGCCGTCGAGCAGGCCGTTGATGTCGATCCCGCACATCGCCGCGGAGAACAGGCCGACGGGCGAGAGCACGCTGAACCGGCCGCCGACACCATCGGGCACCGGGAGCGTGGCATAGCCCTCGGCATCGCAGATCTTCCGCATGGTTCCCCGGGCGGGGTCGGTGACGGCGACAACGTGGTCGGGCCCCTTGCGGCCGTGTTTCCTGAGCAGGTCACGGATGAACATGAACTGGGCCGCGGTCTCGGCGGTCTCGCCGCTCTTGGACACGACGTTGAAGACCGTTCGTTCGAGATTCGGATCGCTGCCGAGGCAGCAGTCGATGACGGCGCCGAAGTTGGCGGGGTCGACATTGTCCACGACGAACAGGCGGGGGCCGTGCCGCCTGCCGGCGGGCAGGAGGTTGTGCGTCGGCGGGTTGAGGGCGGCCTGGAGCGCGATGTTGCCCAGCGCGGATCCGCCGATGCCCAGAACCACGAGGTTCTCGCAGCCGCCTCCCACGCCCTTGAACCGCTCGACGAGCCTGTGGACATCGCGGGTGTGCTCGGTCCGCATGGAGCCGCGGTGGAGGTCGCGCCAACGCTCCCAGTTGGCGCCGCGGGTGGAGTTGAGTTTGCGGGTCGCCGCGGCGATGGCCTGGGCGGCCTCCCCGGACGGGTGCAGGAGGTCGGCATCGAGTCCGTGAGCACCGACGCGGTCGGTGAGGCAGTTGGCATAGTCGAGCGTGAGCATGGGAGGAGGATACAGCAGATTTTGGACTGCGGATTTTGGTTCGGGGGATTGCGAAGGCCGGAGGAGAAGTGGGAATCCGGAAGCCGGAATCAAACGCTACCCTCGGGCATGATCCATCCGTGGCATGACGTGACACCGGGCGTTGAGAAGGGCGAACTGCCCGCGCACTTCAAGGCGATTGTCGAGATCCCGCGGGGCTCGAACCTGAAGTTTGAACTCGACAAGGGGTCGGGGCTGATTAAACTCGACCGGGTGCTGTCGAGCGCGGTGTACTACCCGGCGAACTACGGGTTCATCCCGCAGACGCTGGCGGAGGACGACGACCCGCTCGACGTGCTGGTGTACTGCACGGAGCCGATCCCGCCTTTGTGCATCTGCCATGCGCGGGCGGTGGGGATGATGTCGATGATTGATCATGGCGATCCGGATCACAAGATCATCGCGGTGCTGGAGGCGGATCCCATCTACTCGGAGTTCAGGCTTGCGAGCGACTTTCCGAAGCACATCTTCAAGATGCTGAGGCGGTTCTTCGAGGACTACAAGCAACTCGAAGGCAAGGAGGTCGCGGTCGAGGACATCCTGCCGGCCGAGACGGCGTACGCGATCATCGAGGACTCTCTCCGCAGATATGAACAGGCGCGGCGGAAGGGCGGGATCAAGGGTCTGGTGGGGTGAGGGGATGTCGGAAGTGAGATGTCGGAAGTCGGAATGCGGAATGGGGAATACGGGAAGTTGGGGCATCCTAAACGGATGGAGCGAGCGTTTGGCAAAGCACGCTGTGCAGGTGGGGATTGCTGAGCAGGGCGCGATCGGTCGGGAGTGGTGAGGCGTTGCCGCGCCAGTCGGTGAGCAGGCCCCCCGCTTCTTCCATGATGACCTGGAACGGGGCGATGTCCCAGATCTTGATGCTCATGTCCACCGCGGCATCGACGCGGCCGGTGGCGCAGAGGATGAAGGCGTAGGCATCGTTCCAGCCGCGGGTGCGCCAGACGGCGCGGGCGAGGCGTTCGAACGCGGGGTACTCACCAGCCTCAAGGTAGCCGTGCGGCTGGACTGTTTCGACGAGGGCTTTGCTGAGGTCGGTTTGTGTTGAGACTCGCGCGGGGCGGGGCGTGCCACCTGCGGGAACCCATATGCACCCGCCGCGGCGGACGGCGTAGACACGCTCGTTCCAGACCGGCATCGAGGCATAGCCGACGACCGCACGGCCGCCGTGCATGACGGCGATGAGGGTGGAGAAGATGGGGATGCCGCGGGCGTAGGCGCGGGTGCCATCGATGGGATCGATGACCCAGGTGTAGCCAGAGCGGGAATCGCGATTGCCGAACTCCTCGCCGATGATGCCGTCATCGGGGAACTCGCGCTCGATGCGCTTGCGCAAGGTCTCCTCGATGGTGCGATCGGCGATGGTGACGGGGGAGCCGTCGGACTTGTCATCGAAGGCGATGCCCGCGGGGCCGAAGTGCTTCATGGCGATGACGCGCGCATCATCGCCGAGACGGATGGCGAGTTCGAGGCGGGAAGTGTGCCGCGGGTCGGATGCGGGCATGGTCTGCGCATGGAAAGGGCCCGAGAGCGGATGGGAGAGGTTCTTACTCGCACTCATCGGCGAACCAGCAACTGAGGAACGCGAAGATGGCAGGAACACCCGGGGTGCCGCCAAAGTTGTAAGCGTCGGGGTCGTTGGCGAACCAGTCCGACAGGAAATCAAAGATGTCGGGTACGTGCAACTGGCCGCTGCCGTCCCAGTCGCACGAGCAAGGGTTGACGAACTCGCACTTGTTCAGGATCCCGTCAGAGTCGAGGTCGAGACCGGGATCGTTGATGATCTCCGTCACATCGCTGATGCCGTTCGCATCGCAATCCGGAACGACCGTGAACGTGTAGGAGTCGAGTCCCGAATCGCACGCATCCTCACTGAAGTCGATCGGCGGGTTCCCTTCAACCTGATCGCACTCGAAGAAAACTGACTCGCCCATCGCATAGTCGTTGTAGCGGACCCGGTACACGGTCTCGCGCGGATGCGTAATCGAGCCGATGCCGATGGCACGGGAGTCCCCATCGGGGTGCATGGTGGCGGTGAAGATGTTCGAGAGGTCGATCCATTCGCACTCATGGCCTGGCCGCGGGTCCTGCGCCTCGATGATGAGCAGGGTCATCGGGTTGGTGATGCCCGTGGGCAGCTTGACCGGCCCGTACCACCGCATGATGACCGGAATGGCGCTGTCGGCAAAGTCGCTGGACAGGGGACTACTGGGATGATCGAAATCGTTGTTGGGCGGAATGCAATCGACATCGTAGAACTTGAACGGCGCAAGCCCCACCGCGCCGCCGCCAAGATCGGCCGAGGGTGTGGAGTAGACGCCGCCGGTGTGCGAGAGAGTTGTCGAACCGACGACCACGGCAGAAGACCAGCTTTCGCTCGCATCCGCGGCGTTGGCGATGATCTGGCCGTGCAGTTCGCCAGTTGGAATCACGAAGCCGTCATACGTAGTGCCGTTGACGGTCAACGGCAGCAGACTCCCTCGAACTTTGAACAGGCCGTGAAATCCTCCAAGGCCGGGGTCGGAGATGCGAGCGCGGCCGCGGAAGTCACCGGCAATGTCCACGGATGCCGGGCCGGTGGACGTGTCATTATCCTGAATCCCCTGGCACTGGATCAACCCTTTGAACGACCCGGTTCTCGTGACAAGCGCCTCGAGCTTACCCGGCGCGTTGCCAGTACCCTGCGGCGAAGAGCGATCCGGCTGTATGAGGCATGTCATCGTGTCGGCCTCAATGAGGTCGATGCCGTTGCTCGCTTCGATGCAAAGCACCGGTCCATTCAGAGTTGACCCACTGAGGGCAGGAAACTGCGTCGCGCTCTCCGGATCGCCATACTCGTTTGCGTTATAGAACCGGCCGATGTGGTCACCAGCGATGATCTGTCCGATTCGGCCCTGGGTCGAACTTCCGTGCGTTCCTCTCGCAGTAATGTCGGCGCGGATCGAGCCCCCGGCGTTGACCAGAAGAATGTCGCCTGCACCTGTCGCGATGGTGGCATCGGTGCGACCGCTGGTCGCGGTCGTGATGTTGGTGAGTACATCAATTTCAGTGATAGACCCCGAAGCCAAATAGATGCGACCAAGCGAACTAATCGAGCCCACGTGCATGACAAACACCGAGCCGGCAGGACTAGAAATGCTCAGGCTACCGCCCATACTCCCGTCAACATCGAACCGGCTCATTTGGTCGATACCCCCCATCGTCACTCCCGTAGTGGAGTTCTTGCCGAGGAGGTCACCGGTTATGCGGCCGAAAAGTCAACAGTTGGGCGTAGAAGGTGCTGTGAGGCCCCGCCAAGTCGCGCATCGCATGGCGTACTCAAGCGGCACTTGATCGGCTGCGGTCGAGAACTCTACATCCGTCGTTCCGATGACAAAGTCTATTTGGCTCTGCAGACTGCCGCCAGATACGAATGTAATGTGACCGATCGGCTCGGGCGGCTCCGCTCCCGGCACAGGTGTGTATTCGACAAAGATGTTAACACGCGCGGCATCTGCGTGGAGCGTGATGTCGTTCACCGTGCTCGGAGTATCGTCGTATGTGGTTGTCCCTACGGGGTTGTCCGACGAATCATACTGTTGGACTACCAGCCGCGGAAGAGCCGCGTTTGCCGTCGCCGTCATGACCGCTACAGCTAGGCCACCCATCGCCGCCAAGTTGCTGTACATTTTGTGCCCTCCTTCGAGTCATCCCGCCCGAGACCAAGACTACCAGAAATCCAACCGCCGTGTTTGGAGCAGGAATCGAAGAGGCAAGACGAATCGACGCTGACCGCCCGATCCAAGGGTCTCCACTTTGCATAGCACCCACATATGAAAAAACTGGGTCAGCCCCAGCTCTCGCCCCCTTGTACCGGCGATTTGACAGCTCGAGCACCGAAGTGGAATCCTCTAACCACTCGTAGTTTCCACTGCCAGTATCCAGCAATCCCCACGGCGAGAGCGCCAACGGGTACGACCCCAGGGCAATATCCTCGGGATTGAAGTTCGGGCCGTTCGTCAGGCCCGCGCTCGTCGTCGCACCCGGCTCGCCTGGCATCCCCGACACCGGCGGCGTATCGGACCCGTTCACATACGTCCGCCAGCCGTCGAGCCCCTCGTGCTGCGGGTCCCAGTACACCGCCTTCATCCATTCATCGAGCGATGGGATCCAGAACTGTGCATCCGGCTGATGCGTGAGCGCATCGGTGTACGGCGGGCCATCGGAGTCCCATGTCGAGGTGTCGTACGCGCCACTCCACAGCGCGGCTGGATCGCTCGTCTTCCCGTTGTGCAGCCAGTTGCAAAACATCGCCGCATCGCGCCAGCGAATGCCGCCGAACAGCGGGTTGTTCGCACGCCAAGGCTCGTAGGTGTACTGTCGCCCCGGCCCGCCGTAGGCCGGATCGGTGTGGATGTTCAGCGGCACGCTGCGGGTGAACGCCGCCTGGCCGAACAGTTCGGTCGGGAAGCTCGCCTGCACCGCGAACGTATTCACGAACTCCGTCCAGTTGGCGATCGAGAGCTCGCTGGTGGCAATACGGTACTCATAGCCCACGCTGCCGCGGCCGATGGCCCTTGTCTCCGGCAGGTCCGGCGGCGGGTTCGGGTTGCCCGGATACGCCGGGTTCCCCGGGTGCGTGATCGTCGCCCACGTGAAGCCGTAGTCGGGAGGGGTCTGGGCGAGGGCCGCTGGTGGCCACATCCACACGCCGATCGCCGCGGCAGCCGACCTGAGCATTCCAGTTCTTCGCATTTATTGCTCCGATCATCTGAGCTGCATGTCGACTGGAACGACGGCGAGTTCTCAACATCATTCTACATCACACGGGAATGAGGTTGTAGAGAATCTGCGAAGAAGACACCGGCCGCCCGTTGGGGCGGCCGGTGGGGAGTGGGTCACTTGTCGGAATCGGGGATGCCCATGCCGGAGCGGTTGGGTCCGGCGGGCTTCTTCGGGGCCTTGAAGGCCTTGGTCGGGATCTCGCCGAGCATCTGGTCGATGGCGGTGTCGAGTTGCGGGTCGCCGCCGTTCCACATGAGGGCGGGGTCATCGATGATCTCGATGTCGGGATCGACGCCGTGGCCCTCGACACCCCAGGTTCCGTCGAGTTTGTAGAAGCCGAAGGTCGGCACGCTCATGCTGCCGCCATCGATGAAGCGCGGGTTGCCGGAGATGCCGACGAGGCCGCCCCAGGTGCGGGTGCCGATGAGTTTGCCGAGTTTGTGGTAGCGGAAGAGCCAGGGGAACATGTCGCCGCCGGAGCCCGCGAGGCCGTTGATGAGCATGCACTTGGGGCCCTGGTGCGAGGGATCGGGCGACGGCCAGGACTCGCCGTCGCGCCGGGCCCACATGTTGGTCAGCGGGCGGTTGAGCAGTTCGATGAAGCGGTGCGGGAGTTGGCCGCCGCCGTTCCAGCGTTCATCGATGATCATCGCCTGCTTCTGGCGCTGGCCGAAGAACTGGCGGAAGAGTTCGGATTGTCCGTCGACGCCGGTGTTGGGAACGTAGACATACGCGACCTTGCCGCCGGAGCGTTCCTCGACGTACTTGCGCTTGGACTCGATCCACTCGCGGAAGCGGAGGTCGGCCTCGGAGCCGATGGGCTGGACGATGACCAGGCGCGCGGCGCTGTCGAGGGTGGGCTTGGAGGACAGGGTGAGGTAGGTGGGCCGCCCGGCGAGACCGACGAACGCGGCCCACGGGTCCTTGGCGGTATCGAGGGGCTGGCCGTTGACCTCCAGCAGGTAGTCGCCCTCTTTGGCGTCGACACCGGGCATGGAGAGCGGGCCGACGGCGTCGGAATCCCACGGCCCGCCGCGGATGATGCGGCTGATCTTGTACGCGGGTTCCGCGCCGGAACGGTCGAGCACGAAATCGCAGCCGAGCATGCCGACGCTCTGCATGGGCTGGGACTCGCCGTCGCCGACGCCCTGGATGTAGGCGTGGCCGATGTTGAGTTCGGAGATCATCTCGCCGAGGACCCATGCGACATCCTCGCGGGATGAGCAGTCGTCGATCATCGCGCCGTAGTGCTCGCGCATCTTCGGCCAGTCGACGTTGTGGAGGGTGGACTCGTAGAAGAAGTCGCGCTGGAGGCGCCAGGCGTCGTTGAGGATCTGTTTCCACTCGGCGCGGGGCTCGACGGTCATCTGCATGGCGCCGGTGGAGACGGCCTGGGCCTTGCCGCCGGCGGAGGCATCGACGATGGTGGCCGAGGGGCCGCGCATGACGATGAGTTTCTTGCCGTCGGCGGAGAGATCGAAGGAGCCGAAGGTGGTGACGGACTTCTCCTCCTTCTCGTCGTCCTTGTAGTTGTAGATCTTGATTCCGCCTTCGCCGCCGCCGCGGGTGCCCATGCGGCCGAAGATAAGTTTGTCACCGTCGGCGACGACGAGGTGGTTGAAGGCACCGGGCGCGAGGGGGAGTTGGATGGCCCGGGCCTCGAGGCCGTCGAAGTCGATCTTGAGTTCTTTCTTGTCGTCCTTCTTCTCGTCCTTCTTCTCATCTTTCTTGTCGTCGGGCTTCTTGTCGGCGGGCTGGGTGGCGGCGGTGCGCTTGGCGGTCCAGTTGCCGCCCTGGTCGCCGACGGACCAGGTGCCGGAGCCTTCCTGGCCCTTCATGGTGCCGCGGATGACGACCACGCCGCCGTTGACGTCGGCGGAGAACTCGATGGCTCCCGACGCCTTGTCGTAGGTCCCCGTGCCTTCGCCCGCGCCCATCATGGAAGAGATGGAGCCGGTGATCTTGCCGCCCTCGCCGAGGGTGAACTTGAAGGTGAAGGGGAGGCCGTCGGGGGGCAGTTCGCCGCCGGTGGCCTTGGCTTCCCAGGTGCCGGACACGCCGTCGTCGGCGGCGGGCTTGTCGCCGTTTTCCTTCTTCTCCTCCTTCTTGGCGTCGTCCTTCCTGGGCTCGTCCTTCTTGATGACCTCCTCGTCGCTCCTGGGCAGCCACGGGCTCTTGATGTCCTTGCGGAGGGGCGTCATGAGCAGGACGGCCGAGTCGGTGTAGACGAAGGTGGAGTCGATGTCGGAGTAGCGCGGGGAGTTGATGGCCCGCTTGGAGGCGAAGAAGAGCCAGTCGCCCTTGCGGTCGAAGGCGGGCGCGCCGGAATCGAACATGTTGGTCGTGACCTGGGTCTTCTCGCCGGACTTGACGTTGTAGATCCAGATGCAGCCCAGGGAGTTCTGCTGGTCGGCGCGCTCGTAGGCGATCCAGTTGGAATCATGCGACCAGGAGAAGGTGGTGCGGTTCATCCACGGGTCTTTGTCGAACTCCTTGGTCTCGCCGGACTCGACCGTGGTGAGGAACATGCGGCCGTTCTGGTCGCCGAAGGCGATGTGCTTGGAATCGGGCGACCAGGTCGGCGCATAGCGGAAGCCCGCGCCGAGGCTGGTGAGTTTGCGCGGCGGCGCATCGGACCACTCGGCGGGGATGGGCGGGTTCTCGTCCTTCTTGTCCTTGTCCTTCTTCTCGTCGGGGGCGGGGCGGCTGTCGGCGGGGCGGACGAAGAGTTCGTACTCGCCGGGCTCATCGGAGAAGTAGGCGATCCAGCGGCCATCGGGGGACCAGGAGGGATCGCGCTCGGCGAAGCCGCTGGTGCGGGTGAGGTTGCGGGTGACACCGTCCTTGGCGGGGAGGGACCAGAGATCGCCGCGGGCTTCGAGGACGACGCGCTTGCCGGTGGGCGAGATGGTTGCGCCGGAGGTGAGGCCGGCGGGGTTGACGCTGCGGGGCTTGATCTTGGGGCGATCGCCGGGGATGGTGACCTTCACCTCGGAGGACTGTCCCGAGGCGATATCGAGGACCATGAGTTTGGAGCCGAGTTGGAAGACGATGCTGCCGTTGACACCGGGGGCGTTGGCTGCGGAAGCAGCGACGGGGCCGATCGCGGGCCAGCGGACATCGTCATCGGTGAACCGGGTGATCTGCTTGCTGGCGGAGGTCGCAACGTCGTAGGACCAGACGTTGAGCCGGTGGTCGCTGCCGCGGTCGGAGAGGAAGTAGACAACGGAGGAATCGCCGGGGGCCCACATGGGGAGGGTGTCGGTGCCTTCCCAGTCGGTGATGCGCTTGCTGGTGTGGTCCTGGAGATTGAAGAGCCAGACATCGGTGGCCATGCCGCCGCGGTAGCGCTTCCAGGTGCGGGAGTCGGTGGAGTGGAGCGTGTAGGCGAGCCACTTGCCATCGGCGGAGATGGCGCCGAATGCACCGTACGGGACGGGGACCTTTTCGGGCATTCCGCCTTCGGGGGTGGTGATGAAGAGTTGGGACTGGCGCTGGAGGCCGGCGAGGCCGTTGGAGATGAAGAGGAGGCGGCCGTCGGGAGTCCAGTCGGCGAGCATCTCGCCAGCGGGGTGATAGGTCACGCGGGTGGGGACGCCGCCGGTGATGGGCAGGGTGTAGAGGTCGCGGTTGCCGTCGTAGTTTCCGACGAAGGCGATGGTCTTTCCATCGGCGCTGAAGCGGGGGTTCTGCTCGACGCCGGGGGGGCTGGCGAAGGGCTGGGCCATTCCGCCAGCACGGGGCACGAGCCAGAGGTCATTGGCATAGACGAAGACAATGGAGTCCGCGGAGATGTCGGGGTAGCGGAGCATGGCCGCGTTGGGCGTGACATCGGCGTGGGCGGACGCGGCGAGGCCAGCGGAGGCGGCGATCGCCAGGGCGGAGAGCGCGGAGCGGAAAGTGCGGTGGAACAAGGTGTGTGACTCCGGATGACGGTGGGCTGAGAAACTGGGGAGGGACAAGCGTACCGGGAAATCTCCGGCGGGGTGCCGCGGCCGCGGATTTGCGCGCAGAGCCGCGGGAACGAGGGGGAGGGATGTGGGAAGTCGGATGTCGGATGTGGGATGTGGGATGTGGGGAATGGTGAGTGGGGGGGGAGTGGAAAGCGGGAGGATCGGTAGGGAAGGCACGAGCCCCCACCGTCGCCTTCGGCGACACCTCCCCCGCGGGGGGAGGTTGCCGGAGCGGGCACGGGGAGCGGGGTGCCTGGCGGAACTGCTCGCGCTGGGCGGCGTTTTCGATCGCGCGGATACGGCGGAGGGCAGCGCAGGCGGCGCGGTTAGAGTCGACGGTGGGACGGCCGGAGCGGGAGCGGTAGCGGAGGGCGGCCGCGAGTTGGGAGAGGGAGGCGTGCTTGAGGAGGAGGTGGCGGCCGCGGGTGCGGGGGAGATCGGGGGCGATGCGCGGGCGCGTGAGATCACGAAACGGGTTGAGATCCCAGACGCAGGGAACAAAGAATCTGCGCGCAGAGCAACCTGTTTCGGGGATGTTTCTGAAGTTCAGGAGGAGCGGGGCTGGGGCCGCGGGAGGTATGCGGTTAGTATACTGTATGGGTCATGGGAAGGGCAAGGGGAAGTCGGAAGTCGGATGTCGGATGTCGGGAGTGGGGAGTGGGCGCCAGGGCGCACCTGCGCCGCGTGCGCGCGGGCGGGATGTTCTTGGCGCGAAGTTTGGAGTAAAGAAAAACGCCCCGCGGTGAACGGGGCGTGGAACGCAGACGGGATGTGGTGAACAGCGCGGTTACTTGGTCGGCTTGGTGTCGCCGATGGACGAGCCCGGGACGAGGGGCTTGGCGGTGGAGGCATCGACCTTGATCTCGTTGACCTTGAACCCGCCGGAGACGCTTCCGAGTTTGTTGGGGTCGAGTTTCTGCGGGGTGAGGGGCTTGCCGATGACGTTGGGCTTGTCGTCGGAGGTCGGGCGGGCGTCGGCGCCCTTGTTGCCGCCGGCGACGGTGCCGAGTTTGTTGGGGTCGAGTTTCTGCGGGGTGAGGGGCTTGCCGATGACGTTGG
>CAYPEI010000003.1:0-104937 GCA_964409775.1 uncultured Phycisphaeraceae bacterium | reverse complement strand
GCTTGTCATCGGAAGTTGGGCGGGCGTCGGCCCCCTTGTTGCCGCCGGCGATGTGCTTGGCGGCGTTCCTGTCGAAGTTCTGATTCCCGGACATGTTCGATTCCTCTCAGACTGGTGCGTGACTCACCGTCCTCCCGCGGCATTCCACGAGACCGGGGCGGCGATGCAGTACTGAGCGCAGCGCGGCGGGAGCGCGCCACCACGCCGCTTCGGGAACTCCCGAATCGGGCGGGCTGTTCGCAAAAGGTGAGCATAAACAGGGACCCGTTTGCAGCCCGTATGAGGGTTGCAGCATGCCATTTTCCGCCCGAACGGGCCAGGCATCGGGGGCGGATCAGAGGCCGAGTTTCTCGCGCTTGGCGCGCCACTCGTCCTGCTCGCGCTTGTTGTCGGTGATGAGTTCGACAGGCGGAGATTGAGGCCGCGCGGCCATCTCGGCACGCAGGGCTTCGACCTCGAGGCGCGTGAGGTGGACGCCTTCGAGTTCGTAGTCGCGGAAGGCTTCCATCGTGAGGGGAACGATGGGCTCGAGCAACTGGTACATCGCCTCGGCGTAGATGCGAATCTCTTCCTGCGCGTGCGGGTCCATGCGGAGGGAGAGGAAGCGGAGCGTGTTGTGCAGGTCGCACTTCCAGTACCACTGTGTGTAGGCGGAGACGGGGAGGCCGATGCGGGCGAGCTCGCGGGAGACGCCGGCTTCGAG
This sequence comes from uncultured Phycisphaeraceae bacterium, assembly GCA_964409775.1. GTDB lineage: Bacteria > Planctomycetota > Phycisphaerae > Phycisphaerales > UBA1924 > JAHBXL01. The sequence goes on along the minus strand of CAYPEI010000003.1, from coordinate 104,234 downwards.
GAGTTGCTCGTAGCGCTGGTAGAGCGACTCGGCATCGTCGAGATACTTCAGGAACGCCTCGGCGGTGATGTGCTCCTCGGGGCCGAAGAGTTCCGCGCCGCCCTGGCGGTTGGACTTGCTCTGCTTGCGGACGCTCTCGGCGGAGGGGCGGTAGAAGGTGTCGGGGACGACGGAGTAGCGGGCGGAGTATTCGTTGACGTTGGCGGTGCGGTGGCGGATCCACTGGCGGGCGATGAAGATGGGCATCGCGATGTGGAACTTGAACTCGACCATCTCGAAGGGCGTGGTGTGGCGGTGGCGGAGGAGGTAGCGGATGAGGCCGCGGTCTTCGTTCACCTTCTTGGTGCCCTGTCCGTAGGAGACGCGAGCGGCCTGGACGATGGCGGCATCGGCGGTCTGGCCCTCGGGAACCAGCCGCGGCATGGCATCGACGAGGGCGACGAAGCCGTGCTCGTGGATCTGGATTTCCTGGCGCTGGGCACCGTCCATGACATCGTGGACGGGGGACTCGAAGGGGATGTGTTTGATGTCGAATCGCTGCCGCGGCGTGGCTGAGGGCCCGGATGGGGCGACCACGATGGGGTGGATTCGGGCGGCGGCGGCGGCGGATTGGTCTCTCTCGGGCATGGCGGAATATAGGGGCATGAATCAAGGGTGATAAGCCGGGCATCCGGCGGCACCGGCAACCAAGCATCGAACGCAGGCCGATGTGGGAAGAGGGGCAAAAAGAGACCCGGGCATCTTGGCCCGGGCCACTGGGTGTGTCGCGGATGGCAGATTGCTGAGAGACTACGCGGCGCAGTCGTCGCCACGGGAGGCGAACCAGTCGCTGAGGAAGTTGAAGATCGCGACTACGCCGCACGGTGGGACGGTCGGTGGGCTGGGCGGGTCCTCGACGCCGTAGCAGATCGCAGTGGGTTCATTGGCGAACCAATCAGAGAGGAATGCAAAGATGTCCGGCACGGCGACATCGAAGTTGCCGTCCCAATCGGCAGCGCAGTTGCCTATGCATCCGGTGATGGGCTGGTTGATGTCCTCATCGATCTCCCATTGGTCGTTGTCGCCGTTGTTGTTGCAGTCGGGCGCAACTTCGGTCCAGTATCCCGGTTCACTGCACGGCATGGTCTGCCAACCGACATCGGGGTTGCCGTCGACATCGGCGCACGCGATGCCGCTGGGTACGACTCGGATGATCCCTGTCTTCATCAGGTAGGCAGCATCGCAACCCAGCCCGATCGAGCGGGGATCGCCGTCGGGGTGCAACGTCTTGTCGAACATCGCGGTGATGTCTGCGGTCGTGCACTCACCATCGCCTTCCGGATCGACCACACCCGCGTAGATCGTAACCGCAGTACTGGTCACAGGGCCGTAAGAGCGGATGCGCACTGGCCTTGAGTTCTCCACATCGAAGTCGGTATAGACCAGCTGGTCCTGAAGGCGCAGACCGATGGTGTCGTGCGGCGGGACGCAAGCCGTGCCGTGGAGTCCGAAGGGTGCGAGACCGACGGAGCCGCCGCCGAGATCGGCAGGCAACCTGTTGTAGTGCGGCGCCTCATCGTCACCACCGAGTCCTTCACCGAGAGTGACGGACGACCCGATCTCGACCGTACCTGCCCAGAAGTCCTCCGCGTTCTCGTTGTTCCCGCCGTTGATGATGATCTGGCCGACGAGGCCGGTCGGGAGCGCGGGCGGAGTCGGATCGGCATCCGGCGCATCATGAATCACAATGCGGCTGACGGAGGGGCCATTGATCGTGCGCGGCGTTCCATCGTCATAGTCCTGATTGAAGACCGGATCCGAGTAGCCGTATTCGGCGGGCATGTCGCAGTACTGATCTGTGCCGAGTTGTTCGCGGATCCAGATCGTTTCATCTGCCGCGAGCGTATCGACGTGCAGTCCACCAAAGACATTGCCGAACTCGGGATGCTCGCAGCCGGTGAACCACACTGCGCCGTAGCGTGCGATGCACTCGATCGCCAAACTCTCGATCATGGCGAAGTCGTTGGATGGATCGTTGTCGATGCACGCGAACCCCGTCCCGCCGCAGTTCGAGCACCCCGAGTCGAACTCCAACTGTCCGGACCAGATCACGCCGGTGTGCAGGTAATCGACGATGCACTCGCCGATGCTGACTGCCTCAATCCGGGGCGGGTTTTTCTTGTCGAGCGTGCCGACGCTGTCCGCGTCCTGCGTCATCGCGGCCACTGAGAGGAAATCGATCCGCGGTGCCCGGATCAAGCGGTCGATCGCGCCATTGAAGATGCCGTTGCTCACATTGCACGCGGTTCGGCTTGTGCCAAACCAAGCATCCTCTGCAGCGGGGAAACGAATGCCGTAGTCATTTGGGCGCGGGTTCGCGCCAACGAGTCCTCGCGTATACTGCACAGCGCCCGTGGGTTCTTCCGCCGGATAGACCCATATCTCGGTGTATTGCTTTGCCCGAGTCGTGTCGCTGCGGCCAACGGTCACGCTCGTGATGACACCCTTTGCCTGATCTGTAGCGACGAGCGCACCCTTGAGTTGCACGCCGATCGTAATGGGCTGAGGAAAAGACGACGCAATGATGTCGCCATGCACGAGGTAATCGACGTTGATGGCGCACAGAACCTCACCATCCACCAGAATTCCACATTGAGCATCGGTCCCATCGGGTTGCGAGATGTTGAACACGTCGATGACACCGTCGTAATCGCCCTTGGTACGGATCATCGTGAGTGCGCCATCTTCGCGGGGCATCGGCGCGCCCTCGCTCGTGCGGCCCTTCCCGGCTTTGACACTGGCGTAGAAGTCCTTCTCAAGAACATCCTCGGGCGTCATGCTTTCGGAGTCGCGGGCGATGATTTCGCCGATGCGGTCCCGCGCCCAGATCTCGGGGAGGACGGCGGGGGAGGCTGCAGAGTTGCCGATCGCCCCAGCGCAGTAGATGCTCTTGATCTGTCCGGAGAGGGCCTTGACATTCGCTTGCAGGCCGTCGGTCGCCGCGGCGGTTGTGCCGATGCTGACGATGCCGATGTCGCCCGCGGTCGCGGTGAGATTGCCGCTGATTTTCTTCGACTCGCGGATGTAGGCCATGGGTTCGGCGTGATAGGGATTGTTATTCTCGTCATCGACACCCGTATATGTGACGGCTGATCCGTTCTCCGCTATCGCCGTTACCGCCGCTTGGATTTCGCCAACTGAACCGTTGAACTGAAGACGGAAGACGTGACCGACTTCAATGCTGCCCGTGAGATTGCCAGTCGCGGCAACCGCGATACGGGTGTTGGCGCGAAGACCGGAGTTGGAGATCGTGAAGCCGCCAACGTTTATCACGCCCGCCGGTAATGGCTCGGCTGGCTGGACAGGAAATGGATCCTCATCACGATGCACCACGAGAAGTGACAGCACGACCCCGGCACTGCCAAGCGTCCCGTTGATTGTCACTGCACCAAGATTCGCCAGACTGGAATCACTCGCAAAGCGGATCAACGTATCAGTCGAGACCGTTCCGAGATTGAGTGTGATCGGATCGCCCGCAGCAGGAAGTGATGCGGGCGGCGGGAAGAGCGAGGTGTAGTTATCCCCGCCATCTGTCGAGATATCCACTCGAATGTCCTGCGCTGCTCCTAGTTGAGTGAAGAAGGTGGTTGCTACAAGACCGACTGCCGTCCAGAGGCGATGTCGCATGTGCTGCTCCGTCGTTTCCTGCGTGCGGTCCACACGAAGGCCCCCACGAGCACGGGGCACGCGCCCGGGCATGGAACGACGGCCGCTATACGTAGTCCAAACTGCCAAGTCGGAATGCTGGGAAGATCACCCGCCCGGTAATAGATGAGGTCAGAGACGCCGCTCGAGTTCGAGTTCCAGAATGAACCGTCATAAATGCGGTAGTTCTCAGTCTCAAACTGGAGTATTGACTCCGTCCACTCCCCAGTCGCACCTGCAGCGTCGTACAGGCCCCACGGAGTCTGACGGTCGTACGCGCCGAGCGGCACGGATTGCCATCCGGCAAATTCTCGCGTGTTCGCATTGCCCTGTCCAGGTGGCCCGCCTGCGGGGATTGTGTTGGCCGAATATGGCCCCAGCCAGTACCCCGGTTGGTTCTCGCCGTGACGGTTGGGGTCGAAGTGAACTGCCTTCAACCACTCGTCCCACGTCGGGATGAAGTACGTCGCGCCGGGCGACCGCGCGGCCTGATCCGTGAACATGCTTCCGTTGTAGCCGAACGTACTCACATCGTACGCGCCGCTGAGGAACGCCTCGCGGTTGGTGGCCTTCCCGTTGTGCAGCCAGTTGCAGTACACCGCCGCCATCCGCCACGTCACGCCGCCCACCGCGCGCATCTCGTTGCCCGAGGGGACACTCCATCGCTGGCCGCCGTTCTGCGGGGCTGCACCCACCGCGCCCCAGTTCGACGGAACATTGACGAAAGGAATGCTGTCCCCGGCCGGACGGTCCCGCGCCGCGTTCATGAACTCGACCCACTGGCTGGTTGTCACCTCGAACCGGCCAATGCGGTACTCGTAATCGACGCCGCCGCGGCCTATGGCCCGGTCGCCACCAGTACCATCGCCAGTCCACGGGGCATTGCCGGGGTGGGTGATGGTCACAAAGTCGATGCCGGAAACCGGGTCGATGTCGGCGAGCGTGCGTGAAGCGAGGGCGAGAACAGCAGTCAAGCTCAGGGCCGTGCCGACCCCGAAGCTCTGCCGCTCTGCGGCACCATCGAGCGGAAGCTCGATGCCACGATCGGAGGGTCCGATAGAAGTTGAACGACTTGCATGCAACAAGGGCGGTCTCCTCGGGATTGCCGAGTCAGCCCTCTCATCCGTGGGGAAGGTACCACCACATACGTCCATTGCAAGTGTCGGTTGCGTGATTCAGCGCGAAAGAACTTTGCTTGGTCAAGTATTCGCGCTTCCCGTTCTCGGGCAGTGCCGTAGCGCGTCAGACCAGCCGCGGCAGGGGCGTGAGTTTTTCGGGGCGGGAGGCGCGGGCGCGGGTGAGGTAGGCGTCGAGCCAGCCGCGGGCGCGGTCGGGGTGGTTGTGGCAGGCGATGAGGGATTCGTGGTCGAGGGAGTCGATGCGGTCGTTGGCGGCGCGGAGGGCGTCGAAGGAGTTGCGGAGGGCGATGTCGACCGGGATGCGCTCGGGGTTGATGTCGATGCCGAAGTAGCCGCGATAGCCGTGGAGTTTGAGGGTGTAGAGGATGCCTTCGGTGACCTCGGGCGAGATGACGCCGACGCCGAGGTCCTGGTCGTAGTTGCCAAGGGGCTGGCTGTTCCAGTGGGTGTGGGCGAGGCGGGACTCTGAGAGGGGCCAACTGAAGGCGTACGCGCCATCTTCGAGTCCCATGAGGGCGTGGCCGACTTCGGGGTTCATGCAGACGAGTTTGTGGCCCTGGACGAGGAGTTTCCTGTTGTCGGCGTGACGGAGCATGGCTTCGACATCGCGGCCGAGGAGGATGCCCTCGGGTGTGGTTCCGTAGAGGATGTGGCCGCGGGGCTCGTAGGGCTTGGGCTCGAAGGCGATGCGGACGCCGGGGACGGCGTCGAGCGCTTCGGCGAGGCCCTCGGCGAAGCGGGCGCGGGCCGCGGCGAAGTCGAGGCCGAAGCCGTGCTCGTAGCCGTCGATGCCGGGCCAGACGACGGCGAAGTCGGTGTCGAGTTGCTTGTTGAGGCGGAGTGCGGCGATGGTGCGCTCGATCGCGGCCTTGCGCGGCGCGGGGAGCGGGTTGCTGAGCGAGCCGAACTCGAACTGCTTGTCCCAGAAGAGGAGCGGGATGACGGTGAGGATGCGGATGCCGGTCTGCCGGCTGAAGGTCTGCCAGAGACCAGCGTTGTCCTCGTTGATCTCGTTGGGGTAGTGGGCTTCGAGGGCGCTGAGCCCGTCCTTGGCGAGTTTGCTCGCGATGTCGAGGCGCTGCTCGATGGTGAGGTCGGAGAAGTACTTGTCGTGGAAGCGGCTTTGCGCGGGGGAGAGGAACCAGATGCCGGCGGAGAACTTCAGGTCCAGGGAGAAGGACTTGAGGTGCTTGAGGGTGTCGGCGGGGGAACGGCGGACGGATTGGGGGCGGAGGTCGAGGAGGGGCATGGGGTGTCCGATTTTGGATTTTGGATTGCGGAGTGCGGAGTGCGGAGTGCGGAGTGCGGAGTGCGGAGGATGCTTAACGCGAAGGGCACGAAGAGCGCGAAGGAGGGAACGAAGGAAACGCAGGAGCCCCCACCGCCGCCTTCGGCGGCACCTCCCCCTTCGGGGAGGTTGGAAACCAAGGCAGGTTCACACAGGACTAGGGCGCTGAGAGTTCGGTGAAAGTGGCGCGGAGGTCGTGGTAGAGGTGGTTGTAGGTGGCGCGGCGGCGGATGTAGGCGGCTGAGGTTGCGGGGTCGGGTTGGATTTCGGAGACGATGGGGATGAGGGATTTGCAGGCCGCGGCGGCGGAGGGGAAGGCGCCGACGCCGACGCCGGCCATGATGGCGGCGCCGAGGGCGGGGCCTTCGTCGCCGCCGCCTGCGACGAGTTGGCAGGGGACGTTGAAGTTGTCGGCGAGGATCTGTCGCCAGAGTTGCGACTTTGCGCCGCCGCCGCCGAGACGGGCGGAGGAGACCGGGACGCCCGCCGCGCGCATGAGGTCGAGCATCTGCGTCATGCCGAAGGCGACACCTTCGAGGACCGCACGGACCATGTGGGCGCGGGTGTGGCGCGAGGTGAGGCCGATCCAGCCTGCACGCGCCGCAGGGTCGGGGTGCGGGCAGCGCTCGCCGGTGAGGTAGGGCAGGAAGATGAGACCCTCGCAGCCGGGGGCGATGGCGGCGGCGTCGGCGCAGAGATCGTTGTAGGAGCGGTCGGGGGCGAGGACGGAGCGGGCCCAGCGGAGCGAGCCTGCGGCGGAGAGCATGCAGCCGGTGAGAGACCAGCCGCCGGGATGGGAAGCGGTGCCGTCGGCCGCGCACATGGTGTGGAGGCGGCCCGCGGGTGCATCGGCTGGAGCGCCGGGCGGGGGAAGGTCCCGGCGGGGTTTGTCGGTGTGGGCGTAGATGACGCCGCTGGTGCCGAGCGCGGCGAGGACGGTGCCGGGCGTGACGATGCCCGCGCCGATTGCGCCGGCCTGGTTGTCGCCCGCGCCGGCGACAACGGGGGTGCCGATGGGGAGGCCGGTCTGCTCGGCGGCCCAGTCGGAGATGAGACCGGCGACGGAGCAGGACTCGATGATTGGCGGGAAGAGGGAGGGATCGAGATGGAGCGCGCCCAGCAGCGTCGCCGACCAGCGCGTGCGGGCATCGACATCGAGCGCGAGCAGGCCCGCGCCGTCGCTGACGTCGGTCGCGAGTTCGCCGGTGAAACGGAAGCGGATAAAGTCCTTGGGGAGGATGATGGCGCGGACGCGCTTGAAGCGATCGGGCTCGTTTTCGCGCAGCCAGAGGACCTTGGGGAGCGTGAAGCCCGTGAGCGCGGCGTTGCCGACGAGTTCGACGAGCCTTCTTCGCCCCCCCACTGCCCCCACCACTTCGCCGCCCACAGCCGCCTCGATCTGCTCGCACTCGCGCGCGGTGCGCTGGTCGTTCCAGAGGATGGCGGGGCGGAGCGGGTGAGCGCGGCCGCCGGAGGCGGAAGCATCGTGCCCGAGGAAGACCGAGCCGTGCATCTGGCCGGAGAAACTGACGGCGGCGACCTCGCGGCCTTTGAGCGCGGGCCGGGAGAGCAGTGCGCGGCAGATGCGGCAGACGGCGAACCACCAGTCTTCGGGGTCCTGCTCGCTCCAACCGGGGTGGGGCTGGCTGAGGGGATACTCGACAGACTCTTCGGCGACGATGCGGCCCTGGCCCGCGGATGCATCGAGCAAGACGCCCTTGGCGGCGGAGGTGCCGATGTCGAGGCCGAGCAGGAGTGACATGGCCGCAGTCTACCGTTTCGGGAAGACGAGCGCGGGTGAATCCGAAGGGGAGGGCGGACGAACACACGGCGCGTGGGGCGAAGAGAGGAAGTCATGGGCGAACGCGTTGCGCTGGTGACAGGGGCGGGGTCGGGGATCGGGCGTGCGGTGGCGGTCTCGCTTGGCGCGGCGGGGTGGCGTGTGGCGCTGGTGGGGCGTCGTCGCAGCGCGCTCGACGAGACGGCGGGGCTGATCGGGGAGGACGCGGAGGCACGCGTGCTGGTTCTGGCGGGGGACGTTTCGGTGCCGGAACACGCCGCGGCGGCGGTGGAGGAGACGGTGTGGCGGTTCGGGCGACTGGATGCTGTGGTGAACAACGCGGGGAGCGCACCGCTGGCGGCGATCGACAAGACGACTCCGGAGATGCTGGAGGAGTGCTTTGCGGTGAACGCGCTGGGGCCGGGGTACGTGATCGCGGCGGCGTGGGGCGTGTTCCGGCGGCAGGCGGAAGAGGCGAAGGCGCGGGGCGAATCGGCGCGGGCGACGATCGTGAACGTGTCGTCGATGGCGACGAAGGACCCGTTCGCGGGGTTCTTTGCGTACGCCGCGGCGAAGGCGAGCGTGAACCTGATGGCGCAATCGTGCGCGAAGGAGGGGCGTGCGATCGGGGTGCGTGCGTTCGCGGTTGCGCCGGGGGCGGTGGAGACGCCGATGCTGCGGGCGAGCTTCCCGGAGAAGATGATCCCGCGGGCGAAGGCGCTTGCGCCGGAAGATGTGGCGCGGGTGATCGTGGGCTGCGTGGAGGGGGAGCGGGATGCGGAGAATGGGCAGGTGATCTGGGTGGCGAGCCCGTGAAATACCGCCACGGATGACGCGGATCAGCACGGATAAAGAGGAGAAAGCCTCGCGCAGAGGCGCGGAGCCGCGCGGGAAGGCGGGGAAAGAAGAGAAGAGGAAAGCCGCGGATCAACGCGGATGAACGCGGAATTGAGGGTTGAAGAACCGGAAGATGAATCGCCCGCCCGCCCGTGCGCTCGTGCCTACGCCTGCTCCACAGGCTCAGGAACTTCCCACAGAGGTAGAGCATGCTGCCTGACGCGTTCCACGCGGCAAGCCGCGTGGCAAACGACCTGTGCCTGCTTCGCAGGCTAGGGAAGGACGCGACGCGTACGCGGACGCGCCGTCACGATCGCGCTGCAGCGCGATGACACAGCCGCTGACTTGGTGAACTCACCTGACTCACTTCTTGGTGTAGTCGAACACGCCGCGGCCGGACTTGACGCCGAGGCGGCCCGCGGTGACGAGTTGCTTCAGCAGCGGGCAGGCGCGGTAGCGGTCGTTGTTGAGGCCGTCGGCGAGGACATCCATGATGTGGACGCAGGTATCGAGGCCGATGAAGTCGGCGAGGTTGAGCGGGCCCATGGGGAAGTTGCAGCCGAGTTTCATGATGCCGTCGATGTCCTCGGGCTTGGCGACGCCCTCCATCCAGGCGTAGAAGGCCTCGTTGATCATGGGCATGAGGACGCGGTTGCTGACGAAACCGGGGCGGTCGTTGGCGGGGATGGCGGTCTTGCCCATGGCCTCGGCGAGGGCGATGGTGCGCCGGGTGGTCTCTTCGCTGGTGGAAAGGCCGTTGATGACCTCAACGAGTTTCATCACGGGGACAGGGTTGAAGAAGTGCATGCCGATGATCTGCTCGGGCGCGGCGACGCTTGCGCCCTTGATGGCGTTGCACGCGGCGGCGATCTGCGTGATGGAGATGCTGCTGGTGTTGGAGGCGAGGATCTGGCGGCCGGGGATCTTCGCGAACATCTCGGCGAGTTGGGTGAAGAGGGCGGTCTTGACTTTGACATCCTCGACGACGGCCTCGATGACGATGTCGCAGTCGGCGAACGATTCGAGGCTGGAGACGTAGCGGAGTTTCTCGCGAGCGGCATCGGCCTGGGCCTGCGAGAGTTTCTGCTTTTCAACATCGCGGGCGAGGCGCTTCTCGTGGTCGGCCCTGCACTTGTCGAGAGACTTGGGGAAGGCGTCGTAAACAAGGGTGGTGAACCCGGCGACAGCGCTGACCTGGGCGATGCCGCCGCCCATCTGTCCGGCCCCGATGACTCCGACTGTCTTGATTCCGTGCATGGACATCTCCATCCGCAAATCGTCAATGCGCTCGGCGCAACCGGTCCGGGCGTTCGTGTTGTAGGATAGAACGGTGGAGGCGGGCCGCGAGTCTGACGGCCTGCCGCGTGGATCAACACGAGCGGGGAAGCGATGACACCAAGACTGGAAAAACTGTCGGCGATGCTGGAGACCGATCCGAACGACGCGTTCGTGCTGTACGGCCTGGCACAGGAGCACGCGAAGATCGGGACGGATGAGGATCACGGCTCGGCGATCGGGTATTACGACCGGTGCCTCGCGGCGGATCCGGCGTATCTGTATGCGTATTACCACAAGGCGATGTCGCTGATCTCGCTGAACCGGACGGACGAGGCGGCGGCGACGCTGCGGAGCGGGATGGCGGCGGCGAAGGCCGCGAAGGATCAGAAGGCGATCGGGGAGATCGGGGCGCTCCTGGATCAGATCACGTGAAGCCGATCCGCGCAGCGCGAACCATGAAGAAGGCCAAAGGGGCTCCGTCGCCTCCCGGGGCGGGTTCGGTGGTGTCGGAGGTGCGTCCGGACCCGGCGAAGGCGGGGTGCGTGCTGGTGCGGGTGCGCGGGCACAAGCCCTGGCGGATCGAGGAGGCGGATGCCGCGGAACTGGGGCTGACGGCGGGGAGCGTGCTCGGCGCGGATGCGGTGGTGCGGCTGGAGCGCGCGGCGACGAACTGCCGGGCGGGCCAGAAACTCCGAGCGCGGCTCGCGGTGCGTGCGCTGAGCCGGATGGAGGCGGGCGCGTTGCTGCGCCGGGCGGGGGCGGAGGCCGGGTATGCGCGGGGGGTCGTGGACCGGTTCGTGGAGTTGGGGTGGATCGACGATGCGCGATTGGCGGCGAACGTCGCGGGGCGCGAGGCGGCGCGGGCGGTGGGCCGGATGCGGGTGGTGGCGCGGGTGGCGCGGCGAGGAATCGACTCCGGCGAGGCACGCCGCGCGGCGGAGGCGGCGGTGTCGGCGCGGAGGGAGACGCCGCTGGAACTGGCGATGCTGGCCGCTCGGACACAGGTGCGCAAACTCCCGCCGGGCCTGGAGGCTGAGGTTCGCCGGCGGCGGGTGCTGGGGTTTCTGTCGCGTCGGGGCTTTGATGAGCACACGGCGCGGGAGGCGGTGGCGGCGGTGCTGGGGCGGGGCGGGCAGCGCGGCGGGGACTGAAAGGCCGCCGCGGAGGGTGGTCGGGGTGTACGCTTGGGGACAGGAGTCTCCGCCATGAAGGCCAGCCCGTTACCGCTGTGTTTGACCGCCTGCGTTCTGATGGCGGGCGGATGCTCGAAGTGGTACACGACCAACAGCGATGAGGCGATCGCGCGGGCGTGGGCGCCGGACAACTTCTACGCGGCTGCGCCGGAAGCAACGGATCACAGCGTGTCGGACCCGGGCCCGGCGACAACGTCGCTGGACCGGACGGACTGGCCGGTGACGGAGATCATCGCGCGCAGCACGCAGCCGCAGCACCAGCCCATCTACACGCGGACGGTCCGGTATGACGCGGGCATTCCGCGGAACGCGGGGAAGTACCCGACTTCGGCGACGGCGCTGGACAGCGTGACGACGGCGAGCACGAACGCGCAGGTGGGCGAGGCGCTGGTCGCGCCGTTCGCGGCGGCGGGGGACATCGTGCTGTTCTTCACGGCGCGGGTGTGGCAGAGCGGGATGTGGAAGACCGTGGACAACGGACTGGAGCCGTATGAGCGGGAACCGGGTTCGTCGTGGGCGCGCGCTGCCCGTGCGGATCTGATCCTGAAGCCGGCGCCGAGCGATGCCGCCGGGCGCGGGGACGGCAAGTGAGCGCAGCATCGGGCGCCGGGGGCAGCGGCCTGCCGGCGGGGTATCCGTTTCGGGCGGACTGGGAAGTGACGCCGCGGCAGGTCCGCGAGATGATGACATCGGCCACGGGTGTGCGGCCGCTGCTGGTGGATTGCCGGCGCTCGGACGAGTGGGACCTGTGCCGGATCGCGGGTGCGGTGCACCTGCCGATGGAAGAGACCGAGCGGCGGGCGGATGAACTCGAGGATGAAGAGGGCGGGAGGTCGCACCCCGTGATCGTGTATTGCCACCACGGGCGGCGGTCGCTGCGGGTGGCGGCGGCGCTGCGGGCGCTGGGGTTCACGGATGTGCGATCGATGGCGGGCGGGATTGACCTGTGGGCGACGGATATCGATCCGAGCGTTGCCCGCTATTGACCACGGCTGCCGAGTTCAGGGACAACGCGGCGGAGCAAAAAAGAACACGAGCGGCACTTTCATGCCGCTCGTGCCCGTCGTTGCGTGGGGTCTCCCTCGCGAGGTCCCCCAAGAGAAGAGGTCCGCGGAGTATAGCCGCTCGGCCCGCATGGCCGCAAGGGAACCCCCCCACTCCCGTCTCTCCCCCACTCCCCGCTCCGCCCCACCCACCCCCCGCGCTTGGCTGCCCTCTTTTCCATCCCCACCGTCCCCGTTCCGGTGCGCGGCGGAGAGGCGGGAAAGCGGCTCAATCGAGGCGGAACAGGCGGGTTCCGAGAAAGAACGAGAGGGTGCCGATGGCCAGGAGGATGCCGCACGGCAGGGCCGCTTCGACGGGCCCGAAGCCGCGGAAGACGCCGCCCTCGAGCGCGAGGAGGGACCAGCGGATGGGGCTGATGACGCTGAGGGACTTGATGAAGCCGGGGAGGAACTCGAGGGGGACCATGCCGCCCCCGATCATGGAGAACAGGAGCAGGACGCCCCAGCCGAGGCCGTTTCCGGCGGCCTCGGTGCGGCTGACGGCGGCAAGAAGCATCATGATGCCGACGAAGCAGATCGAGGAGCAGGCGATCGCGGCGGCGAGGATGAAATAGGAAGTGGGCTGGACATTGAACACGAAACGTGCGACGACCATCAGCAGCGCGGCGACGGAGAACGTGACGATGAAGCAGCCGATGGCCTTCCCGGCGAGGAGGTGAGCGCGGGAGAGGGGCGCGACGCGGAGCCGGATGAGCGTGCCGCGGGTTCGTTCCATGACGAGGGTGATGGCGAAACTGAGGGCGCAGCCCATCATGCCCCAGATGATGCCCTGGGGGAAGGTGAGGGCGAAACTGTTGGCGGGGAGGTCCCGCTTCTGTCCGGTGATTTCGCGGGTGACGATGTCGACGGGCTTCCAACCGCCCGCGGGCGACGACGGGCCGGAGGCGTCAGCGGATCCATCGGCGTCGGCGGTCGGGGAATCGACAGCGGCGAGCATCGAATCCAGAGAGTTGAAGAAGCGCTCGAAGATCGGGCGCATGGGCGCGGGGAGTTGGGCATCCTTGCGCATGAGTTCCAGGGAGTCGCGGACCTGGGCCCGCATTGCGCCGGGCTTTGTGAAGAGGTCGGTGAAGCCCTGGAATGCGTGCTTGGTGACGATGCCGTTGAGCATGGAAGCGAGGGCGGCGCGGGACGGATCGACACCGATCTCGATCTTCATCGGCTTGCCCCAGAAGGGGTGTTTGCGGGCGTCACCGAAGCCCTGCTGGAGGATGATGACCGCTCGGAGTCTTCCGGATCTGACCGCGGCCTCGGCCTCGTCGCGTGTGAGACCGGCGGTGACGGAAAGTTCGCCTCCCTCGGCGAGTTGCGTGGCGAAGTCGCGGGACTCCGGCGTTGCGTCGAGGTCGACGATGGCAACGGGGATGCCCGCAGGGCCGCCGCCCTGCTGGAAGACGGCGCCGAAGAAGATGGCGATGAGGAGCGGGAAGAAGAAGGTGAAGAAGAACCCCATGCGGTCGCGCGTGAGGAGGCGGATGTCCTTGAGGGCGATGGCGAGTGCGGAGTTCATTCAGTCTCGCAGGCTTCGACCGGTGAGGTGGAGGAAGACGCTCTCGAGGTCGGGGCGGTCGACGCGGATGCCGCGGATGTCGGGGGAGCGGAGGCGGACCGAGAGTTCGGCGACGGGGTCGGCGGTCTCGATGCGGACCTGCTCGCTGTCGGTCTGGATGGTGACGATGCTGGCGCCGCCGAGGGACGCGATCAACTGGTCGACGGACCCTTCGGCGAGGACCTTTCCGTGGTCGACGATGGCGACGCGGTCGCATATGCGCTGGGCCTCTTCCATGTAGTGGGTGGTGTAGACGACGGTGCGTCCTTCATCGCGCAGGGAGAGGACGAGGTCGAGGATGGCGTTGCGGGACTGGGGATCGACGCCGGCGGTGGGCTCGTCGAGGAGGACGACGGGCGGGTCGTGGATGAGGGCGGCGGCGAGGTTGAGTCGGCGCTTCATGCCGCCGGAGTATCCCTTGACGCGATCGCCGGCGCGGTCGGTGAGGCCGACGCGGGCGAGGAGCGCCCGGGACCGGTCTCGCCGGGAGGGGCGGTCGAGTTCGTAGAGCGTGGCGAAGAACTCGAGGTTCTCCATCGCGGTCATGTCGTCGTAGAGGGCGATGGCCTGGGGCGCGACGCCGATGCGGCGGCGGACGGCAGGGTCGATCGGCGAGCCGGCGCCGTCGAGATCGACGGAGCCGGAGTCGGGCCGGAGCAGGCCGACGGCGATGCTGATGGCGGTGGTTTTGCCCGCGCCGTTGGGTCCGAGGAGGCCGAACACGCTGCCGCGGGGAACAGTGAGGGACAGCCCGTCAAGGGCTGTCACGCTGCCGAACCGCTTGTGCAGGTTGTCGAGCCGGAGCATGGCGGGAACGTACGGGCGGGCGCGGCGGGTGTCAAACGAAACCGGGCGCGTAGAGTTGGCACCATGTCCAAGGGCGGCAAACAACGGCGCGGGCAGGACGCCCACCAGAACGACCCCCGGACGATCGAGAACCGGAAGGCGCGGCACGACTACGAGATCCTGGACACGCTCGAGGTGGGCATGATGCTGTGGGGCTCGGAGGTGAAGTCCATCCGCGACGGGAAGGTGTCGCTGGCGGAGGGGTATGTGCGCGCCGAGGACGGCTCGCGGCGGGTGGGCGTTGCGAACAAGGGTAAGAAATCGACACGGGCGCGCTATGCGGAGCCGGGCCTGTGGCTGCACGGCGTGAACATCGCGGAGTATCCGCCGGCGGGACCGAAGGGCGCGGTGGGGCAGCACCATCCGACGCGGACGCGGAAGTTGCTGTGCCACAAGCGCGAACTGACGAAACTCTGCCGCGAGGTGCAGGCGGAGGGTGTGACGCTGATCCCGCTGAAGATCTACTTCAAGAACGGGGTGGCGAAGATGCTGGTGGGGCTTGCGCGGGGCCGGACGAAGGGGGACAAGCGCGAGGCGATCGCGAAGCGCGAGGTGAAACGGGAGATCGATCGGGCGATGTCACGCCGCCGCTGAAAGCAGAACGCCCCGGGGTTGGGTCCCGGGGCGTGCGCGCGTCCGTGCGCAGATTGGCGGCCGCGTCGTGGCGGCGCGGGTGTGTGCGGAGCGGGGCGGAGTTCAGGCCGCGTTGCGGTAGGAACCGTCGCCGTTCTGGATTCCGGTGCGCGTGGTGGGCACGGTGCCGGTGGGCGAGGCGGGGGTGAAGCCGGGCGTGTAGGGCGGGGTGAAGCCCGTGGGCGTCGTGCCCTGCTGCGGGTTCACGCCGTAGTTGGGCGTGGTGCCGCCCCAGGGCGTGTTGGAGAACGAGGTGGGGTACGCGCCATAGCCGAAGTTCGGATTGAAACCGAAGAACGGCGTGGTGTTGAAGGTGGGCGTGTTGTTCCACCAGGGAGTCGGAAAGGTGTTCGTGATCGGCGTGGGTGTGCCGAAGCCGAACGGAGCAGTCGGCGTGAACCCGTTGACGTTGGGGTAGGCGCCGGTCCACGGCGTGGTCGTGGTGTAGGGGTTCGTGTTCGGCGTGGTGAAGTTCGTCGGGCCGGTGGGGAACCACTGGTTGGGCTGGCTGAGCAGGTTGATCGCCGCGGCGAGGGTGCCCCAGCCGGTGCCGGTCGGATTCGCGAACGTGTTGGTGAAGGGCGTGAACGCCGGGGTGTAGTTGCCGACGAAGGGCGTGGAGTTCGTGAAGGAGTTCGAGGTGGGGCCGTAGTTGGTGGTCCACGGCGTCGGCCAGGAGTTCTGGAAGGTGATGGGCGTGGAGGGCGTCGGCGTGTTCCAGCCATTGAAGGGCGTGGTGTTCCACGGATACTGGGCGGCGGGCGCGCCGGTCCACTGGGTGCAGGGGTTGAAGGCGAAGAAGGCGGGGTTGGTCGTGCCGGTCCAGAACGGGTTGACCGGGACAAACGTGTTCGTCGGCGCCCAGGCGTAGGGATTCGTCCACGGCGTGGTCGCGAACGCGGGGTTGCCGGTCCACGGGGTCGTCGCCGGATAGCCGAAGGTCGGGATGTTCACCGGCGTGCCGTAGAACGGCGCGGTGTTCGTGGGCCAGGGCGTCGTCGGCCACTGTGGGTTGGTCCAGCCGGTCGGCGTGGTGGTATTGGTGAAGCCGTAGAAGCCGGGAGTCTGCTGGAATGCGGCCGGGGTGTTGGCCGGATAGTTACCTGGGAAGGGTGCGAACCCGGCATAGGGAAACGTGCCGGGCGTCGTCGAAGTCGGGTTCACGCACGTGGTCATCGGAGTCGCTCCTTTCAAGAGCATGTGCTGAGACCCGAGGTCCGGATGTTGACAGTGGCACATCGCCACCGTCGTCGAGATCCGGTGTCAGGCCTCACGGGCCTACTGGAGTTGGTTGCACAAACCGCGGAGCGGGCGGTATCGCGATGGGCATCGGGGATGCCCGGCGACCGCTTCGCTCGACCGCGATCATCGGGCGGAGGCGGCGCGGGGCACGCAATCCGAGAGCCCGTGCGCAGGGCCGGGCGCGGAACGTGCGCACGGTGTGAATTGGCGCGTTCGAAGCGCCTCGCACATCACGCACACAAAAAGTTCAAGCACGCCTGAGCGCAGAATCCGGCATCGGACTGGATCGGGGACGCAATGACGTGCGCAGGACCTGCACGCGGAGAGGCGGCGCCGCGGACAGAGCGGCCGCGGGACGCAGGACGTGCGCGGGCCGCGGAGTCTTCGGAGACTCAGCGAGACCGTCCGCGCAAGAACCGTATGGAACGGGATGTGAAGGTCAGATCGCGCCGCGGGCCTTGAAGGTGCGTGCGGTGCGGAGTTTGGCGGTCGCCTTGTTCAGACGATCGCGGACTTTGTCTTTTTCGGCCTGAGTAAGAGCGTCGACGTTCCGCGAGGACAGTTCGGCGACCTCGGCCTGGGCGTCGGCCTCGCTCATGCCTTCGGCGGGGAGGGCGGTCATCGCGAGGATGGTCAGTTCGTTGTTGACCATCTGGGCAAAGCCCTCCTCGACGTAGAAGGCACGGGAGCCGCCGCGAGCCGGCCCGGAATCGGGGAAGTCGAGGCGGAGTTCGCCGGTTCCGAGTTGAGCGACGAGCGGGGCACGGCCGGGAAGGATGCCGACCAGACCGTCCCATGCGGGGATGACCGCGGCGGTGGCGGCTTCATCCAGAACAACGGCTTCGCGGGTAATCAGTCGACAGCGGAAGGTCGTGCCCATTGGTGTGGCCCGTTCGGGGTGTGGTGGGATCCTTGGGGGGCAAGTGTAGGCGAGCGATCGCGGCACGCGGGGGCGTGACACGGGATCACGCGGATCGGGAGCGGGTGTGGTCACCCCGAGGACGGTCAGGCCGGGCAGCCGTGGAACCACGCGCCGAGGAACGAGAAGATGTCGGGGACCTCGGTCTGGCCGTTGTGGTCGAAGTCGGCATCGCCGCGGAACCAGTCGGAGAGGAAGGCGAAGATGTCGGCGACTTCGACGATGCCGGAGCGGTCGCGATCGGCGAGGCAGGGCACGGTGACGGCGACGGCGTCGATGACGGCCTCGTCGAGCGTGGCGCCGGGCCCGACGGCGGCGACGAAGGCGACACGCCCCTCATCGTTGAGCGCGGAGGAGGCGGACATGCGGACCGTCCGCAGCGCGAGCGTCTGGTCGCCATCGGGGATGGAACCGCCCTCGACCGCGACGATTCGGACAGGCTGACCGGGAGCCGCGGCGAGAATCGCGGTGCGCGGGGTCTGCATGCTGTCGTCGGTCCTGACAACGGTTGCGGTGAAGACGATCTGGCCGCGGGCGTTGACCTGGAGGTCGGGCGCGGTGTGAGACAGGTTGGTGATTCGATGGTCGCCGATGACGTCTCCTTCGCGGCAGACGAGTTCGAGTGCGCCGCCACCATCGGGGGACCAGAGCAGCACGACCACGTCGTTTGCGGAGACGACGCCGGAACCCTCGAGTTTGGCGGCGATGGCCACGTGGCCGGCGGGGCCGACGCGTGCACCGGTTCCGAACGTGGAGTTGAGCAAGCGAGTCCCGAAGGGGAGCACGGGGGTCGCGACGCCGGCTCGAGCGACGATCTGACGTGAAGTGCCTGTGTCGTGGATGATGACGCCGTTGTCGGAGGTGGTGACGCTGCCGCCGGTGAGATAGGCGGAGAACACCACGGAGGATGCGTCGGTCATGCTCAGGATGTTGGCGCCGGAGAAGAGCGTGAAGCCGCCGAGTGTCGAACCGGAGACCGGCGAGGCCTCACCGAGACGCGCGACACGCGAGAGACGGCCGGCGGTGTGCTTCCAGAGACCCCACCAGTTGGCGGTTGTGACGCCGGGGCCTGCGAGATTCGCGGAGAAGACGATGTCCCCGGTGCGGCTGAGGGCCGAGCGGGTGCTGCCGCCCCACACCGTCCAGAACGCGACGCCCGGCGGCTCGGTTTCGGCTTGCATTCCCGAGCGGGCGAGCGTCTGGAGTTGCTGGCCGTAGCCGGCGACGAGGGCCTTGTCGGTGGTGATCGTGATGCCGTTGACGACGACCTGGCCGACGCCGGGGCCGGCGAGGGTGCACTGGTAGGCGCCGATCCCGCCCGGTCCGATGACCGGCGTAGTGAGGAACACCAGCGTGCCCGGCTCGGCGCCGGGGAGTTGGGTGTTGGCGACCATGGCCAGTTCGAGGCCCGCAGGGGTCTGGACGATGATGCCTTCAAGACCATCGCCGACGCCCGGGATATCGATGTCGCCGGTGACGACAACAGGACCGATCGGGCCGGGGTTGGCGACATCGGCACCTGAGAGCCATCGCATGCTGGCGGCGGGGATCCCGGAAAGGGTGACGGCGGTTCCTTCGCGCGTGATGATGGAAGGGCCGGCGCCTTGCCCGCCTGAAGCAGACGTCGCGAGCCAGACACCGCGGTCGTTGACGCCGGGGAGGACACCGGGCCCGGTGAGCGACGAGATGTAGGAGATGTCACCGAAGGCGTTCATCGCGAGGCGCGAGATCCCGGTGAACTGGACGCCCTGCTGCAGGCCCGGGGCTTCCTGACCCTGTCGCCAGACGGAGTTGGTGGATCCGGATCGGGTGCGCAGGACAGCAAGGCGATCGGAGTTGGTTACGGCCGGCCCGGACAGCACGGAGTAGAAGCACAGCGCACCCTGATGAGCGAGCCGGGGCCGGGGCAGGTCGGAGCCGTTGGCGAGGAACTGCTGATACGAAACGCCGGGGCCGAAGGGCGTGGGCGAACCGGTGCGCGCGATGACGCGATAGTCGGAGCCGAGCGCGGCTGCGGAGAGACTCAAGGCGACGATGAACGTCGCCGCGGCGGTCGACTTGGGGCTCTTGCGTGGGTGCATCGTGGCGACCCGTGAAGCAACCATGGCCATGCGCGGGTACTCCGCAGAATGCTCGGACATTGAAGAGTACCACAAGATGCGGCGGACCGTTCGCAGTTTTCGCGACGCGCGCTGACAATTGAAAGGCGATCGAGCAGCGCACTTGCTTGTGTGAATTCGACCTGCCGGAACAGGTGGTCGCTGTTCGTCGACTGTCGGCGGCATCTACGCAAACTTTGCCAGAATCGGGGGTCTACCAGGGCTGTGCCAAGTCCGAGGGTTCTCCGAACAGTTTGTGCGCAACATCTTGCTGAAACTGCGCTTGAGTTCGGTCTCGCGCCCTTTCAGGCGTCGGAAGCAAAAGCAGCAATCTCTCAAAACCACCATTTCTGGGGATTGTTGATTCCACCGGAAATGTGGTACACCACCCTAGACAAGTGACTGCGCATGGAGTGTCGTCACCAGTTTTTGTGGCATTGACCGGCTTGTGTAGCCGCAATCGGTGTTTGTTGAGAGAATCGCTGGCCTGCGAAAGGACTGCTTGTGAACCGGACTGCACGAATCAATCTGCGGACTCTGCTGCTCGCCGCGATTGCGATTCTCTGCGCTGGACGTGAAACACTCGCGCAGTGTTACACGGTTCAGAACGCGACGACGTTCATTGTCGACGGCGGCACGTTCGGCGCGTCGGGTTTGGCCGCGGGTGACTGCCTGAACCAGGCCATCCGCAACATCCCCAACGGGGGCACGATCCGGCTGCGGAACACGGCGCCGGGGACCGGCCCGTTCTTCATCGTGCGAGCGCCGATGATCGGCACGCCGGAATCGGATGAACGGACGGGCCTGCCGTTCATCGACAAGTCGGTGACGATCGAGGCGTTCGGCGGGGCGGCGAGCCCTCTGGACGCGATCATCTCGGCGGACACGACGGGCGGGAACGTTCCGGACTACCGGCTGTTCCTGGTCCGCGGCGACGGCGGCCAGTTGACGCTGAACCGGGTGACGGTGCAGAACGGACGGTCGATGACCACGGGGCAGACCAACGGCGGCGGCATCAAGCACGACTCGCTGAACCCGCTCCGGCTGACCGACTGCATCGTCCGGGACAATGTGGCGGGGACACGCGGCGGCGGCATCTGGTCGCAACAGACGGTGATCTGCACGAACACGCGTTTCATCCGGAACCAGGCGAACCCTGCGGGGCTTCCGGGCAACCCGGGCGAGCAGATCCGCGGCGGAGCGCTGTACCACGCGCCGGGCAAGTCGTTCCCCGAGACGGACATCGTGCTGTCGCTGACGAACTGTCTGTTCCGCTGCAACAACTCGACGGAGGAAGGCGGCGCGATGTGGCTGGGCGGGGGGTATCAGCGGCGCGTGAACAACTGCCAGTTCTACGGGAACACCGCGGTGCTCGCGGGCGGCGCGATGACGGCGAGCGGGACGAGTTTCGCCAATACGGTTCCACCGGTTCGGCTGGAACTGACGGACTGCCGTTTCGGGCGGCCCGATACGGCGAACTTCGCGTGCGGCGACGAGCCGGCCTCTCCGCCGAACTTCGGCGACGCCTATGGCGGCGGGAACATGTCGGGCGTCGATGGCGGCGCGGTGTCGCTGGTCGACAACGCGCAGCCGGTGTTCATCCGGTGCACGTTTGAGAACAACCGGACCACGCCGGCGCTGCCGAGCGAGGGCCGTGGCGGGGCGATCTACATCAGCAGCATCGGCGGGAACAACTCGAGCCTGCCGCGGTCGGCGGTGTTCATCGAGAGCCTGTTCCTCCGGAACCAGACGTTTGCGACGGGCGCGACACCTGCGGGCGACGGCGGCGCGGTGTTCATCCGTGAGTCGAGTTCGCCGTACTTCCTGGACTGCGGGTTCATCGAGAACAACTCGCGGCGGGGCGGCGGCATGAACGTGATCGGCGGCTCGAACCCGCGGATGTACAACTGCGTGTTCAGCCGGAACAGCGTGGCGGGCACGGGCCCGCAGGGCAGCGCGATCTGGACGAGCGCTTCGTCTCCGCAACTGCTGCACTGCTCGCTGCTGAGCCCGATCGGCTCGCCGCTGGTGTGGTTGAACTCGACATCGGCAACGCCGATGCAACTGACGGGCAGCATCGTGTGGGGCAACGGCCCGGGCGGGGCGAACCGCGCGTTCGGCGGCGCGGGTGTGGTGCTGCTGGACCCGGCGGTGACCGCCAACCCGCAGGCGCTGTACTCGGACCTGGACGTGGACCAGCCGGGGCGGTTCGCGGACCAGTCGGTCGACCCGACTCGCGTGACGAACATCAACTGCGACCCGCTGGTGGCCAACGCGGCGATCAACGACGTGCACCTCACGACGTGCTCGCCGGCGATCGACCGGGCGAGTCATGCGCTGGCGAGCAGCCGGTATCAGCAGATCTTCTCCGTGCCGATGGCGACGTTCGGCTTCTCGTTCCCGCTGATCCTGGGCACGCCCGAGGGCGAGCAGAGCGACTATGACTATGACGACCCGCAGGTGCCGCCGCAGGGCGCGTTCCACAATGACGCGACGGGCCCGCGGCCGCGGACGCCGCGATTGACTCCGGCGGGCGGCCCGATCGCCTGCGAGGCGGACATGGGCGCCGACGAGAGCCCGGGCTTCCAGTGGGCGACATTGAGCGTTACGTGCAAGCAGCGGTCGGGCGGAACGTGCGACGCTCCTGTCAACCTGACCGACAACGCGTCGTGCTCGTATTGCGTCGGTGACAACGTGGTCCTGGACCCGCTGGTGACGACGAGTTGCCCGCAGGAGTTCCAGGTGGTTGAGTGGCGGCGGCTTTCGGCGGGCGCTCCTTGCCCGCCGGGCAGCCTGAGCGACCCCCTGCCGGGCACGGTGGTGAGCACGAACGTGCCGAACAGCCGGTTCACCGTGATCAACGGGCGGTTGTGCATCGCGGGTGTTCAGGCGGCGGATGCGGGGTGCTACTACGCGGTGCTGGAGCGCCGCTCGTGCGTCGGGACGAACCGGGGCAAGTTCAAGGCGGGGAACAACATCAACCTGCCGTGTGTCGAGCGTGTCGCAGCGTGCGCATGCATCACGGTGACGCTGACGCCGAACATCACGGCGCAGCCGCTGCCGTCTTCGGTGTGCGACGGGACGCCGACGACGATCAGCGTGTCGGCATCGGGCTCCTCGCCGCTGTGCTATCAGTGGTACCGTCGTGCGACGCCGTGCTCGGGCACGGGGATGGACGGCACGCTCATTCCCGGCGCAACCTCGAGCACGCTGTCGTTCCTGCCGGCGCGGGCGCGCTGCCCGGGCGAACCGCAGGATGCGCAGGATGACAACGGGTATTACTACGTGATTGTGTCCTACTGCGACGGGAGCGGCGGCTCTACGTGCAACACGGTGACGAGCACGTGCGCCCGGCTGACGGTGTTCTGCCCGCCGGCGATCACGGGCGGTGGGAGCGTGCTGGTGTGCGGCGGCAGCGCGGGCGGAGCGGGCGGGATGCAGGACTGCTGCTACACGATCACGGCGCCCTCGGGCTGCACGCCGGTGATCACGTGGTACAAGGATGTGGGCCAGCCGGGCGTCGACGGCGACGACCTGATCGTGACGTCGGGCAGCCCGGCGGGCGTGTCGATCACGACGCAGCCGATGGGGAACGATCAGTACCAGACGTGCATCGTCTGGAACCTGAACGGGCTGACGCCGGCGCAGGCGCAGAACCTGTCGGGGAGTTACTACATCAAGGCGTACTGCGCGGACCCGAACTGCACGACGCGGTCGAGCAACTGCTCGCTGACGGTCCGGCCGCAGCCGGTGATCACCGTGAACCCGCAGGACACGGCGACGTGCGAGGGCTCAGCGCGCTGCTTCAACGCGACGGTGACCTATACCGGGACGACGGCGATGTGCTGGGAGTGGCGTCGCAAGCCGACGTGCGGCTCGCAGGTGGAGGGCACGGTGGTCTCGAGCGGCACGTGGACGCCGGGACAGTCGCTCAACTTCTCGTACTGCCTGCCATCGGTGCAGCAGGCAGATGAGCAGTGCTACTTCTTCCGGATCCGGGTGTGCGATCCGAACAACACGGACAAGTGCCCGTGGGTGGTCTCGGGGTGCGGGTGCCTGGATGTCCGGCCGCAGGTGACGGCGTGCGTGCTGCCGTGCGACTCGGGCCAGACGGACACGCAGGGCCGGTGCCTGTACTGCCCGGGCGCGAGGATCGTGCTGTGCTGCACGATCACGTCGGCCGAGGGCCCGTTGTGCTATCAGTGGCAGAAGCAGACGGTGGCGCAGGTGGGCGCGTGGCAGGACATTCCCGGCCAGACGGCCAACTGCCTGGAGATCCGCTCGTTCGACCCGACGACGGACGCGACGTGCTACCGCGTGCGGGTGAACTACTCGGACCTGTCGGGCCCGAACTGCCCGGAGACGAGCGATCGGTGCAACGCGGCGTACTCGAACCCGCTGTGCATCGCACCGACGGGCGAGTGCTGCGAGATCCCATGCCCGTGCAAGGACAACTCGGCCGGCGTGCAGGAGGTGTACTCGGTGTGGCACACGGGCGAGTGGGACGGCGTGAACGGCGAGTGGTCGTTTGACCGCTCGACGACGGACGGCATTATCGTGAAGTCGGCCGACGACTTCTATCTGTGCCCGTCGGCGATGCACCGGATCACGACGTTCACGGGCAAGATGCTGGTGAAACAGGCCAACCCCGCGCTGGCGCTGCACGCGAAACTGAGGATCTTCACGGACTGCAACGGGCGTCCGGCGGAACTGGTGAAGGAGTTTGACTCCGAGTGCGCGGCGTTCATCCAGGCGGGCCCGGACGGCTTCGGGCTGTACCAGTTCCAGTTCTTCCTGGACTGCTTCTGGCTGAAGGGCGGGACATACTGGGCGTCGCTGGTGGCGATCGCGCCGACGCAGGACAACTCGTTCGAGGCGTTCTGGGTGTCGACGGGCCTGCCGGGCAACCCGCCGCGGCCGACGCTGCTGGGGCTGCGGCCGATTTACATGGAGGGCGCATCGGGCCCGTGGCAGGACTTCGATCCGTGCTGCCACCCGTGCGCGGACCTGCAGTTCTGCCTGATCGGGGAGTCGTGCCCGATCATCTGGGACAACGGGAAGCCGTACCTTGGCGGAGCGGATGCGCAGCCGCCGGGCAACCCGCCGTTCATCGCGTACGGGACGCGCTCGGAGAAGTCGAACCTGACGGCGCGGAACTCCCGCGCGGCGGACCAGTTCGTGGTCAACACGTGCGAGCCTGAGGAGGTGTGCTACATCGAGGGGTACATCTTCACGAACTGCATCAGTTTCGAGGCGCACCTGGAGATCTACACGAATGACTGCCGCGTGCCGAACTTCCTGCTGCCCAACGGCACACCGTACTACACGCGGGTGGCGGACCGGGTGGTGGACCTCGGCTACACCGGGATCCGTGTCGATGGGACGAACGTGAAGGCGTACAAGGTGTTCTTCTGCACGTGGCCGCAGGCGCTGACGCTGCAGCCGAGCCAGAACTACTGGCTGTCGCTGTCGGTGCGGGACACGTTCTCGGCGGCGGAGCGGGCGTACTTCGCCCACGTGCGTCCGCCGTGCGACCCGTGCACGACGGGGAACATCATCAAGATCGATCCGGGCAAAGAGCACGCGCCGGGGCGGCAGATCCCCAACTGGCGATCGGCCGACGCGGACTTCGCGTTCCTGGTGGCGACGAAGAAGCACGTGGACCTGCTCCCCGCGCCGCCGCCGGGCGACCCGCGGGCGGGCGAATGCACGGTCGACCTGAACGGGAATCATGAGGCGGATGTCGCGGACATCTTCCTGTTCCTGAGCGCGTGGTTCACGGGCTGCCCGTAAGACGGATCGAGGGACGATCCGAGATCCGGATGTGTTGAAAGGGGCCCCGGCCAAGCCTGCCGGGGTCCCTTTTCTCTTTCACTTCGGCTACGCTGGTTGCATGACGCGGATCTGCTACATGGTGATCGCCACGCTTCCAGATCAGGCGACGGCGTCGGAGTACACGTCGTGGCTGGAGGATGGGCACGTGGATGCGGTGGTGTCGCACGGGGCGCACTCGGCGATGATCGTGCGTCTTGAGCCCGTGAGCGGTCGGCCGCGGGTGATGACGCAGTACATCTTCCCGACGCGTGAGTTGTTCGACCGGTATGTGGCGGTGCATGCCCCGGCGCTCCGGGCGGACGGGTTGAAACGGTTCCCGCCGGAGCGGGGCATCGCGTTTGAGCGGACCATCGGGGAGATCGTGTGACCAACGAACACCGCACCGGAGCGTTCATGCGCAGATTCCTGCTTGGCCTGGCCGTGCTGCTGTCCCTCGTGCCGCGGGCGGCATGGTCGCAATCGGGCGAGGCACCGACGGCGGGCCGGTTCCGCGTCGTGTTCGACCCGGCGGTGCAGAAGGACGCCTACACGGGGCGGGTGTACGTGGTGCTCGGGCGTGCGAGCCGGCCCGAGCCGCGTCGGCAGATGGGCAACTGGTTTGCGCCGGCGCAGACGATGGCGCTGGATGTCACGGGGATCGCGGCGGGTGCGGCGGTCGAGATCAGCGGGACGGGCAGGGGCGAGTTGGCCTTTCCGCAGAAGCACGAGCAGATCGCGGCGGGGCCGTACTGGGCGCAGGCGGTCGCGAGGCGGTCGCTGGATTGCCCCGCGCCGGGCGAAGGCGCGGGCGATCTGTACAGCAAGCCGGTGTCGGTGAAGTTTGACAGCGGCTCGGACGGCGTGCTGGAGTTGCGGCTGACGGAGGTGGTGAGCGAACCGGCGTTCCGCGACGCGGCGGACACGAAACTGGTGGAGATGCGGTCGCGCCTGCTGTCGGAGTTCCACGGCCGGGACTACACCGTTCGGGCAGCGGTGAGGACGCCTGCGGGGTGGGATGCGGACACGGAACGGCGCTGGCCGAGCGTGGTCATGATCAGCGGGTTCGGTGGGACTCATCGCGACATTGCGCGGCTGGCGCCGCTGCTGGCCGGGGAGGACGGCACGCTGCGGGACTGCGTGGTGATCGTTCCGGATCCGTCGTGCGGGACCGGGCACAGCGTGTTTGCGGACTCGGCGAACAACGGCCCGTGGGGGCGGATGCTGATCGAGGAACTGCTGCCGGAGGTCGACCGGCGATTCCGCACGGGCGGAGCGGAGACGCGGCACGTCACCGGGATCTCGTCGGGCGGCTGGTCGAGCCTGTGGCTGGCGGTGACGTATCCGGAAGCGTTCGCGGCGTGCTGGTCGCACGTGCCGGACCCGGTGGACTTCCGCGATTTTCAGAGGATCGATCTGTACGCGCCGAGCGCGAACATGTATGTCGACGCGCAGGGCTCGCGTCGGCCGCTGGCCCGCAACGGCGGGAAGACGATGCTGTGGTACGACGACTTCTGCCGGATGGAGCGGGTGCTCGGGCGCGGCGGCCAGATTTCATCGTTTGAGGCGGTGTTCAGCCCGAGGGGCGCGGACGGCCAGCCGCGTCCGCTGTTTGACCGCGGGACCGGGGCTGTCGATGCGGAGACGGCGCGGGCGTGGGAGCCGTATGACATCCGGCTGGTGCTGGAGCGGGGCTGGCGCGGCGCGGAGGGATCGCGCGGGCTGCGGGAGCGGCTGGCGGGCAAGTTGCATGTGTACGCGGGGGCCGAGGACAACTTCTATCTCGACGGCGCAGCGCGGCTGCTGCAGGCGTCGCTGACCCAACTCGGCTCCGACGCCGAGGTCGTCATCGTGGACGGCATGGGGCACGCGTTCTATCCGCAGGGAATGGAGTCGCTGCGCGCGGCCATCCACGCGGCGAACGAGGCCTCGCAGCCGGCGACGATCGCCAAGTAATGCGGCGGGCGGTTACTTGCCCTCGTACTTGTGCAGGGTCGACTCGAGTTCGGTCTTGAGCGGTCCGCCGGCGGCCTTCTCTACGGCCTTCTTCTGCCACTCGATCGCCTTGGCCTTGTCGCCCTTGGCCCAGTAGGCGCGGGCGAGGGTGTCGATGATGAGCGCATCGTCGCCGTTGCCGATCTCGACTGCGCGGAGGGCGATCTTCATCGCCAGGTCAACATCGCGGTTCTGGACGCCCTCGGCCTCGAGGATGGTCCATGCGATTTCCTTGAGGGCGTCGGCATCGTCCTTGAGCGGGCCGCCGAGGAGCGCGCTGGCGGCGGCGGAGGCCGCGGAATAGTCGCGCTTCTGGAGAAGCAGCATGCGGAACTTCATCATGCCGGCATCCGCGGCGAACGAGGGGTCGAGGTTCCCAAGGTCGGTGAGCGCCTTTTCGGCGGCGGCGTAGTCCTCGGCCTGACCGGCCTCGAACGCCTTGCGGCGGAGTTCGTCGGCCCGGGCTTCGGTCTTTGCCCACGCGGCGGGGTTGAAGGTTCCGTCGACAACCTTGGCGAGCACGGCATCGAGCCCGACGCGCGGATGGCCGATCCATGCGATCTTGCGTTCGCGATCGACGACGAAGGAGCAGGGGATGCCGCCGCGGCCGGCGGGCTTCATCCAGGCTTCGCTCATGGACTTGTCGGCGTCGAAGGCGATGGCATAGCCCATCCGGTCGCCCTGCTGGCGGACGAAACTCTCGACCGTCGCGAGGTCCTTGTCTGAACTCGAGACACCGATGAAGCGGACCTTGTCCTTGTACTGGGCCTGAAGGTGCGTGAGGTGCGGGATGGCGACGATGCACGGGGCGCACCAGGTCGCCCAGAACTCGACGACGTAGACGCGGCCCTGCTCGAACCCCGTGACCGGCTCGCCCTTGACCCACGACTCGACGGAGAGCGGTGGAGCGGGATCGCCGGCCTTGAGCGCGGCGGGCTTCTTCTCGACCTGCACGGCTTTGGGCTCGGCGCCGGCGGGGCCGGCGTCCTGGGCATGGACAGGGAGGCAGGCCGAGGCGGCCGCGCCGACGGCCAGAAAAGTGCGGTGAAGAGTCATGCGCATCGGAATGTCCTCCGCAAAGACCCCCCACCTCCGCCCCCGCCCCAGCGATCACTGCGCTCGTCAATCACCTTGCGGCCCGCCGCGGTTGCGAAGGCGTGGCCGGGCGATCGATGCTGCAAGATGGTAGTTGCAGACGCGCGTTCAGGCTGCACCGCCTTCACGAAAGCGGGCGCATATTGACAACAGAACGAGCGGAATGCGGGGGCCCGATGGGTCGGGGCGTCAGACGGAGACGGGCTCGCGGCTGGAAGCGGGCTTGCCCTCCACGGTGAGGCCAAGTTGGACGAGCGGTCCATGGGGCTTGCGGGCTTCCTCGGCCAGCATCGCCGCGGCGTCGGGATCGACGTAGGCGGAGGAGAGCATCGCGCGGATGGTGCCCCAAAGACCCCCGATGGCGCCGAATGTGTGGTCGACGGCGGAGGGCTCGTAGCCGCAGTGGACCATGCACTGCTGGCAGGCGCGGTTGCCGCTGGCGCGGCCGTAGCGCTCCCACTCGGTGTCGTCGATGAGTTCCTTGAACGTTTCGACGTAACCGTCCTGGAGGAGGTAGCAGGGCTTCTGCCAGCCGAAGATGTTGAAGGTGGGATTGCCCCAGGGGAGACACTCGTACTCACGGCTGCCCATGAGGAACTCGAGGAAGAGCGGCGACTGGTTGAACTTCCAGTGGGGCTTGCGGTTGGAGAGGAGCATGCGGAAGAACCGCTGCGTCCTGGAGCGTTCCTGCATGAAGGACTTCTGGTCGGGCGCCTTGGGGTAGGCGTAGCCGGGGGAGACCATCATGCCCTCGACGCCGAGTTCCATCATCTCGTCGAAGAACGCGCGGACAGAGTTGGGGTCGGCGCCGTCGAAGAGCGTGGTGTTGGTGGTGACTCGGAAGCCCATCTGCACGGCGAGGCGGATACCTTCGCGGGCGGTGATGAACGTGCCGTCGCGGCAGACGGCGAAGTCGTGGTGCTCTTCCTGACCGTCCATGTGCACGCTGAAGGTCAGGTACTTGCTGGGCTTGAAGAGACCCTCCTCGAGTTTCTGCTTGAGGAGCAGCGCGTTGGTGCAGAGGTAGATGTACTTCTTCCTCGCGATCAGGCCCTCGACGATCTCCTTGATCTGCGGGTGCAGGAGAGGCTCTCCCCCGGGGATGGAGACCATCGGGGCGCCGCACTCCTCGACGGCCTTGAAGCACTGCTCGGGCGTGAGTTGGCGCTTGAGGATGTGGGGCGGGTACTGGATCTTGCCGCAGCCCGCGCAGGCGAGGTTGCAGCGGAAGAGCGGCTCGAGCATGAGCACGAGCGGGTAGCGCTTGTTGCCGCTGAGCCTCTGGCCGAGGACATAGGTCGCAACTGTCCACATCTGACTCAGCGGA
The DNA here is from genome assembly GCA_964409775.1 of uncultured Phycisphaeraceae bacterium. Taxonomy (GTDB): domain Bacteria; phylum Planctomycetota; class Phycisphaerae; order Phycisphaerales; family UBA1924; genus JAHBXL01. The sequence goes on along the minus strand of CAYPEI010000003.1, from coordinate 74,455 downwards.
ACGCCCATGGATTCCTTTCGCGTCGGGTGCGGCAGACCAAGCGGCACCGGGCCGCGGGTCGGGCCGAGATGCTAGCGGACGCTTGCGCAAGGACCAACATGCCGGGTTGAGGAACGCAGCGTTGGCAACGCAGAGGTGGAGCCGGAATAGACGTGGGAAGCCCAAACAGGCGGGTGGGGGATACCGTACACTTGGCAGAACGCCGCCGGCGGGGCGGCAGGAGGCGCTGGGGGACGGCCACGTCCGGCGGCCGGCGCGAAGATGGGAAGACTTTGGGGTTCGGAGGCCGCCGAGTGGCAAACCTATGCCGGACAAGCGTTTAGAAGATCGGACCGATGAAGAGTTGCTGGAGGCCTATCGCACGGGCGAGCCGGCGGCTTTCGAAACGCTGGTGCGAAGGCACCACGACGACCTCCTGCGTTTCCTGGTCCGATTATGCGGAAACCGTGCGCTGGCCGAGGACGCCTTTCAGGAAGCGTTCCTGCAGGTGCACTTATCGGCCGAGTCGTTTGACGCGACGCGGCGGTTCAAGCCATGGCTTTTTACGATCGCGGCGAACAAGGGACGGGATGCGCTTCGTAGAAGCGCACGCCGGAAGGCGCTGGATCTGTCGGCGCCGATCGGCGGCTCGTTCGCGGGCGGCGAGAGCGCCAACGGCGACGGGGCCCGGACGTTTGTGGACCTGATGGAGATCGACGTCCCTTCGCCCGACGCGGCGATGGACACGCAGGAGCAAAGCAGGCTGGTTCAGCAGGCAATCGACCAGATGCCATGGTCGCTTCGGGAGATCCTCCTGCTGGCCTATTTCCAGAGGATGTCGTACAACCAGATCGCCGAGTCGCTGAAGATCCCCCTGGGGACGGTCAAGTCGCGGCTGCATTCGGCGGTGGCATCCTTCGCCCGCAAGTGGCAGGACGTTTCCAAGGGATTGCAGGAACCATGAGTACGTCGAGTTCTTATCCATCCGGCGAGCCGCGGGGCGGTGCGCGAGGACGCGAGGACTTTGCGGGGAATGAACCGATGCTGTCGCCTGAATCCGCAGAGTCGGTTGATCGGCTGCTCGGGGGCGGGCTGGATGCGACCGGCGCAGGGGATGCGGGCACAGGCAGGGTGCGGCGGGTGCTGGAGTTGTTGAACCTGCCGGACGCCGAGGTTGCCCGGAACAAGGAACTGCTGATTGATCTGACTATTGCCCGCGTCTCGCGGGCCGCTCACCGGCGAAAAGCGGACCTGACCGGCGGGTCGTTCATGGACGGCGACCTGTCGCCGGATGATGACGATGCACTGGAGGCACTGGTCGAGGCGGGGATGGACCCCGCCAGGGTTCCCGGTTCGCTGCGGGCGCGTGCCGCGAGGCAGATGGCGCTGCTCTCGACGCTCGACGGGATCGGCGGGGCGGAGGCGGATCGCGAGCGGCTGGTGACACGGACGCTGGCGATGGTGCAGGACCACATCGAGCGCGACGAGTCGCGGCTGGAACTGGTCGGGTCGGGCGCGGGTCTGGTGGAATCGGCGGGGCAATCGGGATTCCGACCGCGGTTCCGGCTGTCGGACCTGGTGACCGTGGCGGCGCTGATCCTGATCGGATTCGGCGTGCTGGCCCCGATCACGAGCGCGGTGCAGGGCTACTCGCGCCGGATGGAGTGCGCTTCGAACATGCAGGCCGCGGGCCTGGGCTTCGGGCTGTACGCGGGCTCGAACAAGGAAGCGCTGCCGATGGCGTCGGCATCGCCGGCGGGCCGGATGTGGTGGCTGGTCGGACGGGACCCGGCGCAATCGAACGCGGCGAACCTGTTCACGCTCGTGCGCACGGGGAACACGACGCTCGGCAGCCTGGCGTGCCCCGGGAACCTGCACGCGGTCTCGCAGGACCCCCGCAAGGACGCCCAGGACTGGGGACGGGTGGAGGAAGTTTCGTACAGTTTCCAGAACCTGTTCGCGTCGGAACGGCCGAAGTGGTCGCAGACGTCGCGGACGATTGTGCTGGTGGATCGTTCGCCGGTGATCCTGAAGGCGATCATGGGCAGGCCGATCGATCCGGTCGAGAACTCACCGAATCATGAAGGACGCGGGCAGTCGGCGCTGTTCAACGACGGCTCCGTGGTGTGGCTGCGTTCTCCGACGCTGGAGAACGGGGACAACATCTGGCTGCCGCGACGGATCGAGTACATGATCAGGCAGTTGACCAGCCCGCGGAACGCGGCGCCCCTGCAGGGGACCGAGAGCCCCGACAGCGCGGACGATGTGTTTGTCGGGCCGTGATCGAGGAACAAGCGAGCCACAACAACGGGACATCTCCCTCTACACGCGCGAAGGCCCGGAGCACGTGCTCCGGGCCTTTGTGTTTGACTGAGCGGGTGGCCGGATGGGCCGGAAAGAGGTCAGTTGTTGCGGACTTCGATCTTCCGCGGCCGCAGGCTCTCGGCCTTGGGCAGCGTCAGCGTGAGCACGCCATCCCGGCACACGGCCTCGATGCGGGAGGCGTCGATGCCCTCGCCGATGCGGAAGGTCCGCTCCCAGGCGCCGACGCCGTACTCTCGCACGAGCCATCGGGTGCCCTCGGGCTGGCGCGGGGAGACCGGGGCACGGAGCGTGAGAGCGCCGTCCTCGAAGTGCGCGGCGATCTGGGAAGCGTCAGCGCCGGGGACATCGGCGGTGAGCGTGTAGCGATCGGTGGTCTCGACGATGTCCACGGTCGGGGTGAAACTTCGCGCGGGGCGAACGGAGCGGGCGGCGCCGGCCGTCTCGGGGGCGAAGGACCCGCAGGAGCCGTCGGTTGATTGGCAGCAGGAGTTCATGGGTGTATCTCCGGTGTGTTCTGGTGTTCGGGAGGGTGAATACAGATCCGGGCTCGATCAGGCGCTCTTCACTTCGATGCGGCGCACCTTGACGCTCTCGGCCTTGGGCAGCGTGATGCGCAGCACACCCTTGTCGAGGCTCGCGCTGATCTTCGCGGTATCGATATCGGTGTTGAGGGTGAGCGTGCGGCTGAAGCGACCCTGCGGTCGCTCTCGCCGGACGTAGGCGGCGCCCTCGGGCAGCGCGGTCTCACGCTTGCCGGACAGGGTGAGGGTGCGCCCGGTCATGGTGATCTCGATGTCATCGAGAGCAAAGCCGGGGAGTTCGGCCTCGATCGACACGGCCTGATCATCCTCCCAGGCATTGACCGCCGGGAAGGCGCCATGCGAAGCACGACCGAACGTCTCAACGGCCTCGGGCACGAGGCTCTGGAAGAGGCGATCGAAGTCGCCAAAGGGGGCACGGGACAGAACAGGCGATGCAAGGACTCGACGTGCGAACATGGTTGGCACTCCTTTCAGGAAGCCCGGCTCACCGCCGCGAAACGGTCCGGAAACAGGGACCATTCGCCGTGTCGGGCGTGCGGAGAGAGCGGATTCAAAGGGCGTGCCAGCCGCGATCCGCCTCGGCGCGGCGTGGGAACGCGGGCCGCGGGTGACAGAATGCCCCCGCGACTGTCAGGATGGCACCCTTTCGGCTGCCGCGATGCGCGGGTGGGCGCGGCGGGGGCAGATTGGTGTCATGGCCGACCCGAACGGGTGTTTGGCACGCGGGTTGATTGCAGGCAGTTTGGTGGTCGTAGGATCGGCAGGTACGGCCTGCGCCGAACGAGGCCGCGAGGATGAGCATGACCGCACGATACGTGGACTACTACGAGGTGCTGGGGGTGAAGCGGGATGCGTCGCAGGACGACATCCAGCGCGCCTATCGGACCGCGGCGCGGAAGTATCACCCCGATGTGAACAAGGAGCCGGAGGCGCAGAAGAAGTTCCAGCAGGCGCAGGAGGCGTACGAGGTTCTGAAGGATGTCGAGCGACGGAAGCGCTATGACCAACTCGGCGCGGACTACAAGCCCGGACAGGAGTTCCGGCCGCCGCCGGGCTGGGGAGGGAACGGGCGCGGAGCCGGACGGGGCGGCGGGTTCCGCGTGAACTTCGGCGGGGACGGGGGCCCGGAGACAGCATTTTCCGGGAGCAACTTTTCGGAGTTCTTCGAGTCGCTGTTCGGGGGAGGCGGAGGGGGGGGGGGCGGGTTTGATCCGTTCGGCGAGGCGTCGCCCGGCGGCCGCGCGGGCGGGAGGACATCGCGCCGTCATGCCGAGGCGCGGGGGCCGCGGCGCGGGCCGGATGCGGAAGCGGAACTGACGATCTCGCTGGCGGATGCGGCGCATCGCGCGACCAAGCGGGTCTCGCTCGCGGACGCGAACGGGGAGACGCGGACGCTGGACGTGAAGATCCCCGCGGGCGTCACGGACGGCACAGCGATCCGGCTGGCGGGGCAGGGCGGCCCGGGCGCGAACGGTGGCGCGGCGGGGGACCTGCTGCTGCGGATCCGCATCGCGCCCGATGCGAGGTTCCGGGTTGACGCGGCGGACCCGTACACGCTGATCGCCGTGCTGCCGGTTGCTCCGTGGGAAGCGGCGCTGGGGGCGAAGGCGCCGCTGCGGACGATCGATTCGGAGATCACGGTCACGATTCCGCCGGGGACATCGAGCGGACAGCGGATGCGAATCCGCGGGCAGGGATTGCCGAATAAGTCGGGGGACCGCGCGGACATGATTGCCGAGATACGTATCGTGGTTCCGAAGACGATCGATGCGGAGACGAGGGTCCTGTATGAGCAGTTGGCGGCGAAGACGAACTTCGACCCGCGCGCTGCGTAGGTTCTGCTGCATGACGCGGCGCGACGGGTACGCCGCAAGGAAAGGAGTCGTTCATGCCTGTTCACCCCATGGGATTCGGCGGCAACTCGCTGCTCCCGTTCCTGCTGCTGATCATCGTTCCTCTCCTCTTGGGGCTGTGGGCGCAGTTCCGCGTGAAGTCGGCGTTCAACCGCGCGAGCCGCATCGCTGCATCCAGCGGCATGACGGGCGCGCAGGTGGCGAAGGAGATTCTGCGGGCGTTCAACATCAACGACGTAGGAATCGAGGTTTCGCACGGGATGCTGAGCGACCACTATGACCCGAAGGCGAAGATGCTCCGGCTGAGCCAGGAGGTTTACAACGGCCGCTCGGTGGCGGCGGCGGGGATCGCGGCGCACGAGGTCGGACACGCGATCCAGCATGCGACGCACTACGGCCCGCTGTCGCTGCGGAGTGCGATCGTGCCGATGGCGGTGGTCGGCTCGAACGTGGCGAACGTCGCGATCATGATCGGCATGTTCATGTGGGCGATCATCGGCCCCCAACTCGGGGCGACGGTGATGCTGATCGGGATCGTCGGGCTGTGCGCGGTGGCGGCGTTTCAACTCATCACGCTGCCGGTGGAGTTTGACGCCTCGCGCCGGGCCAAGGACCTGCTGCAGAGCACGGGACTGGTTGCGCCGGGCGGCGAGGCCGCGGCGATGAACAGCGTGCTGAACGCCGCGGCGCTGACGTATGTCGCCGCGCTGGTCTCGACGATCGGCACGATCCTGTACTACCTGCTGATCCTGAATCAGCGCCGCAACTGAGGCCGCGCCGGGCTGCCGACAAGGCCGATCATCAGGTCGTTGACATTCGTTTCTGTTGGGCCGGTCCGGATGAGCGTCCGCCGGCCTTTTTCATGGGTTGCGACGTCGAGCCGCGCGAAGAACCCGTGGGAGTCGTTGCTTGCGAGGGCCGCGACGGGGTCGAGACCGGCAGCACGAGCCAGGGCGGCGGTCTGCCCATCAACAACCGCGCCCGCGGCATCGGACGCACCATCTACGCCGTCGGTCGCGAATGAAATCACCACGCCGCCCGGGACGCCATCGAGCGCAATGGCCGCTACGAGCGCAAGTTCCTGGTTTCGCCCCCCTGCTCCCGTGCCGCGGACGGTGACGGTAGTCTCGCCGCCCCAGACGATGGCGCGTGGCGCGCCGTGTGTGCTCGGCGGTACGGCCTCGGAGTTGATGATGCGCTGCGCGAGTTTCGAACCGACTTCGCGGGCCTCGCCTGTCACACCCGAGCGGGCTTCGACGATCTGGAATCCCAGGTTCCGAAGGTGGGCCGCGGCGGCATCGACGGCCAACTGGTTGCTGCCGATGAGCGTGTTCTCGATGCGTGCGAGGATCGGGTCGCCGGGCTTGAGGGTTTCGGCGTGCGTGCCCGATGCGCCGGCGCGGAGGTGCGCGGCGATCGCCGGCGCGGAATCCAGCAGGTCGAAGCGACTCAGGACTCCGAGCGCATCGACATACGTGGTGGGATCCGGCGCGGTGGGTCCGGAGCCGATCACGTCCGGGCGATCGCCGACCACATCCGAGAGAATGAGGCAGACGACGCGGCGGCAGCCGGACTCGACGGCGAGGCGGGCAAGGCCTCCGCCCTTGAGTTGCTCGCAGTGCTTACGGATGCAGTTCAGGTCGTCGATGGTCGCGCCTGCGCGGAGCAGCGCGCCGGTGACAGCGCGGAGATCGTCGAGAGTGAGGGTTGCGGCGGGAAGCGTGAGCAGGGCCGATGCTCCGCCCGAGAGCAGCACCAGGAGCGACTGGTCGGGCCCGATCGTGCGCACAAGGTCGGCGGCGGCAGTCGCCGCGGCGAGGTTGCGGGCGGTGGGGAGGGGATGATCGGCGGCATGAACTTCGAAGCCGGGGATGGGGGCGGGCTGCGGAATGCCCGGCTGCGGGGCGATGACCACTCCGGCGACGAGCCGTTTGCCCAGACGGGCAGCCGCGGCGGCGGCCATGGGTCTTGCGGCCTTCCCCACGGCGAGCACACGGCATTCGTGGAGGAGGCGCAGGCGGGGCTCGTGGTCCAGAACGAGGCGGCCGGGGTCAGCGGCGCGGAGCACGTCCCGGACGAGGTTTTCCACAGAAATCGGGTCGGCGGCGGCGGGCATCGCGGGTAAGCCCCTTGACAGACGGTTTCATGGTAATCTGTTCGCATTGGAGCCGGGTCCCGCACGGTTGCGGGGCGCGCACAAACGAACTCACTGCCTTTCGCCTGGAGCGAACATGTCTCAGATGCCACCGACGATGCCCAACCCCATGGTCCGCCCCCACCGCGGCGTGATGATTCTCGTGCTCGGAATTCTGGGGATCGTGCTGTGCGCGATCTGCGGGATTGTCGCGTGGGTCATGGGCAACTCCGACCTTCGGGAGATGCAGGCCGGGCGGATGGACAAGACCGGCGAGGGCATGACCAAGGCCGGGAAGATCTGCGGGATGATCGGTGTGATCCTGTGGGGAATCTATCTGGTCTTCAACATCATCATTCTGCTGATCGCGATCGTCGCCGGCGGCGCGGCGGCGGCGAGCGGCTCGGGCCACCCGTGAATCGACCGGTTCGCGGATCGTCCGGCCATCCCGTGCCACGAGCGTGTGCATGAGTGCATTCCCGCCAGTCAACCCCGGCGAACTTCGGCACCTCGCGCCGCATCGCGCGGCGATGGTGCTGACGCTGGGCATCCTGGGATTGATGCTCTGCGCGATCTGCGGTGTGATCGCGATGGTCATGGGCCGGAACGACATGCGGGCGATGGATGCCGGGCAGATGGACCCCGCGGGCCGAGGGATGACACAGGCAGGCTGGGTGCTGGGCATCATCGGGACGGTGCTTCTGTGCCTTCAACTGCTCTTCGGGCTGCTGTACCTGTGCATCATCGTGTTCGTGATCGGCGCCGGCGTGGCCGGGGCGAGCGGCGCTGCGCACGGGGCATCGCGTTCATCGGGCGGTGCGACGACCACTTCTCCCGGCGGTCGATGACCAGCGAGGCGGGCGTGCGCGGCGGGATGTTCAGGACGGCATGGTCGCGGCTGGAGGCACGGGGCGTGACCGCCGCGGCGTTGCTGGTCGGTGTGCTGTGGACGGGGCTGGTCGTGCTGGCATGGCTGGCCTTGAGATCAACGGGCCGGGACGTGGCGATGTGCATGTTCCGGCGGGTCACGGGGTATCCGTGCGCGACGTGCGGCGGGACTCGCGCGGCGATGCGGCTGGCGGGCGGGGATGTCGTGGGAGCGGTGCAACTCAACCCGCTGGCGACAGCGCTGGTCGTGGGCGCCCCCCTGCTGGTGATGTGGTGGGTGCTGGTGCCGCCCGGCGGCGAGCGCGGCCGGGTGCACCCGCGTGTGCAACTGGCGGTCCTGCTGATCATGGTCGCGGCGAACTGGGGTTATGTGCTGTGGCGGTTTGGACGCGGCGAGGTCTGACGTCAGAGCAGCACAAGCCAGAGCCCGATCCACGCCGCGCCGGCGAGCATGATCAGCGCGGTGTAGCCGACGATCTCTCGCGCCTTCACGCCGGTGATCGCCAGCAGCGGCAGCGCCCAGAAGGGCTGGAGCATGTTGGTGAGTTGGTCGCCGTAGGCCACCGACATCACCATCTTGCCCAGCGGCACGCCCGACTCCATGCCGGACTGCATGGCGATGGGGCCCTGCACGGCCCACTGCCCGCCGCCGCTGGGGACGAAGAGGTTGATGATGCCGCCGGAGATGAAGGTGAAGAGCGGCAGCGTGGTGGGTGTGGACATCGCGACGAACGAATCGGCGAGCATTCGCACGAGGCCGGAGGCCTGCATCATCGCCATGATCCCGGCATACAGCGGGAACTGGATGACGATGCCGCCGCACCCGCGGGCGGCTTCATCGACCGCCGCGACGTATGAGCGTGCCGAGCCGTGGAAGATCAGCCCGAGCGCGAGCATTCCCCCGTTGATGTGGTTGAGGCTGAGTGAGGCGAGTCCCGCGCCCGCGCTGTAGCGCCAGATGACGGCAAGTACTGCCGCGGCGAGGAGCCAGACGATCACGGGCGAGGTTTCCAGCCATTCGGGGAGTGCGCCGGGGCGGGCGCCTGCCGAGGAAGTGAGAGGGCTTGCGGCAGCGGAGGCCGGCTCTGTGGACAATGCACAGGGCGTCATCTCCGCCGCGGCCTTTGGCGCGAGCAACGCGCTCACCGCCGGCACAAGCACAACGAGCCCCAGCGTGATGATGAGGTTGGAGGTTGAGAACAGCGTCTCGGTCAGGGGCATGACCTTGTCGCCGAGTTGTGCTGCGAGTTGCGGCGAGACTTTCTCGATGCCGGCGCGGGTGGTCATGCTGAGGGGAGCGGAGCCGGAGAGCCCGCCGTGCCAGACCATGAGGCCGGTGTACCCGGCGGCGCAGAGCAGCGGGTAGTGGACGGGGATGCCGCGGCGGGCCATGGAGCGACCGACTTCGCGGGCGAGGAGTGCGCCGACGATGAGTCCGAGGCCCCAGTTGAGGATCGCGGCGGAGCAGGCGGCGAAGGCGACGAGCGCGGCGGCCTGGGCGCACGAGCGCGGGATCGAGGCGAGTGCGTCGATGATCCGGCGGATGGGCCGGCTGGAGGCGAGGGCGTGGCCCGTCACCAGCACAAGGCACATCTGCATGGCGAAGCCGAGGAGGGTCCAGAGGCCGAGCGAAGCGGCTTCTCTGGCCGCGCCGCTGGGAAGGCGTTCGATCCCGCCCCAGGAATCGAGCAGCCGACCGGCCCGCTCGGCAAGCTCCGGCCGCGGCGTGCTTCCGGCGGCCGGGAACCCCAGCAGAATGGCGAGCGCGGCGGTGAACAACGTGAGCAGCACCGCCAGCACGAACGGATCGGGGGCGGTGCGGCGGAAAATGTCGCAGATGCGGAGGCCAAGGCGGCTGATCGATGTGATCATGGGGGAAGCCTACGCGCGTGGCACGGGCATCTTGCCCGTGCGCTGTCTTTGCGCGGGCAGGATGTCAGTGCTACGAAGGCAGGAGGCATGGCTACGCTGACGACGCCTGGCTCGGACAACTTCCGCATCTCTTTGCACGGGCAGGATGCCCGTGCCACGAAGGCAGAAGGCGCGGCCAAGATGGCCCTGCCACCGTGAGGTATTCTGATGCCGTGAGCGATCGCGTGGTCCAACGAGCCGAACTCACCAAGCGGCAGGGAGCGAACCTGCCGCATTGGACGCGTGAAGGTGCGACCTATGCGGTGACTTTTCGCCTCGCTGACAGCCTGCCGCAAGGCGTCCTGAACGCGTGGATCGCCGAACGTGATCACATCGTTCGCCGAGCAGCGAGCCTTGGTCGCCCACTCTCATCCCATGAACTCGGTCGACTCGACGAGCTTCATTCCGCGCGGGTGGACAAGTACCTCGACGCAGGAATCGGGAGCTGCTGGATGAGACGACCTGAGATCGCGGAACTTGTGCACCGCGCACTGCTTCACTTTGATGCCGTGCGGTACCGCCTCATCGCGTAGTGCATCATGCCGAATCATGTGCATGTTGTCGTTCAGCCTGCGGAGCAACATCCGTTGCCGGGCATTTTGCACTCGTGGAAGAGCTTCACTTCGCTTCGGGCGAACCAATCCATCGGCCGCCATGGACCGTTTTGGCAATCGGAGTACTACGACCATTTGATCCGGGATCGGACCGACCTCCTCAGACAGATTCGCTACTTCATGCTGAATCCGATCCGTGCGGGGCTCGTGAACTGGAGTTGGGTCGGGCAAAGGGATGTCATGGGCACCAACACAGTTGGCGGCGCAGACGAACCCAGACAGGGCCGAGCGTCGGTAGACGCCTGAGGAAGTGTTCGGTTGGCCACGCTCCCCGACTTTATGACACGGGCATCCTGCCCGTGCATTGTTCAGCATGGGCAAGATGCCCATGCCACGGTAAACTGCCGCTATGACGACTCCTCCCGTCGAACCCGGCCCGCTTCAGAAGCCTGCGAAGAGCATCGACGGCTTTGAGACGTACAACCGCGTTGCGGAAACGGTGGGAATGGTTCCATCGTTCCGCAAGTTCGACTACATCTTCCAGGGTTCGTGCGTCACGGTCGGCGCTCTGGTCGGCGCGGGGGCGGGGTACGCGTACATGGATTGGCTTGGCGCACTCTTTGGCGCGGTTGCGGGGTTCGCTGTGCTAGGCATCCTCAGCGGGATGGTGCTGATGGTGCTGGGGTGTGTGCGGGCGTTGAAGAAGTAGGCCCCGCCCTGCATGGCGTTCCATTCAGCCCGGCACGCACCACAACTTCAGGCTTCGTGTCGGCTTTCGCAGCGGGTGCTTTCCATCGCGGATTGATGTACGTGTTGTACTGCGGATGATCGAAGGCGTGCATCACAAACATCACGTCGTTCCACCACGAGGGCACCAACCGCTTGTGTCGCAAGCCGAAGATCGCGGAGATTTTGCGGCTGTTATGGTCGCGATTGAAGTCCTCGATCGCGGCGAGCTCGCCGGCGAACGGCCCGTGCAGCTCTGCATCGTCGCCGATGATGTCGTCGAAGTAGCAGAAGACACGTGGAAGAATGGCCGCGGTTTCGCCGTCGAAGAGACCGAACGCGGCCACCGTTGACGAGTGGTAGTCGAGATCGAACGCGACGAAGCCGATCGGCGGCGGGTTGAACTTTTCGCGGAAGTTCGGCACGGTATTTCGGACATCGCCGAGGACCAGTTCGCCGCGCTTCAACTGGGAGCGGATGCGCTTGAGCGGCATCTTGAACAGGCCGGGCGCCCAGACGTAGGACATGTCGCGATGATCAATCGGAACCGGCATGCCCTTGGCGAGCCCGAAGCCGTAGACGCGGACATCGACGCCGGTTTCGGCCTTTACCAGATCGCCGACACGCTCAAGCTCGATGAGTCCCTGACCGCCCGCGACGCCGAACTCGATCGCCGAGATCGCGGGGAGCCCGAGGGCACGCGCCTGGAGCGCGGCCTGATACACGCCGTAGGCGTAGTGCGGGCGAGGCAGCGCATCGTAACGAAGCAGGGTCGTAAATGAGGCGGGTACGCCGAGCTTCAGGTAAGCCAATCGGCGGGCACGGGCAAAAGAGGTTCGGAACAAAAACATCCTCCAGAAATTCAAAAGTAACCCTGCTTGAATTGTAGCCCACCACGCACACAGAGATCTGTGGAGCGATGATCGCAAATACCGCACGCTTTAACGGCCAAGCTCACATGCCCGTGGACTAACAAATGCAGCGACAATCACCAGTAGCGACTTTCGGAAAAAACAGCCTGGTTACCTCTGTCTAACGGCTAAGCATCTCGCGATGGATCGCCATTCAGGGGCAAGGATTGCCTGCCCCGACGGCGAACCAACTCGACTGGTATGCAAAGATATCCGGAACATCGACCACACCACTCCGGTCCCAGTCGGCAATGCAACCGAGAGACGCACATGTATTTCCCCCCGTGACTGCAAACCACGCACTTAGAAACGCGAACATATCCGGCACTCCGACGATGCCGTCCTCATCCACGTCTAACATGCAACTTTGGTGGTCTCGACAGACCGGAATGCGGAACACCCGAACATCCCGACGCGGGTCCGTGGAGGTCTCCAACAGTTCTATAATATTCCCATTTGATGGATTGAAAAAGAGTTCTTTAATAAGTATCGTCCGACGGGTTCCATTATCCACCTTGACATGGCATATCAGGTAATATAGTTTCTCGCCAGTCAGACTGTCTTTAATCCAAAATACATCGCCGTTTCCATAATTATTAGCCTGCGGCGTTGCACTTGTGTAGTTCGTTCCACGCAATAGTCGCTGCTCCGCAATTGTTCGGTCGTCCCACGCAGGCAATTGTAACAAAAGGAAGGATGCGCCGACAGCGGACTTTCTGTAGACCATTTGATATGCAGGGCTCGACCACAAATTGCGCGAATAAATAATATAGTAACGATCATTCTGCTCGTTATAAAATGCACATACGCCTTCGGCGATTGCCGAGTTGGCTTCATTGCCATTAACATCACTTGCACCATTGTCGAACGGTCCCGTCCCTCCGGCAAGCAAACCGCCAATTGGAGGATTATTCACGTTACGGCAAAAAGCCATGCTATATCCAAATTGACCTTGCCTGAAGCGACCAAACCCGTTAGTAGTCGCCGCTGCGATGTGCTGACCCCAGTGGCCGCTCCAGATTGTTGGATCCTCAGCAAGCCAACTATACAGTACCGATTGACGCCACGGCTGCCCTGCGAGCAGCTTCGGATCAACAAACGTGAATGCATCGACGTACATCGTCGATATAGCCCCAACGCACCGCCAGTTGGCCCCTCGCTGCAGCAATTCCAGATCACCGCAGTTAGGGCCTGCTCGAGAGATAGAAGACGTACATGGAATCCAGCGACCGGCCGCGTGACCACCATCATAAACAAATCCTGTTCCCGGGCCTCCAGGTTCGTAGCCGAACCACCTTGATTCTTTGATGTTGTTTCCCGAAACTCGCTGATCTAGGAATCGCGGTCCATCATTAGCAGGATTAAGATTATGCCAAGACTGAAAATCCCCCAAACTCATGCTTCCGAAGTAGCTTGAGGTATCATCTGTCGATGTTGAATTTTCATTCGCAGAGAACACGAAATACACTGGCGGATTCGCTCCAACATAATCAGGATCGATAAAGAGCTGATTTGACCAAAGATACGTATAGGTATCGGACTGGCTAAGAGATCCGATGTGCAAGGTAGGCGGATTCGTTGTTGTATCTACCCATTGACCTGAACCATTTCGATTCTGATCATCAAACGCCCACATATGCAGTTCAAATGTGCGAAAATCGCGAGTCCGGTAAATTGGAAAATTCTCTGCGGGCGTTGAAGTGCCGGTAATGTAATACCATATATCGGAACCATAAGCCGCTCGAAGAATGGTTGGATCCGCCAATCGCACAGGCCCGCTCACGAACGAGTCTGGAAAATTGAAGTAATCAGTCGGACGTATAAGCCCATCCGAGTTGGTGTCTTGATAATTTGTAATGAGCCACCAATAGCCGTTGGGATCTGGCAGGTAGTCGTCATTGACACGTTGCGCACCCGGCGGATCATCACACAGTTGAGCCACTGCGATTGAGCTCGAGATCAGCATAATGATTGCTATCAAGCTGCCGAGGAACAGATGTGATCGCATCGCATTGCCTCCAGGTTAAACTTGGAAATTATCCAGTTCAGCCGAGTTGTCAATCCCTCAAACGGGGAACTTATGGGCTCGCCTCTGGCGATACACCATCCCCGCCTCTACTTCCAAATCCCTCTGCGGCACGAAGCGTCAAGCTGGGCCGTTCATCGCAGCCCATACTCCTTCAACTTGCGGTACAGCGTTCGCTCGCCGATCCCAAGGAGCTGCGCGGCTTTCTCGCGGTTGCCCGCGGTGAGGCGGAGGGTTTCGCGGATGGCGCGCTTCTCCAACTGTTCGAGGCTGGTGCCGGCGAGAGAACCCATCCCCCCCACTCCCCCGCCGCCACTGGTCGCCGCGGAGGAACTGCCGCCCGCCCCCCCGCCTCCGCCCGCACCCACCCCCCCAGCTGCGCCACCGGAAAGGCCAGCACCGCCGTCGGCACTGAGGGCATCATCGTCGGGGAGATCGGGGCTGGAGACTTCATCGGGGATGTGGCGCGTGTCGATGCGGGCCGGGGCCTCGGCCGTGGTGGAGCCGCCGGCCTGCGCGGCCTCGCCCATCGCCATGACGACCATGTTCTGGATGACGTTCAGGAGCTGTCGCACGTTGCCGGGCCAGGCATAGGCGGTGAGGCGCATCATCGCGGCGTCGGTGATGTCGGGGATCACGGGCGGCTTGCCCTTCGGGGCCATCTGCGTGGCGTAGCGGGTGATCGCATGGCGGGCGATGCGCGGGATGTCCTCGCGGCGTTCGCGCAGGGGCGGCAGGTGAATGTGTGCGCCCTTGATGCGGAAGTACAGGTCCTCGCGAAACGTCCCTTCCTTCGACGCCTTCACCAGGTCCTTGTTGGTCGCGCTGACGAATCGCACATCGACCTTGCGCGGCTCGTTGCTCCCCAGCCGCACCACCTCGCCGTTCTCCAGCACACGGAGGAGTTTGGCCTGCATGGTCAGGGGCATGTCGCCGATCTCATCGAGGAAGAGCGTGCCGTGTCCGCCGCTGCCTGGGCCGCCGCCACCGGCATACTCAAACACGCCCTCGCGGTCTTTCTCCGCGCCGGTGAATGCGCCGCGGACGTGGCCGAAGAGTGCATCTTCGAGCAGGGTTTCGCTCTGGCCTGCGCAGTTGAAGGGCACGAAGCGCGCCTTGGCGCGCGGGCTGTTGCGGTGGATCGCCTGGGCGATGAGTTCCTTGCCGGTGCCGCTCTCGCCGGTGATGAGTACGGGGAGATTCGATGGGGCAACAGCGCGCACCGTCTGGAGGATGCGGCGCATCGGCTCGGAGCCGGCGATGATGCCCTCAAAGCCGTCGTGCTGCACCAGGTCATCAAGACCGCTCGCGCCTGAGCCCGCACCCGAGGCCTCGTGCCGGAGCAGCACGGTCTCCGCCGCGCGGTTCACGAGGTTGCGGAACACTTCCAGGTCGAGCGGCTTCTCGATGAAGTCGTACGCCCCGAACTTGAAGGCTGCGCGGGCCGTCGGCACATCCCCATGCGCCGTGACCATGATTGTCTCGGCCTGGGGCTGGAGTTCGCGCGCGGACTGGAGGACCTTGAGACCCGCATCGGAACCATCTAGGGCGGTGCCGATCACCCCCGCCGAGGCGGGCATGCGAAGGTCGGTGATGATGACATCGAACTGGCCGTGCTTGAGTTCGTCAACGGCCGCGGCCACACCGCCGACGATCGTGCAGACGTGCCCGAACTTCTTGAGGGCTTCGGCCATGACCTCGGCGTGTTCGGCTTCATCCTCAACGATGAGCACCTGGGCGGCGAGTTTGTCGTGCTTCGAGGCTGGGGGCATGGGGGAAGTTTAGCGTCGAGCGGGCGCGGTCCGCCGCATGGCGCACAGGGCGATCGCGATGGCATCGGCCACATCCGGCGGCTCGGGGCGTGCGGCCAGACCCAGTTGCATCTTCACGCTGTCCTGCATCTGCGACTTGCTCGCGTGCCCGTTGCCGGTCAGCGACTTCTTCACCTCCGTCGCGCCCAGTTCGAGCACATCGAGGCCCGCCCGCCGCGCCTGCAGAAGCACGATCCCCCGGGCGTGGCCCATGACGATGGCCGTCGTGGGGTGGGCGTAGTGAGCGTACAACTTCTCGACGGCAAGCGCCGCGGGCCCGACCCGCGCGATGATCTCGGCCAGATCGGTGTCCAGTTCGAGCAGGCGGTCGGCAACAGCGCTCTTCGCGTTCAACCGGATCACGCCGGCTTCGATGACCATCGCGCCGGATGGTGTCCGCGGCGCGCGTGCGCGTTCGAGGCAGGCAAAGCCCGTCAGCCGCAGGCCGGGATCGATTCCGAGGATGCGCACGCGGCGAGTCTATCGGCGGGTACGGCCGGGTTTCGACTTCTTCGGCGCGGCGTTTGCCCGGCGGCCCACAATCACGCCCGCCTTTGCATTGCCCAGCCGCCGCGCCCACGCGAGGATGGTCTTGACCACCAGGTCTGTTTCGACATTCACCCAGTCGCCGGGCGTGAGGCCGCCGAGCGTCGTCAGTTCGAGCGTCGTCGGGATCAGGGCGACTTCAAAGCCGTCGGCATAGACGCTCGCGACCGTCAGCGACACGCCGTCCAGACAGACCGAGCCCTTGGGAACGATGAACTCCCGAAGGCCGGCCGGCAGGTGAACCCGCACCCGCCAATCCCCGCCGCGGCGGACAGACACCACCTTTCCCTTGCCGTCAACATGGCCTTGGACAAGGTGGCCGCCGAGGAAGGTTGACGGCGTCAGGGCGTGTTCGAGATTCACCCGGCCGCCGGCACGGAGCCCGCCCAGCGTGGTCTTGGAGAGGGTCTCCGGAACGGCCGTGAACCCCAGCATCCGGGAGCGTGCGGTCGGGCGGTTTGCGACGGTCAGACAGACACCGGAAACGCTGATTGAATCGCCGTGAGAGGGACGGTGAACCCAGGAACCGGGGTCGATCACCAGACGAACCGGACCGTCCGGGCCGTCACCGATGCGCTCGACCTTCCGAACGCTCCCCACGGATTGGACCAGCCCGGTGAACATCGTTCCTAGCGTAGCCCCGGGCCGGCGGAATCCCCCTGGGAGCGGGTCCCGGCTTGACGGTTCCGCCGGTGGGGTCGATACTGCTTGCCCCAATCCGCCCTCCCTCCCCCTGCCCCCCTCCCCCCACCACACCGCCTCCGCCCCCCAACAGCCCTCCCCACTTCTTGGACTCCCCTGCCTCTGGCTCCCGCGACTTCGCCGCCTTCCCCGACCTATGCACCTATCACTCTCTTTCTGAGTTTTGCGCTTCAACGATCTCTGTTCGATCAATCCCCGCCGCGACCGCCCGAACCGGGCACCCGGACACTCGCAGGAAAGGCCGACCACGATGCCTGTTGACCAGCCCGCGTCGATCATTCGCCGCCGTTCGCACCTTCCGCTCCCAATCGCGGCGGCGATGGGCCTCTTGCTCGCGTGGTCCGGCGCACTGGCCGGGTGCGAATCCGACGGCGGGATGCAGCCGACCTCGCCGGAGGCTCGCGCGGCAACGGTGCCCGTGCATACCGAGCAGTACGCCAAGTTGGGATACCGGATCGACTGGCGGGGCTTCCCGACGATGTTCACGGGTGCGCGGCTGCGCTTCTTCAACGTCGAGGGCGACGTGATCATGGCCCAGGACTCTTCGGGCGTGCTGAGCATCCTCGAAGACCGCAGCGGTGAGCGTCGCTGGTCGGATCAGCCCGCGCAGGCGCTCACCAAGTACACCGGCAACATCCGGGAGGGCAACCGGATCATCTGCTCCAGCGAGTCGGAGGCATTTGTCTTTGACATCGAGACGGGGAACCTGCTCGACAAGCAGCGGCTTGAGAAGGTCGTGAACACGCGGCCGGTCAAGGTCGGCGACATCCTGGTGTACGGCTGCTCCGACGGGCAGGTCCTCGGTCACCTCACGCTCAACGGGTTCCGGCAGTGGGGCTCGGGGCTGGATGGATCGGTGGAGGTGGATCCGATCCAGTTTGGGGATAGTACGGCGGTGGCGCTGGCATCGGCCCGCGGCGAGGTGCTGATCATCGACGCGATCTCGGGCTACTCGCTCGGGCGGGGGCGGGTGTTTGCCGGCCCCGGCGCCGCGCTGGGGGCTTCAGACTCGACCCTGTTCCTGGCGAGCCTCGACCATTCGCTGTACGCCATCTCTGGCGAGAACGCGGGCACGATCTGGCGTCACCGGACGGAGGAGCCCCTCCGCTCGGCGCCGGTGTATCACAACGGGGTCGTGTACTGCGACCTCGGCACGCCGGGGCTGACAGCCTTCAACAGCGCGAACGGCAAGGTGCTGTGGCAGACGAAGCCCGTGCATGGCGTGCTCACCGCCGTGCGCAAGGGCCGGCTGGTCTTCTGGGACTCGGCAACCTCGACCGCGACCACCATCGACCCGGCCCGCGGCGATGTCATCGACACCGTGACGCTCGACAAGGTCGTGTTCCTGCGGGCGCAGCCGTTTGTCGACGGTAATCTGTACGGCGCCACGGCGAACGGGGTCGTGTTCAAACTCGTGCCCCGGAACTGAATCACCGGGCGTTTCTTCCTTCCTCTGAGCGAGGCACGCCCATGTCAGAACTCGTGATGATCCGCCGGGCGCTCCTCTCGGTCAGCGACAAGGCCGACCTGGTCCCCTTCGCGCGGGCGCTGCGCGAGCGAGGGGTCGAGATCGTTTCCACGGGCGGCACCGCCCGGGCGCTCGCCGCGGCGGGGATCGACGTCATCCCCGTCGAGAAGGTGACGGGGTTCCCGGAGGGGCTCGACGGTCGCGTGAAGACGCTGCACCCCTCGGTGCACGGGGGCCTGCTGGCGGTGCGGGACAACGCCGAGCACGCCGCGTTTTTGAAGGCGCATGGCATCACGCCGATCGACCTGGTGTGCATCAACCTGTATCCGTTTGAAGAGACGGTGAGCAAGGCGGGCGTGTCGCTCACCGAGGCGATCGAGAACATCGATGTGGGCGGGCCGGCGATGATCCGCGGGGCCGCGAAGAACTATCAATGGGTGACGGTGGTCCCCTCGCCGCAGTATTACGACCGGATCATCTCGGAGATGGATGCCAACGGCGGCGCGACGACGCTGCGGACGCGCGCGGAACTGGCGACGGCCGCGTTCGCCAAGACCGCCGAGTACGACGCATCGATCGCCACCTTCCTCGGCCGGCGGACCCCCGGCGCGTTCCCGCAGGTGCTGAAGATCTCGTACACCAAGGTTGATGAACTGCGCTACGGCGAGAACCCGCACCAGGAGGCCGCGCTCTACCGCGACCCGTCATCGATCGGGCCGACCGTTGTCAATGCGCGGCAACTGCACGGCAAGGAACTGTCGTACAACAACATCCTCGACGCCGCCGCGGCGTTGGAGGCGGCCCGGTCACTGGGCAAGATCTCGGCGCTACCGGGGCTGACAGACTTCCCCGCCTGCGCCGTGGTCGTGAAGCACACCAACCCGTGCGGCGCGGCGATGGCCGCGAGCCTGGCGCGGGCGGTCGATCGAGCGATCGCGGGGGACCCGGTCGCCGCCTATGGCGGAATCCTGGCGACGAACCGGCCGCTGGACCTGGCCGCGGCGACGGTCATCGCCCACGAGAAGCACTTCTTCGAGGTCATCGTCGCGCCCGAGTTTGATGATGCGGCCCTCGCCCTGCTGCGCGAGCGGTGGGCCAATGTGCGGCTGCTGGCGGTGGGCGATCACGCGGCCTCGGTGGCGCGGAAACTCGAGTACCGCTCGGTCCCCGGCGGCATGGTTGTGCAGGATCGCGATGTCGCCCCCTCCGAGCCCACCCGCTGGGAGAAGAAGGCAGGGCCTGATGCGCCGCGGGAGCTACATGCCGCGGCGATCGCGATGGAGACGCTCGTCAAGTATGTCTCCAGCAATGCGGTGGTGATCGGCGGGATCGATACCACCGCCGCCCCCAACGCCGATGCCTCACCGTGCATCCGGCTCTTCGGCGTCGGCTCCGGCCAGGTCGATCGCGTTTCGGCGTGCAGGCTCGCCGCGGCGAAGGCGGGCGAGCATGCCCGGGGCGGCGTCGCCGCAGGCGACGCGTTCTTCCCGTTCTCCGATGGCCCGGCGGTGTTGATCGAGGCGGGCGTGAAGATGATCGTGCACCCCGGCGGCTCAAAGCGCGACCAAGAGACGTTCGACCTCTGCCAGCGGCACGGTGTGACGTGCCTGGTGACGGGCATGCGGCACTTCAGGCATTGAAGGCGACCTCGATTTGCGGCTCGGCCTTCACGCAGCACGAGCGTTCCGCCAAGTGTTCCCCGCTTCACCGCCGCCGCCGTCGCATCGCCATGATGCGCCCATGAGCAGCACCGCCGCGGCGGAGGGGGAAGGGATCTGGACAACAGAGATGTCGTCGATGTGGTATTCCTGCGGGAAGTAACTCTGGCCGAACTCCAGCAGCGAGCCGGTGATGTTCGAGTGAAGCAGGACGGTGTGACGCTTCCACTCCATGAAATCAAGATTGGACATGAAGGGGTCATAAACGACCTGCCCTTCCCAACGCACGCGGAAGACTCCGGGACCGAGACCGGTCCGCCGCACCCAGAAGCTCAACTCATAATCGGCCCCGGCGGTCGTGGGGAGGATCTGGGACATGAACCGAAGCTGCGTGGACGACATGGCCGCGTAGTAGGTGCCGCCATGCGCGCCGTTGTTGTTGATGTCGAAGTACTGAGGATTCGGTTGGCCGAGAGGCACGTTGGGCGGAACCAGCCAGGGGAAGAATCCGCCCGTTTCAAACCCCCCGTTGACCACGAGTTCGGCGCGGCAGGTCGCCACGGATGCGCCGACAGCCAAGCAAACTCCGAGCAGATGCAGCCGATTCGCCGTTGACCGCATGACCGTCCCATTTCAAGAGAAGAGCAAGAGCGAGAGAGAAGATCGGTCAACATACCACCCCGCGGCCCGGCAGGCAAGCCTGTGGGGGGTCCACGCGTTGGGGCGGGGGTTGCACGGTTTGCCGCGATCAGTTATAAGACGCCCGCGTTCTGTGCTTTCCTTCTCTCACGGGCTCATTGTGGAGGTCTCCATGCTTCAACGTTCGCTTCGCCGCCTCGCGGTGGCCGTCGCCGCGCCGCTCGCCTTTCTCTGCCCGGCCGCGGCTGTGCCGGCCCAGACCGGCCCCTGCTGCATGCCCGACGGGACGTGGCTGACCACCTCGCCGTACCACTGCCATGTCTCGGGCGGGGTCTACAAAGTCGGCGGCGAGACGATCAGCACGCCGTGCGACCCGGTGCTCGGACCCGGCGTGAGCATGAGCCAGACGGCGGTGCGGCGGCTGGTGCGACAGGGCGTGATCCACACCTTGTGGACCACCGAACTGTCTACGTCGGCTGAGGCTCTCTGGGCATCCACGGACCCGACCGTCAACGACATGTGGAATCTTCTGGCGAGCGGCGCCGTCATCGCGCCGCAACTGCACGTGGACCTGCGCAACTACGACACCAGCAGCATCGCGGCCAACGCCGAGGCCGCGGCGGCGGACGTGATCAGCCGCGTGCAGACGGCCAAGGCGGGGTGGGACACGGCCCACCCGACACTCCCGTTCTACTGGGCGCTGCGCCTGCAGAACCTCGGCCAGTCGCACCGGTTCGAGGAGGGGGCCGCGTCGATGCTGGCAACGTTCTCGAATCACGAGGACGACCTGCCGACGAGTGTTGCCCGTGTGCCGCAGAAGGACTACATCGCCCAGGGCGGCGGCATCGCGTCCGTGTCGGGCTCTTCGTTCGTGGTTCACGCGGACAATCGGGCGTTCTTCGGGCAGTTCGACAACCAGTACTACACGTCCAGCCCCGCCACGGTGACGATCGACGGGTCGTTCTCGGCGCTGATCACCGGGTTCAACCCTTCGAGTTGGACGTTCACGCTTGACGCAGCGGTGCCGTCAAGCGCGGCGGCGTTCACGATCTCGCGGGGCGATGCGACCCACCCGAACCGCGGATTGTTGCCGTGCTACTTCTTCCATCACGGCTCGCTGGAGGTCGAAGAGTGGGTGACGACGTTCTGCGACTACATCACAACGAACGCGCCGACGCTCCCCGAGCCGGTGGCGGTGGTGGTCGGGACGGAAGATGTCGGGGAGGTTTCGATCGACTAGACAAACTACGTCGACTACCTGAACGATCCGAAGGCAAGCAACAGCCAATACAAGATCGATGCGAACCACACGCTGTCACAGTGGCACGCGGCGTTCGGTTCCACTCTGAACTTTACACCAAGCGGTACTGACTACAGCCCGCTCAATCAAGACCTGCATTCCTACCTCGGCAGCACGTTCATCACGGCTTACAACTACCACCGCGAGCGTTCGACGTGGATTCCGTTCCGAGCCAAGTGGCCGCGGGCGAGCCTGACGCAGTACATCATCGGCAAGGGGTACGGCGTCAAGCACAACGGCGTCGAGTATGAAGTGCCTACGGGTCCGGGGACCGCGTCGTATCACGGCCGGCGGAGTTGGAAGGGGAGCGTGAGCTGGGATGCGTACTACTGCATCACGAGCCCCGATCACGGATGGAGCACGGGCGAAGACGGTGGGGTGAAGCCGATGTACTACGACGCGGCGGAGTTCCGAAGGGGAACGGCTCACTCCGCGTCCGGCAATGCGATGGTCGTTGAGAGCTTTGAAGATGTGTTCGACCCTGATTTGTATCTCAACACGCTAGGGGAACGTCTCTTCGTCCAGTTCACTTCCGGCGCGAACGGCTTCAGTCGCGAGATCATCGAGGTCGCCAGTTGGGACGCGGGGACCAGCACCTTTACGCTGACGCCGCACGGGTTCGAGTATCCGGTTTCGCCGGGCGACGACGTTGAGAATCGGGCGTTCGTCGTGTACTACGCGAGCGTTCAGTACCGAGAGTCCGCCGCCAACTACGCGACCTGGCCGACGATGGCGACGTACTGCGAGCGGTACGGGCAGTCGGTCGGTAAGCCGGGGTTCGAGGCGACGATGAAGAAGTGGGCCATGGAGCAGGCCCGGGCGCAGACGCGGGCGCTGCCGGACAACCCGTACGCGGTGTACTACTCGCCCGGGACGTTCGTCGGGTACAGCGGTACCACGGGTCCGAAGGTGTCATTTCAAACGACATACCCGAACCCGAGCTTTGTGGCGCAGGACGGGTGGCTGAGTGGCAGCGACTGGGGCGAGATCGGGACGCAGGCGATGAACTACGGCGTGAACCACTTCGTGTGGTACCGGCCGGGCTTTTCGGGTTACAACTTGTCGGCAATCGTCACGGCGATCACGGCGATGAACACGGCGTACTGGACCAACCTGTCGGTCTACAGCAACATGCGGTGCATCGCGGACTGGGACCAGAACGGCGTCATCAACAGTTCGGACGAATCCAAGTTCGCCACCAACTGGCTCGCACGGCATATCGACACGGACTTCGACAACGACGGGAACCCCGATGTAGATCCGTATGGCAACCCGCTGCCGGATGAGGACGACATGGCGACGTTCCGCGCTGCGTACGAACTGGGCGTGTGCGGCGAAGCCACCGCGATCGCCGACTGCAATGGGAACGGGATCTCGGATGCGGCGGAAATCCAGGGAAACCCGTACCTCGACTTCAACTTGGACGGGATCCTCGATGAGTGCCAGTCCTGCGATGCCGACTGGTGTCACAACGGCACGGTGGAAGTGCCGGACATCTTCTGCTTCCTCTCCGACTGGTTCGCCTACGTGCCGGCGGCTCGCTGCTTCGGCGGCGCGTGCGGCGTGCCGGCGATCTTCGCGTTCCTGGCGACGTGGTTCTCCACCGGCATGGGGCCATGCACACCGTGACCTGCGGCGACAAGAAGTAAGTGCAAACGAAGGCCCTGCCGGCAAAGGCGGGGCCTTTGCTTTCGCTGGGCCCTGTCCACTTTGTGAATCATCCGTCAGCCCGAACACGCTCCTTCCGCGCAAAGTCGACACCGATTCTGCTGGCCCCTATGCTGCTATGGGTCAGATTTGTGAAACTCGCCGCCGCCGGAAGGCGACGGAGAGGGATAGATGAGTGCCCCACGGGCCAGAACCGCGTCGATCCGCCATGCCGCCCTTGATGAAGCGGCCGAGGGGATGGACCCGCTTCTGGCTGCTCCACACGGAGGGGGAGGGATGCTGGGGAGCGCGGTCGCGCTCGCCTCCGCGTTGGACACGAAGGTCCTGGTCCTGAACAAGTTGTACGTGGCGGTGCGGGTGGTCTCGGCGCGGCGGGCGTTCTCGCTTTTGTGCCGCGAACTCGCCGAGGTGATCCACGTCGACGAGGGCCGGTACATCAACTACGACTTCGAGTCGTGGGCGGAACTCTCGGCGCTGCGGAAGTCGTTCGAGCCGGACAAGCACGACTGGATCCGCACGGTGCGGATCGACCTCGCGGTGCCCCGCGTCATCCGCCTGCTCGGCTATGACCGATTGCCCGCGCAGATCGTGAAGCTCAACCGGCGCAACCTGTTTGCGCGGGACCGCAACCAGTGCCAGTATTGCGGGAAGACGTTCCCCACGAGCGAACTGTCGATTGACCACGTGAAGCCGCGGACGCAGGGCGGCGGCGAATCGTGGGAGAACCTGGTGTGCTCGTGCGTGAAGTGCAACGCGCGCAAGGGCGGCCGCACGCCTGACCAGGCGAGCATGCGGCTGGTCCGCCCGCCCGTGAAGCCGAAGCGCAACCCGCTGATCACGCTGCGACTCGGGCAGGAGCGGTACTCGTCGTGGAAGGCGTTCCTCGACGATGCGTACTGGAACGTCGAACTCAAGTAGCGCGATCGCGTGTCTCGACCTTTACCCGAGCGGGCGAAGCCGACGCCGCGGGAGTTATGCTCTGCGCTTGGAAGTCTGCTTGGCCGGGGGCGGCGGCGCCAGGGTGTCGATCTTGGCGGCGAGCGCGAAGTCCTTCTCGGTGATGCCGCTGGCGTCGTGGGTGCTCAGCGTCAGCGTGACCTTGTTGTAGCGGATGAGGATGTCGGGGTGGTGCTGGTCGGCCTCGGCCGCCGCGGCCACACCGTCGACGAACTTCATGGCCTCCGCGAAGTTCTTGAAGTGAAAAGTCCGCTGGATCGCGCCGCCGGTTTCCGACCAGTCGGGGCGGGAGGTCAGCATCCCCGCGATCTGTGCATCGGTCAGTTTGGTCATCGCCGACGGCCTCCGCCCGGATGGGCTCACGCTGATCGATGCACCGAGTCGGACAGACATCCCCGAACGCCCCGCCCGGAATCGAACCGAGGCCCAGTGTATCGTCTCGGGGCTGTGGTGATGGCGGTGTGACGCCGATGCTGGCACGACGATGGAACGGGGCATTGAAGTGGTTGATATCACACGACTTGCGCCTTCGCCGACGGGTGCATTGCACCTTGGCAACGCGCGCACGTTCCTGGTGAACTGGGCGATGGCTCGCCGCGAGGGGTGGCGGATCGTGCTGCGGATCGAGGATCTCGACACGCCGCGCATCAAGGCCGGTGCGGTCGCCGGCGTGATCGACACGCTCCGCTGGCTCGGGATCGACTGGGACGCGTGGCCGGGGGCGGTGGATCCCCGGCGCGGCGAGTTGTCGGGAGTCGTGGTGCAGTCGGAGGACCTTGCGCCATACACGGCGGCGATCCGGCGGCTGGCCGCGGCGGGCATGGCGTATCCGTGCGCCCTGACGCGCGGGCAGGTGGAGTCGGCCTTGAGCGCACCACAGGAGGGTGGCCACGAGACACCGTTCCCGGCGCACCTCCGCCCTCCGCCGGCGGGGCAGCCGATGGAGTTCGACTCGGTGGTTGTCGAGGGCGGATCGGAACCGCCCAACTGGCGGTTCTGCACGCCGGACGTGGACGTCGAGTTCGGGGACGGGTTCGCCGGGCGACAGAGGATCAATCCCTCATCGACAGTCGGCGACTTCGTGCTGTGGACGCGGCGCGGGCAGCCGTCGTATCAACTCGCGGTCGTGGTAGATGACCACCGCCAGGGGATCACACAGATCGTGCGCGGGGATGATCTGCTGGATTCGGCGGCGAGGCAGTTGCTGCTGTGGCGGGCGCTGGAACTCTCGCCCGAGCCGGTGTTCACGCACCTGCCGCTGGTGCTGGGGCCCGACGGCCGGCGTCTGGCCAAGCGCCACGGCGACACGCGGCTGGATTACTACCGGTCGCGCGGCGTTCCGGCGGAAGCGGTCGTGGGGCTGGTCGCGTTCTGGTGCGGCACGACGCCGCGGCGCGGGTTGATGAACGCGGCGGAGTTCAGCGATGCCCTCGTGCTGAGTACCATTCCGCATCGACCGATCACATTCACCCAAGAGGATGACCGATGGCTGCTCTCCCAGGCTCGCTGAAGTCCCTGCTCGTGTTCGTGCTGCTGGCCGCGGCGGTCGCCGGGACCGGGTGCGAGGAGAAGGACACCGTGGCGAACGGCGTTGCCGGCGTGAAGATCTCGGGCAAGACATACTTCCTGGAGATCGCCGCGGACAACGCGAAGCGGATGCTGGGCCTGGGCGGGCGGACGCAGATCGCCGACGACGGGGGGATGATCTTCGTTTTTCCTGCGGGGCAGGTAGCGGTGCAGGGCTTTGTGATGCGTGACTGCCCGATCGACATCGACATCATCTACACCGACGGGGTGGGCCGGGTGCTGGCGATGCATGAGATGAAGAAGGAAGTCGCGCGGGGGGAGGGGGACTTCAAGAACGAAACGGACATGCAGTACAACGACCGCCTGAAGCGGTATTCGAGCCGGTATCCGGCGACGTTCGCGATCGAGTTGAAGGCCGGTTCCATCAAGGCCCTGGGGGTCAAGGAGGGCGATCTGATCGCCTTCGATTATGCGGCCCTCAAGAAACTGGCCCAGTAGGCCGATGCCAGCCTTCTGGCGGGAGCGCCGCGAAGGGATGCATTGCCGACATGCTCGGCGGCATCCCGGAGACGGGCGCTCCGGCGGAGGCTGCCGGGCATGCAGAGCCAAACACTGGCATTGATCGCCGCACCGGGCACGGACGCCTCGCGGCCGTGCTGGTGGGAGCCGATGCTGCGTGCCTGGCCCGGCCCCGTGCCGAAGGTGGACTTTCTTACACCCGAGCAGGTGCTCTCGAGTTCGCGTGCGCTGAAGCCGGCGCAGGCATGGGACGCCGCGGCGGTCGCGCCGTTTGCCGGCTCGACCGGCTCGATGCTCTACCGGGTGATCGACGTTCTGCAGCAGGCGCTGGTGCCGACCGTGCTGCTGCTGGGCGATGACCCCGACCAGGAGGCTCGCCTGGAGGGCTTCAACGCGGGATCGGTGGTGACGCAGCGCGCCGCGAACGACCCCCGCACCACCGCCGGCCTGCTCTTCGGCCTCGCCCAGCGCCAGCCGGCGGTGCGATCGCTCGACCAGTCCATCCGCATGGCCCAGTCGTTCCAGGGCGAAACGTCCGCCGAGATCGACCGCCTGCACCAGGAACTGCTCCTGGCGGCGAAGGTGCAACGCGACTTTCTTCCCAAGCGGATGCCGATGCTCGACGGCGTGCAGTGCTCGGTGCTGTACCGTCCGGCGGGCTTTGTGTCCGGCGACACCTATGACGTGTGCCAACTCGACGAATACCACATCGGGTTCTTCCTGGCCGATGCCATGGGCCACGGCGTACCGGCCGCGCTCATGACGCTGTACATCGCCGGGTCGATCCCGCGAAAGGAGATCGGCGTGGGCGGGGCGAACGGGTATCGCCTCATCCCGCCGGCCGAGTCGCTCCAGCGATTGAACGCCGAACTGGCCGACTCGATCGCGGGGCCGGCGCGGTTCGCGACGGCGATCTGCGGACTGATCGACACCCGGACCGGGCTGATCACGCTCGCCGCGGCGGGGCATCCGCCGCCGCTGCGCGTCGGTCCTCACGGTGTGCGGCCGATCAACGTCTCGGGGATGCTGCTGGGCGTGGTGCCGGAGTTCGAGTATCAGCAGGTGACCGTGCGGCTGGAGGAAGACGAGATCCTGGTCGTGCACTCCGACGGGATCGAGTCGGCATTTGCCCGCAACGCGCGCCCGGGCGAGGCCGGGACGAGGCCGATTCCCCCCCACTTCCATCACTTCGCCGCGATGCGCCGGGGCGATGCCCTGGCGAGCCTAGGCGCGGCGATGGACCGCCTGGCCGACGACCTCGACGCGCAGACCGGCTCGCTCCACCAGGACGACGATGTCTCGGTCCTGACATTCCAGACCACGTGCGTGCGGGAGACGGGGACGACAGGCTCGGCCCGTCACCACTCGACCGACGCTCACAGCCCGGGCTGAGGCTCGGTCCTGACGCGGACAAGCCGATCCGACTCGACCAACCCGTCCTTGAGCCGGAAGATGCGTTCGCACCGCTGGCTGATGCGGTCGTCGTGGGTGACCATGATGATGGTCATGCCGCGGTCGTGCAGTCGCTCGATCACCGAGAGGATCGCCTCGCCGGTGGAGGAATCGAGGTTGCCGGTGGGCTCATCGGCCATGAGCACAACGGGCTCGGTCACCAGCGCGCGGGCGATGGCGGTGCGCTGCTGCTGGCCGCCCGAGAGTTCGCGCGGGCGATGGCCCATCCGGTCGCCGAGGCCGACCAGCGCGAGTTTCTCGGTGGCCCGCTCGCGCCGCTCGGACCGCGAGATGGACTGGTACAGCAGCGGCACCTCGACGTTCTCGAGCACCGTGAGTTCGGGGATCAGGTTGAACGCCTGGAACACGAACCCGATCTTCCGGCCGCGGTACGACGAGAGTTGCTCGTCGGGCATGACCGAGACATCCTCCCCATCGAGGAGGTACTTCCCCGTGGTCGGCCGGTCCAGGCAGCCCAGCATGTTCATGAGCGTGGACTTTCCAGAGCCCGAAGCGCCCATGATGGCGAGGTATTGACCGCGGGGCACGACGAGGTCCACGCCCTTGCCGTTGCGCCCCACCGCCTCGACGAGGATGCTCCCGTCCGGCTTGTAATAGGTTTTCGTCACGCCGCGGAGTTCGGCGATGGGCGTGCCCCAGCGGGGATTCACAGGGCTCTGGGGCATGGTCGCGGCCGGGTGGGTCATCGTGAACAGATGGTACCGGCACTTCGCCGCCGCGCCGCGGCGGTTCGGCCCGACGTGTCCGCAGTCGCCACGGACGTTCAGCGGCCCTGCTGCTTGAGTTGAACGCTGGCCAGCGCCGTCATGGGGTCGGGCGCGAACTGGAACACCTTGTCCAGCCCGGTGAGGAGCATCATGGACCATACCTCGTCCCCCATTGAGCAGAGCACCAGTTGCTTGCCCGCTTCGACCAGTCGCTTGCGCATCCGCAGCAGCGCAGCGATGTGCGACGAGTTGAGGTAGGAGACTCCCGAGAAGTTCAGCACGACATGCGGCACCGGATCGCCGGGTGACAGGGGCCGCTCGCCCCGGGCGCCTTCGCGGGCCGAGCCGAACGAAGGCGCGGTATCGTCGTCCTCGCCCGCGCCAGCGCCACGCAGTCGGGCAAACACGGCGGAGAACTCCTCGGAGAGTTCAGGCTCATCCGCGAGGTCGGCGAGCAGGATTCCTTCGGACCAGTCGGTGGGCATTGGTTCGGCAGTATAGCGGAAACCCAAGCATCGCCGGAGCGCGGGAGCGGCCGGTAACCGCGGCCTGCGCGCCGCTGATGAGGAATCACCCCAAGCATGGCAAACCGCGGCCGCCGGAACAAGTCGCCCAGTCTCCGTGGACGGCGCAGGGCGACGCCTGGGCCGACAGCGCGTGATGTGCGGTCTGGCGGATCGGTGCGCTGAATTCGACCTTTCTCCTGCCTCCGGATGGGTGGTCCAGGTGTGATCACCCGGGCGCCGCGTCTGGGCGTCGGTTCCGGTGGCAGCAGATTGAGAAAGGGAACGATCATGAAGAGCCCCGCAATCAAGTATGGAGTCGCCGTCGTGGCGGCGGTCGGAGTCTCGGGCGGTGCGAGAGCGGACACGATCACCGGGCGCTTCACGTATCAGTACCTTCAGTCCGTGAACGTCACCACGCCGGTCTCGAGCGGCAACGTGAACACCGTGAAGTTCAACTGGACCCGGCAGGACTCGCCCGGCGCGGGGATCGATGCGCTGATCCCACGCGATTTCAACTCCGCGTGCATCGAGCCTTCGCAGGGCGTGTCCTCGGGCGTGAACAACATTTTCAACGTCGTGACAATGGACGCCCACGGATTTTCGTCGCAGCAGCAGACCCTGTTGCAGCGGGTGTGGGGCGACTACTTCCCGCAGATCAACACCGCCGACAAGTCCGCGGCGTTCCAACTGGCGGTCTGGGAGATTGTGCACGACATGAACCCGGACCTGAGTTCGGGCCAGTTCCGGGCCAACACCACCACGCCCGCGGTGACGCTGGCCAGCACGTGGCTGAGCGCGGTCAGTTCTCCCGGGTACTCACGCGCGGACGCGCTGCCGACGCTGATGGTCCTGCAGTCGAGCAGCGCACAGGATCAGATCGTCGCGATCCCGACGCCCGCCACCGCGGCGCTGTCGGCGATCGGACTGGGGGCGATCGCGGCCCGCCGCCGCCGTCGCTGAACCACGCACACCTGGAAAGCAACTCCCAGGGGTCGGCGCTGTGCGCCGCCCCTGTTCTTTTTGCCGCGGCTAGGCCCAGCGGATGACGATCTTGCCGAACTGCTCGCCCGCCTCCAGGCGGCTGTACGCCTCGCCGCACTGCTCGGGCGAGAACACGTTGTCGACGATCGGACGGACGCTCCCGGAGCGGTACAGCGAGACGACCTCGGCGAACTCCGAGGCGGTGCCCATGGTCGAGCCGAGAATGCGGAGTTGGTTCCAGAAGATCCGAGCAAGATCGGTCACCGCATCGGGCCCGGACGTGCAGCCGGGCGTCACGTAAGCGCCTCCGCGCGTCAGCGACTTGATGCACTTGAGATGCGTCGCCTTGCCGGACGAGTCCACCGCCACATCAACGCCCCGCTTGCCTGTCGCCTCGCGCACCTGCCTTGACCAGTCCTGTCCCTGGTCCAGGATCGCGACGGTCGCGCCCAGTTCCGATGCCTTGTCGAGTTTCCACTGGTGCCGGCTGGTGACGATTACCCGGCATCCGGCGTGCCGCGCCAACGCCATCGCCGCGAGCGCGACGCCTCCGCCGATGCCCGTGATCAGCACCCACTGCCCGGCGCACAGCCGAGCCTTGCCGACGACCATGGAGTATGCCGTCAGAAAGGTCAGGCCATACGCCGCGGCCTCGGCCGCGTCGAAGTGCTCCGGCACAGGCTGAAGACTTGAGACCGGCGCGACGAATCGCTCGCGGTTGGTGCCGTTGTGGTGCTCCCCGAGGACTTCATACTCAGGGGCCAGTGTCGCGCACGGCCCATCGTCGGGCCGCGGCGGC
The DNA here is from genome assembly GCA_964409775.1 of uncultured Phycisphaeraceae bacterium. GTDB lineage: Bacteria > Planctomycetota > Phycisphaerae > Phycisphaerales > UBA1924 > JAHBXL01. Next base: position 43,345 of record CAYPEI010000003.1, on the reverse strand, counting down.
TGAACGCGGACGATCGCTCCGTTCATGATCACCTTGCGACCCATCCACGCGGGATCCACTCCCGCCCCGACCTGCTCGATCACGCCGCAGCCGTCGCAGCCGCCGACGCGCGGATAGGCCAGTTCAAGGCCGGGGACGCCGCGAACCACCCACAGGTCAAGATGGTTCAGCGCGGTGGCGAGCGTGCGAACCACAACCTCGCCCTGCCCGGGCTGCGCCGGTTTCGGCCAGTCGGAAACAAGCGCGACCTGCTGGGTGATCGGAGAGTTGGCCACCGGTTGCCGTACCGAGATCGCGCGCATGCTGGACCTTTCGAGCGGCCTGACGATGCAAGAAAACTGCCCGCCACCGACTCGGGAGCGGGCAGGGATGCACTCTCGGATTGTACTTGCAAATCGTGGAGGGCGGTCAGTTCGCCGCGGCGCCGGTCGCAACCTCGACCTCGAGCCCGCGACGCTTGTCGCGGAGTCGGCGAGACTTGCCGGCCCTGTCGCGCAGGAAGTACAACTTAGCCCGGCGGGCATCGGCCTTGCGGATCACCTCGATCTTGGCGATCTTCGGGGAGTTCACCGGGAAGACTCGCTCAACGCCCATGTTGTCCACGATCCGCCGGACCGTGATCATCTCATTGATGCCGCCGCCCGCGATTCCGATCAACACACCCTGGAAGACCTGGATGCGCTCCTTCTGGCCCTCGACAATGCGGCAGTGCACGTTGAGCGTGTCGCCGACCTCCAGTTTCGGGAGATCGGTCTTGATCTGGGCCTGGGTCAGGCTCTTGATGATGGCGACAGCGTTGGAGGCCATGGCGTCTATCCCGCGGCTAAAGGTCGCGAACTCAGCCCCTTCCGGATCGTCCCTTGGGGGCCGTTTCGTGGGGCCGGGATGCTAGGCTGACGCCCTGCGGCCTTCAAATGACGGCGGCCGTATGCGCAGAAGCCCGCTGGATGACCGATTGTGACCACTCGGCGAGCCCGGACAGGCCTCCGTCGCTCGATGCGTGAAGATGGGCAATCAGGAAGGAGTAACACCCTGAACTGGTGGCAATCCATTGTCCTCGGCATTGTCGAAGGGATCACCGAATACCTGCCGGTCTCTTCAACCGGCCACCTGATCATCGTGGCCGCGCTCCTGGGCCTCGATGAGCCCCCACAGACCAAGGCCGCGGTCGATTCGTTCCTCGTGGTTGTGCAGGGCGGCGCCATTCTGGCCGTGCTGGGCCTGTATCGAGCCCGCGTCGTGCAGATGATCCGCGGACTGCTGGGCAAGGACCCCGCCGGCGTTCGGCTGGTCGTCAACCTCGTGATTGCGTTTGTTCCCGCCGCGGTGCTTGGGTTCCTGCTCGACAACACCATCGAGTCCCTGCTGTTCAAGCCGGGACCGGTGGTCGCGGCCCTGGCGCTCGGCGGTGTCTACATGCTCGCGCTGGAGGCGTGGCGGGCGGGCAAGTTCTCGACTGCACGTTCGAGCGGGAGCGAACTGGGCATCGACGATCTCACTCCGCTGCGAGCGCTGACGATCGGGCTCATGCAATGCATCGCCATGTGGCCCGGCATGAGCCGCTCGATGATGACGATCACCGCCGGCTACCTGGTCCGGCTTCGCCCCGCGGCGGCGGCCGAGTTCTCGTTCCTGCTCGGCCTGCCGACACTGGGCGGGGCGTGCGCGTACAAACTCGCCAAGGATGTGCTCCGTGACGGTCACGACGGACATGTCAGCATGTTCAAGACGATCGGCGCGATGCCGATTTTGCTCGGTGTCGCCGTGGCGACCATTTCCGCCGCGCTGGCGATCAAGTGGCTGGTGGGCTTCCTCAACCGTCACGGCCTGGCGCCGTTCGGCTGGTACCGCCTGCTGCTTGCCCTTGGACTGCTCGGCCTGCTCCTGGGAGGGGTCGTCCGCATCGCTCCGAAGGCGGCGCCCGCCAAATCGCTCCAGCCCCCTGCTCCCGCCGTCCTCCTGCAAAGCCGATGATCGAGGGCCGCGCCCGGCGGCTTGTCCGGCACAGCACCCAAGGGGCCGATAATCATGACGGCGGCCATTCACCCGAGTCAGCGACCTTCACCCGTGCGCACCTCGTTCCCCAAGGACAAGATCCGCGTGCTCCTTCTGGAGCGCATCCATCCCCGCGCCGAGGAACTCTTCGCCGCGGAGGGCTTTCAGGTCGTCCAGCAGAAGGGCGCGCTCGAAGGGGACGCGCTCGCCCAGGCCGCTCGCGACTCCCACGTGCTCGGCATCCGCTCCGCCTCACAGGTCCGCGCTCCGGTGCTGGCCCAATGCCCGCGGTTACTCACCGTCGGCTGCTTCTGCATCGGGACCAACCAGGTCGATCTCCGTGCCGCGAACCTCGCCGGTGTGCCGGTGTTCAACTCTCCGTTCTCCAATACGCGCAGCGTTGCCGAACTCACCATCGCCGAGATCGTCTCTCTGTACCGCCGTCTGACGGACAAGACTGCGCAGATGCACGCCGGCGTGTGGGACAAGTCCGCCTCGGGCGCGCACGAAGTCCGCGGCCGCACGCTGGGCCTCGTCGGCTATGGCCGCATCGGCTCGCAGGTCTCGGTGCTGGCCGAGGCGCTGGGGATGCGGGTGGTCTTCTTCGACACCGCCGCGGTCCTGCCTCTGGGCAACGCCAAGCGGGTACGCACGCTGGACGAACTGCTCGCGCAGGCCGATGTCGTTTCGCTGCACGTCCCCGCGACAAGGGCCACCGAGCGGATGATCGGCGTCAAGCAGATCGCGGCGATGAGGCCCGGGTCCTACCTGATCAACAACGCGCGCGGCGGCGTGGTGGACATCGCCGCGCTCGCCGCCGCTCTCCGCGAGAAGCACCTCGCCGGCGCGGCGCTCGACGTGTTCCCGAGCGAGCCTTCGAGCAACAGCGAGCCGTTTGAGAGCGAACTGCGCGGGCTTGGGAACGTGATCCTGACGCCGCATGTCGCGGGCTCGACCGAGGAGGCGCAGGAGTCGATCGCCGTTGACGTCGCGACCAAACTCATCCGTTTCGTGAACAACGGCTCCACCAGCGGCAGCGTCAACTCCCCGCAGGTTGATCTGCCCGAGCAGGGCGCGACGGCCGAGGACCGCGCCGAGCCGGCCGGCGATGCCGCGTCCCGCAGGCACCGCATCCTGCACTTCCACCGGAATGTTCCCGGCGTCCTCAGCAAGATGCACGCCATCTTCGCCGAGGTCGGCGCCAACATCGCCGCCGAGTATCTCCAGACCAACCCGGAAGTCGGCTATGTCGTGCTGGATGTCGACCCGACCAATGCCGCGCCGATCGTGGAGGGGCTGAAGGCAATCCCTGAGACGATCCGGGTGCGGATGCTGTGGTGATCAACTCCCTTCTGCTTACGCCAGCAGCGACCTGCCGGTCATCTCCGCGGGCTGGGGCAGGCCCATCATGGTGAGGGCGGTCGGGGCGATGTCGGCGAGCCTTCCGCGGGCGGCACGCGCCTCGGGCCTGAACCAGCCCGCCGCGTCGAAGTCGCCGCGGAGTTTTCGCGAGCGGAAGGACTCGCCCACCACGAAGAGCGGCACGTCGTAGGTCGTGTGCGCGGTGTGCGGGGCGTTGGTTTCGGGGTCGAACATCTGCTCGCAGTTGCCGTGATCGGCGGTGATGATCAGCGAGCCGCCGCGGGCCACGGTCGCGTTGATCAACTGCCCGACGCACTCGTCGACGGTTGCGCACGCCTTGATCGCCGCTTCGAGGCTTCCGGTGTGGCCGACCATGTCGGGGTTGGCGAAGTTCACGACGATGAACGGCACGCAGGACGGGGCGTAGAGCCGGTCGAGCACCACCCTGCACACGTCGGCCGCGGCCATCTCGGGCTTGAGGTCGTAGGTCGCGACCTTCGGGCTCTGGGGGTTCTGCCGGTCCTCCTTCGGCCAAGGTTCGTCGCGGTAGTCGTTGAAGAAGAACGTCACGTGGGGGTATTTCTCCGTCTCGGCATCGCGCAACTGGGCGAGGCCCATGGACGAGAGCCACTCGCCCATGGTGTTCCTGAGGCGGGGCGGCTTGGGGAAGGCCACCCGCACAAAAGGCGCGAGTTCCTCCCAGTAGGCGGTCATGGTGACGTAGTGCAGGTCGAGCCGGCGGCCGCGATCGAAGCCGCGGACGCCCGAGTCGGGGCTGGGTTTGACGGCCGCCCACTTGTCGTCGGGGAAGACGAAGGCGGCGGAGAGTTCGCGCGGGCGGTCGCCGCGGTAGTTGTAGAAGATGACGCTGTCGCCGTCGGCGATGCGCGAGGCACGGACGGCGTCGGCGGATCCCACCGCGGTCGGCCGGATGAACTCGTCGCCCTTGAGGGTTTCGCCGCCGGGCGCATCGTAATAGGCCTGCACGGCGGCCTCGGCGGTCGGCGCGGCGGCGATCTTGGCGCGGCCGGTGAGGCAGTCGTACGCGAGTTTGACGCGCTCCCACCGATGGTCGCGGTCCATGGCGAAGTACCGGCCGGCGAGGGATGCGATCCGTCCGACGCCGATCTCGCGGCAGTGGTTCTCGACGTCGCGGATGAAGTTGATGCCGGTGAAGGGGCCGGTGTCGCGGCCATCGGTGAACAGGTGCAGGAAGACGCGGTCGAGCCCGAAGGCTTTGCAGGCTTGCAGGATCGCGTAGAGATGCTCGAGTTGGCCATGGACACCGGCATCGGACGCGATGCCCAGGAGGTGCAGAGATTTGCCCGAGTCTTTTGCATGGCGGATCGCCGCGGCGATGGCTTCGATTTTCTCCAGCCCCGCCTTGCAGGCGGCGGTCATGACGAGCGATTCCTGCGGGACGATCCGGCCTGCGCCGATGTTCTGGTGGCCCACTTCGGAGTTGCCCATCGTTCCGGCGGGGAGGCCGACATCTTCGCCGCTGGTCTTGATGAGCGTCTTGGGCCAGGAGCGGCGGAGCATGTCGTCGATGGGCGTCAACCCGCGCGAGGAGGCGATCTTCGGGGCGTTGAACGCGTCGTGGCCGGGGTTGGGGTTCTCGCCCCAGCCGTCGCGGATGATGAGGACGAGGGGGACGTTTTTGGGGCGGACCGTGGGCGCGGACGTGGCCGGTGCGGCGGCGGAAGGGGTGGACATGGCGCGAGTGTACGCGCAGAGTCGGCGGGGACGGTTCAGCCGACCTTTGCGAGGACTTCGTCCCAGTTCATGGCGTTGCCGGGCTGGCGGGTCTGGACCCACTTGATCTTGCCGCGGCCTTCGGGGCTGCGCCCGATGATGATGGTGGCGCGGTTGGTGGTGTTCATGTCGGCCCAGAAGATGCCGTAGGCCTTGCAGACGTTTCGGTGCTGGTCGCTGAGGAGGGGGTGCGTGTATCCCTCGGCCGCGGCCCAGGCCTTGAGGGTAAAGGGGGAGTCGCAGGAGATGCCGACGACCTGCGCGCCCTTCTTCTTCCAATCGCTCATTTCCCTGGAGATGCACTTCATCTCGGTGCCGCAGACGCCGGTGAAGGCGAAGGGGAAGAAGCAGAGCACGACGTCGCCGTGCTTGAGGGCGTCGGCGAGTTTCCAGTCCTGCCGGTCCTGGGTCTGGAGTGTGAAGTCCGGGGCGGCATCGCCGGCGGCGACCGGGAGCGAACGGACAGACTGCTGCGGCGTGGACATGGGTTCCCCTTCTGGCGTGGTTGAACGTCAGCGTAGAGACGGCCGGCGGCGGAAACAAGGCGACGATCGGCATGGCCGCGGCGTCGCGCATCTGCTAGCCTAGAAGCGAGGTCGCGTCGGCATCCCGGGGGCGGGAAAGGGCAGGAGGCCCGGATTGCCCATGACAACGATCGCGTCGTTGAAGGACCGGTACACCGAGGTGCGTGAACGGATCGCGCACGCCGCGGCGCGTGCGGGGACGGAAGCGGACCGGGTGCTGCTGGTGGCGGTGACGAAGCACGCGGAGCCGGACCAGATCCGGGAGTTGATCCGGCTGGGGCACACGGACTTCGGCGAGAACCGCGTGCAGCAGTTGGTGCAGCGTGCGGCGATCATTGATGAGTGGATGCAGCGTCACCGGACGGTTCCGGGGGTGATTCCGCCGGCGAGCCGCGAGGCTCCGCCTATGGGCTCGGAGGGGGAGTGGCAGGCGCCGGCGATGCCGGGGACGGTGCGGTGGCACATGATCGGGCATCTGCAGCGGAACAAGGCCCGCAAGGTGGTCGATGTGTGCCGGCTGATCCACTCGGTGGACTCGCTGCGGCTTGCGGAGGAACTGCAGTTGATCGGCATGAAGCGTGAGAAGCCGATCGATGTGCTGGTGCAGGTGAACTGCTCGGGGGAGCGGCAGAAATATGGCTGCGCGATCGCCGCGGCACCGCACCTGGTGGCGGAGATCGAGTCGATGGTGCAACTGCGGATCCGCGGGCTGATGACGATGGCTCCGCTGTCGGAGAACCCTGAGGAGTCGCGTGCGACGTTCGGGCGCTGCCGCGAGTTGTTCGACGAGATGCGGGAGTCGGGGGATGTTCCGTCGTCGTTCAACATCCTGTCGATGGGGATGTCGGGGGATTATGAGGTGGCGATCGAGGAGGGGGCGAACATGGTGCGGGTGGGGACGGCGCTGTTTGGGGAGCCTGCGGCGGGGACGCAGGGGGACGAGGCGGAAGACGAGGAGTGAGTCCGCCAAAACGAACGAAGCCCCCGCGGTGCAGGGGCTTGGTTCAGGAAGCGGAGAGGGGGGGATTCGAACCCCCGAAACAGTTACCCGTTTACGCGATTTCCAGTCGCGTTCCTTCAGCCTCTCGGACACCTCTCCGGGATATCGAGGGAGCAAGTCTACCCCTGTATCGGCTGTCTTTCCCCGTGGGTTCGCATGGTTCGGCCGGTCTGATCGGCGAAGAGCGGCGCGAGCCGCGGGAAGGCGGGCTCGGCGAGGGGATTGACGAGTCGCCGCCAGAGGGCATCGAGCCCGCGGACGCCCCACCAGCCATCGATCGCGGCGCGGGCGATTGCCAGACCGATCAACGCGCCGGCGATGACATCGCTGGCCCAGTGGGCGTTGAGCAGGACGCGGGCACAGCCGACGACGCCTGCCGCGGCGAGGCACAGCGGCCAGAGCGCGGGGTACATCCGCGCGAGGAACCACGCGAGGATGACGGCGGCGATGGTGTGGCTGGACGGGAGCGACCACAACTCGGCGCCGCTCTCCCATGCATGGCGCACACCCTTGCCGGGGCCGAGGGGATAGGCGCTCCAGGGGCCGAGGATCGTGGACGGGTCGTCGAACTTGGGCCTTGGCCGACCGATGCTGAGTTTCAGGATCGAGTAGAGCGCGAGGCCGACGAGCGAGGCGGCGTAGAGATCGAGGAGTTTGCGTGCGCGGGGACGATCGAGGAGGCAGACCGCCGCGGAGACGAAGATGAGGGAACCAACCGCGCCGAACTGTTGCCAGGCTTCGAGTTCGCGGATGATGTCGCCGCGGAGGAGCGAGCGGGTGAGCGACGTGGCGGCGATGTGGATGAGACCGTCAAAGGGATAGACGATCAGGAAGGCGATTGGTGCGAGGGCGAGGGGGACCGCCCAACGGCGTCGGGGCGTGTGGAAGAGCCACACCCAGACCGGGCCGAACCAGTCGGCGATGGCGGCGATGAGGATGTGGACCGCGCGCACCGGCCACGCCAGCCCGCGGTTATAGTCGCTCGCCATGCGGACGCCGGGGCTCGCCATTTTGCGCCTGATCCTCCAGGAACCCCGGGAGACGGGGGTGCGTGATCATTCGCACGCCGAGGGCGCGGAGACGGGAGGCGCGATTGAGGCGCGCACCGTGCGGCGATGGGCGGGGAGTTGGCCGGGGGCGGGGGTGCTGCTGATCGCCCTGAGTCTGGCGGCGTTTGTGCCGGGATTGTGGGCGATTCCGCCGATCGACCGGGATGAGTCGCGGTTTGCGCAGGCGTCGCGGCAGATGTGGGAGAGCGGGGACTACGTGGTGCCGCGGATCCAGGACAAGCCGCGGCTGAACAAGCCGCCGCTGGTGTACTGGCTGCAGTGCGCATCGGTCGGGGTGTTCGGCGATGAGCCGGGGCGGTATGCGCACGGGAACATCTGGGTGTTCCGGGTGCCGGGGGTGCTGTGCGCGGTGGCGAGCGTGCTGCTGACGTGGCGGCTCGGGCTGAGGATGATGGACGCTCGCGCGGCGACGTTGGCGGCTGCGTTGCTTGCGGTGTGTCCGTTGGTGGCGTGGGATGCGCACCAGGCGCGGGCGGACCAACTGCTGCTGCTGACGGTGATGGGCGCGCAGTATGCGCTGTGGATGTGCTGGCGGGCTGCGCGGAGGGAAGGATCGGCGGGTGGCGGTCGCGTGCCGATGGGCGCGTGCATCGGGCTGTGGGTCGCGATCGGGCTGGGCATCATGGCCAAGGGGCCGGTGACGCCGATGATCGCGGCGCTGACATGCGTGGCGCTGAGTCTGCAGACGCGGGGCTGGCGGTGGATGCTCGCGCTGCGTCCGGCGATGGGCGCGGCGATTGTCTCGGTGATCGTTGCGCCGTGGGTGGTTGCGGTGGCTTCAAGGGTCGGGTGGGAGGTGTATGCGAGGACGGTGCTGGACGAGACGCTGGGGCGGTCGGCGGGCGCGAAGGAGGGGCACTGGGGCCCGCCGGGGTATCACCTTGTGCTGCTGTGCGTGCTGTTCTGGCCGGGGGTGCTGATGACGGGGCTGGGGGTGCGCCGGGCGTGGAAGCGCCGGCGGGCGGGGGGCAGCGCGTTCCTGCTGGCGTGGATCGTGCCGTCGTGGATCGTGTTTGAACTGGTGACGACCAAACTCCCGCACTACACGATGCCGCTGTATCCGGCGGTCGCGCTGCTGTCGGGGCGGGCGGTGATGTCGGCGGCGAGCGGGCGGCTGGCGGGGCTGGGCGAGTGGGGCACGCGGATCGGGTTTGCGGTGTGGGGGCTGGTGGGCGTCGGGATCCTGGTCGCGGGGCTCGTGCTGCTCTCGGTGCTGTCGGGCTTTGAAGATGTGCGGGAGGCCGCGATGGTGACGAGCCTGTGGTACCTGCTGATCGGGTTTGTGCTGGTGCAGACGTATCGGTCGGTGTGGAAGGGGCGATGGGCACAGGCGCAACTGAGGTCGATCATCGCGGCGACGCTGATGATGGCGCTGCTGTTTCAGACGCTTGCGCCGGCGGCGAACCGGATGAGTACGCGGATCGTGCAGGCGCTGAGCGGCGAGCACCCGGCCGGCGCGATCGGGGCGGTGGGATACCAGGAGGACAGCCTGATCTTCCTGACGCGCGGGCGGGTGGAGCGGCTGGGAACCGAGGAACTCCGCGGCTGGCTGGCACAGCGGCCCGGGGCGGCGCTGCTGCTGCCGCCGCTGGAGACTCCGGTGGACATGCCCGAAGGGCGGTACACGCGCGGGGACAGCGTGACAGGGCTGAACTACTCGCGCGGGCGGGTTGAGCAGGTGGAGATCTGGCGGAAGTTGCCCGAATGACGCCCGACGCTCCTCAACTCGCCGGGCTGCTGCTTGTCGACAAACCCGCGGACAAGCGGGTTTCATCGGCGCGGGTGGTGGCGGCGGTGAAGCGGCGCGTGATCGCGGGCGGCGCGCCCAAGTCGGTGAAGGTCGGGCACGCGGGCACGCTCGATCCGCTTGCGTCGGGGCTGTTGATCATCCTTGTCGGCCGCGGCGCGACGCGGATGTGCGACCGGCTGATGGCGGATGAAAAGGAGTATGAGACGCGGATCGACCTTGGGCATTCGTCGCAGACCGAGGACTACGAGGGGCCGCTGGAGGAGAACCCGCCGCCTGAATCGGTTCCGGCGCGGGGGGAAGTCGATCGCGTGCTGACCGGGTTCACGGGCACGGTGATGCAGAGGCCGCCGGCGTTTTCGGCGATGAAAGTTGACGGTCAGCGGGCGTATGCGCAGGCGCGCAAGGGCAACCTGGTCGAACTGGCGGCGCGGCCGGTGGTCATCCACGCGATCGACGTCTTGGCGTATGCCTACCCGATGCTGGACCTGCGCATCCGGTGCGGGAAGGGAACGTATGTCCGGTCATTGGCGCGGGACATCGGGCTTGCGCTGACGGGTCACGCGGCGTGCCTGGCGAGCCTTCGGCGGACGGCGATCGGGGAGTATCGCATTGAACGGTCGACGCGGCTCGACGACCTGCCCGAGCGGCTGGGGCCATCGGACCTGCTGCCGGTCCCGGCGGTCACGCCGGACGCGACGGAACTCCGGAACCCCCACCCCCACCAGCCCCCCCACCACTCCCACCCCCCCACCAACTGAGCCGCCCGTACTCGACCCTTGCCTTGCCGCCGGGCCAGCGCAGTTCCGCGCCGTCCTGCGCGTGCGCGATGAGGCCGGGGAGGTCCGTCACCCGCGCCGCGAGGAACTTCCAATCGTGACCGGGCTCGCGGAACTCGATGCGCTGCACACCCGCCTCGGCGAGCGACCCCGCGAGGGCGACGGCGTCGGCGGCGAGGTCGGCGTTCACGTTTCATCCGCCGGGCCGTTGTCGACGATCGCGTCCGCGCCCGCAGTGGACGAGGGCGGTTGTTTGCGCTCGGCCATGGTTCCGGGCACGATGGTGTCGACCCAGACTTCGCTCATGTCCTGTCCGTCGCACAGGCGTCGCATCGCGAGGTAGAGCACGGTGGCGGCACACCAGAAGTAACTGACGGCGAAGGAGCCGGCGAGGAGGAGGGCGATCGACGACCAGAAGCGGACGCCGCTCGCCGCGATCGCATGGGAACCGGCCAAGCCCTCGGCTCCGGCGACGGCATCGCTTCCGGGCGCTGAGAGCCACGTAGTTGCGGCGTTCTGCGGGATATGGACGGTGAGCCAGACCGCCGCGGCGACCACGAGCCACAGCAGGACGAAGACGGCCGCGAGGATGGCCGTGTAGGCGACAAGGCGGAGGGGGCGGGCGAAGACATAGGAGTAGGCGTGCTGGACCGCGTCGATGGCGTCGGTTCCCTCGCAGGACACGGCGGGGACGAGCATGGGGCCGCCGAGGGTCATGGCGAGGAGCACGACCGAAACGATCGCACCGGCGAAGAGGAACAGGAACCAGAGCGCGCCGCCGACGACGTTGAGGCCCGGGAGGCTGAAGAGCACCCAGCCCGCGACTGCCAGGAACAGCAGGATGCCGTAGGCGAGCGCGAGCGGCCCGGCGATGCTCCCGGCGAAGGATGCCCAGCGACCGAGGGCGTAGCCCAGCCCCTGCGGCCAGGAGAGGCCGACACCCTGGGCAAAGTCCATCGCGGCGATGCGGCTGATGGCGCCGCCCATGAGCGTGGTCCACACGAGGATCAACGGCACGAACAGGATGGCGATAACCGGGTGCGCGGAGACCAGGTCCCAGAGCGTGCCGATGTAGAGCCCGATGACGGCTTGTCCGACTCCCGCGGCGTCGGCCTGGAAGCAGGAGTGCAGGAGGGCGTGCAGATGGCCGGCCCACTCGGCGCCGGCGGCGGCGAGCACGCTGGTTTCGTGTCCGTCGAGTTTGTCGGCGAGGGTGACGATCGCGGCGAGGCCGGCGAGGTAGAAGAAGGCGAGGGCGAGCCTGCCGGGTCGAAGGGAGAGGGGTCCGGCCTTGAGGAGGCGCGGCCAGATGAGGTCGGCGGTGAGGTCGTCGAGCATGACGGGGGAGCGCCATGCGCCGCGGGCCGGGGTGGGGGTGGATCGACTCTCGTTCATGCCGCGGATGCTACCGCGCCGATGGCCTTCGTGCCGGGCGCGGCGCCACCCTGGCGGTGCGTCGGCTACTCTTGGATCCACGAATGAAACACAATCTCCATCGCTGGCTGCTCCTGGGGATCGCCGCACTGGCGCTTGGCCCGCTCGCGGGGTTCCTGACGGCCTCGCTCCGGACAGTTGACGGGAGTTCGCATGCCACGCTGCTGGTGAGCAACTCGCTGATCAAGGGGCTGCTGGTGCTGGTGGGTGTGTTTGTGCTGGCCGGCGCGGCGGGGGTCGCGGGCGCGGTGGTGACCGGGCTTCGCCACGGGTTCCTGTGTGCGGGCATGGTGCTGGCGTGGGGCGCGTGGGGGACCGGCCAGATCGACCGCCTGCTCCATCAGTCGCTCTCGAGTTCGACGATGTACACGCTGTCGGTGGAGGCGCTGCTGGTCGGCGCACTGAGCGTGGGGCTGGCGGCGTGCATGGTGCTGATCGCCCGGCGGCCGGCGCCGGACCCGGAGTTGGCGCCGCACCATCACGTTCCGGAGCCACGAACACTGATCGACAGCGCGACGCCGGCGGCGCTGGCGGCGTCGGTCGTGATCGCGGGCATCGTGGCGTGGATCGTGGCGCAGGACACGCTGAAGGGCCAGACGTTCGCCGCGGCGGCGCTTGCCGCGATGTTCGGAGCGACCGCGGGGCGGCTGGCGGCGCCTGCATCGTCGGCGCTGACGTTTGTCGGTGCGATCGCGATCCTGGCGATCGCTTCGCCGACGGTCGCGGCGTTCATGCACCCCGCGTCGATGGGGCCGACGCGCGCTGCGCTCGCGGGGACGCTGTTCCCGCTCGCGCGGCCGCTGCCGCTGGACTGGGCGGCGGGCGCGTTTGTGGGCATTCCGCTCGGACTGTCGTGGGCGGCTTCGCTGGTGGACAAGCACGGACACAGGCCGGCGGCGTCCTGAGCGAACCGAACGTACGGCCCCGTTACATCACGCCTTTGAGTCCGAGGCCGCGGCGGAGGGTGCTAAGTTGGCCGGAGTGCCAGCCCTCGTGCCAGGCGGCCTTGAAGAGCACATCGGCACGGCTCTTTGCAAAGCCATGGGAGTTGCCGACGGTGGGCTTGTCGGCATCGGCGGGCCTGATCTTCGACGCCAGTTCGACCAGCCGTGCGTAGGTCGCATCGAAGTGGTGCCGCACCTCGCCCATGGGCGGATAGACGGAGGGATCGGACTGGGGCTTGGAGCCCATTCCAAAGAGCGTGTTGTAACTCTCGGGCAGGGGCGTCATGTGGCCGTCGAGCAGGCTGGCGAGCCAGGAGTAGGTCGTGGACAGGTGGCCCAGGGTCCAGAGGGCGTGATTGTCGAGGGGCGAGTTCTGGTGCGTGAGGCGGTCGTGGGGCCAGTCGGCCAGCAGGGCCGTGGTCATCGCGTGGGACCAGTTGAGGAGTTCGAGGCCGGCAGCGGCGGGATTGGGCGCGGATCGGGCCGCGACGGGAGCGCGGCGGACGGCTTTCGCTGCGGACTTGCGGCTCGCCTTTTTCGCGGCCGGCCTGGCCTTGCGCGCGGTGGTGGGGCGGGAGGACTTTCGGGCGGAGGCGGAACGGGACTTGGAGGACTTGCGGGCCATGGTGTGATTCCGGGGAAGGGCTGAGGTGGAAGGGTCGGGCAGATCGTAAGGTGCCGAAGCAGGTGAGCGGCAACCTGCTCCGAGGGCGGTCCCCCCCCACCCCCCCACCACCCCTCACCGCCCCCTGGGCCCGGTCCACCGCTCACCCGCCGCGGCCGGCGAAAGCCGACGTTCGAAATGACCGATGCACTCCGATAACCCGTGGTACGAGCGGGGTTTGACCGCACTACGCTTGCCCCCTGACCCCCCCACTCCCATTCCCATCCGCAAACCTGCCCGTTCGATCCCGGCGCATCTCCAAGCATCTCGATCGCAGTGCCGGCCTCTCCCGCGTCCTTGCCGGCTTTCGGCCGGACGGCATGTTCATCCACACGACGAAGGCCCACCATGTCTGCTTCCACCACCAAACTTCGCATCGCACTCACGAACGGTGACGGTATCGGCCCCGAGATCATGTCCGCAACGCTGGACCTGTTCGGCGCGGCCGGGGTGACGAAGCATGTCGAGTTTGTGCCGGTCGAGATGGGCCGCGCGGTGTTCGAATCGGGCAACACGCGCGGCATGACCGACCAGGCGATGGCGACGGTGGAGGATTGCGGCATCCTGTTCAAAGGCCCGATGGGCACGCCCAAGGGCGGGGGCGGGAAATCGATCAACGTCACGGCGCGGAAGATCTGGAACGCGTTCGCAAACCTGCGGCACTTCCAGTCGCTGCCGGGCGTGAGCACGGTGTACTCGCAGGCGGGGATCCCGGTGAACTTCTACGTGGTTCGCGAGAACATCGAGGACACGTACGGCGGTGTCGAGCACCGGCTGACGAACGATGTGATCCAGTGCAAGCGGCTCACCTCCGCGCCGGGTTCTGACCAGGTGCACCGGTTCGCGTTCCAGACGGCGCGGCGGCTGGGCCTGAAGATGGTGCACTGCGGCCACAAGGCCAACATCATGAAGATGACCGACGGCCTGTTCCTGGAGCGGTTCAAGGCTGTCGCGAAGGACTTCCCGGAGATCGAGACGGCGGATGTGATCATCGATGCGCTGTGCATGAACCTGGTGCTCAAGCCGCAGCAGTACCAGATGGTGGTGCTGCCGAACCTGCAGGGGGACATCGTGTCGGACCTCGCGGCGGGGCTGGTGGGCGGGCTCGGGTTTGCGCCCAGCGCGAACATCGGGCGGCACATCTCGATCTTCGAGGCGGTGCACGGGACAGCGCCCGATATCGCCGGGCGCGGGATCGCGAACCCGACCGCGCTCATCCTGTCGGGGCTGATGATGCTGCGGCAGATCGGGATGATGCGGCAGGCGGCGCTGATCGAGAACGCGGTGCTTTGCGCGCTGGAGGAGGGTGTGCGGACGGGGGACTTCGGGGACCAGGGCAAGCCGGCGCTGGCGACCAAGGACTACACCAAGGCCATCATCGATCGGCTGGGGAAGTCGCCCAGGTCGGGCAAGGGGATGACCGTTCCCCCTGAGGGGACGGGCGATGCGCCGACGTTTGTGAAGCCGCCGCGGCCGATTCACCAGGAGATCGTCCGGACGTTCACGAACATCGTGGCGCACGTGGCGGGGTGTGATATCTACCTGGACACGCCGCTGTCGCCGATCGCGGTGGCGGACGAGATGACGCGGGCGGCGGCGGATACACCGTTCAAACTGACGCTGATCTCGAATCGCGGCACGCAGGTGTGGCCGACGGGGTCGATCTACACCGAGTGCGTGGACTATTACCGCGTGCGGTTTGAGTTGAAGGACGGAATGCGGCCGGGAGATTTCGGCCAGAGCCGGGCGATTGCGCTGCTCGACAAGATCGCGGAGAAGTTCAGCGTGTGCTCGTATGAGTTGCTGCGGACATTTGACGGTGTGAAGGGGTATAGCCTGGCGCAGGGGCAGTAGCGCTTTGGGTTCACCACGCGAGTCAACCCTACGTGTTGCCAAACGGTTGCGGGCAACAGTCGCCGTCATAGGCATCGGCGGCACAGCGGTTTCGGTGCTGCTCGCCTGGCATTCCTTGGAAATCCGCCTGCTTCGGCTGAGATTCCAGACTTGGAAACAGGGCTACGAGGGTTGTCGTTGCCGCGACTGCCTTACCCATCTACTCGGAGTTCCCCAAGACTACGACTGGGTCGTGTTCGGGCATCCGGGACTTCTGCCTCGCTGTGCAATCGTTGCATCAGCCGCATGGCGCTGCTCGTGATGGCATGGGCTCTGCCTGGCCTCTTTCTGCGCATCGCTCGTGCCTGCATCATTGACCCATCGAGGTGCTCTCACTGCAAGTGTGACCTCACCGGCTTGCCAGACGGTTCTCGATGCCCGGAGCGCGGCGACCCCCTTCGTGAACCGCGGCTCTGCGGGCGCCGATGGCTACCGATCCTCTAACTTGCCGGACCACGGCTTGCGGGCGGCGTGGCGGACGTGCAACACAATCACTGTCCGATCGTGGATGGAGAAGAGCACGCGATACTCACCAAAGAGCAATTGCCGCAACTCCCGCTTGAGCATGCGGCTCTCGACAGCTCGCGGACATCGCCGCGGCATGCGATCAAGAGACTCGATACGGCCAAGGAGCATCTCACGCCATGCAAATGCGCGGCTTGGCGAGTCGAGCGCGATGTATGCCTCGATGCCGTCGATGTCTTCGCCGGCATCGGGGTGCATGAGCACGGTGTAGGTCATGCGGTGCGCTTCCGGGTGGTCCGGCGGCGCCGCGCTGCGGAGACTGCTTCGCGAGGGGGCAACAAGTCAACGCCCCGGTCAACATCTGCCAGACGCTTCTGGAGGATGCTCAGGGTTTGTGCCTGATCGATCAGGTCCATCGCCGCTTGATAGGACTTGGCGGACTGCACCACAACCTCGGCGCGGCCGTTGACGGTGAGGACCTGAGCGCGGCCTGTTTTCTGGAGCTTGCGGATGTAGGCCGCGGTGTCGCGTTTGAAATCGGTGAGCGGGGTGATGTCTTCGGGCAGGATGCTTGCCGCTCTCCGGGTGTGCTTGCTCATAGCACCATTATCGCACCGAATTCGGTGCTTGGCCAGCGCGGCCGTACGGTTGTTCAGAACATATCCGTGAGCATGGGCACGCCGCGGGTTGAGGCGAAGAGGGCGGAAACGAGGGCGAGGGAACCCGGCGAGCCTTGGGCGCGGCCGACCAGGGCGAGTTGCTCGGCCGATTGGAATCCGGAGTAGAGGGTCGCGAGCGCGCCGATGTCGCAGGCGATTGTCGGGCCGCGGGGCTTGGCGCCGCGGTCGAGTTTGCGGGCGCGGACTTGGCCGCCCGCGACACTGAGCGACCAGCGGCCGGTGTTGGCACTGAGTGCCTCGTCCTTCACGTCGATCGAGAGCTTCGCATCGAGACCAGCAGGCCAGCCGCGCTGCTCAAGCGCGGACTTCATGTCCACGATGCGGAGCATCCAGTGGTCACGCAGGGTCATGGGCTTGTAGGTCTGCTCGGGCAGCGCGAGCAGGAGCGGGTTGGTTGGCCCCGTGAACCACACCAGGTCGTTGCCGACGGTTGAGTACCCGGCGAGGAAGGCCCAGAGGCGGTTGATCGCGGCGGGCGTGATCGCGGCCATGTCCTGCACGAAGACGTCGTAGCGGCCTGCGCCGGCGCCGGAGGGGGTGACCGACTGCGTCAGATAGACATAGCCCTGCAGCGAGTTGCTGCGCTCGATCAGGAAGAGCCGGGAGGGCTCGGTGCGGGTCGGGGGCGGGAACTCGATGCGCTTCCAGAGCAGGTCGTTGCGCTCCAGCGAGCCCTGGCAGGCAGCCGCGAAGGCTGAAGCGACGCCTCGGTTGCGCGTGGCAACATCGCCTTCGCTTCTGGCCTCGCGCACTGTGAGACCGTCGCTGTCGCGCATCGCGCTGCGGGCGCCGATACGGTGGAGCGGGATGCGGATCTCGAAACGGTGTCCGGCCTGTTCATATCCGAGGCGGCGGTAGAGCGTCTGGTTCGCGGGGTAGAGCGTCGAGAGCGGTGTGCCCTCGGCGTGGAGTTCCTTCAGAGCGCGGATCATCAGTTCGCTGGCGACGCCGCGGCCGCGTGCGCCGGGGGCAACGCCGACACCCTGGATGCCGACCATGGGGATCGGCACACCGTTGAAGTACTGAGCCATGCGGACGAGGCTCAGTCCGGCATCGACATCGTTGGCGGAGGACAGGACGCGGACATTCGATCGCGCGTGCGTGGCGAGCCACCCCCCCGCTTCTGCATCGGTACGGCCGAAGGAGTGCGCGAGCACGTGCGCGAAGGCGCTGCTCTCGGCATCGGAGCGCGGCGGGCCGAAGTAGACACTGCTGCTGCGGGAGCGCTTGGGCATGCGACGAGGATAGGAAGATCGTGCTCCGCGGCGGCACCGAAGTGTGGGTCAGGACTCCCACGCGCGGCGTATGCGCTCGATTCGGTCGAGGACGGACTCGGTCGAGAGTTGCGCGCCGATGCGTTCGACGACGAGGGGCAGCGCCAGCGGTGTCGGGCGCGGGGTGCGGATGATGCGGAGCGGGCCCGCGGAGACACGCGCGAGGGTGCGGGCGAGGCGGCTCTGCCCGAACTGCTTCTCGAGCACTTCGCGGCGGGACTGGACCATGAGCAGGTTGCCGGGGTCGAAGTCTCGCATGACGTCGTAGAGCAGGCCGGAACTGACCTGCAACTGGCGGCCGGTCTTCGGCGAGCCCGGGTAGGCCTGGACGACGAGGCCGGCGACTCGCGCGACTTCGCGGAACTGGCGGCGGGCCATCTCGCCGAGGTTGACACTCGCCGCGGCGTCATCGGCGAGCGCCTCGGGCGAGAGCGCGTTGCGCAGAGCGGCCTCATCGAAGTCGATCGGCTCGGGAGAGAGGAGTTCGAAGCCGTAGTCGTTGGCCGCGGTGGTGAGTGACATCGGCCGCTTTCGCGCGAGCCGGAAGGCGAGGAGCGCGGCCATGCCGCCGTGCACGAGGCGACCATCGAAGGGGTAGATGAAGAGGTGGTGGCCGTCGCGCGTCTTGCAGAACTCGATGAGCGTTTCATCGTGGCGCGGCAGGACGCTGAGGCGCTTCTGCACTTCGGCGACGGCGGAGAAGGCGGCGAGTTCGGGCTCGGCGGCGGGGTCGGCGTGCGCGGATGCACGCTCGAGCGCATCGCGGACGGCCTCGCCGAGCGACTCGGAGATCGGCAGGCGCGTGCCGCCCCAGATGGGCGTGAGGCTGGCCTTGCCGCGGGAGGCGCGGACAAGGGCATCGGAGTCCTCCATACGGACGAACTCGACGACCTTGCCGGCGAAGAAGAACTTCTCGCCCTCGCGGAGACGGGAGACGAAGTTCTCCTCGATGCTGCCGAGGCGGCGGCCGCTGACATAGCGGAGGCTGACGGTGGCATCGGCGGTGATGGTGCCGATGTTGAGTCTATGGATCTGGGCGATGCGCTTGTCGGGGACGTGGTACGTGCCGGGGCGGAGGGGATCGTGCGCGATGCGGTGGAACATCGGATAGGCGCGCAGGGTTGCGCCGCCGCGTTCGACAAGGTCGAGGGCCCAATCGAACTCGTCGCGGGAGAGGCTGGCGAACGCCGCGGTCGCGCGGACTTCGTCAAAGAAGGCATCGGGCGAAAAGCCGCCGCCGAGGGCGCAGGTGACAAGGTGCTGCACGAGAACATCGAGAGGACGGTCGAGCGGGAGGCGGGGCTCGACGAGTCCCTCCTGCACGGCTCGGCGGGCCGCGTCGATCTCGACGAGTTCGAGGGCGTGCGTCGGCACACAGAGCACGCGGCAGGTTTCGCCGGGGCGGTGCCCGCTGCGGCCGGCGCGCTGCACGAGGCGGGAGATGCCCTTGGGCGAGCCGATCTGGACGACGCGCTCGACGGGGGCGAAGTCGACGCCGAGGTCGAGCGAGGAGGTGGCGACGACGATGCGGACATCGCCGGACTTGAGCCCGGCTTCGACGCGCTCGCGCTCGGCGCGGTCGATGGAGCCGTGATGCAAACGCACCCAGCCCTCTGCATGCCAATCAGGCTTTGCCCAGCGGATCGCCTGGTACCACTTCTCGGCCTGGGAACGGGTGTTGGTGAAGATGAGCGTGGACCTGGCGGGGTCGAGCCACTCGAGCAGCGGGTCGAGCATCGCCAGGCCCATGTGCCCGGCCCAGGGGAAGGTGCGGATGTCGGGCGGGAGGAGGCTCTCGATGATGACCGGGCGGTCGATCGTCGCGCGGATGAGCGTTGCGCACTGGCCGGGGCGCGTTCCGACGGCTGCGCGTGCGGCTTCATCGATGTTGGCGATGGTCGCGGAGAGTGCCCAGGTGCGGAGCGATGGGCTCCAGGTACGGAGGCGCGCAAGGGCGAGTTCGACCTGCGTGCCGCGTTTGCTGGTGAGCAGTTCGTGCCATTCATCGACGATCGCGCAGCGGAGGTTTGCGAAGAGTTCGCGGGAGCGATCGCCGGCGAGCAGCAGGGTGAGCGACTCGGGCGTGGTGACCAGGATGTTGGGCAACTTGTCGCGCTGCCTGGCGCGGATGCTCGCCTTGGTGTCGCCGGTGCGCGAGGCGATGGTGACCGTTGCGCCCAGTTCGTTCACAGGGAGTTTGAGGGCGAGTTCGATGTCTCGCGAGACAGCGCGGAGAGGCGTGATGAACAGGACGGCGAGGCCGTCGGCGGGCCTGTCGAGCAGTTCGGCGAGCGGACCGAGATAGGCGGCGTAGGTCTTGCCCGCGCCGGTGGGGACATTGACGAGGCCGGACTCGCCGCGGGCGTAGGCATCCCAGGCCTGTTGCTGAAAGGCCCATGGTTTCCAGCCGCGGCGGGCCATCCATGCGGTCAGGCGGTCGAGGCCGGGCAGGTCAGGATTGACGGCCGGAGCGGCGCCGGGACGGCGCCGGCGGGGCGGCCGCGGGACTATCACTTCGAGTTTGGGGAGCGAGGTCGGAGCGGGGACCGCGCCTTCCTCCCGCCTCAACCGTCGCAACTCGCTCCTCAACGTGGGCACGTACAACTCCCTGCCGGAACCAGGCAGGGTACGCGAGCATGACCCGGACCGCGGTCAGGGCGTGCTCACGGGCATCCCGCGAACCATGCGCTGAGGAAGGCGAAGATGTCCGGGACGTTGATGGCGGAGTCGTTGTTGAAGTCCGCCGATGGGAGCATGGCGAACCACGCGCTGAGGAACGCGAAGATGTCGGGAACGGTCACCACGCCGTCGCCGTTGAAGTCGGCCCTGCAGAGGACATCGAGGAATGCGGTGTTGCCAATGGCGACACTGCCGCAGGCGCTGGTCACCTCGCACCAGTAATCACCCTCCTGAGACTGCTGTGCGGGGCCGATGACGAGGATCGGAGTCTGGGAGCCGGAAACGGTGGGGCCGTCGACCAGCAGCGTGCCGTTGTGGAACCACTGGAAGTGGAACGGACCGACCCCGATGTAGGAGATGGCCATCGTGACCACGTGGAGCGCATCGACGGTCGAATCGGATGGACCGGCGATGGTGGGGAGGGAGGGGTCGTCGAGCAGCCATGTATCGCCTATCACGCTACCGGGCACGCGGCCGCCGAAGAGGAGCACGCGGCCGTTGGTGCCGATTTCGACCGCGGCGTGGCCCATGCGGGCCGAGGGTCCGGCGATTCCCTGGAGCGACCAGGATGCGGAAGCGGCGTCGAAGAACCAGGTCTGGTTGCTGAACAGGCCACCGCTCTCCTGACCGCCGAAGAGCACCGCGCCATTGCGGGCGAAGAGGGAAGTGAGCGAGTGGCGGTGCCGTGCGCTGGGGGCGATGAGCCCGGGGACTGAGACCCAGCCGCTCGGGCCGTACAACCAGGTGTCGCCGAAGACGGTGGAGAGGGCGAGGTTCTGTCCTCCGAACATGAGCACGCTGGCGTTGCTGATGATCGGCGTGGCGGCGTGACTCCACCGCGCCGTCGGACCCGGCGGGACCATCGGCGGCGCGGGCGACCAACCGCCGGCGAAACTCTCGTAGACATCGGGAACAGGCAGAAGCATCGCGTCGACGCCGCCCATGACGACGACGTTGTTTCCTGCCGGGTTGAGGGACGCGGCCATGCTCCGGCGGGGCGGTCCGGGGAGCAGGATGGGCACGGCGGTCCAAGCCGCGCCGTTCCAGGCCCAGACATCGGCGATCGGACCGAGGAACGCCTCGCCGCCGATCACCAGCACCTGCCCGGTCGCGGGGTTGAACGCCATGGCGTGTTCTGTTCGCGGCAGCGGCGCCGTGAGCGGTGACATCTGCTGCCACTGGTTGTTGGCGACATCGAACTCCCAGGTGTCGTTCAGCAGGGTTCCGATGCCGTTGCGTCCGCCAAAGAGCACGACGCGGTTGCGGAGCGGATCGAAGACCATTGCGTGGCCTTCGCGAGCCGAGGGCGAGGGGCCGGGCGGGGAGATGTTGGTCCAGCGGAGCAGGCACGGAGTGTCGTTGTCGTAGTTGGTGAGGTGGACGCGCTCGCGCGCACCCTGGTAGCAGGGATCGAGGCTCGTGGCGGTGAGGTTGATCTCGTAGGGTTGCGGCCCGTCGATGACGGGGTCGTCCTGACCAAGGACAAAGACGGTCTGCGGGATGCTGTAGGTCCCGGGCGTGAAGACAATTGAGTTTGCGAGGGGCTGGCCCTCGGCCGGGTTGGTCGACGAGATGTTCACCGTGACGTTCCCCAGCGGCGGCGCCGGCGCGAGGTGGACATCGAACTGCGCGACCAGACCGTTTTCATCCGTGACCAGGCCCATGGTCGGTGTGACGTCGAGACGGCCGCCGGATCGCACCAGTTCGATTGCGCGGATGATCGGCGCGCGACCGTTGAAGGACCCGAGGGCGGGATCCTGGTAACTGTACCACTGGCTCAGCGCGCCGCCGACCCAGACGGCGGAAGAGCCGCCTGTGCTGGGACGGCTGCCCTGATGACCGATGTTCACGTCCGCGGTGGGATATCCGACGCCGACCCAGATGTCGGCGCCATGCGGGAACGGCTGCGGCGTGCTGAAGGCCACCAACTGGTGGTTGATGGCGGTGCCGATGCATGGGTCGACGGTGAAGTTCGTGACCGAACCGGGGATGATGCCGCCGGGCAGGCCGGTGGTTGCATCGTGGAAGGCGAGAAAGATGTATGCCGGGTCGCCGCTGGCACACGGATTTATGGACGGGCCTGAGGGATTGTGCAGGGACACGCACACGTGCGTGAGCGTGGTGTTCGAGGAGATGGAGAATCGATTGGCGTGCCGCACCTCAGCGCTCGTGGGCGGAATGGTGCCGATGCCCGCAGTGAGATACGCGTTGGGCGCGGCCGGAGGACCACCCGACTCGTTCTTGAAGATCGCGGCGATGCCATAGCAACCGGGAACCGTCGCATCGCAGGAACAGTTGCACAACTGGCCCTGAGACGCGGCGGAGAACCCCAGCGCCGCAGCAAACGCGAAGAGGGAAACGAGTGCACGTCGGATTGTCCCAGTCTGCATGGTGTTCCTCCCGAGATCGAGGGCGTGCGTCCCGCTTCCTTGGGGGGCCATCGGGTACAGCATACATCCGGCCGGGTGCCGCACAAGCGAGTTGGCCCGGACAAGCAGGTTGGTGCATGACCCAGTTTGTCGCGCGAGTGCGGCCAAACACCGGACATCGATGCCCGGCCCATGGTGACGGCGAATGCGGCCCCATCAGAGGTGCAGGCGACCTTTCGACCCCCCCTCGCACCCACGGCGAGCCGGGCAGAACAGGGCCGACAGACGCTTCAAGAGGTGGCAAAAAGAAACACGGCACCGTGCGAGACGGTGCCGTTTTCGGAAGTGACCCCATGGGGATTCGAACCCCAGTTTCCAGGATGAGAACCTGGCGTCCTAGACCAGGCTAGACGATGGGGCCGGTTGTCAGGCCAGCAGTTTAGGCGGGTTGTGGGCGGGTTCAACGGTCGGCCGCGACGGGCGAGTCGCGGGATGCTCTCAACGCGGTCCTGAAGCCTGAAACAACACGTTGACGAGAGCGTCCGACCACTAACAGGCGCTTCGATCCGCGGATCAGACCGCGGTGAGGGCCCTGCGCAACTGCGCGAGGGCGTACACGGCGGCCTCGGACTCGGTGTAGCCCACGACCGCCCCTGCATCGGCTCCGCCCGCGGGATCGCGCCACGACGCTCGGAAGCAGGAGTACTGGTCCACGCGATCGACCTTGAACTCGAAGCCCGCCGCGGCGAACTCCTGCCGGACCCGTGCAACGCTGGGGTATGCCCGACCATCGGTGTCGTATGAGCAGCCGGTGGAATCGAGGTCGGACCAGCCGGTTGCGCGAAGTTCATCGAGCGCGAGATTCAGGCCCATGGCCGGCTCCTTCGCCCTTTGAACCAAAGGGCCTCGCCGCGGCGACGTCCATGGTCGCTCCGTGTCCCCCGCATACGCCGCCCGCCCCTCCCCCCCTAGCCCGGCCCCCTCACACCGGTGCATCGTCCGATCGCGGCAGGAAACTCTAGTCCGCCGGTTTGCGGCGGGCCTGCTGAGCAGCGGAGCGCTGGTTTTCGGACGTACCACGGTCGGCCACGGCGACGGTGGTCAGGTGATTTCGATGATCGCGAACTGCTTCAGGCCGCGGGGGCCGCGGACGCTCACCGTTTCGCCGACCCGGGCCTTGAGCAGGGCCTCGCCGAAGGGGCTGTTGAGGGTGGCCTCGAAGTACTCGGCGGTGATGGAACCGGTGGCCTCGCCGACGAGCCGGACGAGTTCATCGTCATCGCTGCCGACTTCGCGGATCTTCACGATGGCGCCGACGTAGACGACACCCATGGACTTCTGGTTTTCATCGACGATCTGCACGGAGGCGAGCCGCTGCTCGAGCCTGCGGATCTCGGCCTCTTCGAAGCCCTGCTGCTCGCGTGCGGCGTGGTAGTCGCCGTTTTCCTTGAGGTCGCCCAGTTCGCGTGCCTCGGCGATGCGGCGGGAGATGACCGGCCGGTTGTCGATCAACGCGGCGAGTTTGGCCTCCAGCGCTTCCTTCTCTTCGCGAGTCACCATTTCCATCGGGCTACCTCCATGCACGCCATGCAACAGACACCCTGTTCCCTGTGGGCAGGGGGCGATCGCTGGTATCGGTCAATCTAGGCCGGAAACTGACGCCAAGCCACCCCGCCCCGGACCACTTTCGTCGCGCGAGGGCCTTCGGTTCGCTCCTGCGCGGAGAAACGCGAGGCCCCACGCCGCGACGGCGGGCACGGCCACGAACACAAGGCCGCGCCACTGCTCGGCGCGCAAGGGTCGCTGCGGTCCGCTGAAGCCCTGGCCGGTGAGCGCGGGCACGGCGGTGAACGGCGAGAGCATCGGGACCCACTCGGGCAGACCGGCATCTGGGCCGGAAACGGCGCGACGGGCGAGCGCGGCGCTTGGCGCCGCCGCGACAAGGACGACGCAGAGCGCCATCCACACCGCACGCTCACCGACTCCGTGATCGAACGATGCGCGGACCGCCGGACCGGAAGTGGCCAGTGCGATGATGCCGCCGATGAGCACCACCCACAGCGTGCACATGATCGCGAGCGCGCCGACGATGCCCAGGGGCCACTGGGCGAGCATGACCAGCGGCCACAGGATCATCTGCATGGGGAAGAGCACCACGATGATGTCCGCGAGCGCAGCGCGGAGACTGGAACCGCGCGGCGAAGACTGGCTGAGGCGCACCATGGGCCACAGCACCGTGGCGCCGGCGGCGACCACGAGCAGCATGATCCGTGCCGCGGGGCCGTAGGTTGAGGTCGAGATCACCGTGGACTGCGAGAGCCACAGGAGGCTTCCGCCGACCGCGACGAGGAGGTAGATGGTCCAGAGGAACGCGAAGAGTCGCGGCTCGCCGCGGCGGTGGGACCAAGGGTCGTCACTCGGCCTCGGCCTGCGGGGACGGGGCTCGACCGCGATCTCGATGACGATGGGCGGCGGCGGGGATTCTGCGGGCGCAGCGGGCCGGGCGCTTGCGGGCGGCGGCGCGGGAGACTCGCCGGGCTGTGTCTGGCCGGGATCGGTCACACGGGAGCGTACGTGGTCCGTCTCAGCGGCGGCGTGCGGGCGTGCGGGCGACTTCGGCGACGTGGATGTACGCGCCGGACTCGGGCCGCACATCAACGACGGCCCGCCCCGCGTCGATGCGTCCGTAGGTCGCGAAGAGTTTGGACAGTTCCTCCCGCTTCTTGGCGGGCTTGGCCTGGCCGGGCGCGAAGTCGGCCCCCGTCGGCGCGCCGCCCCAGACGATGTGGTTGCCCATGTCGGTGACGATCACGAGTTGCTTGCTGTTGACGTACTCGGACACGTCGACGCCGTACACCTGCTGATAGCCCGGCATGCCGGACAGGAAGGAA
Organism: uncultured Phycisphaeraceae bacterium; assembly: GCA_964409775.1. Lineage (GTDB taxonomy): Bacteria > Planctomycetota > Phycisphaerae > Phycisphaerales > UBA1924 > JAHBXL01. Next base: position 17,820 of record CAYPEI010000003.1, on the reverse strand, counting down.
AGCAGCCCGAGGCCCGCCTGCACGTCTCCGCCCATCCACGCCTTGCCGTGCTCGGGCTTGTCGTGGGAGACACCCAGGATCACCTTGAATCCGGAGCCGTCGCGCTTGTAAGTGGGGAGGAGCAACTCGCCGGCGCGGGCGACGAGGTGGTCGGAGTCTCCCACGCGGACGGCCGCGACCGGCACCCGCCAGTCGCCGAAGACGCGGACGATGCCGTCTTCGCCTCGGGCGACGCGCACACCGGCGCCCTGAGCATCGTCGAACCAGCCGGTGGCGAGGAGCGCTTCCTGTGCGCCGGCGACGGCCCGGCCGTCGAGGGGATTGTCTCCGAGTTGCCGCGAGACGAGACGCTCGAGGCCGATCCGGGACTCGGAGTCGAGCCAGGTCATCGGGAGCGTGCCGGGGGGGGAGTTGGGCGGGAGCGGGATGAGGGGCCAGGCGATCTCGATGCGCGGCGAGGACCGGCGCATTTCGCCGGCCCGGGCCATGAGGGGCTGGTATCCGACCACGATGCAGGCGGCGGCGGCGAGCGCGGTGGCGCCGCTCAGCGCTGCGCCGATGGTGTTCAGCAGGCGGGCGCGATCGCCGATCGCGGCCCGGATGCGTGTGAACAGCCCGGGCCGGGCGCCGGCCGTGCTCGCGGTGGTCTTTGGTTTGGCTGCCATCGTTGGACCGTCCTTGGTCACGGTGAGGGGAAGCGGATCAGGCTCGGGCGCCGGCGCGGGCCGGGACATCGCCGGGCGTGAGCCGGGCGTGGTCGCGCACGGCCAGCCGGATGAGCGTGGAGCAGAGTTCGGGCATGCCGATGCCCGCGTGCCGGGCGGCCTTGGGCACCAGCGAGTGATCGGTGAAGCCGGGCATGGTGTTGATCTCGAGGAACCACGCGGTGCCGGAGGAGTCGAGGATGAAGTCGGTCCGGGCGATGTGCCGGACGCCGAGCGCCCGCGCGACCCGGGCCGTCTGCTCCTTGATGCGCTCGGTGACGCCGGCGGGCAGTTGCGGATCGACGAGGTAAGTGGTGTCGTCGCGGGTGTACTTGGCCTCGTAGTCGTACAGACCGTCGGCGGGGATGATCTCGATGACGGGCAGGGCACGGCCGTCGAGCAGGCCGACGGTGAGTTCGCGTCCGCGCGCGGTGCGCGAGCCCGACTGGGCCCCGATCATGGGCTCGATCATGTAGGATCGGAGTTCGCCCTGGGCGGCCTCTTCGGCGACCGCCGCGCGTGCGGCGGTCCATTCCTCGGGCGTCCGGCAGAGGTACAGGCCGATGGTCGAGCCCTCGTGGACAGGCTTGACAACGACGGGCAGTTGCATCGGGCAGACGTGGTCGCGCCAGTCGAGGATGTGCGCCGGGGGGGTTGGGATTCCGAGTTCGAGCGCGGTCAACTTCGTGGCGATCTTGTCCATCGCGCGCCGGGCGGGCAGGGAGGTGGAACCGACAAAGGGACGGCCATCGGATTCGAGGATGTCCTGCAGGGGCCCGCCCTCGCCCCATCCGCCGTGGAGCGCGGGGAAGATGACCTGGCCGGGCATCCGGGCGAGTTCGTCGGCGGTGACGCGTTCGATGGTGCGGCGCTCGACGGCATGACCGGCCGCGAGCAGCGCCTCGGCGATCGCCCGTGCGGAGTTGAGCGAGACATCGCGTTCGGCGTCGGGCCCGCCGCCGAGGACGAGCACGGAGGGGCGCGGAGCGTCGGAGGAACCGGGGTTGGTCACTGGTCTCGCCTCCATACAACAACCTCCGGCTCGAGTTCGACACCGAACGCATCGAGCACGCGTTTCTTCACTTCGTCGACAAGTTCGATGACATCGCGTGCGCCGGCGCCGTCGCTGGTGACGATGAAGTTCGCGTGGCGGGCGCTCACGGCCGCGCCGCCGATCCCCAGCCCCTTGCAGCCTGCGCGGTCGATGAGCATTCCGGCGGAGACGCGCTGCCCGGCGGGGCCGATGTCGCGGAGGTCCGCGGCGAGCGTGGGGTTCTTGAACACGCAGCCGGCGGAGCGTTCGGACATGGGCTGGGAGCGCTTCTTGTACTCCATCACTTCCTTCAGCCGGTCGCGGAGTTTCCTGGGATCGTCCTCGCCCAACTCCAGGTCGACCGAGACGATGATGAGCCCGGCGAGATTGGAGCGGCGATAGTCGAAGCCCGCCTGCTCGCGCGTGAGCGTGACTTCGCGGCCCGCGCGATCGAGGGCGTGCACCGCGCGCACAGCGTTGCCGAACTCGCCGAAAGCGCCTCCGGCGTTCATGCGGGCCGCGCCCCCCACTGTCGCGGGGATGCCGCCGAGACCTTCGAGCCCGGAGCGGCCGCGCCGGCAGGCTTCGAGGATGAGGCGGGGCAGGTTCGCCCCGGCCATCACGTTCACCAGTCCGCCGGGGGCGTCGAAGTCGGTCCTGCACAACTCGCGTTCGGTCATGGCGACGACCAGTTCGACAACCCCATCGTCGTCGACGAGGAGGTTGGCTCCGTCGCCCAGGATGCGGAGCGCGGGGTCGAGTTCGATGCACCGCCTGAGTTCGGCGACGGTCCGCGGGCGCACGAGTCGATCGGCGCGTCCGCCCACGCCGAACCAGGTGGGGATCTCGGCGTTGTACTCGATCTGCATGGCGTCGGCGAGGGCGGTCATGTCAGCGTGTGCCTCCGCGCAGGAAGCCCTTGGCGACGCTGTCCACCGGTCCGGCGCCCATCACGACCAGCACATCCTCGGGCTTGCAGACGACTTCGAGCGCCTCGACGATCGCCTCGAACGGATAGAGATGCATCGCCTGCACGCCGCGCTGGCGGAGGCGGTCCACCAGGTCGGCGGCGGAGACGCGGGTCTTCTCGATCTCGGAGTCGCGGACGAAGTAGATGTGCGGGACGATCACCATGTCCGCCTCGCCGAAGGCGGTGGCGAACTCGTCGAGCAGGAAGCGGGTTCGGGAGTGCTGGTGGGGCTGGAACACGCAGATGAGCCGTCCCCCGCGGTCCTGCGGCCGCTCGTAATCGCGGAGCGCCCGGAGCGTGCTGGCGACCTCGGTGGGATGGTGGCCGTAATCGTCGTAGACGCGGACGGTCCCGCCGCGGGGCGCGGGGAGGTGGCGCTCGCCGAGCAACTGCATCCGGCGTTCGAGGCCTGTGAAGGCCGAGAGCGTGCGGCCGACGGAGTCGGAATCGGCCCCGGCGAGGATGGCCAGCGCGGCGGCGGTGGCGGCGTTCATCGCGTTGTGCTCGCCGGGCATCTGCGTGACCCACGCGGCGACAAGGCCCTCGCCCTTGCGCACGAGGCCGGTGCGGCGCGAGCGCGGATCGTACTGCACGCTCCAGTCCGCGCTGGGCGCAAAGCCGATGGTCTGCACCTCGCAGAGCAGGCCGGCCGTCAGGCGGGTGCGGTGGGCGCACTCGTGGGCGATGAGCAGCACGCCGCCCTGGCCGTCCTTGCCCCTAGGGGGGAGCAGTTTGGCGAAGTCGGCGAACGCCTTCACGACCTCGTCCAGCGAGCCGTAGATATCGAGGTGGTCCGCCTCGACGCTGGTGATCGCGGCGATCCGCGGGCGGTAGTTGTGGAAACTGCGGTTGAACTCGCAGGCTTCGACGACGAGCAGGCCCGGCGTGCCCGTGAGCGTGCCGGCGGGAATGCAATCGGCGCCGAGACGGAAGCCGCCGCTCCCACCCAGGGAGGCGAGTTGCGGGCAGTTGGCGCCGACGATCACGCCCGGGTCCAGCCCGGCCGCGGCGAGAACGCAGCCGAGCATCGCGGTCGTGGTGCTCTTGCCGTGCGTCCCGGCGACGCAGATGCCGGTGCGGCCGAGCATGCAGCGGCCCAGGGCCTCGGCATAGGTGAGGTGCGGGATGCCCCGGCGGTCGGCCTCGAGCAGTTGCGGGTGATCGGGCTTGATGGCGGCCGAGGCGATGACGAGTTCGCAGGCCTCGGGGAGCGGCCCGGACTGGTCGAGGGCGACGGTCACGCCCTCGGCCGCGAGCGCTTCGGTGAAGTTGGACGCGTACGCGTCGGAACCCGAGACAAGGGCCCCCCGGCCACGGAGCATCCGGGCCAGACCGCTCATGCCGCACCCGCCGATGCCGATCAAGAAGATGCTGCGTGCAGCGGGATCGAAGACGCCCGCCGAGCCATCCCACCACGCACCGCCCCGGGCGGCAGAAGGAGCGCGACCGGTCACCCCCGGTGACGGTGCGGCCACGGCGGACGAAGGGCCGGCCTGTGTCGACATCACGGAAGTTGTAGGCATCGGCGGGTGTATCGGATCGAGCGGACGCGCGGCGTGAACCGCGGCAGGCAACCTCGCGAAACTCCGCTGCGCGTCTATGCTCCGTCCGCGCATGGCCTCACCATCATCACACAGTCACCCAACAACTCCCGTCCCTCCGGCGGCTCCGGGCGCGGCGGCGGCCTTGCCGTACAAACTCGCGTGCCTGTGCGACTTGCGCGACCGTGACGGCCGGATCCTGCTGTTGCGTCGGACGAGGGAGCCGAACAAGGGGTTGTGCTCGCCGATCGGCGGGAAACTGGACATGCACACGGGCGAGAGCCCGGCCCAGTGCGCCCGGCGCGAGATCCGCGAAGAGGCGGGGATCGACATCCCGATCGAGCGGCTGCACCTGGGCGCGATCATCAGCGAGAAGGCCTTTGAGGGCAAGGGGCACTGGCTGCTGTTCTACTACCGGGTGCTCGGGCCGGTGGAGGTCCCCGCGCACACGATCCCCGAGGGCTCGCTGGAGTGGTTCCATCCGCGGGAGATCGACGCGCTCCCCCTGCCCGAGACCGATCGCCGCATCATCTGGCCGCTGATCCGCAAGCACGACCGGGAGCACGAGGGCAAGCGGCCGGGGTTCTTTGCGCTGCACATCGACTGCTCGGTCGTCGACGCGGCGGGGAAGCCGTCGATGACGTGGGCGGTGGAGCAGTCCGCCGAGTAAGCCTCAGGCGTAGACCTCAAGCACCATCCGGCGGGTCAGTTTGAGTTGCTTGTGCAGCATCTTGCGGTTCCAGTTGGAGACATCCGCCAGCGTGGCTCCATCGGCGTGCAGGTAGTGCTCGAGCGCGCCGGGCGGCAGGGTGCGGGCCATCTGCTGCAGGATTCCCAGTTCCATGCCGGCGATGCCGCAGACATACACCAGCGCGCGGTCGCCGGCGAGCATCGGCACCAGTTGCTCGCGGTGCGACACGAGGCGGTCCTGCACGTACATCCGCTCGTGCCCGTCGGACTGCCGTTCCCTGCTGACGGCGGTCAGGTAGGTGAAGTTCGGGTGCCTGGCCTCGAGTTGCCGGAACAGGCTGTCGTAGAGCAGGTCGGTCGCGTAGGGCGAGCCCATGACCAGCACGACCTTGCTCTGCACGCCGGATTCCAGCAGGTCGATCACCATGCCGCGGAACGGGGCGATGCCGGTACCGGTGGCAAAGAACAGGTAGTCGTGGGCCGCGGGGTCGGCCGGGAGGAGGAACCGCTTGCCGTTGGGACCCGAGAGCCGGACCTCGTCGCCGACCTGCAGGTCGCAGAGATAGTTGGAGGCGACGCCCAGGAAAAGCCTGTGGGTTTCCCAGTGCTCGTCGATGGTGCGCTTGACGGTCGTCGAGATGATGTTGCCCTTGCCATCCTCGCCGCGGGACGGCGAGGCGACGGAGTAGAGGCGGACCGCGTGCGGGCGGCCCTTCTCGTCGTGGCCGGGGGCGAGGACGCCGATCGACTGCCCGGGGAGCACGTTCCCGGCGAGCAGCGTTCCGGTCACGTCGAACTCGACGTGGCGCACGAAGCCCGCGGCTTTGGGAGAGGTGCAGACTTCCGAGCGCGTGATCCGCGCCGTGCACGGCTCGCCCGGCCGGTACAGGTGCATCTTGGCTTCACGAAGGACAATCTCGCCCGCTTCATGGCCGGGCGCGTGGGTCGGGGTGGTCATTATCCAAGGGTAGTCGGGGAGCGTGGATTTTTGGAGTCGCGAACCGGGAATCCAGAGCCAGAAGCCCGGATCGGCCATTCATCCGGGCAGGCGGGGCGGTCGGCTCGACACTCCGCCGTCCGGGCGCGGGATCAACGCGACGTGGCCACCCGGTCAACCTCATCGAGGGTGGTCACGCCGCGAGCGGCGAGTTGCCAGCCCGACTGCACGAGGGTGGTGAACAGGCCCTGCTCGATGACGCGTTTCATCGCGGCGAGGGTGGGCTCCTTGATGATCACGTCCTTGAGTTCGTCGGAGAAGTCGAGCAGTTCGAAGATCGCCCGCCGGCCGCGGTATCCGGTGCGCAGGCACTGTGCGCACCCCGTGGCGGTGTACAACTCGGTCTGGTTCTCGAGGAACCGGCCCATGCGGGTGGCCTGGCCGGGGGTCACCCGGATCGCCCGCTTGCAGTTGTCGCACAGCACACGCACGAGACGCTGGGCCAGCGTCAACTCCAGGGAGTTGGCGACCAGGTACGGCTCGACCTTCAGGTCGAGCAGGCGGAAGACGCTGCTCATGGTGTCCTTGGCGTGGACGGTGGAGAACACCAGGTGCCCGGTCATCGCGGCCTGCATGGCGGTCCGCGCGGTCTCCTCGTCGCGGACCTCGCCGACGAGGATGACGTCGGGGTCCTGCCGCAGCACGCTCCGCAAGAGCGAGCCGAAGGTGTTGCCCTGCTTGTCGTCGATGGGGATCTGCGTGACGTTCTCGAGGTGATACTCGACCGGGTCCTCGATGGTGATGACGTTGCGCGTCTGCCGGTCGATCACCCGGAGGGCGTTATAGAGCGTCGTGGTCTTGCCCGAGCCGGTGGGCCCGCAGACCAGCAGCATTCCCGCTTCCTGCTCGCAGACCTTTCGCACGCGGTCATACATGTACGCCGGGAGCCCCAGTTCGGTGAGGCTTCGGGGCGAGTCGCGCATGTCCAGCACGCGGATGACGAGTTTCTGTCCGTGGACGCTGGGCGTGAAACTCACGCGGTAGTCGACCCGGCGGGCCGGCGAGCCGCCCGCGCCCCCGGTCGCCGGGAACTTGGTGGAGAAGTGCCCGTCGAGCACCGCTTCGCGTCCCGTCGGCCGCATCTGGCAGGCGGTCTTGATCAGGCCGAAGGCGAGGTCGCCGACGTTGTTGGGCAACTGCACCACGCTGATCATCTGCCCGTCGACACGCATGCGCACCTGCACGCAGTCGCCCTTGGGCTCCATGTGGATGTCCGTCGCCCGCGCCTTGGAGGCGCCCAGCAACAGCAGCCGCACCGCGCGTGCGCCCTCGCCCTCGCTCGCCAGCGCGCCGGAGGCCCGCCCGCGACCGTCCACCAGTTCCAGTTTCTCGTCCGTGCCCGTGTTCCGCGGCGGGAGCATGTTGATCAACTCGGTGAGGTCGATCACCCACGCCGCTTCGGCCTTCGGACGCCCGGCGGCGCCCTTGCCGTTCTTGCCGCTTGGTTGCGCCGCTTCCGCCTCGATCCCGGCGGCCGCCCGGGCGGCGGCCTGCCGCTCGGCCAGAGACTCCTCGGCCTGCACGATGAAGGTGTGCGTGCCGAGTTTGATGACATCGCCGGGCCGGACGACCGAGTCGGTGACCTTCTGACCGTTGAGTTTCGTGCCGTTGCGCGAGCCCAGGTCGCGGAGGTGCCAGGTGGCGGCCTCGGTGTCGCCCGACTCGTCGACGTCAAAGGTCTCGCCGTGCGGTCGCGTGGGGGCGGGCTCGATGACGCAGTGAAACCGCGACAGAAGCGTGTCGTTCAGCGCCAGGACATTCTCGGGAGAACGCCCGATGGTGATCGGCGTCGCCGTGAGCGGGATCTCGCGCTCCGAGCCGTCCGCGGATGTGAGAAATAACTGGGGCATGAAGAATCCCGCATCCTGCGTGGCCGACAACCGGCCGAGCCGCGAAGGCCGATCCGACCGTCGGAGCGAAGCCGCGCCAGGGATCATCGTACAAGCCTCCCGTTATCGGCGGAGAACCCCCGGCGCCCCCAGATCGCCGGAGCAGGCTGCCCCGGCCGCGATCCCTCCGCACCACCGCAAGTTCCTACCATCGCCCCCATGATCGATCTGCGAGACCTGAGAGAGAACCCCGACAAGTACCGCCGCGGCACCGAACTCAAGGGCATGCGCGTGGACATCGACCGCCTGCTGGCGCTTGATGCCCAGCGGCGGGCGCTGCAGGTTGAGCAGGAGAGCCTGCGTGCCCAGCAGCGGACGATCGAGAAGGACCTTGGCCCGCAGATCGGCAAACTCGCCGGGGCGATCAAGAAGGCCCAGGGCGATGAAAGGGCCGCCCTCGAGCGCGAACTCGAAGGACTCAAGGCCAAGCCCGCCGCCCTCAAGGACCGGATCCAGGCCCTAGAGCCGCAGATCGCCGCGATCGAGCCGGAACTCAACAGCATCCTCCTGTCCGTCCCCCTTCCGCCGGATACCGATGTGCCCGTGGGCAAGGGGAGCGAAGACAACATCGAGATCCGCCGGTGGCACCCCCCCGCGAAGGCGGAAGAGGGACCGTGGGGCTTTGACACCAACAAGACATACGAGCAAAACCGAGGCTTCCGGCCCAGAACGCATCTGGAACTTGTCCGGGACCTGGGCCTGGCGGACTTCGAACGCGGCGTGAAGATGGCGGGGGCGAGGTCCTACGTCCTGACCGGGGACGGCTTCCTGCTGCACAACGCCGTGCTGCGGTACGCGTTCGACTTCATGACGCTCACCAACGGCTTCAAGGCGATGAGCGTGCCGGTGCTGGTGAAGGAAGAGTGCATGGTCGGCACGGGGTTCTTTCCCGCCGGGCGCGAGCAGGCGTACCACATCGAGGAATCCAAGCGCGGCGGCGGGTATGACCAGTTCCTCACCGGCACGGGCGAGGTCGGCCTTATGGGCATCCACCAGGACGAGATCCTCGACGAGTCACAGTTGCCGATCCGCTACACGACGGTCAGCACGTGCTTCCGGCGCGAGGCGGGCGCGGCGGGCAAGGACACCGCGGGGCTGTATCGCATCCACCAGTTCGACAAGGTGGAGCAGGTGGTCATCTGCAGGGCCGATGAGGCCGAGAGCCGCGGGTGGCACGCGAAGATGATCGGGTATGTCGAGAGCCTGCTGCAGGGGCTCGCGCTGCCGTATCGCCTGCTGCAATGCTGCACGGGCGACCTGGGCGTGAAGAACGCGGACATGATCGACATCGAGAGTTGGATGCCCGGTCGCGGCGAAGTGAGCAAGGACGGTGTGCCGAGCGGCGCATTCGGCGAGACGCACTCGGCCTCGCGGCTGTACGACTACCAGTGCAGGCGGCTGAACATGCGGTATCGCGAGGGCGGCGCGGGCGGCAAGGGCGCGACGGTGTTCTGCCACTCGCTGAACAACACGGTGGCGGCGTCGCCGCGATTGCTGATCCCGATCCTGGAGATGTGGCAGAACGCGGACGGGACGGTGACGGTGCCGCCGGTGCTGCGCCCGTACATGGGCGGGAGGAGCAGGATTGGGTAAGAGGTTGAGACGGTGAGCGTGCACGCATCCCTGATGCCTCGCCGATTCGCCCGCGTACGCCGCGGAGCCTTCATTGTTTACGGTGGCGTCGCAGCGCTCGTCGCCGCGGCCTGGCTCCTCTCCCAGTTCCGCGGCTTCGCCATCATCCGCGAGACCGGCACGCTCGTCCGCATCGACGCCATCCCCGATGGCCGGATGGGCGCGTGGGAGTACACGCTCACGACGTGGAGCTTCCAAACCTATCCGCACCAGTTCCGCCTCGTCCGCGGCACATACCTCAGCATCATGGAGCGTGAGGGCGAGAAGGACCGGTTCGCCGAACAACTCGGCTGGAGCACGAGCAGTTTTCCGCGGTTCGCCATCCGCCCCGAGCGCAACCCGTGGTTCAGGTTCGGCCAGCCCGACTGGCGCATCCTGGGCATGGGCACCGGCGAGACCGCCGGGAGCGGCCAGATCTCGCGCACCTTTGACCTCCCCTACTGGCTCCCCATCGTGGTGTTCGGCACGCCGCTGCTGCTCGCCGCGAAGCGACGCCGCACACTCGCGAAGCGCGAGCGCGAAGGCCGCTGCCTGAAGTGCGGGTATCAACTCGATGCGGCGATGATTACGTGCCCGGAGTGCGGGACTGCGCGGACATTGGCGAGTACGTAGTTCAGCAGGCGATCCGCAGCGTGCGGCGGTCCGCGGCGATCCGGGCGAGGTCGCCCAGCGACTTGGTCTGCACCTCGTCCAGATTCCAGAACTTGAATCCGGACTCGAACCAGCCGTCGTTGCGCTTGATCAGCCTGATCAACTGCGCGGGCAGCATGGCTCCGTCGCCGAGGCCGCCGAACCTCAGTTGCGCCACCTCGCCGACATCCATGGGCGGGAGTTTCTTGCTCAGCAGTTTCATCCCCGTGGCCGAGATGTCCGCGATCAGTCCGTACTGACACGTCAGACCTTCGCACACCAACCGGCCCGTGCGACGGCGATTTGACGAGTTGGACGAGTTGGTCATCGCGAAGCCTCGCTGGGCGCCTTCGCATCCGGGGATCCGGAACGCTGGGCGGCGTGCTGGCTATCGGCTTGGGCGCGGGGGCTCCCAAGGCCGCGGCGGCGCGCGGTGGCGCGGGTCATTTCAACTCTGACGGTTACACCGGCCCTGATGGGCGTAACGGGTCCACCCCAATCAGGCGATGATCCTTCCAGGCAGGGAACTTCCCTCGCCATGTTCTGAGGCCGGCCAAGTCGATCTCGACGCTCAACACGCCTTCGGCATCGCCCAACTCACCGACCACGTCACCCATCGGCCCCACGGCCAGCGAGCCCCCTCCGTACGCCAGATGCGGGTCGTTGCCCGCCCGGTTGACGCCAAGCACGTACGCCTGATTCTCGATTGCACGGGCGATCGTGAGGGCACGCCGGTGAGCCGCACGGGCCACCGGCCAGTTCGCTCCGACCGCGAACACTTCTGCCCCGGCCACGAGGCCACGACGGAACAACTCGGGGAACCGAAGGTCGTAGCAGATGGCCGGGCAAACCGTTGTCACGTCCTCCCCATTATCAGGCGTTCCGTGAACGGCCTTTCCTCCGACGGAACCGGCAACGTCCGACGTCCACGTGTACGTGACCACCCGGTCGCCGCCGGAGAAGAACTCGCTCTCGCGGCCATAGGAGAACGGGTGCACCTTGTCGTATTCGGCGAGGACCTCGCCGGTCGGTCCACAGATGGTCGCCCGGTTGCGGCCGCGGCCATCGGGGCCGATCACCGTTCGTGCGCCCTGAATGGTGATGCCGAGTTCGCTCGCAAGATTCTTCAAGAAGCGCAATGTGAGGCCATCGGCGTCGTTGGTCTTGGGAAGGTCGAATGAAAAACCAGTGTCGAACATCTCCGGCAACACGACCAAGTCGCCCCTTTGGAGCGGGGCCGACCGGAGCAGGGCCGTGGTCCGTGCGTGGTTTGCCGGCCGGTCTTGCCAGACGATGTCCAACTGCACCAGGTGTGCCCGCACGTTCGCCGCTCCTTTGCCCGCCCGGTCGATCGTACTCCCGCCCGTCCCGCACACCGCCACCGACGGAATCCGAGGCGGTTGAATCCCAAGAATCGAGCGTGATGATGCTCCTGAGCCGACCAATCTCCAAGAACCACGTGTCCAACGACACCGCGTCCATCCCCGCAGGCGATCGCTTCCGAGAGGCGCGAGGCGCCGCCCGGTCGAAGCCGCTGGTGCTGCTGGCCAGTCGATCGCCGCGGCGGGCCGAACTGCTCACGGCCGCGGGCGTGGACTTTGTGGTTGCGCAGCCCACGCTGAATGACGGCGACCTTGATCCCGGCTCGCGGTCGGCCGGGCGCTGGGTGGCGGCGATGGCGTATCTGAAGGCGGCGGCGGCGCAGCGGCAGAAACTGCACGCGGCGTTCGACCTGCCGCGGCCGGTGGGCGTGATCCTTGGCGCCGACACCGTGGTGGTGGACGGTGATGAGATCATCGGCCAGCCGCGGAACGAGACGGATGCCCGCCGGATCATCGAGCAACTTGCGGACGCCGAGCACGACGTGCTGACGGGCGTGGCGATGCTGTGCCCGGCGACGGGGCGGCGCGAGATCTTCGTCGATCGCGCATCGGTGCGGGTCGGTCGGCTGTCGTCAGACTCGATCAATGAGTACCTGGCCTCGGGCCTGTGGAAGGGCAAGGCCGGGGCCTACAACCTCGCCGAGCGCATCGCGGCGGGGTGGCCGATCTCGTTCGACGGCGACCCGGGCACGATCATGGGCTTGCCGGTGCAGATGGTGATCGATCGGCTGGAAAACTGGAACTGAACCAACGCGGCCTTGCCGGCGGCCCCGGTCACGCGGCTAGCGGCCGCTGCGCATCTGGTGCATCCATATCCCGTATTCGAGCACGGAGCGGAGGAGTTCGGTGCGGGACTCAGGCATGCCGCGGCCGAAGGCCGTCTGGTTCCGCCACTCCCAGTACGGGCCCTTGAACCGGAAGCGGGTGATCAAGCCCAGCCTGAGCAGTTGGTAGATTCCACCGGCCAGGTTGATCGCGCGCATGATCATCGGGCTCTCTTGCCGGAAGCCGAAGAGACGGGGACCTGAGTCACCACATCGCGGCCGAAGCACTGGAGACCATGGCGGTGCCCTGCGGGTCGATGCTCGCGGCGTAGTTGAGCATCTCGACGCGGGTGGGCTCGACGGTGAGCAGGGTCGCGACGATGTTGCCGGTCGAACACCAGCGTGTCGGGTTCTGCTGCCAGGCCATGGCCGCGACGAGTTCTCCCGGCTTGTTCTGCCGGACCAACTCGAGCATGCCCATGTCGTGCTGGAAGACCTTCTTGCGGGCCGCGTCGGCCTCGGGCGTCTCGCCGGCGAGGGTCTGCTGGTCGCCGAAGGAGGGTCCGGTGTGGGAGAGGTCCGCGGAGGCGATGATCAACGTCTTGCCGGGAAGGCTGTTGACGCAGTCCTTGAGCGCCTTGACAAACGGCTCGATGGCGACGCCGTTCCCGTCGTAACTCTCGCCGTTGGCCACGGCGGGGTCGTGGACGAGTGCGCCGAACACGCGCGGGAATCCACCGCCCTCGTCGGCGCCGAAGATGTGCTGGATCCACATCATCTGCAGTTCGATCGAGTGCTCGCGCTCGTGGTCAAAGCGATTGGCGAAGAACTTGTCGCCCAGCGCAAAGCGGAGCGCGTTGGCAACGTCGGTGTCGACCTCGCACGTGCCCAGCGGCGTGGTGAAGCCCTTGTCGCAACCGACCACACCGGTGCCCTGCCCGAAGTGGTTCGTGCCGAGGACGATCACGCGGTCGGGGCGGTCGCAGACCCGCATGCGCCCGTAGACGTTGGCGTAGTTGACCCAGCCGCGCGGATAGTCGATGTGCGGGGCGATGATCGCGCGGGGCAACTGGTCGAAACTGGGCTTCTCGGCCTTCTCCAGCGCCTTGTTCATCCACTGGTTGAACAGGTCTCGCACGCGGGACGGTCCCTGCTCGGCCTTGACGGACTCATCGACCTTGTCGGTGCCCGCGGCCTGCGTGACGAGCATGTCGGCGAACGCGGCGCTGCTCGCGGGCGGCAGGCTCGCGGCGGCGTCGAACTCCTCCCGGACCTTGGCCCAGAGTTTGTCGAACGACGGCCCTTCGATGAGCGCGGCGTCATCCAACTGCGCGACGATGCTCTCGAGCGCCTCCCGCGTCAGTCCCCGGCCGACCTCCTGCACGATCTGGTCGATGTCACGCGTGCCGTCCATCAGCGGAAAGAGGAGCCTTGCCGCGGGCATCGTGAAGACGACCTTGTCGGAGATCTGCCGGGCATCGGCGAGGCCGAGCAGTTGGAGTTGCTGGCCATCGGGGCCCTGTCCCTGGACCGGGAAGCCGCGGACCGGCCGGAGTTTGGGTCGCCGCATATGGGCGGCGTTCGGGTCAAAGACGGGCTTGGGCGCGTTGGGCTGTGGGGCGGGCTGACTCATGGTTGATCCTATGCCCGCACGGCTGCCGCGCCGGGGGTTGGTCTGGCGGCGGAGGGGCGAGCAAGGCGGGCGCAAGCGCCTGTGTTCCGGGCGGCTTGTGGACCATGGGAGCCTCCCCCCCTATCGTCTTGGCCCTCTTAGTCGGAAGAACCCCATGATCGACTCACTCAAGCCCGGCCAGACCGTTCGATGCACGCTCCTGAAACTGCCCCGCTCGCGCGGGAATAGCAAGACGGTCCGTGCGCTCATGCTCCGCGACCCCCAGGCGGTGCTGGCATCGCGCAAGGCCCAGTTGACCCGACGGCGCAACACCGTGGTGTACAACCGCGGCAACCGCGACTGGGTTCAGCGTCGCCCGTGCGCGCGGATCGCGATTCTGAAGTCCGGCGCGAACTGGTCGTTCGTCTATCAACTCGACCTTGCGGACGAACTCCGCTCGGTTGAGAAACTGCTGAAGATCGAGGCCGCGTAATCGAGCCCAGATCCCGGAATGACTCCCAGGGCCCGGCATCTTGCCGGGCCTTGTTCATTCATGTCGTGACACGGTCGCTACGATCGCGTCATGAAGCGTCTGATCGTTCTTTCGGCGGCACTGATCGCCTGCGGCCTCGGGGTTTTGGTGGTGTTTTCGCGCGCGGGCCGGCGGCCTGCGCCGGCGATCGCCGAGCGCGGCGCGCCCGATGCGACGTATCCCACCCGGGGGCGGATCGTGATGCTGCCCAGCACCGAATCCATCGCCGCGGAGTTGCAGATCCACCACGAGCCGATCGACACGTTCGTGAACGCGAACGGCACGGTCGGCATGCCGTCGATGATCATGCCGTTCCCGCTGGGCAAGGGCGACTCGCTGCAGGGCCTGGCCGTGGGGGACGCCATCGGGTTTGATTTCGCCGTCTGGACAACGCCCGGGAAGCGGCACTATGAGGCCCGGAATCTGCGGAAACTGCCGGCCGACACCAAACTGATGCTGCCGGAGTGATCCGCGCCGCTGCCGGTGGGTTTGCGGACCGAAACGACTTGCATGCAAGAAAAAACCCAGCGCCTAGCCGCAAGGGCCAAGCGCCGGGTCTCGTGGGGGTCAGGTAGAGGGTGTCGTTGCTGCGGTCAAACGGGCGAATCGGCACGGACTCTGCTGCGTTGGATTCAGGCTCCCTCTCTCTCGTCCTCGACCTCGTCAGGTTATTCGCCTGACGAGCCCTATCGGTTCAGATTGTGACAACAACTTCGACTGCTTTCCACACTCTTCTACGAAATCCATGCAATTTGTGGGGTTTACCTTAATCAGGCAACTTGGATGACTCGGGTTTGGCTGCTCCAAGTCCAAGCCTCTCCATGACTTGCTGGAGGTCGGCCCAGACTTTTCCACGGTTTTCCGCCGTATACGAACGAAGCAAGAACGCCGGGTGGTAAGTCGGCATCAGGGGCACCGACCAATCGGGCTCCAGATCGGCCGCCGCGGACACGCGGAGCGAGGCGGGAGGCCGGAACTGGTGCCAGCGGCCCCGAAGGCTGCTCATGGAGTCCATCGAGTTCAGCAGCGTCCGGGAGGCAGGGAGCCCGAGCGTCACGATCGCCTCGGGCCTGACGATCAAGATCTGTTCGTAGAGGAACGGGGCACAGGCCGCGCACTCATCGGTTGTGGGTGTCGCGTTGTCGGGGGGGCGGGTCTTGAGGACGTTGGCGATGTACACGTCGGAGCGGGCAAGGCCCATCGCCCCGATCATCTTCTCGAGCAACTGGCCGGACCGGCCGACGAACGGCCGGCCGACGCGGTCTTCCTCGGCGCCTGGCGCCTCCCCGACAAACATCAGCCGGGCGCACGGATCGCCTTCCCCGAAGACGATGTTGTGGTGATCGGTGACGAACGCCTTGTGCGGGGCTTCGCGCTCGTACCGGGCGCGGAGAGCGTCGAGCAACTGCTGCGAACGCTCGCGCGATCGACCGGCGCCGACGGGATGCTGCGGTTGTGCACCCGCGGCCGCGGCGCGCGGGGAAGCAGATTTCGGCTCCGCGGCCGGCAGCGCGGGCACCAGTGGCGCGGGCTTGGGCTCGATCGTCGACGCGGGGACATCGACTTCATCACGAAGTCGCACCGGCATGAAGTCGACCCCGAGCAGTGACAGGGTCGCGGCGTTCTGCCGGACTGCTCGAACGAGTGCCGTGTCGGGGGCGTGGCTCATCTGCGTGGGATTCCGGGAATCGCGGGAGTCGATCCGGGACTATGGATTGGGCGCGCCGCCCGTGGGCGCGGCTTCGCCGGGCGCGGGCACCGGCTTTGACTCCTGCGTCGCCTGCTCGGGAGTCGGCGCGGCTTCTTCCGGCCGCGGATCGCGCGGACGCTGGGGCTTGGGCATGGTCGCGTGATCAGCCGGTCCCAGGGAAGGCGGGGCCTCGAGCAGTGTCGGCAGGACCGCGCCGACGGCCAGCCCGATGAGCAGCCCGATGACCAATCCCGGGAGGAATGCGCGGACAAATGACGAGTTCGAGGACGGCGACGCTTGAGCCATGTTGGATCTCCGGACGACTCGGCCGAGATGGTATCGGCGCGCACGCCGGAGTGCGACGAGCAGTCGGGAGGGGCTACACCTGCGCCGTGACCGCATCCTCGATGCGATATCGCAGGAACACGGGCCGTTCCACCCCGGTGACCACATCCCAGAACGGCCGCTCGCCGTCCTCGGCCCACCACCTGCGGAACTGCCCGCGAGGGTCTTCGGCGTAGACGTCGAGAACGGTCGACCCCACGAAGACCGCCCGGTGCAGCAGGAGCACATCCTCGGTGGTGTACTCCGATTCCGCGGCGGTGCCTGCGAAGGCATCGACGACTCGGCCAAAGAGGCGGTGATCGCGGCGGAGGAGCACATCCGCATCGGCCCAGATGTAGAACCGGCGCTTCAGCGCGGGGCACTCGTGGCCGATCGGGCGTCGGCACAGACAATCCAGCAATCCGGATGGCCCGTCGAATCGGGGCCTGACTCGTCCGACGTTGAGGACATCGGTGAGTGCCGCGGCGAGGCTCTCGATGCTCGAAATCTCTGCGCCGTTGATGACGCAGACCTGCGTGTCCTCGAATCGGGACAGATGGCCGGACACTTCGCGGACAAAGCAGGCACGGCGAGAACGCACCGGCGACCACGCCACAAGGTGATGCTCTTCAAGGAGTTGCGCGGCATCCACGCGCCAGGCGGGAACCGATTCCAGACGTGCGGGCGTTCTAGTAAGTCGCATGGGCCCGGCCCTTTTCGTCGCCGCGTCCGCCCGCGCCCCTTGAACGTCTCCTCTGGAACGGACACCACGGCTGCCCGTCATTGCAAATGTGCCTTCAATTCCGGCTTTCGCCACCTCTCTTGCGGTTCTGAATGCGTCCTGAGGCTATTTCTCGCCTGCGACGGTCCGGAGGCGGGTCCCCGAGAACGCATCGAAGCGGACGCCGGTGGCCAGCCGCGTCGTGAAGTTCTTGTCCGGGGTGATGATCCGCACCACCGCGGGCGCGGGCCCATCGGGGGTCACGGGGAGAGGCTTGATGTCGACCTCGCCGCGGGTGAGGTCGACCACCAGTTCGGCAGGCATTCCCTGAGCCTGGGGCGGCCGCTGCTCGAAGCGAACCCGCGTGAGCCGGGAGACCTTGATGCTGACCTGGTCGGCAAGGATCACGGTTGTCGAAGCGCCGAGCCCGGTGCGGATCGAGATGACGCCGTCGGCTGAGTCATTGATGGCGAGGCTCTTCCACTCGCCTCCATTCGCGCTCCACTGGATGACATCCGCGGGGCCCTCGATCCCGACGACCTTGGCCTGCACAGGTTCGCCGACGGGTGCCGCAGGAGCCTTCTCGGGGCTGCCGGCGGGGGCGGGCGCGATGATCGCCGGCTTGGCCGGCTCGGCCGCGTCGGGGATGTCGACCGGCGCAGCGGCTTCGGCGTGGGGCTCGGGCGCGGCGGGCGCGGCGGGGACGCTG
>CAYPEI010000002.1:0-272137 GCA_964409775.1 uncultured Phycisphaeraceae bacterium | reverse complement strand
CACCCAGTGGTTCATCTTGCCCATCTCGACGTTGCCGACGAGGTGGTCGACGTACTTGAGGCCGCAGGGGTGCTTCTTGTTGTGCTCGTTGATGGTGAGGACGCTGGAGACTCCGGCCTGCGGGGCGCAGCCGCGGGCGGGCTCGCAGGCGGCGGTGTCGGAGATCCTGCGGAACCGGGGCGCGAAGACGCCGCCGGTCTTGACCTTGGTGAGGTCGTACCCGCCGGTGCGGGAGACGAAGGTGTGGACGCAGCGGCCGTAGGTGCGGATGCTGGCGGTGGTGACGGCGCCGTGTTCATCGCGGAGGGTGCGGGGCTCGCCGCCGGGGGCGGGGGTGGCGCCGTTCTTGACGGCGCGGTCGAAGGCCTTCTCGGCATCGAAGACGGTGAAGGCGACGTCCTTGACGCCGTCGCCGTACATCGCCACTTCGAGGCTGGCGGGATGCTCGGCGGTGAGGCCGCTGGTGAGCAGGAAGCGGATGTTGCCCTGGGTGAGGAGGTAGGAGGCGGCATCGCGGGCGCCGGTGGTGAGGTCGCAGACCTGCTCGATCTGGAAGCCGAAGCAGTGGGCGTAGAAGAACGCGGCCTGCTTGGCGTTGCCGACGTGGAAGCGGACGTGGTCGACGTCGATGAGTTGGAGCGGGTCGGTGGAGGGCTTGAGGGACGTCGTCGGACGCGTCGCGGCGGTGGTCATGGCGGGCACTCCTGAGGGCTGTCCGAAATGATAGGAAGGGCCGGGCGGGCCGACGGCGAGGCGATCCCCGACAAAGCCAGCGACTTCCTTGGATCTACCGCAGAGGCGCAGAGGACGCAGAGAAGCAGGGACGTGGCAGCGAGAACCAGTTCCCCATCTGTTTGCCGGATTCAGGCCCTGCGTTCTCCGCGTCTCTGCGGTAATGCCTTCATCATTCGCTCAACAGCGTGCCGACCTGCTCGCCGCGGACGGCGCGGCGGATGTTGCCGGGCTTCTTGAAGTCGAAGACGAGGAGGGGGATGTGGTTGTCGCGGCAGAGGGCGAGGGCGGCGGTGTCCATGACCTGGAGGTTGCCGGCGATGGCCTGCGCGAAGGTGAGGGTGTCGTAGCGTTTGGCGGAGGCGTCCTTGTTGGGATCGGCGGTGTAGACGCCGTCGACCTTGGTGGCCTTCATGAGCAGGTCGCACTCGAGTTCGGTGGCGCGGAGCGCGGCGCAGGTGTCGGTGGTGAAGAAGGGGTTGCCGGTTCCGGCGACGAGGATGACGACGCGGCCCTTTTCGAGGTGGCGGAGCGCGCGGCCGCGGATGAACGGCTCGGCGACGGCGCGGACATCGATGGCGGTCATGACGCGGGAATCGACGCCGAGGTGGACGAGGGCTTCCTTGAGCGCGAGGCCGTTGATGACGGTGGCGAGCATGCCCATGTAGTCGCCGGTGGCCTGGTTGATGTGGAGGGTCTTGGAGAGGCGTGCGCCGCGGATGAAGTTTCCGCCGCCGACGACGACGGCGAGTTGGGAGCCTTCCTTGTGGGCGTCGCGGAGTTCGGCGGCGATGAGTTCGAGTTCGTTGCCGTCGATGCCGAAGCCGCCGGGTGCGCAGAGGGCCTCGCCGGAGAGTTTGAGGAGGATGCGCTTGGTTCTGCGTGCGCCGGCGGCGGGCTTGGCGGAAGTCGCGGCGGCGGGCGGGTGCTGGACGGCGGGCTTTCGCGTGGTCGTGCCGGGCATGGAGCGATCGTATCCGGCGGCGGCGCGTGCCGTGGAGCACCGCCGCTATGATCCGGGGACACGGATTTGCGGGGGGAGAGCGAGCCAAAGCCCATGAGCACCGACCCTGACACGATCCTGCTTGAAGCCGAAGAGGGGATGACCAAGGCCCTGGAGTACCTGAAGAAGGAACTGCGGGGCATGCGGACGGGGCGAGCGTCGACGGCGCTTGTTGAGTACATCAAGGTGGACTACTACGGGGCGCCGACGGACATGAAGTCGCTGGCGTCGATCTCGATCCCCGAGCCGACGCAGATCCTGATCAAGCCGTTTGACGCGGGGTGCCTTCAGGATGTGAAGCGGGCGATCGACGCGGCGGGGCTGGGGCTGAACCCGATGGTGGACGGGAAGCAGATCCGGCTGAACATGCCGGCGCTGACGGGCGACCGGCGGAAGCAACTGGCGACGCACTGCAAGAAACTGGGTGAGGAGACGAAGGTCTCGCTGCGGAACGCGCGGCGCGATGCGAACAAGCACGTGGACGTGCTGGCGAAGGACGCCAAGGCGCACGTGCCGGAGGACGAGATCGAGACGCTGAAGACCGAGATCCAGGACCTTCTGAAGAAGTACGAGGCAGAGACGGATGACCTGGTGGCGAAGAAGACGAAGGAAGTGATGGAGGTGTGAGAGGACCGAGGGATCGAGGGGAGACCGGGGGCGTGACGGGTCAGCGGACGATGATGACGGTGGGCGAGGCGAGCAGGACGGGCTGATCGCGGAGTTGCATGACGGCGCCGAGGCTGTCTCGCAGGGCGGGCCACTGGCGTTCGCCGACGAGCGCGCGGGCGGCATCGGTGAGGGGCAGGAGCGAAGCATCGGCGTGGCGGGCGCGGAGGGGGACCGCGGCGGAGGTCGCGCCGAGGGACTCGCCGATGACGTCCATGAGACTGGCGGGGCCGGGGTATTCGAGGATGTCGTATTCGCCGTCGTCGAGTTTGAGTTCGGCGGCCATGTCGAGGATGGCCTCGTGGAGGCCGCCGAGGCGATCGGCGAGTTTGCGGTCGATCGCGGCGGCGCCGGTGAAGAGCCTGCCCTCGGCGGAGGTCGCGAGGTTGATGCCGGGCCTTCCGGCGGCGACGCGGGTCGTGAAGAGGTCGTAGGTCTCCTTCATCTTGGCGCGGACGATGTCGCGCTCGGCATCGGTCCATGGCGTGCTGGAGCGGAGGAGGTGGGCGAGGGGGCCGCGGGAGCGGCCGATGGTGTGGACCTTGAGTTTGTCGTAGAGGCCGGAGAGGGACATCTTGCCGCCGACGACACCGATGGACCCGAGGATGCTGGACTCGTTGGCGTAGATTCGGGAGGTTCCGACGGCGATGTAGTAGCCGCCGGAGGCGGCCATGGAGCCGACGCTGGCCCAGACGGGCTTCTTGGCGGAGATGCGGTGCAGGCCCTGCCAGATGATCTCGCTGGCGGTGGCGGACCCGCCGGGCGAGTTGATGCGGATGATGACGCCCTTGATGAGGTCGTCGGACTCGAGGTCTTCGAGGATCCGGCGGATGGTGGTGGAGCCGACGCCGGATTCGCCGAAGAGGCCGCCCTGGGTGGATTCGCCGTCGATGATGGGGCCGTCGATGTGGACGACGGCGATGGTGTCGCGCTCGGGCTGGATGTCGGGCTCGCGGAAGAACTGCGCGATGATGGAGGTGGGATTGGAGCGGTCGAGGTCGATCCCGTCGCCCTGGTCGGGCTCGATGTTGACCCAGTTGAGGTCGGTCGATCCGTAGGCGGCGTGGAGGTGCTCGGAGAGATCGGGGAGGTCGATGGCGGCATCGATGAGGCCGACCCTGGCCGCGGTTGCGCCGTCGGCCATCCACGCGCTGCGCATGGCCTGGTCGAGCGCGGCGTCGTCGAGTTTGCGGCCGGCCTTGATGCGGGCGCGGATGTTGGCGAACAGACCGTCGAGGAGGCCGTTGATGTTCTGGTCCCACTCCGGGCTCGGGGCGGCGCGGGTCATCTGCTCGTTGGCGCCCTTGTAGGGGCCGACCTGCACGAGTTCGGCCTTGACGCCGGCCCATTCGAGGGTGTCGGCGAGGTACATCTCCTCCATGAACAGACCGGGGAAGGAAGCGGAGCCGCCAGCCTGCAGGACGATCTCGTTGGCGAACGCGCCGAGGACGAGTTCGGGGGTGGCGTAGGCATCGGCGAAGAGGTGGACCTTCTTGCCGGCTTCGCGGGCGTGGGCGATGGCGCGGCCGAGTTCCTCGGCCTGGGTGATGGTGAGCGGCGCTTCGCGCAGGCGGAGGACGACTCCGGAGATTGAAGCGTCGGCGGCCGCGCGGTTGACGAGGCCGACGATGTCGCGGAGCGTGGGGTTCTGCCCCGAGCCGAAGAGCCACGCGAGGGGGTTGGGCCGCTCGACGGGGGTGTCTTCAACTTCAATGAGGGCGATGGTGGGCGGATCGGCGGCGGGCAGGGCGCGGGGCGCGGAGGAGACGAAGGCGGAGCAGAGGGATGCGGATGCGGCAACGGCCGCGGCTGCCGCGGCGGCTGCCCGGCCGCAGGAAAAACGTCGGGACATCACTCACTCCTTCGGCGCGCCGGCGAGGCGCGCGGCCTGATCGTGCGCTGTGCGCTGGCCTTCGCGAATTCTCGCGACTGCGCGGGTTGTGCTCTGACCATGGACCATGGGGAGCAGTTCGACGCGTCCGCCGTGCTCGATGACGAACTTTGCGCCGGGGACCTGGTCGACGGTGTACTCATCGCCCTTGACGAGGACATCGGGGCGGACGGCGCGGATGAGACGCTCGGGGGTGTCGTCGTCGAAGATGGTGACGGCGTCGACGCAGGCGAGGCCTCCGAGGACGGCCGCGCGGTCATGCTCGGTGTTGATGGGACGGGCGGGGTCCTTGCCGCCCTTGAGTCGGCGGATGGAGTCGTCGGAGTTGAGGCCGACGATGAGGAAGTCTCCGAGCGCGGCCGCGCGTTCGAGCAGGGAGAGGTGGCCGGGGTGCAGGATGTCGAAGCAGCCGTTGGTGAAGACGATGCGCCGCCCCCCCACCGCCCCTCCCGCTCCTCCCGCACCCCCCACACCCCCCCCGCTGCCGCCGGCGCCCGCGCTGGTCGCTTCGTTGCGCGCGGCGGCGACTTCGACGAGGAGTTGATCGAGGGTCCGGAGTTTTCCGGGGAGGGATCGCTCGCGGAGGAGGACCTCGCGGTGGATCTTCTCGATGGGCATGGGGACGACGCCGAAGACCTCGACTTCGAGGCCCGCGGCGGCGTTGGCGAGGCGGACGGCATCCGACCAGGAGAGGCCGTTGGCGCGGCCCGCGGCGAGCGCGGCGAGGACCATGTCGCCCGCGCCGGTGACGTCGTAGACGGCGCGGGCGAAGGTCGGCGCGTGGACGGGCTGGGCGGACTTTTCGCACAGGAGCGCGCCGTGGCGGTCGAGGGTGATGACCGCGGCGTCGAGATGGAGGTGCTCGATGAGGCGCGTGGCGATGGGACCGAAGGCGTCGGGCGGGGCATCGTCGGGGAGTTCGATGCCGGTGGCGAGCATGGCCTCGGTGCGGTTGGGCGTGATCGTCGCGGCTCCGCGGTAGCGGGTGTAGTCCTCGATGGCGGCGGGGTCGACGAGCACGGGGACGCCCGCGCGGCGTGCCAGGCGGATGATCTCCTGGCAGAGGTGCGGGGTGCAGACGCCCTTGTTGTAGTCCTCGATGCAGACGGCGTCGGCGCCCGGGAGTTCGCGGGCGAAGCGGGCGAGGATCTCCTCGACGGCGGCGACGGGGAGCGGGGCGCGGGACTCGTAGTCGACGCGGAACATCTTCTGCGGGTGGCGGTGCTGGGCGAGGCCGATGAGAGACCGCTTGACGGTGGTGGGGCGCGAGGTGTCGGCGACGAGGCCGCCGGCATCGACTCCCGCGGCGAGAAGGGCGGAGCGGAGGAGTTCGGCCTCGCGGTCGTGTCCGACGACGCCGAAGGCGCGGACGGAGCCCTTCATGGCGACGAGGTCGAGGCAGACATTGGCCGCGCCGCCGGGACGGTCCTCGGTGCGCTGGACGTGGAGCACGGGGACGGGCGCCTCGGGGGAGAGCCTGTCGGCGTTGCCGTAAACGAGTTGGTCGAGCATGAAGTCGCCGACGACCAGCGCCTTGAAGGGGCGCCAGGCGGCGAGGGTTTCCAGCAGTCGCGACATGACCGGAGAGTGTATGGACACCCCCCGCCCCCCGCCTTTCCCCGGCGGCGGGTTGTGCGGGCGTTGGTTTCGGCGGGTCTCAGCCGGCCTTGGCGAGTTCGCAGGCGCCGGGCTCGAGTTCGGTGGAAACGACGCGGTTGCGTCCGGCTCGCTTGGCGGAGTAGAGATTCCGGTCGGCCTGCTCGAGCCACTGCTCGGGAGTGAGGTCGCCGCTGACGCCCTCGCAGCCGACCATCCCGGCGGAGAATGTGACGGGGTTCTCGGGGTGACGCTGCCAGACGACGTCGGCGAGGGCCTGCCGCATGCGGTCGGTGACGGCGGCGGCGTCTTTGGGCCCGGTGTGGGGCATGATGAGGGCGAACTCTTCGCCGCCGAACCTGCAGGGGACATCGTGGGAGCGGCACTCGGACTGGAGCAAGCGTGCGACGCCCTGGATGACTTCGTCGCCGGCGGGGTGGCCGTAGGTATCGTTGACGCGTTTGAAGAAGTCGATGTCGATGATGGCGAGGGAGAGGGGCTGGTTGTAGCGCTTGCTCTCGGCGACCTTCTCGGCCCATCGCTTGTTGAAGTGGGCGCGGTTGCCCAGGCCGGTGAGTCCGTCGACGTCGGCGCGCTCGGAGAGGAGTTTGAGCAGGTGGTCGAGGCGGAGCGCAGCGCGGAGCCGGGCGCGGAGTTCGGCGAGATCAAAGGGCTTGGTGACGTAGTCGGTTGCGCCGAGGTCGAAGGCGGTGACCTTGTCCTCGGAGCCGTTGAGGCCGGAAAGAACGATGACCGGGACGTTGTTGGTGGCGGGGTCTTCCTTGAGCGCGCGGAGCACCTCGAAGCCGTCCATGTCGGGCATGTCGAGATCGAGCAGGATGACGGCGGGCGTGTCGGCCTTGGCGGCGGCGATGGTCTCGGCGCCCTTGAGGAGGCAGGTCATCCGGATCTGTTCGTGCCGCAGGCGGGCCGAGAGCAGGCGGTGCACGTCGATGGAGTCATCCACGAGGAGGACGAGGGGTTTGGTCTCGCTGGTCGACACGGTCGTCACGGCCCTCGAAGGTCAATCACCCGAACTGCTGCCCCAACCGCGCCCGACCTGCTGTCGTGGAGTGGCCCCTGTGCCCACTTCCATCGTCAGTTCCCCGGCCCCGGTTCGGCGGAGACACGCCGGCACAAGTCGACAAGGTCGTCGACTTGGTTGCGCAATCGCTCCAACTCGCCAACGTCGACGGACTGGCCGAAGGCGGCCAGGGAACGCTCGAGAACGCCGGCCGCGTTCCCGACCTGTGGAAATCCGTATCCGCCGCAGGCGCCCTTCATTTGATGTGCGATGCGGCGGAGGTCGCCGGCAGCGCCGCGCTGCCAACTGTCGAGGAGCGCGTCGATGCGGGTCGGCATTTCGTCGACGAAGAGTTTGACGAGTTCGACCATGTCGGGATCGCCGGCGAACTCGCTCGTGATCGCGCCGCCCGGCTCGGGATGTTCAAAGCCGTGTTTGGTCGTCATGGACCGCACTCCTTTGCGACCTCTCGATTCGGCGTTCGGCGGAGTGCTGTTGAGAGGAGGGGCGTCCCTCGGCGTCGCGACGGGGCGGCGGCGGGGCGGAACGTGGGTGGTTGCGCCCGATAACCCGGTCTGGTGATGGTGCGGGAGTGGCGGCCGCGGCGGGGAGGGAAGGGATCGCGGCGAAGTGGCCCCGGTGGGATTTGAACCCACACGGCCCTTTCGGGCCTGCGGATTTTAAGTCCGCTGCGTCTGCCGTTCCGCCACGGGGCCGCCGGGAGATGCTAGCGAGGGGCGGGGTCCTTCCCGTGGACGGTGAGGCGCGCGGGGTGGCCGAACCAGGAGTTGTCGCCGTTGGGCGCGGGGTAGTGCCTGTCCACGACCGCCGCGGCATCGGCGATGGTGCCGCCGGCGTGGGCCCAGCCGCCCTCGATGTCGGGGAAGTCGATCTTGCAGTTCTCGCACTTGGCGGTTGAAGAGAAGCGGATGGGGCACCAGAAACTCTCGACGTTGCGGAGCATCTCGGTGCCGAGGGACCACACGCCGGTCATCCAGTCGCAGTAGAGGCACCAGATGAGGTCGTGCCCGACGAGGCCGGAGAACTTGTGGCGGCTGACGTTGACCCACTCGCCCTGGTTGTAGCGCGGGAACTTCACCAGCAGAATGAGCATCGGCCACATGACGATCTCGGCGAGGCGGACGATCGCGAAGACCGGCACGGCGAGCGCGGTCCACCAGACCGCCGCGTAGTTCCGGAAGCGTCCCACCTTGGCATTGAGCACCTTGAGGATGCGGGGCCCTTTGCGGGCGGCGGGGTTGGCCAGTTCGTGCAGGAAGATCCAAGACTGCATGGCGACGACCTGGCCGATGATCGCGGCGAACGCGCCGAGTTTGGCGTGGAGCAGGATGTGCCACCATGTGCCGCTCCCGGCGAGTTGGGCGGCGACGAAGCAGCCGACGATCGGCGGCATGACGGTGAACCATGCGACGAGCAGATCGAGGAGCGGCGCGCGGGACATGGCGTCGGCGAGCGCCTTGCCCGCGCTGCCGGAGCGGACAACGAGGTGGATGAACCCCGCCATCGCGAGAAGCGAGAGGGCGGACGCCGCGGCGATCCAGGGATAGAGCAGCATGCGGGCATGCTACCCGAAGGGGTGTTTGTTCGGGCCGGATGCGGCGTGCGCGGCGATGCCGACGCGGAAACGACGGTTCTGCGATTCCGAACAACTGTGTACATGGAGACCGTTGTGGCCATCCTGGTGGGGCTTGGGCTCGCGGCGGCGTGCGGCCTGCGGGTGTTTCTGCCGCTGCTGGTGATGAGCGTGTCGTCGCACCTCGGGGTGCTGAACCTTGGACCGAACTGGGCGTGGGCGGGCTCGTGGCCGGCGATCGTGGCGCTGGGCGTGGCGGCGTCGATCGAGATCGCGGCGTACTGGGTTCCGTGGCTGGATCACGCGCTGGATGTGATCGCGGGCCCGTGCGCGGTGGTGGCGGGGACGCTGGCGGCGGCGTCGCAGTTCGGCGACATCGACCCGATGGTGCGATGGGCGTCGGCTTTGATCGCGGGCGGGGGTCTGGCGGCGACGGTGAAGGCGACGGCGATGTCGGCCCGGGCGGCATCGACGGCGACGACGGCGGGGATTGCGAATCCGATCGTGTCGACGGTGGAATCGCTGCTGGCCGGCGCCGCGTCGATCGCGGCGGTCGCCGCGCCGTTCGCGGTGGCGGGATCGCTCGCGCTGGTGGTCGTGGGCGTCGCGGCGGTGGTGGTGCGGAGGCGGCGCAGGAAGCGGCGGATGCGTGCCGCGAAGGCCGCGGCCGGCGCGGCGCAGGCTGCGCGACCGGTTCGGCTGCGGCTGTCCCGCGCGGCCTAATCGCGCAACAGGTCGGGTCTTCGCTCGCGGGTGCGGGCCAGTCGCTGCTCGAGTCGCCAGCGGTCGACCGCGCCGTGATCGCCGGAGAGCAGGACCTCGGGCACGGCGACACCGTTCCACTCGCGCGGCTTGGTGTAGTGCGGGCAGTCGAGCAGGCGGATCGCGCGGCCGGATTTCGGGTCGACGGTGATGGAGGAGAAGGAGTCTTCGGCGGCGGAGTCCTCGTGGCCGATCGCGCCGGGGAGGAGGCGGGTGACGGCGTCGATGAGGACCATGGCGCCGAGTTCGCCGCCGCTGAGGACGTAGTCGCCGAGGCTGATTTCGAGCGGATCGAGGGCGCGGATGACGCGCTCGTCGATGCCCTCGTAGTGGCCGGCGATGAGGAGGAGGCGGTCGCGCCTGGCGAGGTCCTCGACGAGTTGCTGGTTGAGGAGCCGTCCCTGGGGCGTGAGCAGGATGCGCATCGCGGGCCTGGGATCGAGCGCCTCGACGGCGTGGACGGCGTCCCAGACGGGCTGGCACATCATGACCATTCCGGGGCCGCCGCCGAAGGGGCGGTCATCGGTCTTGTTGTGCTTGTTGCCGGCCCAGTCGCGGATGTTGTGGGCGTGCCACTCGACGAGTCCCGCGGCACGGGCGCGCGCAGGGATGGAGGAGTTGAGCGCACAGCCCTCGGCGGGACCGAACATCTCGGGGAAGGTGGTGAGGATGTCGAATCGGAGTCGCGTCGGCGGCATGGCGGGGGATCATTCGCGGCCGATGGGGAGGAAGTCGCGTTGCTTGCCCCTCCCCCACTCGCGGAAGCCGGGCCAGAAGACCTCCTGGAGGAGGATGCGGATGCAGGCGGCGACGGGGATGGCCAGGAGCAGGCCGTAGACGCCGGCGAGCGCACCGCCGGCAAAACTGGCGAAGAGGATGGTCGGGGTGTCCATGCCGGTGCTCTTGCCCTGGATGGCGGGGGAGAGGATCCAGTCGTCGAGCAACTGGGCGCCGATGTAGACGCCGATGGGCGCGAAGACGATCCACCACCACTGCGGCCACGCCGCGGCGCTGGGGTCGATGGCCATCAGGATGATGGCGATGGGGACCCCGACGGCGTGGACGTAGGGGACAATGAAGAGCAGGCCGATGGCGGGGCCGAGGAGGAGGGGCGAGGGGACGCCGATGAGCCAGTAGGCCGTGGTGACGTAGACGGCGAGGATGAGGCAGATGGTGATGCGGCCGCGGATGAAGCCGGCGACCACGCGGTCCATCTTGCGGACGAGGTCGATGACGCGGCCCTTCTTGCGTTCGGGGAGGAGATCGGCCCAGAAGTCGAGGACCGCGCCGTAGCCGGTGCAGAAGAAAAAGAAGAAGAAGGCGGTGAGGCAGGCGGTGAAGATGAAGTAGGTGAGTTTCTGCAACCCGCCAAGGATGGCGGTGAAGGCGACGACGCCGGTGCCGAGGGCCTGCTGGCCGATGTTCCGCGAAAGGGTTTCGGCGTTGTTCTGGATCCAGCGGATGCCGATCTGGACGCCGTCGAAGAGTTGGAGTTTCCAGGTGGGGAAGTCGTCATCGTCCGTCGGCTGGGCCGCGTCGGGCTTGGCGGCTTCGGACTGGGGCTGGGCGGGAAGCGGAACCGCGGGATGGATGGGCTGCGCGCGTTCGGCCTGACGGGCGCGGTAGGCCTCGACATCGCGGCGGAGGTCGGTGATCCATGCGCCGACATCGCGGAGCGAGGGCGGGAGTTTCTCGCGGGCGGCGGCCTGCTGCTCGGGCGTCTCGGCCTGAACGGATGCGACGACGCGGGCGGTAT
Organism: uncultured Phycisphaeraceae bacterium; assembly: GCA_964409775.1. Classification (GTDB taxonomy): domain Bacteria; phylum Planctomycetota; class Phycisphaerae; order Phycisphaerales; family UBA1924; genus JAHBXL01. The sequence continues at coordinate 261,113 of CAYPEI010000002.1, read as the reverse complement.
TCTCGGCGACGGTGCGGACGAGCGCGCTGCCCTGCACCACGGCGAAGCCGACGCCGACGGTCACGGGGACGACCACGAGCGCGCCGGCAAGGACAATGACGGCGACGGCGGCGCCCTGGCGGCTGATCCAGCGGAAGCGGCCGGTGGCCCAGGCGACGACGGGCTCGACGAGGTAGGCCAGCGCGAGGGCGAGCAGCATGGGCACGGTGACGATGCTGCAGAGATAGCCGACATAGAGCAGGCCGATGACGCCCAGGAGGACCAGCGCATCGCGGATGGGCTGGATCTGCCAGAGGCGGAGCCTGCGCCAGTCGAGGTCGGGCGCGGCGGCGGGGCCGGGCTCGGGCTGAGGGCTGGACGGCTTGCTGGGTTTTCCCGGCATGTCGAGAGCGTACCCGCGATGCGATCCGCGTGCCGATGTCGCGGGCTGCAAAACGCAGGAGGCCCGCGCCGGTTCGCGGCACGGGCCTCGCAGAGAGTTCATCGACCCGGAGCGGGCCGGGTTACTTCATGATTTCTTCCCGAACCGGCTGGCGGGTCGGGGCGTCGGTCGCGCGGTCGGGCATGGTGGTGATGCTCGAACCGGCGATGGCGCGGCCGAGGAAGACCTCGACGCGGCGGTTCTGCGGGGTGTTGCCGCTGGCGGTGTTGGGGACGAGGGGATCGAACTCGCCGCGGCCGGCGATCTCGAAGCGCTGCGGGGCCACCGCGGCGGAATCGACGAGGAAGTTGCGGACGGAGATGGAGCGGAAGGCGGAGAGTTCGATGTTGTTCTTGAAGTTGCGGCCGGCGAGTTGACGGACGCGCTGGGTGTCGGTGTGGCCGACGACGCGGACCTCGTAGTTGCGGGCGGCGGAGTTGAGGATCTGTCCGAGTTTGGTGAGCGCACCCTTGACGCTGTCGTTGAGTTGGTCGGAGCCGGAGGCGAAGGTGAGATCGCTCTTGAAGCGGAGCATGCCGCGGGCCGAGTCGTACTCGAGGATGTCGCCGTACTGGGAGGCGAGTTCGCGGAGGGCGGAGTCGGTGGTGGGGTCGAGGTCGCCGAAGCGGAGACCGGCGAACTTGGCGTCGAGCGCGGCGAGTTGGGCCTCGAGGCCCGCGCGGCCGCCGCGAAGGTCGGCGATGATGCGGGCCTGCTCGTCGACGAGTTGGTTGCGTCGGGTGAGTTCGGACTGGAGTTGCTGGTTGAGGGTGTTGAGAGAGTCGACCTGCGCGGTGAGGGCCGCGTTGCGGTCGGTGAGGGCGCGGTTGGCCTCGACGAGGTTGTTGGTCCCGGCGTTGCATCCGCCGAGGACGGCCGCGGAAAGTGCCGCGACGAGCACTGCGCCGCGACGCGCGAATCGCATCATGTTCAATCCGTTCATGCCAGGACTCCCTTCACTTGGTTGATCACTTGTTCCCGGGGGGCTGTTTCGAGCGGCCAGAGCATACTCTCTTGCCGGGGAAACGTCAGTACCCTTGCTCGCCGAATCTTCGGGCCGGAATCACGAAGTCCATGAATCTCCAAGGCTTACGCGCCGCGGCGCAAGTTTCGCCGATTCGCATCAACGCCGCCGGCGCACAGGATGCGGCGGGCGGATGCTGGTCGCCGGTCTCTGTGCTGCTGGATGCGCGGCAAGGGGCTTCCCGTCCTGCGAGTGATTCGCGCCCGCGGCTTCTGGCGATCGGCTCGGGGCCGGACGTGGATCAGGATCCGCGAGCGCGCGGCGCAGTGGTGGTTGAGTTGCCCGGGACGGTGCTGCTGCCCGGGCTTGTGAACGCGCACACGCACCTGGACCTCACGCACCTTGGGCCGCGGGAGCATGACCCGGACACGGGATTCATGCCGTGGGTGGAGGTGATCCGGACGGGCCGGGCGGCGGATGAGGAGGCGGTTCGCGCTTCGGTTGCGCGGGGGATCGAGTTGTCGCGCAGCGCGGGCGTGGCAGCGGTGGGCGATATCGCCGGCGCAGCGCGGTCCGCGCCTGCGCGGGCGAGCCTGGTTCCGTGGCGGACCATGCGCGAAGCGGGAATGGCGGGGGTGTCGTTCCTGGAGTTCTTCGCGATCGGGACGGGGCGCGAGCGATACAGGCAGTGGCTGCCGGGTCTGATCGACGAAGCGATGAAGGGGGACATGCTCGGGCCGGAGGGCGACACGGGCCGGCGTGCCCGCATCGGCCTGCAACCGCACGCGCCGAACACGGTGTGCATTGAGGCTTACCGGTGGGCGTGCGCGGAGGCGGGCAAGCGCGGGCTGCGGCTGACGACGCACCTGGCGGAGTCGCTGGAAGAGCGGAGGTTTGTCGGCGGGGCGACCGGCCCGATGCGGGAGTTGCTCGAGCGACTCGGAGTGTGGGATGAATCAATCGAGGTTGAAGCCGGACGCGGTCTGTCGCCGGTTGCGCACATGGCGCCGACGCTCGCGGAATCGGGCGCGGTGCTTGCGCACGTGAATGACGCGTCGGATGCGGACATCGAACTGCTCGCCGGCGCAGGGTGCTCGGTGGTGTACTGCCCGCGGGCATCGGAGTACTTCGGCGCACACCGGCACTTCGGTCCGCATCGGTACCGGGACATGATCGGCGCGGGGATCAACGTCGCGCTGGGCACCGACTCACTGGTCAACCTCCCCCCCACCGCCGCGAGCACACCGGCAGAGGGCGGCCGCGGCATGAGCATCCTGGATGAGATGCGGTTGCTGTGGCGGCGCGACGGCGCCGATGCGCGGACACTTCTGGCGATGGGGACGGTGAACGGCGCGGCCGCGCTGGGGTTGCCGATGGAGGCGTTCGCGTTCACGCCGGGCGCGGCTCTGGCCGGGCTAGTCGGTGTGGATGTGGAGGATCGAGGCAACGCGGTTCACTGCTCACCCGTTGAGCAGGCACTGGCGAGTGTTGCTCCGTCGCAGTTGCTGCTAGGCTGAACTTTTTCCTGTTTTACAGGAACGAGTGAATCGTGTGTGAAGGCGGAGACGTATAGTGGATGGTGCGGGAGGCGGCCGCAGTCGGTTCGAATCCTCGGAAGGCGGTTTGGATTATGGAAGGATATGATCGACGCGGCGGAACCTGGGAGGCGCGGGCAGCGGGGAGGCGGGGCGCATGAGCGCGAAGTGGATCCGCTCGAAGAAGTGGGATGAGCAGCACCTGACGGGCGCGCTGGTGCCGGTGCGGTGGCTGCTGCGCACGTTCAGCGGGATCCCGCTGGCGGTGGTGCTGCTGACGCTGGTGTCGCTGTACGGGATCCTTGCGAGCGTGCCGATCGGGCTGATCGCGCTGGCGCCGACGTGGGCGCTGTACGGGCTGACGGCGGCGGGAACGGTGCTCGCGGGGTCGGTGGCGCCGGTGTGGCTGGGCGGAAAACTGATGCGGCGCGCGGGGCTGCCGGCTGCGGCGCGGTTTGCGCTGAGTTTGCTGGCGCTGATCGGGCTGGTGGTGATCTCGTCGTTCGCGTGGTATGCGCTGGTGTGGCCGGTGGTGCACTATCGGCCGGCGGCGCTGGGCGAGAGCGCGGCGCACGGGGTGCGGTTCTTCGCGGACTTTGTCGAGCGGTACAAGAGCGTGCAGTTCCGGCGTCTGCCGATGATGGAGATGTCGGAACTGGAGTTCTATTCGTGGTGGCCGCTGCGGGTGGTGCTGGTGGCGTTCGTGGTGAACATGGTGGTCGCGACGGTGCGGCGGATCGAGTTCTCGTTCGTGAACCTGGGCGTGCTGACGGTGCACACGGGGATCGTGACGATCGCGCTGGGGAGCGTGGTGTACGGCTCGCTGAAGCAGGAAGGGGACATGCTGCTGCAGGCGGGGCCGCCGGATGCGGCGGGCGTTCCGGCCGCGGGGCGGCCGGAGGGAGGGTTCTACGACAACACGGCGGTCGCGCTGTGGGTGCAGCAGTCGCCGCTGCCCGCGGGAAGCCCGGGCGGATGGGAGCAACGGCCGCTGAAGGGGCTGCCGCGGTACAACGATTACAACCTCGCGGCGGCGGGGCCGGGGGAAAACGGATTTGAGCAGGACGCGTCGATGCGGGACCTTGGTCCGCTGTCGATCGAGTCGCCGATCGCGAGCACCGACATCCAGCACCGGGTGACGGCGGACGACGTGACGTTCCGGATTGTGGGGTACAGCGCGTACGCGACACTGGTTTCGCGCTGGGTGGTCCCGCCGGCGGACAAGGCCGGGGAGAACGCGGCGGGAGCCGGGACGGGGGCGGCGGGAGCGGTTCGGCTGCGCGAGGCGGAACTGTTTCTCACGACGCCGGAGCGGGAGGGCGGCTCGGAGTCCACGCCGCGGAAGACGTACCGGTTTCTTCCCGATTCGCCCGCGCAGCGTGTGGATGTGCTGGACGTTCTGGGGGTGGAGTACACGCGGGGGATGGACCCGCGACGGTGGGCGGACCTGACGACGCGACTGCCGCGGGATGCGCGGCACGCGCTGGTGGTGGAGCACCCGGCGACGGGCTTCCGGGCGGTGTACCCGGCGAAGGTGGGGCAGAGGATCCGCGTGGGGGAGACGGGGTATCAACTCGAGGTCCGCGCGCTGGAGGCGTCGTCGCCGTTTCCGATCATCACGCCGGGGTACCAGGGGGCGACTTCGAGCGTGGCGATCGTGCGGGTGGAGCCGCCGCAGGCCGAGGGCGCGGAGAAGCCGGTGGCGTTCGATCGCTGGGTGTATCACCGTTTCCCGGAGATCAGCCAGGACATGCTGGAGACGCTGAACGAGCGCGGCATGCCGACGCGCCGGGCCGCGGACCCTTCGCTGCGGATCACGTACATCGACGCTTCGATTCTGCAGGTGTACCTGGACGAGCGCGTCGCGGGGGAGGGCGCGGGAACGGTGCGGGCGATCGTGCGTCTGCCGGATGCCGATCCGAAGGTGACGGAGAACCTGAAGCCGGGGGACTTCGTGCAGATCGCGGCGTCGCTGCGGCTGCGGCTGGGGCTGCGGTCGGACAGCGCGATGCTGGTGGAGGCTCCGCTGAGCGTGCCGCCGGAGCAGCAGGTCAAGAGCGACGTGGGCACGCACAAGCGCGCGGTGATGGCGGTGCGGGTCGGACTGAAGAACGATGCCACGTTCTCGCGCGTGGTGTGGGTGCCGTTTTCGCAGTACATGGGCCTGGGGAGCGACCTGGAACGGTCGGTCGATCTGCCGGACGGCCGGCGGATCACCGTGGCGTTCGGGCGGGTGTGGCACAAGTTGCCGTTTGAGGTCCGGCTGATGAACTTCCACATGGACCCGTATCCGCACAGCGACACGCCGCGGGACTATCGGTCGGACCTGTTGGTGATGAGTCGTTGGGGCGGGTTGTACCAGGACCGCGAGCGGAAGACGAGCCTGAACGAGCCGCTGCTGGTGCGGGTGCCGTTCATCCCGCGGGAAGATGTGCCCGCGCCGGTGAACTGGGCGGGGCGGTTGTGGAGCCTGATCATCCCGAACCAGTACAAGTTCAGCCAGGCGGGTTGGGATGCGCAGGGGTGGCGGGAGAGCAAGGCGATGGTGGAGGCGGGCAAGGCGGCGCGGCCGTTTGCGCGGTTCACGATCCTGGGAGTCGGGAACAACCCGGGGATCTACGTGATCGCGGCGGGGGCGGTGATGATGAGCATCGGGATCCCGTGGGCGTTTTACGTGAAGCCGGCGATCCTGCGGTATCGGAAGAAGAAGATCCAGGCGAGTCTCAAGGCAGGTGCACAGAGACCAGCGAGCGGACGTAAAGAGCACAGAGAAAACGCCGCGGCCAACGGTTCGGCTCCGCTGACTGGTTCGGATGTGGACGGGGCGAAGGTGTGAACGGTGGGTCGTTGGCGACCCGCCGGGAAGGAAGGCGAGCATGAAACTCGGGAACTTGAACCTGCTCGTGGGTGTGCTGGCGGTCGTGCTGCACGGAGCATGGGCACTTGCCCAGACCGCGCCCGAGGGCAATGCACACCCGAAGACGCAGGCGATTTCGGACTCGAGCGAGGGGGAGCGCAACCCGTTCGGAGCGCCGGTGTCGCAGACGATGGATGTCGACTCGAAGCGGGCGTTCGCCGCGGCGGTGGACCTTGGGCCGCTGCGCGACCTGGCGGTGTTTCATAACGGCCGGGTGAAGATCCTGGACACGCTGGCGCGGGAGACGGTGCGGGAGATCCTTGGGCGGCGGGACTTTGTGGACTTCAAGATCGGCGGCGACGGGAAGGCGGACAAGAAGCACTACGACCCGCTGTTCACGTATCTGGATCTGGTCATCGATCCGGCGTACTACCTCGACAAGCCGCTGATCCACGTGGAGTATCTGCCGCTGCGGGAGGCGTTCCTTGCGGCGATGTACACGGACAAGGACGAGGTGGAGTGGTGGAAGCGGCTGGGGCGGCTGAAGCCGGGCGAGTTGATGGTGGCGTGGCGGGAGATCGGGCCGCGGCTGCCGATGGACAACCCGACGCAGCGGGCGCTGGGGCAGGTGAGCGAGTCGTTCTCGCTGTACCAGGACTCGTGGCGGAACCTGCTGATGGTTGCGCCGCAGGGGAAGGAATCGGCGTGGCATCACCTGTCGGAACAGCCGGCAGAGTCGAAGGTGTCGGCGGCGACAGCGGCGCTGGGCGTCGCGTGGCGCGCGGGGGATGCGGCGAAGGCGAATGAGGCGATTCGCATGCTCGCGGCGGAGGCGCCGAAGATCAACGCGGAGAACTATCCGGCGGGGCGGCGGTCGCTGGAGGCGGTGTACAACCGGGTGAACGCGTTTGAGTGGGGGTACTGGCTGTACGCGTGTGCGCTGCTGCTGCTGCTGCTGGCGTTCGGGACGGGGCGGAAGTGGCTCGCGGTCGCCGGGGTGACGACGCTGATCGGCGCGCTGGGCATGCACGGATTCGGGTTCGTGGCCAGGTGCATCATCGCGGAGCGCTTCGCGATCCAGAACCAGTTCGAGTCGATGACGGGGCTGAGCCTGTTCGCGGCGCTGGTGGGGTCGGTGATCATGATCGCGCGGCGGCAATGGCTGTTTGGCGCGGCGGCGGCGGGGGTGGGGTTCATGGTGCTGCTGACGGCGACGCAGACGGGCATCCCGGGCGTGAGCGTGGAGCGGGAAGCGGCGATCCTGAACACCAGCGTGCTGCTGAAGTATCACGTGACGACGGTGCTGGTGAGTTACGGGCTGATCGCGCTGGGGTTCATGGTGAGCCTGTTCTACCTGGGCACGCACTACGCGGCGAGGTTGAAGGCGGGGGTGAGCGGCGGGCCGATGCTGGCGATGGGCGAGGTGGGCGCGATGTCGGCGGGGGCGCTGGGGATCGAGGAGGGCGAGCCGGCGGGGACGGCGCGGGTGCTGAGCGACCTTGACAAGGCGCAGATGATCATCCTGCAACTGGCGTTCTGGACGCTGGGGGTCGGGATCCTGCTGGGCGCATGGTGGGCGGATCACTCCTGGGGCCGGTGGTGGGCGTTTGACCCCAAGGAACTGTGGGCGCTGGTGACGTGGATCGTGTACCTGATCGTGATCCACCTGCGGCTGACGGGCATGAAGAACCGGGGGCTGGTGACGGCGTGGATGAGCGTGCTGGGGTTCATCGTGATGCTGTGGACATACTTTGGCGTGAACCTGCTGCTGCCGGGGCTGCACGCGTATGCGTGAGCGGGATGTGGGATGTCGGATGTCGGATGTCGGATGTGGGATGTGGGCAGAGCATTGAGCAAGATCGTGATGGGAACAGGGGGCGGGGATGGGCGGAATGGCGCGTGGCAAAGTTGGGGGGCAGGGAGAGCGGGCCCGGCTGGGGCGGGGGTACTTTGCGGCGGATGCGGAGTCGCTCGCACGCGCGCTTCTGGGAACGCATCTGGTCCGGGTGATGGAGGACGGCTCGTTGATCCGCCTGCGGATCAACGAAGCCGAGGCGTACGTGGGGGTGGAGGACCGGGCGTCCCACGCGTTTGGAGGCCGGCGGACCGCGCGGACCGAGCCGATGTACGGCGCGGCGGGGACGAGTTACGTGTACTTCACCTACGGCATGCACCACTGCTTCAACGTCGTGGCGGGGCGGGCGGGGGAGCCGGCGGCGGTGCTGATCCGCGGGGGCACGGTGGTGGAGGGGCTCGGGGCGGCGCTGCGGAACCGCGGCTGGACGGCGGAGGAGCACGCGGCGAAGACGGAGTCGCTGGCGGACGGCCCGGCGAAACTGTGCCGGGCGCTGGCGATCGACCGGGGGTTGAACGCGATCGACCTGACCACGGACGATCGGCTGTTTGTGGAGCGGGGCGAGGCGGAGGGGATCGACGGCTCGCGGATCCTGCGGACGGCGCGGATCGGGGTTGCGTATGCGGGCGAGTGGGCGTCGAGGCCGCTGCGGTTCCTGCTGAGCGATGCGGATGTGAAGTTGGGCAAACCCGCCGCTGATTCCGTCGGCAAGGTTGCCCGCACGCCCCGGAAGGGTGCGTAGTATTCGGCCCAGTCGATTCCGTGAGTGGAGCCCGTGGTGGGGTTGTCACCGGAGTGCGTTTCAGTGAATGGACAGACGCAACTGGATTGGCGAGCGATCCGCGAGCGGGCCGCTCAGTTTCCTGAAGAGGCGTTCCAGTTCGTGCGCGAGGGACTCTCGTACACGACGAAACTGTTCCACGGCGAGGCGCCGCGGCCGAACGCGGACGCGGCCGACGAGCGCCGGCACGTGACGGGGCGTCAGTTGTGCGTGGGGCTGAAGAAACTGGCGCTCGAGCGGTACGGGATGCTGTCGCGGGCGGTGCTGCACAAGTGGGGCATCCGGGCGACGGATGACTTCGGGGTCATCGTGTACGCGTTGATCGACCGGAGCGAACTGCGGCAGGGCGAGCGGGACAGCATCGACGACTTCAAGGCGGTCTACGACTTCGACGAGGCGTTCGGCGGCGCGGCCCGCTGAGCGCGTCGCGGCGCGAGCGTGAAGATCAGCCCGCCGACAAACGCGAGTGCGCTGAGCATCGAGACCGGGAGCGTCCAGCCCAGGACACGCGGCGAGAGCGCGGTGTCGTCGAACTTGTACCTTGGGACATTGAGTTTCGGGATGACGTGCATCGCGGCGAAGTACTCGAGCGTGCGCGGCTTGAGCGGCTCGATGTCGCGCAGGGGGTTGCCGGCCTCGGCGCGGAGTTGCTGCTCGGCGCGGTCGCGGCGGGGCCACCGGCGGCGGGTGGTCTCGATGGAGCCGTCGGGCTTGAGTTGGTAGAAGTCGAAGACCCAGTCGTCGCGCCGCACGCTGCCCCAGGTCTCGGGGTCGAAGCCGTCGGGGGTGAGCCGGGTGACGATGAGCAGGCGCTCGCTGCCGGGGATGGCCTGCTGGCGTCGGGCGTCGTCGCGCCCGACGTCGTTGACGGCGAGCACCTTGACCCACTCGTCGTAGAGGGCGAGGTCGGGCATGTTGAAGACGGGCGGGCGCTTCACGCGGGCGAGGGCCTCGTGACCTGCGTACTCGATGCGCAGGAAGGACTCGAACGCGGCGCGCGGGCCGTCGCCGGGGACATCGGTGAGGACGAACTCGGGGAAGGAGCCGATCCGCAAGCGGCGGGTGTTGAGGACCTCGGCGTGGTAGTTGTGCAGTGCGGCATCATGGTTGAACCCGCGGATGCGGGTGACCATGGGGTAGAGCGAGGCGAGGAACGCCGCGGCGGAGATGAGCGTGACCGGCAGCGCGATGCGGCGTGGGCTGTTCATGATGGCCGGCCGATGGCGGCAGCGCTCGGCGGGGCGCGGTGAAGAAAACCCGGGGTCAGTGGGCGGGCGCCTCGCCGTGGCCGGCGGAGCCGTCGTCCTCTTCGGGCCCGGGGGGGACGGAGAGGTTGTCGAGCGTGACGCCCTTGACGGGGTTGTACTTCTGCGCGGAACTTCCGGCGTGGGGCGTCTTGGGAACGTAGCCGGCCTCGGTGATGGGGAGGCGCGGGCCGTGGTCGGCATGGTGGGCGTGGTTGGGGTTGTAGGTTCCGTTGGCGATGGCGTTGACCTTCGCAGCCTCGGTGAGGGACATGCCGGTGCCCAAGCCTGTGCCGCCGGGCTCGATGTAGTAACTCTTGAAGCGGTCGATCGTGCCGCGGTTGCCCAGGTCCAGCGATGTGAAGCCGAGGAAGAAGAAGACGGTGAGGATGGTGAACACGAAGATCATGGTGTTCAGGGGGTTGTCGTACTTGAGTTGCATGAAGAACATCACGACGATGGTGGTCTTCACGACGGCGATGGAGAGGGCGACGAAGACGTTGACCCACTGGGGGATGAGGACGTTGAAGGTATCGGCGATCCACATCTCGGCCTTGGCGGCGCCGACGGTGAGGAGCGTGAAGAAGAGCAGGAGGGCGAGGACGGTGCGGAGCGTGGCGACGGACACGATGGTGTGTCCGTGGTCCTTGTGTCCGTGGGCGTCGAAGGCCTCTGCGTGGGCGTGGGCGTGGGCGTGGGCGGTCATGGGGGGGTCTCGGGCGTGTTTGGCGGGTGGCGGGCAGCGAGTGCGTCGGGCGTGCCGCCGGCGGCCCGCCCATCACCGATGACGGGTCTCAGTGGATGAGGTAGAGCATGGGGAAAAGGAAGATCCAGACGATGTCGACGATGTGCCAGTAGAGGCCGACGCCTTCGACGGCGTTGTAGTGGCCGGGGCCGAAGTGGCCCTTCCGTGAGCGGAAGTAGAGCCACGCGAACAGGCCCATGCCGACGATGACGTGGGAGGCGTGGATGCCGGTGGCGCCCCAGTACACGCCCCACCACATGGGCTCATAGGGGACGTTCTCGGCGTAGGGGTAACTGTAGAACTTGCCGGGGAGAAGTCCCTCGCTCCACTTCTTGTAGTACTCGAAGACGCCCTTGATGACGAGGAACGCCAGGCCCGCGAGGAAGGTGAGGACAATGTTGATGCGGAGCCACTTCTGGTTGCCGGTCTGGGCGTGGCGCACCGCAGAGGCGACCGTGTAGGAGGAGAGCAGGAGGACGATGGTGTTGAGCAGGCCCCAGCGGACGTCGAGGTGCGCGGACCCGGAGAGGAAGGCCTCCGGGTGCATCATCCGGAAGATGGCGTAGGCGACGAACATCCCGGAGAAGAGCAGGATCTCGGTTCCGAGGAAGAGCCAGACGCCCATCTTGACGGCGTCGAACTCGTGCTCGCGATCGACGAAGTGGTGCGCGGCGTGATAGCGTTCGTGATAGGGCCGGTCGTCGTGGGCCGGTGCCGGTCCGTGTGCGCCGTGCTTGCCGAGGTCGATGGTGGCCATGGTGGATGCTCAGGGGGAGGCGGGGATCGGGGGATCGCGACGGGGAGATCAGTGGTGGTGGCTGCCGGGGGCCGCGGGGCGGGGCAGGGCATACTCGCCGGGCTTGGTCTGCGCGGGGAGGACGGTGTCGTAGTCGTACGGCCCGTGGGTGACGACCGGCTCATGCTCGAAGTTGTGCTCGATGGGCGGGCTGGAGGCGTGGGTCCATTCGAGGGTGAGCGCGCCCCAGGGGTTGGCGGGGGCCTTCTTGCCGGAGGCGAGGGAGGCGAGGAAGTTGAAGAGGTGGATAAACATGCCGACGGCGAGGATCCAGGACCCGATGGTGGAGAACTTGTGCCAGAACTCGTACTCGGGGACGTAACTGGCGTAGCGGCGGGGCATGCCGCGGGAGCCCATGAAGAACTGGGGGAAGAACGTGGCGTTGAAGCCGACGAAGACGAAGAGCCAGCCGAGGCGGCCGGCAGCCTCGTTGTACATCTTGCCGGTCATCTTGGGCCACCAATAGTGGATGCCGCCGATGAAGGCGATGATGGTTCCGCCCATCATGACGTAGTGGAAGTGGGCGACGATGAAGTAAGTGTCGTGGAGGTGGAGGTCGACGGCGAGGGATCCGAGGAAGAGGCCGGTGAGCCCGCCGATGGAGAACAGGAAGAGGAAGCCGAGCGCGTAGAGCATCCAGGTGGTGAGGACGATGGAGCCCTTGTAGAGCGTGGCGATCCAGTTGAAGACCTTGACGGCGGAGGGGATGGCGACGAGGAAGGTGAGCGCGCTGAAGACGATGCCGGCGACTTCGCCCTCGCTGGTGAAGAGGTGGTGGCCCCAGACGATGAAGGAGATGCCGGCGATGGCGAGGGTGCTGAAGGCGACGGCGCGGTAGCCGAAGATCTTCTTGCGTGAGCCCGCGGCGATGAGTTCGTTCATGATCGCCATGCCGGGCAGGATCATGACGTAGACGACGGGGTGGGAGTAGAACCAGAAGAAGTGCTGGAAGAGGACGGGGTCGCCGCCGAGGCGCGGATCGAAGACGCCGATGTGGAACAGGCGCTCGAAGATCATGAGGAGGAGGGTGATGCCGATGACCGGGGTGGCGAGGACCTGGATGATCGCCGCGCCGTAGATTCCCCAGACGAACAGCGGCATGTCGAACCAGCCCATGCCCGGTGCGCGGAGTTTGTGGACGGTGACGACGAAGTTGAGGCCGGTGAAGATGGAGGAGAAGCCGAGGATGAACGCGGCGGTGACCATCCAGACGACGCGGAGGTGGCCCTCGTCGGTGGTGGTGGAGTAGGGCGTGTAGAAGGTCCAGCCGGTGTCGACGCCGTAGTTGAGGAGGCTGAGGATGGCGAAGAAGGAGCCGAGCAGGTAGACGTACCAGGAGAGGAGGTTGAGCCGGGGGAAGGCGACGTCCTTGGCGCCCAACTGCAGGGGCAGGAGGAAGTTGCCGAGGCTGGCGGGGACGCTGGGGACGATGACGAGGAAGACCATGATGATCCCGTGGATCGTCATGGCGCGGTTATAGAAGAGGTTGCTCTGGGCGAGGCTGTCGCCTGCGCCGAACATCTGGCCGAGGAGGTTCCCGGTGATCTTGCCGGCCGCGTCGATGTGGGTGGGCTGGAAGAGTTCGAGCCGGACGACCAGCGCGGCGACGCCTCCGAGGAAGAACATGAAGAGGACGGCGACGAGGTACATCATGCCGATCTTCTTGTGATCGACGGTGGTGGCCCAGTCCCAGATGGTGGACCAGAAGCCGCCCTTGCCCTCGAGGTAGGAGCCGTGGTGCTCGTGTGCGTGGCCGTGTGCTCCGTGGAGCGCGCCGGACTTGCCGAGATCGATTGTGGCCATGGTGCAGACTCCGATTACACATTCAAGGCTTCGGGCCGGGAGGTCCCGGCCGGGAGTGGTGCGGGGATCAGTGCGCGGGTGCAGGAGCGGGTGCGGGCGAGTCGGCGGCGCTGGGGCCCTTGTCCGAGAGCGTCTTGATGTAGGCGATCAGGCCGTCGAGTTCGACCTGCTTGAGCACGCCGGCGTAGACGGGCATGCTGGTGGGGTAGCCCTGGACGATGTGCTTCTGGGAGTAGTTGATGTTGTCCAGCAGCCAGTTCTCGTCGGCGACGTGCTTTGAGCCGTCGGCGTAGGTGTGCTCGTAGCCGAACCAGTTCTTCCACGACGGGCCGGTGTTCTTGGAACCGTCGACGCTGTGGCAGGTGGCGCAGGCGCGCTTGACGGCGACGATCTTGCCGATCTCGACGGGCGGGGTGGACTCGTCAAACGGGACCGCCCACGCGGCGAGGGTCGCCTTGTAGTCGGCCGGGCTGAGCACGACGATGCCGCCGGCCATCTCGGAGTGGTTGTTGCCGCAGTACTCGGCGCAGAAGATCTTGTGCCCGGCAAACTCCCGCTTGCCGGTCTGGGCGTTGGTGCGGAACCAGGTTCCGTCGCCGCCGCGCTGCGTGGGCTCGCGCGCCTCGAACCACATGCTGGTGTAGCGGTTGGGGAAGACGTCCATCTTCGTCCGGAAGTCGGGGATGAAGAAGGAGTGGATGACGTCGGCCGAGTGCATGATCAACTTGACCGGCCGGTTCGACGGAACAACCAGGAGCGGCACGAGGGTGCCGGTGTCCATCAGTTTGATGTATTCCTTGGGCGGCGGCTCGGCGCCGTTGCGATAGGTGGCCGACCAAGCCCACATCTGACCCTTGATCTGGATCTCCTCGGAGTCGGAGGGGGCTGCGAGTTTGTTGACGTAGCCCTCAAAGCCCCAGAAGAAGATGGGGACCATGACCAGCAGCGGGATGATCGACCAGGCGAGTTCGAGCGGGGTGTTGTGCGCGGCGGAGACCTGGTAGTTGGCGGCCTGCTTGGAGCGGTGGTACTTGAAGACGAACCAGAACATCGGGGCCATCACGACGATGAAGGCGATGATGTTGACCCACACGATGAAGATGTAGAGCCACTCGGTCTCGTAGGCCTGTGTGGAGTTGCCGACGTGGCCGAAGGACCACTTGTGCAGCAGAGATTCGGCCTTCTGGGCCTTCTCCGCGGCGACGGGCATGGTCTGGGCGAGGGTCGTCAGGAGGTCGGTGATCATGGCGTGTGCCCCGACAGTTCAAGGCTGGGACGTGGGATGGAAGCCGCTCGAGCGGGCGCCGCGGTGCGGCGGCGACGTTCGTGCACGAACATGACGGCGATGGCGGAGCCGAGTGCGAGCGCGGTCGCGACGCACCCGAGTTGCATGACCCGCATCGCCTGGATCGAGTAGGACCCGTCCTGCGGGTTCCAGTGGTAGCACCAGAGGGCGAGTTGCTCGAAGACGTTTCCGATCTTGCCGCCGGAGGCGTCCATGAGCGCGAACTTGAGGTCCTTGACCAGTTGCGGCGGGTACTCGAACCCGGTGAGGTAGCGGGAGACCTTGCCGTCGGGGGTCAGAACGAAGACAACCGGCCCGTGCGAAAACTCGTTGGCGTCGGGCAGGTAGCGATATGGGAAACCGATGGCGTCGGCCAGTGCGCGGGAGTTCTCGGGTTGGCCAGTCAGGTAGATCCAGCCGTCGCGGACGGCGTCGGAGGCGGGGCGGTCGTAGGTGAGCAGTTGGCCGGTCTTCTGACGAGCCGCGGCCTGCGGGGTGTCGGTGGAATCGAAACTGACCACGACGACGTTGAAATCGGTCCCGACGGTGAGGTCGAGGGCGTTGAGCCCGTTGGTGAGTTTCTCCATGAGCGTGGGGCAGAGCACCGGGCAGCGGTAGTAGATCATCGTGAGCAGCACGGGCTTGCCGCCTGCTGCGCCCCGGGCGGGGAAGAGGTCGCCGAGTTTGATCTGCCTGCCCTCGGACGTATTGAAGACCAAGTCGCGGGGAACGGATGCGCCGAGATTGTTCTTGAGTTCCAGGCCGCGGATCGGCGCGGGGCGCATGTCGCCGGCGGTAGGCGCAGGCTGTGCCGCGGCGGCGGAGCCGAGGGCGAGCGCGGCGACCGCGCCGAGCAGTGCGCTGCTCAACAGGCGGGCGGGGTTGGCGCGTCGGCGGGTCATAGATGAGGCGTGCTCAGCGGGCGTAGTCCTGTGCGACTTTCTGCTTGGCGGCGTCGATCGGGTGGCGGACGAGGCTGCGGGCCGGGGTATCTCCGACGGCGGGGACCTGGATCCAGCCGTAGGTCTGCAGGTCCATGAGCGAGTCACCCTTGAACTTGCGGGCCTCGAGCGCGGGGGGCAGGGCCTCGCCGCCGCGGGCGCGGACGATTTCCATCTCGTTGAGCCGCTGGGTGCTCTGCTGGACGTAGAAGCCGTACGTGACGACCACGGCGACGACGATGACAAGGAACAGGCCAATGCCCACCGCCATGATGCGGGCGGCATTGCCGACCTCGGCATGGGCGTGCTGGGGCTTCTCGTCCTTGGAGTGATCGTGCCACTCGTCGATGGGATCGTGCAACGGGGCGGTTTCGTGCACGTGGGGCTTGTGATGGGGGTCGCTCATGGTCGTGCTCGTATTCTGGATTCGGCCCGGACGGTGCTTTCGATGCTTGCGGAGCGGCGTGGAAACGCGCGTCTCGGACGATTTCAGACGTAGTTCTTGTGCGCGAGAGCCTCGTGCAGACGGGGGTCCTTGAGGGGGACGAGGGGCGCGGTTCCGACGCGCCAGGCGACGAAGCCGAGGAAGATGCACAGCGGGCCGAGGAGGCCGAGGATGTCGAGCCAGATGTGCTCGCCGAAGTGCGTGTCGTGGACGATGGGGCGGACCATGTAGAGGAGGTCGACGGCGTGCATGGCGAGTTGCCAGAGCGCGACGAGCATGAGGAGTTTGTAGTTGCGCTTCACGCCGCGGAAGAGCAGGATGACGAACGGGATGATGAAGTGCCCGAAGCAGAGGATGATGCCGAGTTTCTCGTATCCGCCGTGGGCGCGGAGGTTGTAGAACGAGGTCTCCTCGGGGATGTTGGAGTACCAGATGAGGAAGTACTGGCAGAAGGTGACGTAGGCCCAGAAGACGGTGAAGGCGAAGAGGAGTTTGCCCAGGTCGTGGAAGTGCTCGGCGGTGACGACGCCCTCGAGTTTGCCCTGCATGCGGAGCAGGCCGAGGATGACGATGATGAGGGCGATGCAGGACATCATGCCGCCGGCGAAGAAGTAGACGCCGAACATGGTGCTGAACCAGTGCGGGTCCATGGTCATGAGCCAGTCGAAGGAGGCGAAGGCGGTGGACAGCGCGAAGAGGAGCAGGCCGTAGGAACTCATGCGGCGGGCCTTGGCGGTGAGCCACTTGTCGCCGGTGGTGTCCTGCAGCGTGCTGTAGCCACGGAGTTTGGTGGCAAGGAACGTCCAGAGGGTGAAGTAGATCGCGGCGAAGGCGAGCCATCGGCCGACGTTGAGGTAGCCGGCCTTCTTCCTGAGGACCGGGTCCATCTCCACGACGCCCTCGTGCATCCAGTGGAACAGTTTGCCGTGGAAGACAAAGACCTCGAGCAGGACCACGGGGAGGAAGAGCAGCAGGACGACGGGGATGAGGCTCGCGACGTTCTCGGCCTGCCGGCGGATCGCGGCGGACCAGCCCGCGTTGAACTGCTGCAGGATCATCGTGAGGCCGAGGCAGCCGAGCGCGAGGCCCAGCGAGAACAGGAAGCCGACGTGGTAGGCGGCGAGCGCGTGGCCCTTGCCGCCCTCGGTGGTGTTGGCGCCGAGCATGGCGACGACGAGGCCGACGACGCCGACGAACCAGAGCGCCGGGGCGAGTTTGCCCAGGCCGCCGCGGACGGCGGAGTCGTTGAGATTCAGGGCCGGGCCATGGTGGCCGTGGGCGTGCGCGTCGCCGTTGTGCGCGTGGGCGTGTCCGGAGGCGATCTGGCTCATGGGTTCGTCTCCGTGGAGGCGATGGCGGGACCGGCGCGGCCGGAGTCGATCTGGCTGCGGCTGGAGGCGGGGCGCGACTTCTCGAGTTTGAGGCGTTCCTCGGCCGGGACGCCGTCGAGGCCGTCGGTGCGGCTGGCCTGGAGTGCGCGGAGATAGAGCACGACGGCCCATGCATCCGGGACATTGATCTTGTCGGCGTAGGAAGGCATCTTGGGCGCCGCGCCCTCGACGGTGTTGGGCACGCCGTGGCGGATGACACTGAACAGGTAGCCGTCCTGGCCGGTGTAGACGGCGCGGTCCTTGTACTTGGCGTCGTGGTAACTGGGCACTGCGTATCCCCAGCGCTGGCCGACGAGGCCGCCGTAGGCGACGCCGTTGATCTCGCCGCCGCCCTCGCCCTGGTAGCCGTGGCAGGCGGAGCAATAGATGTTGAAGCGCTCCTGCCCGCGGTCGAGCATGTGGTCGAGCACTTCGGCGCGGGTGAGTTTCTGGCCGCGGGCCGCGGCGTCGGCCATCACGCGCTCGAAGACGCCCTCCGGCACGACGGGCTGGTAGGCGGGTCTGCCGGTGGCGTCCTTGGGCTTGGCAGGATCGAGACCTTCGAAGACTGCGGGGTCATCGGCGACTGTCCAGCCGCGGCCGACATCGAGGGCGTCCATGGTGTAGCCGAAGGGGACGGTGCCTGCGACCGGCTTGCGGAGGGTTCGGCCGTCCTGGAAGAAGGAGGCCTCGGTCTGGGGCTTGAACTTGGGGCTGTCGTCCATGTCCGGGAGGAACTGGCGCGGGGGCTTGTCGCTGCGCTCGCCGCGGCAGGCCGCGAGGCCCGAGGCGAGGAGCAGGGCCGATGCGCCGCACAGGAGTGTGCGTGCCAGGCGGGACATGTTGGTGGGCGTGTTGTTCATCTGCTGCTCGGTTGGTCTGCTGCGCTGCTGACTGTTCTGTATCGCTCCGCACGAATCGGGGACGGGGGCGGGGGAACGGGGGGATCACTCCTCGACGAAGTCGAAGTGCTTTCCGCCGGCCTTTTCGAGGAGTTCGCGGGTGCGGTCGGGATCGAACTTGGGATCGCGGGACTCGACGCAGATCAGGAAGCGATCGTCGGAGACACGGAGGAAGCGCTGCTTCTTGAGCAGCGGGTGGTACCACATGGGGAGCGCGTTGAAGGCGAACATGCCCAGCAGCGCGGTGAAGGCGGTGAAGAGCACGCCGATCTCGAAGGTGACGGGCACCCAGGGCTGGAAGGCGTCGTAGGGCTTGCCCTGGACGGTGGTGGCGTAGCCGCGGGTGGTGACCCACCACTGGAAGAGATAGCCCAGGCCCGCGCCGCCGAGACCGACGACGCCGGTGAGCAGGGGGAGGAGCGTGGCCTTGAGACCCATGGCCTCTTCCATTCCGTGCACGGGGAATGGGGAATAGACATCCCACTTCGTGTATCCGGCGTCGCGGACCTTCTCGGCGCCGTGGGTGAGCGCGGCGGGGGATTCGAACTCGGCCATCACGCCGTAGACGACCTCGCCGTTCTCGGTCTTGTAGATCTTGCGTGCCTTGCTCATCTGCGTGTCTCCGCGCGGGGCGCGAACGGTGGATCAGTGGTGGTCGGCGTGGGAGGGGTGGGGATTGGCCTGCGGCAGAACGTTCTTGATCTCGCTCATGGCGAAGGCGGGGAGGAAGCGGAGGAAGAGCATGAAGAGGGTGACGAAGATGCCGACGGTGCCGACGAAGGTGAGGATGTCGACGGGTGTGGGGAAGAACATTCCCCACTCGCCGGTGATGAAGGCGCGGTGGAGAGAGGTGACGATGATGACGAACCGCTCGAACCACATGCCGACGGTGACGGCCATGGAGACGATGAAGATGGCCAGCGGGCTGGTGCGGAAGCGCTTCATCCAGAAGACCTGGGGCGAGAGGACGTTGCAGGAGATCATGGCCCAGTAGGCCCACCAGTAGGGCGCGCCGCGTGTGAGGCCGAACATGTCGGCAAGGAAGGGCGGCATGAGGCGGTTGTAGACGAAGACGTCGGCCTCGTACTGGTTGCCCGAGTACCAGGCGATGAAGAACTCCATGAAGTACGCGAAGCCGACCATCGAGCCCGTGACCAGGATGATCTTGGCCATGTTCTCGAGGTGTCGAAGGGTGATGAGGTCCTTCATGTTGGGGTAGAGTTCGCGCGCGGGGATCATCAGCCCGAGCACCATGGCGAAGCCGCCGAAGATGGCGCCCGCGACGAAGTAGGGCGGGAAGATGGTGGTGTGCCAGCCGGGCAGGACCGAGGTGGCGAAGTCGAAGGACACAATGGAGTGCACGCTGAGCACCAGCGGCGTGCTGACGCCGGCGAGCATGATGTAGGCCTTCTCGTAGTTCTGCCAGTGCCGCTGGCTGAAGCGCCAGCCCATGGAGAGCAGGCCGTAGATCCAGGCGCGGAGAGTGTCCTGGCGGAGTTGGATGAACGGGGCGACGGTGGGCCCGCTGGGGTTGCGCAGGCGGAGGACCGCGCGGTCGCGGAGCGTCGCGAAGTCGGGGATCATGCCCATGTACCAGAACAGGGCCGAGACGGTGAAGTAGGTGCTGACCGCGAAGACGTCCCACAGCAGCGGGCTGCGGAAGTTGGGCCAGATGGCGTTGGCGTTGGGGATGGGGAAGACCATCCAGATCATCCAGACGCGGCCGACGTGGATGCCGGGGTAGGTGCCGGCGCAGATGACCGCGAAGATGGTCATGGCCTCAGCGGCGCGGTTGATGCTGGTGCGCCACTTCTGCTTCAGGAGGCAGAGGATGGCGGAGATCAGCGTCCCGGCGTGGCCGATACCGATCCAGAACACGAAGTTGGTGATGTCCCACGCCCAGTCGACCTGGTTGTTCAGGCCCCAGACACCGACGCCGGTGATCAGGAGGTAGAGGATCATCAGCGTGCCGATGCCGGCGAGGGTCGACACGAGGCCGAACACCGGCAGCCACCACCCGCCGGGCCGCTGCTCGCAGTAGCCGCAGACGATCTCGGTGATGTCGTGGAAACTGCGGTTGTTCAGCACGAGCGGGGCGCGCTTCGACGGGTCGTCGATGAGCGTGCCGTCGCCGGTGGCCGGGTCGAGTTCAAGCGGCCGGTCGGGCTTGAGGGCGCCCGCCAGCCGGCCCGCGGTGATCTCGTCAGGATGGATCGCGCTCATGCGTGCGCTCCGAGAACGCTCAGGCTCAGCCGGTAGCCGGTGTCCTGGTCTGCCTTGGTGGAATCAATCATCATGGCCGCGTGGCCCGCGGGGGCGTGCGCCCCGCCCTGTTCGTGGCCGTGCTCGAACGGGCTCTCCCACATGTTCCTGCGTGCCGCGTCGACCAGTTCGGGGTTCGGGTTGCGGACCGCGAGCATGTAGGTGGTGCGGGGCCGGGTGTTGAGGAAGCCCAGCAGCGAATAACTGCGGCCCGATTGCCGCATGTTGAGCACCCGGCTGCCGGTGCGCTTGGCGCCCGACTCGTCGGTGTACTGGGTCTTCGTGTCGGAGAGATCGCCAAAGACGATGGCGTCGGTCGGGCAGGCCTGCTGGCAGGCGGACTGGAACATGCCGTCGGGGATGGCGTCGAGGTTCTTGAGTTTGACCTCGATGCGGGCCTCGTTGACGCGCTGCACGCAGTAACTGCACTTCTCCATCACGCCGCGGGAGCGGACCGTGACGTCGGGGTTCATCTGCAGTTTGGTGATCTCGTCGAGGCGTTGTCGCAACCGCGGCGGGATGAGGTTGACGTTGCGGGGCTTGGCGCCGACGGCGTCCATCGCGCCCGAGCCGATGAAGTCGCCGTTGAACTTCTTGACGCCGTAGTCGAAGAAGTTGAACCGGCGGACCTTGTAGGGGCAGTTGTTGGCGCAGTACCGCGTGCCGATGCAGCGGTTGTACACCATGTAGTTCATGCCCTCGGGCCCGTGGACGGTGGCGTTGACCGGGCAGACGGTCTCGCAGGGGGCATTCTCGCAGTGGACGCAGGCCACCGGCTGGTGCGCGACCTCGGGGTTGGGGTCGTGGCGGTCGTGCCCGGTGAAGTAGCGGTCGACGCGGATCCAGTGGAGTTCGCGGCCCTTGTTGACCTCGATCTTGCCGACGATGGGGATGTTGTTCTCGGCCTGGCAGGCGACCGTGCACACGTTGCAGCCGGTGCACAGGTTCAGGTCGATGCTCATGCCCCACTGCGGGAGGCGGCCGAAGTCAGGGGGCGTGCCGGTCTCGCCGGAGGGCGCGACAGCGCTGCCGGGGTTGGCCAGGGCCGGCGGCTCCTTGGTGCCGCGCTGCGGGTTGACGTAGGCGTTGACGTTGGCGGGCGCGTGCGCGAGTTCGCCGAGCCGCTCGGCGAAGTTGAGGTCTCGCTTCTGGCCGTAGGAGTCGACGAGCAGCCGCTGCTTCTCGTCCTCGGACATGCCCTTGAACGGATCGGCGCCGAACGCGCCCCACGCCGGCAGGTCGGCCTCGCGGACGATGGCGCGGCCCTCCATCGAGCCGTGCGACTGGGTGGTGGAGATCTCGTACCACGAGGGCCCGTCGCCGGCGCGCTGCACGGTCGCGTTCGCCGCGACGCGACGGTTGCGGCCCGACGCGATCGGATAGGCGTTGAAGCCCACGCCCGTGCCGACGCTGCCGCAGACGGTGCGGCCGTAGCCGAGGGCGACGACGACGGTGTTGTCGGCGATGCCGGGCACGGCCCACGCGGGCACGGTGATACTCGCGCCGTTGGCCTCGAGCCGGATCATCCGGCCCTTCTGCTTCTTGTCGGTGGGATCGGTCTGCTGGATGCCGAGTTTCTCGGCGGTCGCGGGGCTGACCAGCGCGGCGTTGTCCCAGCAGATCTTGCTGAGGGGATCGGGGATCTCCTGCAGCCAGCCGCAGTTGGCAAAGCGGCCGTCGCCGACGTTGCCCACGGTGAAGACGACCTCGACCTTGTCGGAGGTCGGCGCGGCGGGCGCTCGCCAGGCGGCGATCGCGGCGGCGGCCTTGTCGGCCGCGCCCCGGGGCGGCGCGGCGGGCGCCTCGGCCGCGACGAACACGCCGTTGTGCAGCGCTCGCCGCCACCACGCCTCGAAGCCCTCGCCCGCGGGGCCGCGAGAGCGGTAGACGGTGCGGACGATCTCGTAGCCGTCGACGTTCTCATCGCCGGCGAAGATGCCCAGGAGTTCGAGTTCGCTCTTGGCGCCGAAGAGGGGCGCGATCATCGGCTGGATGGGCGCGAGGGTGCCGTCGGCGGCCTCGGTGTCGCCCCAGGACTCCAGCGAGTGCGCCATGGGGACCTGCCAGGTCGCGGCGGCGACGGTCTCGCTGTCGCCGACGGAACAGACGATGCGTTCGGAGGCTTTGCCGAACGCCGCGCCGAAGTTGGCGGAGGCCGGCGCGTCGTAGACCGGGTTCACGCCGATGCAGACGATGGTCTGGCAGCGACCGGAGGAGAGTTCCTCGGCCGCGCCGGCGATGGCGTCGGCAGCGAGCATGCTCTCGGAAGCGGCCATGGGCCGGTAGGAGACTGTGGAGCCGACGTTGCCGAGCGCGGCGTTGAGCGCGTGCACGAGGGCATGGACCTCGGCGCTTTGCGTGGGGCCGGCGGCGATGAGCGTGCGGCCGCGGTGGGCGAGCAGGTCCCTGGCGATCGCGCCGACGACCTTGGCGTCGATGCCCTCGCCCGCGGCGGGCGCCTTGCCGAGCGCGTCACCGAGTTTACCGGCGGCGAGGCCCTGCTTGACCAGTTCCTTCGCCAGCGCGACGGCGAAGACGCCGACCTGGCTGGGCGCCAGACGGACGCGGTGGTCGGCCTTGGAGCCGGTCACGGTCCAGGCGGACTCGATCGCGTAGAGGCGGTTCATCGTGTCGTTGGCGCCGACGACCCGGCGGCGTGCCCCGAAGCCGCGGGCGTTGGGCAGCGCGTTGCCGCCGCTGTCGCTGTGCAGCAGGTCGCGGTCGAGCGCGACGATCACGTCGGCGTTCTCGAGTTTGAACACCTCTCGCATGGGCTTGCCGAACGCGAGGGTTGCGCCCTCGATGGCGGCGTCATCGCCCGCGGGGTCGTAGAAGAACCAGCGGGCCTTGGAGAATCGCTCTTCGATGCGGGCCCGCATCACGCCGAGGGCGGGGCTGCTGCGGCGGTCGGCCATGAACACCAGGCCGCGGCCCTGGGTGGCGGCGAACTTCGCGAAGTGGTCCTTGCACCAGATCGTGAAATCGCGCCACGAGCGGGGCACGTCGGCGCCCTTGGGGGTGTAGACGGGGTCCTTGAGGCGGTCGGGGTCGTAGAGTTCGAGGATGGCGGCCTGTGACCAGAGGCTGCTCTTGCCGCGGTTGGTCGGGTGGAGCGGATTGCCCTCGACCTTGGTGGGGCGTCCCTCGTGGGTTTCGACGAGGAGGCCCTCTGCGCCGCCTCCGGCGAGTGGGATGCTCGTGGCGTAGTAGAGCGGCTTGCCGGGGATGATCTCCTCGGGGACATCCTTGCCGTAGGGCAGGATCTTGTGATCGGGCCTGCGGCAGCCGGGGATCGTGGCCGCGCCCGCGAGCGCGACCGATGCACCCATCAGTTTCAGGAAGGTGCGCCGGGTCTCGCCGGAGATCATGGACGCGCCGGCGGGGAACTCTCGCTCCAGCCACTCGCGGAACTCCGGGGTGTCGGCGGCGTCATCGAGACCGCGCCAATAGGCGCGGCCTGTCACGCCGACGTGCGTATGTCCGGCGGCGCGGCGCTTCGCCGCGGGCGAGTGGCCGACTGTCGAATGGCATTGGTCCATGCTCATCGCGTGTGATCCGTATCGCGAGGTCGGGAAGATCGGGGTCCGTCGTCAGCAAGGCGGGGAGGCGGGTTTCAGTAGTGGCAGGCGGCGCAGTTCTCGGGGAGCAGGTGCAGGCCCTTCTTCTCGAGGCCGCCCAGCAGCGCCGCGCCGCCGGGAGTGCCGGAGTCGAGCGCGCCGTGGGCCGGGTTGCCCTTGGCGGCGGTGTTGAGGAAGTTGGTGCTCTCGAACTGGTTGCGCACCCAGTACAGGTCCGTCACCTTGTCCTTCGGAACCAGGTGCGGCTCGGGGTTGCGGTGGCAATCGAGGCACCAACTCATGCTCAGCGGCTCGACCTGGTGGACGACCGCCTGCTCCATGATGTTGCCGTGGCAGGAGAAGCACGACACGCCCGCGTTGAGGTGGACGTTGTGCGGGAAGTTGCGGACATAGTCGGGCACCTTGTGGATGCGCCGCCACGGGATGGACTCGTCCTTCGCCCATGCGTCGCGGACGAACTGCACCTTCTCGGCCCGCGCGAAGGTCTCGCTCAC
The DNA here is from genome assembly GCA_964409775.1 of uncultured Phycisphaeraceae bacterium. Taxonomy (GTDB): domain Bacteria; phylum Planctomycetota; class Phycisphaerae; order Phycisphaerales; family UBA1924; genus JAHBXL01. The sequence continues at coordinate 236,835 of CAYPEI010000002.1, read as the reverse complement.
GTGCCCGTCGGCGTGGCAGCCCATGCACGTGCTCACCGAAGGAATGTTCGCCTCGGGCGATTCCTCGATGTGGCTGTGGCAGTAGCGGCAGTCCATGCCGAGTTTGCCGGCGTGGATCTGGTGGCTGAACCCGCTGCCCGGTTGCGTGGGCATGTAGCCGACGCGCCAGAACTTGGGCGTGGCGTAGTACCACATTCCGCCCACCACCGCGCTTCCTCCGCCGACAACGCCGGCGAGGATCAACGGTGGCAGGCTGTTGGTCCACTTCGGGAAAATGGTTGACACGGCCGCGTCCTCTCCCATGAGACCGACAACCCGCCGCGCACGCGGTGGGCCGCCGATCCCGAATACCGCCCCCGTTATCGACCGCCTATTCCCGCTTGGGAGCAAGATTTGCGGTCAGACAGGAAGTGTCCGTTGGTTGTTCCTACTCTGTCAAGGCCGCATGAGTGATTGAAGATAAATGAGATTCAGTCTCAACACACTTCTCGAGCGAGAGCAATCATGAGCGGAGTCCAGCACGCTTCGGGGCACAAGGGTCTCGTCGGCCGCGGCATCGTGGTCGGCTTCACCTCCGCCATCGCGGTATGGATCGCGTGGTTCGCCACACACCTTCCCTGGGTGGGCATGTCGGAGCACGCGAGCGTACCGCTGCTGCTGGTGGTCTGGCTGCTGGCGGGCGCGGTCGCGGTCGCCTGGACCGGGCCGGGCCGGGCGATTCAGGCGGGGGCGGTCGGCGGCGTGATCGCCGCGCTCACCAGCCTGCTCATTCTGCCGTCCAAACTCCTCCCCGCGGCGACCGCCGCCGGGCCGGTCGCCGCACAGAGCATGGACCAGTTGCCGCCGGTTCCGCTGGTCATCTTGGGGTTTCTCCTGCTTGGCGGGGTGCTTGGGGTGGTCGGCGGCGTGCTGTCTCTGGTCCTGCCATCGCCGCGACGAATCGAACACAACTACCTGTCACAACTGGCTTTAGTGGTTTCGGTCGGCATCACTCCCCTGCTCGTGGTTGGCGGGCTGGTCACCAGCACCAACTCGGGGATGGCGGTCCCGGACTGGCCGAACACCTACGGCAGCAACATGTTCCTGTACCCGCTTGGGCCGCGGTCGGCGCCGGGGCTGTTCCTTGAGCATTCGCACCGTCTGTTCGGGACGCTTGTGGGTCTGATGACGCTGGTTTTGACGGTGTGGGTGTGTGTGAAAGAGCGCCGGGCGTGGGTTCGGAACGTGGCGATCGTGGCGTTGTGCCTGGTAATCGCTCAAGGCGTGCTGGGGGGGGTGCGGGTGCGGGCTGGCTCGACGGATGCGGCGGAGGATCAGCCCATCCTCGCGATGCTGCATGGGGTGCTGGCGCAACTGGTGTTCGGGGTGGTGGTGGCACTGGCCGCGACGCTCAGCCCGTTGTTCACCTCGTCGGTCCCGGTGGTACGGGAGCCGTCGGTCCGCCGGTTCAAGTTCTTCGCGACCGGGCTGACGCACGCGCTGATCCTGCAACTGCTGTTCGGCGCGGCCTATCGCCACCTTCGGAACAGCCACGCGCTCTGGACGCACGCGGGGTTCTCGGTGCTGATCGTGATCCTGGCGATTCTCGCGGGGTTCGTGGCGATGAGCCTGGCGCGGAAGGACGGGGGCGAAGGCCTGCCCGCCGGTCCCGCGGCGGAAGTGCCCGACCTCGCCCGCACGCTGCGGCGGATTGGGATCGGGCTGGTGGTAGTGGTGGGATTGCAGTTCGCGCTGGGCTGGGCGGCGTTCTTTGTCGGGGGAGCGGAGCGGACGGCGGCATCGGCGGGCGAGGCGCTGGTGCGAACTGCCCACCAGGCGAACGGCGCGGTGCTGATCGCGCTGGCGTCGCTGGCGTTCGTCTGGGCGCGATGGGTGCACCGGCGGGCAACGGGTGGGGATTCCGCGGCGGCATGTGCAGCCTGAGGGCGAACGGATCGATAATCTGGGCAAGGTACGGGTCGGGCGATGGGGCGGCCCGCGCCAGGGGTTCGCCGCGAGAATCGGGCAATTCGTGTCCGCCTCGGGCGTTCTTCCTGCGTATTGACTCTCCGGAGGGCCGTTCATGCCCAGGCATCTCTTTGTCCGCCAGAACGCCGCGACGCCCCCGGCGGCGCCCGCGGGGTCGCCTCCGGCGAATCCCGATGATCCTGCGCCCGCGGCCCCGCAGCCGACAGCGGCGAAGCGGCCGACGGGGCGCGGCCGCGCGATCAACAGTTCGCTCTCGCCCGTGAAGGCGAAGGACTTCGGGTTTGAGCAGGCCCGGCACCTGCTCTGGCGCGCGGGGTTTGGGGGCACGCCGCAGCAGATCCAGACGCTCGCATCGTGGGGACCGGAGAAGTCGGTCGATTACCTTCTGAACTACTCGGAGATCCCTGCGGAGGAGATCAAGGGGACGCTGTTCGACCGGGACATCATGCGGCCGTACAACGCGGAGGAGCGCGGGGAACTGGCGATGGCGCGTCGGCAGGGGGACGAGGCGGCGGTTGCGCGGCTGCGCGCGCGCCGGCAGGAGGCCGAGCGCGACGACCGGCAGCAGGTCCGGAAGATGCAGCAGTGGTGGGTGAAGCGGATGATCGAGACGCCGCGGCCGCTGGAAGAGAAGATGACGCTCTTCTGGCACGGGCACTTCGCGACGTCGTACCGGACGATCGAAGACTCGTACCACATGTTCATGCAGAACGAGTTGTTCCGCAGGCATGCGGTGGGCAACTTCGGCGAGTTGATGTTCGCGATCATCCGCGACCCGGCGATGATCGCGTACCTCGACAACAACGACTCGCGCAAGGGCCGGCCCAACGAGAACCTGGCGCGGGAACTGATGGAACTGTTCAGCCTCGGCGTGGGAAACTACAGCGAGAAGGACATCAAGGAGGGCGCGCGGGCGCTGACGGGATACACGTTCGAGGATGACAAGTTCGTCTTCCAGCAGAACAACCACGACGCGGAGAGCAAGACCATCCTCGGGGAGAAGGGGAACCTCGACGGGGACGGGTTTGTCCGCGCGATCCTGAAGCAGCCCGCGTGCGCGCGGCACATGTCGCGGAAGTTGTACCGGTATTTCGCGGCGGACTACCCCACCGGGCGGCCGGAGATCGACGAGTCGGCGGAGAACGTCATCCGGCGGCTGGCGGGGACGATGGTGAGCGGCAAGTACGAGGTCAAGCCGGTGCTGCGGCAGTTGTTCCTGTCGGAGCACTTCTACGACCCGGCGCTGATGAACGAGATGATCAAGTCTCCGGCGGAACTGGTCGTGGGCGCGGTCCGCTCGCTCAACACGCCGGTGCGGGACATCGATGTGCTGGTGGACGCGATGGGGCTGATGGGCCAGTCGCTGCTGTTCCCGCCGAGCGTGAAGGGATGGGACGGCGGTCGGGCGTGGATCAACACCAGCACGCTGTACACGCGGCAGAACATCCTGTGCTTCCTGCTGACCGGGCAGAAGCCGGCGGGCCGGCGGGATGCGCTGGGCGACATCGAGAAGTACGACCCGTCGGAACTGCTCGCCGATCTGCGGGACTCCGGCGGCGGCGCCGAGGCGGAGTCGGTCGCGGACTACCTGCTGAGGTTTGCGCTGGGGAACAGGACGGCACGGAACCGCGCGGCGCTGACGGAGTTCCTGGCGCGGCACGGCAATCGGGTCACGCCGGAGACGGTGACGGGGCTGCTGCTGCTGGTGACGGCGATGCCGGAATATCAACTTTGCTGATGTCGGATGCCGGAGCGGATTCTTGTACGGATGAGGACTGGAACATGTCAAGCGACCCGATTGCCTTCACACGCCGCCAGTTCCTCTCGACAGGTCTGGTGCTGACCTCGGCCGCGGTGACGGTGCCGGCGTTCATCAACCGCTCGGCGTTCGGCCTGCCGATGCCGGGCGCGTTCATGAGCGAGATCCCCGGCGTGCCGACGGATCATGTGCTCGTGGTCGTGCAACTGGGCGGCGGGAACGACGGTCTGAACAGCGTGGTGCCGTTCGGCGATCCGACGTACTACAAGGTGCGGCCGGCGATCGGCATCCGCGAGACGAATGTCCTGAAACTCGACAAGGCCGCCGGCATCGGCCTGCACCCGAACCTGAAGGGGATCAAGGAACTGCACGACGAGGGGCTGTGCGCGATCGTGCAGGGCGTCGGCTATCCGAACCCGAATCGCTCGCACTTCAAGTCGATGGACATCTGGCACACGGCCGACACGACGGCGACGGGCGACGGGTGGATCGGCCGCTACTTCGACGCCGAGTGCTGCGGCGTGGGCGACGGCGGCAAGCCCGAGCCCGAGCCCATGGCGGGGATCGCGATCGGGCGCGAGGCGCCGCTGGCGATGCAGGGGCGGCTGTCGCGGGCGATCGGCTTTGAAGACCCGAGTCTGTTCCGCTGGCTCGGGAAGGATGTGCACGAGTCGCTGGCCGACCCGTATGAGCAGATCAACCGGCGCGGCGTGGTGGAGGGCGTGGGCAGCGACACCAACGCGGGCTTCCTGATGCGGACCGCGCTGGATGCGCAGATCTCCAGCGAGCAGATCCGGCGGGCGGTGGCGCAGCGGCCGCTGTCGCCGTATCCGAACAACGAACTGTCGCGGCAACTGCAGATGATCTCGAGCATGATCCGCGCGGGACTCAAGACGCGCGTGTACTACGCCAACCTCGGCGGGTTTGACACGCACGCGGGCCAGGGCGGCGAGCAGGGACGGCACGCGCAGTTGATGGACACGCTGGCATCGAGCCTCAAGGCGTTCTACGACGACCTGAAGAAGCAGGGCAACGACGGGCGCGTGCTGACGATGAGTTTCTCGGAGTTCGGCCGGCGCGTGGCGCAGAACGCCAGCGGCGGGACCGACCACGGCACCGCCGCGCCGATGTTCCTCTTCGGCCCGATGGTGAAGGCGGGCGTGCACGGGAAGCACCCGTCGCTGACTGATCTTGACCAGGGCGACCTGAAGTACGGCACGGACTTCCGCGGCGTGTACGCGTCGATCCTGGAGACCTGGCTGAAGGCCGACTCGAAGAAGATCCTGGAAGGGGCGTTCCGGCCGATCGACGTGATCAAGAAGGCCTGAGGCAAGCAGCGGAACCGTGAGGGGAGGCGTGCGCGGCGGCCGCCGCGATCATGATTCGCCGGTGCTCGCACCTCCACGTGCGTCTTCGACGCGCTCGCCCTCGCTGACGCCCGGGCTGCCTGTTGCGCGCCGCTGCTTGATGCGCAGGCCGACTTCGCTGGCGGATTCCGCCGGGGGCGTGTGGTCTTCGGGTCGCGGCTGAACGCTGGCGATGAAGCCGCACTCCATGCACCGGGCCTGGCCCTCGAAGATCGGCGTGCCGAGGAGACTCTTGGCGCAGCCGGGGCAGGTGGTGACTCTCGCGGATGCGTTGACAAAGCCCCCGGGCAGGCGCCCGTCGCTCAGGCTCTGCATGACGGCGCGGCGGTGCAGCGTTTCGACATGGCTGCACTCGGGGCAGCGGATGGTGTTCTGAACGATGGACACGCCGCGGAGGTCGAAGCCGCACGCGGAGCAGTTGGTGTACTCCTCGCCGGGCGCATCCTTCTCTCCTGCACGCCGGATCAGGAGATCCTCGGGCGTGAGGTTGTGTAGACGGAGCACAATGTCGCATCCGCACTCCGGGCAGCGGGCAATGCCCTCCTTGACCGGCAGGCCGAGGAGGCTGAACTGACACTCGGGGCAGCGGGCGTTCCGGATGCGGTCGTGCAGGATTCGCAGGAGAACCTTGTCGCGCGTGACGAGGCCCAGCAGCGCGGGGAAGAGAAACGTGGAGACGAACAGCAGGATGAAGATCCACTCGCCGGACGTTCCGATCTGGATGAACGGCTTGAGGAGGGTCGACATGAGGATGACGATGGGGATCCACAGCACGAACGCCCCGACGACGACCACCGCGGGGATGCAGCCGATGCGGAAACGGGCCTGGCGGTAGGCGTAGCGGACATATCGCTCGCACTCTTCATCAGGGAAGGGATCAAACTCGGGGAACGCGCGATAGACCTTCGAGAAGGGGATGCGCATCGGCTAGCGTCCCTTCTGCACGGGTGAACCGGGACCGCGCGGGGTCGCGCGAGGCGGCGGCAGCGGCGCAAACGGCGCGGGCGCATCAACCTCAAGGTCCTCGGGCCGGATGCCGTGGGTGTACAGCCGGATCCGCTCCCCGCACTCGGGGCACACGACCGCGCTGAGTTTGACGGGCAGGCCCACGAGCGAGAACTCGCAGAACGGACACACCGCCCGGTTGATCATGCGGCGGATGGACCGCACCAGCATCTGCCGCCGGACCCAGACGTAGGTGACGATCAGGCCGGGGGCGGCGAAGAACAGGATGGGCGTGATGAGGACCGGCTCGGGAGGGAGCGGTCGGCCCGTGGAGGCTGCGAGCAGGATGAGGAAGCCGCCGCCGAAGATCGTCCACGCCGCGGTGATGCCGACGGCAGCGAGCAGCGGCATGACCCACGCGGCATCGCCGCGGCGGAGTCGTGCCTGCAGCACCAGTTTCCGGCACTGCTCATCGCTGTACCCGTCGAACTCGGGGTATGCGCGGTAGAAGGCGAAGAGTCTGGGGAAGCGCATGGATACCTCGGGGAACCCAGGGAATGTACCGCGGACGAGGGGCGGGAGTTCCGGGAAGCGGGATGTCGGATGTGAGGAATCGTGGAGCCAGCGGGGCGCGCGCGGCCTGTTGCGACGAAGTCAGCCCAGCAGCGGCGCTGCGGCGGCAGCGACTTCGCGCTTCCAGACGTCACCGCCGAGCCGGTCGGCCGAGTCGGGTCCGAGTTTCTCGATGATGCGGTCCAGAACGGCGTCGAGATCCCGGCCGCGCCGGCGGGCCTCGGCATAGGGCACGGTCGAGAAACTCACGAGGTTGTACTGCGGGTCCACGCGCTGCGGGAAGGCGTCGTGGATGGTCTGCTCGACGCGCTTGCGATAGCGGAAGGCGGGCGAGCCGACCTTGTCGCGCATCTCGACAAAGTTCTCGATGGCCATGTCGGCGATGGCGTCGGCGTTGGGCTTGCGGAGGGCGTGATACTCGGCGAGCGCGGGCGCGAGGTCCCCACCCTTGGCCCTGTCGAGACACTCGGCCAGCACGCGGACATCCTCGAAGCCGGCGTTCATCCCCTGGCCGTAGAACGGCACGATGGCGTGCGCGGCGTCGCCGGCGAGCACCGTCGCGCGCTTGCCGTCGCGGGCGAGGCCGAACCACGGGGCGCACCGCACGGTGACAAGCGAACTCGTGGGGTTGGCGAAATAGTCCCGCACCAGCGTGGGCATGAGCGGGACGGCGTCGGGGTAGTGTCTCCGGAAGTGCGCCAGAACGCGGGCTTGCTCTTCGGCCGTCGGCGCGGCGTGAGGGTCCGTGGACCTTCTCGCGGCGAGATCACCCTCGAGTTGCGCAAACGAGTGCTCGCCGACGAACGGCCAGAACAGCGTGCAGGTGAACGACCCGTCGCGGTTGGGCAGGGCGATCATCATCGACCCGCCTCCCCCGCGCGGCCAGATGTGCAGGGCGTTGGGCTCGAGCGCAAACGAGGGAGCGTCCTTCGCGCCGCCCGTGCCACCGGCCCACCGGCCCGCGCCGACACCGGCGATGCCGAGTTCCGCCGCGGAAGGAATATGCAGTTCCTTGTACCCGTGCGCGAGGTAGGACTGGCTGTAATCGAAGCGATCGGTCTTCTGGAGCGCGCCGCGGACGGCGGAGAAGGCGCCGTCGCCGCCGAAGATCAGGTCGGCCTCGATCACGACAGGCGGGGCGGCGGGGTTCGAGTCGTCGACGAACGAGGCACGGCAGCGGTCGATGTCGACATCGAGGCAGCGGCGGTCAAAGACCATCTCCACGGCGGGCGCGGAGGCGGCGGCGTGGATGAGCGTCAGATTCAGCCCGCCGCGCGAGACGCTGTTGATCGCGTCGGTCGGGTTCTTCGAGTATGGCTGGAAGATGGTCCCCTGCGGCGCGGCGGCGTGCGCATCGGGCGCGGGGTGGATCATGCGGCCGGGCATGGGGATGGCGTCGCGCTCGAGCACGGTTCGATCGAGGTCGACACCCGCCAGCCCCCACAAGCCGCGGACCGACAGCGCGAGGTTGATGGACCTTCCGCCGATGTAGCCCTTGGCGCGGGGATCCGGGCGACGCTCATAGACACTGACTCGCCATCCGCGCCGGGCGAAATAGACCGCGGCGAGTGAACCGATGAGTCCGGCACCGACGATGAGCACGTGCTTGGACAACTCAGAACCTCTCAGGCGGCGGGTGCTTGCTCGGGCTCATCGACAAACGCCAGGCCGATGTCCTCGATGGCGCCGGCGACCGGGTATCGCGGCAGCGCATTGAACGCCTCGCGGACCGGCCCGGAGGGCGGCACGCCGGCGCAGGAAATGAGGTCGCAGCCGGGCTGCTCGAATGAACTGAAAATCGAGCCGAGGCGGTCGATGACTTCGCGCGCGGGGGACCACGCGGCCTTGGCGTTGGGGTCGTTCATGCTCTTGGCCTCGATGAGCAAAAAGACCTCGGCCTGCGGGAAGATGGCCGGGAAGCCGTTGGCCCAGTCGGCCATCAGCACGACGGCGCCGGAATCGACCATGCGGATGACCCGGGCAGAGGACACGATGGCGCGGCGGCCGATCGTCTGCTGGATTCCCTGTCGCATGCTCTGGAATCGCCACCAGTACATCGACCGGTCGGCGTCGAGATAGGGCGGACGCGTGCCGGTGGATTTCTGCGCGCTGGTGATCGCCCGGCGATTGCCCTCCATCCATCGCTCGATCATGAGGTTCATCGTCTGCGGCGCGGTCGGGAAGACGGTGACCGGCTCACCGGCCTTCTGCGGTGTGCGCGGATCGGGCATGAGCAGGCCCAGATGTCCCGCGAGCGCGCCCGCCGCGGCGAGCGACTCGATCCCCACGAACCGCGGGCGGACGAACGGGACCTCGACCGACAGCCCGCTGAAGCGTGCGCGGGATTCGGTCGTGCCGACCCTCGCATCGGGGACCGCGCTCGCGGCGGGGTCCACGAAACTGAATCGGCATGAGACACCCGTCTGGGGCGACTTGTAGGTCCACTGGCTCATCCCGCCGGGGGATGAGACGGGGGTGGTGCAGTTCGCCAGCACGGACGCGAACGCCGCGGATACCTGCTCCCGTGTCGGGTTCGTTGCTCCGGCCGCGGCGTAGAACGCAAGATCGAAGGTCATCGGTCGGGGCTCCGGTGCGGGGCGGTTCAGGCGCGGGGGGCGAGGGCGAGTCGGCGGAGGATCGCGGCGAATCGCCAGGCGTCGTGGAAGGTGTTATACAAGGGCACCGGGGCGGCGCGAACAACATCGGGCTCGCGAAAATCGCACACAACACCCATCGCGAGGAGTTGGGCGAGGATGTCGCGCCCGCGCCCGGGCACGCGGATGGAGAGTTGGCATCCGCGGCTCGTCCCCGACGCGTCAGCGGGTGTGAGAACCTCGACCGGCGGCGCGGCGGCGCCGGGCTCGGGGGCACGCAACAACCGCTCGAGATAGCCCGTGAGACTGATCGACTTCTGCCGGAGCGCGGGCATGGTCGCGCGGTCGAAGACCGCGAGCGAGGCGCGGACCGCGGCCAGAGACAGGATCGGCGGGTTGGAGAGGCTCCACGCATCGGCGCGGGCGACGGGCACGAACTCCGGGCCCATCTTGAAACGGGTGGAAGGATCGTTGCCCCACCACCCGGCGAAGCGTGGCAGCGTGCGGTAGTTCAAGTGCCGCTCGTGCACGAACGCGCCGGCGACCGAGCCGGGCCCGGAGTTGAGATACTTGTACGAGCACCACGCGGCGAAGTCGGCACCCCACTCGTGCAGCGAAAGCGGGACATTCCCCGCGCCGTGGGCAAGGTCCCAGCCGACGATCAGGCCGCGGGAGTGCGCGTGCGCGGTGATGCGGGCCATGTCGAAGACCTGGCCGGTGCGGTAGTTCACGCCGCCCATGAGGAATAGCGCGGCTGTTGATGCGTGGCGGTCGATCGCTTCGAAGATCTCGTCGGTGGTGAAGACGCCGGTCCGCGCATCGCTTGCCGAGAGCCGGACGACCGCGTGGCGCGGATCGAACCCGGCCGCGCGAGCGTGGAAATCCGCCTGCGACTGGATGGCGTAGGAGTCGGACGGGAACGCCGAGTCCTCCATGATGATCTTGAATCGCTCGGGGGTAGGGCGATAAAACGACACCATCAGCAGGTGCAGGTTCGTGGTCAGCGAGTTCATCGCGACGACCTCGGCCTCCTTTGCGCCGACCAATCTCGCGAGCGGGCCGCGGAGTTCCTCGTGCGCCGGGTACCAGGGGTGCCGGGCGTGAAAGTGCCCCTCGACCCCCAGACGGGCCCAATCGTCGAGTTCCTGCAGGAGCGCTTCGCGCGTCGATCGTGGCTGGAGGCCGAGCGAGTTGCCGGTCAGGTAGATCGCCGGCTGATCGTCGGCGACGGCCAGCGGCGATTCGGAGCGGGCGGTGGACGCCGCGCGGCGGAGATCGCCGGCAAGGGGCAGGTGAAACTCGGATCGGAATGCGCGGAGGGGGTCCTGCGCATCGAGTTCGCGGGCGAAGCCCTCATCGGGTCGAAAGGCGTCGGGCATGGGGCATTGTTGGCCGCGGGCCTGTGGCACGGGCATCCTGCCCGTGCAAAGACTGAATCCACCACGGAATGCGTGTGCTACAGCCTCAGAAACTCCGCCGCGGTCCTCCACAGCAACTGCTCCCGCATGGCCTCGGGGATGCCGCAGATCGATTCGATGAGCCGGCCGGGATGCTCTTCGCCGAGGGGGAACGGGTAGTCGCTGCCGAGGGCGACGCGTTCGGCCCCGAGCAGGCCGGCAATGACGCCGAGCGCGCCCGCATCGTGCACGAGGGAGTCGACGTAGAAACTCGCCGGGTGCATGAGTCCCTGAACGGGGTCGGCCAGTCGCATCACGTGCCGGCGCGGGTTGGTCTGTGTGTCCACAGCGCACAGGTCGGGGCGTGCTTCGAATCCGTGCTCGAGCCGGCCGATAGTGCCGGGAAAACTGCCGCCGCCGTGGGCAAAGCAGATCCGCAGCCGCGGCAGTTTGTCGAGCAGTCCCGAGAACAGGACGGAGGCGACGGCCATGCCGGTCTCGGCGGGCATGCCGACGAGCCAGGCCAGCCAGTACCTGGCGTAGCGCGGGTGGGCCTCGGGCGGAACCGGCGTCGGGCCGTCGTCGCGCGGCGATTGGCCGAACGTCGCGCCGAGCATGTCCCACGGGTGCACGAAGACCGCGGCGTCGAGGCGCTGCGCGGCTTCGAAGAAGGGGAACAGCGCGGGCTCGCCGATGTTCAGGCCGTTGACATTGGTACCGATCTGCACGCCGCGAAGACCGAGGCCGCCGCGATCGACGGGCGCAACGCAGCGTTCGAGTTCGCGGATGGCCAGGTCGACATCCTGCAGCGGCACGGTCGCGAGGCCCTCGAACCGCCGCCCAAGATGCATCCGAACCTTGGCGGCGGCATCCACCGGCGGCGCTTCGCGGACGATCGCCGCGATGTGATCGTTCAGGTGTCGCGACAGGTCCATCGCGTCGCGTGGCCTCGCCCAGTAGGAGAACATCACCGGCACGGTGCTGAGCACCTGTGTCGTCACGCCCGTCCGGTCCATGTCCGCCAGCCTCGCGGCCGGGTCCCAGCAGTTGGCCTGCACCTCGCGAAAGAACCGCGGCGGCCTGCTGCCGTCGGTGCTGCACGACTGGCACATCCGCGCACAGCCGGGGCCGGTGTGATCAAGCGCGATCCACCCCGCGTAGCCGGACTTCTTCGTCCAGTCCGGCCACCTCTCGGGGAGGATGTGCGTGTGCAGGTCGATTTTCACGGTCGATGAGTCTAGAGACGATCGCTCGCCGAGACGTCGGCGCGGGCGGCATCAGGGCCTGGCCGGCGCGGCGGGGGTGCGTCGAAAGCGGAGCATCGGGTCGGCGCGTCCCTCGGCGGGCATCAGGGTGAGCAGGTCGCCGCACAATGAGAAGCGGCGCGGTTCGGAGAGGGCGAGCGTGAGTTTGCTCTCGATGCTCATGAGTTCGGGCGGTCCGGCCATGCGGGTCATGGCGATCGGCCCGAGCGCAAACCGGCCGCGGGAGAGTTCCTCGGCGCGAAGGTCCGAGCCGAGTTGGTTCACGCCGCTGAACCCGCCGACGGAGGCATCGGGCCGGATGGTGATCATGGGATCCCGGCGCGCCGCATCATCCGGGATCCACTCACCAAGCGACCGTCCGTCGATCTCGATGATCTTCCAGTCGCCGGCGAGGGCCGCAAGCCCTGCCTGCGCCGACGCGAACGACGTGACCTCGCGTGGTGCGTCGCCCTTGCCGCCCGAAGCGCACCCGGCCGCGGCAAGCACGGCGGCCAGCGCGGCCGCGGGAAGCACGAACACGGCGAGACTCCGAATGCCTGACTTCATCGGCGGCTTCCTCAGAGAACGACGATACTACTTCGGTGCGCGCGTGGCGCGTCGGGCCTTCTTCAGCGTCCTCCGCTGCGTGCCGCCCGCCGCCCGCACCTTGCCTTTCTCGATCGCGATCTCGCCGGCACGCTGGATGACGTATCCGCAGGCCTTGCACGTCCGGCGCGAGGCCGGCCCGCCCCAGAACTTGTTCATCACGATCGCCAGGTCCTTGTCGATCTTCTTCAGGCGGAAGCGGGCGTCGTAGACGAGGTGGTCGCACTTCGGGCAGTACCACTGCAGACCGTCGTTCTGGCCCCTGGGCCGCGGGAACTCGACGATGAGACCGACCGTGTTGGCCGGGCGCTGCGGGCGGTGGGGCACCCATCTGGGCAGGAGAAAGATCTCGCCCTCGCGGATGATCACGTCGTGCGGCTTGGCGCCGTCGAGCGGGCGCACGCGGACCGCGATGTCACCCTTGAGTTGGTAGAACAACTCCTCGGTCGGGTTGACGTGAAAATCGTTGCGGGTGTTCGGCCCGCCGGAGACGAACACGATCGCGTCATCGGAATCAGCGAAGAACTGCTTGTTGCTGACCGGCGGCTTCAGGTGCTTCTGGTTTTTCCGGATCCAGTCCTGAAGGTTGAACTTGGCCAGACGGAAGGCTGGTGCGGCGGGCATGCGAATGCTCCTTGCGGGCGGCGGGGCGCCCGATGGATTCAGGATAGAGAAGTCGCTTGCCGGATGCAACGCCCTAGCGTCGCGCGATGGCGCGGCGCTTGGCCGGAGCCTTCGCCTTGGCCGCGGCCTTTGCGCCCGATACGGCCGCGACTCGCCCGGGCCGCAGCGCGGGAGGTCGCGGCGAGGAGTTCAGGTCGCCCTTGCTCGGCGGCTGCACCACCGCGCCACACTTGCGGCAGGTGCGGAGCGTCGCGTCTTCCCAGAATCGCTCGAGGATGTCGGCCAGCGCTTCCTGCGCATCATCGAGCGAGAAGCCCTCTTCGTAGACGGATGAGTTGCACCGATCGCAGTAGAAGCGGAGCGTGTCGTCCTCGGCGCCGCGGCGGCGGCGCTCGATCACCAGACCCACCGAGCCCTCGGCCCGCTGCGGAGAGTGCGGCACATTGGCCGGGAGCGCGAACAGTTCGCCCGCGGCGACGGCCACCTCGTGCACCACGCCGTCGTCGTCGCGGACCCAGATCGCCAGTTCGCCCTGCATCTGCAGGAACAACTCCTCGTGCGGGCTGACGTGGTAGTCCTTGCGCCGGCACGGGCCGCTGACCATCGACACGACGAAGTCCGAAGTCTCCTCGAACACCCGGCCCTCGCCCATCGGCGGCTTGAGGTGCCGGCGGTTCTCGGCGAGCCAGTTCATCAGGTTCAGCGGCAATCCCAACGCGGCCGGCATCGCGGGCCTCCAGAAGTGGACCGCCCCCACTGCTCCCGACCCGCCCCGGTTCTCGCTAATGCTACCGCCCTCGATGCAGCGCGTGAGGCCGGGGCGAACCGGGTACAAACATCGAGTCGGAGTCGCCGCCGCGGCTCGGCGCGAGGGTGCAACGATCGGGAGTATGACCACTCCCGCGAAAACCGCACGCCAGGCCCATCCACTCGCCCGTGTCGCCCTCGAGACGACACTGCTCCTGCACGGGGTGCCGCGGTCCGAAGCGTTGCCTCTCGCGTCGCGTCTTGCCGGCGCGGTGCGGGCGCAGGGCGCCGTCCCGATGCTCGTGGGCGTCATTGCGGGAAAGCCCGTCGTGGGCATGAGCGATGACCAACTCGGCGAACTGCTCGCCGCGCCGGCGGACAGCGTGCGCAAGGTGAACACGTCGAACGCCGGGTACGTGATGTCCAAGCGGTGGCACGGGGCGACGACCGTGAGCACGACGATGGAGTTCGCCGCGGGCGCCGGGGTGAGCGTGTTCGCGACAGGCGGGATCGGGGGCGTGCACTTTGACTCGTTGCCGGGCGAACCTCACCAGCCGGGCTCCGGGCAGGTGGCGCACAGCGCGATGGATGTGTCCTCCGATCTCAACGCACTCACGCGGTTCCCGGTTGCCGTGGTCGCTTCGGGCGTGAAATCGATCCTGGATGTCGCCGGGACTCGCGAGATGCTCGAGACTCTGGGTGTTCCGGTGGTCGGTTTCCGGACCGACGACTTCCCGGCGTTCTACCTCCGCAGGGCCGACAACGCCGAGGTCGCGCCGCTCGATGCCCGGTTCGACGAGATCGGCGAACTCGCTGCGTATGTGCGGCACGAACTGTCGCGGACATGCCGGGGCATCTTGATCTGCAACCCGATCCCGCGCGAGCACGAACTCGGGGCAGACGACTGGAGGCGATGGCTGAACGAATTGCGCCAGATCGTCGCGGCATCTGGCGCTCGGGGCCGGGACGTGACGCCGCGGCTGCTGGGTGCCCTGCACGGGGTCTCGGGAGGTGCGACACTCCGCGCGAACATCGCGCTGGTGGAATCCAACGCCGTGGTCGCGGGGCGACTGGCCAGGGCGATGGTTGAGTGAAACGGCTCAGCGCTTGAGCCACTTCGCCAGTCGCTCCGCCGTCCACGTGTTGATGCACTGCTCGGCCGGGAGCCAGCCGCGGCGTGCGGTGGCGACACCAAAGCGCAGGTTGTCGAAGTCCTCCGGCGCGTGGACATCGCAGTCGATCGCGATCAGGCAGCCGGCATCCACGGCGGCGCGGACGTGCACGTCGCGCAGGTCCAGTCGCATCCAGTGAGAGTTGATCTCCAGCGCGACATCGTGCTTCTTCGCCGCGGCGATGATCCGGGCCATGTCCGGGCTCAGCCCCGCGCGCCGGTTGATCAGCCGCCCGGTCGGATGACCGAGGATGTGCACGCGCCCGCTCTCGATGGCGCGGATGAGCCGCCTGGTCGCCGTTTCCGGGTCCTGGCTCAGCGCGACGTGGGGAGACGCGACCACGACGTCGAGCAGGTCGAGCGTGTCGGGGTCATAGTCCAGCGAGCCGTCGGAGAGAATGTCCACTTCGCTCCCGGCGAGGATGTGGATGGCCTTGACGTGCTTTCTCGCGACGTGGATGGCCGCGACATGCTCGCGCAGCCGCTCGGGCGAAAGACCGTTGGCGATCACGCTCGACTTGGAGTGATCGGTGACGGCGATGGTGTGGAACCCGCGCGACTTGGCGTCGGCCGCGAGTTCCTCGATGCTGAGCCTGCCGTCGGACGCGGTCGTGTGCGCGTGCAGTTCGGCCCGGATGTCGGAGAGTTCGACGAGCCCCGCGACCGGGGCCGCGGCGTGCCTGGCCGACTTGGTCTTCGCCCCGGCGAAGGCCTGCTCGGCCCGGTCGATCTCGCCGCGGTCCTCGCGCATCTCCGGCGGCACAAAGGCGATCTTCAGCGCGTGGAAGATCTCCTCCTCGGTCTGGCCCGCGACCGGCCTGATGCCGCGCTGCTGCGGCGGGGTCTTCTCGTCGTCCTCTGGAAACAGCCCGTACTCGTTCAGCGTCAGGCCCATCTTGAGCGACCGCTCGCGGAGGCGGATGTTGAACTCCTTGGAGCCGGTGAAGTACATCAGCGCTGCGCCCCAGGACTCAGGCGGCACGACGCGCAGATCGACCTGCACACTGGGGCCGATGTCGGCCTCGCCGGCCTTGCCCTCGACCATGAAGCGTCCGGACTCGTGGGCGATGCGCGCCCGCACCGACGATTTCTTGTCACCCGCGACGATGATCTGCGCGACGCCGGGCAGGGCCCGGAACGCCTCGCCGGCGTGGGCCGCCGCGGCTTCATCCGCCGCGACGAGGATGTCGATATCGCCGATGGTGTCGCGTCCGCGCCGCAGAGATCCGGCGAACGCGGCCTGCTGCACGCCCTTGACCTTGAGCATCGCCGCGACAAACCGCTCGGCGACGGGCACGGCCAGGCCCAGCGGCAGGCGCGACTGCCCCTGCTCGGCGAGTTCGATCGACTCCTTCATCTTCTCGACGCTCTTGGCGCCCATCCGCGGCAACTTGAGGATCGATCCGTCGGCGATAATGCGTTTGAGCGAGGCGAGGTCCTTGACACCCCCCTCCTTCCACAGCGTGGCGACGGTCTTGGGGCCCAGCCCCGGGATGTTCATCAGCGCGAGCACGCCCGGGGGCACCTTGGACTCGAGTTCAACCAGTTCGGCCATCTTCCCCGTGCGGGCGAACTCGGCGATCTTGTCGGCGATCTTCGGGCCGATGCCCTCGATCTGGCGCAGTTGCGCGGTGTCGTCGGCGATCGTCGCGAGGTCGATCGACAGCCCCTCGATGACGCGTGCGGCGCGGTCGTGCGAGATCGCCTTGAACTTGTCCTCGCCGAGCAGGTCCTGCAGCCGCGCAATGCGAGAAAGCCGCTCCGCCACCGCTTCGTTCATGCCCATGCCCGGATCGTAGAGAGGCGTCAGCCGCGGCGGTCAGCCGACATCCGCGAGCCCGAGCCACTTTCCGTGCAGCCGCAGCAGCCGCTTGCGCAGCAGGTCCTCGCCCTCGCCCCGGAGTTCGGGCGAGCGTTCGATCCACGCCGCGGCGTCGCGCCGGGCCATCACCAGCAACTCCCGGTCTCGCATCAGGTCCGCCACCTTGAAGGGCGGCGCCCCGGCCTGCCGCTGCCCGAAGACCTCGCCGGGGCCGCGGATCTCCAGGTCCTTCTCGGCGAGGACAAAGCCGTCGGTGGTGTCGGCCATCGCGGCGAGGCGGAGTTCGGCATCGGGCGTCCGCGGGTCGGCGATGAGCACGCACACCGATCGCTTGCGGCCACGGCCAACCCGCCCGCGGAGTTGGTGGAGTTGGGCCAGGCCGAACATGTCGGCGTGCTCGATGACCATGACGGTTGCGTTGGGAACATCGACGCCGACCTCGATGACCGTGGTGGCGATGAGCGCGTCGATCATCCCCGCGCGGAAGCGATGCATGACGTGGTCGCGCGTCCGTGCGGCGAGGCGGCCGTGCATCGCCGCGAGCCGCTTGCCCGCCAGTTCGTGTGCCTCCAGCCGCGTCATGACGCTGCGGAGATCCGCGAGATCCTCGTCGCCGCCCGAGCCCGCGGCGGAGGCTCCGGTGTCGATCGCGGGGACGACGATGTAGGCCTGGTCGCCCGCATCGAGCCGCTGCCGCACGAACCGGTACACCTCCCCCGACTTCTCCGCGCTCACGACCCGGGTGGCGATGGGCGAGCGGCCCGGCGGCAGTTCATCGATCGTGGAGACGTCCAGGTCGCCCAGGAGCGTGAGCGCGAGGGTCCGCGGGATGGGCGTCGCCGTCATGACCAGCGTGTGCGGCACGAGCGTTCGCTCGTCCCTTGCCTCGGCCTCCGCAGCCTTGGTCTTGAGCGTGGCGCGCTGGTGCACACCGAACCGGTGCTGCTCGTCGATCACCACGACCGCGAGCGAACGGAACTTCACATCGCCGGTCAGCAGCGCATGGGTGCCGATGACCAGGTCCGCCCCGCCCTCCTCTCGCCCGCCGGCGATCCGGGCCAGCGCGGCCTCGCGATCGGCCCGCGACAGCGCGCCGGTGAGCAACTCGATCCGCACGCTCGAACCCTTCAGGGTTTCCGCGATCGACAGGAAGTGCTGCTCGGCGAGGAGTTCGGTCGGGGCCATGAGCGCGGCCTGATGACCCGAGGCCGCGGCGAGCAGCATGGCGTACAGCGCGATCACCGTCTTGCCCGAGCCGACATCGCCCTGGATCAGCCGGTTCGCCGGCGCATCGTGCGTGAGATCGTCGACGACCTCGCGGATGACGCGGGCCTGGGCTGCTGTCAGCGCGAACGGGAAGCGCTCGCGGATATGGGTGTCGATCTGCTCGCTCCAGCGCAGCGCCTCAGCGCACATGGTCCGCCGGATCTGCGCGCGCCGCAGGAACACGCCGAGTTGGAGCATGAGCAACTCGTCATAGGCCAGCCGCCGGTGCGCCGCCGCGGCCTCCTCCTCGCTCGCGGGGCGGTGCGCCATGCGGTACGCCTCGGCGAGCGCGGGCAACTCCTTGGCGCGGCGGAACTGGTCGGAGAAGTGCTCCTCGATCTGCGGCAGCGCGGCGTCGAGCACCTGCTGAACCACCTGCTCGATGCGGGCCGAGTTGATGTGCTCCGACGCCGGGTACACCGGGCGAACGCGTGCCTGGGCCGAGGCCGGTTCGGCGTCGTCGTCGAGGACCTCCCACTTGGGGTTGACCAGTTGCAGCCACCCGCCGCGGGGCCCGAACTTCTTCGCCTGCCCCTGCACGCGGATGTGCATCCCGGGGAAGAGTTTGTCCTTGAGATAGGTCTGGTTGAACCACACCAGGTCGAGCCGGCCGGTGTGATCGAGCAGCACCGCCTCGAACCTTGGGCGGCGGCCGATCGGCCGGATGCGCGTCGCGGAAACCTCGCCGCGAGCCGTGATGATGCTCCCGGCCGCAAGGTCGCGGATGGGCGCCTCGGCTTCCAGCCGTTCATAGCGCATCGGCAGGTGCTTGAGCAGGTCGGCGACGGTGCTCACACCGAGCCGGGCGAGGGCGTCGGCCCACATCGGCCGGATCGCCCGCACGCTCGTCAGCGGCGTGGTGAGCAGAACGGGCGCGGCATGTCCCGGGGATTCGGGCATGCACACAGCGTACGACGTTTGCCGGTGCGGGCGGGATCGGTTAGGCTGGAGCGATGCCGGACCACGAAGAGAACTGGCGGTCCTATCCGCTCGAATCCGAGGGAACCATGGGGTTCACCATGACCGACCTCGGCTGGGCGGAGCCCCCGACCGATCGTCCGTGGTGCCTGCGACTCTCGGTCGAACTCAACAACCCGGGCCCGGAGGGCCTGGGCGGCAGCGAAGAGATGGAGGAACTCTCCGCCGGTGAGGATGTGTTCCTGGAAGCGGTCGCCGAGGCGGGCGTGCTGCACGTTGCGCGCGTGCGGCTCGGCGGCGAGGTCGCGTGGTTCCTCTACGCGCCGTCGGAGGACCTGCTCGAGGACCTTGGCAACGCCGCGGCGGAGGCCCTGCAGCGCGATGTCTCCGTCGGCTCGCAGCACGATCCGGAGTGGAGCATCTACGCCAGCCTGCTCCCCGGCCCGGCAGTCGAGCGGTGGATGGCCGATGTCGAACTGGTCGACACGCTGGAGCAGCATGGCGACGTGCTCACCACGCCGAGGGAGGTCCGGCACTTTGCCTACTTCGAAGAGCGGGAGGACGCGGAGCGCTTCGCCGCGGCGTGCGAAGACGAGGGCTTTGCGAGCGAACTCACCGAGCCGGACGACGAGAACCCGCACTTCGGCGTGATGCTCACCCACCACAGCGCGGTCGACCTGGACACCATCAGCGAGGTAACCCAGCGGCTCGCCGAACAGGCCGACGAGACTGACGGCGAGTATGACGGCTGGGAATGCCAGTTCGTGAAGGGCCTGGGCGGTACGCCGAACTAGGGCGGCGGGCTCTCGGCGCGCTTCTCCTTGTTCCCCGGGTCGATCTCTCGCAGATACGCCCACGAGTAAATCCCGGTGTCATGACCGTCGGAGAAGCGGATCCGGATCGCGTAGTTACCGACCATCTCGGCGCTCTGAGCCACAAGCGGCTTCCCCGACGATCTCGCGGCGGAGGCCGGCAAAACGGTCAGCGGGTTGCGAGACTGCTCCTGCCGGAGTTGCCGGGCATCGGCCGAGGGTGACATTCGGCGGAGATAGGCGATCGGGTAATACGACTCGGCGCCGTCGGACCACTCGACCGTCAGGCCGCGGTCCTTCTGCAGGTCGAGTCGGACGGGTGCATCCATCGCGAAGGAAGCGTATTCTGCGGTCGATGCCCGCGGCCGAGCGCCCGGGGAATGGTCGAGGCCCAGCCAAGGAAACCTCATGCACTTTGCCGACACGCTCGCCGCGGCCCTGGACCTGTGCGGAGCGCCCGTCTGCGTCGGGCTCGACCCCGTGCTGGAGAAGATCCCGCAGGCCTCACTCGACGCAACCGTGTCCGAGGGCGGGGACGACATCGAGGCGCTGGGAGACTTCTGCATCGGCGTCCTGCACGCGGTGCACGATGCGGGCATCCGGGTCGTGAAGCCGCAGAGCGCGTGCTTCGAGCGGCACGGCGCGGCCGGGTTCTCGCAACTCGAGCGGGTCATCGCCGAGGCGCACCGCCTGAGCCTGCTGGTGGTGCTCGACGCCAAGCGGGGTGATATCGGCGTTTCCGCGGAGCACTACGCGGCGTGGGCGTACGACCACCTGGATGCACACGCGCTGACGGTCAGCCCGTACCTCGGCCCCGACACCATCGAGCCGTTTCTCCGCGATGGGCGCGGCGTGTTCGTCCTGGTGAGAACCTCGAACCCGGAGAGCGACGCGGTGCAAACGCCGCGGCTGGCAGACGGCCGCTGCGTGGCCGAGATGATCGCCGATACGGTGGCCGAACTCGGACGGCCGCGGAAGGGCGCCCGCGGGCTGTCGGATCTCGGCGCGGTGGTCGGCGCAACCAAGTCGGCGGAGGCCGCCGCGCTCCGCGAACGCATGCCCGACCAGTGCTTCCTGGTTCCCGGCTACGGCGCACAGGGTGGAACGCTCGACGATGTCCGCGGCATGGTCCGGGCGGGCGCGCGGAGCGCCGGCGACCTGGGCGTGCTGGTCAACGCCAGCAGGTCCGTCATCTACGCCAGGGCCGCGGCCGGTGAGCGGTGGACAGATGCGGTCCGCGCCGCGGCCGAACAACTCATCGCCGATCTGCGCGAACTGGACTGACCGGAACGACCGCGGGCGGGTCCATCGAGGACCCGCCCGCGCGTGGTGTTCATGGTGTTCTATCGAGATCGATCAGCGTTGGCGGCGGGAGGCGAACAGCATGCCCAGTCCCAGGAGCGCGGCGGACGCCGGCGCAGGGATGTTGTCTGCCGACGACGTGAACGAGGCGGTCGCGGTGTAGTTCGTCGACGAGCCGACCTGGTTGGCGAAACTGAACGAGATGGCCTCGTTTGACGGGCTGCCGGGCCCGATGATCGGGCCGGAGAAGGTCACGCCGAAGCCGGCGAACGTGCTGGCCCCGAAGCCCAGCGCATCGGTCAGCAGGCCGCCGCTGAACGTGATCGTCACCAGCGGGGTCACTCCGCCGAACTGGTAGAAGCGGATCTGCCCGGGCCCCAGCAGAAAGAACGGCGGCGTTCCGGTGGGCGTGACCGTGACCGGAGCGAAGTCGAACCAGGCGTTGGTGTAGTCGGGCGCGGCCAGACCCGGCGTTTCGAGCGTCAGACCGACATTCCCGCTCGCCCATCCGCCTGTCAGAATGCCGCCCGAGAGTTGGAACAGGGGCGTGGCGGGACCGGTCGCCGGATCGGCGAAGGTGAGGATGGTGGCGGCCTGCGAAGTACCCACGAGAGCCGTTGTGGCGACGGCAAAGGCGCAGAGAGAACGCGACATACCGGAAATCTCCTTCCGTACGTCTCTCTCGCTCCCGGGTTGTTGGTCTCTCCCCGCCTCAGATGCCACCGACGGGTCTCCGGCCCGCGGTGCGAGGGACATGATAATCGTTCACGTCCGAAATGCCAGCGTTTTCTGCGCTGGATGACGCCTTTTCTCTCGGACGTTGCGGTTGTGGCCAGAGGAAGCCAGCAGAACGCCGCCGGGGGCTCTGCCGACGCTGGAGATGTTCGTTCAGAATCCGAACAGAGTGGCCAAAACGGTCACATCGGCTTCTTTGAAATTGTGACGTCGTAGACCTTCAGGAGTTTCTCCTTGTCGAAGATCATCTCTTGGCGGCTCATCCCCACCACGTCGTACTCGGTGGTGAGTTCGATCGCGTCGACCGGGCACGCTTCCTCGCACATCCCGCAGTAAATGCAGCGGAGTTCGTCGATCTCGAACTTCTTGGGGTACTTCTCGCGGTCATCCCACGGCGAAACATCCGCCTCGATGTGGATGCAGTTGGCCGGGCAGAGCGTCGGGCACATCATGCACGCGACGCACTTGACGCGCCCCTGTTCATCCCGGTTCAGGCGGTGCACGCCGCGGAAGTTCCGGACCTCCATCCCACCCTTCTCGACGGGGATGTCCTCACGCCGCTGCTCGGGATATTGGAGCGTCCGGCTGGTCGAGCCCGCCCCGAACGACGTGATGAAGTGCCGCATCGTTGTGCCGAATCCCTTGAAGATCTCGGGGAGGTATGAAGCCTCCCACCGAGAGAGTTTCGGGGCGGGAACAACGAAGATGTCCTGCTCGCGGATCGTCATGGCCGGGAGTATACGGGTTCCCCGCACCCGCTTCGATCCGTCTCAACCCCGCCCGGCGGCGGCCCGTATACTCCGGCATGGGCCGCACACGCCGACAGCCGCCGCTGTACGAGGTTCTCTCGTCGCCCTCCCGCAGACTCGGAGGCGGCGTCGCCGCGCCGCGGCCGGCGACCGGTGCGCCCGGCGCGACACCATTGCCCGAACCCAAGCCCGCCGCCCCCAGCGCCACGCCCCAGCCGGCGGTCGAGTCGAACACCTCCCCCCCTCCCCCGACTCCCGCGGCCCATGTGCAACCCGCCGTGCGCGTGCATGCACCTGCGCGAGCGCACGAGCCCGAGCATCACGAGACCGAGGCCGCGCCGCGTGAAGAAGAAGTCGCCTCGTTCCACATCTCGTCGATGATGCTGATGGTTGGGCTCGGGGTGCTCATCATCGTGTTCGCGACGATCTGGGGCATCGCCTTCCAGATGGGGCAGACCAAGCGCGACCGGGAACTGGGGGATCTTGGCGGCTGGAAACAGCCCGACGGCGCGAACGCCCCGGGCGGATCGGGGACCCCGGGAGCGGCGAGCGGCCCGGACACCAAGCCGGCGCCGCCGGTTGGTCCGAAGCCCGAAGGGTCCGGGAACACCCCAAAGAAGCCGGATGCGCCCAAGCCGGAGTCGCCGGCGGGGACCGACCCGCGCGTTCCGGGGTTCAACTACCTGTACATGGGCACGCTCACGCTCAAAGACGCCTCCTCGGGCGTCGAATTCCTGAAGCGAAACAGCCTTCAGGCCTTCTATGTGGTTGATCGGTCCCGCGGCGGGGGCAACAATCCCCCCTGCCGAATCTACGCCAGCCAGGGCTACCCTGGCGGTCCCCGGTTCAAGGAAACCGAAAAGGAACGCGCGGACCTCGTCCGGCGGGTGGAAGAACTCGGCAAGAAGTGGCAGCGCGAGGAAAAGGGTGCGAGCGATTTCCGCCAGCCCTACTGGACGCTGCATAAGGAATAGTGCTTCGGGCCGGCAAGTCGGCCTTCCACCCTGACCGCAGGAGTTGA
Organism: uncultured Phycisphaeraceae bacterium; assembly: GCA_964409775.1. Taxonomy (GTDB): domain Bacteria; phylum Planctomycetota; class Phycisphaerae; order Phycisphaerales; family UBA1924; genus JAHBXL01. Next base: position 213,215 of record CAYPEI010000002.1, on the reverse strand, counting down.
CCGATGAGCCTCGACCGATCGCTGAAGACCAAGGGCAGCCTCACCGGCGTTCGCAGCGTGCTGACCCGCGCCGAGCGGATCGCCAAGATGACCACCGACAAGAAGTTCGACGCGAAGAAGGACAAGGCCCTGGGCCTGCCCAAGACCCGCGTCGGCAAGGCCGGCTGATCGAATCGGCATCCTGTCCCGGCGACGAAGCGGCCTGCTGCGCATGATGCGACGCCGCGGGCGATACCGTTCACCCTTGACGAAAGGCGTGCCATGGACATCGACCGTCTCATCGCCGATCGAGCCCGGCGGATCGACGCCTCGGGCATCCGGCGCGTCTTCGACCTGGGCGCGCGCCTGAAGGACCCGATCAACCTCTCGATCGGTCAGCCCGACTTCCCGGTCCCCGAGCCCATCAAACTCGCGGCGATCGAGGCCATCCGCAACAACCAGAACGGCTACACGCAGACGCAGGGCATCGCGCCGCTCCGCGACCGGATCGTCCGTCACTTGAAGGAGGACGTGGGCTGGGACGTCGACCCCCGTCCGCTCGCCGCGGCCGACGCGTCCAAGCCCGGCGTCATGGTCACCTCCGGCACCTCCGGCGCGCTCATGCTCGCCTTCCAGGTGCTGCTCGACCCGGGCGACGAGGCGATCGTGCCCGACCCGTACTTCGTGATGTACCCGCACATCTGCACGATGGTCGGCGCCAGGGCCGTGCTGTGCGACACCTACCCGGACTTCCGCCTCACCGCGGCCCGCGTGGAGAAACTCATCACCCCACGCACCAAACTGGTGCTGCTCAACAGCCCGAGCAACCCGGCGGGAGTCGTGGCGAGCAACCGCGACTGCCGCGAGTTGCTCGAACTCTGCCGCGCAAAGAACGTGCTGCTGATCTCTGACGAGATCTACGACACGTTCACCTACTCCGACGCGCGGGAGGCCTCGCCGCTCGGAGGCCCGGCGCAATGCCCCAGCCCGGCCCGGTTCCCCGGGGCCGACAAGGACGTGTTCCTGATCCGCGGCTTCGGCAAGACCTACGGCGTGACCGGCTGGAGGCTGGGCTACGCGGCCGGGCCGCGCCGCATCATCGAAGAGATCAGCAAACTTCAGCAGTACACCTTTGTGTGCGCCCCCTCGGCGCTCCAGCACGGCGCGGTCGCGTGCTTCGACGTCGACATGTCCGTACAGATCGCCGACTATCAGAAGCGGCGCGACATGGTCGTGTCGCGGCTGTCAAAGATCACCGAGGTGACGACACCCGGCGGCGCGTTCTACGCCTTCGTGAAGGTGCCCGAGCGGCTCAGGCTCACCGCCGGGCAGTTCATCGAGAAGTGCATCGAGAAGAGCCTGCTGGTCATCCCCGGCAACGTCTTCTCCGCGAAGGACACCCACTTCCGCCTTTCCTACGCCACCGACTCGCGGTCGCTGGAGCGCGGGCTCGCCGCGCTCGAGGAGTTGATGCGCTGACCGGCCGGCGCCGCGTCGCCCCACACCACTTCCACGTCGACGCCCATCAGCCCGAGCAGCGAGCGCAGTTGCGTCTGCACCGCCGCCGCGGCCTGAACGCGGTAGTCGCCGTCCTGTTCATCAAACACCTTCGCGGCGTGTTCCTGCGCCCGCGCCATGAGCGCGCCCTGGCGGTCGGCGTTCATCGGGATGATGTCCACCAGGCCAAGGATCCGCCCGGCCTGGATGTCGTACGGCGTCATGCTCGCCAGGGCCAGTTCGCTCTGCAGCGGCGGGAGCGTCACGCGGATGCGCTGCATCGGCGGAAGACCCATCCTCGCATGCCGATCCACCCCCGGCGCCGGCGGCAACTCGCTCACCTGCGCTGCGCCGATCGCGGCCAAGTCCACGAAGTACTGCTTGCGGAACTGGAAGATGATCGCCATCCGCGCCGGTGAGATGATGATCGGGGGGAGCCAGCCGTCCGCGATCCCGCTGGTGGCCGTCGCGATCTCCTTCGCGCAGACCTCCAGAGCCACCAGGCGCCCGACCGAGCGGACCCGCTCGGTGATGTGCTGCGTCACCACGCGATCGACCGTCTTGACCTTGCCCCTCCGCCACGATGCGAACTTCATCGCGCCGACGACCCCCAGGATGCTCCCCAGCGTCACCAGCACGATCGCAACAGTCAGGTCCATCTCCGGCTCCCTTCGACAATGACACCCGGCGCACTCATCGCGCTGGGGCTATATGGGGTCTACGCCGGTGTAGTTGGGAGGTTCGGGGGATCGCTTTCGGGTTGACCCGATCGGCTTCCGAACCGCGGCGGCCTCATGGCTGGGAGACGCTCGGGGCGTCGTGCGCTCCCTCCGCCGATTTCACGACCGCCTCGCTGACCATGTCGTAGCAGGTCGCCAGCAGCCCGACCAGAGGGAACTTCGCGCCGGGCTGTCCCTGCCACGGGCTCGGACCAAGCCGCCGGAGCAGCGGGTGCGTGACCGCGGGCGGCTGGACGGGAATTTCCAGCGACGCCAAAGCCTCTTCGCCGCGCGGCCCGGTGGACCAGAACGCGCCGACGGTTTCTTCCAGCGGCAGATTCCATGGCGAATCAGGCTCGGCGACCCCGGGCACGTGCTGGGCATACACGGGGATGCCGGTGCCCCCGGTGCGCACCGCGCCGGCGATGGCGCGCTGCTGCCGGAGACGCTCGAGCAGTTCCTGCTCGGGCAGGCCGCGGAGCGAGAACACCAGCAGCGGCTCGCGCGTGAGACGCTCGGCGATCAGGAACATGACGCAGCACACGTGCTTGCACCACTTCGTGGCCGCCGCCCCGCCTTCACCCTTGAAGACACCGCACGTGCACGAGGTGGCCACGTCCGACGCCTCGACCGGGAAGAGCCGCAGCCCGAGCGGCGCGAAGAGGTCCTCGATGTTGCTGGGCAGTTCGCCCGACGCCACCGCCGCGCCGTGCCGCGCCTGCGCGGCCATCGAGGTCACCACCCGCTCCCACTGCTCGTGCGTGAACACGGGCAGTCGGACCTCGACCCGGTATGCGCCCGGCATGCGGCCCTGCACCTTCGCGGCGATCACTCCCGGGCGCACCTCCAGCGATCGTGCCTGGCCGAGCCGCGCGTAATCAAGCCCTTCGGCCAGTTGCGACCCCGGCGCGTTGTTCTCGGCCAGGCGCATCCACCGCGCCGAGGCCCATCCCCACGTGCCGCTGATGCCGCTGGCGACGATCGCGTCGGGCCCGGGCGCGACCTTGGCATGGAGCCGCACGCCGCCCACGACGCGGCGCGGATTGGCCGTCGGCTTGGCCGGGAGCGGCGGTCGCCGCTCCATTCGAGGGTGCGACGGCGCGGGCCGCTGCATCGGCGGCACGAGCGACCGCTCGGGCCGCTGGTTGCTGGGCCGGGGAGAAGGCGTTGGTTGCGATGGGGGCGTGGGCATGGCCGCGGCTTACTCCTCATCCCCGACGGCGTCGGACCGGAGAGTCAGCAGGTCCCGGAGTTGGTGGGTCGAGAGTTCGCTGAGCCAGGCCTCGCCGGATCCGATGATCTCGGAGGCAAGGACCATCTTCTCCTCGATCATCTGGTCGATCTTCTCTTCGAGCGTGCCGCCGGCGACAAACTTGTGGACCTGCACGGTGCGGGTCTGGCCGATCCGGTACGCGCGGTCCGTCGCCTGCGCCTCAACCGCCGGATTCCACCACCGGTCGAAGTGGAACACGTGGTTGGCCGCGGTGAGGTTGAGCCCCACTCCGCCGGCCTTCAGGCTCAGCACGAAGATCGGCGGGCCGCCGGGCTTGCCCGCCGCGCCGGGACCGCCCTGGAACTCCTCGATCATCCGCTGCCGCTCGGCGGCGGTGGTGCCGCCGTGGAGGAAGAGCACCGGCCGGTCGAACGCTCGCCGCAGCATCCCCGCCAGCAGTTCTCCCATCTGGCGGAACTGCGTGAACACCAGAGCCTTGTCGCCCGCGGCGAGCACCTCGTCGAGCATCTCGATGAGCCGCTGGCACTTGCCGCTCCGGCCCGGCAGCGGGACGCCCCGGCCCTCGGCGGCGGGCTCGCCCTCGTCGCGCTCCTTGAGGAACTGCGCCGGGTGATTGCAGATCTGCTTGAGTTTGATGAGCCCGGCCAGCACCAGCCCCTTGCGCTGAATCCCGCTGGCCTTGTCCGCCGCGCCGAGCATGTCCGACACGCACGCCTGGTACAGCCCGGCCTGCTCGGGCGTGAGGTAGCAGTACTCCTTCGATTCGACCTTCTCGGGCAGGTCGCTGATGACCGCCGGGTCGATCTTGAGCCTGCGCAGCACGAACGGCTGCACCAGCCCGCGGAGTTGTGCCGCCTTGTGCTTGTCGTGGTACCGCTCGACCGGCATGGCGAACTTCCGTCGGAACTCCCCCGCCGAGCCAAGATAGCCGCCGTTCAGGAAGTCCATGATCGACCACAGTTCGCCCAGGCGGTTCTCGACCGGCGTTCCGGTGAGCGCGATGCGGCGCGGCGCGTCGATGGCGTGCACGGCGCGGGTCTGCTTGGCCGAGGTGTTCTTGATGTTCTGCGCCTCGTCGAGCACCACTCGCCACCAGCCGATCCGTTCGAGGTGCTCGCGGTCGCGGTGCACCAGCGCGTACGTGGTCACCACGACATCCGACTGCAGCGCCTTCTCGCACAGCCGCTCGCCCAGGTCGCGGTCGGGCCCGTGGTGCACCAGCACCTTGAGGGTCGGCGTGAAGCGACGCGCCTCGTGCACCCAGTTGGAGACCACCGACATCGGCACCACCAGCAGCGTCGGCCCCGGTCGCTCGACCGCGCTGCCCGCGCCCGCCGCGACAGCCTCCTGCACGCGCTCGCGCTCATCGGCCAGCAGCGCAAGCAACTGGATGGTCTTGCCAAGGCCCATGTCGTCGGCCAGGCAGGCGCCCAGGCCCAGCGTGTCCAGGAACGCCAGCCACGACAGCCCCTTCACCTGGTACGGCCGGAGCGTGCCGACGAAACTCGCCGGCGGATTCAGGATCGGCAGCGTCTGGTTGCTGCCCGCGTCGGTGAACACCTTCGCCACCCACCCCGTCGCCTCCATGCCCAGGATCGGCACGCCCGTCTCGCGGACGTCCGAGGCATACGCCAGCCGCAGGGCCCGCCCCACTTCCATCTTGCCGCCCGGGTTCTCGCCGATGAACCGCACCGCGGCCTTCAGGTCCTCGGGGCGGATCTCCACCCAGCGCCCGTTCAGCCGGACCAGCGGCGAGTGCTGGGCCGCGAGCAGTTCGAACTGCTCCAGGGTCAGCGTGGTCTCGCCCACCGCGATCTGCCACTTGTAGTCGACCAGCGTGTTGAGCCCGACGCGCGGCGCGGCCGGCTGCGGCCCGCCAGCCCCCGCACGCGCAAAGTCCACGTCGTCGCTCGTGACCACCAGCCGCGCCCCCAGGCGGATCGTCGGAGAATCCCACCAGTCCGGGGTCTCCACACCGAAGCCCTGCTCGATCAGCAGCGGACGCAACTCGCGGAAGAACTTGTACGCCTCGCTCGTGGAGAGTTCGAGCGACTCGGGCTGCTGGTCCTCCAGCGCGGTCTCGAGTTTCTTGTACAGCCGCGCGGCGCGCCCGAGTTCGGCCAGCAGCACATCCTGCGGCGAGTCGATCCGCATGCCCTCGACCGTCGCGCTCCCCGTCCCGCCGCCCGGCAGGAGCCAGATGTCCTGCGCATCCAGCCGCACGCGCGGGTGCGTCACGCTCTGCAGGCCCAGTGTCAGCGTCCACCGGATCGAATCCGCCGGCGGCTCCAACTCGCCCACGCCGCCAAGGTCCAGCGGCTCGCTCAGCCGCAGGTGCAGCCGCCACGGCGAGCCGGCGCCGCGCTCCTCCAGGCCGCCCACCCAGCGACGCACATTCCTCACCAACTCGGTGCGGTCCTTCGCCGCGTCCGCCCCGTGCAGTTCGGGCGCGCCGTCGAGCAGCCCCGTCAGCCACGTCACCTGCGGATCGACGGTCGCATCGCGCCCGGAGATGGCATCGGCCATCGACTCGCGCCGCAGCACCGCGCGGCACGCCGCATCCCCAAGACCCGTGAGGAACGACTCCAGCACGCTCCAGCCGTCGTGCGCAAACGCGTCCTCGACGCACCGGGCCTCACCCGGCATCGCCGTGAGCAGCGAGACCACGCGCGTGCCCGCCGCTTCATCGCTCAGCCATGGCTGCCACACGCCCCGGAGCATCCCCGCCGCGTCCTGGTACAGCGTCGGAACGAACCGCTGCTGCGCCAGCAGGTGCAGCGCCAGCCGCGCCGCCGCGGCGAAGAACCGAACGCTCTCTCCCGCGACAACGCCACCCGCCTCGTCCGAGTCAAGCCAGTCCAGCACCGCGGGGGCATGCTCGGCATCCACCGCCAGCGTTGGTGCGGCGAACACGCCCAGCAGCCTCGCCTCGCCGTCGAGCCCTTCGTCGGATTCATGCCCCACCGTGTGCGCCAGCCGCGGGCTCGGCGCCGGGCGGCCGTCGTGCTGAGTGGGAAGCCGGAGCCGCACCTGGCCTCCGCCCGTCGCCCCCGTCGCTCCCGCCGCGGCGAGGCGCTCGCCCAGCGCCGCCAGTTCCTCGCGACCGGCGGCGAACGGGTGGGCCTCGCCGGCGACCGCCGCGCCCTTGGCGAACGCGGCCGCCGATTCCGCCCAGATGTGCAACGACCGATCCGACCACGCCGCGTGCACCACGAGCGCCGGAGCGACCGCTGGGTCGACTCCGTCGACCGGACTTTGAAGGGTCGAGACGCTCTGGCTCATACCGCGGTGCTCTCCCCCGCAACGACCCCGCGCGGTCCGCGGCGGGATCGCCCGCCGGACCGGTGAATGAGGGCGCCGAGACTCGAACTCGGGACCCGCGGATTAAAAGTCCGCTGCTCTACCAACTGAGCTACGCCCTCGGGTGCGCGCAAACAGGCGCTGCGGCAACGCCCGCGTTGCGCCAGTGTGCATCTTAGGCTGCTCCCGGCGTCCACTCCCCCGCGCGCCGGTGCTTCCCGCGGCGGGGGTGCCGCAATACCGCCCGAATCACGCCGGAAGGCCGGTGGTTCCAAGGGCCGTGCCGAGCGTGCCGAACCCGCCGCCCAGGCCGCTGTCGAAGTGCCCCTGGAAGGCCACGATCGGCACCGAGGAACGCACACGCACACCGAAGAACGAGCCGAAGCCCGCCACCGTGCCCGTGGTGCGCCGCAGTCCGGTGATGAAGGAGTGCAGGTCAAACGTGTTGGCCGCCCGCGGCGAGACGTGCACAAGGAAGGTCTCGCTTTCGCCGTTGTTGAAGTTCATCGTGATCCCCACCGTCGCGGCCTCCGCCGTCGGGTTGTAGAGCCGCAGGTAGTCGGTCACGGTGTTGTTGGAGACCCGGCGGAACCCTTCGCTGAACAGCCACTGCGTCGAGGCGAGCGAGGCGAACGCCGAGCCCGAGCCCTCGCCGCCGTTCCGCGTCTGCAGCGTCAGCGTCACGGCCCGGTCCGAGGTGTAACTCAGGGCATACGCCTGCCCGACCGGGAAACCGGGCAGGGCGCCGATCTGCACCGCGCTTCGAACGCCCGCGGGCACGGTGATCAGCCGCCGGTACGCGCTGCCGTTGGCGAACGAGAAGGTGAGGGTGACATTCGCGGCCTGATCGCTGGCGTTCAGGATGCCGACGCTTTCGTCGGCGGAGCCGACGCCGAACTCGCCCTCGGGCGACACGCCCTGCACTTCGCCCAGGGACGGAGTGCCGAGGGTGGCGTAGCCGAATCGCTTGTTGGCGTCGAAGTGCGTGAGCGCCGCGACGATCGGGGCTTCGCCCTCGACCTTCACGCCCACGATCTCGCCGTTGGCGACCTGCGGGAAGTCACGCAGCAGCCAGCCGCCGCGCTTGTTCGGGCCGACGTTTCGCTGCGAAGTCACCGTCGTCCCGTTGGGCCGGTAGATCGTCAGCGTGACCTTCACGGGGTCGGGGTTGGGGTTGTAGAACACCACCGCGTCCTGCACGTTCGCGGCCTTCTGGCCCGCGCCGAACGTCCACACCGTGTTCAGCGTCGAGGTGAACGCCTCGCCTGTCGAGATGTTGAAGTCGTAGTGGCTCAGCGTCGCGCCCACCGGCAGGCTCGAGCGGATCTCGATCGCGTACGGCGTCAACTTCCGGATGCCGTCGCGACCGGGGATCTGGCTCATCACCCGCTCGCTGGTGCCCGCGGCGTACAACTCCGGAGTCGTGATCGTGATGCCGTCGCGCTTGTTCGGCAGGATGTAGCCCTGGGCTTTGTCCACCGAACTGTCGAACAGGACATCCGGCGACGAAGAGCCCTCGTACCGGGCGATCACCACCACCCGCACCGGCGCATCGTTGCCGTTCACGATCGGGATGAACGTGCTGTTGCTCCGGCTCGCGAAGCCCTCGGGGTAATAGATCGAGTACGGCAGGCTCTCGCTCGGCAGCGACGGGTCGAGCGGCTGGGCCACCATGTGCCCCGTGCCGTTGCCGGAGTTGAGCAGCGCGAACTGCGTCGTCACCGCGCCGGGGGTTGCGCCCATGAAGATGAAGTAGCGGAACGTCGCCGACGTATTCCCCTCGATCGTGCCGAGGTTGAACGCAATCGCCATCGAGAGGTCGCCGTTCACGCCGGCGTCGCCCGCGGCGTCGGGATCGAACGGAGAGTTGATCACCTGGTACGGATCGCGGACGCTGCCCGGCGCCTCGAACGACACGAACACGCCCGACTGGGCCGCGGCGCCGATGCCGATCGTCGCCCCGTTCTGGAACTTGGCCCACGCCAGCCGTCCGGTCGCGTTGTCGACGTTGTTGACGGTGCGCGCGTCGCCCGACGTGGCGATGCCCTGCTGCGGGTTGAAGCCCTCGACCCATGCCGCGTCGTTGATCGGCAGCAGGCCGTTGTTGCTGATCGTCACGTCCACGGCGACGAAACTGTCGTTCACGCCGAAGGACATCGAACGGCGGATCGAGACCGAGTCGCGGTACGTGCCCGCGACCAGGGCCCGCCGGTTGGCGAAGTCTGACTCGCTCGAAACCGTGACGCCCAGGTCCGACTGCCCGGCCACGCCCGCGTTCCGCAGGATGTGCCCGTCCAGCGAGGCGCCGAAGAACGACTCGACCGTGCCGCCGACGATGAACTCGCGGTTGCCCAGGCGCAGGCCCAGCGGGTTGCTCTGCCCGTAGATGCCCAGCGAGCCGTCGACGCCGACGCCCACCGAGATCGCATTGCCCACCAGGCGGACCTGCGACTCGCTGATGCCGCCCGAAACGTTGACCACCAGTTTGTACCCGCCGGTCGCGTCGGACACCGTGCCCGATCCGCCCGCATTGGGGTTGTAGCCCGTGTTGCCCTGGTTGCCGTCGTTGGTCTCGTTCCCGCCCGACACCGCGATGTAGTACACACCCGCGTTGACCGCCAGGAAACTGGCCAGCGACGAGCGGGTGCCCTTCTTGCCGTCCGCCGCGACCTGGTTGCCCTGCGCGTCGAAGATCCGCAGGACCGTGTCAACCTGGCCCGAGACCGGCGTGGCCGACGCGGTGATCGTGGTTCCGCCGCCCGCATCCACGCGGAAGATGTCCACGTCGCGCAGGCCGAAGGCGCCGTCGCCGATGAACGCGTCGATCGTGCGCGAGCCGCGCCCGATGATGTCCAGGTTCGTCGCCAGCAGCAGTGTGTCGTTCAGTTCAAACGGACCGAAGATGTCGTTGGTGACCGAGATCCGCAGGTCCCAGTTCAGTAGCGTGCCCGAGTCGCCGGCACGCAGGTCCTCAATGCGCAGCGTCCACAACCCCGCCGCGGCGAGGTTGTTGAACGCATTCAGCGTCTGCTCCGGACGGAAGTTCCCGGTGAACGGCGCAGCGCCCGCGGAGATCGGCGGGCCCGCCTGCGAGTTGAAGACGGTGCCGGTCAGGTTCTGCCCCGCCCCGCCGCGACGGTTGAACAGTTGCACCGTCGCGCCCGTCGGCCCCAGCAGCGTGATCCGCAGGTCGCTGACATATGTGTGCTGGATGTTCATCCGCACATCGACGTCGGTGATGGTGCGCCCATCGGGCACGAAGATCGTGCTCTCGATCAGGCCCGAGCCGGGGATCGCCACCGGGTTCGAGTTGGCCACGACAAACGTCTCGGAGCCCGCGGTGTCGATGTCGATCGTGAGGTTGTAGATGCCGCTGGACGTGTTGATCACGCCCGTGCCCTGCAGGATGGGGTTGTAGTTGCGGTTCGGGTAGGCGGACACGCCGATGAAGTAGTTGCCGCCCGCCGGCACGAAGTACTGGATCTTCGGGTCCAGGCTCTCGTAGTTGTCGTTGGCGCGGAGTTCGACGCCGCTCGCATCGAACAGGCGCAGGTACGGGTCCAGCCCGCTGGGCGAGGGCAGCCTCGCCGCGAACACCTCGGCGCTGATCAGCGACGGACCGGTCACGAACACCTTGAAGATGTCCACGTCCTGCTGCTCCTGCAGGCCGTCGCCGATCACCAGGTCGAAGTACGTCGCCCGTCCGTTGGGGTCGAGGATCACCGGCGTCGCGCTGCTCAGCGTGTCGTTGGGCTCCAGCGGGCCGCGGAACGGCACCACGACAAAGTCGTAGATCTCGTCGTTGCCTTCCAGGTCATCGCCGTTCAGGAAGTTCCCGTCAAAGTCGCGGAACCCGGTGTGCAGGAGCGTCAGCCGATACGCGTCCCGCGGCAGCAGTCCGCCGCTGAGCGTGATCGTCATCAAGTTGCCCGTCAGCACCACGTCGCCGTTGATGATCGGGAAGTAGATGTCGTTGGCGTCGAACCGGCTGTCGCCGTTGCTCGCCCGCAGGATGATCTTGCTCGTGTCGAGCATCCCGCCCGGGAACAGGAACGCGGGGTTGATGTCCTCGCTGAACTGCACCACGATCTCGCTGACCGGGGCCGTGGTCGGGCCCGGCAGCACCGCGCCGACGACCGGCCCGGGGACCTGCACCAGTTGCAGCGAGCGGTAGGCGTTGATGCGCCCGCCCGTCGCGACCAACCCGTCCAGCGACGCCAACCGATCGACGCCCATGAACAGCGCATCGCGGAGTTGCTCGGGCGTCGCGTAGCGATTCACCGAGGCCAGCAGCCCGATCACGCCCGCCGTGTACGGCGAAGCGAAACTCGTGCCGTTGATGTACTGGTACCCGCCGCCCACCTGAGTCGTGCGGATCTGCTCGCCAGGCGCGCCGACATCGACCCGCGTGACTCCCCAGTTGCTGAACGAGGCGAGCCGGTCGCGGTTGTTCGTCGCCGCCGCCGAGATGATCCGCGGGTTCGGGTAACTCGCCGGGTACGCCACGCGCGGCCCGTCGTTGTCGTTCGCGTCGTTGCCCGCCGCGGCGATGAAGAGAATGCCCGCGTTCGTCGCGTTCTGGATCGCGATCTCTTCCGCGTCGTTGAACTGCTGGCCCGTGTCCGGGAGCAGGATGCCGTACGAGTTGTTGCTGGCCACGATGTTCACGCCGAAGTCGCGGCGGAGCATCGTGATGTACTCCTGCGCCGAGATGATGGAGAACGTCGAGGCGCCGCCCTGGTTGGGGAAGATCTTGATCGGGAGGATCGAGACGTTCCACATCACCCCGGCCACGCCCAGCCCGTTGCCGCCGATCGCGCCGATCACGCCCGACACCGCCGTGCCGTGACCCTGCGTCACCGGGTCGTCCGGGTTGTTGTCCTGACCCGCCGCGTCGTTGCTCGCAAAGTCCCACCCGTTCACGTCGTCGATGAAGCCGTTCCCGTCGTCATCGACGTTGTTCCCCGGGATCTCCAGCGGGTTGGTCCACAGGTTGCCCGCGAGGTCGGGGTGGTTCACGTCAAACCCGGTGTCGATCACCGCGATGACCACGCGGTCGCTGCCGGTGGTGATGTTCCACGCCTGCTCCGCGTCGATATCCGCCCCGATCACGCCCGCGGTCGGCACGCCCGTCGCCGAATCGGCAAACGGCAGGCCGGTGTTGTTGTGCCCCCATTGCAGGTTGTACTGCGCATCGTTGGGAACGAGGCTGGTGTGATACACCAGGTTCGGCTGGAAGCCCGTGAGCCAGTTGAAGTGCTGAACCGCCGAGGCGGCCATCTGCTCGTTCACGTCGCCGTTCACGACGATCGACGCGAACCGTCCCAGGGCGCTCGTCTGCACGCTCTGGGCCTGCAGGCCCAGGAACGATGCCACCTGCACCGCTCGATTGGAAGCGACCTGCCGGCTGCCTTCCTTGCGGAACGTCAGCACCCAGGAGTCCCGCATGACCTCGACCTGCTGACCGTTCCAGTTCAGCATCTCGGTCGCGTACCGATCGTTCTGCGCGGCGTCCAGCATGACGCGCGACTCGAGCGACTCCAGACCCGCGTGCGATGCGCCGGGATCACGATTCGACCGGCCGCCAACGCCGCCGACACCCTTCAGCCAATCGCGCTTGAGCATCACGACAACTCCGAAGTTGTGGGTCCGCGGTGTGCCGACCCCGTACAGGTCATCCCCTCCCCCCGCCTCCCCCGCCACGACCACTCCCCGACAACCACCGCGCCCGCGGCGCTGTTCGCCCCGCGGCAACGGACAGTCTAACACCTTCCCACCGCCTTTGCCCACCTATCCCAGCGTATTTCCAAGGGTTTGTCAACCCCGCCCACGCCGCCGCCTCGCCCCTTCGCCTCAGCCCGGGGCGTCGTTACACTCCCGCCTGGTGGTCCCGCCTGCCACACCCGGAGAACTGCATGCCCCTGCTTCGTCCTGCCCTGTGCATCCTCGCCCTCGCCGCCGCCTCCCCTCTGGGCTGCGCCGCCAGCACGCTCGCCCCGGTCATGCACATCGAGCCCGCATCCACCGCCGCATCAACGCTGGTCGCCTTTCCTGAGTATCCCTCGCTTTCCCCCGATGGCGGAACCGTCGTCTTCGCCTGGGCCGGCGACCTCTGGGCCGCGCCCGTCGCGGGCGGGACCGCCTCTCGCCTGACGGCTCACCCGGCGACCGAACGTCGAAGTGCGTTCTCCCCAGACGGCTCGACCCTCGCCTTTGAATCGGACCGGGACGGTGCCCGCAACCTCTACATCATGTCGCTCGTCCGCGATGGCGCTTCGCTTTTGGGTGGCGAGATCCGCCGCGTCACCGCCGGCGACCGGCCGCAGGCTCTCAGTGGCTTTGCCGCGGATGGTAAGTCTTTGTATTTCAGTGGCTTACAGGAGCCTGAACTTCACCGCGGCTCGCACCTCTACGCCGTCGATCTGCTCCCCCAATCGGTCGCTGCGGGCCGGCTTGCAGGCGGACCAGTTCGGGAACTGGTCGCTGCTTTCGGAAGTTCTCCTCGCGCAACTCCCGATGGCAACATCCTCTTTTATCGAGGTCGCTTCGATCCATCCCGCCCCAAGTACCGTGGATCCGGCAGCATGGATGTCTATTCCATGTCCTTGTCGGACAAGAGTTTCCAGCAACTGACCACCGACCCCGCCAATGACTTCGATCCTTGGCCCGGCCCCGGCGGGTCGGTTATCTTCCTCTCCAGCCGCAGCGGCCAGAACAACCTCTGGAAACTCCCGGCTCGCCGGCCCGAGTCCGCCGGCCAGCCGACCCAACTCACCAACTTCCAACCGACCGGTGAGGAGTACACGATCGGACACGGTGTTCAGGACCTGGCGGTCGCCGCGAACGGCTCGACCGCCGTCTTCACCGTCTGGGGCGGCCTCTACCGCCTCGACCTCACGCAGGCCGGCGCGATGCCCGAACGGGTCACGATCCAGGTCGGCGGCGACACCCAGAGCATCGACTTCCAGCGGCTGAACATCGGCTCCCAGGTTTCCGAGGCCTCGCTCTCCCCTGATGGCAGGACCATGGCCGTGATCGCCCGAGGCGAGGTGTTCGTCCGTCCGACCACCGAGGGCCGGCCGACCCGGCGCGTCACCAGCACCTATGGCCGCGAGCGCGACCTCGCATGGTCGCCCGATGGCGGCACACTCTATTTCTCATCCGATGAACCGACCGACGGCGCGCAGCCCGGCGCCTACTCGATCTACGCCGCGCGGGTGGCGCTGGCACGCGAAGATCTCAAGCCCGCAAAGCCCGAGGACAAGGACGCCGCCGAGACGCCAAAGAAGGATGACCCCAAGCCCGAAGGCGAGAAGAAAGACGACGCGGCCAAGTCGGACTCGGCGAAGCCCGATCCGAACAAGCCCGACCCGGGCAAAAAGTGGGCCGAGGCCGTCACCTTCGAGGTCCGCCCCTTCATCGTCGCCGGCGACGATGCCCGCCGACCCATCCCCTCGCCGGACGGCAAACGCATGCTTTACACCCGCGGCCGCGGCGACATCATGCTGCGCGAACTCGAGGGCGAGCACGCCGGGACCGAACGCGTGCTCGTGCCCAGTTGGGACACCGGCGGTGAGGCGCTCTGGGCATCCGACTCGCGCCACGTGATCTACGCGATCAACGACCTCGACTTCAACACCGACATCTGGCTCCTCGACTCCGGTAACGCGAACGCCAAGCCGGTCAACCTGACGCGGCACCCGGACAACGACTTCTCGCCGCGACTGAGCGCCGACGGCAAGGTGCTCACGTTCCTCTCCGAGCGCGGGAGCGGCGACGACGCGATCGACGTGTACCAGGTGTACCTCGACCTCGAACTCGAAGGCATGACCGCCTACGAGCGCGACGACTACTTCAAGAAGGCCGCCGAGGCCGCCGGCAAGCGCAAGCCGCTCGAGATCAAGCCCTCCAAGCCCGCGAACAGGGACGAGCCCGCGCCCGACAAGAAGGACGATGCGCCCGCGGACGGTGAGAAGAAGGCCGACGACAAGCCCGCCCGGCCCGCGCCCAAGCCCGCCGCGGAGCCCAAGCCGCTGAAGTTCGACGCCGACGACGCGTACCTGCGCATCCGCCGCGTCACCGCCTCGCGCGGCAACGAGTCGAATCTCGCCGTCAGCCCCGCGGCCGACCGCGTCTTCTTCGTCGCACCCGCCGAGGACGGCCCGCCGTCTCTCGTCAGCGTCGATCACAAGGGACAGGACCGCAAGGTCATCGCACCCGGCCCGCTCGGGGGAGTCGACGTTTCCCTCACCGGCGACCGCGTCGTGTTCGTCAAGAGCGGTGCCGCCAGCACCGCGCCCAAGGCCGGCGGCAAGGTGGACGCGTGGCCGATCGATGCGCAGATCGAGATCGAGACGGCGCGGCAGCAACGCCAGAAGTTCCTCGAGGCCGCTCGCGTCGTCGGGACCAACTTCTACCACAACACGCTCAAGGGCCTCGACTGGCCGCGCCTGACGCAGCGGTATCTCTCCCTCGCCGAGCGCACCCGCACCAGCGAGAGTTTCAACCGCGTGGTGGAGCAACTCTTCGGCGAGTTGAACGGCTCGCACCTGGGCATCTCCGGAGGGAGTTCGGGCAGCGGATGGACAGGCCCCAGCGCCTCCACCGGCTACCTCGGGGTTCGCGTCGAGCCCGTGCCCGGCGGCTTCCGAGTCGTCGATGTAACGCCCAAGGGACCCGCCGATCGCGCCGGCTCGCGCATCGCCGTCGGCGAGACGATCGTCGAAATTGATGGCACACCACTCGCCGCAGCCGACGCGCAGCCCGCGCTCGATCTCGCCGCGGCGATGGCCGGAACTTCCGGCAAGGAAACCCTGCTCAAGGTGCGCGGGGCCGACGGCGCAACGCGCCTGGTGCTCATCGTGCCCATCGGCTGGGGCGAGTGGGACCGCATCCGCTATGAGCAGATCGTCCAGCAGCGACGCGACACCGTGGAGAAACTCTCCGCGGGCCGGCTCGGGTATCTGCACATCCGCGGCATGAGCGAGGCGAGTGTCCGCGATTTCGAACGCGATCTCTACGCCGCGGGCAAGGACAAGGAAGGCCTCATCATCGACGTCCGCGACAACGGCGGCGGCTCCACCGCCGACATCCTGCTCTCTTCCCTCACCGCGCCACGGCACGCCAAGACCCAGCCGCGAGGCGTCGATCCCAAGGACATCCCCGACGACGCCTACCCGCGCGACCGCCGCCTCATCTATGCCTGGACGCGCCCCATCAACGTTCTGATCAACCAGAACTCGTTCTCCAACGCCGAGATCTTCGCCCACGCCATCAAGACCACCGGACGCGGCCGCCTCATCGGCACCGCCACGTTCGGCGGGGTCATCTCGACCGGCGGCACGTCGCTCATCGACGGTACAACCGTGCGCCTCCCCTTCCGCGGCTGGTACCTCCCCGACGGCACGGACCAGGAGAACAACGGCGCCAAGCCCGATGTCGATGTCCCGCAGACGCCGCAGGACGAGGCCGCGGGGCGCGATGCGCAACTCGAAGCCGCGGTGAAAGACCTGCTCGCGCAGATCAGGAAGTGACCGGATGCGGGAAGCATGTTGAACCCAGCCTCCATCCTCGCGACAATGCTCGCAGGCGCGCTGGCATCCGGCGCTGTACCGCCGCCGCGGCCCATCGACGAGTTCAGCCCCGCGCGCGACGGCTTTGCCTTCGTCAACCGCTTCACCGGCTCCTCCCTCCCCGGCCCGCTCGTACTGCTCCACAACGCCGTCAACGCGCCCGGTGAGTTCGGGCTCTGCGGCGGCATGTGCTTCGCCGCGGCGGATTTCTTCCTGGCCCGACGCGCCATCCCCGCGCAGGACACGCAGCCCACCCGCGGCCAGCCGCTCTATGAATACATCTATCAGCGGCAGGTCGATTCCTTCGGCGAACGAATGACCTTCGCCGCGAAGTTCGCCCGCTGGATGAACCTGCCCGACTCCGGCCCGCTCGCCGCGGGTCGAGTCACGCTCACCGAACTCGAGCCGATGCTCGATGCGCTCGCTCGCCACGAACCCGTCCACATCGGCCTGGTCTATGTCAACTCGCAGAAGACCCGCGAGCCGTGGCACAACCACCAGGTGCTCGCGACCGGCGGACAACTCGCCCCGGAAACCCCGGGCGGGGTCACCGGGTGCTCGCTGAGCATCTACGACCCGAACTATCCCGGCAACAACGCGGTCCGCATCGACGTTCAACTCATCCTCGACGGGTTCGACCGCATGGGCCACGACCGGGTGCCGATCATCGGCGCACGCTGCACACAGGTCATCGGCCCCACCCCGGGCCGCGCGGAGCGCACCCGCAACGTCCGCGGCATGTTCCCGATGCCGTATGAAGCGAAGGCGCCGCCCGAGAACCTGCGCTGATGGAAGCGGCCGGCCCGCACACTCAATCCCAGACGCCGCCCAGTTTCGCCGCCGCAACCAGCAGCAGCAGAGTCATCAGCAACCGCACCGTCCGTGTGGGCAGGATGTGTGTCAGTTGCGCGCCGACCACTCCGCCGAGCATCGCCGTCGGCGCCATGGCCGCGGCGAGCAGCAACGCATCCGAAACCGACTGATCGAGCGAGGGAAGCGACGCCATCTTCGCCCCCGCGCCGATGATCGACGTAATGCAGATCACCGCGCTGCTGGTCGCGATCGCCTGCTTGAGCGGCACGCGGCAGATCATCTGCAGCGCGGGCACCAGCATCACCCCGCCGCCCAGCCCCAGAAGCCCGCCGATGAAGCCCGTCAACGATGCACTGACAAGCAGCCGGACCCGCGTCGTGCGCTGACCATCGGCGTCGATGCCCTTCTTCGACATCAGCCGCCAGACGTTGAATGCGCAGTACACCAGCAGAAAGATCGCCAGGCCGATCTTGAGCACGTTCCCGTCGAACAGGTTGCCCGTGAACACGCCGATGATCATGCTCACCAGCGTCGCCGGGATGAGCGAGCCCAGCAGGTCCCGCCGCACAATGCCGTTGCGGTAATGGCGGATCGCCGCGGGGAATGACACGAACACGTTCACCGTCATCGCCGCGGCCATGTACAGGTGATGCGTGTGCGGACTCTTTTCGCCGAACACCCAGTGCAGCGCGGGCAGCATGATCATCGACCCGCCGACTCCGGCCAGCCCGCCGAGCACGCCGGCCGCCAGCCCGATCACGCCGGCCTCTCCGAGTTCGATCAATGACAACTGCATTCAGGAGTTTCCGAACGACTGTATCGGACGTCGGCACGGCCGGAACGAACACCACCCGGAACATGCGTTCTCGGACTCTTCCCGATACCCGGATCGGGGGCACCCAGAGGTTAAAACCGTCACATACTGCACCGCGAATCCACTCATGCCTCACACGCGGCGGCGAACGGGCGTTCTTGGGATAGGCTGAATGCATGGCCCGCGGCACCCGCCGGGGCCTCAACCGGTACGCAAAGCCAAGACCTGATTCGAGTGTGGGACGCCGTGGCGGCCTTCCCGCTCCGCAGCCTGGCGATGCCGGACCGGGCGACGTGTCCCGAACATCCGAAGACCCGTGGAATCAACCTTGAGAATGGACAACCCCAAAGCCGCTGTGTTGCGTCGTGGCCGCCAGGTTCGCGCCGCAAGGGAAGTTCTCGCCGTCCTCGGGCTGTGCGCGCTCTCCGCCGCATCGGCCGTCGTTGTAAAGGACTCCGTCGCCCGGCGCGAAGTCACCCCGCTCGCCGTCGTTGCGGACCATCGCATCGACGCCGCGGCGGGCGAGTCTTCCGTCACCTCGGTGCAGTTGATGCACGATGCCGACCTGCCCGCCGCCGACCCGCTCAACGCGCCCGCACCGCAGGCTGCGCCGAACACCGGCAGCGACAGCGCACAGCCGATCCCCGACGGCGCCATCGCCGACACCTCGATCCGTTACTTCAACGGCCGGCCGATGCGCCCCGCGCGCACCATGCGCATGAAGGTCACCGCGTACTCCCCCGATGAGCAGTCGTGCGGCGCGTTCGCCGACGGCCTCACCTCGTCGCTGCACAACGTGTGGACCAACGCCGGGAGGCTCGTCGCCGCCGACTCCCGCGTGCTCCCACTCGGCTCGATCATCTCCGTCCCCGGCTATGACAACGGCCGGCTTGTCCCGGTGCTGGATCGCGGCGGCGCGATCAAGGGCAGGCGGCTGGACGTGCTCTACCCCACGCATGCTCAGGCACGCACCTGGGGCGTGCAGAACCTCGACATCGTCGTCTGGGAATACGCCGACGGCAAACCCGCGTGCGACTTCCGCGCCATTCGCGATTCGCGGAACTGAGCCGGGCGGCAGCACCGACAGCCGAAGTCCTCCG
This sequence comes from uncultured Phycisphaeraceae bacterium, assembly GCA_964409775.1. Taxonomy (GTDB): domain Bacteria; phylum Planctomycetota; class Phycisphaerae; order Phycisphaerales; family UBA1924; genus JAHBXL01. Next base: position 194,187 of record CAYPEI010000002.1, on the reverse strand, counting down.
GCGCGCAGCGATCCTCTACCATCAGTGCGTGCTCGCCTCGCCCGCCACTCGCCGGCCCACCAACATCGACGAGTTGATCCCCGCGCAACTCGCCGCGGCCCTCGACTCCGTCGATATCGCCTCGCGCCGGGTGTTCCCCGGCAAGTTGCAGGGCGAGCGGCGCTCCAAGGCCCGCGGCCGAAGCGTCGAGTTCGAGGACTTCAGGCCCTATGTCGCCGGCGACGACCTCCGCCACATCGACTGGAACGTCTTTGCGCGCCTCGACCGCTTCTTCATCAAGATCTTCCAGGAGGAGCAGGACCTCGCCGTGCACCTCGTGCTCGACGCGTCGGCGTCGATGGACGCGGGCAACCCCAACAAACTGCTCTTCGCCCAGCGCGTGATGATGGCGCTCGGCTACGCCGCGCTCGCCGGGAACAATCGCCTCGCCGCGTGGATCTTCGGCGGGGCCAGGGGAACGTCGCAGAGCGCTTCCGTCGGACTGCGAGCCATGCCGCCAGTCCGCGGCAAGCGCGCCGGCCAGCAACTCGGTCGGTTCATCATCGATGAGACCTGGCCCGCGCCGAGCGCACGCGACGGCCACGCCCCGAGCCCCGACACCCTCGCCGCCGGAGAGTTCAACACGGCGATGCAGTCGATCGCCCGCTCCCGCACCGGCCGCGGCGTTGTCGTGGTGCTGTCCGACTTCCTGATCCCCGGCGGCTATGCCGAGGGCCTCACCCTGCTCGCCGGCGGCGGCAGCACTCCCTGGGATGTCGTGCTCCTTCAGGTGCTCTCCCCCGGCGAGATCGATCCCTTGAGCGAGACCGACGGCCACGGCGGCAAGATCGTCCTCGGCGACCTGCGATTGACCGATGTCGAGACCGGCCGCGTCGCGGAGGTGACCGTCACCCCCGACCTCGTGAAGACCTATCTCGCGCGGCTCGACGCCTACCAGCGCCGCCTCGCCGAGTTCGCCGCGCAACGCGGCATGACTTACATGCTCGCACGCAGCGATGCCGATGTCGCCAAACTGGTGCTCGATGAACTCCGCAGGAAGGGTGTGCTGGGGTAGGCGAGAAGTGCGAATCGCAAATCGGACTGATTGTGGCATGCTTTTCAGCCTGCGAAGCAGGCATAGGTCGTTTGCCACGGGGCTTGCCCCGTGGAGAGCAGGCAACCTCCACTCACTCCCCGCTTCAGCCTTTCAGTCCGCGAAGCGGACGTAGGTACTGGTCCGGAGCGGATGTCGCGTCCCTGCACGCTTGAACCTCCCGCGCCTGCGCATGTAACCTGCCTGCATGAGCGGACACGCGTTCACCTTCGAAGCATCGCATATCGTGTGGTCAACCAAAGGCCGCGAGCCTCTCCTGGATCCACAGCACTTCGACCGCCTCTGGGCCTACTCCGGAGGCATCACGCGAAGCATGGACTGCGAACTCCTCGCCGCGGGCGGAATGCCCGATCATGTCCACATGCTGGTCCGCAGACACCCTTCCGTGAGCACCGCCGATCTCCTCCGTGTCGTCAAGTCCAAGACCAGTGGCTGGATCAAAGACGAACTCGGCGCGCCGCGGCACTTCGCCTGGCAGCGCGGCTACGGCTCGTTCTCGATCAGCGAGGACCGCGTCCGCGGCGTGCGCACGTACATCAACAACCAGGCCAAGCACCACAAGAGTCTCGACTTCAAAGAGGAGATTCTGAGTTTCCTGCAGCGACACAAGATCAAGTTCGATCCGAGGTACATCTGGGATTGATTCACCGATCCACCGACCTGCGCCTGCTTCGCAGGCTGAACAATGAACATCGCATGGGAGCCCGGGGCTGCCCTGTCCCACGGGGCAAGCCCCGTGGCAAACGACCGGCGCCCGCAAGCGGGCTGAAGACCGGCAGTCATGATCCATGCTGTCAGCCGACTCGAACAGACGTTCCGCGTGCCAGCGCCCGGCGACGCCGACGATCGGAGCGAACAGGCCCAACTCGATCACTCACGCGGCGCTCGCTGGATCAAATCCAGCCCAGCGCGATGTCACCCTGCTCACGAGTTGCCTCCCCCACCTCCGCTCTCTACCATCCCGCTCCCCGGAACCGGCCCCGACAAGGGACATTGGCGAACAAAAGCCAATTCCCGCGGCAGGGCCAGGGGTGCTCCGCCTCGCAGTCGCCCTCCGCGGCGACTTCCGCGGCCACGGAGCATCCGAGTTCCAACCCGGGCTGAGTCAAGGACTTACGTCCAAGACTCCTTCGCCGGGTCCGTGCCGCGGCCTTCTGATGTGCCCCGCCAAGGGCCCTTCCGACGGACCGCGTTTCGTGCCTCCCCTTCGGGAGGTTGGTCCGTTGGTCCGACGAACCTGCCCTCGCGGCATGTCGTCTCAGAAGAAGGAATCCGCGTCCGCGCTTCGCGCCGATCGCTCCCCGCACCAGCCCCGATCCGAACCCTTCATTGGGCGATGGTGTAACGGTAGCACGACAGATTTTGGTTCTGTTTGTCCAGGTTCGAATCCTGGTCGCCCAGTTCCTCCGACCAGGGAGAGAACCGCAGGTGCGGGAGAACCATCGGCGCCCGGCGCGACGCACGTCGCAATGCCCGGCCAGCAGCCCAGATCCATGCAGGGCGACACGGCGCACGCGCCGACGGCGATCATTCTCGCCGCGGGCCTCGGCAAGCGGATGAACTCCGACCTGCCCAAGGTGCTGCACCCCATCGGCGGGCGGCCGATGGTCTGTGCCGTCGTGGATGCCTGCCGCGAAGCCGGCTGCCGGCGGATCGTGCTCGTCGTCGGCCACAAGCAGGAACTCGTGCGGAAGGTCTTTGAAGGTCAGTCCGACATCGAGTTCGCGGTGCAGGACCAGCAACTGGGCACCGGGCACGCCACCAGGTGCGCTGCGTCGCTCTTTGTCGCCGAAAGCCGCGAGCCCGGCCACCCCGTCTTCGTCCTTGCCGGCGATGGCCCGCTCATCCGTGCCCACACGCTCAACGCGATGCTCGACCGGCATCGCTCGTCCGGCGCGCTCGCCACGCTCGCCTCCAGCGTCATCGACGATCCCGCCGGCTACGGCCGCATCACCCGCGACAGCCGCGGCAACTTCGTCGCCATTGTCGAGCACAAGGACTGCTCGCCCGAGCAACTCGCCATCCGCGAGGTCTACCCCTCCTACGCCGTCTTCGATGCGCAGCGCCTCTTCGCCGAACTCGCCGCGCTCAGGCCCAACGCCCGCGCCGGCGAGTACTTCATCACCGATGTCCCCGCGAACATCCTGGCTCAAGGCAAGCGCGTGGAGGTCATCCCAGCCGTGCCGCCCGAGGATGTCCTGAGCATCAACACCCCCGACCAACTCGCCGAGGTCGACCGCATCTACCGCTCCCGATCCCAAGGCAGGAAGGTGCACGCTTGAGCAAGGCCGACGCAAACACGCTGAAAGTCTTCGCCGGCCGCAACAGCAAGGACCTGGCGATCGGCATCTGCCGTCACCTCGACCTGCCCCTGGGCGCCGCCCGGACCGAGGCCTTCCCCGACGGCGAACTCATCGTCAAACTCGACGAAGACGTCCGCGGCCGCGACTGCTTCGTCGTCCTCTCCACAGGCTCGCCCGTCAACGACAACCTGATGGAACTGCTGGTCTTCATCGACTGCCTCCGGCGAGCCTCGGCCCGCCGCATCACCGTCGTCACGCCCTACTTCGGCTACGCACGGCAGGACCGCAAGGACGAGGGACGCGTCCCCATCACCGCCAAACTCGTCGCCAACCTCATCACCGCGGCCGGCGCCGAGCGCGTCCTGGCCATGGACCTCCACGCCGCGCAGATCCAGGGCTTCTTCGACATTCCCGTCGATCACCTCTCCGCCACCAAGGTGTTCCACGAGTACTTCATGTCGATCCGCGAGGAACTGGGCGATCTCTGCCTCGTCAGCCCCGACGTCGGCAACGTGAAGGTCTCCGAGGCCTTCGCCAACCTGCTCGGCGGCGACCTGGCCATCATCAACAAGCGCCGCGTCAGCGGGTCCGATGTCACCACCGGCCACCTCATCGGCTCGGTCCGCGGCAAGACGGTCCTGATGTACGACGACATGATCACCACCGCCGGCACCATCTGCGAGGCCGCGAAACTCGTGCTCGATCAGGGCGCAAAGAAGGTCATCGCCGCGGCGACGCACCCCGTCCTCGTCGGCATGGCCATCCAGCGCATCGCCGCCAGCCCCATCAGCCGCCTGGTGTGCACCAACACCATCCCGCTCAACATCGGCCCCTCCGGCGACCGCGTCGCGCCGATCCGCGACCGCATCATTGAACTCTGCGTCTCCGAACTGCTCGGCGAGGCCATCCACCGGATCCACCACAACATGTCCATCAGCGCGCTCTTCCGCAACACCGCGGGCGCGAAGCGCTGACGTTTCCACCTCAACCCCAGAACACACTCACACGCTTCTCACGAACGAGGAACCCACCATGCAAGACAAGTCACCACTGCTGGCCGCACAGAAGCGCGAGCGCATCGGCTCCCGTTACTCCGAGCGCTACCGCAAGAGCGGCAAACTCCCCGCCATCGTCTACGGCCACGGCCGCGACCCGCTGCCCATCGTCGTCGACGCCCACCAGACCCTCGGCCTGATCTACAAGGGCGAGAAGGTCTTCCGCCTCGACTTCCCCGGCCATAACGAGGCCGACGAGAAGCAGATGGTCCTGCTCAAGGACGTGCAGTTCGACTACATGGGCTCGCGCGTCGTCCACTGCGACTTCGCCCGCGTCGACCTCAACGAGCGCATCCACACCCGCGTGCACATCAACCTCGTGGGCGATGCGATCGGCCTCAAGGTCGCCGGCAACCTGCTCATGCACCCCGTCACCGAGATCGAGATCGAGTGCCGCGTGGCCGACATCCCCGGCCACATCGACGTCGACATCTCCAAACTCGAACTGGGCCATGTCATCACCGCCGGCGAGGTCAAACTCCCCAAGGCGGACATGAAACTCGTGTCCGACACCCACGGCGTGGTTGCCCAGATCGTCATGGGCGTCGAGTTGAAGGTCGCCGAGGCCACCACCGTCGCCGCCGAGGCCGGCGCAAGCCCCGAGGTCCTCACCGCCAAGAAGGAAGACGCAGCCGGTGCCGCCAAGCCCGGAGCCGCCCCGGCCAAGGGCGCTGCCCCCGCCGCCGCGGGCGCCAAGGGCGCTGCCCCGGCCGCCGGCGCTGCCAAGCCCGCCGCGCCCAAGAAGTAATCACCCCTCCTTCCACACGCACCTCTTCCCCTTGACCGCAGCATGAAACTCATCGTCGGACTCGGCAACCCCGGATCGGCCTACGAGAAGACCCGCCACAACGCGGGCTTCATGGCGGTCGATCGACTGCACAGGCGACACGCGCCCGCGGAGACCCCGCGGGCGCGGTTCGACGCTCTGTGCGTGGAAGCCGCCATCCGCTCCGTGAAGTGCCTGCTGCTCAAGCCCATCACCTACATGAACCTCTCCGGGCGGAGCGTCGCCCAGGCCCTGGGTTTCTTCAAACTCGACCCCGCCACCGACCTCCTCGTCCTCGTCGACGACGTCGCGCTCCCCACGGGCGCGATCCGTCTTCGCGGCACGGGCGGAGCGGGCGGGCACAACGGCCTGGCCGACATCCAGCGCGCGCTCGGCACGCCCGACTATCCACGCCTCCGCATCGGCATCGACGCCTGCCCGGCCATGATGAAACTCGAGGACTACGTCCTGGGCCGATTCACGCCCGAGCAGGCCGCCCTGCTCGAGCCCGCGCTCGACAGGGCCGCCGACGCCGCCGAGACGTTTGTCTCCGACGGTCTCGCCGCGGCGATGAACCGCTTCAACACCAAGGACGCCCCGGCGTCCGACTCCCCCACTCCCGCATCACCCCCGAAGCCGGCCTCGAACCGGCCGGGCGCAGCAAACCCACCCGCCGCAACGGCGAACTCCGACGAAAGGTAACTCAGCAATGGCAACCCCCACCATCGACCAGCGCACCAGCAACTACGAGGCCATGATCCTCATCGGGCAGGGAGCCGCCTCCCAACTCCCAGAGATCCTCACCTTCATCCGCCAGATGATCGAGAAGGCCGGCGGCAAGATCATCGCCATGAAGAAGTGGGACGAGCGCCGGCTCGCCTACGAGATCGACAAGCAGAAGCGAGCCCTCTACATCCTCACCTACTTCTCCGCCCCGAATGTCAACCTCGGGCAGATCGAGCGCGCCTGCAACCTCAATGAGCAGATCATGCGCGTCCTCATCACCAAGGCCGATCACCTCTCCGAGGACGAGATGCGGGCCGCCGACGCGATGAAGGACCTCGAGGCCGAGGCCAAACTCCGCGCCACCCAGCCCGCCGTTCCCGTGGCCGTCACCGAGGTGCCGGTCGTCCCCGTCGATGCCGACGAAGAGGTTTGACTCGGCGTCCCAGATATGCGAAAATAATCCGAACGAGCGGCGACGCGGGGTTTCCCGACGCTCTCGCCACAACACGGAGGATCCGACATGGGCAGTTACAACAAAGTCCTGCTGATGGGCAACATCACCCGCGACATCGAACTGCGTTCGCTCCCGTCGCAGATGTCCGTCGCCCAGGTCGGCATCGCCTGCAACCGCAAGTGGCGCGACGCCAACAGCGGCGAACTCCGCGAGGAGACCACCTTCGTCGACTGTGAGGCCTTCGGCAAGACCGCCGAGAACATCGCCAAGTTCTTCTCCAAGGGCAAGCCCATCTTCATCGAGGGCCGTCTCAAACTCGACCAGTGGAAGGACAAGACCGACGGCTCCAACCGCAGCAAACTCAAGGTCGTCGTCGAGAACTTCCAGTTCGTCGAGTCCAAGGGCGGCAACGGCGGCGGATTCGAAGGCGGCGCGGGCGGCGGCCGGCCGCAGGTCTCCACCCGTCCCGCGGGCGCACGCCCCCAGCCCGCGGCCGCCGCGCCCCCGGCAGACTCCGGCTACGAACCCATCCAGGAAGACGACATCCCGTTCTAACACGCATCATCTGTGAAGAACGGTCGGTGATCGGCGAACACCCGCTCACCCCCGCTCATCACTCAACTCTCCCCTCCCGCTGGAGCGGCCCGGTTCGTGTGAACCGTCCCCCGCCCCTCAACTCTCCCCGGCGACAGCCGGGAAAGGACAGCGAACCATGGCACGAAGCGTCGAACTCCTCCTCACCGAAAACGTCGAGAACCTGGGCATCGTCGGCGACGTCGTCCGCGTCAAACTCGGCTACGCCCGCAACTTTCTCCTGCCCCGTGAACTCGCCACCGAGCCCAGCGAGGAACTGATCAAGAGCCTCCAGGCCAAGCGCGCCGATGCCGAGCGTCTCCTCGCCGAGCAGCGCCAGCAGCGCGCCTCCACCATCGAGAAACTCGCCAACTACGAACTCCACATCGAGCGCTCCTGCAACGACCAGGGCATCCTCTACGCCGGCGTCACGCAGCAGGAGATCGCCGGCGCCCTCAACGCCGCGGGCTTCAAGAACGTCCGCCCCCGCGACATCCGCCTCAACGAGGCCATCAAGCGCGTCGACACCTACAACGTGCACGTCAAGTTCGAGACCGAACTCGAGACCAACATCAAACTGTGGGTCATGGCCGACCGCAAACTCGAACTCGAAGAGAAGGAAGACATGGACTTCGACATGGAGGGCAACCTCATCGAGAAGCCCAAGGGCAAGAAGGGCGACAAGGGCGAGAAGTCCGAGGACGGCGAGAAGGCCGAGAAGTCGGATCGCCCCGAACGCGGCGAGCGCCGCGAGCGCGAGCGCGCCCCGAAGATCGACCTCCTCGAGAAGCCCAAGACCGGCTGGGCACCGCGCGAAGCCGCGCCGGCTCCCGCCGCGGCGGAACCCGCCGCCGCAGAGCCCGCCAAGAAGGCCGGCAAGAAGAAGAAGGACTGACCAGCCCTTCAACCCGATCCCACCACAAAGCCCGGCCCCCAAGGCCGGGCTTTTTTCTTTGAACAGCCGTCCACAGAGTTCGCAGAGCGCGCCAGAGCGAGCTCAGAGGGGAAGCCAAAGGCGGTGCCTCACCCTCTCAGCCTCTCTCGGGTGCCCTTGTGTCCTCTCCGTGCCCTCCATGGACCCCACGCTTACTCCGCCAACTCGCGCTCCACCGTTTCCACCACCCGCGCCACCGTCGCGTCGCCGAAATCAAACCGCAGGTCCGCGGCCTTGAACAACTCCGGCAGCGGCCGGCTCCCGCCCAGCGTCAGCGCCCGCATGTACGCGTCGACCGCGGCCTTCTCCCCCTTCACCTTCGAGTTCTGCCAGATCTGCAGCGCGCCCAACTGCGCGATCCCGTACTCGATGTAGTACATCGGGTGGCTGTACAGGTGGCTCTGCTTCTGCCACCACCACTTCCTCGCATCCTCGAGCCCCTCCCACGACACCCCGCGCCCGAACCTCGAATCCAGTTCCAGCCAGTGCGCGCACCGCTGCTCGTGCGTGTGCCTCGGGTTCGCGTACACCCAGTGCTGGAACGCGTCGATCGTCGCGATCCACGCCAGCAGCGTCACCGAGTCCTCGATGTGCTCGTGCCGCGCACGCCGCAGATCGTCGGGGTCCCGGTAGAACGCCCCCGCCGCGCCCCAGTGCGGCATGCTCAGGTGCTCCATCGACATGCTCGCCACTTCCGCGAACTCGATCGGCGAGTGCCGGTAGTCCACAAGCGGCTCATCGGCGCACAGCATCGAGTGGAACGCGTGCCCCGCCTCGTGCAGCATCGTCATCGCGTCGTCGTGCAGTCCCGCGGCGTTCATGAAAATGAACGGCCGGCGCGTCCGGTCCCGCATGTACTGATACCCGCCCGGCCGCTTCCCCGGCCGCGAATCCAGGTCCAGGAACTCCGTCCGGCACGACCCCGCCGCCGCCGCGCCCGTGCTCATCCGGCCCAGCATCTCCGCCAGCCGCGGGTCGAGCGACTTCACCGTCGACATCGACTTGGCCATCAGGTCCGCGCCGCCCTCGAACGGCCGCAGCCGCTCCCGCCCCTTCACGTCGACCGCCAGATCCCACGGCCGGAGCGTCTCAACGCCCAGCGCCCTCCGCCGCTCGTCGCTCCGCCTGCGGACAAACGGCACCACCCGCTTCTCCACCGCCCGCCAGAACTCGCGGCAGTCCCCCGGGGTGTAGTCAAAGCGGCTCTTCTCGCTGAACGCATACTTCACGTACGCCCCCGAATCCGAGTCCGTGACGAACCCGGCGTTCGTCGCGACCTGGTCTCGCAGCGTCACCATCCGGTCATACAACTCATCGAGTTTGCCCTTGTCCTGAAGCCGACGCTCGATCGAAGCCCGCCATGCCCGTTCCCGGAGGCCGCGGTCCGTCGACAGGTCGAACTCCTTCATCTGCGGGAGCGTCCGCTCCTTGCCGTCAAACTGCACCGTCTGCGCGCCGGCGATCTTCCCGAACTGCTGCGACAGTTTCGACAGTTCCGTGTGCAGCGGCACGTTCTCCGCGCGGAAGATCGCCACCTGCGTCCGCTTGGTCCTGAGCATCACGTCGTACCGCTGGTGATCCAGCGGGAACTTGTCCGCCAACGACACCAGTTTCCGGTCAAGGTCAAACTCCGACTGCTGGAGTTTCGGCGCGACCTCCTCGAGGTACTTCGCGTACGCCGCCTCGATCTGCTTGTTCGCCGTGTCGCACGACGTCGCGATGTACAACTCCGCCCGGGCCTCGGCGCACGCGGCGTCGAGTTCCGACCGGTCCAGGATCCACCGCTCCAGTTCGGCCTTCGACGACACGCTCCGGCCCAGCAGGTCCGCCACGAACGGCTCGATCCCCGCCCATGTCGCCCCATCGAACGATCCGGTCAGAAACTTCTCGGTGGTGATCATGTGCGGAGCGTAATGGCCCGGCACCCCCGGGGCCAGTTCCCGGGCCGCAAAAACAAAGGGACCCGGCCATTGTCGGCCGGGCCCCGGAGATGAAACCACGGAGTGCCGCGAACCGCTCAGCGCATCAGCCGCTTGAGCAGTTCCTCCTGCTCCCGGAACCAGTCGTCATCCGTGCCGTACATCAGCGCGAAGTTCGGGTTGCCGGCGAACAGCCGCTTGAGTTCCTGAAGGTGGCGGCGGGCGATGCCCACCTCCGCCCCGCGGCGCTGACGGTCCTGGATGCCCGAGGCAACCTCGACCGTGCGGGCATACTTGGTGTACGCCACCTGCCACTGCTTGTCGGCCTTGTCGTTGGCGCGCATGTTCGCGTCGATGAAGTCCGTCGCCTGCTTGCCCGCCCACACATACTCCTGGTAGCCCATCGCCTTGGCCAGTTCATCCGGCGTCGCCGCGATGCCCTTGCCAAGGCCGAACTTCATCGCCACGCTCGCCGTGACGGTCAGCACCTGGCCCTCGGGGTTGATCACGGTGTCGCCGCTCGTGACATCCTGGAACCACGTCACCTGGCCCGTCTTCGAATCAATCGAGGCGCTCAAAGGCTCCTGGATCTGCATCGACCGCATGATCTTCGGGTCCTTCTTGCCCTTCTTCGAGGCTTCCTCCATCTGCAGCAGGATCTGCTCCAGTTCCACGCCCTTGATCGCGTTCAGGCGGCCCGAGAACCCCGTGCACGCGCCGATGTTGCCCTCGGGCAGGAAGTAGAACTCCTCCAGAACCCACGGGCTCATCGCCGCGGCCGAGATCGCCGACTCGATCCACGCCACCGTGCGGAAGCGAGGCTTGTACTCCTTCTCATACAGGTCCATGAACTTCTGCAGTTCCAGCAGCAGACCGCCGCCCGAGTTCACGCGAACCACCACGTCCGTCACGCCGTCCTTCTCCAGCAGGGGAATGGCCTTCCGCCACGCGTCGGCGCTGATCTGGATCCCCACCGTTGTGTCGATCTCGCCCTGCCACGCGCTCGGCGGGCCGAAGTTCAGGATGGCGATCCTCCGGGCGCCGCTCGTCGCGGGCTTCTTGCTCGCCGCGTCCGCCGGCTTGGGCTTCTCCGTGGTCGCCGGCGCGCTGTCCCCGTCCTTCTCGATCTTGCTGATCTGCTCGGACGTGTAGAACTGCTCCTGCTCGATCGTGCCGACCTTCACGCGGAAGTACACGAACCCCTCGCCCTCGCGCACCACCTCGCCTTCCAGAACTCGCCCGTCCTTCAGGTAGAGTTTGTCGGCCAGGGCGCCCGCCGTCGACGCCAGCAGCGCGCCCGCGCCGGCCAGCGCCAGCATCATCGTCTTGATCGTGTTGCGAATGCGGAACATGGTTTCCTCATCTGGTGAGTTGATTCTCGTTCAAACAACCCCGCCGCCGCTTCATCCTCGCCCTGAACTGCGCCCGTCCCCGTCGCTCTCCCCGTGTCTCACGGAGGGCCGTCCAGACGCTGCTGCTGCTCGATCGCGTCGATGGCCAGGTCGATCTGGTTCAGGGCCGCATCGGCCGGGAACCGCGCGGGGTTCAGCGACTCCTTGTACCGGTTGAAGATACTCCGCATCTCCTTCAGGATGTTCTTCCGCTGCGTCCTCGCCGCGGTGCGCTCCTTGTACTGACCGGGCGCACGGACCTCCACCGTCCGCATCTGCGCGATCAGCCGCGTCAGGTTCGCCTCGGCCTTGTCGACCTCCGCGCCCCACGTGCTGATGATGTCGCTCGCCTTGCCCTTCACCTCCACGTAGTCGCGCGTGTACCCCATCGCGTACATCAGTTCCTTCAGGTCCGCCACCGTGCCCTTGGACAGCCCGATCCGCTCCGCGGTCACCGCGTCCAGCGTCAGCACGTCGTTCCCCTTGAACCGCAGGATGTCGTTCACCTGGTCGCGCCGCTCACCCTCGCCGTCGTCGGTGAGCAGGAACTCGTCCGCGGACTCGGGCATCCGCTCCAGGAACTCCGCCTTGCCGCCCACCATGCGGTACGACAGCACATAGTCGATGCGCGCCATCGCCCGGACGATCCGCGGATCGTGCCCGCCCTTCTCCGCCAGGCCCTCGGCCCGCTTCAGCCGCAGCGAGTACTGCTTCTCCTGCGCGACCTTGTCGCCCACGCCGTCGAAGATGTGCTCCAGCCCGCCGACGCCCCCCAGCAGCCCTTCCTGCGCAAAGTACAACTCCGGGAACACGAACGGCAAGAACGCCGCCGTCCCCAGCGCCTTCTTGATGTACCCCACCAGCCGCGGCTTCTTCGTCCACTCCGCGTCGTCACGCACCCGGTCGGTGATCAGCGTGCTGATCTGCCGCGCGGTCTCCAGTTGGTCGTACGCGCCGGGGTTCCGCCAGAAGTCGGGCGTCTCCCGCCCGTTCTGCTGGAACGGGTGATCGATCTCAAACACCAGAACGTCCGGCTGGTGCTTCTTCACGTCCTCCACCACCCGCTCCATCGAGTTCGCGCACACGTTCCGCCCGAACTCCCCGCTGCACCGCACCACGTACACCGTCGGTGCACCCTCCTCGTGCTTCACGTCCTTCTTGTCCTTCTTCGCCTCCGGCTTCTTGCCGTCCTTCTTCTCCTCAGGCTTGGCCGAGCCGTCGAGCGCTGCACCCGCGCCCTTCTGGATCGCCAGGATCTCGCTCTTCTGGTACACCGTCTCCGCGGTCATCCCGGCGTGCGACACCTTCACCTTCACCGTCGTGTCCGTCTCCTCCACGATCTCGCACTCGACCCGGTTCCCGTTTTTGAAGACGATGACGTCCTTCGCCGCGGCCTTGTCCGCCGTGCCGCCCTTCTCCGTGGTCTTGGGTGCGCTCGATTGCGCGCTCACCATCGGAGCCGACATGCCCAGCGCGAGCAGTCCCACCGCCGCCATCTTCCACAATCCGTGATTCGTCTTCATTCGTCGCACTCCCGTTGCACTCGCTCGATCTTCGCTCAACACCGGCCACGCTCCCCCCACCCCGCCCAACCCCCCAGCCATCATCGGACGGTCGGACGACTCCAAGGCCATCCGCCCGCACCGCCCCGTATCACCTTAGACGCTCAGCCTCCGCGCGAGTTCCATCGCCTCCCCATGGTCACGTACCCGCCCCTCAAGTTGGGCATCGGTCACCTGGTCCAGTATCCTCTTAAAGAGCGGCCCCGGCGATAGCCCGATCGCGATCAGATCCTCGCCCGTGATCAACGGGACCGGGGAAATGCCGATCCCATCTCGCTCTAACCCTTTGTATTCACTGGCTATACGCGCCGCCGCCGGGGCGTCGATCCCCGCAAACAAGGCGAGTCCAGGTCCAAACATAGTCCTTCCCGCCAGCCGCTTGCGGGCCGCGACCGGCAGCCCGGCCCAGGTCTGCACCATCGCCGCGTGGATCTCCAGAACGTCCGATAACTCGTCCTTTTCTTCATTGCTCAGGCAGAGCGCCGACCGCCAGCGGCCCCGCACCGCCGCGATCTCCCTTGGGTCCAGCCCGCGATGCGTCGCCCCCGCCCGCTCCAGGCACCATGCCGCGAGCACGGCCCCGAACACCGGCAAAGGGAGCGCCAGCCTCGCAAGCGCCGTGAGCGGGCCCGTGCCGCGGCCGGGCTCGTTCAGCACCGGCGCATCCAGCCCGAGCAGTTCGACCAGTTCAACCGCCCTCGCCCGCGATGCCGCCGCCGGATGCCCCAGCATCCGCCTCAGTTCATCCCCGATCCGCTCCCGCGAAACGCCGCGGAGTTCCGCCGCGTGTCGCGCGATTGCCGCGGCCGTTCCCGGCTCGATCATGAACCCCAGCCGCGCTGCAAACCTCACCGCCCGCAGCGCCCGCAGATGATCCTCCGCCAATCGCTGATCCGGTTCACCAACCGCCCGAATCACCCGCGCCGCCAGGTCTGCCTGCCCGCCGACAAAGTCGATCACTCGCCCCGGCCGCCCGGCCGCGATCAGCGGATCCAGAAACAGCGCGTTGATCGTGAAGTCCCGCCGCTTCGCATCCTCCTCAGGCGTTGAGAAGTGCACGCGGTCCGGCCGCCGCGAATCGCTGTACGGCCCGTCCGCGCGGAATGTCGCAACCTCGATCACCGCCTTCTCCCCCGCAACCTGTTCATACACCAGCACCACGCCGAACGCCGCGCCCACCTCCGCCGTCCGCGGGAACAACTCGCGCACCCGCGCCGGCACCGCGTCCGTCGCGACATCAAAGTCCGTCGGCCGCAGGCTCAGCAGTTCATCCCGCACGCACCCGCCCGCGAAGTACGCCAAGTGTCCCGCCTCGCGCAGCCTCATCACGATCCGCAGAGCGGCTTCGCGTGCAAGGACAGGATCGGCGGCACGTGCCATGCCGCAAGGATAGTGAAGGCCCTTCCGCCTCGCCCGCCCGATGCCCCGCCCGTGGTAGAGTGATCCCACCATGTCACGCTACGACCAGTTCCACGCGTTCCGCACCCGGCTGAACGACCGCATCCTCGGCCCCGGCAAGCCCGAGGGCCAGGGCGGCGGCGCAACGCTCGTCACCAAGCGGTTCTTCGCCCTCGACGACCAGACCTACCGCGACACCTCCGCCGACGGCGGCCTCGACAAGAAGACCAAGGAACTGCTCGGCCTCACCGCCTCCGCCGTCCTCCGATGCGACGACTGCATCGCCTACCACATCGACCAGTGCGTCGCCGCGGGCTGCACCGATCGTCAGATCTGGGAATCGCTCGACGTCGCCCTGATCGTCGGCGGATCCATCGTGATCCCGCACCTGCGACGCGCGGTCGAGTTCCTCGACGAGTGCCGCGCGCGAGGTTGAGCCTGCCCGCCTACTTCCTCCTCGCCACCATCACCCCCTCGCGGATCGGCACCGCCGCGGCCTCGAACTCCGCATCCCCCGCCACCATCCGGTTGAATCGATCCACCGCATCCCGCGTTTCGCTCGATCCCACCGGGTCATCGATCCAGAAACTCGATCCCAGCACGTTGTCGGCGAGCAGCAGCCCGCCTCGCCCGATGAGCGGCTTCGCCAGCCGGAAGTACTCCGGATACTCCGTCTTGATCGCATCGAAGAACGCCACATCGAAACTGCCCGGCCCGAACTCTCGCGCCAGTTGTTCCAGCGCGGCGATCCCCGTCGTCCGGCGGATCTCCACCCGGTCCGCCACGCCCGCCGCGGCGAACATCCGCTGGGCAAAGTCCGCGTGCTTCGCGTTCGGCTCGACCGTGATCAGTTTCCCACCCTTCGGCAGCGCCCGCGCGAGCCAGATGCCCGAATACCCGGCGAGCGTCCCCAGTTCAAGCACGCGCCCCGTCGCCCCCGGCCGCGTCGTCGCCATCAGCGTCATGATGTGCAGCAGCCGCCCGACATCGGCCGACACCGCGATCGACGGAATCCCGGCCTGAACCGCCGCCGGCATCAGCCCCTCCAGCGCCGCGTCCTGCTTTCCGAACACCTCGCGCAGGTACGCCGACGTGTTCTCCCAACGCTGCGGGGTCATGTCCATGTGCAAAGCGTAGTAGAGGTCCGCGCGAACCCCAGGCGTTCAACCACTCTTCAAGTACACTTCGGCAATGTCCCGCACCATCGCCCGCCTGCTCCTGAGCATGCTGCTCATGCCCCTCATGGCGGTGGTCTACATCTCCGGCATCATCATCGCCAGCGAACTCGGGTCCCTCCGCGACTGGCAGGAGTGCCTCATCGGCGCAGGCGCCACCGCCGTCGTCGCCGCCGCATACTGGCTCATTGTCTGGTGGTCCGCCGTCCGGTGGACCTTCGCCCGGGTCCGCCACACCTTCATCGCGGCCGTCCTCGCCCTGGTCGCCGGCGGCCTCGTCGCCGCCCTGCTCAACCTCTTCATCACCTATGAAAACTGGTTCAAGGCCTTCGTCGGCTCCGGCATCACCATTCTCGGATGGCTCATCGCCACCGTCTTCCTCTGGCAGGAAACCACCGCCGAACGCGCCCGCCGCCTCGCCCTGCTCGGCGCGGGCGGTGTCGCATGCCCCGCCTGCGGATACAACCTCACCGGACTCAAGAGCACCACCTGCCCCGAGTGCGGCGCGGCGTTCACACTCCAGGAACTCGTCGCCGCGGCCAAGGCCGTCGGCGAACTCGAGGGCTGATGCCTCTCCCGCCCCTGCCTTCATTTGCTGCTTTGCTCATTTGCTGATTTGCCATTTCCCGCCGCCACCGCGGCGGGCATCGCATCCAGCGCGCCCGTCTCCACCACCGCGTCCGTCTCCTCCGGAACCACCATCTCCCCCGCCGCCGACGGCGCGTGCCCGCACTCCGGACACTTCGCGCCGGCCGCCAGCCCCGCGCGCGAATACCCGCACTCCGGACACATTGCCAGTCTCGCCCGCTTCGCATCGCCCCGCGTCAGCGCCCATTGCACCGCGAGCATGGTGATCGCCCCGCCCACCGCCACCAGCCCGCTCCCCCACTGCGGCATCGTCAAAGACTGCCACCCCAGCGCCGTCTGCCCCAAACTCACGATAAACGGCTGGAGTTGAATCACCCCGCTCGACACCGCCACCCCCAGCCTTGCGATCGAGATGTAGTAGAACACGTGCCCCAGCGCAATCCCGACGATCGACGACACCAGCAGCAGCGCGATCTGCCCCGGCGGGAGGTCCAGCGCGCCCGCTCCCCACCGCTCCCCAAGCGCGAGCATCAGCGCCACCATCACCCCCGCCGTGTACTGCGAGATCACCGCAAACGACGTCACCGGGTGATACCCGTGCATGTAGTGCCGCACCGCCAGCCCGTACGCCGCGAAGAACAACCCGCTCCCGATCGCCAGCACCACGCCCAGCGCCTGATCGCCCCGAGGCAGGCCATGACCGAAGTAGATCGTGCCCCCCACACCCAGCGCCACCATGCCCATCCCCACCCACATCCGCGGGTCGCGAAGCAGCCGACGCTCCGACGGGAACAGCAGGTACGCCCCCACGGCCACAAACACGATCTGCGTCCGCAGGCCAAACGTCGCCGTCGCCGGATCAATCTTGTAGAACGACCACGCGAACGCCACCTGGCCGATCGCGTTCATCAACGACGGCACCACCGACCTGCGCCAGATCCCCGCCGGCAGCCCGCCCTTGTACAGCCCCCAGCACACCACCGGCAGCCACAAAAACGCGCTGAACCCGTATCGCCACCCGTTGCTCGTCCAGATGTCGATCGACTGCGCAAAGTGCCGGATGAACAGCGGCACGCTCGACCACCCCAGCAGGGTCAGCAGGATCGTCACCACGCCCATGAACGGCGAGAGCCCCGCGCCGCTCCGGGGACTGCTCGGTTGGGACGCGCCGGTGCTCACGGTGCGGAGCGTAGGCGACGCTCACATTCCGCCCCCCCATCCCCGTTCGAGCCCGCCGCGGCAAGCCCGCACGCGTTGATAAACTCTCCACGCGTCACGCCCGCAATAGTCGTCCCCACTCTGCAATCATCCCTCACCAACTCCGAACGAATACTCCAGTCGCTTCGATTCGCACGACCCTTCGCACGACCCGACATCCTGTTGATGTCCTTCCCCCTCCGTAGACACGCGTGGCTCCTTCCGCGGCATCCATGAGCGCCGACGAAACCATCTCGCTGACCCGCACCACCGACCTCGCCTTCGGCGAGCCCGGACAGATGGTCACCATCCCGCGCCAGGTCGGCTCCGTCCGCCTCGAGCGCCAGATCGGCCAGGGCGCGATGGGTGTCGTCTGGCTGGGCACGGACGAACTCCTGCACCGCCGCGTCGCCGTCAAGTTCCTGCTCGCATCCGTCCAGGGGCCCGACGACCCTCGCCTGCTCGCCTTCCTCGAGGGCGCCAGGGCCGCGGCCGCGCTGCGCCACGGAAACCTCACCAACATCCTTCACGCCGCGACCGTCGAGAACGTCCCGTACCTCGTCATGGAGTACATCGACGGCCCCTCCCTGTCTTCCCTCATCCGCAAGACCGACCCGCTCTCGCCCGCCGAGTTGCTGGCGGTCATGACCGATGTCTGCAACGCGGTCGGCCATCTGCACGACCAGCACCGCGTGCACCGCGACATCAAGCCCTCCAACATCCTGATCGACCGCGACGGCAACGCCTTCGTGACCGACTTCGGCCTCTCGCGCGAACTCGCGGCCCGCCCCGGAGTCCTGCGCGAAGGCGGCGCGAACATCGCCGGAACGCCCGCATACATGGCCCCCGAGATGTTCGAGGGCCAGATCTCCGCCAAGTCCGATGTCTACGCCCTCGGCGTCACCGCCTTCGAACTCCTCACGGGCGAAGCCCCGTTCCACGGCTCGCTCGACGAGATCCGCGCCCGCCACGCCCACGACGCTCCCCCCATCGACCGCCTGCTCGCCAGGGGAATCGCCGCGCCACTCGCCGAAGCCGTCGAACGCGCGCTCAACAAGTCGCCCATGTTCCGCCACAAGTCCCCGGGACACTTCCTCGCCGCGATCGAGTCGGCCTGCGGCGGACCGGCGATGATCGCCCGCGGCCGGCAGGCGCTCTTCGATCGGCTCCTCCGCTCCCAGAACGCCCCCTCCGGCGATCCGCTCGCCGCCGCGCACGCCTCGCCCGCCGGTGTGCCACCCCTCACGCCCGGGCAGACCTACTACGACCGCCTCACCATGATCGCCGAGCACAAGCGCAAGGAGGACTCCGACCTCGAACTCAGCGCTGCCGCTCAACCCGCGCGCCCGGCCGCGCCCGCCGCGCCCGCCGCGCCTGACCCTTCCGCCACAACTCCCATCCTCTTCGGTCCACAAGATCCCGACTACCCCGTGTGGCCCCTCGTCACCGGGCTCATCCTCATCGCCGCGGGCGGTCTGCAGTCGATCATCGGCCCCGTCGCGATGATCAGCCTCGTCACCCGGCACGTCGGCGGCCCCTTCTCCTCACCGCGACAGGAGCCCGAACCCGGCGCGTTGTGGACAACTTTGGGTTGGACCGGCACCTCGATCGCATTTTGCTTCGGCGTCGCCCTCATCGTCTCCGGCATCGGCGTCATGCTTCAGCGCCGCTGGAGCATCACCCTCGCCCGTTCATGGGGCTGGTCCAAACTCGTCTTTGCGTGCCTCGCCGCCGCGTTGGTCTACGCCGCCGCGCGACGCGCTGCGCCAGGCGAGAGCGCGGGTGTCATCGCCGCGGCGGCGTTCACGTGGGAAGCACTGCTCCCGGTGCTCCTGCTCGCCTGGCTGGCGACTCCCGCTTTGCGAGCCAACACCGCAGTATGGAAGTGACACATCGGCTACATGTAGCCACATCGATCCTGCGGCGATCTTTCACGATCTTCGGCGCATCACGCCGTGATCCCCAGCGTGTCTTCCAGGGTGTACCACCCCGGCGCCCGTGTGGATAACCACTTCGCCGCGCGGATCGCACCCAGCGCAAACAGGTCGCGCGTCGTGGCGCGATGCGTCAGTTCGATGTACTCGCCCGGCCCCGCGAAGCGCACCGTGTGCTCGCCGATCACGTCGCCGCCGCGGATCGCCAGCACCTGATCGTCGCGCAGCACATGCCCCGCGCTGCGCACCGCGCGCGCCAGCCTCGCCGCCGTTCCCGACGGCGCATCCTTCTTCCGGCTGTGGTGCGCCTCCACGATCGAGCACTCAAAGGAAGGTCCGAGAGCGCGGGCCAGTTCAAAAACAATCTTCGACGCCACCGCGACCCCCAAGGACGTGTTCGGCGCGACCAGCACCGGGCACACCGAGGCCGTGTCGTGCAGCGCCGCGAGCGTCTCGTCGCTCAGCCCCGTCGTCCCCACCAGCAGCGAGCACCGCGCGCTGCGCGCCAGTTCCGCCGCGTGCCGCGCGCCCGCGTCGGAACTGAAATCGATCAAAACCCCCTTGAAACCAGCCAGATCCGCGGCGTTCGGCGCGATCGCGATCCGCACCCCCGCCGCGCCCGAGTCCGCACCGATGCGCGACGAACCCGTGTGCGTCAGCGCCGCGACGATGCGCGCCTCCGGGTCCTCCGCGGCCAGCGCGATGATCCGCGTGCCCATGCGTCCGGTCGCACCATGAACGATCAGCGATGTGGATGACTTGGCCATCGACTTGCATTCTCCTGCGCGACCAGTGTATGGTGCGCAAGGATTGCTCAAGCAACGGGCTTGATCATTCCGATACACGGGCTGTCCCAGTGGGCGGCACACGACAGCAAAGTGGTGCTTCAGAGCCGCTCGAGTCTTTCAACGCTCCGCAACGGAGCCCGAGGAGAACATCATGGCCAAGAAGGCAAAGAAGAAGGCTGCGAAGAAGGCTGGCAAGAAGAAGGCTGCGAAGAAGGCTCGTCGCTAAGGCTCTCAACGCCTGACGATCCGGAACCAACCGCTACAAGGTCCTACACACTCTTCACGTCATTAACCGTCGCGAAAGCGGCACACTGAATCGCGGAACGGGGTCAACCGAGCACGTCGCTCCGACCCCCTTGAAGCACCACTCGAAGCACTTCGGGGTCGGCCCTCAGGGCCGGCCCCGTGCTCGTTTTGGACGCCCTCTTCCTCGCTCCCGGGGTGGAAGCACGCCGCCCCACCCTCCACAATCCTCCAATGAGCGACGACGCCGCTGCCCAATGGTGCCTCCGGCTCCTCCGCCGTTTCCGCGAGGCCACTCTCGCCTTCGGCGATCGCACCGCGCCCATCCACTTCGTCATCGACCGCACCAACGGGCACCTGGTCTTCCCCGTCGAGTCCGCCGCATCGACCTACCCCGAGTTCACGCTCTTCCTCCCTTCCCAGGCCGATTGCGACGCCACCGCCCTTGTCGTCCCCTCCCGAATCGAGCGGCCCGAAGGTTCCGAAGCCGTCGACCGCTGGTCGGTCTACCACGGCCTGCCCCCCACCTCCGCAACCTGGATCTCCGCCCGCACGCTCGGTCTCAAGAGCACCGAGGACGCCGCCGACGCCGTGATGGATGAAGCCGCGCTCACCGTGCCCAACATGCTCGGCACGGCCGAGTTCCGCCTCATCCGCCTCGCCAACGCCGACCGCGCCATCCTTTCCCGCGCCGCACGCGCCGTCGCCGCCATCGACCTTGACGACGCCCTCTGCGTCGGCGCAGACCCCGACGGCATCGACATCCGCGCGCCCTTCGGCATCGTCCGACTCGAGTTCCCCTACGCCGCCGCCGACATCCCCACCGCCGAACTCATGCTCACAGCCCTCCTCTCCGCCGGCGGAGCACCCGCGTGAGAGAGGCGCACGCCCATCTCGCCTCGCTCGGTGAAGCCCTCACCATGCCCACCCTCGAAGGCTGCCGGAGCCTGGCCGAGTGCCTCGACCGCGTGCGCGCCGCCGCCCGCCGCGCAGCCCCCGGAGTCTTCACCCGCCTGCACAGCGCCCGCGTCGAAGGCTGGCCCGAGGCGCGCTGGCCCTCCATCGCCGAACTCGACGCCGCCGCGCCCGACAATCCGTGCGCGATCATGTCCTTCGACCACCACGCCGCGGCCGCCAACTCCGCCGCGCTCGCCGCCGCCCGCGTCTTGCCCGGCCGCCCCATCGAGCCCAACGGCGTCGTCGTTGTGGATAACTCCGGCAGACCCACCGGTCTCCTCCTCGAAGGCGCCGCGTACGCCGTTTGGAAATCCGCGCCGGAACACTCCGCCGAGCAGCGCACCGCGCACATCGCCGCCGCCCTCGCCCACCTCGCCGCGCTCGGCTTCTCCGAGGTCCACGACCTGCACTCCCAGGAGTGGCTCGGTCCCACGCTCGCCGCGCTCGAGCGCCGCGGTCAACTTCCCCTCAGCGTCCGTCTCTATCCGCCCGCCAACCGCCTCCAGGCCGACTTCGCAGCGCGAGCCGCCTGGGAGTCCCCCCGCCTGCGCCTCGCCGGCGGCAAGGTCTTCGCCGATGGCACGCTCAACAGCCGCACCGCCGCGATGCTTGTCGACTACCGATCGCCCATGCCCGGTCTTCCACGCGGCCAGTTCATGATCGACCCCGCGGCCCTCCGCACACACCTTGCAACCTCCGAACAACTCGGCCTCCACCTCGCCGTGCACGCCATCGGCGATGCCGCCGTGCGCTTCGTCCTCGATGCCGTTGAAGATGTCGCCCGCGCCCGCACCGCTCGCGCGCGCGTTGCACCGCGACACCGCATCGAGCACTGCGAACTCATCGACGAGGCCGATGTCGCGCGCTTCGCCCGCCTCGACGTAGTCTGCAGCGTCCAGCCCTGTCACTTGCTGGCGGATGTCGAGGCGCTCGGCCGCTACCTTCCCCATCGCCTGTCACGGGTCCTGCCCCTCCGGGATCTGATCGACTCCGGCCTCGTGCCCGGGCGCGACCTGTGGTTCGGCAGCGATGTCCCGATCGTGCGAGCCGACCCGGCCGACAGCATCCACGCCGCCGTGCACCGCCGCCGCGTCGATATGCCCCAGTCGCTCTCCATCGCCTGGACCCAGCGCATCACCGAGTCCGAAGCCCGCGCCGCGTTTCAATCAGGTTCAACGCACCCGTAGCATTTCCATTCCGCATTCCCCCTTCGTTCCCTTCGTGCCCTTCGCGTTCAATCTCCATGCATTCCGCATTCCGCACTCCCACTTCCCCCATGCCCACCGTCTCCATCACCCGCGCAGTCCCCGGCACGCCCTCCATCCCCGGCGCCGACATCCGCCAGGCCCACGCCGAGCCGCAGATGACCCGCCCGCAACTCCTCGAGTTCATCCGGGGCAGCGACGTGGTCATCTCCATGTTCCACGACCGCGTCGACGACGAGTTCCTCGACGCCGCCGGGCCGCGCCTCAAGGGTGTGTGCAACTTCGCCGTCGGGATCGACAACTTCGATCTCGCGGCGTGCCGCCGCCGCGACATCATCGTCACCAACACCCCCGATGCCGTCACCGAAGGCACCGCGAATATCGCCTTCGCGCTCCTGCTCGCCGCCGCCAGGCGTGTCGCCGCCGGCGACCGCTTCGTCCGCGCCGGCCACTTCGAGAAACAGGGCAACATCTTCCCGACCGGCTGGCTGGGGGTCCACCTCACCGGCCAGACGCTGCTCATCGTCGGCGCCGGCCGGATCGGCCGCGCCGTCGCCCTGCGCGCCCTGGGCTTCGGCATGCGCGTCCTCTACGTCGCCCGCTCCGCGCACGCCGACTTCGAGCAGGCCCCCATCGCCGCCCGGCGTGTCGACATCGACGAGGGCCTCCGCAGCGCCGACTTTGTCAGCATCCACACCCCCCTCACCCCCGACACCCGCCACCTCATCAACGCCCCTCGCCTGCGCCTCATGAAGCCCACTGCGGTCATCGTCAACACCGCCCGCGGCCCCGTCATCGACGAGCAGGCCCTCGCCGAGGCCCTCAAGGCCGGCTCCATCTTCGCCGCGGGCCTCGATGTCTTCGAGCACGAGCCCAGGGTCAACCCCCTGCTTATGCAGTGCGACAACGCGGTGTTCACGCCCCACATCGGGTCGGGCGAACGCCGCTACCGAGAGCAGATGACCGAGATGGTCTGCGCCAACGCGAGCGCCATCCTCGCAGGCAAACCCGCCCCCAACGCGGTGTAAACCGCGCCCAGCGTGCCGCGTCCGCCTACGCCGCGAGTTTCTCCGACACATCCTCGACCTGCCACGCCTGGCCCGGGCTCCACGAATACCGCATGATCCGGCCCGCCGCGGTCTCGCCGATGATGCACACCTCCAGCCCGTCGGCCGTCAGCGATGCGGACAGCCGGCCCGTCAGCGTCGGCCCGCCGCCCGCGACCAGGTTCGTCGCGTTGGTGACCGCCCAGCGCCCGGTGACGGTGTTGAAGCGGTAGACCACCACCTTGCCCGCGCCGTTCAGCCCCGTGACGAACGTCACGCCGTTGTCCGTGACATACGTCGTCAGGCCGCCGCCGCGGAGTTTCTGCGGCGCAGCCTTGCCCTGCGAAGCATTCGTCGCACGCCAGCCCCCCTCCTGCGTGAAGCCGGTGATCCACACGTTGCCCGTGCTCGCCGTCCCGACGATGCTGATCGAGCGGTTCGCGCCCTGGTACACCGACACAACCCCCGTCAGCGCCGGCGTCCCCACGAAGTCCGACAGGTTCACCACGTCCCAGCGCTGGTTCTTCTCCTTGAAGAACAACTGGATGTCGCCCGCCGTGTCCAGGCCGACGATGTTCCAACTCCCCCGCGGCGTCACGAACGAGTCGAACTGGCCCGCCATCGCCGGGATGCTCCGGCCGCGCGCAGTCAGATGGTTCGCCAGGTTCAGGAACGACCACCGCCACTGCCCGCCGCCGTTCCGCGTGGGCATCATCTTGTAGTCAACCAGTTTCCCGCCCGGGTTCAGGCCCGCGATGTGCGCCCGGCCGTTGTTCTCCAGGTACACCGTCAGGTCGCCCTCGATCCGCTGCTTGCCCAGTTCCGTCGTCAGGTTGCGGACCGTCCACGTCCCGTCGCTGCGCCGCTCATACAGGATCAGGCCGGAGCTCGACCTCGCCGCGGCATAGGTCGAGCCGTCCCGCGCATCCGACCACGTCACCACCTTCCCCGCCACGCCCGGTCCGCCCGCCGTGCTGATCAGGTCGATCCGCTCCCACGTGCCGTCCTCGTTCCGGATCGCAAACATCGGCCGCGACTCGGCGCTCAGATAACTCACCCCCAACCGGCCGTCGATCATCAGCGCGCCGCCCAGCGGCAGACTCATCGCCGCCAGGTGCCCCTGGTCCGGGTCCGGATCAGGATCGCTCTGCGGCCCGGCGATCGTGACCGAATAGCCGCCGTTGAGTTGCGTGATGCCCCCCGAGATCCGCAGATAGAACGTCGCCCCCGCCGCCGCCGTCAGGTCATACACCGCGTTCTGCTGGCCCGACGCCGTCGCCGCCACCTGCTGCTGCGAGAAGTTGAACACCGTGATCACGTGCGTGTTGGCGCTCTGCGCCGTCACCGTGATGCGGTACACCCCCGCCAGCGGCGCCGTGAACCGGAACAGGTCCGTGTCGTCCACGGACTCAAACATCCCGCTCGCGGCCCCATCGCCCGTCTGCGGGTTCAGCGACACCACCGTCGCCTGCGACCACTGCCCGCTGTCGGCATGGTCATCCGGCGTGCCCCCGCCTCCGCCGCCCGAGCCCGGCCCCTGGATCAGCACCACGTAGTTGCCGTTGAGTTGCGTGATGCCCCCCGAGACCCGCAGGTAGAACGTCGCTCCCGCCGCCGCCGTGAGGTCGTACGACCCGCTCTGCTGGCCGCCCGGTGTGGTCGCGATCTGCTGCTGCGACGCGTTGAACACCGTCAGCACGTGCGTGTTCGCGCTCAGGGCATTCACCGAGATGTGGTACACCCCCGCGACCGACGCCGTGAACCGGAACAGGTCCGTGTCGTCCGCCGCCTCGAACCGCCCCAGCGCGGTGCCGTTGCCGTTCGAGGGATCGATGGCGATCACCGTCGCCTGCGACCACTGCCCGCTGTTGGCGTGATCGTCCGTCGGCGGCGGCGGATTGATCTGCGCATCCGTCGCATCGACCTTCACGTTGTACGTCGTCACCGTCAGCGGACGGTCGAACGTCCGGTCGGTCGAGAGATCCGTGAACCGGACCGTGTACGACCCGGCGGGCACCACGATCTGGTAGTTGCCCGCGGCGTCGGTGGTGTACGTCCCCACCACCGTGCTCCCCGACCGCACATCCACCCGCACGTTCGCCTTGCCCTCGCCGATGCCGTAGAAGTTGTTGCTGTCGGCGTCGCTGAACACCACGCCCAGCACATAGCGCACCGGGCTGGCACCCTGATACCCGAAGTCCTGCGTGAAGTAGTTGCTGTAGTTGCCGCCGATGTCGAACGACAGGCCCACGCCGATCTCGTCGTAATGAAAATCGCTGTCGAACGTCGAGTGCAGCGACAGCACGTTCTTCCGGTGGCCGAGGCTCTCCAGCCACGCGCGGTGCACCGCGTCGATGGTCGTGTACCCCGCCGCGATGTTCTCCCCCGCGGTGCCCGGGTAGCCGTAACTCTGCGCCCGCGAGGTGGGTGTCGAGTACTCCGGCGCGGGCGACGTGTGGCTGAAGAAGTTCCGCGTGCCCATGTCAAGGCTGTGCGCCCGCGCCGCCTGCGTCAGCGCCGGGCTCAGCGCCAGAGGCTCCTGCGCAACCAGCCTCGCCAACTCCGCCGTCGTCAGCCCCGCCGCCAGATTCAGGCCCAGGCGCGTCCCCTCCGCCGTCGGGTTCGCCCGCGCGCGGTTTACCAGTTCCGCCAGGTACACCTCCTGCGCGGTCCATGCAAAGAGCAGCACGCGGCCTTCCAGCGCCTCGACGCCGAACGCCTCGCCCGCGCGCAGGCCGGGGCTCCGCCGCGAAGCGTTCCCGCCCCGCCGCCCGACCGCTCCCAACTCGGTTCGTCGAAACAGCAACGTCGCGATCCTCCCTTGCCCGAGGGTCTCACCCATTCGGGAGGATCGCCCGTACAGACCGAAGGCTTGAACGACGCCGCCGGGATCGCCCCCGACCCCGCCCCGACCGGCCGCACGCGCGGCACAGCCCGGCGCAGCGCTCCGATAACCGGGCTCCAGCGCACGGCGTCACGCCCGAACCACACTACACCCGCTTGTGCCGCCTCGCCCCGCGCCGAACCTCCAGCAGCCGCGCCAGGTGCGTGCCATCGGGCGCTTCAGCAAGCGCCACCCTCGGCGCGCTCTGCAGCAGCCCCTCCATCCCGCCCACAAGCGTCGACCACTGCCGCGTCAGGCTCAGCCCCGCCAGCACGTGCGCCCACGCCCACCCCGCGCCCGCCGCACCAACCGCCCGCACGCCGCGCCCGTGCCGGCGGCACACCCACACCCAGTTCCGAGTCGCCATCCGATGCCACTTCGCGCTCTTCTTCGCCCCCGATCCCGCCGCCGTGTCGTGCAGCGCGACCCACGTCGAGTCAAAGTGCACCCCGCGCCCCATCGCCAGCAACTTCAGCGCAAGGTCCGTGTCGTTGCGATACAGAAAGAACGCCCGCTCATACCCGCCCGCCGCGATCCAGTCCGCCCTCCGAACCAGGTTTGCGCACCCCATCACCGGCCACGCATCGCTCGTCCATCGCCCCGCATCATCCCGCTCGCCAAACGGCCACTCCGCCCGCCCCGTCCGCGGGTGCCGCGGCAGGAACGTCACCGCCGCAAGGTCGTCACGCCCGGCAAGCAGGTCCACTGCGCCCCGCAGCGCCCGGGACGCGACCCGCGCATCATCATCCAGCACCAGCACCAGGTCGCTCTCGCAACCCGCCACCGCAAGGTTGAACGCATCCACCCCGCGGTTCTCATCCAGCGCCATCACCCCAACCCCCGCAAACTCCTCCGCCAGCCGCGCCGGCGTGACGTCCGTCGACGCATTGTCCACCACCACAACCGCCGACGCCCCGCCCGCCGCAATCACCGTCGGGTCCGCGAGCAGCGACCCAAGCGTCTGCGACAGCGAATTCCACCGGTTGTGACTCAGCACCACGACCGTCAGCGACAACGCGCGCGACGCACGCGCCGGCCTCTCAACCTCCCCCAAGGGGGACGTGCCGCCAAAGGCGGCGGTGGGGGCTCCTGTCTTGTCTCCGACCTCTCCCCCGCGTCCATCCCCTGCCTTCACATCCGACATCCCACATCCCACATCCCCCACCTGCGGCAACGCGCGATACTCCGCCCTCCGGAACGTGCACCGCAGCCCGTGCCACCCGCCGGCCAGCAGCGTCCGCGCCGCGCCCACCAGCGGCCGCACCCTTCCGAACCGCTGCAGCACGAATCCCTGCGGCGTCCCCTGCACCATCACCTGTCCGGAGAACCACGCCGACGGACGACCCCGCGCCGGAACGATCGCGATGTCCGCACGCGGTCCGATCACCCACCGCACCGCCGCCCCCGCAATCGCCCTCAGCACGCCCTCCTCTCGCCGAGGCCGGGCCCAACGCTCCTCAGCGCCCGCCGCCTCCAACTGCCGCATCGCTTCCTGTTCGGCCGCCGCGCCGATCTGCAGGTCGTTCAGCACCTTCGCGCCGGCCCCCTTCACCCGATCGCCCAGCGCCGCCCGCAGGTCCTCGCCCAGCGCGGACCACGGACGCGTCACCTTCAGGTCGATCACACCCTCAGGAGCGATCCCGATCGTCCTGTGCTCCGCCGCGTCCTTCAGCCCGCGAACATGCAGCCCCGCCAGGTCCGTCCTGCCCATCAGCGCCTGCTGCACCGCACGCAGCACCTCCTGCTTGGCCCGCACGAACCGGCTCCACGCGCCGCCCCCGACCGCCTCCAGCGGCCCCATCGCATTGCGGCACATGTAATACCGCGTCCACGTCGGAAACCGGTCAAACCGCGGATGCATCGCCAGGCTGCCCGGAACTCCCACCACCCGCCCGCCGGTCGTCTGCTTCATCCGGATGAACCATTCCACGTCATCCGCGTTCAGGAACCGGTCCGGAAACAGCCCCGTCGCGCGGATCGCATCGCTGCGCACCAGCGCGCAGCACGCCGCGACGTAATCGCAATCCACCAGCCCGTCCCCGCCCCCCACCACCCCGACCTCGCCAAGCACCATCGGCTCAAAGTGCCCCGTCCGCGGGTTCTGATTCCCGCCGAGTTCAAACGCCTGCCCAGTCAGCGGGTCGCAGATCACGCTCCCCGCCGCCACGATCGTCTCGTCCCGCTCCATCACTTCCAGCAGACGCCAGAGCGTCGTCGGCGCCACCCGCGCATCGCTGTCGACCAGCCACACATACTCCGGATCCCACCCGCCCTCTCCCCGCCACCAACCCAGCACCCGCGCCATGCCGAGGTTGTACCCGCCGCTCCCGCCGCTGTTTGTCGGCGAACGCACATGCTCCAGCCACAGGCCGCCCTCGCCCGGCCTCTTCCCCGCCCACGATCCCGTCACCGTCGATAGAGGCTCGCTCGACGCGTTGTCCACCAGCAGCACCCGCAGATCGACTACCCGGCGCCGTCCCTCCGCCCCGCCCGACACCTCCACCCGCGCCAGGTCCTCCAGCACCGCTTCCGCATCCGCGCGCCGGTTGTAGCACGGCACCACCACCGCAATACGGATCACCCGCACCGCCGAACGCCGATCGACCTCCACCTCCACCGGCCGCCGCGGCAAAATCTCCGCCAACGATCCGCGCACCGATGCCCCGGGCCCTTCAAGCCCCGAACTCCCCGCAATCTCGCCGGAAACCGCCGTCACGGGCCAAGCGTAGGGTCAGACTCAGACCTTCCGCTATGATGCCCTCGACCCGTGAGCACGCCCACGCCTCCATCCGTCGGCCCCACCAGCCCGCTCATCGGTTCCCCCGATCGTGAGCAGCGCGAGCGGACCCTCGCCGATTATCTGCCCGCCCACCACCGCCTCCGCCACCGCTTCGGCGTCGCGCCCGACCCCGATGCGCTGCTCCGCTTCGCCGCCTGGTACATGCCCCCCGACGACGCCCGCGGCGCCGTTCTCCTCGACGATGCCCTGTTCCTCTTCGACATGATCCAGTGCCTGCGTCCGCAGCGCATGGTCGAACTCGGCACCGCCAGCGGCGTCTCCACCGCCGTCCTGCTCAAATCCATGGCCGCGGCACACGGCCGCGACTCCGCCGCCGGCGACTGGTTCGTCCACACCTACGACCTCCTCTCGCACTGCTACTGGAACCCCGATGTGCCCGTCGGCTACGCCGTCAACATCATGACTCCCGATCTCGCGACCCGCGCAACCATCCACGCCCCCGGAGTCGCCACCGACATCGCCCGCGACTTCGCCCCAAGCGCCGGCGGCCCGCTCCCGCTCGTCTTCATCGACGCCTGCCACCAGCATCCCTACCCCGTCGCCGATCTCCTCGGCCTCATGCCCGCCCTCGCCGCGGGCGCGTGGGTCATCCTGCACGACATCAACTTGCCCGCCCGCGCCGCCGACTTCGAGCAGCGCACCGGCGAAAAGGTCCACTGGGGCGAGCGCGGCGCCAAACTCCTCTTCGACCACTGGCCATTCGAGAAACTCACCGGCTGCGGCGGCGTTCCCAACATCGGCGCCATCCGCCTCCCCGCCAGGACTCGCGGCGACGACTTCGATCCCGCGCCCCTCGCCCCCCTGATCGCCGCCGACTGGGAAACCCAGCCCGACGACGCCTCACGCCACCGGCTTGCGCTGGCCTCGCAACCACCCGGCCTCACCGTCCGTATCTCCCGCGCTCTCCGTCGCGGCGTCGCCCGGCTCGGCAACTCCTGATGACCTGCGGGACCAACTCCTCCTTGCCCGCCCCGCGCGCCCCCCGGCATCGCGCGCCCAATGGCCGATCCCCCGCGACACTCCAACAATCCCGCCATGAATCCACGCACACTCGCGGCACTCCTCCTCACCGCCATCACATCCCTCCTCCTCTGCGGGTGCGCCTCCGCGCACGACGATCACGCCGGCGGGAGCATCGTCACGCTCCGCGACTACATGGTCGGCTCCTTCTCCAGCGCCAAACAGTCCGCGAGAGACCCTGAGAACTACCGCGACATCCGCCTCGAGATGGTCCAGATCTGGCCCGACCGGACCGACGGCACATGGCTCTACGTCGAGCAGGCCGTCGCCTCATCCCTCGACAAGCCCTACCGGCAGCGCATCTACCGCCTGAGCCAGAACCCCGACCACACCTTCCGCTCCGACGTCTACACCCTGCCCGAGCCCGCCCTCCGCTTTGCCGGCGCCTGGCAGAACCCCGAGAAACTCGCGGGCCTCCGGCCCGAGCAACTCTCCCTCAAGGACGGCTGCGCCATCACCCTCACCTGGCATAACTGCAAAGAGATCTTCACCGGCTCAACCACCGGCGCCGGGTGCGAGAGTTCGCTCCAGGGCGCGGCCTACGCCAGCAGCGAGGCCAGCATCAGCCCCTTCGGCATGATCACCTGGGACCGCGGCTTCGACGCCGCCGGCAACCAGGTCTGGGGCGCGACACAGGGCGGATACATCTTCGTCAAGCGGCTCTACGAGCAGTAATCCCGACCGTCGCCCCTCACCTCAGTCAGCATCCCCCGCCACTCCCCATACCGGTACTCGATCCCGTGGCGCGTATGAATCGCGCGAATGTCCGCGAGCAGCCGCTCGCTCAACTCCTGCTGCCACCCCTGCGCCGACTTGTCGCAGAAGTACACCCGGCACCCCAGCGGCTTGATCTCGTGCACCCCGCACAGATTCCCGTCCTGAAACGGGCAAGCGCCCCCGCGAACCACCTTCAACGAGAGCCCCGAGCGCAAACCCGGGGGCTCTGTTCTCGCTGCACACTCGCGTTCACGCCCCATCCACACCGTGTACGCAGCCTCCAGCCCCGTCACATACAGCAGGTGGCCCGTCTTCTCGAAGTTGCAGCACCGCCCCGACGCCCAGCACGCCGGCCCGCGCTCCGCGATCGCGCCAGCCGCCGCCGCATACACCGCCTCCAGTTCCCCCCGCACGTCCGCGCGCGACACCGCCGCCAGCCAACCCTGCACCAACCCGCGGCTGTCCTCCGCCCCGTGCATGCCGCGCCCCCTAGATCTCGCACGCATCCCGCTGCACGCGGATCTGCACCAGCGTGTACTTCTTCCCCTTGTCGATCCCCGGGCACACGCGCTTGGCCCGCTCCCACGTCTGCTTGCTCCGGATCACGCTCGGCCAGAACGGCCACGTCCGGCACTGCGCCGGCCGGTCCTCATACACCCCGCACACCGCCTTCCCCGGGATCTTCTCCCGGTCCAGGAACTCGCAGTCCAGCCCCTTCTCGCTCCGCTTCTCCTTCAGCGACCTCCCCTCGCTCGTCACGTGCGTGTGCTTCTTCGTGAACTCCGCCGCAGACATCCCCAGCCGCCGCGCCAGCCCCGCGATCTCCTCCTCGCTCACCAGCACATACCCCTCCGGACCCGAGCAGCAGTTCCCGCACATCGTGCACGAGAAACTCAGGCCGGTCCCGTCGCGCCCGCTCTCCGGGTCGGCCCGGGCAAACCACTCCGGCTCGGGCGCACGCCCGGCGATCTTGCTCACGTCCCGGCCTCCTTGCCCTGCTCGACCACCTTGAACACCACCAGCGTCTGGTCGTCGTCCCGCGTGCGGCTCCCCGTGTGCTCGAACAGCGCGCGGTGAACGCTGTCCACCACGCAGTCCGGCTCGCCCGTGCACCGCGTCAGCGCCGCGTCCAGCCCCTCCGTCCCGAACATCTGCCGTGACGCGTTGAACGCCTCGGTGATCCCGTCGGTGTACAGCACCACCGTCTGCCCCACCTCCAGCCTCACCCGGTGCTGCACCAGCCCCTCGTGCTCAAGAATCCCCAGCGGCACGCCCCCGTCCCCGTCGAGCACGCTCACCTCGCCCGTCCGCGTGTCCTTCAGCCGCAGCGGCGGATGCCCCGCCCGCGCATAGCACAGCACCCGCGTCGCCGGGTCATACACCACGAAGATCGCCGTCACGAACGACTGCTCCATCTCCGCCGCGAACAGCCGCTCGTTGGCATACTCCAGCACCGCCGCCGGCCCCTCCCCGATCCCCGGGTGCGCATGCAGGATCGCATGCAGCATCGCCATCACCGTCGCCGCGCCCGGACCATGCCCCGCCACATCCGCGATCAGGATCCCCCACTTCCCCCCCGGCAGTTCGAAGAAGTCGTAGTAGTCGCCCCCCGCCTGCTCGCTCGTCAGGTAACTCGTCGCGAACACCAGCCCCGGGATGTGCGGGTTGGCCTTGGGCAGCAGCGCCTGCTGCACCCGCGCCACTTCCTCAAACTGCGCGTTCAGCCGGTCGTTCAACTTCCGGATCTGGTCCAGTGAGACCAGGTTCTTCGTCATCGAGCCGAACATGTTCACCTGGAGCAACTGCTCCTCCAGGTCCTTCTCGGTGAACCCCTCCGGGTCGCGCTTGAACTGAAAACTCCAGTTCAGCACCCTGCCCCCGTCAAAGATCGGCAGCGCAAGGCACGAGTGCATGTCGGCGAAATCCTCCGCCAGCACCGCATCGCCCGACAGATCGATATTCGTCAGCAGCCGCGGCTCCTCCGCCGCGATCAACTCGCCCAGGAACCCGCCCGTATACGTCCGCAGCCTGCTCCAGTTCTTCCACGGATCGACGATCTTGTGCTTGAACGGTCCGCCCGGCTCCACCGCGCGCCCCCGCCGCGTGATCTTGAACTGACCCGCCGGCATGTTCCGCACCGAGGCCGACACCATCCCGTCCACCGGCCGCAACTTGCCGATCCTCGCGGCATACGCCTGCACCGCCTGCTCCGGCTCCGTGGCGCGGCTCACCTCTTCGAGCATCTCGAGCAGGATCGCAATCCGAAGATTCTGGGGCACATCAATTTCAGGCACGGGCAATGGTAGGAAGCCAGCCCCCCGCTTCAGCCGCAGAGCCCCTTGAAGATGGCCGACCTAGGCCCGACTCGTACCCCCCCGCCCCCCGTCCCCCCACCACTCACCACTCCCTACGTCCCCTCCCCACACGCCCCCTCCACAGCCTTCCGAATCTCCCCCGCCTTCGCGCAGGCCCGCTCCCCCTCCGCCGCGATCCGCGCCCGCTCCGCCTCATCCCCCAGCAGCGACAGGTTTACGCTCACATTCCACCACGCGCTCTTCGCCGCCGCCTCCCCCAGCACCGCCGCGATCGCCAGGTCCGACCTTAAAAACTTGTTGCTCTTCCCGCACAGGCTCTCCACCAGCCGCAGCAAATCCATACTCAGCGCCAGCGCCGCCCGCGGCACAGCCACCGCCGCCGCCGCCGCCCCCGCAAACTCCGCCACCCGCCGCGCATCCCCCTCCGGCAGTTTCTGTAACTCGTTCACCAGCGCATACGCCGCGGCGTCCTCATCCGCCAGTTGCAGCATCAGCCCCCGCGCCCGCGACAGCATCGCCGACGCCTGCTGCAGATGCACCTCATGCTCCGCCAGGTTCTTCTTCCCCACCGAATACGCGACCACCATCTGCGCCAGCGCCGCCGCCGTCGCGCCCGCCATGCACGCCGCCGCGCCCCCGCCCGGCGCAGGCGCCTTCGCGCTCAGTTGCTCAAGAAACCCGCCGACCGTCATCTCTCCAAACCCGGCCATCGCTCACCTCCTGCACCATGAGCCTAGCGAGGTCATCGACCAACAATCACGCACCGCGTTCTGCCCTCCCGTCTCCCGCCTCCTCATTCCACACTCC
Source organism: uncultured Phycisphaeraceae bacterium (assembly GCA_964409775.1). GTDB lineage: Bacteria > Planctomycetota > Phycisphaerae > Phycisphaerales > UBA1924 > JAHBXL01. The sequence goes on along the minus strand of CAYPEI010000002.1, from coordinate 160,337 downwards.
GCATTCCGCACTCCCACATCCCACTTACCCTCCCCCATGCTCCTGCTCTACGACGGCTCCTGCGCCCTCTGCCGTCGCGCCTCCGAGCGCCTCCTGCGCTGGGCCGCGCCGGGAGCCGTCGAACGCCTCTCTTTCCGCGAGCCCGGCGTGCTCGAGCGCTTCCCGCAGATCTCCGCCGCGGCGTGCGAACAGGCCATGCAACTCCTGACCGATGACGGCCGCGCGATCTCCGGTGCCGAGGCCGGCTTCCGCATCCTCGCCACCCGCTGGTGCTTCCGCCCGGCGCTGTGGGTGTACCTCATTCCCGGCATCCGCCACCTCGCCGATGCGCTCTACCGCCTCATCGCGCGGAATCGCCACCGCCTCGGCCGCGGCACGGCCACCGCATGCGACACCGGCTCCTGCCGAACCGACTGACTCGTGTTCGCCCTCGGCCCGGCTTGCCTCCTCTGCACATCCACCCTGGGCTTGACAATTACCCGTCCAAACACCATACTGCACCCATGCTTCTCGGCGGGGTTCGGGAACTCTCCATCCGCGATCCATTCATCACCGCGGCCACATCGCGGCGGCATTCTCGCGCGCCCGCCTCAGCACTCCGCCACCGTCATACCACCCACATCAGGTTGCTCTGCGCGCAGAATCGTTCATACACGCACATCGAAAATGCCCAGATCAGGCTACTCTGCGCGCACAACTTACCCCGCACGCATGAAGCAAACACCCATAACAGGTGTCCTTGCGCGCATCTTCTTCAGCCAGCATCAGCCCACCCGAACTACCCCGCCCCGCGGACCACGCTACATCCGGTCCACGGCCTTGATGCCCAGGATCGACAGACCATCCGTCATCACGCGGTCCGTGAGTGCACACAGCCGCAGCCGGCTGTCCCGCAGCGCATCGCTCTCGGCCTGCAGCACCGGGCAGTTCGTGACAAAGGTGCTGAAGGTCTGCGCAAGGTCGAAGAGGAACTGGCATAGGCGATGCGGCTCGAGCGCCTCAGACACCCCGCGGATCGCGATCGGATAGCGCAGCAGCGCCAGCGCCAGTTGCCGCTCCTCGGGCGTGTCGAGCCTGAACTCGCCGCCCTTCGCCGCGGCCGAGACGACCGCCGCGCCAAACCGCTCCACCGCCTTGCGGAAGATGCTCCGGATCCGCACCAGCGCATACAGCAGGTACGGGCCCGTGTTCCCCTCGAACGCCAGCATGCGGTCGAACGAGAACACGTAGTCCTTCGCGCGGTCGTTCGACAGGTCGACGTACTTGATCGCCGCCATCGCGACCGCCGTCGCCACGTCATTCGCTTCCGCGCCCGCAAGATCGGGGTTCTTCTCCCGCACCGCCGCCGCCGCGCGCGTAATCGCCTCGTCCAGCAGGTCGCTCAGTTTCACGTTCTCGCCCGAGCGGGTCTTGAACGGCTTGCCGTCGTTGCCCAGCACCATGCCGAACGCCGCGTGCTCCAGACGCGAAGGCGCCTTCGCCCCGGGCTTGGTCGCAAACCCCGCCCGCGTCGCGCTCGCAAACACCTGCTTGAAGTGCAGCCCCTGCCGCGCATCCACGCAGTAGATCACCCGGTCCGCCCCCAGTTTCTGCACCCGCCGGCGGATCGCCGCCATGTCCGTCGTGGCATACAGAAACCCGCCCCCGCCCTTGGGCGACTTGCGGATGATCGTCGGCTCTTCGATCCCCTCGTTGCGGATCACCAGCGCGCCCTCGGACTCCTCGGCGATGCCGCGCCGCACCAGTTCATCCACCATCGGGGCCAGTTCTTCGGCATACGACGATTCGCCAGCCGAGTGTTCCGCCGTCACGTTCGCCCCGAGCCGCGCGCACACCGCCAGGCACTCGCGCATCGTGACGTCCGCGATGCGCTGCCACACCGCGAAAGTCTCCGGATCGTGCGACTGCAGCGCGACCAGTGTCGCCTTCGCCTTCGCCAGCGACTCGCCCGCGCCGCCCACCTGCTCCTCCAACTCGGCCAGCGTCTTGGGGCCCAGCCCATACTTCTTCGCCGCCGCAAGCCCCCGCTCGTCCGCATCCGACTCCTTCTGCGCCGCCTTGTACAGTTTCTCGATGTCGTCGAGGCTCAGCGCGGCGATGTTCTTCCCGGCCCGCTGCATGTCGAGCAGTTTGGCCGTCACCATCGCGATCGGCAGGCCCCAGTCGCCCACGTGGTTCTGCCGGATCACCCTGTGGCCGGCCCGCTCAAAGGTCCGCGCCAGCGCGTCCCCGATCACCACCGCCCGCAGATGCCCCACGTGCATCTGCTTGGCCAGGTTCACCCCGCACAGATCAACCACAATCGTCTGCGGCGCAACCCGCTCAATGCCCAGCGCGGGCGTGTCGAACGTCGCCAGCAGCGCGCCCAGCGCATCCGGACGCAGCGCGATGTTGATGAACCCCGGACCCGCGATCGACTGCGCCGTCAGCGGCGCGGCGATGTCATCGACCTGCACCGCCTCGACCAGCGCCTGCGCAACCTCCCGGGGGCTCTTCCCCACCATCTTCGCCAGCGACATCGCCGCGTTGCACTGGAAGTCGCCGAACTTGGCGTTCTGTGTCGGCTTGATGAGCGGGTCGGCCCCCGCCGCGCCGGGGAATGCCCGGGAAATCGCCGCGCCGAAGCGGTCATGCAGAATCTGAACGGGGTCGAATGCCATGGGGGCGATGGTAGAACCGGGCCGGGGTCCCCGTGGCCGTCCCTTCCCCTCATACCCCGCGGCCCAAAGCGAACCGCCCGAGCCTTGAATGGCCCGGGCGGTCCGTGCACAGCGATCGGAAGAAAAGGCAGGGATGCGAGATCAGTCGGCCAGCGCGGTGGTGCTGGGCAACTGCGCGTTCGTGAGTTCAAGCGTCGTCTCGATCCGGAAGTTGGACTGGGTCGTGTGACGCTCGCAGAAGAAGAACTTCAGGCTGTAGCGCTGACCGTCCTGCAGCCAGGTGCACCGGTCGAGGTTGATGGTCTGGCTCACCGCGGCGTGCACGCCGCCCAGGTCGATCACGCACTTGCCGTCCACGAACACCCACACGTCGTCATCGCCCGTGAACGTGAAGGTCTGGCCCGCGTTCCGCCGGTAGATGAACGTCGTGTCCAGTTCGTACGTGAAGTGGAAGTTCTTGTCCGGGCTCGTCAGGCCCGAGTTGCCCCAGAGTTCCCCGTTGATCGGGAAGAACCCGCCGAGTTGCGAGAACGCCGGGTCGCTGCGATCGTCGAACACGTACACGTTCGAGTTCGACTGCTTCCGCAGCGTCAGCGACAGCGGACGCGACAGGTTCACGCCGTCGGTGTTGCGGAACCACTTGCGGAAGTTGTCCGCCGTGGTCAGCGCGCCGCCGGTCGACGTCGAACGCGAGCCGTTCACGTCGCCCGTGCGGGCCGCGACGTGCGGCCGCGGCGGCATGATGTTGCGGCCCTGCGCATCCCTCCACTCGGTGTTCACCTTGTACCCCGTCGACGAGAACTGCGGCTTGCCGTCGGCGTCGAGCGTGTCCGCGACCTGGTACGCATAGTGCGCAAAGCCGCCCGTCGGCTGCCGCTGGAAGTCCGGGTGCCCGCCCGAGACGTTCTGCGCCTTGAAGTCGCGCACCACGCCCGTGAGTTGGATCGTCGCCGGAAGTTCCGCCGGCGCGGGCTGGTCGGCAACCGCCTGCTGGGGCGTGCCGCCGGTCGTGGCAAGGCACGCCAGGAGCATCGCGGCCGTCAGGCCGGCGGCGCCGAACGTGCCCTTGGTCAGTGTGCTGGCGTTCATGTGATTCCTTCGCTTTCCCGCGGGACTTGCCCGCACGTTCACCGCTTCCCTGCCGGTTCCCGATGCTGTGTGCCGCGGCTTCGTGCCGCGACCCGGCCGCTCCCAACGCGAGAGCACTCCGGCTCACCATCGAACTTCCAATTCACCGCCCCCAAGACACGCCATCAGCCAACAGAAGTCATTGTTCAGCAACGCTTTATGACGATACGGAAAGCCCGGCGACCTGCACCGCCAAGGCGATGTCCCAGGAGTACGGGAATCCGCCCTCACCGGCCGATCCTTATTCACTCGCGTTCGCTATCCTGCACCCCCAACAGCCCGCCCGCGCAGTTATCAGACGGATCAACCCCGTTCTGGTGGCCAGGCACGGGCCATGGTCGGAGAGAGACAGAAATGGATCAGTTCGTCATCAACGGCGGCGCTCGCCTGAACGGTCGTCTGACGATCAAGGGCTCGAAGAACGCGGCCCTGCCCCTGATGGCCGCCGCGCTCCTCACCGACCGCCCCCTCATGCTCAACGATGTGCCCGACCTCGCGGACATCCGCAACATGGTCCGGCTGCTTCAGGAACTCGGCTGCCACGTCGACTTCGCCCCGCCGCCCGATGCCACCTTCGCCGGCGGCAAAATGGTGATCCACTCGCAGGATGAGTCCGCCAGCCACGCCAAGTACGACATCGTCAAGACCATGCGCGCCAGCATCTGCACGCTCGGCCCCATGCTCGCCCGGCGCGGGTTCGCACGCGTCTCCATGCCCGGCGGCTGCGCCATCGGCGACCGGCCCGTCGATCTGCACCTCCACGGGCTCCGCGGCCTCGGCGCCGAGATCCAACTCCACCAGGGCGACATCGTCGCCCGAGTCCCCGGCGGCAAGGGCGGACGACTCAAGGGCGGACGGATCTTCCTCGGCGGGCCGTTCGGTTCCACCGTGCTCGGCACCGCCAACGTCATGTCCGCGGCCACGCTCGCCGAGGGCCAGACGATGATCGAGTGCGCCGCCTGCGAGCCCGAGATCGTCGACCTCGCGAAGATGCTCAACGCCATGGGCGCACGCATCCGCGGCGCAGGCTCGCCCCGCATCATCATCGACGGTGTCGATGCCCTCCAGGGAACCGAGCACGCCGTCATCCCCGACCGCATCGAAGCGGGGACCTACATGATCGCCGCGGCGGCCACCAACGGCGATGTCACGCTCGACAACTGCCCGATGGACGCGATGATCGCGACGTGCGACGCCCTCACCCGCGTCGGCGTGATCCTCAGCGAGGAGAAGGGCGCGCCCACCGCGGGCCGCGATGCCATGCGGACGACCGTCCGCGTGACCTGCTCGCGACTGCTCCGCCCGATCGAGGTCACCACCCAGCCCCACCCCGGCTTCCCGACCGATGTGCAGGCCCAACTCGTCGCCCTGCTCACCATGGCCGAGGGAAACTCGGTCGTCACCGAACGCATCTACCCCGAGCGATTCCTGCACGTCGCCGAACTCGGCCGCATGGGCGCGAAGGTCCTCCGCCAGGGTCCGACGGCCATCATCAGCGGCGTGAAGCGACTGGTGGGCGCGCCGGTCATGGCCAGCGATCTGCGCGCCTCCGCGTGCCTGATCATCGCGGGGCTCGCGGCGGAGGGCACGACGACCGTGAGCCGCGTGTACCACCTTGACCGCGGGTATGAGCGGATGGAGGAGCGGCTGCGGATGCTGGGTGCGGATATCCAGCGCGTCAGCGAGAAGCAGGCAGCGCCGAGCGAGGTTGTTGTCGTGTGACGGAGGCGGAGTTCACCGCGGAGATGCGGAGAACGCAGCGTTCAAACAGAGGAGCATTCACCACGGAGGACACGGAGAGCACTGAGAGAGGAAACTGAGTGGGATAGTGATTGAGCCCGCCTCTCGTTTGATTTCTCCGTGAAGTCCGTGATCTCCGTGGTGAACTCGGTCCTTCCCGCAGGAACAGAAACACAAGAAGGCATCGAGGCATGGGGCCAGAGGCATCAAGGCTTGCGTCGTGTCCCCTGTGTGCGCGGCTTGATGACCCGGCGTCGCTGCGGATCTGCGACCTGCGCGAGTCGGTCGTGTTTCTGCACGAGCATCAACGCTATGAGGGCTGGTGTGTTCTGGTGCTGAAGGAGCACGCCGAGCACCTGCACCAGTTACCCTTGGCGCGGCAGGTGCGGCTGTGGGAGGATGTGGCGCAGGTTGCGGGGGCGATTTCGCGGAGTTTCTCGCCGCGACGGCTGAACTATGAGTGTCTGGGCAATGTGGTGGGCCATGTGCACTGGCACGTGATCCCGCGGTATGGTGGCACGGGCTTCCAGCCCGTGCAGGATTCGCACAGCCAGGCTGGCCGTGCCACGTTCGTGCAGCCCGTTGATCCCGAGCCTGACGCGACGGTGTGGGTGCGTCCCGCGGCGGAGCGGGACTGCGGGGTGGAAGCCGACCGTGCGGCAGAGTTGATCTTGCACCTGCGCAGAGCTGGGCTGTAGATGGCCGGGTACACGGGGACACCATTGTGGAAGAAACTCGGCATCAAGCCGCGGCAAACGGTGCTGCTGGTTGATGCGCCGGAGGGCTTTGAGGAACTGCTCACCCAATTGCCGGATGACGTGGCGGTTGAGCGCGGCGGACGGAAGAGTGCACTCGTCGACGTGCTGGTCGTATTCGTACGGAACCGGGCCGCGCTGACGAAGCGGTTTGAGGCGGCCATGACGCGGATGAAACCGGACTCGGGACTTTGGTTCGCCTGGCCAAAGAGGGCTTCCGGCGTGAAGACCGATCTCACGGAGGACGTGATCCGGGATGTCGCTCTCGCGGCGGGTCTGGTCGACAACAAGGTCTGCGCAATCGACGAGACGTGGTCGGGCCTGCGGCTGGTCATCCGGATCAGAGATCGGGGCTGACCGGTCGCAAGGAGGCTCGGATCTGCCGGAATCCGGAAACTCCGATCGCTCGACGGCGTATGGGTGGGGGGCAAAGCGGGGAGTACGGAACCGGCGAGAACGCTCTCGCCGGCCGATGTCACGGGAGGAACCGGTGCGCCATCACTTCTTCGGCTTCGGTGCGGCGATGCTGATCTGTTCGAGCGCCGCCGTCGCGCAGGTAGTGCCGCCGGGCTTTTCCGCAACGACCATCGCCCCCGGGCTGACCAACGCCACATGCATGGCCCAGACGCCCGACGGGCGCGTTCTGATCGCCAGGCAGACGGGCGAAGTGCGGGTGTGGAAGGATGGCGCACTGCTCGCAGCGCCGATGCACTCCTTCGCCGTCAACTCCTCCGGCGAGCAGGGCCTGATCGGGCTGGCCGCCGATCCCAACTTCGCCGCGAACGGATTTGTGTACGCCTACATCGTGACACCGTCGCCCTCCTCTCGCGGCAAACTGGTGCGATTCACCGTTGAGACGGGTTCCGACGTTTCGCTCGCGGGGAGCCAGGTGGAGTTGTTCGACCTCGGGGTGGCCTCAGGAATCCACCTCGGCGGCGCGGTGCATTTTGGCGCTGACGGCGGGCTCTACATCGCGCTGGGAGATCACGCCAATAGCGCCAATGCCCAGAGCATGACGAGCATCTTCGGGAAGATCCTGCGATTGAACGCCGACGGCACGATCCCGACTGACAACCCGTTCTACGCGGCAACGACCGGGGACAACCGCGCGATCTGGGCGCTCGGGCTTCGGAACCCGTTCACGTTCGCATTCCAACCCGGGACCGGCCGTCTGTTCATCAACGATGTCGGCGCGGGAGCATGGGAAGAGATCAACGATGGGATCGCGGGCCGCAACTATGGGTGGCCCGCAACTGAGGGAGCCTTCAATCCCGCTCTCTACCCGCAGTACACCAATCCGATGCTCGCGTATCACCACTCGCTCCTCGGGTCGCTGGGGTACGCGGGGTTTGTGGTTGTCGGAGGGGCCTTCTACAACACCCCGACGAAGAACTTCCCGGCAAGCATGGAAGGAGACTACTTCTTCGGCGATTACGGCCGCGGCTGGGTGCGCGTGCTCGACACGGCGACGAACACGTCCACCGAGTTTGCGACCGGGATGAGCGCTGTGCTGGACTTCGCGCTGGACAGCGCCGGGCGCCTGCTGATCCTGCGTCGTGGCTCGCTGATGCGCGTGCAGTATGACAACCCCGTCGGCGCATGCTGCACGGGGTTTGCGTGCGCCACGATGCTGGAGAGCGAGTGTGTGGGCGCCGGCGGTGTGTTCGCCGGGGTTGCTGTGGCGTGCCAGGCCGCGGGCGAGCCCGCGGCGTGTTGCCCGGCCGACTTTGACGGGAACGGGACCGTGCAAGTGCCGGACATCTTCGCGTTCCTGAGCGCATGGTTCGCGGGCAACGCGGCCGCGGACATCGATCGGAACGGGCAGGTGCAGGTACCGGACATCTTCGCGTTCCTGAGCCGGTGGTTCGCCGGCTGCGGAGCATGAGAGAAGGTCGTGGGCGCCGCGAGTCGGCGCGGAATCGGTGACCCTCGTATGGCGGTTGGGTGTGGCGTCACGAAGCGCGGAGGGGCGAGTCCGGAGCCGGACTCTGCGTGGAGCCCGGGGGACGGCGGCGAATCCGGGAGCCGGACGGGGAACCCCGGTCGATGGGCGGCCCGGAGGTGGCCGACTACACTTGGCGGACATTCCGGAGAGATGGCCGAGAGGCTGAAGGCGGCGGTTTGCTAAACCGTTATACGGATTACGGTCTGTATCGGGGGTTCGAATCCCCCTCTCTCCGCTTCGGTTCGGGTGTGTGCAGAGGCGGGCCCAGCCGCCGCGGAAACCCGCAAGTTCGCGGCGTTGCAGGGAGTTGGAACGAGCGGGACATCTGGGGCGGTAGCTCAATTGGTAGAGCACTAGCTTTGCAAGCTAGGGGTCGAGGGTTCGAGTCCCTTCCGCTCCACTTTCCATGAGGCGCGCTGAGTCCGTAGTTGACGGATACCCGCCGCGGTCGACGATGTAGTCCACACAAGGAAGCCAGCGCTGCGCCATCAGCCAACGGGCTGTTCTGAGTGCCGGAAGCGTTGAGCGGGACACTCCCGCCAAGCCCGGGCGGCCTCGACAGACAAGATTTCACCTTCTGGCCATGGAAGCGCGGGTCGAACTCGCCTGACCCGCCGCTTTTCAGTTGGCCTGCTTCTTGATGCTGTCGGTGTGCCGCGCGGCCGCGACGGCCGAGTCGTAGGAGATCTCGCCCTGCTGATACAGCTCCAGGAGCGAGCGGTCCAGCGTCACCATGCCGTACCGTTTCCCTGACTGGATCTCGCTGTAGAGTTGGTGGGACGAGTTCTCGCGAACGTGATTCCGCACCGCGGGCGTGCCGATCAGGACCTCGCAGCAGAGCACCTGCCCCTTGCTCGTGGCCCTGGGAATGAGTTGCTGCGCGACAACGCCCTGCAGGGTGTTGGACAGCATGTACCGGATCTCGCCCTGCCGACCCTCAGGGAACGCCGAGACCAGTCGCTGCACCACCTCGATCGCACCCGGTGTGTGCAGCGTGGCGATGACAAGGTGCCCCGTCTCCGCGGCCATCAGCGCCGTGTAAATTGTCTCCTGGTCCCGCATCTCGCCGATGCCGATGACATCCGGGTCCTGCCGCAGCACGTGCCTGAGCGCAGACGTGAAGTCGGGCACATCGCTGAGCACCTCCTGCTGGACAACGATGGACCGCTTGAACGGATGAACGAACTCGATCGGGTCCTCGATCGTGACGATCTTGGCCGCACGCTCGGCATTGATCAGGTCGAGCATGTAATGGAAAGTCGTGGTCTTCCCGACACCGGTCGGGCCGGTCAGAATCACCAGCCCGTTGGGCTTGCGCGCCAACTCGTCGACGATGGCCGGCAGACGGAGTTGATCCCGCGATCGAATGGTCGACTCGCTCATCCGGATGGCGAGTTCCAGGTTGCCGTTCCGCTTGTAGATCGTGACACGCGCTCTTCCCGCATCGGGCGACACGGTGGAGACGCAGAGTTGCCAGTTCTCGTCGAGTTGTGCACGCTGACCGGGGCTGAGACACTCGTCAAGGAGCGCCCGGACTCCCTCCGGCGTCATCGCCTCGCCGCGGGAGGCAACGATGTCACCCGCGATCCTGAGCATCGGAGGAAAGCCGACCAGGATGTGCGCATCGCTGGCCTTGTGCTCGCGAGCGCCCGAGAGCAGGGTCTTGAGTCTCATCTGGAAAGCAGCCCTCCAAACCAGTTGCGCATCCGACCGAACACCGATCGGCGTTCCAACTCGCGGAGCGCATCGCGCGCCATCAGGAAGTCCGGGCGGAGTTGCATGGCGCGGCTGTAACTCTGCATCGCCCGATCGGCCCACCCCAGGGCTTCCTGGCCGCGCCCGAGGACATACCAGCAGTAGGCGTGGCCGGACTGGAGTTCGACGGCGGCCTGCGCATATTGCACCGCCGGGGCGGGCTGTCGGTGGAACAGGTACAGGCGCGCGATCGCGACGCGGTCGAACCAGTCGGCTTTGGGCTCGGCGAGCGACTTCTCAAAGCAGTCGCGGGCGCGTCCTGCAGCGCGGTCAAGGATCACCTCGCCGCGGCCGCGCCATCGCAACGGCGATGACCCGGGACTCGCGATCGACGCATCGCTGCACTCGTGCGCGGCCCGCCCGTCGCCGGCACGCAGACACGCGATCGCCTTCGCGGCGAGCAGGTCCCCGTTGTTCCTGAACAGTTCGAGCGCCTTGTCGCTCCAGAGGCGTGCCTCGCTGTACTCGCCCAGTTCAACCAACATCTGCACCTGTCCGACCCACGCGGGGATCTGGCTCCGTTCGAGTTGGAGCGAGTGCGTGTACATCCGCAGCGCACGTTCGAACTCGCCGCTGCGGTACGCCGCGATCGCCAGCCCGAGGTCATGGGCCGCCGTCCTGATGGGCGTCCCGGAAGCCTCGACAGCGGCGGACTCGGCATCGCGGCGAGACTCCGGGTCGAACTCGAGTCTGGTGAATCGTCCGTTCAGGCTCATTTGGTCTCCACCAAGGACCCGGCGCGGGACCACGGCCTCAGGCGTCCGATGACAGACCCGGAGATCGACGATTCGGGCACCACCGACACCCTCTCGATCAACTGCTTGACATACCCCGCTGCGTTCCCGTGGATGGCCCACCGCAGCAACGTCGGGAGCACGATGTACTCGCCATCCATCGCCTTCAGTTCGACGTCGGTGATGCCCGTGGTACCACCGAACGGGTACAACTCCCGCGGCAGAGGCTGGTCGTTGACGAAGATCTCGCCCCCCTTCACCATAACATGATCGCCCGGCAGGCCGACAATGCGATCGACGCCGAAGCCCCCTTGGATATAGCCGCCGGGCATCGTCGAGGCTTGGATCTGGAACACCACGACATCGCCGCGCTGCCATTGCGATGGACGGGTCCACTCTCCCGAATACAGCAGCACATCGCCGTTGTCGAGGGCGGCGCACTTCCGAACGCCCTCGACGGGGAGAATGCGAACGCAGCGGCCCATGGCCAGCGAGGCGGGGTAATACAGAATCGCGAAGATGACCCAGTAGAGCCCGAGCCCGAACATCACCCTCCGGAACATCGGCATCTGCTGAATGAACTCCGAGAGCATCAGCGATATCGCGAGCGAGTGAATGCTCACCGCGCCGAAGCACAGCAGGAGCGACACGTTCGATCCCGCGTCCGCCGCGGCCATCAGCAGCACCCCAGACCACGCCGCAAGAATGAGCCACCCCAGCGCCCGCTGCCCGCGCCGGATGTGCCCGAGCCCCGGAAGCACCGACCAACCGATGTCCCTCCAGCGGACTCCCCTGCTCGACGGGAGCCGGAGGGCGACGACCGCATCTTCGACGACGTTCCGCGCGCCGGCGCCGGTCACGGCCACCGCGCGATTGACCCGGCGCAGCGCGCGCGGGCCCTTGGCCCGCGGCGGCATCACCGACACGCCGCTGAAGTCCAGCAATCCCCGGCAACGGACACAGGCCTTGGTGCCGGGCATGTTCTGGAATGTGCAGTTCGGGCATTCCATCGCGCTTCCGCCGAATCACCCCGTTTCCCCGGCCCCAGCGTCCCACCCCATCGCACGACCGACGCAAGAGCGAGTTCAGCCGCTCATCCCTTCGTGCGCCCGTGCACGGACGCATCGATCCGCACCTCGCCGGAACCGCCGTAATACTCCGGTGTCAGCGATCGCGACTCCTCGTGTCCGACGATCTGCTTGAGCATGTCGCTGAGCGCCAGGCACTCGGCGCCGGAGGCGCCGTGGACCTTGACCGTCACCTTGCCGTCCTTGCCGATCGCGATATCGAACTGCGGCTTGGCCATGTTCAACCCCTTGCGGTTCAGCGTCCCAACCGGACGCGCATCTGAATGGACTGATCGCCGGTCACCGACTCTTCGGCGATCTGATAGCCCCGGCTCTTCAACTCGGTGACGAGTTTGTGGTAGGCAAACTGCTGGACGATGCGCCCCGAGACCTCCTCGCCGATCCGTCGCAGGTCGGCCTTGGAGCGCGCGCCGCTGGCGCACACCGTGCACTTTCCGCGGTCGTCGACCCCGATCTCGATGGTGATATCACCCTTGACGATCCGGATCTTCTCGCCACGCGAGAGCGTCTCGGCGAGCACCTCGCTGTTGGGCACCTCGGTCTCAACTCTGCGAGAGGGGTCGACCTCGACCGGGTCATGATCGGCGCTGGCCACCGCGAAGCCCATCGCTCCGGCCGCGCCCAGAACCGCGGCCGAAATCGCGGGCCAGGATCCCACCACGATCGGAGTCAGGACGCAGACAGAACTCATGAGGACCTCCTGGTTGCTCTGAAACTGGCCACACGAGACTTCAGACCTCGATCTTCCGCGAGGGCGCGACCGCCTGCGCATGCTCGGACCGGGACGCAAACCGCGCCCGCCCTTCGGCCCATGCTCGAAGGCCGGAGATCCGCTCGCTCATGGTGCGGGACAGCGGGACAGTCTCGCGGATGCTGTTCAGGACGTCCGCCGTCTCGAGGTCGCGCCCCTGGTAGAACGCGTCGTAGAGCGCGCTGATGATGGCCTGCTCGATCTCCGCGCCGCTGAACCCGTCCGAGGCCTTCGTGAGAGCCGGGATGTCGAACTTCGACGGGTCACGCTTCCGCCGGGTCAGGTGGATACGGAAGATGTCCGGACGCTCCGCCGCGGAGGGCAGGTCGACGAAGAAGATCTCGTCCAGGCGGCCCTTGCGGAGCAGTTCGGGGGGCAGGTGCGAGATGTCGTTGGCCGTCGCCAGGACGAACACGGGCTTGGTTTTCTCGCTGAGCCAGGTCAGAAACGTGCTCATGACCCGCGCGGTCGTGCCGCCGTCGGTCCCCGCCGACCCGGCGGAACCCGCGAACGCCTTGTCGATCTCGTCGATCCACAGCACGGCGGGCGCGATGGTCTCGGCGACCGCGATCGCGCGGCGGATGTTCTGCTCCGACGACCCGACCAGGCTCGAGAACACGCGTCCGACGTCGAACCGCAGGAGCGGCATGTTCCACTCCCGGCTGACCGCCTTGGCGCACAGGCTCTTGCCGCAGCCCTGCACACCAACGAGCAGGATCCCCTTGGGCGACGGCAGGCCGAAGTCCCTGGCCTTGTCCGTGAACGCTTGCGAGCGCCGCCCGAGCCAGTCCTTCAGGTACTCCATGCCGCCGACATCCGACAACGCCGCCTCGGCCTCGTGATACTCCAGCAGGCCCGACTTGCGGACGATCTGCTGCTTCTCGGCGAACACCGTCGCCACATCCTCCCCGCTCAGCGTCCCGTCGTTCACCACGGTCTTGGCGAAGACGTTCTCGGCTTCCTGGAGCGTCAGCCCGCCCGCGGCACGCACCAGCGATTCACGCGCCTTGTCGTCCAGCCGGATCTGGATCGATGCATGCTCCGCAACGTCCTCGCACACCTTCTCCAGAAGCGCCCGGACCTCGCGCGGACCGGGCAGCGGATAATCAAAGACCGTGACGTCCTTCTCAAGTTCCGGAGCCATCTCCAGCATCGGCGAACAGATGATGAGCGTCTTGTAACTGTCGCTGAGCGCCTGCGCGGCCTCACGCAGTTTGCGGATCGTGGGGATGTTGCACTGGATCGCCGGCCTGAGAAAGGCGTGAAAATCCTGGAACAGGTAGATCGCCGGTTCCTTGTGCTCCATCACCTGATCGAGCGCCTCAACAGGCTCCGACAGCCCCTTGGGCCGCTGGCCCGAGGCCGCTCCCGCACGGCGCATCCCGCCCGTGACCGACCAGACATACAGATGCTTGCCCCGGCTGGCGGCAATGCGGGCCAGATGCTGCTCCACGCGCTGCGCTTCCCAACTGACCACGTAGATCACCGGGTACCGGGCACGGATCAGTGTCTCGAGTTCATCGTGCACCGCCGGAGCGGTCGCCGGTGACGCCTCGGCCCGCCGGGGCAGAGCGGCTGCGCCGGCCGTCGCGGCCGCAAGCCCGTTGTTTGCCTGCTTCGGAGTCATGCGTCGTTCTCCTGCTGAAACCCAGCGGCCAATGAGACGCGGCGCCGCAAGTCGGCGTCGTCCGGACGAAGTGAGAGCACGATGGGCAACAACTCCGCGGTGATGTCCTGAAAGTACACGAGGCCATCCGGTCCGATCCGAATGGTGATCGGAAGACCGTTTCCAAGTTGATCGCTGCCGTCGGCAGTGTGCGGTTTCAACATGTTCTATCCGCCCGATCCGAGCGAGAGTTCCGAGAGAATCTGCTGAGCCTCTCGCCGCTCGGTCTCCGTAAGAGTCCTGGCCAGGTCGCCCCGACTGCCGGCGGCCTGCCACGCGGGCACGTAGCCGGTCATCAGCGTGAAGCGAACCCCGGGAAGATGGGCGTGCAACCACTCGGCGACCGGACGCAGGCAGCAGTCCACGTGCCCGGGCATCAGCAGGTGACGGACGATCAGGTCCGCCCGCTTCGACGCGGCGATCAGGTTCCGGGTCACAACCTCGGTGTAGCGGTCGATGCCCGCAATCTCCTGTGCGCACCGGTCGCTGCCGAACTTGAAGTCGGCGATATAGAGCGCAATCACGCCATCCAGAAGGTCAATCACCTCCGGGCTCATGTACATGTTGGTATTGAGCACCAGCGGGAGCGGGTGCTCCGCCGCGGCCGCGAGTTCAAGGATGGTGTGCAGGTGCAGACTCGGCTCCCCGCCGAGGAGGTTGATCGTCCGCGCTCCACGGTCGATCACGCCCTGGAAGTCCCGCGCAGACGCTTCCGGTTCAAACAGAACCCCGGCTCGCGGCGAAAAGCAGGTCGGCCCCTGAACGCAGAATCTGCAACGAAAGTTGCAACCCGCAAAGTACACCATGTAACTGGGAAGCAGTTCAACCTCTTCCGCGTAACTGATGTGCCGCTTGAAGCACCAGGTCTCCTGTCCCAGCCCACAGGGCGCCCGCGCATTCGACAGGCGATCCACCCCGCATCTGCGTTCGCACAGCATGCACGCCCGGAGCGACTCCCGCGCGACCCGGGCGCGGGCGACGACCTCTGCACGTTCCGCTGGCTTGAAACACGCTGGCATCCGGGAACCCCATGCGAATCGTGAAGTTCTACTCCGGGGAGAACACGCCAGTTGCAAACCCCTGACATCACACCGCGCCGCCCGGACCCGACGACTCTCGTCTCGCGCGGGCGCAACGCCGAGGTGCCACGATGAGCGCTTCGGCGAAACCGTGTGGCAAGGTTCCCTCTCCACTCCGCTGCAATCGGCGGCGGCGGCTCGCCTAGTCGCCATCACCTGCAACCCATTACGCACCAGTACTTTGCAAGTCGTGTATTGGGTTCTGTTAGGCTTCGCTCGCGGCGGAGTGCTGCGCATCAAGGCTCGCCGCTCCGCCGCCTCTCAGCGATGCTGAACCAGCGGCTTCTGCGAGGCATCAAGATCGACGACTGAGCCGAGATGACCCGCCGCGATCATCCGCCCGGCGCTTCACCGCTTCGCCTGCGCCCGTGCGCATCGACAGACCCTTCCCGTATCCGCGCGCAGTTCGTCTCCGGGCAGGTTGGCACCCGACCCACCGATCTGCCGGAGCGTGAGCGATTCAACCCAGCATCGTCTGCCCCCGGGCAGTCGCATCCGGCTGCCGTGGCGAGATTCGCGGCCGCGGCGTCGATACCTGCTTGAACCGGGACTGGAAGAACCTCAGGTACTTCGGCTCGTGCGTGAACTCAAGCCCCTGCACGCCCTCGGCGTTCTCCATGACCGAGATCACCGATTCGGCGGTGACATCCATGTGCGCTTGCGTGTATACCCGGCGGGGAATCGTCAGTCGCACAAGTTCGAGGCTGGGAAAGATGTTCTCACCCGTGTCCGGGTCGCGCCCGGCCGAGACCGCGCCGCGCTCCATCGCCCGGACACCGGACTCGATGTACAACGCCGCGGCCAGCGCCTGGGCGGGGAACTGCTCACGCGGGATGTGCGGCAGCATCTTCGCCGCGTTCAGGAAGATCCCATGCCCGCCGACCGGACGGACGATCGGCACTCCGGCACGGACAAGGCGGCTACCCAGGTACTCGACCTGGCCGATGCGGGCGCGGATGTGGTCATACTGCACCGACTCCTCGATCCCGATCGCCATGGCTTCCATGTCGCGCCCCGCAAGGCCGCCGTAGGTGTGCAGGCCCTCGTACAGCACCACCATGTTGCGGGCCTCTTCGGCGAGGTCATCATCGTTGAGCGCAAGGAATCCGCCGATGTTGACCAGGCAGTCCTTCTTGGCGGAGTTGGTGCACCCGTCGGTGTACGAGCAGATCTCGCGGAGGATCTCGGGGATGGAGCGGTCCTGCTGCCCCGGCTCGCGCTGCTTGATGAAGTAGGCGTTCTCCACGGCGCGCGTCGCATCGAGGAAGATCCGCACGCCGTGCTTGCGGCAGAAGGCCGACACCTCGCGCAGATTGGCGAGGCTGACGGGCTGGCCCCCGGCCATGTTCACGTTCATCTGCAGGCAGATGTACGCGATGCTCCCAGCGCCGACGCGGTCGACGAGCGCCGCGAGTTTCACGAGGTCAACGTTGCCCTTGAACGGCGACTCATCATCCGGATCGTGCGCGGCATCGCAGATCACGTCCACGAACCGCCCGCCGGCGAGTTCCTGGTGCGCCTTGGTCGTTGTGAAGTACATGTTGCCCGCCACGATGTCCCCGGGCTTGATGCACATGCGGCTGAGCAGGTGCTCCGCGCCGCGCCCCTGATGGGTGGGAATGAGGTGGGTGTACCCGTAGTAGCGGCGAACCACGTCCTCAAGGTGATAAAAGTTCTCGCTCCCGGCATAGGCCTCGTCGCCCAGCATCATCCCGGCCCACTGGCGGTCGGACATGGCCGAGGTCCCCGAGTCGGTCAGCAGGTCGATGTAGACATCGCGGCTGCGGAGGAGGAACGTGTTGTACCCGGCCTCGGCGATCGCCTGCTCGCGTTCTTCGCGCGTGGTCATGCGGATCGGCTCGACCATCTTGATCTTGTAGGGCTCTGCCCACGATCGGCGTGTCATGGCGGGATTCCTGTTGAGCGGACGCTGTGCGGCACACTCAGGGTTGAATACGCGTGGTGGTCCAGGTTGCGGGCAGGGCGTGCGCAGTTCGCCGCCAGATCGCGCGGTCGTGGATCCGGCCACCGCCGCCCATCCACAGTTCGACGGTGTCGATCTGCACGCGGTAGCCGCCCCAGTGCGGCGGCCGCGGAATCTCCGGCGCACCGCCGGGAATCGCGAAGTGGTGCATGTGGATCCCGAAACTCGTCATGGCCGAGCGGACCCGATCGATCAGATCGCCGCGCCGGGCCAGCGGCTTGCCCTGCTCACTGGCCCACGCGCCCAGGCGCGACAGCAGGTCGCGGCTGCGGAAGTACTCATCGCTCTCGGCTTCGGACACGCGCTCGACACGCCCCTCGATGCGGGCCTGCCGGCCCGTGTGATCCCAGTGAAACACGCACGCGATACGCGGGTTCGACTCGATCTCGCATGCCTTGCGGCTCGTGTAGTTGGTGAAGAACACCAGAGACGCCGAGTCGGCATCGATCGCCTTGCACAGCACGACACGCGCCGAGGGTGCCCCGCTGCTCGACGCCGTCGCGAGGATCATCGCGTTGGGGTTCGGCTGCGCCTTCACGCGGCATGCATCGTCGAGCCACGCCGCGAGCATGCGCATGGGATCGGCCGGGAGCGGGGTCGGCAGGCCGAGCCGCGAGCGAAGTTCCTCCAGGGGATCGGCGAGGGAGATCATGGGTGGCCTCAGGGAGCGAGAACATGAAGGGCAACATCGCGGACAGCCGGCGCGACGGGCACCCCGCCGGCCTCGGGCTTGCGGAGCGTGCGGACGATCTCAACCGCCCAGATGGCCAGCGCGGCGAGTTCGATCAGACCGCTGGCGGTCACGACGGGATAAAGGCTCTGGCTGAACTCGGTCAACGGCTGAACCGCGACCCGGATGAAGCAGCCCAGGTTCAGCAAGACGAACACCGCCGTCAGCGGCGGCAGGAGCGGGCCGTCGATGCCGCGAAGCCGCGGCACGATGCGAGAGGCCATGCCGACGATCATCATGGAAATGAACCCGACAGCAAGGGCGTGGCGTGTGGCGCCGTAGTACGCGTGACTGAAATACACCCCGGCGATCGTGTGAAAGACCGGCGTGAGCAGCAGCAGCGCCATCGCGACCGCGAGCCAGGCAAACGCGGCGCGGATGAACTTGTTGGAGCGATGCGGCATCGGGAACGGCCGCCAGAGTTTCCACGGCAAAGCGATGAGCAGCACACCCGCAGGCAGCAGCAACCAGCCCAGGAACATCGGCGCGGCGAAGCGGTGGTCGCCCGTCCGGCGCATCAGGATGAACGAGATCGAGTCCAGCAGCACCGCGGTGACGAGCACGCCGAAAGCGATCCACGCGCGGCGACGACCCACCCCCGGGAGCCCGAACAGCCCGTGAAGCACGCGCAGGCACACCCCGAGGATGATGAACAACCCGAACCCGCGGAGTTGAACGCTCCGCAGCGCAGGCTGGTACGTTGACACGATGTGGATCACTTCACCCCTGTTCGCCGCGGCGAGCGTCGCCCACGTGTACCACGCGTTCGCCTCGGCCATGATCAGCGCCCACCCGAGCGCACCGAAGATGAACGCCGTGGCCGGGTCGAGGCGCGATCGGCCGCGAGCGAAGGTGAAGAGCATCTGGATGCTGAACAGCAGAATCGCGCCCTGCTCGAACCCGCTTCCAAACAGCGACAGGCCGATGCCCGTCGCCGAGCCGGCGGGGAGCACCGGCCCGACAAGGCTCATGATCAACCCTGCCCCCATGAGCAGCAGAACGACCGGAACAAGCCGGGGGAACGCGAGCGTCGCGCTCCAGAAGCGCGGGAACATCCGGTATCCCGCGCCCATGACGAACAGCAGCATCCACCCGAATACCTGCGCATGGCCATGCGCGTTCACATGCAGAATCGAAACGCCGGTGAACTTCCCGGCTGCGCCGATCTGCCAGAGCAGCGCAGCGCCCCACGATGCGCCCGCGGTCAGAACGACAGTGATCGCCGCGAGAAAGAAGCCCTTCTCGATCCCCTTCGATTCGCCGTCGCGGCCGATTGCCGCCAGCCCGAGCAGCCGCGCCATGGCGCGCAGCGGACATGAACGCTGGCGAACCGGGAATGCACTGGTCGGGGCGGGCAGGGTGCTCACGGCGCGACACTCCTTCCTATGCCTACAGGCGATACCTCGGACGCGAACCCGGGCGTGCACGCTCGATCGCCGCGGCATCGCGCCCGAGAACCTCGAACTCCGCCGGGCCGGCGGCTCGCTCCGCTTCTCCGAACGCCTCCCTCTCTTCCCAGCGGATGTGATCGTGCAACCGGGCGCCGAGACGGCGGAGCAGGTCCGCATCGGGCTCCTTGGCCGAAGCCTGATCAATCGCCATCTCGGCCAGTTTGCGGAGTTGGCGGTGCTCGGTCACCAACCGGCTAAGCGATCCTGGACTGAGCAATCCGGCCAGCATCCGCTCCTCGTCCGCGAAGTGGTGGCAGATCTCCTCATCCCACACCGCCGCGAAGCGGGCCAGAGTGCTCCTCCGCGATTCCGCCGGCTCCGCCGCCGCGGCAGAGAGATTGCGGGCCTGCACCAATCCGCTCATGTGCTCCCGCGAGAGGGGTTGCAAGGCGGGGTGGCGCTTGATGGGGAGGGGACCGGTCATGGGCCTCTAATACGTGAGTAGTGTATCTTTATGTCTAGTATATCGTCGATCGGAGAGGAATCAATGCCTGAAAACCGCGATCAATCAGCGGAAATCCCGGCCGTCACCGAGCGCATCGCGATTCTCGGAGCAGGGGCGATCGGCACCGTCCTCGCCGCGCTGCTGGGCAGACACGTACCCACGGTGGTGGTGTGCCGCAATCCGAAGCGGGCCGGGCAACTGTTTTCGAACGGTGCGGAGTGTCGCGGCGAGATTTCCGGAGTTTCTCGACCAATTGTGGTCCGGCATGCGTCGGACCTCGCGGCGATCGGCCCGATCGGGACCATCTTCATCACCACGAAGACGACCGCGATCCCCGCGGTCGCGCGGGAGTTGGCCCCCCTGCTCACCCCTCGCCACGGCGCCCGGCCGCCGCTCCTGGTGAGTTGTCAGAATGGAATCGACCCCGGCAGACACCTGGCCGAACTGCTGGGCACGGATCGGGTGGCACGGATGGTCCTGAACCTCGGCGCGGTTCTGGACGTCGCACACGGCATCGCCGCGGTGACCCTCTCCGCGCCGCCGCACGCGCTGGGCTGCCCGGTCGCCCAGCACCGGCAGCGGTGCCGAGAACTGGCCGCCCGGCTCTCGGAGTCCGGCCTGGTCACCGAGTTTGCGGAGGACATCGAGGCGCGGGTGTGGGCCAAGAGCCTGATGAACGCGGCGGTGAATCCGGTCGCAGCGCTCACCAACATGACCGTCGGGCAGGTGATGGCCTCTCCGGCACGGCCGATCGTGGATCGCCTGCTCCGTGAGGGCTACGAGGTCGCTCGCGCGGAGGGGATCGCGCTGGGCGAGGGCTACCTCGAGCATGCCGCGGCCACGTTGAGCAAGGCCGCGGACCATACCCCGAGCATGGTGGAGGACGTCCGGTCGGGCCGCGAAAGCGAGATCGGTCAGTTGAATCGGCCGATCATCGATCGGGGGCACGCTCGCGGGATTGCGACCCCGACCCATGAAGTCGTGGACGGACTGATCGAGGCTCTCGATTGGGCTGTCCGGGCGGTGCCCGCGGCCGGGTCACCCGGCGTCGATTCGATGGCGGGCATGATCCGCACCGGCGCAGTATGCTGCGTCGATACAGGCGGATCGCGCGACGCGTCGGAAGGAACGGGATGACCCCCACGGCCAAGGGCTTCGCGGAAGTTGGAATGGTGGGAGTGCTGCTCTCGGCGCTCGTCGGCGTGTTCATCGGCCTCTCGGTGAACACGTTCGACTACGCGGAGGGCACCAGCTATCTCTCCAACGACCCCGCGGCATGCGTGAACTGTCACATCATGCGCGACCAGCACGACAGTTGGCAGAAGAGCCCGCACCACGCCGTCGCGACCTGCAACGACTGCCACGTGCCCGTCGACCTGCTCGGCAAGTACTGGGTGAAGGCCGAGCACGGGTTTCGGCACAGCAAGGGCTTCACGTTCCAGGATTTCCACGAGCCGATCCAGATCAAGGATTCAAGCCTGCAGGTCGTGCAGAACAACTGCGTGCGGTGTCACGGCGAGATCGTCGGCGAGATCACCCCGCACATGACCGATCACGAAGGGCTCAACTGCGTGCACTGCCACGCGGGCATCGGACACGGACCACGGAGGTAGTTGATGTCGAGCAGACGACCCTGGGGAACATACGCACTGACGGTATTGGTGGTGGCCGGCGCCACGGTGGGCGTCATGCTGCTGCGCGAGAACATCTCGCAGCGCAAACGCGAAGCACGCGAAACCGTGTTCCGCGTGGTGGACATCAACGAGAAGACCATCGACCCGGCGGAATGGGGCAAGAACTACCCGCGCCAGTACGACGGGTACAAGCGGACCGTCGACACCGAGCGGACGAGGTACGGCGGGAGCGAGGCCTTCCAGCATCTGGATGAAACCCCGGTCTGGCGGACGCTGTTCAACGGCTATGCGTTCTCGATCGACTACCGGGAGGAGCGCGGACACGCGTACATGCTCCACGACCAGCGCGAGACCGACCGCGTGAAGAAGAAGCCCCAGCCGGGCGCGTGCCTGCAGTGCCATGCCAGCAACACCGTCGCGTATCGCGAGGCCGGCCTCAGGGCCGGCGCCCCGGGCACGATCGACGACCCCGTCACCAGCGAGAACGGTTACGCGCAACTCTTCAAGGGCTTCGAAGAGGTCTGCCCGATGCCCTACACGGAGGCGACCAAACTCGTCGAGCATCCGGTTTCCTGCGTCGATTGCCACGATCCATCCTCGCTCGCGCTTCGTGTGACTCGGCCGGGCTTCATCACCGGCATCCGCGCGCTGGCAAAGTCCGACGCCCCGGTCCCGCACCTGCCGAGCATCGGGCGATGGCGGGCCGGCACCCGTTCTCGCGAATACGACCCGAACATCGACGCGTCACGCCAGGAGATGCGCAGCATGGCCTGCGGCCAGTGCCACGTCGAGTACTACTTCGCGGGCGACAAGAAACTGGTCACCTACCCGTGGCACAAGGGGCTCAAGGTCGAGGACATCGAGTCGTACTACAACGAGGTCGGTTGGACCGACTGGAAGCACGCCGACTCGGGCGCCAAGACCCTCAAGGCCCAGCATCCCGAGTTCGAGATGTGGAGCCAGGGAATCCACGCACGCAGCGGAGTGTCCTGCGCCGACTGCCACATGCCCTACAAGCGCGAGGGAGCGATCAAGGTCAGCGACCACCATGTGCGCAGCCCGATGCTGAATGTCGCGCGGTCGTGCCAGGTCTGCCACAACTACACCGAGACCGAGATCAAGTCCCGGGTGGAGGCCATCCAGGACCGGACGGCCGCCCTGCTGCGCCGCGGCGAAGCGGCGGTGTTCGAACTCATCCAGGCGATCAAGGCCGCGTCGGAACTCGGCGCCTCCGATGCCGACCTCGCCGCGGCGCGGGACCTGCACCGGCGATCGCAGTGGCGGCTCGACTTCGTCTCCGCGGAAAACTCCATGGGCTTCCATGCCCCGCAGGAGTCGGCACGGATCCTCGGCGAGGCGATCGACTTCGCCCGCCAGGGTGTTGCCGCCGTCTTCGCCAAGGTGCCCGGGGCCGCCGCCAAGGCCGCGGAAGTCCCCACGCCCGCGCCGGAGCCGCCCGCACCGGCCAAGCCGCACTAAGCCGCGCTAGGCCGCGTCGCTCGATCCACGCGCGTGCGGATCCACGCGGAGATGCTCGCACAAGCCGCCCCGCGACTGGTCCGCGACGACCTGCGCAAGCGTCGCGGAACGCAGTTCAGTCTCGATCATGGCCATCGCCGCGTCCAGCCGAGAGTGCAGCGAGCACAGCTTCACGTGCATCGGGTTCCCCGCCGGACACGAGCGGATCCGCCGGATCGGATCCACCGCGTTCACAATGTCCAGCACGGTGATGCGTTCGGGCGAACGGGCGATCACGAAGCCTCCGTTCGGGCCCCTCTGCGAGGTGACGAGTTGAGCCACGACCAGGTCGCGCATCACCTTGGCGAGGTACCCCGCGGGCACCTGGGTCTCGCGGGCGATGACCTCGGTGGTGGTCGATACCGACGGCCGCGAGGCCAGGAACGTCATGGCACGCAGCGCATACTCGACCGTCTGTGAGAACATGGCATCACCTCAGGCTGATTGAAACGAGCGGGCCGGCGCGCAAAGGCGCCGACGCGCTTTCGCTCATCGATCCCGCTTGCCGTGCCGCTCCTGCATCCACGACGTGCGCCGGGCCTTGACCTGCTCGAAAGTCAGCACCTCGCCGCCCGCCTCAGCCTGCATCTGTTCGGCCCCCTCCCGCGTCGCGAACGCCGCGATCCAGGAGCCCATCGGGGTGTGCACCTTCTCGCTGAACAGGTACCACGCGTGCTCGGCCCGTGTCCACTGCCGCGTGGCATAGTCCCGCGTCCATCGGTCAGCAACGTCGTGATCGCTCTGCTCCCGCTCGAAATCCAGCAGGCAGCCAAGGTCGTCAAACAACCGGTCCTCCAGGCCGCTCGGCGTGCGCACTCGCGTCGCCGCGGCCGACCGCTCCTCAACAATGCTCATCTTGCACTCGGCGCATTCGTCACGTCCGAATCGCACCTCTGGCGGGCCGACAGGGTCCGGGCGATCACACCCCCAGAGCCCGCACGCGATGACGGCCATCGCGACACACCCACTCGCGCCTGTGCGGTTCATATCGGCGCCCTCCGTGAGAAGATCACGATCGCGGCGACGAGCGGAACGATGATCCATGCGCCCATCGCCCCGGCAAAAAGCCAGCCGATGCGGTCACCGAACGTGTCCATCGCGTACAGCCCGGCCGGACCCAGCACATCGAGCGTCGCATCCGCCGAGTGCAGCGACCAGAACTTGAACACCTGCAGCGGATTGGCCACGCTGAGCGCAAACAGCGTCTCGATGCGCAGCCTGAACGCCATCGCTCCCGCCATCAGCCCTAGGTCCGTGACGAACACAAGGCTCAGCCACAGGAAAATCGCGGTGCCGACTGCGACAGAGGCCTTGCGGGCCAGCACCGACACGAGCATCCCCAGACTCAGCATCCCGAGGGCCAGTCCGAAAGACAACCCGACGAGCCACAGCATGCTCGCCGGATTGGTCGCCTCCCCCTTCCACGCCAGCACAAGGGCGCAAGCTCCGAAGCCCAGGCACAGACACGCGAGCAACGCCGCGGCAAGCCCGAGGTACTTGCCCATGAGCACCTCCAATCGCGAGACCGGCTGCGCCAGCAGGTACGCCAGCATCCCCCGCTCGCGGTCCGAGGCGACCGAGCCCGCGCCGGCGGTCAACGCCATGAGCGGAACCACCAGCAACACCAGGTTCACAAGCCCCGCGGTCGTCCGCCCGAAGCCCGACAGGCCTGCGCCCCCGGACCCCACCGCGGAGACGTACGAAACACCCAGTCCCAACGCGGCGAAGGCGAGCGTGTAGAGAAGGAACCAGCGGCTCCTCACGGCCTCCCGCAGTT
This sequence comes from uncultured Phycisphaeraceae bacterium, assembly GCA_964409775.1. GTDB lineage: Bacteria > Planctomycetota > Phycisphaerae > Phycisphaerales > UBA1924 > JAHBXL01. The sequence goes on along the minus strand of CAYPEI010000002.1, from coordinate 135,497 downwards.
CGCGCCTGCCGACCGTCACGACATTGCTCGCGAATCGCGGCGGATGACAGACGGACACTCCCGCAGCAATCGGTTTGGCGAGTGCGGTCATGAGCGGGCCTCCCTGTTCGCCGCGCCGGCGTGGCCGCCCGAGTCGGCGATAATCTCGAAGTCATCGATCGTGATCCTCGCCTCGGCCAGGAGCCGGAAGGGCGTCGCCTTCTGCTCGCTGGGCACGGGCACGAGCAGGCCGACACCGTTCAGCCGGGGCGAGAACCCGCTGGACTGGAGCAGGAGCATCGCCTGCGCCCTCGCGTCGGGCCTGACGGTGAGATGCAGAACCGTCCCCATCCCGAGGCTCTCGACGAAGCGTGCCGCGTCCGCTTCGGCCCGGACGCGGCCCTGCTCAAGCGTGATCACCCGCTTGGCCAGCGTCGTGACCTCTTCAAGACGGTGGGAGGCGAAGAGCATCGTGCGCCCGGCGCCCGAGAGACGAGCCAGCAGCGCGACGAACTCGTCGCGGCCGCACGCATCGAGGCTCGCCGTCACCTCGTCGAGCACCAGCACCGGCGGATCGCCCAGCATGGCGATCGCCAGCGCCAGCCGCTGCTTCATCCCTCCCGACAGTTCCCGGATGCGCTTGTGCGCGTGCCCCGACAACCCGACCCGCGCCAGCACATCGTCCCTCGACTGCACACACACGCCCTTGAGACGGGCAAAGAAGCGGATCGCCTCGCCGACGCCCAGGTCGTCGTAGAACCCCAGTTCCTGCGGGACATAGCCGATCTGCGTGCGGGCGTGCTTGCCGTGACGCCGCACATCGTGCCCGCCAATGCCGATCCGGCCCTCAAACGGCAGCAGCCCGAGCACGCAGCGGATCAGCGTCGTCTTCCCCGCGCCGTTCACGCCCCAGAGCGCCACGCTGTCGCCCGCAGGGATCTCCAGCGAGACGTTGTCGACCGCGACCGAACGCCCGAACCGCTTGGTGACAGTCTCGATGCGGATCATGTGTTGCCTCCCGATGCAGTCGCCGCTCGCGCCGCCCGGCGATGCCGCCGCGATTCTTCGGGCGCACGCACCGCCGACAGGATGCCGCATCCCACACCCACGAGCCCCGCCCCGGTCGCGAAGAGCAGCGCAAGCGAGCCTTTCGCGGCCGGCAGTTGAAGGTCGATCTTCGCCGGCCGCATGAGCGGCACCTCGTCGGTGAACTTCGCCTCCGGCCTCACCGCCGGCAGCGCACGCCCCACGAACTCGATGGCCTGCTGGGCCGGGCTGAACAGGAACAGCCGCAGCCTCGGCTCCTTGTCCATCATGTTCTCGAACAGCGTCTGCGACTCGTGCACGAAGTCGCCGATGCCGTCGCCGTTCTGGTCATACCCGGTGTAATCGCTCCAGAAGTTGCCGCGATCGCCGACCCAGAAGCGGTTCGCGCTCAGATCGCCCCGCCCCGCGACGGACACCTGGTCAATGTTGTCGATGAAGTTGTTCTCCGTCACCTCGTTGTTGCGCGCCGAAGGCAGGAACGTGAAGCCGATGTCGTTGTACGCGATCAGGTTCCGCGTGAACGTCCCGGGCATCTTGCTGGTAAACGGCGAACCGTCAACATACACACCGACGCGGTTGCCGCTCATGACGTTGCCCGTGACTGAAAACTGGTCGGTCTCCTTCAGGCCAAGGCCATAGCCGCTGGGGCCTCGGTTGCTCATCAACTGGTTGCCGTGGATCTCAACGCCGGTGCTGTACATCAGGTAGATCCCGACCGAGTTGCGCGTCAACCGGTTGTTCTCGATCCTGACGCTGTCGCTGTACATCAGGTGCAGGCCGTACCGGCAGTTGTCGGAGGTGTTGCCCCGGATCGTGACCCCGCGCGAGTACCACAGGATGGCGTCGCGGCCGTCGTGAATGGCGTTGTTCTCGACGAGCGTGTTGTCCGACCGCCACAGCCGCAGGCCGTCGCCGCGCCGGGCAAGATCCAGGGCCTTGCCGCCGATGCGGTTGCCCCGGACCGTGCTGTCGGGGGCCTCGCGCAGGTCGATCCCGAACAGGATGTCCTCCAGGATGTTGTCCTCGATGACGGCCCGGGGCGCGAGCACGCGGATCGCCGCGTTCTCCTTGTCCAGATCGATGCCGGTGTTCCGGACCGTGAAGCCCTTGAACGTCACCCCGGGCGCGGCGATTTCGACAATGTCGCCGCTCGCGTCGCCGTCGATCACCGGGCGGCCCCTGCCGATCAGTGTGACCGGCCGCGTAATGCGGATGTGCTCGCGATACACGCCCGGGCCGATCTCAATGACCGCGCCATCGGGCGCCGCGGCGATCTTCCGGCCGATCTCGCCGATCTTCTCGGCCCGCATCGGAGCAGCAACGACCGGCAGCGGCTGCGCATGCGGCGTGTCCTGCGCAGGCACGGCCCGCACAGCCGTCGCCGCACACGCGAGCGCAAGCAAGATGAACAACGCGCGTGTCATGCCCTCGCCCCTGAGCGGCGCTCCGCCGCGAGCCGATCAAACAGCGGCTTGTAGGCCCGGCGATGGAACGCGAACCCGACGACCACCAGCACAGCGCACGCCGCCGCGAGCCAGTAGCCCGTCCCCATCTCGGCATACGTCTTGAACTGACCGATGCCGCCCTCGCCGATCACGGTCGGCACAAACGGCTTCACCGAGGCCGACAACGGCGCATCGGGCTTCAGATGGAGCCCGAAGTTCCGCATCCAGTAATAGAGATCAACGACGAACATGACCGGGAAGCCGATCGCGGGAAGGGCCAGGAGAACCGCCCACTTGCTGTGAATGAACGAGGCGCCCTCGACCAGCAGGAACATCGCGATGATGAGCCAGATCGACGCGGCCCGCTCCATCGCCGCGGCCTCACCCAGCGGCCGCATCCCGATGTAGTGGTTGAGCCCGTCGATCTCCTTGACGTCGCCGGTCAGGTGGTTGACATACGCCGTCAGGAACAGCCCGTTGGGATACTGCGGCGCTTCCAGTTCCATGTGCCAGTAGGGCATGAAGATGGACACAAGCAGCAGCACACGCGCCAGCATGAAAATGACCGTCGGTGTCAGGTACCGCACGCTGTGCAGGCGCAGTTCCTCGACCGGAACACGGGGACCGACAAGATGTTCGAGGAATCGTGCCATGGGCTCCTCCTGATTGCTGAGGGCGTTCGATGCTTCTGCCCGCGGGACAGGACATGCACCGCGGCAAAGCCCGCGGGGAACTCTCGTTCCCCGTCGGGCAAATGGGGGACTTACCGGGCAGCGGAGGCCGCGCCGGGTTCCGCCGCGGCGGGGGCCAGCGCGGCGGCCTTGGGCTTGATGTGCAGATAGCCCATCATCTCCAGGTGCAGCGCGGAGCAGAACTCCGTGCAGTAGTACGGGTAGGTGCCGGGCTTGTCGGCCGTGAAGGTGAACTCGGCGAACTCGCCGGGCTCAAGCGAAAGGTTCACGTTGTAGCCGCCGATGCAGAAGCCGTGCGTGGCGTCGACGGTCGTCTCCATCGCGACGATCCGCCACGTCACCTGGTCGCCCTCCACGATCTCGACGTGCTCGGGCGTGAAGTGGCTGCGGATGGCGGTCATGTTGACGGTGACCTTGTTGCCCTCGCGCGTCACGCCCTCCTTGCCCGCCTTGGGCGCGTTCGGATCGACCTGCTGCGTGTGCGGGTTCCAGCCGACCTCGGGGTACACCGTCCATGACTTGAGTTTGTCAGCCTTGATCATCTGGCAGTAGTGCGGCTCGCCGACGCCGATCGGCAGGTCATAGATCACCGGCATCGTGGTCCCCGGGTTGCCGATGTCGAGCAGTTGGAAGTTCTGCGGCAGCAGCGGACCGGTCGTCAGGAAGCGATCGACCGACCACTTCGACATCGAGATGAGGTACCGCCCGTCGGGGCTGGCGCTGTCGCCTTCCGCGGCGCACAGGTGCCCGATGTTGTACTGCACGGGAGTCTTGGTGACCAGCGTCCAGGGCTTCTCGCTGTGGAGGCTGGCATAGTCGCCGCCGAGGCTCCAGCGTGCCACCGCGGAGTCGAGGAAGAGCGACGTGTAGGCATAGCCCTTGTCATCGAACTGCGTGTGCAACGGCCCAAGGCCCAGTTCGACCTGGGCTTCCTTGACCGCGTCGAAGTCCAGGATGGGCACGCCGTAGTCGTCCGTGCCGCCGTACTTCTTCGAGGCGATCGCGGATTTGATCCGGTCGATCGAATACACCGTCACGTGCGGGTCCAGTTTCCCGGCGACGACCATGTACTGCCCGTTGGGCGTGACATCGACACCGTGCGGGCTCTTGGGCTCGGGAGCGAAGTGCAGGATTCCCTCGGCGACGCTCGTGTCCAGCATCAGCACGGCGAAGCCGTTGATCATCTTCGCCTTGCCCGCCTTGAAGGCCGCCTCGGCCTTCTTCCAGTCGATGATGTGCAGGTAATCCATGTCCCGCTTGCTGGCGCCGGCCTCGAACGGGGGCTGTCCCTTCTCCACTCCGCCGGTCGCCATCTCGGTGTTGAACGAGTTCAGGAAGATGAACCCGTCGCTGGCGGCCTTGCCCGCGTCCGCGAGGTCCTGCCAATAGGGCGGCAGTTCCAGCGCAAACGAGTTCGCCACGTCGATCCGCCCCTTGGCGCGATCGAACTTCCAGAGCGTCACCATCCCGCGATACGACTTCTTGTACTCCTCGATCGGCGCATACCCATACCCGAGCACGGTGGCGTACTGCCCGCCCTCAACCACGTACTCCGTGTTCGGCGTGACGAACGAGCCCCCGTGATCGCTCACGGTCAGCGGGTTCTTCACGACCTGCTTGGTCTCCCAGTCGCGCAGGTCGATCACGCCGACGCGCGCATTCGCCTTGTCGCCGATGAACAGGAACTGCCCGTCATACTCCCCGGCCGATTCCGAGAGCGCCGGGTGGTGCGTGTCGCCCCACAGCACAGGCTTGCCGTTGATCGCCAGTTCCTCACGCACCCGGTCGCGCTCCCCGGCAAAGCCGTAGCCCTGCCACGACTCGGGCGTGAACACCGCGATCGAACGCAGCAGCCGCATGCTCGGGACGCCGATCGCAAACACCTGCCCGCTCTGGCCGCCCGAAGAGAACAGAACATACTCGTCGTGCCGGCCGCTCGGGGTGTAGGTCTTGCTCGCCGCGAGCAGGTCGTCCATGTTGAGTTTGCGCTCGTTGGCGACCCTCGTCAGTTGCGCGACCTGGTCCGGCGTGAGTTCAAGGGGCTTGGCTTCCTGCGCACCGCCGCGCCGTCGGCGCCCTTCCTGCTGCGCCATCGCCGTCGGCATCACAGATTCAAAGACAATGCCCCCCGTCAGGATGGTCAGGAACGCTGCCGCGGTCGCGTGGATTCGGGGGATGTGTCTCATGTTCGGCTCTCCGGAAGCGACCCACGGGCGGCCCACAAGGGCGACCCGTGCGCCGCGAAAATGTGTCTATCTCTGCTTCACCGTGCCGGGCGTGTCCGCCTGTAACGTCCGCACGTACGTGATGATGTCCAGAAGGTCGTCATCCGACAGCGCCGGGCTCCCGCCCCGCGGCGGCATCGGAATGCCCGTCGTGTTGCCCGGGTCGCCCGGGCCCCGTCCCTTCTTGATGAACGCCAACAGCCCCTCGTCGTCAAGGCTGCCGACAAACGCGCTGTTCGCCAGCGGCTTTCCAAGTCGCGGCCGGCCCGCCCCGACCGGGCCATGGCACGCCGCACACACCCGCGCAAACAGTGACTTTCCGCTCGCGGCATACGACGCCACATCCACCTCGCCGCTCGCCAGACGTCCGGGACCGGCAACATCACTGATTTCGCCTCCGCCATTGCCGGAACCAACTCGATCGCCGCCGCAGCCAGTCAGCAGGACGACCGCAACACTCGCTGCGATTGCCCGCGCCTGTTCACTCCTGGTTGGTCGTGTCGTGGTCATGGTCTTCATCAACTCGTCTGCGTGCTCTCGCTCATCTGCCGGTCTTCCACGCGGGCGATCTCGCGTGCCGGGTTCCTCCCGATTCGTTCACGGCTTCGTGGCTGTCGCGCTCGCGGCATCGCCCTGCAGCGTGCGCAGGTACGAGATGACATCGAGCAGGTCGTCGTCCGAAAGAGCGGGGTTGCCGCCCTTGGGAGGCATGCCCACGCCGGTCGTGTTCTTCGGGTCGCTCGGGTCGCGACCCTTCTTCACGAACGCGAGCAGTCCGTCATCGTCGAGGCCTTTGATGAACTCGTTGTGCGCAAGGGCCTTGCCGTTGCCCTTGATGCCGATCCCTCCCGGGCCATGGCACGCGATGCAGGTTGTGTTGAAGATCTTCGTGCCGCTGGCGATGTACTCGGCAAGTTCCGCATCGCCGCCCGCCGCGGTCAGGGCCGCGGCCTTGGCCGCCTCGATCTCCGCCTCCGTCGGGGCCGGGGCCTTGGCCGCCAGCGACACGCCGGGCGCCACCTGCGCAGGACTCTGCAGCCCACGCAGGAACAGCACCACGTCCGCGATGTCCTCATCGGTCAGCGCGTCGTTGCCGCCCTTGGGCGGCATCAGCACCTTCGTGGTATTGAGCGGGTGGTTGGCCGGACGGCCTTCCTTGATCATCACCCGCAGCAGTCCATCCGATGTCGCCTTCACGAACGGGCTGGCGGTCAGATCCTTGCCAAGCCCGGGACGGCCGCGCCCGTCTTCCCCATGGCACGCCACGCACACCATCGAGAACAGTGTGCGGCCATGGATCACCTTCTCGGAATCCAGGTACGAAACCGCCGGCACCGAGGCGAAGTCGACCGTGATCTGCCGCTGCGTCCACCCCACCACGAACACCAGCCCAGCCATCCCGACGATCGCCGCGGCACTGACTCCAAGCGACACCAGCACCGCAAACCGTTCGTGCGCCCTCCGGCTGCCATGCTCCCCGACCACCTGAACTGCCGACCGGGATTGTGTGGCGGATGTGTTCATGGATGGACTCCGGATGCCCTGTTGTCTATATGCATACTTCTATATCTTGATATCGACATTACGGAAGCGAGTCAAGCACTCGCGGCGGAATTTCCGCGAAATTCAGTCAGCCCGTCGCTCTCCACCGTTTGCACTGTGTTTGGCCTTGCGCGGCCCGCCGACGCATCTCACCGACAGCCCGCAAACCATCCGCTCAGGAACGCGAAGATGTCCGGCACCCCGATGCCGTTCTGATGGTCGAAGTCCGCCCGCGGATCGCCCGCAAACCACAGCGCCAGGAACGCGAAGATGTCCGGCACATCCGCGACGCCGTTCCCGTTGAAGTCGGCCGCACAACTGTTCAGCACGATCGACCGCGATGCCATCAGGATCGGCGCACCTCGCCCGGTGGACTCCCACAGCGAATACAGGATGTTGCCCCACTGGTCCGTCGTGTTGTTGTCGCGCAACGCCTCAACATAGTGCCGCGGCGTCTGTTGGTAGTACAGCGCCACCTCCGCCCGCCGCGCCCCTGCGGGAACCGGAAACTGGCGATCATCCCAGTACTGGCCGTCCGCGTACGTGTACGCGACCACGGGCGCGCCCGCCTCTGCGAACGCGGCGTTGTTGAAGCCCCGCGGCGGGATCCGGTTGTCCTTCAGGATCGTGTCCGCGAGCGACATCTTGATCGTCGGGCCCGCCGGCAGCCCCGTGACCTGCGATGCGTACAGGCTCAGCCCCAAGTGCATCTCGTACACCACCGTCGACGCCTCGTCGAGTTCAGCCTCCGCGTAGTCATAGTGACCGTGCTCGGCGACCAGCCCGCCCTGCCCATCGAGGAACCGCACGTTGATCCACACCCGACGGCCTTCGATATGCCCGGTCGGCAGTTTGTGCCCGGTCTCGTTGATGACCCGCACATTCAGCCCGCTCGGAATGCTGGAGAGTTCCAGCGTCGCGGCCCGCTCGAGCATGTCGACCGCCGCGGCGCGGCCGGCCTGCAGCGCAGGAACCCGGTCCGGGTCATCCTGGCCGACCTGCGCGATGATCAGGTCCAGCACCTGCGCCGAAGCGCCCGCGAACTGGTGGCTCGCGATATCGGGACGCACCGGCGCAAAGAAGCACGCCCGCCCCGGGGCCTTCGGCATGTGGCAGTCCTGGCACGAACTCACGACCGGCCCGGCCGCGCCGCCGAAGCGCCCGCCCATGTCCACTCCCCCGTTGGCGAATGCCGACAGACGCCATTCCGAGCCGGTCCGCTCGAGCGGGAACTGCGAGTGCGGATCCTCGTTGGGCGTCGGCTCGTCCAGCGTGTTGTAGCGGTACGTCCCGTCGGGCTGGCGCGACACCGCCACATTTCCCACCTCGTGACAGGTCACGCAGAACTCGCCCCGCGCATGGAACTGCGACAGGATCACCGTGTGCAGCGCCGCGGTCTGCTGGCGCGGGCCGCGACGCACGCCCGCCGGGTCCAGCACGAACTGGGCGTTCCCATAGTGCTCCGGCGCGCCGCCGGGCAGCCCCGCGAGAATCGCCTGGTCCTGCGGCGGGCTGATCCCCGCTTGATAGATCGGGTCCACCATCGCGTGACACAGGTGGCAACTCACGCCCTCCGTGTCGAGTTCATTCAACGCCGAGCCATCCGGCGGCATCGCGTGGCCCGTGACCCACGTCATCGGCACGTGGCACCGCATGCAGAAATACCCGACATTCCCGACATCCTGGTTCGCCGTGGCCATCTGCGCAAAGAACAGCGGGTCGCGCCCCGCGTTGCCCATCAGGCTCCCGGACCACTCCGAGTGCAGGCTCCGCGATCCGTCCACGCTGGAGTGGCAATCAAGACACGTCTGCTCCGAGAAGATCACCGCCGGCCCGACAGCCCCCATCTGCGTTCCGCGAAGGTGGAGGTCCGCCAGCGTCAACTCGATGATCGTCGCATAGGCCACCGTCCCGATCACGACCGCGCCCATACACCACGCACCCGCACTGACCAGACGCCGTTGGTTCGTCGAGAAGCGCATGACTGTCTCCTTTATTGGAGTTCTGTATCTAGAAATGCAGTTTACATCAGGCCCGCGCCCTGTCAAGCCGGTTTTCGCGCCGCAGCCCTTCAACGGGGGAACCGTCCCTTGGCCGAGGCCGCCCGAGCCATCCGGGCCCGCCACCCAGCAACCCCTTCCGATTGACCGGTCATTTCCAGCAATTCGACGCCGCGCGCCTCGCAGTACGCCGCCGCGCGAACGTCCGCCAACACCATCCCCTCCAGCGCATCCAGCGCCCCGGCCGTATCCCCCATCATCAGCCGGGCCGATGCCAGCAGTTCCAGCGCAAGCACATCTCCCGTGTGGCCGGCGAGCGACGCCTTCAGTTCTTCCGCCGCTCCCGCCGGATTCCCCTTGACCAGCAGCACCCAGCCCAGCAGCCGGTGCGAGTCGGGCGTCGCCCCGCTTGCGGCGACTCCCAGCCGGGCAACTTCCTCAGCCCGGTCCAATCGCCCCGACCCGGCATGCAGTTGAACCAGCAGTTCGCGCGATTCCCGCCCGGCGATCCCCGCCGACACGGCCTGCTCCAGTTCCGTGGCCGCCGCGGCCTCCTCGCCCCGGAACAACCGCACCCGCGCCAGTTCCGCGACCAGTGAATCGCCCCCGCCATGCTCCCGGATCAACAGACCCAGCGTCGCCTGAGCACGCGCAGGCTCGCCCGCCACCATGCCCAGCCATGCCTCACGGACCATGCACTCCCTGGTATCCGCCAGCGCAAAGCCGCCCCGCCCCACCGCCGCGGCCATCCCATACCACCGCAGGGCATCCGCCGCGATCGTCCGGTCCCGCTCGCTGACCCCCGCCGGGTCGACGCCAAACGCCTGCTCCCGGGTCGTCCGGATCTGCCCGTCCAGCACATCGCCGCGCCACTGCGCCGCACGCACGCCCAGCGAATGCACGATCAGCAGCAAAATGCATGCGGTCATCGTCAGAAATGCCCAGCCCGCCGGGCGCATGTTCCCGGCCCTCTTGAGTTGCAGTCCGCCGAACCTCGCGTCCCGCTCCCGAAGCAGCCGCGCCGCTCGCCACACCACAAACGCCGACAGCACCGACATCGTCACGCTCAGCAGCAGCGGAATGACCCCGTACAAACCGCGGGTCGCGACAAACGTCGTCGCGCCGACCCCGATGATCCCCAGTTCCTCGCCCAGGCCGAGATCGAATCGCTCACGGGGCCGAACCGCCGCCGGCGCGCCCTTCAGGATCGCCGGGCGCGACCACGACAAACTCAGCGCCTCATGCGGGCACGCCGCCACGCAGTCGAGCGAGCGAACGCACTGCTGATCCACAACGAACCCGAACGCCTTCGTCTCTTCAAGGACTCGAACGCCCGACGTGCATGCCGCGGTGCAGCGCCCGCACCCGTCGCACAGATCGGCATTTACCGTAATACGTCCAACCGCACACTGCTCCGCGGGCAGGAAAAAGCCGCCATACGGGCACCCATACCGGCACAGGCCGCGCGCACCCAGAAAGTACACTGTCGCACAGCCGCACAGGAGCAGGAACGGCACCGCCACCGCCACGGAAGGAAGCCCCGCCCACAGGTCCGTCGTCATCAGCCGCGTGCTCCATCCGGGGAACGGCGCAGACGGGGCAAACCACCCCGCTCCCTCGGGCCACACACGCTCAAGCGCAGGGATCAGCACGATCCGCTTCGCCGTCGGCCACACGAACATGTAGAGCGCGAGCACGAGCGGCACGTACCCCAGCAGCCGGGCCTTGAACAGCCGCGGCCGAACTCCAAGCCGACGCAGCATCCACGCGCACAGATCCTGCAGCGACCCCATGTGACACACCCAGCCGCACATGAACCGCCCGAACACCAGCGTCACCAGCAACGCGGCCGCGAAGAGGATGAACCCCGGGTTGATCTCTCCCAGTTCCAGCGTCTTCATCGAGTCCGACAGCACGAACGGCGCGACCGATCGGCCCGTCACCGCCCAGTGCACGACATGACCGATCATCAGCAGCCACACGCCCGCCAGCACGACCGCCCGTGTACGCCGCCTGCGCCGAAGCCGCGAGTCGGCCCTCGCAACATCCTCCCGCAACACCGGCAGGTGCACGGTCACGGAGCCGCCGCTCCCTGCCCGACACGGCCCTGAGGTGCCTCCCGCCATGCTCACGCTCCGACACGACGCCGCCCACAGGACCCGGTAACCGATTCACGCCGCCGGACCGCCGACTTCCGCACCCGTCCCCAGCGCCATCGGGAACAGCACGTCCCGCTCGGTTCGGATGCACGCCGACACCCCGGCATCCAACTCCGCAACGATCCTCATCAGCAGTCGCCACGAGCCGCACGCCTCCGGCGCCGCACCGAGCGCGGCCGTGCACTCTCGAATTTCGAACAACAGCCGGTTCGCCGCCGCGTGACATGCGCTTGCGCCCGCGATGCCCGCACGCAGTTCCTCCGGGCACTGTCCTCCCGCGCCCTCGCATCGCCGTATCGCCGGCAGCAGCGTGCCCCTCATCTCGGCAAGGTGCGCACGCAAGTGCTGCGCGAACATCCCCAGTGTTCGCTCCAACCCCGCGAGGGCGGGCCTGTCCGAACCGTGGACCGCAAACACGCGACCGCCCACCTCGATCGCACGCGCCAGCAACAGTTGCAGCGCACCATATTGACCCGTTTCGAGTTGGTCACACACCGCGCTCAGCCTGCCGTCCACGCGGCCACCGCCAGGCGCCGCGGCCGGCTCGGAGTCGGCCTCGATCGCCCGAATCACCATCGCACAATCCAGCCCAAGGCGATGGCACTCCTCTCTCAGCGTCGCCTGCCCGCCGCAGCACCAGTCAAAGCCCAGCCGCTCCAGCAGCGGCGCAGCCTCCGGCCGGCACTCCACGATGCGGGCCATCGTCATCGAAGGGATGATGATTCGGTGCACGTGCCCTCCTTCAATCTGTCGCACCACTCCCACGATTGTACATATTCGGATATACAAATCCACTAAACGGGCCGCCATGTTCTCCAATACCGCGGAATACGCCCTCAGAGCCGTCGTTCACCTCGCCGCAACGCCCGAGAAAGCCTGCGCCACCGCGGAAATCGCCGAGGCCACCCAGGTTTCGCCCGGGTACCTGTCCAAGGTTCTGCAGAACCTCGGACGCGTCGGAATCGTCTCGTCGCAGCGCGGCCCGACCGGCGGGTTCACCCTCCTCCGCGCCCCGAAGGACATCACCGTCCTGGAAGTCGTCAACGCCGTCGATCCCATTCAGCGGATCACCAAGTGCCCGCTGAACATCCCCTCGCACGCCGTCAAACTCTGCAAACTGCACGCAAGGCTCGATCACGCCATCGCGCTCGTCGAAGAAGCGCTGGGCCAGTCGACCATCGCGGAGATGATCGAAACCTCCCCGGAGCGTGCCCAGCGCGTCGTGCCGACCATCAACCGGCGCGCCCTCGCCGACCGCCCAGCCGCGCCCGCACGCGGCCAGACCCGCACCGGTCGAAAGCGAACCTGAACGATCCGGCGACCCCTCCACCCCGCCGGCCCTACCTTCCTGCCTCCATGGCCGCACTCCTGACAGCCCGGGGCCTCGCCAAGCACTTCGCGGCACGGACACTGTTCACCAGCGTGTCGCTGACCATCGAGGAAGGCGAGCGGCTGGCCATGATCGGCCCCAACGGGGCAGGCAAGAGCACGCTGATCAAGATCCTCGCGGGGCTGGAGCAGGCCGACGGCGGCACCATTACCACCCGGCGCGGCCTGCGTGCGGCGTTCGTCGCGCAGGCCGACGTGTTCGCGCCGGGCTCCACGGTGCGAACGGCGGTGCTCGCCGAACTCGAGGCCGCCATGGCCGCGGGAAGGCTGCCCCACCTGCACGATCATCACGAACTGGAACTCGCGGCGGACATGACGCTCGATCGCGTCGGCCTGAGCGACCTGGCCGACCGGCCATGCGACGGCCTCTCGGGCGGGCAGCGCAAGCGCGTGTCCATCGCCCGGGCCCTGGCGCTGGAGCCCGACCTGCTGCTGCTCGACGAGCCGACCAACCACCTCGATGTCGAGGGCATCGACTGGCTGGAAGAGACGCTCAAGGCGGGGCGTGGAGGAGGCTTCGCCTCGGTCGTCATCACGCACGACCGGGCCTTCCTGGAGGACACGGCGACACGGATCATCGAACTGTCGCGGGCGTACCCGGACGGGACGTTCACGGTGCAGGGCGGGTACGCGGAGTTCCTGAAGCGCAAGGGCGAGTTCCTCGAGTCGCAGGCGAAGCAGCAGCAGGCGCTCAGCGCGCAGGTGAAGGAGGACATCCGCTGGCTCTCGCGCGGGGCGCAGGCTCGGCGCACCAAGAGCAAGAGCCGCATCGACGCCTCGATGCAGCGCATGGATGAACTCGCGGAACTCAAGGCGCGGAACGCGCCCGCGAAGGCGGCGCAGATCGACTTCCGCGCGACCGACCGGCAGACGCAGAAACTGCTCGTCGGGCGGGGGCTGTGCAAGTCGCTCGGCGGCCGGAAGTTGTTCGAGAACCTGGACATCCTGCTCTCGCCGGGCGACAAACTCGGCCTGATGGGCCCCAACGGCGCGGGGAAGAGCACGCTCATCAAACTGCTGATGGGGGAGGTGGAGAGCGACCCGCCCACGCCGCAGATGCTCCGCGACGAGGCGGAGATCGCCGATTCGCTCCCGCCCGGCACGCCCGCGCTCGGCACGATCCGCCGCGCGGAGAAACTCCGAATCGTGCTCTTCAGCCAGCACCGCACGGAACTCGACCCGCACGCGACGCTCGGCGAGACGCTCGCGCCGACCGACAGCGTGATCTATCGCGGGCGCGTGCTGCACGTGGCAACCTGGGCGGGGATGTTCCTGTTCGGCAAGGACCAGTTGCGGACGGAGATCCAGACGCTCTCGGGCGGAGAGCAGGCGCGCGTGCACATCGCGCGGCTGATGCTCGAGCCGGCCGATGTCCTGATCCTCGACGAACCGACCAACGACCTCGACCTCGCCTCGCTGGACGTGCTGGAAGAGAGCCTCGAGGAGTTCCCGGGCGCGGTGGTGCTGGTGACCCACGACCGCGCCATGCTCGACCGGCTGGCCACGCGGGTCCTCGCCCTCGACGGGCGTGGCGGCGCCCGCTACTACGCCGACTACCAGCAATGGTCGCGCCTGCACAAGTCCCACGCCTTCGCGGATGCGAAGGCGGCAGGGGCGGCTTGGGAGACGGGCGGTGTCGCGGTTGCCGTCGCGGCGCCGGCATCGCCCGCCGCGACAGCCGCCGCGGCCTCTCCGCCGCGCAAGCGCCTGGGCTTCAAGGAACAGCAGGAACTGGCCGGGATGGAGGCGGCGATCGAGCATGCCGAGCATGAACTGCGGCTGGCCGAGGCGGCGATGAACGACCCTGCCGCGCTGGCCGATCACCGCAAGATGGCGGCGCTGAGCCAGCGGATGGCCGATGCGCAATCCAGGCTCAACTCGCTGTTTGCGCGATGGGAAGAACTCGAGGCGCGCAGGTAGAGGCATCCCCGGAGTGCCCATCTTCACACGCCGCGGATTCCGCATTCCGAGTGCAAGATTCCGATGCCGCCGGGAAAGTCTGAGTGGACGGTGCGCTCCGGCCTCGGTCCGCGGAGACCGGAGCATCCCGCCTCCTTCGGGGGCGCTGGACTGAACACCGTCTGAGAGACCCGGGTGGCCGGTCTGCGACCGCCGGGAGGAGAGTGTCCGTTTTCAAGGAGAGAGAGATGTCGTTCCTGCGCGCCCATCGTCCGATTCTGCCCCCCCGTTTCAACCGCCTGTCGCGAACGCTGCCAGCGTACAGCGCTGCGCCCATGGTGGCGCTGCTTGCGCTCGCTTCGCCCGCCGCGGCCAACCTCGGCTCGTTCCGCCCGGCCGACGGCTATCTCATCTCCGGGATCGGTCCCTTCCCGGCCGACTGGGTGGATGTGTCGTACTACAACGCCGGCGCGTTCGGCGCGAACGCCGGCGGCGGGTCGGTCGGGCTCATCGCGCCCGACAGCGGCCGTTGGAGCCTGCTCAGCCAGGTCGGCGGGTTCTTCAGCACCGCCGCGGCCCGCAACGCCGCGGTCGGCGGCGCTCCGCCGTATCCCAACGCCATCCCCCCGGGCACGGTTCCGGCGTACATGGTCGGCAACCACTTCCCCGGTCGCGGCGGCGACGGCTCCAACCTCGCGTTCCGCAACGACACGCCGCTGGGCACCGGCAACGCGAAGTACCGCTACCAACTCGACACCTACGACACCGGCGGGCCGTTGCCGTCATCGGTCACCACCGGCCCGGTGTCGATGCAGTTGTACTTCTGCCCGAATCCCGGCGACACGCCCCACCCCGGCGCGCCCCAGCAGAACAAGTTCACCATGTCGCTGCTCGACGGCGGCGGGAACATCGGCCTGCAGTGGGGCTATGCCCGTGACAACGAGGTGTACTGGCGGGACGGACCCAGCAGCAGTTGGAACTTCACCGGCATCTACGCCAACTCGGCAGACTGGGACGGCGTGAAGGTCGCCATCGACCTGACCAACGACACGTTCCAGTTGGACTACTACGTCGTCGCGACCAACACCTGGTCCACGCTCGCCCCCGCGGGCACGGCCCTGGGCGCCGCGATGGGCAACTTCACCACGCTCGACTGGGAACTGGTCGACGGTCTCTCCAGCGGCATCGGCGGCAAGAACTTCTTCGATGACTTCACGTTCGTCGTTCCCGCGCCGTCCTCGGCAGTGGTCGGCCTTGCCGGCCTTGCCCTGATGTCGCGCCGCCGCCGCAACTGATCGGCTTGCCGGCGCGTGCCGGCGGGACAACGCTGTGACAACTCGAACGCCGCGGCCACACCAGCCGCGGCGTTTTCATTTCCTTCCGCTACCGCTCGCCTGTCTTCCGAATCGGCACGCCGCGAACGGCCGATGCCCGATCGGCGGCCGCGCTGCCGATGCCGAGGTGGCGGCCGGCCTCCTGCGCAGGCCACCGCCCGAACCAGTAGTCTCCGTGGCCCGCGCCGGGCGCATCCACTTGGCCGACGCAGCCCGGCGCGGCGTTCCACCTCTGTGCGCCGAGCGCAACCGTGAACCATCCGTCACCCGCCGCGCTCTGCCCCATCCGAAACGCCACTTTCAGCACCCAGTCATCGTCGGAGTACAGGCTCAGCACCTCCAGCCGCGGCCGTCGCTCCAGCGGAGATCGCAGTCCGCCGCCCGGTTCGAGCATCCCCACCGGCACAGCCGCGGCCATCAGCACGGCGGATTCGACGATCAGCCCCGGCGGACCGCCGCGCTCCCAGAGTTCCTGGACCAGCCTGAGCGTGAGCCGGCACCCCATGGAGTGGGCCACGATGCACACCCGGAGGCGCACGCGCCCGACGGCGGCGTTCCGGAGCGCACCGGCGAGCCGCACCGCGCTCTCATCGGCGCGTCCGATGCTCTTCATGTAGAACGCCGGCCCCGACCAGTTGCTCCCCGGCCAGAACACGCCCACCACCTGTCGGGACGGCTCGCCGATGTGGTCCTTGAACTCCGCGTACCGCTTGCTCGCATCGGTCTCGCTGTTGGCAAATCCGTGGATGAAGAGCACGATGTCGGTGGCGCGTTCCAATGTTCCCGGGGGCTGCTGCTCCTGCGCGAGGCGGAACCCGCTGTTGTTCCCGCTGCGGAACGTGATGTGCGGTGTGTACAGAGTCATCGATCACCCCCGCAGCCGCTGCAGCGCGCTCACGAAGTCCTTTGCAAAGGGCGAAACAAAGCCGCCCAGAACCGACCACGACGCCCACGCGAGGGTGCTGCTCTCCACCCCCCAGAGAATGTACAGAAGGACGCCCGTGCTGCCGACGCCCGCCAGTCCCTGATTGATCCTCGCCCACGCGTACTCCAGCGAGGACTGGAACGAATCGAGTTTGCGGGCCACGAACAGATCCAGGCGCGACCGCGCCTCGTTCGCCTTCACGCTGTCCGGGGTCGCCCCACCCTTGCCGTCGATCATCATCTGCACGGCTTCATCGCTCTCCCGGTGCTTCATTGCAAACTTCAACCACAGATCCGAATCGTTCACCTGAGGACTCTCTCCCGAGGCGAAGGTGGCTGCTTGCGCCTTCATCCCCTCGGCCTCCGCCTTCGATTGCGTGACAAACCTGTACAGCGCGGTGTACCGCTCGGGAAAGTCCATCGCCACACCCGCCGCGGCCTGAATCTGCGCCATCATCTTCTCCGCCGGCTGATCGAACACGGCGCGGGCATACCGCGGATCGCTCGCGGCAAGCATCAGCAGTTGCGAGTAGGCCTCCGGGCTTCCGGCGGCCGCGCTGTTCTCGCACCACTCCCGCACGCGCCGGCGGTGATACACCAGCCGCAGTCGCGATACGGCCTTGATCAGTTCCACCGCCGCCATCGCCGCGGTGCCGACCGCCAGCAGCAGCAGGCCGTATTCGAGCCACCTGTCCACCAGCGCGTTCAACGCCGCGTTGGCTCCTTCAACGCCCGTTGCCGCACTACCCGCGGCCGGAGCCGGGACTTCCTGCATCATCGGCACAACTCCCTGCGGCGCACGCCGCGGTTGACCTCACTCCCCGCCTCCCGTCTTGCCGCCGCGCCGTCAGATCTTCCGGAACGCCGCGACCTGTGACAGCCCGCCCTGCACGTAGATCTTGCAGTAGACCACTAGTTTCCAGCCCTGCGCCAGCCGCTGCGCGATCGTCGCGGAGGCGCTCTGGCCGGTCCCGATCGGGATCAACTCAAGCGTCTTGGGCTGCGCTCCGGGATCATCGAGGTCCTCGAAACTCTGGTAGTTCACCGGGCCGCGGCCGCCGGCGATCGAGGCATCTTCCGGGCCGGGGGACATCGCGATCAGTTCGAAGCCGCGAGCCTCCTCGAACCGGATCGCCGATTCGGTCTGCGCAAGCGTGTACCTGCCGTCGCTGAGGGTGTCCATCACCATTTCTCCGGTCCGAGGACTTTGTCGTACGCCTTGGCAATGTCGTTCAGCCTCTCGCTTCCGGGCGGGAGCCTTCGCAACTCCTTCTGCAACGCGCTGCGCGGCTTCGTGCCCGCCGGGACCGCCACCTGGATCTCCCGCAGGACTGCGCTCGCCTGATCGTCCGTCATGTCGCGGAGCGCGCCGTAGAGGCGGCCCATGAGTTGAATCTCGTCCGGAGTTGCCGCGGCGATCTCGACCCGCTTGGCATCGACCGCGGCCATCTCCTGCCTTGCCTCGTCGGCACGGGCCCCGGCCTCCTCGGCCAGGGTCTGGAAGGCGCTGGCCAGCGTGCCCGCGTAGTACAGGTCGATCAGGTCGTTCCACGCCTCCTCAAATGTGTACTTGCGAACATCCAGCATCGACATCTTCCGGACGATCGCCGCGTCCTGCGTGAGCCGCGTGCTCCGCAGCGCCGCCACGATCGCCTCGCTGGTGCGCTCGCGGAAGAAGTTCTTGTCCACGGAGATTCGAGCGCCCTTGATCGCTGTCAGGATCGCCGCGAGGACCGACTTGGCCTGCTCGCCCCCGGTGATCGTCGTCGCCGCGGCGAGGCCGAGTTCGACGAAGTCGGCTCCGGTGGACCACTCCGCGATGCGCTGGCGAAGGGTGTCCTCGAACTCGCCGGAGTGGTCGCGGATGTCTCCACGGATCCGGTTGATCATGACATCCCGCGCGACGGTCGCGGCCTCGTACTGCGCGGCCGCCGCGGCGGCGTCCGGAGCGCTGCGGGTCGCCTGAAGAGCCTCGTCGTAGACCGCCTTGTCCTGCTTGTACTCCTCCAGGCTGTAGCGAAGCACGGACTGGGCGGCCGCCACGTCCGCCATGACCGCCGGGCGATCCGGACGAGTGTCATCGCCCTTACAGCCCGCCAGCAGCGCGGCAACCGCTGCCACGGCCAAGCCGGTCCAGAACCTGCCATGCAGACCCGTGCCACGCACGCCGCGGGCCACGCCCGATCCACGATCCACCATCGCCGGCTCCTTGTGCAAACGAACACCGTGCGCGGCACGCTGCCGCGGTTGCGCTGATCCATGTTGCTGCGCATCCTGGCGCCCCGGCCCGGGCCGGAAGAGGCGACCGAGGCGCCCCTGTTGCATCGCACCCAACTCACCGCGCCGCACAAAGCATCAACTCAGGCCGTTGTGCGGGGCGAATACCCAACGCGGCTTTCGCGGCGTGCGCGCATGCCCACCACATCAAGGTAGCGCAGCGCGGGCCGTGACGACCACACCATACCGACCTGCATTGCAAATGCAAGTCGCATTCTCAACAAGCACCTTTTTGTGCGGTCGACTTCTTAGATGTTGGCAATGCGCGGCGATGCGCTCCCACGTTTCGGGCTGCTCGGCACGCCGAGTTCCACAGATCGGTGAAAAACACGACCGTTTTTCACACTTCTGTGGAATCGTGGCTCATGCGAGTCCACAACTCATCCACATCTATGCGCCGATCTGCGCGCGGCAACGTGCGAATCGCCGCACAACGCACAAGCCCCCGGCGTCCTTGCCGGGGGCTTGTGACTTCTCTCGCACAGGCTGCGGATGGTGGTCCTCGCCGTGGGATCTCAGGACGCGTCCGTGCTGCGTCTGATGTGCATGATGTCGAACTCAGGCGGCGAGCATGGCCGAGACGTTCTCGATCTGCTCGGGCAACTTCGCGGCGATCTGATCCATCGCCTCCGCGGTCATCTTCAGGTCCGCGAGAATCTCCGGGGGCACCGCGGTCTCCATGACGTCGAGGCGGAACGAGCCCTTGAGGTTGCCCGCAAGGCGGTCGGCCGCGGCGATGATCGACACGAGCGTGCGGGCCTCGTGGGGCAGGTCCTGCGGGCGGTGGTGGAAGCCGGTGACCATCGAGAACGAGCGGGGGAACTTCCACTTCTCGCAGAGACCCTGGCCGAAGTCCTGGTGGGTGGCGCCGAAGATCTGCTCCTCGGCTTCGAGCATGGAGCAGGCGGGCGCGCCGTGTCCGCCGTCGGGCATGACGCGTCCGAGCACCTCGATGAACTTCTGCCGGTCGTACTGGATCTCGACGATCATCCCGATGTCGTGGATGAGACCGGCGAGGAACGCCTCATCGGAGAGGCCGAGTTTGATGTGATCGGCGATCATCTTGCTGGCCGACGCGACGGCGACCGAGTGCGTCCACAGGTCCTTGGCGGAGAACTCGGGGGTGAGCGAACCGCCGCGGAACAGTTTGGCGAGGCTCGCGGCGATCGCGATGTTCTTCACGGCGTTGAGGCCCAGGAGCACGATCGCGCGGTTGATGGAGCCGATCTGCCCCGGCAGGCCGTAGAACGCGGAGTTGACGACCTTGAGGATCCGCGAGCACAGGGCCGGGTCGTTGGCGATGACCTTGTGCAGGTCCTGGGCCGTGGAGTTGGGGCTTTCGACCAGTTCGATGATCTTGAGCGTGATCTCCGGGAGCGTCGCGATGTGGCTGATCTCGCGGATCGCGGCGGCAACGGCTTGGTCTTTGGTCAGGGGCTGGGTGGTCATGGCCTCTCCCGGGTACATCTGGGGCGTGAACTCCGAACCGATCTGGATGTAATCGGTCCTGCCGGAGCATCACTTTGGTGAACCTCTGCGGCCCCGGCGGGCAAACGCGCCGCGACGGCGAGGCCGCCCGGCGGCCCGGGGCGGCACGGCCCCGCGGGTGTGGCCTCCTTATGGCGTGGCAATGTCTTTGGACCCGGCGCGCGGGCAGCGCTCGGGCCGACGTCCGAGAACCCCGCCGCGTTGATGATGCTTCAGACGTGCAGGAAACCGCAGAGTATCGGGACCACCGGAGCGCACCCGGTGCGGGTGTGGCTCGCGGCGATGTTCGTGCTGCTGCTGCTCCCGCTCTCGGCGGCGCACGCCCAGGAGGGGTTTGAGCGCGAAGTGATCTACACCCGGGCCGCGGCGACCGGGACGCTGCGGAAAGTGAGCGTCCGGTACGTCGCGTCCCCCAGTCCCGCGCTCACCCTCGGAACGCCGGTCACGATTGCCTCGCCCGCGGGCGCGGACGGTCTGTGCATCGCACCGGGGGGCGATGCCGTCGTGGCGGGCGGCACCGCGGCGGTCAACGCCGTGCATCGCGTGAACCGGCTGAGCGGCGCGACGCAGACGGTCTCGCCGGGGGCGGGCACGCCGATTGCCACGCAACTCGCGCTTGACCCAGCGGGCGACAAGGTGTGGGCGGCATGCACTGTGGGCGGCGCGGGCCGGATCGCGCGAGTGCCGCTGAGCCCGTTTGCGCAGGGCATCGCCTCGGCGGTGACCGGGACGGACACAACCATCTCGCATCTGTGCTTTGCGCATGGTCGGACGTATTACATCTCGACGGGCGCCGCTCCGAACTCCGGCTGGCTGGGAACGATCGACCTGACGACGTTTGTGACCACGCGGCTGATCGGCGGTCTCGATCGGCCGGCGAGCATCGCCTTCGACCCGTTCACCGGGCACCTGCTGGTGTTCGGGCCGACATCGATTGCGCAGATTGATGTCCGCCCGGGCATCACACCGGCGATCGTGTCGAGCGCCGGGCTCGCCGCGGTGCTTCCGTCGGTCAATGTGCGATCGGGGACGGTGGACGGGCTCGGGCATGCGCTGGCCCTGAGCACGACGGGGCACCTGGTGCTGGTCGATTACCGTGCGACACGCACGGTCGGGCACGCCGCGAACCCGCGGCTGGTCGCCGGACTGGAGCAGCCGGGCGTTCTGGGATCGATCGTGCCCCTGGCGGGCGCGGGAGCGCTGCGCGACGGCGGCTGCCTGTGGGACAACGGGGCGTTCGACCAGCGTGACGGACTGCCGTCGCACAACTCGTGGATGGCGGGCGACACACGAACGGCTGATGACTTCTACCTCTGCCCAGGCATGCACCGGATCGACTCGATCTCCGGCAGGATGTTCTCCGACTCCTTGTTCCTGACCGCGCTGGTGGAGGTGTACTCGGATTGCAACGGCGCGCCCGGAACACTCATGGAGAGTTTCGCGGCGACGGTGACGGACACGGGAACAACGTTTCAGAATCTGCGGGTGCTGAGCGTGACCGCGCCCACGCCGGGCCTGTGGCTGCGGGGAGGCCGGGCGTACTGGGTGAGCCTGGTGGGGATCGGCAGCCTCGACGGCTCGGACAACTGGTACTGGGGCACCACCGGCGCGCCGCCCGCGAACGCGCCGCCGGGGACGCGCAACACGATCCGCGGCCGACCGGCGATGTTCCGTGCCCCGGCGCTCGGCGTTGTGGACTGGACGGCCTCGGACCAGGCAGGGTGCGGCTGCACCGACTTCGCGTTCTCGGTGCTGGGCGAGTCTTGCAAGGTGCTGCACGACAATGGGCCGCCGCAGCCGGCGGGCGATGCGGGCATCGTCGGCGCGCCGTCGATCATCTCCACGACCAACACGGATTCGCGTGCGGCGGACAACTTCCGCGTTCCTCCGTGCGCAGAGGGCGGGGGCGAGCGGGTGTGCTTCATCGAGGCCACGATCTACACCAACTGCTCGCCGGTGCGGGGCGCGGTGGAGGTTTTCGTCAATGACTGCACGCTGCCGTTCGGCGCGGCCGTCTATTCCGGGCAGTTCTCAAAGGTCATTGATCGCGGGTACAACGTGACGCTGGGCGGGATCCTTCTGCGGGCCTACACCGTGCAGGTGCACGATCCCGGGTGGTTCCTGCCCGACGGAGCAACCTATTGGCTGTCGTTCGCGGTGCAGGGCAGCGGCGGCTTCAACCAGCGGGCGTACTTCGCCGCGAACGCGGCGTCGTGCGAGTCGCCGTCGTGCACGCTGCAGATCAGCCAGTGCGCAGCACGCGGACCCGGCGCATCGTCGACGAACTGGACACCGATCGAAAACGTGCTTCAAGCACCGCGCGACCTGTCGTTCGCGATCGCCGTCGCCGGACCCGCGGAGCCTCCGCACTCGGGCGATGGGCCGCAGTCGGGGACTTCGTGCCTCGCGGACTCAGATGGCGATGGGGATGTCGACGTGGCGGACATCTTCGCGTTTTTGAGCCGCTGGTTTCAGGGATGCCCGTGAGGCGAGTCTTCAACGACGCGCACGGATCGTCAGAGTCGGTGCGGGTGGGTGGGACTTCGACAGACCGCGACACGGTTCGCATGAATCCCACGATATGGGGTAATCTATCATGCTCGATACGCCAGTTCAGGTGTATCTCGGTGCTCGATTTGATCGCATGAATAACCTGATTTGGTGGTGATGACTCCGCCGCATCAGGTGTGACTGCGATCGCTCACGCGACTGCGGATGCGCCGAGTCGATTCAAAGTGCACACAGAGATTCTCGACAAAATCCCCGATTCGGGGAATGGTGTCGCATCCCCTATTTCTGCTACGGTGACGATCTCCCCAATGGATGGGAGTGCCGTTCCGCTGCCATGGTGTGAGCGGGCAACCTCTCCTGGAACGTGGCCCTCGACGGGAGGAATACGCATCATGTCCGCGAAACTGTTTGCGACTGTCCTTGCTGCTTCGTGTGTTGCCGCGCCGTCGCTGCACGCGTCGGCGCCAAAGCCACCCGACGGCTTGCCGCCGGCGGTGCTCCACGTTCACCCCGATGCCCCGATCCTGCAGGACCGTGTCGGCGGTGGCCCGGGGACGCGCGCGGCGATCTTCGAGCGCGCGATCGACGTGAGTTTGATCGACAGCAACACCACGATGGGGCAACTCCCGCCGGCGAGCCCGTCCAACACGGTGGTGGAGGTGCTGTTCCCGCCGGGCGCGCGGATTCACGGCTATTCGTACAACGCGGTCTACCAGTACTTCAACAGCCCGCCGAACCCGAACATGGGGTTCCGGTTCTTCAACTCGTCCAACGCCGCGATTGTCGCCAACATCGTTCCCTCGCAGTCGAACCCGGGACCGATCAGTTCGCCGAACGTGGACGTCGGCCAGGCCAACTGGATCAGCGTGCCCAACGGCCGCCTGAAAGTCGAGTTCTTCGAGGCGGTGGACGACAGCCTGAACCCTGTGCGGGATGGTGTTTGGACGCAGGGCACCGTCACGGTTCTGTATGACCTCGACAACGCGAACCAGTGCTGCATCTGGGACAACGGCGCGTTTGACAACCGCGACGGCGCGCTCTCGCAGATCGCGCTGAACCGACAGCCGCCGGTGTATCACGTCATGGCGGACGACTTCTATCTCGAACCGAACTACGTCCACATGATCGAGTACATGGAGGCTGTGTTCCTGACGCAGTTCCCCGCCGCGGCGTACAACTTCGACGCCCCGCTGGGCCGCCTGGAGATTCGCAGCGACTGCAACGGCAAGCCGGGCGATCTGCTGAGCACGCACGACATCTTCCTGCCCCGCGATGGCTTCCTGGGAGAAAGGCAGACCGACCTGGGCGTTGCGAACGCGTACCGGGTCATCGCGCCGACTCCGGGCCTGTGCATGTCCGGCGGCAAGCCGTACTGGGCGTCGTTCATCATGAACGGGGTCGGCACACAGGGCGGGTCCGATCTGTGGTACTGGGGCACGACCGGCTCGCCGAGCATGTCGCCGCCGTACGCCCCGCCGCTGCACGTCAAGGGCTCGCTGCCGCACCGCCAACTCGAGCCCAACGGGGCATGGCAGCGCATCGACTGTGCGTCCAACGACCGGAACTGCCTTGGTTGCACGGACCTGAACTTCTGCATCCGGGGCGAGCGGTGCAAGATCGTGTACGACGCGGGCTCCTACAAAGCGCCGCCGCAGCCTGCCGGACAGGTCATCGCGCAGTACGGCGCGCGGTCGGTGGACATCTCCGGCGTGACGACCCGCCAGGCACGCGCGGCCGACGACGTGACGATCAGCCCCTGCGAGACCGACCTGTATCCATGCGTCGTCGAGGCGTACATCTGGACGACCTGCACGCCGCCGTCGGCGAAACTGGAAATCTACGAGACGCGGTGCGCGGATGAATCGGTCGAACCGGTTGATCCCCCGCTCTCGTTCTCCATCGTCGCCACTCAGGCCGACGCGGTCGATCAGGGGTACACCATCCCGGCGCCCAGCGGTCCTCCGTTCCGCCTCTACTGCTTCAAGTTCAAGAACTTCGGCGGCTTCGTGTTCCAGAAGGGGAAGACGTACTGGCTGTCGGCCGTGGGCACGGGCGGGAACAACACGACCAATGACGCGTACTTTGCCTTCAAGGCTCCCAAGTGCCCCGAGGATGCGTGCTACCGCCTCGGGAACGAGGGGTACGCGAAGAGCGCGTACCTGAACTCGGGGTATCCGAACTGGACTCCGACCTCCCTTGTTCCGGGGTTGCTCATGGCCAACGACTTCGCGATGCGTGTCGCGGTCCGCAATGCCCCGCAGTCGCTGATGGGAACTTCGACACAAAACTGTCGCGCCGATTTCGATCGCTCCGGCGCGATCACCGTGGCGGATATATTCAGTTTCCTCTCAGAGTGGTTCTCCGGCTGCCCATGACCCAAACCAGCAGCCGGATCCGGCCATCCTGAGAACCTTCAGACCCCCGGGTTGCCACGTTCCCGGGGGTCTTTTTCTGCGCCGAGCAGACCATCGTGCCGTCATCGCGGCAGCATGTCCGCCTTCACGAAGTCGATCTGCAGCCCCTCGATGTACATCGCGGTCCACTCGCCGCGATCGTTCTGCCGCCAGGTGATGCGCCACCACGAGCGGTTGGTCATGTCGTTCATCCCGGCGGCGTCAACGCTGACGCGGACGCGAGCGAGCGTCTTCCCAGTCCCCTGGCGGTCGATGTGCGCGGAGATCTCGGAGACGGTGCACTGCCTGACGCGGACCTCGTTGCCCATGTAGCGGGTCACCAGGCCGAGGATTCCGGCCTTTTCCTCGCGGAACGGCACGCTGAGGACATTGAGCGAGACATCGCCGGCCAGCATGGGCCCGAGGCTGTCGACATCCGCCGCGGCGGTGGCGGCGATGAGTTCCCGCGTTCGCACGGCGAGACGCTCGCGATCGGTGGTGACGAGGAATGCGGTCACAACGCACACGGCGGCAACGGCAAGGAGACAGCCGGCGATGATGGCGCCCCGGCGCGACTGGGCGCGCGAGTTGAGGATGAAGAAGACCAGCACCGCGAATGCGGCGAGTGCGATCGCGGGCGGCCAGGGGTTCTCAAACAGCCAGTGCGCCAGGCGAGGGGGCGATGGGAGCGGCGGCGGGAAGTACGGGCCCTCGGCGGTCTGGGCGAGGGACAACGGGCCGAGGAGGGCGGCGGGGGCGTTCATGCTGGAGTTGTACCTGAAAAGGGAAGGGACCAAGCACACCTGACCGATGCACACCGGTTGCGGGCGGAGTGCCCGCTGCTGTGCCATGCGCAAGCCCGCGGCGAGGTGTTCCGCGGAACTTGTCGGGAGGAGTGCCGCGGAGGCGGCGAGGAGCGGAGGAGATGCCCAGCGCCGAGGCGATGACGATCACGACCGGTGCGTCGACGCTGGAGCGGAACCTTGGCGTCCTGATGCGAGGGAGCCCGGATGCGTGCGCGCGCGTGCGTCTGGCATCGCCGCGACCGGATGCACGGGTAATCTCCACCGACGACGGCGTCGCGGCGATCGAGATCGCGAGCGCCGGCGGGACCATCGCCCTGTGCAGCCGTCGAAGGCCGCTTGAGGAAGCACGCCAGCTGATGGAACCCGTGGACATCGCGGCGGCGGCGATCTTCGTGGTCGCGGGGTTCGGCGCGGGGTACCACGTCGCCGAACTGGCGCGGCGCGTCGGCCGCGCGGGGCTGATCGTCGTGTTCGAGCCCGACGTCGCGCTGCTGCGGACGGCGCTCGAGAACATCGAGCACTCGTCGTGGCTGGGCGAATCCAACGTGGCGATCCTGACCGATCCCGATGACGCGGGCGCGATGGCGGCGGCGGTGCAGGGGCTGGAGGGGCTGGTCGCGCTGGGCGTGACGGTGGCGCCGCACCCGGCGAGCGAGGCTCGGCTCGCGGCGGTGAAGAAGCGATTCGACGAGACGTTCAACCGGGTGGTGGAGGCGCTCACGCTCACGGCGCGGACATCGCTGTTCCAGAGCAAGGTGACGCTGCGGAACATCGTTCAGAACTCCGAGCACTACGCGCTGCGCGAGGGAGCCGGGCGGCTGCGCAGCGCGTTCAAGGGAAGGCCGGCCGTGTTCGTCGCCGCGGGGCCCAGCCTGGAGCGCAACCTGTCGCTCCTCGCCGGGCCGGGCGTGCGCGACCGCGTGGTGATCGTGGCGGTGCAGACGGTGCTCAAAGCGATGCTGGCGCGGGGGATCAAGCCGCACTTCGTCACGGCGCTGGACTACAGCGAACTCAGCCTGCGGTTCTACGAGGGGCTGACCAGGGACGCGGTCGAGGGGGTGACGCTGGTCGTCGAGCCGAAGGTGAACCGGGCCGTCACCGACGCCTTCCCGGGCGAGATCGTGTGCGTCGACGACACGCACCTGAACACGCTGCTGGGCGGCGAGCTGGTCTCGCATCGCGGCGAGGGTGGCGGCATCGTGCCGTGCGCGACCGTCGCGCACCTGGCGTATCACTGGACGCGGTTCCTCGGCTGCGACCCGGTCGCGGTGATCGGGCAGGACCTGGGCTTCACCGACGGCCTGTACTACGCATCGGGCGCAGCGATCCACGACACGTGGGCGTGCGAACTCAACGGCTTCAACACGCTCGAGATGCTGGAGTGGCAGCGCATCAAGCGGATGGGCGGGCAACTCATGCCCGCGGCGGATGCGATGGGCCGCCCGCTCTACACCGACCGACAGATGAACAACTACCGCGTGCAGTTCGAGCGCGATTTCAAGGCCGATGCGGAGCGCGGCCTGCGGACATTCGACTGCACCGAGGGCGGAGTCGCCAAGGGGCACGCCCGCCCCTGCTCGCTGCAGGAGTTCCTCGACAACTTTGCGCAACCCGCACAAGGCGGGTCGGTGCACCAGCTCGGCGCGGCCGCACCGGCGCAGGCAGCGCGACCGACAAGGACGAAACTGAAAGATCGTCTCCGCGCGGTCCGCAAGGATGTCTGGCGGATCGGAGAGGCGAGCCGGAAGACCGCCGTGCTGCTGAGCGAGATGGCCGAGCACCACGCAGACCAGGAGCGCGTGAACCGGCTGATCAGGCAGGTCTATGCAATGCGGGACGAGGTGCTCGCACTCGAGCCGGCCTTCACCCTCGTGCAGCTGCTCGATCAGAAGGGCGGCCTGAGCCGCATCCGCGCGGACAGGTCCATCAACCTCGACGCCTCGCTCCCGCCCATGGAGCGGCAGCGCCGGCAGATCGATCGAGATGCCGACAACGTGCGGTCGCTCGCGACCGCGGCGGATGAACTGGGCCGGATCCTCGACGATGAACTGCGCGCCCTCGACGGCGCACCGCGCAACACCCGCGACGCCGACATGGTCATGCGGGAAGGCGATGTCGTCGGGATGAGTTGGATCGAGTCGGATGCGCGGCTGAAGACCGCGGCGGTTGTTCCGATCCCGCGCCGGGACCTGTCGGCCGCGACCCGCGAACTGGTGCCCGGAGTGACGGCGCTGCACGCCACGCTGAGCCGGCTTGCCCGCTGCACGCAGATCGAGCGCATCATCCTGCTGACCGACGATGCCGCCGCGGTGCGCGCGGCGATCGGCGACGGGCCGGGCGGGAAGTCGATCGAGGTCGTTCCCGCGACGGGCCCGCTCGGCGCGCCGGACTTTGTCCGCGCTGCACGGCTGTCTGCGGGCGCATGCTGGCGCGGGGGGCTGGGTGGGGCGACGATCTTCGACGAGGTTCTCGACCCGGCGCAGACGGCGCCCGTGATGGAGCGGCTCGGGGTCGACGCGGCGCTGCTTGTCGGGCCGGCATGGTGCTTCGTTGATCCGGCGATCTGCGACGAGGTCATTCGCAGACACTCGCAGAACCCGGATCAGTACCGGTACGTCTTCTCGACCGCGGCGCCCGGGCTGGGCGCGTGCGTCATCTCACGAAGAATGATGGGCGAGTTGGCGAGGCTGCGTGCGCAGGCGGGAGTGCTGGGCACAATGGGCGCGGTGCTGGGGTATCTGCCTCCGGCGCCGATGGCCGACCCGCTGGGCTCGCGTGCGTGCGTGGGGGCAGCGCCGGCAGTCCGCGATGCGGGCTTCCGGTTCGTGGCGGATTCGGCATCGAGGTGCGATCGACTGGGCCGGGTCGCCCGGTCGCTGGGTGCGGAGTTTGCAACCGCGAATGCCGCGACGGTCGCAGGTGCGCTCCGCGCATCGCTTCGCGCGGATCCCCCTGCCGGCCCTGGAGAGATCGAACTGCGTCTGGGCGCGGCGGGAACGGGCTCCTGGCGTGCGGATCTGATCCGGCAGATCGGCTTGCTCCGCGACGATGCGTCGCTGACCCTTTCGGGCGAGCCGCGGCGTGCTTCGGGCGTGCCACGCGAGGAAGTGCTGCTCGATGGCGCGCTGCCGGGACTGGCGCGCGCTGCCCGCGATGCGGGCGTGCGCGTCGTGCACGTGCGAACGGGCCTGCGCGCCGGGCCGGAGGCGATCGATGCGCTGCTCGCCGCAGGCCCGGACATCATCAGCGTCGACCTGCTGGCGGAATCACCCGGCGTGTACGGCGCAGTGGCGGGAGAGGATGCGATGGCCCTGGCGTGGTCGGGCATGGAGCACCTGCTGCGTCGGCGCGGGCAGTGGCCGATGGGCGATGCCCCCTCCGGCGCGT
This sequence comes from uncultured Phycisphaeraceae bacterium, assembly GCA_964409775.1. Lineage (GTDB taxonomy): Bacteria > Planctomycetota > Phycisphaerae > Phycisphaerales > UBA1924 > JAHBXL01. The sequence goes on along the minus strand of CAYPEI010000002.1, from coordinate 106,000 downwards.
GGCGCGGGTGGATCGTGCCGCGGATGACCAAGTGCGATGCGTCGTACCCGGAGATGGAGCGGTTCTATGACCGCTGGATCATGCTCTGCGGCTGGGCGGTGATCGATCCGCTGCTCACACCCGCGGCGGGCCAGCGCATCGCGCCGCTGAAGACGCCGCGGAGCAAGGCCGAGCGTGACGCACGGTCGACCATGGTGGTGCAGGCGTCGGGCGCAGTCTTGGCGCCCGATGGCGGCGCGGTGGGCGATGTCTCGCGAGAGCCGCTGGCGGATGTGTGGCGGGCGCTGTGGGCTGCGCGGGTCGCGGCGGGGCTGATCTGATGGCCGCCTGCGAGCGCAACGCCATCGCCCTCATTCTCGGCCGCGGCGGGAGCAAGGGCCTGCCGCGGAAGAACGTGCTTCCGATCGCGGGGAAGCCGTGCGTGCAGTGGACGATTGAGACGGCGCAGCGGGCGCGGTGCGTGCACCAAGTCGTCGTGTCATCGGACGATGCGGAGCTGCTGGGGATAACGTCGCGGCTGGGCGCGCGGACGATCGCGAGGCCGGCCGAGCTTGCGAGCGATACGGCGACGGTGGATTCGGCTGCGCGGCATGCAGTTGGCGAGCTTGAACGTGCGAGCGGGTCTCGCCTTGTGCCATCTCATCCGATCCTGATCCTGTATGCGAATGTCCCGGTTCGGCCGGAAGGGCTGATCGATCAGGCGGTGGAGTTGCTGGTTGACCGGGCCGCGGATTCGGTGCAGTCATATGCACTCGTCGGCAAGTATCACCCGTGGTGGATGGCGCGGGTCGATCCGGCAGGGGGCGCTGTACGGCCGTGGGAAGGTGATGTTCTCAACCACGGTGTCTTCCGCAGGCAGGACCTGCCGCCCGCGTTCGTGCCCGATGGCGGTGTGATCGCCGTCACTCGCGAGGCGCTGATGCTGGAGATCCCCGGCGTGCCCCCCGGCCCGCACGCGTTCTTCGGCCGCGAGGACCGCCGCCGCGGCATCATCAACCCCGAGGGCGGCGTGATCGACATCGACTCCAGGATCGACATGCTGGTCGCCGAAGCGATGCTCGCGCCGCACACGTAATGGAGTCCCGCTCCGCCATGCACATCCGTGATCGACAGATCGGCCCGGGCCTCCCCCCCTATGTGATCGCCGAACTGGGCGTGAACCACGATGGCTCGGTGGAGCGGGCGGTCGCGCTCGTCCGCGAGGCACACGCCGCGGGCGCGGACGCGATTAAACTGCAACTGTTCCGGACGGACCTGCTGATGAGTTCGGCCGCCAAGTTGGCGGCGTATCAGAAGGCCGCGGGCGAGACCGACCCGATCGGCATGCTGCGCCGGCTCGAGTTGAGCCCTGCGCAGATGCTGCCCGTGCTGGCCGAGGCGCGACGGCTGGGGATCGACGCGATCGTGACGGTGTTCTCGGTGGAACTGGTGGCGGAGGCGGAGGCGGTCGCGCGGGTGCACGGCGGCTGGGACGCGTATAAGACGGCGTCGCCGGACATCATCCATCGACCGCTGCTGGAGTCGCTCGCGGGGACGGGACGGCCTCTGATCGTGAGCACGGGCGCGAGCACAATGGCCGAGGTGCGGCGGGCGGCGGACTGGCTGAGCGCAGCGAGACGAGACCAGCGTCTGGCGATGCTGCAATGCGTGAGTTCATACCCCACGCCGGAAGACGCGGCCGCGCTCGAGGGGATCGGCGCGTTGCGCTCCGCGCTGCCAGATGCGCCGATCGGGTACAGCGACCACACCGCGTCGGAGGTGATGGGTGCCTCGGCTGTAGCGGCGGGCGCATGTATTCTGGAGAAGCACTTCACCTACGACCGCACGGCGCAGGGGCCGGATCACGCGGCATCGCTCGACTTCGCAGGGATGAGGCGGTACATCGCGAACGTGCGTTCCGCATTCGAGCAGCGGAAGCACTGCGCACCCGAGTGCGGTGCCGCTGGCACCAAGTGCGTCCAGGACCGGGAGCGGGATGTGCGGACGGTGTCGCGGCAATCCATCGTCTCAACGCAGGCCCTGCCGGCCGGTCATCGCCTCACGCGCGAGGATGTGACGTTCAAGCGGCCCGGCACGGGCGTGCCTCCGTTCGCTCTTGACATGATGGTCGGGAGCGTGCTTGCTCGCCGGGTTGAAGCAGACGTGCCGATCACATGGGCGGACATCGGGCGCCAGCCGCCTCGCGAGGAGCCGGACGCATGACTGCACGACCCGCCACCGGATCTGCCGGCCGCCGAACAGTCGCCGTCATCACGGGCACGCGCGCCGAGTTCGGCCTGCTGCGCCCCGTGATGCACGCGATTCAGAACTCCCCGCGGCTGCGACTCAAGATCATAGCGGGCGGGGCTCACCTGCTGCCGCCGGCACGGACGATCCGGGAAGTCGAGTCGGATTTTGCGGTGGCGGCCCGCGTGCCGATGCAGCGTGCGGCCACGGGAAGACACGTGACCCGCGCGGCGGATGCCGCGGCGCTGGGCCGGGGCACGGAGGGGTTTGCGCGCGCCTTTGCCGGCATCAAGCCGGACTGGGTCGTGGTGCTTGGAGACCGCATCGAAGCGTTCGCCGCGGCGAGCGCGGCAAGCGTTACTGGAATCGCGGTGGCACACATCCACGGCGGCGACCGGGCGGAAGGCATCGCCGATGAGGCGATGCGTCACGCCATCACGAAACTCTCGCACCTGCACCTGGCCGCGACAGCCGAGTCCGCGGCGCGAATCCGCCGCATGGGCGAAAAGCCGGAGTTCGTGCACGTGACCGGCTCGCCGGCGATCGACGGGCTCCGCGGCATCTGCCCGATGGATGATGCCGCGGCGCGGGAACTGGGCGACCCGCGGATCGCTGTTCTGCTGCATCCGTCGGGTTTGAGCGAGACTGACGAGCGGCGGGTGGCGCGGGCCGTGTCGCGCATCGCCGCGGCGTACCCCACGCTGTGGCTCGCGCCGAACCACGACCCGGGGCGCGAGATCATCGAGTCTGTCCGCTGCGGCGGCAACCTCCGCCGCGGGCATGTCGACTGGGAAACGAGCGACCATCTCCCGCGCTCGGGGTTTGTCGCGCTGCTGAAGCGCCTGGCGGCAAACCGGGGCGTGCTGGTCGGCAACTCGTCGGCCGGGTTGATCGAGGCCGCGGCAATCGGTCTGCGCGTGGTGAACATCGGGCCGCGCCAGGCGGGGCGCGAGCGCGCGGCAAACGTGGCCGATGTCGGGGTGGCGGGCCTCAGCGGGCTGGGCGCGGCAGTGCTTCGCGCCCGAAGCCGGCCGCGTGCGACGCCGACGCGCATCTATGGCGACGGGCGCGCGGCGCAGCGGATTGCCTCGCTGCTCGCCTTGCAATCGCTCGATCCGCGCTCGCCGCGGCTGCTCCGCAAGCGCAACGCCTATTGAACCGTCGTGCACCGACGGAGGGGTGCGCCTCAGTGGCCGTTGTCGCCCTGCGCAACCGGCTTGCCGGTCATCAGCACGGCGAAGCCGCCGATGCCCGCGAGGATCGAGCCCCCGAGCACCGCCGCCTTGGCGATGTTGAGTTGCTCGGCATCGGGGAACGCCAGCGCGGCGATGAAGAGCGACATCGTGAAGCCGATGCCGCCGAGGAAGCCCGCGCCGAGCAGGTGCCGCCAGGTGACGCCCGTCGGGAGCACGCCGATCCCGACCCGGACGGCCAGCCAGGTCGCGAGGAAGATCCCGACGGGCTTGCCGATGACCAGACCGGCCATGATCCCCAGCGACTTGGGCGCCAGGAGCATCGCCATGATCCCGTCGTGCGCCGCCTGCGATGCATCCGCCGCGGCGGCCTCGGCCCCCGTCGGCGCGCTGTGCCCGCCCCCGATGACCACACCGGCATTGGCCAGCGCGAAGATCGGGACGATGAAGAAGGTGACCCATGGGAGCAGGCCATACTCAAGCCGCTGCAGCGGTGTCTGTGCCCGCTCGCACAGGATCTCCATGGTCTTGATGACACCCTGCTGCCGGGGATTGGTCACGACATCGCTGCCGTGATCACCGGCGCGGCCGAAGTCGTCCGCCAGCGAGCGGACGCCGCGCATGAAGCCCTCGCCGTCGATGCTGGTCCTCGCGGGGATCGTCGCCGCGAGAACGACGCCGGCGATCGTCGCGTGCACCCCGGATTTGTAGACGAGATACCACAGGACCAGGCCCCAGAGGAAGTAGGCGTGCGCCCTGCGCACACCGAGCACATTGTGGCCGATGAGGATGACGGTGACGCCCGCCGCGGCGGCGAGATAGGCCAACTGCAGGTTGTCGGTATAGAAGATGGCGATGACCAGCAGCGCGCCGAGATCGTCGATGATCGCCAGCGAGGCGAGAAAGACGCGGAGCCCGAAGGGCACGCGGCTGCCGAGGATCGCCAGCGCGCCCAGCGCAAAGGCGATGTCCGTGGCCATCGGCACGCCCCACCCGCGGATCTCGGGCCTGCCCCACGTGAACGCGGCAAAAATCGCCGCCGGGACCACCATGCCGCCGATCGCCGCGAGGATCGGGACCGCGGCCTTTCTCGGCGAGGCAAGTTCGCCCACCAGCAGTTCCCGCTTGATCTCCATCCCGACCACGAGGAAAAACACCGCCATGAGCAGGTCGTTGATCCAGTGGCCCAGCGGCCAGGCGATCTGGAAGTCGGCGAACTTGAACGAGAAGTTGGTCTCGTGCCAGAGCGCGTGGTAACTGTGCCCGTACGAGGAGTTCGCCCAAACCAGCGCCGCAATCGAGGAGAGCATGAGCAGGATGCCGCCCGCGGCCTCGAAGCGCATGAAGCGGCGGAGTGGGCGCAGCAGCACATCGACCGGCTGTGGAGCGCCGATCTCTTCGGGTCGAACAGTTGGGCCGTGTGCCATCGTGGCTCCGGATTGAGAAGTGACAACAGACACCGAGTCAGCCGGCCTGGCTCGGGCCCGATGCTATTCCCCAACCCTTCTCGCGGTGGCGCTATCGGCTCGATCGTTCGAACGTGAAACTCTTCCCCTTGTAGTCCGCAATGATCCGATCGCCGGGCCCGAACTCGCCTTGCAGGATGCGCGTGGCGAGCGGGTTCTCGATGCGCGACTGGATCGCCCTCTTCAGCGGGCGGGCGCCGAAGGCCGGGTCCCAGCCCTCATCGGCGAGTTGTGCCTTGGCGGCATCGGAAAGTTCCAGCGTCATCTCGCGCTCGGCGAGCCGCTTGCGGAGCCGTTCGAGTTGGATCTCGACGATGTGGGCCAGGTCGTCGCGCTTCAGGCGGTGGAAGACCACGACCTCATCGATGCGGTTGAGCAGCTCGGGCCGCATGAACCCGCCGGCCATGCCGGAGAGCGCCTCGGTGAGTTGGCTGGGCGCGCCGGCGGCGCGGCCCATCTTCTCCATGGCAATCGCGCCCGGGCCGCGGCGGAGCAGTTCTCGAACCGCCGCCTCGATCTCCCAGTCCTCGGCGCCCGAGTCGGCCATCTCCTGGATCTGCTGGCTGCCGACGTTGCTGGTCATCACGATGATCGTGTTCTTGAAGTCCACCGTGCGGCCCTGGCCGTCGGTCAGGCGTCCGTCGTCGAGCACCTGCAGCAGGATATTGAACACGTCCGGGTGCGCCTTCTCGATCTCGTCGAGCAGGACAACGGCATAGGGGCGGCGGCGGATGGCCTCGGTGAGCGCGCCGCCCTCGTCATAGCCGACATAGCCCGGGGGCGCGCCGATCATGCGCGACACCGCGTGCTTCTCCATGTACTCGCTCATGTCGATGCGGATCATCGCCTCTTCGGTATCAAAGAGGAACTCGGCCAGTGCCTTGCACGTCTCGGTCTTGCCGACGCCCGTGGGGCCGAGGAACAGGAAACTGCCGATCGGACGGTTCGGGTCGCCGAGCCCCGATCGCGCCCGCCGCACAGCATTCGAAACCGCCTTCAGCGGCTCATCCTGCCCCACGACACGCTTGCCGAGTTGCTCCTCCATGCGGATGAGTTTCTCGCGCTCGGCCTCGACGAGGCGCGACATCGGGATGCCCGTCCATTTGGCGACGATCCCCGCGACGGCCTCGGCATCGACCTCTTCCTTCACCAGCGCGTTGCCCGCGCTCTCGCGCGCGGCCATCGTGGCCTCGGCATCGGCGAGTTTCTTCTCAAGATCGCGGATCTCGCCGTACTGGATCCGCGCGGCCGTCTCAAGGTCGCCGCGGCGCTGGGCCTGCTCGAGCGCGACCTTCCTCGCGTCGATCTGCTCCTTGACGTGCTTGACGGCGTCGAGGTCCTTCTTCTCCGCCTCCCAGCGGGCGGTCAGGGCGCGGTTCTTCTCCTGCAGTTCGGAGAGTTCGCGCTCGATGCGGTCGAGTTCCTTCCGCGTGCCGTCCCCCGAACCCTTGTCCTTCGACTCAATCTTCAATGCCTCGCGCTCGATCTCCAACTGCATCACGCGCCGGCGCAACTCGTCGAGTTCGCCCGGCATCGAGTCGTTCTCCATCCGCAACTTGCTCGCCGCCTCATCGATCAGGTCGATCGCCTTATCCGGCAGGAAGCGGTCGGCGATGTACCGGTGGCTCAACTGTGCCGCGGCGAGGATCGCCCCATCGAGAATCCGCACGCCGTGGTGCGCCTCGTAGCGGGGTTTCAGGCCGCGGAGGATCGCGACGGTCTCCTCGACACTCGGCTGATCGACATACACCGGCTGGAAGCGCCGCTCGAACGCCGGGTCCTTCTCGATGTGCTTGCGGTACTCATCCAGCGTGGTCGCGCCGATGCAGCGGAGTTCGCCGCGGCTGAGCGCGGGCTTGAGCAGGTTGCCCGCGGAGACGGCCCCCTCGGCCGCGCCCGCGCCGACGATGGTGTGCAACTCATCGATGAACAGGATGATCTGGCCCTTGCTCGCCTGCACCTCGCGCAGGACGGCCTTGAGTCGTTCTTCGAACTCGCCGCGATACTTCGCGCCGGCAAGCAACTGGCCGACATCGAGCGCGACAATGCGGACCTCGCGCATCGACTCCGGGCAGTCGCCGTTGACGATGCGCAGCGCGAGGCCCTCGGCGATGGCGGTCTTTCCGACGCCCGGCTCGCCGATGAGCACGGGGTTGTTCTTGGTGCGGCGGCTGAGGACCTGGATGCACCGGCGGATCTCCTCATCGCGCCCGATGACCGGATCGAGTTTGCCCTGCTGGGCCTTCTCGGTCAGGTCGATCGAGTACTTCTTCAGCGCCTCGTACTGGCTCTCGGCGTTCTGGTCGGTGACGTTCTGCACGCCCGAGGATTCTCGGATCTGCTTGATGGCCTGCTCGAGCCGCTTGCGGTCCGCACCCCCCACGGTCGAGAGCAGGTCCTTCGCGGGGCCGCTCGCATCCGCGATCGCGAGCAGCAGGTGCTCGGTCGACACATACGAGTCGCCGAGTTTCTTGGTCTCCTGCTCGGCGCGGCCGAGAATGTCCATGAGCGCACGGCCCGCCTGTCCCGCGCCGCTGCTGGTCTTGGGCAAGCGACCGAGTTCGGTCTCGACCAGTTGCGCGACGCGCGATGCGTTCCCCGCGACCTTGTCGATCAGCGACCACGCACTGCCACCCTTTTCTTTCAGCATCGCGGCAAGCAGGTGCAGGCCGTTGACCTCCGGGTTCTGACGCGACATCGCGTCCGACTGGGCATCGGCGAGGGCCTGTTGAGCGAGAGTTGTGAAGCGGTCTGGTCGCATAGTCGTTCCTCCACCCCGGCCAAGGTGGTGCCGGCCGCGCCGAGGAGAGAGCGAGGCTTCTTGGCCTCAATCCCGGCCTGAGACTTCAACCGGCACCATGTTCGAAAGACTTCTCTGCAACCCGCGCGCCAACCGGAGTTCGCGATAGCGGGCGGAATAATCGCCACGCCGACCCCCCTCTGTGGGCGAGAACTCGACTCATGTTCGGCTTTCATCAACAGAGGGTGCGGGGGAGACCCCCTTTGCATTGCTCCCCTGCTGTCGATGGCATCAGCCTGCCGGATTGGCAGAGGCGGTGCCCCCACCCGGCGATCGACCCCGGATTCGCTTCTTCCGCATGCGCCCCGCATCCCACCGCGCAATCGCATTCGGTGCCAGCATGCTGAACGCCAGCAGCGCCGGCACTCCAAAGCCCGCAGCCGCGTAGAACACGAGCGGATGATGCGGTACGGGACCAGGACTTGAAGCGTTCATCCACCACACGGCCAGCGCGATCACGATCCCACCACCCTGGAACCACCAGAACATCTTCTTGAGCAGCGCCCCTTCGCGGTTCCTCTCCACCGCGGCAGGATCCTGCCGGCGGATCCGATCCTGAAATACGAACCGCGACCGTCGCGGCAGGACGAGAAACCTCCGGCCGTCGTTCATCTTCACCCCAACATGCACGAACTGGCTGCTGAACCGCCGCGCATCCGTCCACGCATACGTGTGCTTGCGTCCGTCCCGTGTCGTCATCTCGATCTGCACACCGGTCACGCGCAGGCTCGGCACAACAATCCAGGCGATACGAATCCACAGCCAGGCCATGCCGCCAAAGATCGCCGCGGAAATGATGAACATGAGCGCAGCAACGCATGCGCAGACGATGTCGAACCACAGCGGATTCTGCCCGAGTCCGCGCAGCACCGTCAGCGGCAGGTGGATGCCGAAGAAGGCGAACATACCGACGCACATCGCCGCGAGGAAGGTCATCCCGATCTTCCCGATCGTCGTCACCCGTTCCTCATCCACGATGTCGAAATCGCCCGTTCGCAGAGCGTCCCGCCGCGCACGCTCGACCATGCGCCGGATCACGTACCCGGCGCCCATCGAACCGATCGGCCACGACCGCAGGAACGAGGGCGAAATCGGTCGCTGATCCACTCCAGACAGCACAACCGCCGACGCGGTGCCACCCTGCCCCATCGTGTGCACCCGCACCCACGGCGCCACCACGCCCCACAACTCGGGCCTGGTCTTCGGATGCCCCAGGATCTTCAGCCCACGCAACGTGATCGCCAGCCGCGGCGACCGCGCATCCACGCTCGTGCTGTCACGCCCCCGATCCATGTGAACATTTTAGAGAAGCAGGCGCGGCTCTTCCGGACCCTTCCGGCCAGCGCCTGCCCGGGCCTTGATGCCGTTCACACCGCGCAAGATCAGGCCGTCACATCCAGCCGGCCGTTCTCGTCGGTGAGTTTCGCGAGTTCCTCGACCGCCGCGGCGACGCCCGCATCGCCCCGACCCACTGCCTGCGACTGCACCTTCGCCGCGCCCTCCAGCAGCGCAAGCGCTGCCCCGCCCTCCTGTCGCATCGCATCCATCGCCTTCGCGGCGACGGCGTAGGACACCTGCGACTGATACAACGCCTGCGTGATCGCTGAAAGGGCTGCTTCCATGCACGACTTATCGGCGCGGCCCGGATGCCGCATCAACCGCCATGACACCAGCGTGCAGCCCATGACGCGCACCCCCCGATCTTGGCGGACATCCCGAAGCCCTTCCTCAGTTGCGATGACGGTCCTTGCGCATCCTGCCGCCGACCCGGTCACGCTCAGCCGCGGATCGGTACGCGCTCGACCACTTCAAGGCCGTACGCCTCAAGGCCCGGCCAGTCCGTGGTGTGATTGGTCAGCAAGCGGAGCCTTCTCAGGCCCAGGTCGCGGAGAATCTGGCTGCCCACACCAATCTCGCGGACTGCGCTCGGAACCGTGTTCCCCGGCGCGGTCAGGTTGGGGTCATCCGCATCGTCCCGGCGTGCCGGGCGGACGGCGCTCAGCCGATGCGCCAACCGCCCGTCGCCGGGCTCGGCGCCTCCGGGCCGCAGATACAGCACCACGCCGCGGCCCGCCTTGGCGACGGCCCGCATCGACGCATGCAGCGTCTCGCCGGTGGCGCCCTCGGGAGAGGAGTCCAGATCGAGAAAAATGTCGCCCAGCACGTCGCGCCGGTGCACACGGACGAGCGTCGGCTCGTCGATCGCGCCATGAGCACCGCCGACATCCCCCGCGCACAACGCGATGTGCGGGAGGGGATCGACCAGCGACTCGTAGGCAAAGAGCCGGAAGTCGCCCAGCCGGGTCCGCAGCGGCGTGCCCGCGGCGGGCTCGAGCCGCTTCACCAGCGATTCCCTCGCGAGTCGGTGCTCGATGATCTGGGCGACCGAGCACATCTTCAGGTTGTGCTTCGCGGCGAGTTGCTCGAGGTCGGGCACGCGGGCCATCTCGCCGTCATCGCGCATGATCTCGATGATCGCCGCGGCGGGATACAGCCCCGCGAGCCGGCACAGATCGACCGATCCCTCCGTTTGCCCGGTCCGCACGAGCACGCCGCCGTCTCGCGAGCGCAGCGGATTGATGTGGCCGGGACGCACGAAGTCGTCGGCGCGGCGCTGCGGATCGATCGCCATGCGGATGCACCCGGCCCGCTCCTTCGCGGATACACCGGTCGTGAATCCATGGCGCGGGTGTCCGTCGATCGAGACGGTGAACGCCGTGCCGCGGACCGTGGTGTTCACGGCGGCCTGCGGGGGAAGTTCGAGGCGGTCGCAATCGGCCTCGGTCAGCGAGAGGCAGAGATACCCGCGCGCAACGGTCAGCATGAACGTGACCGCCTCGGGCGTCACGTGCTCGGCCGCGAGCACGAGATCGCCCTCGTTCTCGCGCTTCTCGTCGTCGGTCAGAATGACCATCCGCCCGGCGCGGACATCTTCGAGAACCTCGGGCACGGTGGCAAAGGGCATGGCGGATCGTAGTAGCCCGATGCCCGGATGCGGGTATCGTCCGCACATGCCAATCGCTACTCCAACCATGACGCTCGCGGCGATGCAGGACTTCCCGCTGCTGACCACGATCGCCGCGGGCTTCGCCGCGGCGTGGGCCCTCGGGCTCATCACCCAGCGAATCGGGCTGTCACCGATCGTCGGCTATCTGCTGGCAGGCGTGATCATCAGCCCGAATACACCGGGCTTCGCGGGCGATGTGCATATCGGCCAGCAACTGGCCGAACTCGGTGTCATCCTGCTCATGTTCGGCGTCGGGCTGCACTTCCACCTGAAGGACCTGCTGGCCGTGAAGGGGATCGCGATCCCGGGGGCGATCGGCCAGAGCCTCGTCGCGACGGTGCTGGCGATGCTGGTGTTCCACTGGTTCGGCTGGCCGTTGCGGGCAGGCATGGTGCTGGGCATGGCGATGGCCGTCGCAAGCACGGTGGTGCTGCTGCGCGTGCTCATGGACCGTGAAATGCTGAGCACAACGCACGGCCACGCCGCCGTGGGCTGGCTCATCGTCGAGGACATCTTCACGGTCCTGGCGCTGGTGCTGGTGCCGCTGCTGGCGCTGAGGCCGATGCCGGGAGGAGAGGCGGTCGACGCGGGGCCGCCGCCGTCGGTGGTGATTTCGATCGGCTGGGCGCTGGTGAAACTCACGGCGCTGGTGGTGATTGTGCTGATCGCGGGGTCCAAGGTCGTACCGTGGATTCTCTCGCAGGTCGCGAAACTCCGCTCGCGCGAACTGTTCACGCTGACTGTCCTGGTGCTGTCGGTCGCGATCGCAGTGGGCTCGGCGGCGCTCTTCGATGCGTCCGTGGCGCTGGGGGCGTTTCTGGCGGGAATGGTGGTCGCGCAGTCCCCGGTCAGCCATCAGGCCGGTGCGGATGCGCTGCCCATGCGCGACGCCTTCGCCGTGCTGTTCTTCGTCTCCGTCGGGATGCTGTTCGACCCGTCGTTCATCTTCACCAACCCGCTGCTGGTCGCGGCCGGGCTGGCGATCGTCCTGGTCGCCAAGCCGCTCGCCGCCCTGATCATCGTCGCCACCCTGGGATACCCGGCACGCACCGCGCTCACCGTGGCGATCGGCCTGGCGCAGATCGGAGAGTTCTCGTTCATCCTGGGTCAGGTCGCGACACAGCACAAACTCCTCCCCGAAGACGGGAACCAGGTGCTGGTGGCCTCGGCGATGGTCTCCATCACGCTCAATCCGCTGGTCTTCCGCCAACTCGATGCCATCGAGCGGTTCCTGCAACGGTCGCCGCGACTCTGGCGCCTGCTCAACGGCCGGTCGGAGCGGCGGGCAAGGTCGCTGAACGCGGTCGCGGCGGCGGGGATCGCCGCGGCGGAGAAGCCGCTGGCCATCATTGTCGGGCACGGCCCGGTCGGGCGCGTGGTTGATGCGCTGCTGCGCGATGCCGGGCTGCACACGGTCGTGATCGACATGAACCTCAAGACTGTCGAGTCGATCCTCAAGTCCGGCCACAGCGCGATCTATGCCGACGCCGCCAACGCGGGCGTGCTCGAAGAGGCGGGCATCCGGCGAGCGGTGCACCTGGTGGTGGCCCTGCCGCAGTCCTCGAACCGGGCCGGGATCGTCCGGATCGCGCGCGAACTCAACCCCGACATCCGCATTACCGTGCGGGCGCACTACCTCGGCGAGCGCGAGGTGCTCCAGACCGCCGGCGCCACCTCGGTGGTGTATGAGGAAGGCGAGGCCGGAATCGCCATCGCCAGACAGGTGATGGAGCATCACGGCCTCGAGCGGTCGACGATCGATCGCCTGCTGGAGGCGCTCCGGCGGATCTGGGGAATCCAGGCCTGATGCACCGCGGACCTGCCCGGGCATTCGCGGCGCAGCGGCGACCGTGATACCGTCCCCGCCGCCAGGAGACCCATCATGCCGTTCCCCCAGTTCGTTCTTGCGCAGCAGGGACCATCCACAAACCCCCGGCCCGGAACCCCCACGACCCTCGACGCGCACTGGCTCGTCGAAACCGGCAGGCAACTCGCCGTCGACTGGGGCCTCAAAGTTGTCGGCGCGCTCGCCGTCCTCGTGCTCACCTGGGTGATCGCCTCCTGGGCACGCAGGGCGATCCACCGCGCATTGAACCGCCCTCGAATCGATCAGACCTTCGGTCGCTTCGTCGGCAACCTCGCCCGATGGATCATCATCATCATGGGCCTGGTCGCGTGCCTGGGCGTGTTCGGGGTGAACACCACCAGCCTCGCGGCCGTCGTCGGCGCCGCCGGGCTGGCGGTTGGCCTGGCGCTGCAGGGCAGCCTCACCAACCTCGCGGCGGGTGTCATGCTCCTGCTCCTGCGGCCCTTCAAGGTCGGCGACGTGATCCAGATCGGGAGCCTGATGGGCACCGTGTACGAAATCGAGTTGTTCAATCTGAAACTCAACGGACCGGACTTTCGACGCATCATCCTGCCCAACAGCCAGGTGTTCGGCTCGGTCATCGAAAACTACACCCACAACCCGAGACGCCGGGCCGACGTGATGGTGGGGATCGCCTACGCCGCGGACACCGTGCGGACCCGGGAAGTCCTGATGAAGGCCGTGACTTCTGTGGCGGGACTCTTGAGCGACCCGCCACCGGAAGTGGTGCTGATGGAACTGGGCACATCGAGCGTGAACTGGCGCGTCAGCGGCTGGTGCATTCCAACCGACTGGGCCAAGCAGCGACAGGCCATTACGGAAGCGGTGAAGCGGCATCTCGATGCCGCAGGAATCTCCATTCCGTTCCCGCAGATGGAAGTCCGACTGCTCGGGAACCCTCAATCGCCAGCGAATTCCATCTGACGAAGACCGAACGAAGTTTCAACATCCCCGCGAACGGTTGCTTGCAACTTTGCCGCGATCTAGTATCGCCGCGGTCAAGAATTCCACAGAAGTGTGGAATTCGGACCGTTTTTTCACACATCTGTGGAAATGACCCCCGCGCAAACATCGAAAGGACCTGACATGCCTCGTACAGCATCGCTTGGCCGGCTCTCAGTTGCAGATCTCCAGGCCGAGATCTCCCGGCGCCAGCGGACGGTACAGAAACTGGTCAAGCAGCGCAATCGACTCCTCAAGCAACTTGGCCAACTCGACCGGCAGATCTCGAACTCGGGCGGCGCGGTCGGCGGCCGCATGGTCGTCGGCGGCGTTCGCCGGCGCGCCAAGAACGAGCACACCCTGACCGAGGCCCTGCACGCGCTGCTCAAGGGCAAGACGATGTCCGTCACCGAGGCGTCACAGAAGGTCCAGGACGCCGGCTACAAGACCACGTCTCCCTCGTTCCGAACCATCGTGAACCAGACGCTGATCAACCACAGCAGCATGTTCAAGCGCGTCGGCCGCGGGCAGTACACCTCGAAGTGATCCCGGTCTGCATGCAAAGTAACACGGCCCGGGCACTGCCCGGGCCGCTTTGTTTTTGTGAAACCTCGATCAAACCGCGCCGATCACGGAACCGGGATTGGCTCGCGCGTCAGGCGGCTGGGACGATCCGTCAGCCAGAACCGCCCCAGGTCCGACCAGAACATGCGGCCGTTCTCGTCAAAGGTGACAACCATCGAGTTGTCGATGTCCTCGGGACGCTGGTTCAGCGTGTCCAGGTTCGGCGTCGCATCCGCCTTGACCTGCTCGTACCGGCTCGGCGTCGAGCACCCGGCTGCGCCGGCCAGCCCGCACGCAAGGGTGGCGGCAACCAACAAACGACGGGAAACGGTGCTCGTGCGCATACATCACTCCTGAAGGAACGGGCAAGGTTGTACCGGGCCCGAGGCCGACCGTCAACCCCCCACCATCTGCACCCCACCCCCGAACCGCCCCACCCTCCCCCAACCCCTTCGAGATTCCATCCTCCGGGACCGATACCGTATCACCCGATCCCCAACCCCGCTCGGCGTGACCACGATCATGACCCCATACGGTCCTTCCACCCCTCTGGATGCTGAACTTCTTTCGGCTTGCGGCGGCATCGAGCATTCGATCCGGGCGCATGATCTCACCCGCCTTCGATCCGGCAAGGCCCCGGAGGCCGCGCCCGGCGGAACCGTCAGACCCGGCACCGGCGGCCTGCGCGCGGCAGATCTGACGCAGATTCGCGAGTTCGTCGAGGTCATCCGATCGCTGGTCTTCCCGGGTTTCTTTGACCCGGAGCCCCCGGCCGACGACCGCCTTGCCGACCACGTCCGGAAGCAGGTCCTCGCCGCCGCCGCCATCCTCGAAGAAGAAGTCGCGGGCGTGCTTCGATATCCCCGCCGGTCTGGAGAAACTCCACCAGATCCGAGGGGTTTTCCTCGCGTGGTGGTAAAAACCTTCTTCGAGCGGCTTGCCGGTGTTCGGGAAATGCTCGCGCTCGACGTGCAGGCGGCCTATGACGGCGACCCCGCCGCGGAGCACACCGACGAGGTCATCCTCTGCTACCCGGGGATCGACGCGGTGTTCGCACATCGGATCGCTCACGAGTTGTACGCGATGGGCGTGCCGCTCCTGCCGCGGCTGATCTCCGAGCAGGCCCACTCCCGCACGGGCATCGACATCCACCCGGGAGCGAAGATCGGCGAGTCGTTCTTCGTCGATCACGGCTCGGGCACGGTGATCGGCGAGACGAGTGTCATCGGCAAGCAGGTGAAGGTCTATCAGGGCGTGACGCTGGGCGCGCGGTCATTCCCGAAGGACGAACGAGGCCGCGCGATCCGGGGCATCCGGCGGCACCCGACCATCGGCGACCGGGTGAACATCTACGCCGGCGCGGTCATCCTCGGCGGCGACACGGTGATCGGTGACGATTGCGTCATCGCCGGCGGTGTCTTCGTGACATCCTCAGTCCCGCCGGGACACGTCGTGCAGCAGACCCGGGCGGACCTCACGCTCCGTCCCAACTCCGCGGCTAGGTCGCGGGGCGGCCCCGCGTCGGCTGCGCCCGAGTCGGGAAAGCACGCCGCGGCCAAACCCGCCGTCGCGAACATCGACTGGCTGGGCGACGGCGCGGGAATCTGAGGCCGGCTCGATACCCTTTGGCCGGATGCCCCGCCTCCCCGAACCCCGCACACCGGCTTTCCGCGAGTTGGCGCGGCAACTGCGCTTCCAGCCGCCGGACGCCTCGCAGCGACAACTCGGAAGGGCGGAGGAGTTGGCCCTGCAACTGCTCGCCGAGTACGAGCCGACGCGGGAATGGCCCGTCGAGTGGGTGGTCTTCCGCGTGACGGGGTATCGCAGCGAGCAGCGGGTCGCCGCGCTCTCGGGCACGATCCGCGGGCGCGAACTGCTGCACGACCTCAGCGTGCTGATCCAACTGCTCGGCGCCGCCGTCAACGAGAGCGAGTCGGCGCTGCGGGATTCTGAACCCTCGCGCTGGCTCACGGTCGAGGAGTTGTGCCGGCGCTGGCACGTATCGCGGCAGACGCTGGACCGCTACCGCACCCTGGGGCTGTTCTCTCGACGTGTCACGGTGCCGCGGTCGCGCGGCCGGCGCACACCCCCGCAGCGCGCGCTGTTCGACCTTCGCGCGGTCGAAGCCTTCGAGCGGACGCACGCCGAAGCGCTGCGCAGGGCGGGGGCGTTCTCACGGATCGACGGTGCGCTCGGCGACCGGCTGCACCGGCGGGCCTCGCGGTATCACCGGCTGCTGGGCTGGTCGCTGACGCGGGTCGCCCATCGGCTGTCGGAGCGGGTCGGACGGAGCCCGGGGGCGGTGCGGCGGGCGATACTCGACGCCGAGCGGCGACTGGGCGCGCCGATCTTCCGCGAGCGCCGGCCCGTGCGCGCCGGCGGCAGGGACGAGGCGGTGCGCGAGTTCCGGCGCGGCGGCAGCGCCCGCACCCTCGCACAGACGACCGGACGCAGCCGCGCAAGCGTGTACAGAATGGCCGCCTCCGAGCGCGCCCGCCGCCTCCGCGAGTTGCCCCTCGCCGGTCCCGCCCGACCGGACTTCGCGACGCCCGGCAATGCGGAGAAACTCCTCGCCACCCCCGCCGCGACACAGGGGCTGGGGCGCCCGCTGCCCCACACGCTCGCGGAACTCATCGAGCAGGCAAACGCCACGGAACCCGCCGCGACGCGCGAAAAATCCATGGGAGCCGCCTACGCGCTGCTCCGCTACGAGACCGCACGAGCGATCGCCTCGCTCGGCCCCGCGCCGACGATTCTCCCGCCCACGGGCAAGGCCGCCCGCAAGAGCAGTGCAAGCGGCTTCCCCGCCGCCGGCATCGACTGGATCGAAACGCGCCTGCGCTGGGCTTCGCGGATCAAGGCCGAACTGGTCCGCTCGCAGTTGGGCCTGCTGCTCCGCACGGTCGAGTCGCAACTCGGCCGGCCGCTCGCCTCCTTCCCCGGGGCGATCGCGGTCGACATCGTCGCGTCGCTCGCCGCGGCCCTCTTCGACGCGGCGGACCGGTACGACCCGTTCAAGGGCGGTCGCCTGGCGGCCCCGGCCGGCCTTGCGTTGAATCGCGCTGCCGCCAGGTGGGCCGAGCAGCATCCCCGCGAACTCGCGCCGCCCGCCGCGCGGCCCCTTGCCCGCCCGGCGCCTTCGCACGCCCGTCTCGATCACGTCTGGATGGCCATGACACCCTGGACGACCTGGCTGGAGCCGCCGCCGGTCGTGCGACAGCGAGTCGACGAGATCAACCCGCGCAGCCGCGCAGTGCTGATCGCGCGATTCGGGTGGGACGCGCGGCCGCCGCGCACGGTCCCCCAGGCTGCCGCCGAGTTAGGCCTCTCGCCCGTGGCGATCATCCGCACCGAGCGGGCCGCGATGAGGCAGTTGCTGTGAACGCGGAGCGCGCCGGGCCCGTCGTCTGGGTGATGCACGCCGGCGCGCTGGGCGACTGGGTGCTGGTGTGGCCGCTGCTGCGGGCGATGGCCCGCAGCGGCGCACGGGTCGTCGCGGCAACACACCACTCCAAGGCGCAACTGGCCGCCGACCGGATCGACGCCGCGCCGGGCTCGATCGTCGCACTTCCTGGCGGTCTCGATCAGCCGCGGCTTTCACGCTGGTGGTCCGGGCCAGCGGCCGCAGGCTCCATCCCCCGATCCTCCGACTGGCCTGTCCCGCCGCCCGGTCGCCTCCTGAACTTCCTCTGCGATGATTCAACGCCCGCGGGACGAAACTGGATCGCGGCCTCCGCGGCGGAGTTCCCCCGCGCGACGATCGAGACCATCGGCCCTCCCGGGTCGGCCTCGCGCGCGGCGTGCTGGGAGCGCGAGCGCGTGGCGGAGCGTGGCGCGGTTTTGGCTCGACCCAACCGCGATGGCCCGATCGTCTGCCACATCGGCGCTGGATCAGAAGAGAAACGCTGGCCGCTCCCGCGATGGACCGGACTGATCGAGAGATTGCGAACCGAGGGACACGAAGTTGCCGTGCTCGCCGGCGAGGTGGAACGCGACCGGCTCACCGTCGACGACCGAACACTCTTCGATCGCCTCGGGGGCCGCATTCTCGAGTCGCTGGACCAACTCGCCGCGGTGACCGCCGCGGCCCGCCTGTTCATCGGCGCCGACACCGGGCCGACGCACCTGGCGGCGCAACTCGGGGTCGCGACACTCGCCCTCTTCGGTCCGACCGATCCGGCGGTGTGGTCTCCTGTCGGTCCCGCCGTTCGAACCATCGCCCCGGGCTCGCCGCGAAGCATGAACTGGCTCGATGTCCACCCCGTGCTTCAGGCCGCACTCGAAAAGCCAGGCGCATGACCCGTCTGCCGCCCTCCCGCCTGGCGGATTCGATGCGCTCTTCCGCGTACACTTCGGCCCCATGAGCACCGAGAAGGTCCTGTACGCCCCCGGTCAGCGTGTCCGCATCACCCAGCAGGTGCAGCGGCAGCGCGATGCGTTCACCACCACCATCGAGGGCACCGTGGTGAAGTTCGAGCAACAGAAGACCGGCTCGTGGTTCGCGCACTCGCGCGACGACAAACTCTGGCTCGACCGCCTCGAACTCCGCAAGGACGACGGCGAGACCGTCGTCCTCAACCTCGACCGCAACTCGCGGGTCGAAGCCCTCAGCACGAAATAATCAACTCAATCGCCTCGCAACGACGCCAACGCATCCGCTGCGAATCTGCGGGCCTGCCTGGGCACTCTCAGTTCGCCGGCATGTAGTTCAGCGGCGGCGTCGGCAGCGAGTTGAACGACCACACATTGTGGCTCGTCACATGCCAGGGCTGGAGTCCGCCACGCAGGCGAACGGTGATCGGCTGGGTGATGGGCCGGCTCTCCGCGCCGGTGTTGAGGCCCTTGATCGGACGGATGACGTCGACCTTCGCCTCATCCCCCGACACCCAGATGCGCGAGATGTGATACGTCGGCAGCGACTCGTTGCCCTCCTGCATCGGCACAGCGCCAAAGCCGATCAGTTCGCACACTCGCCGGTACACGTCCCGGTTCACGCCCTCGGGGAGATTCACGGCGAAGCGAGGGCCGGGCGTGCCCATGCCCGCATCGGGCAGCGGCGCTCCGCCGCTGGTCCACTCCGCGTTCTCCTCGGGCGGGTAGCGCGTCGCCACCCAGCGGATCGACTCGATCATCAACGGCGGGATCGGGTCGGAGTTGGGGTTGCTGAAGCCCCGCTCCCCGTCGGCGACAGGGTTGATGACGTTGTGGCCGACGCAGCCGGAGGCGACCAGCGCGGCCGGCGCAAGCAGTGCAAGACAGGCAATGGCGGACAGACGGTGCATGGGGGTCCCCTTCAGTGTCGGGGAGTTTAGACCCTGCCCCGGGGCGTGGAGGGCGGGGAGCCTGCATGCTTGCCATCCGCGTGGCTGTCCCCATCATCCGCACCAACGGCCCGGGCCCGGTCCTGCGTCACCCGCCCCAGCGCCGGGGGCAGTTCGATCCCCGCCTGTTGCGCGAGTTCGTGCAGTTTCGGCAACGAACCCACGAAGCCCGACAGGAAATCCGCCGTCGTCGAGCGGCCGCCCGAGTTCATCCCCGAGTCCCACACCGTGATCTTGTCGATCTTCAGATTCTGGATCGCCTTCACCTGCTCGGCGACCAGTTTGGGCAACTGCTCGATCAGCAGCAGCGTCGGACCGACCTGCGGCTGGCTGCCGCACGCCTCGATCAGCCGGCGGTAGCCCTCGGCCTTGGCCTCCAGCACCTTGCGGGTGCCTTCCGCCTCGGCGGTGAACCGGGCCAGGATCGCGTCCGCCTCGCCCTGGGCCTCGATGCGGCGCTTCTCCGCCTCGGCCTGCGCGGCGATCTCGATCCGCTTCTTCTCGATCTCCTGCGGCGCGATCTCGTCCTTGGCCAGCCTCGCCACCTCCTGGTCGCGCTGCGCAAGCAGGATCGCCTCCGACGCCTTCGCCGTCGCCACGTCCGACCGCCGCTTCGCGTCCGCCCGAACCTCCGCCAGTTTCGCGTTCGATTCGGCGATCGTCGCCGCCGCGGCGTTCTCGCCCGTCGTCGCGCTCGCCTCCGCCTCCGATACCCGGATGCGCTGCTCCTGCTCGGCCTTCTTCTTCGCGGCGACCGTTTCCGCCTCGCGCTGCGCGGCCGCCACCTCCATGTCCCGCTTGGCCTGCACTTCGCCCGTGATCGCCTGGGCCTCGAACGCCGCCACCGCCACGCGCTTGGTCTGCTCGGCGTTCTTCTGGCCCTGGGCCGCGGACGCGGCCTCGTTGGCCACCTGCACCGTCCGCTCGCGCACCGCCGCCGCCTCGCCGATCGCGCCGTCACGCTCCTGCTGCGCGACCTCCACCTTCGCCCGGTTGATCGCCTCCGCCGCCGCCCGCTTGCCGATCGCCTGGATATACCCCGACTCGTCCGTGATGTCCCGGATGTTCACGTTGATCAGCGAAAGGCCGATCTTGTTGATCTCCTGGTCAACGTTCTCGTTGATCAGCGTCATGAACTTCTCGCGGTCCTTGTTGATCTCCTCGATCGTCAGCGTCGCGATCACCAGCCGCAACTGCCCCAGGATGATGTCCTGCGCCTGCTCCCGCACCGCCTGCTGCGTCAGGCTCAGCAACCGCTCCGCGGCGTTGTTCATCAGCACCGGATCGGTCGAGATGCCCACCGTGAACGTCGCCGGGACGTTCACCCGGATGTTGTTCAGCGAGAGCGCGCCCTCCAGCGGGATGTCGATCACCATCGGCTCCAGCGACAGATACGAATAGTCCTGGATCAGCGGCCACACGAACGCGCCGCCGCCGTGGATGCACCGCGCCGCGCGCCCCGTGCCCACACGCCCATACACCACCAGGATCCGGTTCGACGGGCACCGCCGGTACCGCGTCGCGACCCACGCGAGCACCACCAGCACCACCAGCAGCACCGCGGCGATAAACAGGAACGCCAGCAGCCCCGTCAGATCGTTCCCGCCCTGCTGCTGCGCCAGCACCAGTTCAACCGCTTGAATAATGTCGCGACCCATCGGCATCGCCTCCCTTTCCAGCATCAGCCGGTCTTCACGACCGTCAGCGAGTTGTCGCCATTCACCGCCAGCACGCGCACCCTCGCGTTCCGCGGCAGTTCCTCATCCGCCGAAACCGCGTTGTACGTCCGCTGCTTGTCCCCGATCACCAGCGTCACCTGCCCGGTTCCCTTGCCCGTGCCCGGCACCGTCACGTACACCGTCCCCTCCAGCCCCACCGCCGACTGCGCGTTCACGTTCCCCGACGACTGCAGTTCCAGCGCCGCCCGCAGCAGGAACGCCATCAGCCACATCATGAAGACGCCGCCGACCGCGCCCATGCCCATCGACGCCGGGATGCCCCACTGCAGGCCGCGATAGCCGATCAGCCCCGCCCACCCGAAGCCCATGAAAAACGCGATGACGGTCTGGACGGAGAACAACTTCAGACCATCCCCGCCGTGCCCGTGATGGTCGATGCCCACATCGTGCCCGTCGTCGATGTCCATGCCGCCGCCGATCGACAGCAGCAGAAACCTCAGGAGCAGGAACGACGTGCCGAGCAGCGCCGGCGCGGTGAACCACAGAGCGTGATCGCCGAAAAACACGTGGAACATCGCCGCGCCTCCTTCCCTTTCAATCCGCCACGGCCGACGAACCGCGGCCGCCGCGCCAACCACGGAAGCCAAGCCCCAAGTAGATCAGACGCGGCAATCGTGGCCGTCGCGGATGCACCGATCGCGCCCCTCCACCTTCCCCGGGCACAATGTCGTTCCGGAATCCGGGGCGCGGGTTTCGCCTGAACAACTCGGCAAGCGAGTCTAACCGAAGACGAACCAGCGTGCGTTCGCGGCCAAACGGCCCACCGTGCGGCCTGCCGCTCCTGACCCCGCCGAGAGGCCTCCTGAACGCAGTTCTACTGCTTTGATGGCCTGCCGCGCTGCCCCACTTCTTCCCAGCGCGTCTTCAGGGTGTGCTCCACCTTCAAGAGGTCCAGCACCTTCCCCACCATAAAGTCCACGATCTCCTCCACGCTCGTCGGGTTCAGATAGAACCCCGGGTTGGTCGGGCAGACGATCGCCCCCGCCAGCGTCAGCGTCCGCATGTTCTCGATATCGATCAAACTCAGCGGCGTCTCGCGATGACACACGATCAGCGGCCGCCGTTCCTTCAGCGTCACCATCGCTGCGCGGGTGAGCAGGTTCGAGCCCGATCCCGTTGCGATCGCGCCCAGACTCGTGCTCGAGCACGGCAGCACCACCATCCCGTCGTGCAGAAAACTCCCCGACGCGATCGTCGCGCCCACATCCTTGTTCGGATGGATGATGAGGCGCGACGCGGCGGCCGCATCACCGATCGTGGGACACATCGACGCGAACTCCACGTGCGTCACCCCCGCCTCATCAAACAGCAGCCGCCGGCCATAGTCCGTGACGACGAGATGCACCTCGGCCCCCGTCATCAGCAT
Organism: uncultured Phycisphaeraceae bacterium; assembly: GCA_964409775.1. GTDB lineage: Bacteria > Planctomycetota > Phycisphaerae > Phycisphaerales > UBA1924 > JAHBXL01. The sequence continues at coordinate 83,509 of CAYPEI010000002.1, read as the reverse complement.
CTGCTCCAGGAGCCGAAGCGCATACGCCGCGCCCGATGCGCCGGAGATCCCCAGCACGAACCGGCGCGGCCGGGTCGCGGTGCCGGGAACCGAGGAACCAACCGGCGGTGGAGCGATCAGGGCCATGCACGATCATTCGCACGCCGCGTCAACCCGGATGTTGTGACCCGAAGAACGCCCCCACCTATCGCTCATTTGAACTTTGTCCTTTGAGCCTTCCTTCCCCCACCGGCCCCAAGCCCACCGGCACGTCCTTGAGCGCCAGCGGGATTTGGATGGGCCGCGTGGCCGTCAGCATGACGATGCGGATCTTCCCCGTGTTCGTGGGCGGAGCGCTGCTCCCACTGATCCTGATGACCGCCCGACCATTCTCCGGATTCTCGCTGAGCGAACTGCTCTCCCACAGAACACGCTCGCCATCGACGATCTGCACCGCGATCACATACGGCGGCGCGTGCTCATTCGCCCCGACATTCCGCACCCAGCCCGTGTCCGCGACCTTCTCCGGAGGCGGCAGGCGATGCGAGATCTCCATCTCGAACGTCAACCGTGAGCCCTGAATCTGCGCCTTGGGCATGCGAACAAACGCTTCAGGCTCGCCGCGGCTGCTGTTCTCGATCAGCGGCACAGGGGTCTCGAACGGTTCAATCGGCAGGTCGAGTGTCGCCCGACCGTCCAGCACTTCGACCTCGACCGCGCCCTCGACCTGCGCAAATCTCCCGGGCATCTCTTCCGCCGAGCCGAGCGTGAACCGAAGTTGGCCAAAGGCGCCCGACTGCGGCCGGATGTACCCCGCCGGTCCGCTGTACGGATCCTGCGTCTGCCTGGCCATCGGCCGCAGATCCCGCCCGCGCTCATCGATGAGTTTCGAGATCGCCAGCCGCGGCTGGGCTTTCAGGATGTACGCCCCGCCCGGCTCATCCACTTTCGCGATGAACTCGACCTTGCGGTTCGATTCGACTCCGCCGCGTCCGTCGTTGCTGACATCCGACTGCGCCTCGACATAAAACGATTCGAGCACGATCCCGCCGACCTCCGTGCCGGGCATCACCGGGCGGTAGTCGTCCATCGCGTCGGCGACGGCGGGTGCACCCCGCGGGTCCGGGTGGTCATCGCACGCCGCGCCACCCTGCCCGCCGAACGGAACGCCGCGAAACTCAAACGGCACGCGCGTCACCTTGGCTTCGGTGATCGCGGTGATGCGCAGCCGCGCATCGGCCAGCCTATCGACCTCCTGCACCTGCAGGTTCAGCGTTCGAAGCAACCCATCAACCAGCACGCGGCTGTCGCGCACCTCGACGCCGCTCCCGTCCGTCCGGCCCGGCATGATCAGTTCATGCACCAGCACGAACGGCGGCCCGTCGAGGCACGGCGTGTTGGTGTCGACACGGAGTTGGACCGTGATCTGGCTGTCGGTGTTTCGCTTGTGCACCTTGGCGACGCGGTAGCGGATGCCGTCGAGGTTTGGCACCGGCTTCCATTCGTGCTCGGTGTCGATGGGCACACGGGCCTCGCCGGTCTGCAGCGCTTCGAAGACGTCCAGCGAGCCGCGCATCACCGAAAGGCACCGGGGTACATCCCTGAACCCCTGCATCCACACCTGCGACGATGCGCCGTGCCGGCCGGTCAGCGAGTCCCGCATCATGCCGCGGAACTCGCCGGTGGAGCCGATGAACATGCGCAGGTCGCCGCCGTCTCCATCCCGAATTTCATCAATCACAACGTTGCGAACGCTGAAGGCCCGCGGGGGCCTGGCCGCGGCGAGCGCGACGTGCAGATCGATCATCCCCCCGGCGTGTCCCGGGCCGAGGCCGGCGTTCAACTGGCGACGGACTGTCGCGCGGATCTCGGAAATGTGGACGACAAAGTCACCCGCCGCGATCGGTTCGGGCCAGGGGATCGCCGCGCCGCGCGGTGCCGCGGCGGGCGGACCCGCCCTGCTGCTGCCGGCCGCCCCGAAGGCGGCGCCCACGACAACCGCAGTCCATCCGATCAAGAACAATGACGAGCCGTGCTTGCTCATGCGCGGACCCCGAGACGCCCTTGCCCCAAAGCACATGGCCGCCGAGTCTACCGCGTCTCCGGCAACCCGCTCTAGCCCGCCCGGAACCACCGGTCCAGGAACGCGAACACGTCGGCGGAGTCCACCATGCCCGACGCGTCGTAGTCGGCCCCCTGCGCGCCGGCATACCAGACGCTCAGGAACGCGAAAATGTCCGGCACGCCGCGAACGCCGTCGAGATTGATGTCCGCGTGCGGGGCCCGCGCCAGCCGCACAAACGGCATCAGCGTCACGGCGCGGTTGGTCTCGGTCACCGGCCCGGTCGGCTCGATCCGCACCGCGATCGCGTCCGCTCCGGTCTGCTCCGGACCGGGGAACGGACTGGTGATCGTCACGCTCACCGTCCCATCGGGAGCAACCGCCGCGGCGGAGATGACCGCCCGCGCTGCGCTCCCCGGGGCATGAAACACGCTGACCGTGCCGGGCATCGCGCTCACGGCCGAGCCCTGCCAGTCGCGAAGCCGGATCGTCAGCGTCTGCACGCACGTCCCATCGCCCGCGTTCGGCGTCACCGGGCGCGTCAGCGTCGCCTCCGAGCGCTCCGCATCGGGCTTCCCGATCAGCCCCGTGCGCCAGGCGTTGTAGCGTGTCTGCAACTGCAGCACCGGGTCCTGCGCCGCGGCGTTCTGATTCGCGATGTTGAACGCCATGTAGTAGTCGCCCGTCGCACACCCAACCCCGTCATTGAAGATCCCGCCGATGTTGTTGATCACCAGCATCGAGGCCATCGTCTGCATCGGCACCATCGCGTCAAGGTCGCCATCCTGGTCGATGTCCGCCAGATCGATCCGCCCCGGCGTGTTCGGAAGCGAGACGAACACAGGCGCGGCGAACGATCCCCCGCCCAGCCCCCGCAGCACGCCCAGCCTGCTCGCCGTGCCGGATCGAGTGACGCCGACGATGTCCGCGATCCCGTCCCCGCTCACATCGCCGATCGCCACCCCGCCCGGAACCGGGCCGAACGCCAGCACCTGCGGCGTGTACCCGCCCGCGCCATCAGCCAGCAGCAGCGCGATCGAGTTGTTCCCGCCCGAGGCCGTCACGATGTCCGGCCGGCCATCCCCGCTCACGTCCCCGATCCGCAGTTGGGCGATGCCGCTCCCGCCGCCGGGAATCGCGGTCTCGGTGATCAGGCTGAGCGACCCGCCGATGACGGTCTGGTTCCGCACGATCTGCACGCCGGCCGTCCCGGCGCTGCCCAGCACGATGTCGACGTCGCCGTCCCCATCAAGGTCCGCCGCCCCGATCGCCTGCGGGTTCACCAGGCACGGGATCGTCACCGCCGGCGCGAACGCGCCCCCGCCCGTGCCCAGCATCACGCTCAGCGTGTTCGAGGCCGAGTTGCACGCCGCGATGTCCACGATCGAATCGCGATTGAAGTCGCCGGTCGTAACGCCATACGGACTCGTCCCCACCGCCAGATGCACCGGCGCGCCGAACAGCCCCGTCGCCTGTCCCTTGCTGTTGACAAGCCCGGGCAGCACGCTCACCCGGTCCCCGGCGCTCGCCGCGACGACAACGTCCGGCACGCCGTCCCCGGTGACATCGCCCACCACCACGTCCCGCGGGGTGAGCATCCCGGAATAGTTGACCGCGACGCCCAGCGCGCCCTGCCCCGGCGCGGTGCTGATGTTCGGGAACACGCTGACGCTGGACGCCCCGGCATTGATGCTCAGCAGTTCGGGCCGGCCGTCACCGTTCAGATCCGCCGCGCGGCACACAAACGGCGTGGACTGCGTCCGGTAGATCCCGTTGCACCCGTCGCGGTCGCCCGTCCGGGCGATCAGCATGTACGCGATGTGCGCGGACTTCGTAAACGTCGCCGGCGGCGCGCCGCACGCCGTCGGGTTGGATTGCGAGCACGAGCACCGCCCGTCGCCGCCCATCGCCCTCGCCGCCTCCATCGAAGCCATCAACTTCGCCGCCAGATCGCCCGGCGTCGTCAGCACCGCCGACTCGGCCATCTGCACCACCGGAGCCCCGGTCAGCACATTGCCCTGGATCGCGTACACGATGTCCGCGCCCGCATGGCCGATCGCCACGCCGCGCCCGGTGATGCCGCCCGCCCACTGACCCGCGCCCGAACCGGTGAACGTGCCGACGCGCCCCCCAAACCGCGTGTCACACAGGCCGTACTGCCGCGACTGGTGCGCCCCGTCGAAGCCCGCCAGCGCTGCGAAGATCTCCCCGGGCGACAGGCCCATCAGCATGCGGTCGCGGATGAACACCCGGTTGGCGCCGTCCGAGTCCACCGCCGACTGCGCTGTCGCGCCGCCGATGCCCGTAAGCAGCACCGGCGTGTTCGCGCGCAGATCAAACCCCGTCAGGCACGTCGCCGAGCCCACCGCCACCTCGCCCGTCCGGGTGTTGATGAGGATGATCGACCAGGTGGCCTGGGCCGAAGCCGCGAGGCTCACCGCGGCCAGCGCCGCGCCGACCCCGAGGCGTGAACACAACGGCCGCACTCCGACGCTCGGACGGGTCTGGGACATGCCCACAGTGTTGCACATCAGGCCACGAAGCCAAAGCCTTCTTCCGGCCTGCCCGGCCTGAAACTCTTGAAGTCACAGTGCCGGACGGGGTCGACGCTTCCGCCGTGTGAACCTGGGCGATTTCGCGCCAGCATGAGGCACCATCGTTCCAGTCGCGACTCGCGACACCGCCGCATCGAATCTGCGACACATGAGGCATCAGTGTGCATTCAAACACCCAAACAAAATCCTTGCAAACATGCCGAAGGCGGCTATCTTCCCCGGATGGCGAGCCGACACCTTCTTGCACATCCCGATGAACGCCCTAAGGGTCTGCATCCCGCTCTGTGCGCCCGCATGCGCTCACCTGTTAAGGTGGCCCTGCGCGCAGATTCTTTTTCGCCCTCCCAGCACCCCCTCCTTCAGCACACTGACCGAGCACGCCATCAAGCGTTTTCCCCGAGTCATTCCGCCCAATGCGCTGGCAACGAACCCTCCGCCCCAGACCACCATTTCCCTGCCCGCCTCGGCACCGTTGCACCCAACCCCCGATTTGACCGATGGTTGATCCCCTCTATCATCCGCGCTTGCTTGGTGGGCTGGTCCTGCCCGGCGGCGGCGGTTGCCGCTGTAGCTCAGTGGTAGAGCGCACCCTTGGTAAGGGTGAGGCCGTGGGTTCAATCCCCACTAGCGGCTTTGTCAGTTTTGCGGCAGGGATCAGGGACGGTTCAGGGCATAGTGTTCCGCCCTGAGGCTCCCCGGCGCCGAGGAGTTTCCGGCGTCGAGAACGTTTCTGTCGCTTCAACTCGGTACTCACGAACGGAACAGTTTCCCTATACGCGGAGGTCGTCAGTCATGGCAAAGGGCGTTTTCGAGCGGACAAAGCCACACGTCAACGTGGGCACCATCGGGCACATTGACCACGGCAAGTCCACCTTGACCGCGGCCCTGTCGGCGCGTTCGGCCGCCAAGTACGGCGGCGCGATCAAGTCGTACGCCGAAATCACCAAGGGCGGCACGGTCCGTGACTCCAACAAGACCGTGACCATCCACTCGTCCCACACCGAGTATGAGACCGACAAGCGGCACTACGCCCACGTCGACTGCCCGGGCCACGCCGACTTCGTCAAGAACATGATCACCGGCGCCGCCCAGATGGACGGCGCGATCCTCGTCGTCTCCGCCGCGGACGGGCCCATGCCCCAGACCCGCGAGCACGTCCTCCTGGCCCGCCAGGTCGGTGTGCCCTACATCGTCGTCTTCCTCAACAAGGTCGACCTTGTCGACGACCCCGAACTCCTCGACCTGGTCGAGGTCGAGGTCCGCGACCTGCTCAACAAGTACGGCTTCCCCGGCGACAAGACCCCGGTCATCCGCGGGCAGTCCAAGGCCGCCCTCGAGAACCCCAAGGACGACAAGATCTGCAAGCCGATCGACGACCTCTTCGCCGCGATCGACTCCTACATCCCCGAGCCCCAGCGCGAAATCGACAAGCCCTTCCTCGTCTCGGTCGAAGACGTGTTCTCGATCAAGGGCCGCGGCACCGTCGCCACCGGTCGTATCGAGCGCGGCGTGGTCAAGGTCGGTGACGCCGCCGAGATCGTCGGCCTCGCCCCTCAGAACAAGGCCACCGTCGTCACCGGCGTCGAGATGTTCAACAAGACCCTCGACCAGGGTCAGGCGGGCGACAACGTCGGTCTGCTCCTCCGCGGCGTTGAAAAGGGCGACATCGAGCGCGGGCAGGTCGTCTGCAAGCCCGGCTCCATCAAGCCGCACACCAAGTTCAAGGGCCAGGTCTACGTCCTGACCAAAGAAGAGGGCGGTCGTCACACGCCGTTCTTCTCCGGCTACCGCCCGCAGTACTACTTCCGCACCACCGACGTCACCGGCTCGCTCAAACTCCTCGGCGGCGCCGAGATGTGCATGCCCGGCGACAACGTCGAGATCGAGGTCGACCTCGGCGACAAGCCCGTCGCGATGGAGCCCGGTCTGCGCTTCGCGATCCGCGAAGGCGGCCGGACGATCGGCTCGGGCACCGTCACCAGCATCATCGAGTGAGTTGAAGGACCGCACATCCACCCCGGCGAATCGAACGCACGGGGAACCCGGTTTCAAACAACCCTGGCCCATCGGCTCGCGCCGGTGGGCCGGTTTGACGAACAGAAACGACTGAAACGAGGTATCACCGATGGCGAAGAAGAGCAAAGGACTCGCCCGCGAGTACGTCTGGCTCCAGTGTTCGGAGACGGGCGATCTCAACTACCGCACCGAGATCAACGTCAAGGGCGGTGTTGCGGAGAAACTCAAGGCCGGCTTCAAGAAGTACAGCCCGCGTCTGCGCAAGCACACGCTGCACAAGATCAAGAGGAAGTAAGCGGCAGGAGTCCCGAGGCGGAGTCCGGGGCGTCAAACCCCCGCGCCCCGGCCCCGAGACTCCCTGATCCCGTTCTGCTACGCCGGTAGCTCAATTGGTAGAGCAGCGGATTCCAAATCCGCAGGTTGCGGGTTCAAGTCCCTCCCGGCGTGTTCACAGGCCCGAGCGTTCTGGGCATTCAACCTCCAGGCATCACCCCGCAGCGGACACATCACATGTCATTGGGCATCTACAAGCAGGGGCAGGGCTACTGGGTCCGCGTCCTGACCGCCGCGATGATCGCGGTCATCACGCTGGGCGGCGCGGGCTGGGTCGCCGGCCAGACGGCCCGTTTCGAGGCCAACCTGCCGCGAACGACCTTCGCGCTGGCGCTGGGCACGCCGGAGGGCACGATCGCGCCGGGCCAGGAAGTCACGCTGGTCGCCAGGGCCGAGTCGGCAAGCGCAGCGCCGCGGGAACTCGGCACCGCCCGGGTCGCAGGCTATGACGCCGCGAACACCGAACTGCACATCAACAACATCACGATCTCGCTCGCCGATTCGGACGCGTCGATGGCGACGGGTGTCCGGGCGGGCGGGTTCTCGGCCCCGGTGAAGTCCTCCGTGGGCGTGCCGCCGATCGAGCCGCGGCTGCTCATCGGCCTCGTCGTCGGCGCGGTGCTCATCCTCGGGGCGGGGATCGCGTACTACCTCACCGGCGTGCGGCCGGGGATGGTGGACTTCCTGATCTCCACCGACATGGAGATGAAGAAGGTCAACTGGTCCTCGCGCAAGGAAATCCTGGGCTCCACGTGGGTGGTGATCGGCGCCTGCGTGCTGATCGCCGGCTTCCTGCACGGCATCGACCAGGGCATCAGTTGGTTCTTCCGGGCGATCGGCGTCCTCGTCAACGCGGGCTGAACATCGCGGCCCATTCCGCGGGGCGCGGGGCAACGCAGCAGAGGAGGCGGCGGTGATCGAGACAGGCACAACCAAGGGAACCGCCATGAGCAACGAGACGGCGTCGACGACTCTCCCCGGCGGCGACGAGCCCATCCGGCGCGAGGGCATGGATTGGTTCACGCTCCGCGTCGCATCGAACAAGGAGAACTCGGTCCGCGAGACGCTCCTCCGCAAGGTGCAGATCGAGAAGATGACCCACCTCGTGGGCAGAATCCTCGTGCCCACGGAGAAGACCAAGACCATCAAGGGCGGCAAGCAGCGGATCGTCGAGACCAAGTTGTACCCCGGCTACGTGTTCGTCGAGATGCGGCTGGAGCCCGACGGCCGGATCCCGCAGGACGTGTTCTTCCTCATCAAGGAAACCAGCGGCGTGGGAGACTTCGTCGGCACCGCCGGCCGTCCGACGCCGCTGCAGGAACACGAGATCGAGAAACTCCACGTCGACTCGCGCCGGCCCGAGGAAGAGCCGACCATCAAACTGGTCTTCCAGAAGGGCGAGCCGGTCACCATCAAGGAAGGCCCGTTCCAGGGCTACGAGGGCACGGTCGACGAACTCGTGCCCGAGAAGGGCCTCGTCCGCGTCCTGGTCACCATCTTCGGCCGGCAGGCGCCGATCGAGATCGAGGAATGGCAACTGGCCAAGGCCGGGCAGACCTGAATCACCCTTGGCTTTGTTCCGCACAACCCCAGGCCCGGGCCGCGATGCCCGGGCCTGTTCTGTTCCCCGGCCGCGATGGCGGACCCTAAACTCCGCCTTCACAACCCCAGGAGCGTTCCATGTTCGAGTTGGTACGGGCGGTGTCCAAGGGCGAAGCCGAGGCTCTCGTGGTCGGCGTGTTCAAGGATCGAAAACTCGGCAAGTCGACGCGGGACCTCGATGCCGACGGCTCGATCGCTCGCGCGGTGGACCGCCCGGAGTGCACCGGCGAGGTGGGCCGGATCGCGGAGGCGTATCCCTCGGGCAAGGGTTCGCCGCGGCGGGTGCTGATCGTCGGCCTTGGTGAACGGGAGAACTTCAAGCCCGGCGCACTGCGCACGATCGGCGGCGCGATCGGCCGTCGCCTGGCGCAGACGAAGGACTCGCGGATCGACATCGAACTCGCCGGGGCGATCGAAGCGGCGCGGCCGCGGGTCAAGCCGAAGTTCGCCGGTCGTTGCCTTGGCGAGGGCCTCGGCCTGATCGCCTGGAACTACACGCGGTTCAAGGGCAAGGGCTCGCCCAGCCAGCCCAAGCGGACGCAACTGTTCGTCCGATCGTCCGATTCTTCGTTCCAGGAAGGTCTGGAGAACGGCCTCGCGCTCGCGGCCTCAACGAACATCGCGCGCGACCTCTCCGAGACGCCGCCCAACGTGGCGACGCCCGCGTACATCGCCGACCAGGCGCGGGCGCTGGCGAAGTCGACCGGCCTGTCCTGCCGCGTGATCGAGGGGCGGGAACTGGAAAAAGAGCGTCTGATCGGCCTGATCAACGTCGGCAAGGCCTCGGAGAACAAGCCCTGCCTCATCAGGCTGGAATACACGCCCAAGGGCGGCGGGAAGAAGAGCCGGACCGAGAAGCCGGTGGTGCTGGTCGGCAAGACGATGACCTATGACACCGGCGGACTGTCCATCAAGCCGACTCCGGGAATGGCCGGGATGAAGCGGGACAAGGACGGCGGATGCGCCGTGCTCGGAGCCATGCACGCGATCGCGACCGTGGTCAAGCCCGATCGGCGCGTCGTGGCCCTGCTGGCGGTTGCGGAGAACTCGATCTCCGATGAGGCCTACCGCCCCGACGACATCATCGTGTACCGCAACGGCGTGAGCGTGGAGGTGACCAACACCGATGCCGAGGGTCGGCTGGTGCTGGCCGATGCGCTCATCTGGGCGTGCGAACTGGAATCGCCGGCGTGCATCGTGGACCTCGCGACGCTGACCGGCGGCGTCGTGACCGCGCTGGGCTCGACATTCGCCGGGCTGTTCTGCGATGACAACCGCCTCCGCGAGAAACTGGAGCGTGCGATGGAGTCCTCCGGCGAGCGCTGGTGGCGCCTGCCGCATGACCAGGAGTACAACGACATGATGAAGTCGGCCTCCGCCGACATCATCAACTCGAACCCGAACCGCAAGGCGCACCCCATCCAGGGCGCGACGTTCCTCTCGTTCTTCGTGGACAAGTCTGTGCCGTGGGCGCACATCGACATCGCCGGCGTGCACGCGGTCGAAGGCGATGCCGGGCCCTTTGTCAAGGGCCCGACGGGCTGGGGCGTGCGGCTGCTCGCCGACTTCCTGTCCTGAACGGGTCCGGATTTGGCAGGGCGTGGTTCGCGCGGTAGCATCGAGCGGAGCAGGGGCCGGGCCCGGAACAGCCAGGCTTCGAAGAGCGTCGTGGACAGTCGCGGCATGGTTCAGGGAGCCCAGCCATGAGGACATCTCATTCCTCTCTGGTCCGGTCCGCCGTAGCAGTCGAGCCTGACGCGGTGTTTCCCGCCCAACTCTCGCCTGTCCTGTTGTTCGCCACCCTCGGGGCGGAGCCGGATCTGCAACTCCGGCTGCTGGACAGCCACCCGGCGATCCACGCGAGGGCCGATGAGCCGCTCAGCATCGCGCAATCCGCTGAACAGATCCGCACCACGATGGCCGCGATGGCCGGCGGTGCCCTCCGCGATGCATCCATGAGCCTGCGGCGAGGGGTCGCGTCGCCCCTCCGAGTGTTCTGCGCGTCGGTGAGCCCTCAGTCCGCGGCGGACATCGACCACGTGCTCGCTTCGCTTCCGGGTGTGCGGGCACTCGGGCTCATCCGCGACGGCCGGGATGTGGTCGTCCACGACCGCCTCGCCTCGCTCCGGGCGGCGTCATTTGAGGGACTCTCGCCGGCGGCGCAGAAGCACGCCGTGGCGGCCGCGGCGTTCACGCTGGGCGGATCACCCTCCCCCGCCGGGCTGTTCTGTGCCGAGTCGCTGCGCGTGCACACGATGCGGTGGATCGCGTCTCTCCGCGCCCCGCTGCGTGCCGCGGAACTGCTGGGCGATCGCTCGCGTGTGATCCGCACCGAGGATCTCGTGCAGGAGACCATCCGCACGCACGCGTCGCTGTGCCGGTGGCTCGGCGTCGCGGGCGATGCGGCGCACGTCCACATCGCGGCGGAGGCGTGCCGGTCGCTGCTGGCCGCGGCCCCGCGGCCGGGCACTTGGCGGGTGCACATGACCGAGGCGGACCGGACAGCGTTCAAGCGGATGGCGGGCGAACTGCTCGTCGAACTGGGATATGAGCGGAACACTCGCTGGTGAGGAACAGCCGCCGGGGTTTTCTCGTAAAGGCGACCGTTGCGACGCTAGACTTGCTGCGAGCCTCCCGCCTGCCTGAAACTCATGATTGACCCGATCAGGCCCGACTTCGCGGACACGCCTGTGTCGCCCCGGCGACCGCGCTTCGTCTATGCGCCCCAAGCCGGCGAGGACCGGCCGGACCGCGAGCCGGTGGTCTCGGTCGTCACTCCGTTCTTCAACAGCGGCCCGATCTTCCGCGAGACGGCCCGGTGCGTCCTGGAGCAGTCGCTCCAGGCGATCGAGTGGATCATCGTGAACGACGGGTCGACCGATCCGGATTCGCTGGCGCTGCTGGCCGAGTATCGCGGCGCCGACCCGCGCATCCGCGTGATCGATCACCGGACCAACCATGGGCTGCCCGCGGCAAGGAACACGGGCTATCGGGCAGCGCGGGCGGGGCTGGTGTTTCAACTCGACGCCGATGACCTGATCGAACCCACCACGCTTGAGAAGAGCGCGTGGTACCTGAACTCGTACACGGCCGCTGCATTCGTAAAGGGCTGGTCCGTCGGCTTCGGCGCCACGGAGTATCTGTGGACCCGGGGCTTCCACGACGGGGCGGAGTTCCTCAACGAGAACCTGGCGACCGCAACGGCGATGGTCCGCCGGTCCGTTCACGAAGCGATCGGCGGCTGCGATGAAACGATCCGCGGCGGCATGGAAGACTGGGACTTCTGGGTCCGGGCGGCCGCGCAGGGACACTGGGGAGGCACGATCCCGGAGTACCTGGACTGGTACCGCCGGCGTGAGAACCAGCACCAGGACTGGGCCAATCTCAGTTTCGAAGAAGGCCGGGCGAGATTCCGGGAGCGGCTCTGCGCGATGTACCCGGCCCTGTACGAGGCCGACGGCTTTCCCGTCCTCCCGCCGCAATGGCCGGCGCCGCTGGAGCCCGTGCCGACGGAGCCGCCCTTTGCCAACCCGCTGGCCAAGGCCCGCGCTCGGCTGCTGATGATCATCCCATGGCTGCGGATGGGCGGCGCGGATCGGTTCAATCTTGACCTGATCCGGTTCCTCACGTCCGCCGCGGGCGGCGAGTGGGAAGTCACCGTCGCGACGACCAACAGCGGGCACCCATGGCTGCCGCAGGCGACGGGGCTGACGCCGGACGTGTTCTGCATGGACCACTTCCTGCGGCCCGCGGACTATCCGCGGTTTCTGCGGTCACTGATCGACTCGCGCCGGCCCGACGTGGTGATGGTGAGCAACTCCGAACTGGGGTATCAACTCCTGCCGTTCCTGCGTGCGCACTGCCCGGGCACGACCTTCGTGGATTTCAACCACATGGAGGAGCCGCACTGGCGGAGCGGAGGTCATCCGCGATCCGGCGTTGCGATGCAGGAGCAACTGGACCTGAACATCGTGGTGTCGGAGCATCTGAAGTCGTGGATGGTCGGGCGGGGCGGCGATGGGTCGCGGATCGAGGTCTGCTACATCAACGCGGACACCTCGCTGTTCAGGCCCGACGAGAAGGCCCGGCGGAGGGAGCGGGCCCGGCTGCGCATCGGTCCGGGCGACTGCGTCATCCTCTACGCGGCGCGATTCTGCCCACAGAAGCAGCCGCTGGTGTTTGCGGATGCCATCGCGCGGCTGCGGGACCTGTGCGCCGGGCTGCGGGACCGCCCGGCGTTCACGGTGCTGGCGGCCGGGGAGGGCGACGAGGGTGAAGCGCTGGTCCAGCGTCTTGAGGAACTCGATCTGCTGCGCCGGGATGATGAACCCGATCCGGTGCGGCCGGTCGTCATGCTCGGCGCGGTGTCGCCCGAGCGGATGCCCAGGATCATGGCGGCCAGCGACATCTTCCTGCTCCCGTCGATGTGGGAGGGGATCGCGCTCTCCATCTACGAGGCGATGTCGGCCGGGCTGGCGGTGCTGGGCGCAAACGTCGGTGGCCAGCGCGAACTGGTGACGCCCGAGACCGGCGTGCTGCTGGAGCGGCCTGTCGGCCCGGACGGAAACCCGGATCCGGCGGCCGAGGCCGACCGCTACGCGCTGGCGTTGCTGGACCTGCTGACCGACGGTCGCAAACGCGCAGCGCTCGGCGCGGCGGCAAGGCACAGGATCGAGACTCACTTTGAACTGGCGAACATGGGCGGACGGATGCTCGAACTGTTCGCCCACGCCCGCGAACTCCAAAGCGCCTCGCCACGACTCGTGTTCCCGACCAGTCTGGCCAATGAGGCCGCCGTGCAAGCCATCGAGTCGCATCGGCTGGTCAACTTGACGGACTATCTGTGGGGCGTGCAGGCACGGTACATGGAGTTGCTGCGGCGGATGGATCCAGGCAGCGAGGCCGAAGCCCGTGAGCGCGAGGCCGAGGAACGGCTGGAGCACATCCATCGCTCGCGGACATGGCGACTGCTGCGGGCTGCCAAGAACGTGCCGCCCTACACCACGCTGGCGCGGCTTCGCTGGGGACCGGACTGGCGGCAGATGGACCTGAAGATGCCGCCGAGCGAACGGCTGGCGATGATCGAATCCAGCCGTTCCTATCGGCTGATCCGCGCGCTGAAGCGGGTCCCGCCGTGGTCGACCTACGTGCGGGCGCGATACGGCCCGGATGCATGATGCCGGCGCGGGAGCCGCCCTCCTACGATCCCGCCCTATGCCGTACACCATCCGTCCAGAGCAGGGATTCGACGTCGACACCGAGTCTACGAGTTACCTCACGGAACACGTGGACACGGGCGAGCGCTGGGTGCTGAACTTCGGTCCGCAGCACCCCGCGACGCACACGACGCTCCGGGTGGTGCTGGAACTCGACGGCGAACGGATCGCGCGGTGCACGCCGCACATCGGGTACCTCCACTCGGGCTTTGAGAAACTCGGCGAGCACCTCGATTACAACCAGTATGTGACGATCGTCTCGCGGATGGACTATCTCTCGCCCATCCACAACGACATCACCTGGCACGGCGCGGTGGAGCGGCTGTTCGGCATCGAGATCACGCCGCGGTGCAAGGTGCTGCGCACCATCATGAACGAACTGGCGCGGATCCAGAACCACCTGCTCTGCGTGGGCGCGGCGGCGCTGGACCTTGGCGGCATCACCGCGTTCCTCTTCGCGTTCAACCCGCGCGAGAAGATCTACGACATCTGCGATTTCATCGCCGGGCAGCGGTTCCACGCGGACTGGACGCGCGTCGGCGGACTGATGCAGGACCTGCCGGACCAGGCGGTGTTCCAGAAACTGGTGAAGGACCTCATCAACGAAGACCTGCCGCGGTCGCTTGAGGATATGGAGGGCCTGCTCAACGCCAACCGGATCTTCATCGACCGCACGAAGGGCATCGGCGTGCTGACGCACGATGAGGCGATCGCGCACTCGCTGACCGGGCCGATGGCGCGCGGCAGCGGTGTGAAGCGCGACCTGCGGAAGGACGCGCCCTACCTCTGCTACGCCGACAACTGGGACAACCAGGGCGCCCCCGCCGTCGAGTTCAAGGTGCCGATCGCGATGGAGGGCGACGCGTATTCGCGGTACCGGGTGCGCGTCGAAGAGATCAAGCAGTCGATGCACATCATCCGCCAACTGATCGACAACATCCCCGGCGGGCCTGTCGACGCCTTCGCCGATTCGAAGATGGTCAAGCCCCCGAAGAAGGACGTGTACGGCTCGATCGAGGGGCTGATCCAGCACTTCGAACTGATCATGTCCAACCGCGGGTGGAAGGCCCCCGTCGCCGAGGCCTACGGCTGGAACGAAGGCCCCAACGGCGAGCAGGGCTTCTACATCGTGTCCGACGGCGGTCCGCGGCCGTGGCGCGTCCGCACCCGTCCGGCCTGCTTCATCAACTACTCCGCGATGGCCAAGATGACCGAGGGCCACTTGCTCTCGGATGTGCCGGCGGTGATCGGCTCGATCAACGTCGTGGCGGCGGAACTCGATCGGTAGTCGCCGGTTCCCTCAACCCAGCCCGCGGCAGTGCCGATAACCCATTCGGCGGCGGTTCATGCCGCGAAAGGGTTGCCCCATGTCCACGACTTCCGCTCCCTTCGGGTTCGCCCACTCCCTCGCCGCCGCGGCGGAACTGATCGCCGCCCGCACACCGATGTGGAACCGTCTCCCGCGGCGAGTACCTTCGGGTTCCGACGCCGTCAACCCGATACGCCCGGGCGCACATGTTCGGGGCGGCACATCTCCGGTGGACGTCGAGCACGCGCCCGAGACCCGCGCAAGCCTCGCGTCTGCGCTCCGTGCATTCCTGAATCGACTCGCCGAAGACCGTCCGATGCCGCGGCAGCCGCTCGACGAAATCGTGGACGCGCTCATCGACCTGGCGTCCCGCCATGGCGACTCTCTGCCCGCGATCGCGTTCACCCGCACCGCCGCGCCCGCCTCGCCCCTCCACGAGCACGCAGTCGCGACTGCCGCGCTCACGGTCGCCTCTGCGGTCGAGAGTGGCTGGTCTCGCGCTGACGTCCGCGACGCGGCGCTGGTGGCGCTGCTCGCCGATGCCGGTCATCACCTGCTCCCGTTCGATCCCTTCAAACTCCCGCGACCGCTCACCGAGGTCGAGCAGTCCCGGCTCCGCGCCCACCCCGATATCTCCGCCCTTCTAGCCTCACGAATCGACGCCCTGGCGGAACGCACCATTCTCGCGATCTCCCAGCACCACGAACGTCCCGACGGCCGCGGTACGCCGCGGGCCGTCAAGGCCCCGCACATCCACGATCTTGTGCTGCTGGTTGGTGTATGCGATGTCGCGGCGGCGATCGCTGCCCCGCGGGCGCACCGCCCTGCGCTGGCGCCCCACGCGGCGCTGACGGAGACTGCTCGGCTGGCCCGCGACGGCACGCTCGACACGGATGCGACCAACGCGCTGATCCGCGCGTGCGGGGCATACCCGCCGGGCGCGTGCGTGCGGCTCTCGACCGGGGACATCGCCGTGGTGATCGCGCGCCCGTCGAAGGCCGACGCCGCCCGTCCGGTCGTTCGCGTGATGCCGGACCTGGGCGCCGCGAGTTTTGCCGCGCTCGGCAAACCCGTGACGGTCGACCTGGCCGATGACGAACTCGCGGCGGTCAGTGTCGTCGCGGAAGTCGAACCCTTCTAGCGTGCGATCCACGGCTCGCGGTCTTCGGCGCTGACCCGCACCTTCGCGCCGCCCAACTCCTTGCTCAGGCGCGGCGCGAGCAACTTGAGGAACGGCCGCTCGGTCTGGGTGTGGCCGGCGAGCATCACGCTCAGGCCGTCGGCGATGGCTGCGCGGATCTCGTGGTGCTTCATTTCGCCTGTGACGAACAACTGGCAGCCTGTTTCGAGCGCGAGGGGGACCAGCGAGCCTCCCGCGCCCGGGCACACGCCGATGCGTTCGATCGGATGGTCGTTGGCCGGGCCGATCTTCACCCCGTCGATGCCCAGGTGAGTCTTCAGGCGCGTGGCCAGTTCGTCAAGCGACGCGGCGTGGTCGAGCGTGATGCGCCGGCCCGCCCCGACCGACCGCGAGGGCCGCGCGACAAGTTCGTAGACATCGATCGCGGGTTCCTCGTAGGGATGAAACCGCCGCAGAGTCTCCAGGACCAGCGCCAGCGCGCCGCGCGAGCACACCATCTCCAGGCGGTGCTCGGGGGAGGTTTCGAGCGTGCCCGCGCGGCCCGCAGCAGGCTTGCTCCCGGGTCCGCCGAGAAACGTGCCGTGCCCCGCGCTGTCGAACGAGCACACCGTGTAGTTGCCGATGATCCCCGCTCCGGCCGAGGCCATCGCGTTCCGCACGCCGTCGAGTTTCGCGACCGGGACGAACGTCACGATCTTGAGTTCCTGCGTGCGCGGCAAATCGGAATACGACCGCAGCGCGCGCCGATCGCCGCCCCCGCCGGCATCCTTCGGACCCAGCAGCCCCTCCGCCAGCCAGTCGGTCATGCCGCCGGGCGCGGCATCGAGCGCGGTGTGGGGCGAATAGACGGCGATCCCTGCGCCCAGCAGCCTGATTGCCACCCGCCCGGCCTCGGTCGAGTCTGTGATCCGCTTCAGTGCTTCGAAGATCGGAGGGTGATAGGCGACGACCGCGCCGCACTTCAGCCGCACGGCCTCCTCGGCAACCGCCTCGGTCAGATCGATCGTGAGAAGAATGGGCCCGGCGATCCGGGCATCGCGCGAGCCCATGAGCAGGCCCACGTTGTCCCAGGGCTCGGCGAGTTCGGGCGGCGCGATCCGTTCCACGGCGGCGACGAGGTCGGCGATCTTCATGATCGATCGTACCAAGGCCGAGCGTTGGCTTCGCGAGGGGCATTGCCCGCTCGGCGACAGGAATCGTCACCCCGACAGCGGCCGGAGCAGTTGCAGCACGCGGTCGGCGTTGGGCGGCTCAACCGTGTTCAACTCGGCGTAGACAGCGCGTTCATGGTCGGAGTTCAGGACCACCGCGCCGCCGCCGAGTCGCATCGCGCCGTTCTCCGCCTTCTCGTGCCCGAGCACGAAGAGCCCGACGCCCCAGCGCCTGGCGAGCGAGTCGACCAGTTCCGGCGGTTGGTTGCGTCCCCAGACCATGAAATGGGCCGAACCCGAACGCGCGACATAGTCGTCATCCGTCAGATCTCGCTCGAGGATCGTCGCGTCGAACCGGTCCATCCGCTCCGGTCCCGGGAGCGAGTGGGCGCACAGCAGATCGCCGCCGGGGGCGGCCATGCGCAGCGCGATCGGCATCGAGCGGATAAACCGGCAGACCGCGTCGCGGACCCGCGGGGCGACTTCGCCGAACGCGAAGTCCAGCGCCTCGTCGAACGCGGCCACGAAACGAATCCCGTCCTTGGCGACCTCGGACCCGGTGAGTTGCGCAAGTTCGTGGTTCGCGAGCAGCACATGAACGTGCCCGGGGAAAGCAGCCTTGAGCGCCGCGACCCGCGACAGCACGCGGTACGAAAAGTCCATCCCGTTCACCAGCCGGTCCGAGTGGATCAGTTCGTGCAGCGTGAGGTGGCGGTGGTCCGCAGGGTCGCCGGACTCAAACCCGGCCGCGCGGACGAGCCGGGCCAGGTGCAACGGGTTGTCGTGCAGGTCGCCCGTGGCGATCAGCCTCGCCGGCTGATCGACGCGATCGATCGATCCGCGACGGCAGTCGGCCTCGGCGTTGGCCCGGGCTCCCGCTTCCAACGCGGCGACGACCGCCGCGGCGTCTCGCAGGTCGAGTTGTTCGATCGCGGGGAGCATCAGGAAATGGTGAGTTTCGGCTGCGCGTGGCCCTGGCGCACGGCCGCGAGCGCGACCTGGTTCTCGACATTCTGAACCATGGCGTTCAAGTGCTGGGCGAGACGGACACCTGCGGGTGAGGTGTCGGTGAAGTTGGCGGTGGGGTCGCCGCGGTCGCTGTTCTCGCGGAGCGACATGGTGATCGGCAGGGCTCCGAGGAAGGGCAGACCCAGCCGTTGGGCCATCTTCTGGGCTCCGCCGCGGCCGAAGATGTCGTACTCCCTGCCGTCGTCGCCGACGAACCACGACATGTTCTCGACGACGCCAAGCACCTCGACGCCGAGTTGCTGGAACATCTTCGCCGCCCGCACGGCATCATCCTGCGCGACTCGTTGCGGTGTGCAGACGATGACGGCCCCGGTGAGCCGGAGCATCTGCGCCATGGTCAGCGCGACATCGCCCGTGCCCGGGGGCAGGTCGATCACGAGGTAGTCGAGTTCGCCCCAGTCGGTCTGCTCGATGAGTTGCTTGAAGGCCGAGTGCGCCATCGGCCCGCGCCACACCAGCGGCTTGTCGGGGTCGACGAGTTTGCCGATGGTCATGGCCTTGACGTTGTGCACGAAGAACGGCTCGATCATCTTGCCGCGGACAACCGTGTCCAGCGCGCCGAGACCAAGCATCGTCGGCAGCGATGGCCCGTAGATATCGCCGTCCATGAGTCCGACGGCGTGGCCCTTGCGAGCCAGCCCGACAGCGAGGTTCACGGCGATGCTGCTCTTGCCCACGCCGCCCTTGCCCGCACCCACCGCGACGATGTGGCGGGCCTTCAGGCTGCCGTGCGCCGCCCCGCCCTGCGGAGGATTCGACGCGACCGGCCTCGCCGCGGCTGCCGGGAGCGGTGCGTCGGGCAGGTCATCGGTGAGTTCGATGTGGACCTCGGCGAGCGAGACTCCGGCATGCCGAGCATGGTCCTGCACTGCCCCGCGAACCTGCTGCTGCAACGCGAGTCTCTGGTCGTCGGCCAGGCCTCCCGCGCGGACCCGGATGCTCGCGTACCCGTCGCAGTAAGCGATCTTGCCGATGGCGCCCGAAGCCACGAGGTCCTGGCCGGTCCGGGGGTGCCGGATCTGGGCAAGGGCGGTTTGGATGCTGGCCTTGTCAATGTTCATGGATTGTCTGGGACGATAGTGGCCTCAAGGGTTGAACCGGCCCTCCAATGGGGCAATATCACCAGAGTCGGGGCCGTTGAACCCATACCTTGCTGCATGGGCAGCGGAAGGTGGCTGCGCGGGCCACGGCGACTCAGCCGACAATAGGGTGCCGCGACACGAGAGGAGTCCACGTTTATGGATCTGCGAATGCGGAATCGGCTCGGCGTGCGTTGGTCCCAATGCGGGATGATGGTTGCACTGCTGTTCACAGCAGGCGCAGCCGCGGCGGGACGGTTGGCCGAACCGCCCAAGGGCGATGAGCCGGTGCTGAAGGGCCCGCCGGTCAAGGAACGTGCTGTCCCCGGCGTCGTCAACACCTTCGGGCAATCGCAGGAGGCGCGGCGAATGGCCGAGCGCATCCCGCCGGAAGTGCTGCGCGAGGCGCTGAGCGTGCTGACCCGCGAGGACACGCCCGAGGCAATCCGCGCCTCCGAGGAACTGGAAGCCGAGTTCAGGGCCGTGGGCGACGAACTGCGGACCGCGACACGCAAGTACATGGCCGAACACCGGGAAGAGTTGATCGAACTCCGCAAGGACGCCAACCTCTCGGGCCGCGCCGCACAGGAACTCGACCGCGCGCTCGGCCGCCGGGGCGGCCAGTCACCCGATGCGACGGCCCCCCGCGGCGGACGCAGGCCCGACACGATGGAGCCGGATCAACCCACCCCACCCATGGATGAGGCGGCGGAGGCCCGTCAGGAGGCGGCCCGCCAGCGGCTGCGGGAACTGATGAGCGGAGCGCCGCGCGTCGAGGACTACATGACCCGGATCTGGGAGAAGTTGTCGCCCGCCCAGCGCGAAGCCGTGGACGCGAAACTCGATGAGTACCGCAAGCAGGAGGCACGCCGACGCGAGGAGATGTACGTGCGGCAGCGTGTCGGGCAGCGCACCTCGGAGGGTCCCGGAGCCACCCCGCAGAAGAGCGAGAACGACATGATGTCGCGGGAGAACGCGGCCCGCTCCGAGCAAGATCGGCCCGGCCAGCCGATGCGTCCGAATGTCGCCGCGGCGCAGCGTCGCGAGCGACTGATGCGGCTCTTTGACACGCTGAGCCCCGAGCAGCAGGAAATGCTGCTGGAGCGGCTGGAGAACGCCGCCAGAGACGGCGTCCCCGGTCCCTCCGGCCGGCGTGCAGCACGAGGGCCGCGTGAGGCCGACAAGCCGGCCCCCGGCATGGATGAGGTCGACGTGCCCAAGCCCGAGGATGTGGAACAGGACACGCCGCCGCGGCCGCCCGCAACCCCGCCAAAACCGCGGAAACGGCCAAACCCCTCGTGAATGAGGCTCGTTGCGCAGGCGCAAGGCACGCGCATCTGGTCGGGAAGCGTGAGGTTCCCCGACCCCGAGGGCGGGTGGTGCTGAGTGGTCGCGATGAGAGTTCTCGGACGTAAGGTGCCCGCCATTTCGCAAAGATGGGCAAGGTCGCGTCAGTTGATCTTGCAATCAGAACCGATTCGTGGGAACCTGCGTAGAGGCCTTGGTCTGAGAGCCTGTCCGGGCCAATGATTCCATGCCTGGTCGCGGTGTGTGGTCTTTGCGGTCTGGGTTGGGCCGCCTCACATCCGAGGGCTGGAAACTTCAAGAGGCTCGTGAGCCTCCTGCCGATACCGTTCGAACTTCCCCTTGATCTCTCTCTCCTCCAGCGGGGCGCTGTCTTACGATGGCGCCCTGCTTGTTTTTTGCACCTGACCCCGCCCGGAGCCGGAAGGAGCCCAGATGGCGCAGTCATCCGGACCGATCGTCGTGACCGGAGCGGCGGGGTTCATCGGCTCGCATGTCACCGAGGCCCTGGTCTTGCGCGGCGAGCGCGTCATCGGGATCGACAACTTTGATCCCTTCTACGACGAGGCGATCAAGTCCCGCAACATTGAAGCGATCCGGCGGACCGCGGCGGCGCGGCCGGACGGCTTCGAGATGGTGCGGTCGGACATCTGCGACGCCGATGCGATGAACGCGCTCTTTACGCGTGCGAAGCCGGCGGGGGTGATCCACCTCGCGGCCAAGGCCGGCGTCCGGCCGAGCATCGCCGACCCCGTGGGCTATGCGCGGGCGAACGTGCTCGGCACCAGCATCCTGCTCGAGGCCGCACGGCGCAGCGGCGTGCTCCGCTTCGTCATGGCGTCCAGTTCCAGCGTGTACGGGAACAACCGCAAGGTCCCCTTCGCTGAGGACGACGATGTCAGCCGCCCGGTGTCGCCGTATGCGGCGACCAAGCGATCGTGCGAACTGCTCGCGCACACACACTGGCACCTGACGCAGATGCCCACCGCGTGCCTGCGGTTCTTCACGGTCTTCGGTCCCAGGCAACGCCCGGACCTGGCCATCAGCCAGTTCCTGGGGAAGATCTCGCGCGGCGACGAGGTGCCGATGTTCGGCGACGGCGGTTCCAGCCGCGACTACACGTTCATCGACGACATCGTGCGCGGCGTGGTGGCGTCGTATGACCGGATCGACCGGCACGGATACCGCATCTGGAACCTCGGCGGGAGTTCGCCCGTGCCCCTCCGCGAGATGATCGCGATCATCGCACGCACGGTCGGCAAGGATGCCCGGATCAAGCCGATGCCGATGCAGCCGGGAGATGTCGAGCGGACGTGGGCGGACCTGACGCGGAGTACCGCCGAACTCGGTTATGCGCCGCAGACCGCCTTCGAAGAGGGCGTCCGGCGGCAGTGGGCGTGGACGAACTCAAAGGCGTGAGGGGCACGGCCATTGGCCACGGGCACTGCCGATCAACCCGCATCCGAACTCCTGAAGGCCCCAGCGCGGGGACGGTGGCGATGGTTCACGGCCGCTTCATGGGTTCTGCTCACCGCGATCTGGGCGTGGGCCCTTTCCTGGGTCCTTGGTGGGTTGTGGTGGCCGGCGGACCTGCTGGCCAACCTCTTGGCGCAGGGGCTGATCCTCGCCGCCGCGGCGTCCCTGCTCTGGCTGTTGACGCGCCGGCGGCTTCTCTTCGCCCTTGGGCTTCTGGCGTGCGGCGTGCAGGTGTGGATGCTGTCCACGGGCCGCAGTACATACGTGCCCCGGGGCTTTGACCCCTCCCAGCGTGCCCCCGGGGCGGTGCGGTTGTTCCACTACAACGCCAGCCACAAACGCCCCCCCGAGGAGGTCCTGGCCGTGCTGCGCTCCGCCCTGCCGGACGTCGCCTCCATCGCGGAGCCGAGCGTGCAGTTGCAGACGATGACCATCTACGGCGATGCGCTCCGGGACGAGTATCCATACCGGCTCCGCCGGGCCTATCGCGAGCGCGGCGCGGGCGATCGCGTGGGCGCTGGCATCGTGCTGTCGCGCTGGCCGCTGGAGCCTTACCCGGTCGCCGAGTGCGTCGCGGAGGGAATCGTCGAGGACATCACCGCCGGCGTGTTGAGCGTGCCCGCGGCCGCGGCGGGCGGCTCGACAGACCAACGCTGGGGGCTCATCGCGATCCATCCGCGTTCACCCCGCACCGCCGAGCGCTGGGCGCACGGCAACGAAGTCGTGCGAGGAGTGGCGATCGTGGCACGCCGCATGCAGGCCGAGGGGCTGCCGGTTGTGGTGCTCGCCGATCTGAACTCGACGCCGACGGGCTGGCGCAGCCGTGAACTGTTCTACGACGGGGGCCTGCGCCGCGCCAAGCCGCTGTTCGAACTCGCCGGGACGTATCCCTCGCTGATTGAACTCGGACAGCACGGCCCGGTCCGCGGCATGTGGCCGGCGACCATCGCGATCGACGATGCGCTGGTGAGCGACGGGCTGCAGATCAGGGGCTGGACACGGCTGGATCCGGCGCAGTCGGACCACTGGCCGATCCTGGTGGAAATCTCGCCGGCGGTGGCACGCTGATGCATCAGGCCGTCTGAGTGTCCGGGCCATACTCCGGATAGTCGCCTGACTCGCCGTACGCTTCGTCGATCGCGCCCTGATCGGCCTCCCACGCCGGCGAAGAACCGGCCAATTCGCCGCGGAGGATCATCTCCCGAAGAGGCATGGTCATGGCAAAGCCCATGCCCAGCATCATCAGATTGATCGTTCCCGGCATGAGCGTGCTGGCCTCGGCGACGCCGTGGGCGAGCGGGGCGAGCGTGAAGGCCAGACCTGCGAAGACCCAACGAGTCTGAACGTGGTGCTGCCGCGCCAGCCGCCAGAGGGAGAAGTAACTCCATCCGACAACCGCCAGCGCAATGCCGAACAACGCCAGGCCCACCAGGCCCAGTTCCGCCAGGATCTGGAAGTAGATCGAGTGGAAGTTGGCCGTGGATCCGCCGATGCGGGTCTCCTCGGTGTAGGCCCAGCCGACGCCGACAAGGGGTGAACTGAGAAACTCCTGAACCGCCGCCCCCCATTCGCTCGTTCGGTTCGCGCCCTCGGCACGCTCGAAGCGTGTGTAGACCGACTGTGTGCCCGAGGGCATGAGGTACCAGAGGATCGCCGCGCTCACCGCACCGAGGGTCAGCGGCAGAATCGGCCGCTTGATGAGCGGCAGGCCCATGATCATCGCGGGAACAACCGACTGCAGGACCGCGGCGCGCGAGCCTGATGCGAGGATGCACGCGGCACACATCGTTCCGACGCCGTAGGCGAAGACCTTCCAGCGGACATTCCGGTCGTAGAGCGCGATCGGCATGCAGATGATCAGCATGGAGGCGCACTCGTGGGCCATGCGGTTGTTGCTGATGCCAAACGGCGAGAATCGCCCCCCCATCGCCAGTGTGATGCCGGACGTGAACAGGTTCAGGATGGCCGGTACGGTAAACAGCAGCGCAAAGACGGCCCAGACCCGCACCGCCACGAACAGATCGCGCTCGGTCTTGAACGTCGAGGCGCACAGGATGCCCATCAGCGCCGCGGGCATCACCATGCCCTTGAACTTCAGACCGTTGATGGCGTTGTCGCTCCAGATCGCGGCGAGCCAGTAGAGCGTCAGGAACACCAGCAGCAGCATCGCCGCGAAACTCATCCGGAACTGCCGCTGGATGATCACCGCCACCACCACCGACAGGACCGACAGGTAGAACCGGGCGATCTTGAGGCCCTCGGCCCCAGGGATCACGGCGGCGGACCATGGGGCGATCGCGATGAACGCACCCACGAGGATCAGTTGCGCGCTGATGAACCGCGAAGCCACCGCCAGCGCGAGATGGGCAAGCACGGCCCCGCCGACGATCAGCGCAAGGATGGATGCGTCGACTTGGAAGTTCACGGGGTGCTGAGCCTGGTCGGTGCGTGATCGGGCGTTGGAACGGACGGCAAGCCGCCCGGCTATCGAGTTTGTCGGCTCTTCCACCTGTACTGCTTTGGTCCGGAGCGGGTTCGTGTGAACCGTGGCAGAGTTATCCGGTCATTCCCGGGCACGATCGGCTCGCGGCCGGACATCCAGAGCCGCTCCGGCCTCCGCCTGGACGGGCAAGAAGTCGTCCGGACGGTCTTTGATCCCACTAGTCCCGCCGACTACGCTCCGAACGGGGTGCTGTCGACAAGGAGCGGGGCCGCGATGTTCCATGAGTTCTGCGGGATTCGTCGTCTGGGGATGGCCGCGGCGGTCACGGTCTCCGTGGTGGGGAGCATCGTTCTTGTGCACGGGTTGATCACGCCAGGGCTCGTGCAGTTGCTCCGAACACCGGAACTCGTCGCCGTGCTCGCACTCTTCGTGCTTCCGGCGCTGACGCTCGCCACGATGCGGCGAGCCGCGCTTCGCCCGGCGGCCGACCAGAACGCGTCACCCCGGCGGAGCCAGCACGATCCGGCGCACGACGCTGCGGATCGCGCCGAACGACACCGCCGGCGCACGCAACCCGCCGCCAAAACCTGAGCGGCTGCTGGATGCTGCCTGTGGCTCGTCTTGCTTCTCGAGCGGGGTGACTCGTGATTCTGGGCATCCTCTCCGACATCCACGAGGACATCGAGCGCCTGACCTCGGCGCTCAACTCCCTTCGGGCGATGAAGCCCGACCGGATCATCATGCTCGGCGATGTCTTTGATCATGGCGACCGGATCGCCGAGGCGTGCCGGATTCTCGCCGCGGCCGGTGCACAGGGCGTCTGGGGCAATCACGACTTCGGTCTGTGCATGGATGTCGTCGAAGACCTTGCCGCGAGGATGGACCCGGGCGTGCTGGCGTTCATGGCGACGCTCAGGCCGAACCTGACCGTCGCCGACTGCCTGTTTCAGCATGTCGAGCCGTGGCTCGACCCGACGCAGGTGGAGGACCTCTGGCAACACTTCGGTCCGCCCGAGGGTGTTACCCGGATCGAACGGGCGCTCAGAGAATCGCCCAAGCGCGTGTGTTTCATGGGCCACCTGCACCACTGGGTCGTCGCCAATGAAGAAGGGCCGGTGATCCTCGGCGAGCCGCGGAGCATGACCCTCGACCCTTCGCGCCGCTGGTTCCTGGCAATCGGGGCGGTGTGTGATGGATGGGCGGCGGCGTATGACACCGACAGCGGCCTGCTCACGCCCATCGCGCTCCCCAGCCCCTCATGACGCCGCGCGTGCGCGGGCCTTTCTCATTCCCGCAAAGACCGCCGCGGCGTCCCTACCCTTGTGCCCAATGAGCCAGGGCTCCTCCCACAGTTTCCAGGCCCCCACGGGCACACGCGACCTCTACCCCGCCGACCTCGCGAGGGTCCGCTACATCGAACAGGCCTGGCGACAGACGTCCATCCGCCACGGCTTCGACGAGATCGACGGTCCCACCTTCGAGCACCTCGACCTCTACACCGTCAAAAGCGGCGAGGGGATCGTCAGCGAACTCTTCAGTTTCCAGCGAGCCGGCGGCGAGCGTACCTACGCCCTGCGCCCGGAGTTCACGCCCACCCTTGCCCGCATGTTCGCCGCAAGGGCCGGCGCGCTCCCCCGCCCCACCAAGTGGTTCTGCACGCCCAACTTCTTCCGCGCCGAGCGCCCCCAGCGCGGTCGCCTCCGCGAGTTCCGCCAGTGGAACTGCGACATCCTCGGCGATGACTCCCCCGCCGCAGATGCGGAACTCATCGCTTGCGCGGTCCAGGGCCTCGCCGCACTCGGCCTGAGGCCCGAGCACGTCAAAGTCCGCATCTCCCATCGCGCTGCCGTCGAGCAGATGCTCACGACCCGCGGCGTCCCCAAGGAGATGTTCCAGGCCTGGTTCACCCTCCTCGACAAGGTCGGCAAGATCAACAACGACCAGTTCATCGACCAGGCCCGCGGCCTGGGCATGGACACCCAGCGCGCCGTGAAAATGCTGGAGATGATGGTCACGGCCACGCGCTTCGAGGAGCCCACCACGCAGGCCATGCTCTCCGAAGCGATGGGCGGCCAGGGGCCGGAGTACTTCCGCAAACTCTGGGCCGAACTCCGCGCGGCGGGCGTGGCCGACTGGTGCTGGCTCAACCTCGGTATTGTGCGAGGGCTGGCGTACTACACCGGCATGGTGTTTGAGATCCACGAGGCGACGGGCGCGGAGCGCGCCATCGCCGGCGGCGGCAGGTATGACCAACTCATCGAGATGTTCGGCGGCCCGCCCACGCCCGCTGTCGGCTTCGGCATGGGCGATGTCGTGCTCTCGCTCGTCATGCAGGACAAGGGCCTGATGCCCGGCGACCAGCAGATCGCCGCGAAACTCGGAACGCAGCCCGATGCGTTTGTCATCAGCAACGGCACACCCGAGGCCGACAGCGAAGTGTCGAGCGTTGTCGGCGCGCTGCGGCGCGAGGGCCTGCACACGCGCCGGAGTTACAAGGCGACCAAGAACGTCGGCAAACTCATCCAGGATGCCGCCAAGAGTGGCGCGCGGTTCTGCGTGATCGTCGAATCCGACACCGGCGCGAGTCTGAAGAATCTCGCCACCGGTGATCAGGTCCCCGTGCCCATCGCCGACCTCGGGCGGTGGATCAAACTCGGCGAACTCCCGCACGCGGGATGAGCATCGATTGGTCGCGCGACTTCGTGTCTTTGAAATTTGTCGCCAGGGCGTCAGCCCTTGGTGTGTTCGCCTCAGTTCGCCGCCCACTCCGGCTTCTCACCCTCAAGCACCTTCCACAGGTCCCGCACGACCCACGACATGTTGCGATTGGCCGACGCCGTCGCCGCGCCGATGTGCGGCGTGATGTGCGCATTCGCCACGCCCAGCAGCGGATAGTCCGCCGGGATCGGCTCCGGCTCATGGACATCCAGCAGCGCGGTCGCGCCCGGGTTGGCCAGCAGGAACGCCCGCAATGCGGCGTTATCCATGACGAATCCGCGCGAAGTGTTCACCAGCACCACATCCTGCTTGCACCACGCCAGTTCCCGCGCCCCGATGATCAGCATGTTCTCCGCGCGCCCATCCACGTGCAGGCTCAGCACATCCGCTTGCCTGAACAACTCCTCTCGCGGCACGCTCTCCGCCCCCGCACGCTGCGCGGCCGGAATCTCCCGCACATCGTGGTAGATGACCCGCATGTCGAACGCCGCGCCGATCCGCGCGATCGCCGAGCCGACCTTCCCCAGACCCAGGATCCCCAGCGTCATGTCCGCGAGTTGCCGCGGCGCCTGCAACTCCTTCCGCAGTTCCTTCCACCGCGTCGCATCCAGCGCCTTCTCCAGAAACACCCGCGGCCGGATCGCATCCAGCACCATCGCGAACACCAGTTCCACCACCGCCCGCGTGTTCGCGCCCGGTGTCGAGACCACGCGCACGCCCCGCCGTGTGCACGCCGCGATGTCCACGTTGTCGAGGCCGACGCCCGCCCGCGCCACCACCCTTAACTTCGGCGCTCTCGCCAGCATGCCCTCATCCACCTGCGTGTACGTCCGGATCAGCAGCCCCTCCGCCTCGCGCAGCAGTTCCTCAAACCTCGCATTGTCCGACGAGCACACCTCCACGCGGCACCGCTCGCGCAGCCACGTCCCCGCCTCCGCATCAAGGTGCTCGGTCTGAATGACAAGCGGCTTCATAAGGGCTCACGCTGGCCGAACCGCCAGCACGCTCCGCCCCGCGCTGCGGATCACCCGCTCCGCCGTTGAGCCCAGCAGCACATCGCGCAGGTTTGTCCGTCCGCGCGTGCCGAGCGCGACGAGGTCGGCGTCGATCCGCCGGGCATACTCCACGATGCCGCGGCCGTGGCTGTGGTGCTCAACCACTTCCACCGTTGGCTTGAGATACTTGAACTCCTCGCCGAGCGCGTCGCACTGCTGCTGCAACTTCTGGCGAAGACCGCTGACGATCGCCGTCTGCCGGGCCGGGTCAAGGCCCTTGAACACCGACAGCCTGCTGTCCCGCCACGGCGCGCGATACACATGCAGCACGTGCAGCGCCGCGGAATCCTGCAGGGCGATCCGTGCCGCGGAGGTCAGCGCCCGAATCGACGTCGCCGAAAAGTCCACGCACGCCACCACGCGCTTGAACGCGCCCGGCTGGGTCTCGGACACCAGCAGCACCGGGCAATCGGCGTTCTCGGTGCACGCCGTCGCCAGCGGCCCCGGGCCCCGGCCGCCCGAATCATCCGACCGCACACCCAGCGCGACCAGGTCCGCCTTCACCTCCGCGGCCATCTCCAGCACCGCGTAGCGGGGATTGTTCACCGCGATATGGAATCGGATGTCGCGCCGCTCCGGGTGCGTGGCGAGCGACTTCGCCCACAGTTCGCCCGCCTCGGCCTCCAGCGATTTCTGGATCTCCACCTGAAGCCCGTACGCATACTCCTGCGCCTCCAGCACGATCCCCGTGTCCACGACATACAACGCGTGAACGGTGGCGCGGTTCCATGCGGCCATCCGCAGGGCCTGCGCCAAGGCCGACTCTGATGCGCGCCCGAAGTCGATCGCGACGAGAATGTTCTTGAGTGCGTTCATGAGCGATCCGCCTCCTGTGCTCCCGAATCGCACAATGGTACGGGCACGCGACAGACCGGCGCGGGCCCTCGGCTATGCTCGACGGATGGCCCGACCGTTCCTCACGGCCCGATGGGCGAACCTGGCAATCGTCACCTATGCCGTGCCCCCGGCCGCGCTGCTCCCGCTCCTGCCTCCAGGATCGGGCCTGTTGCTCGATGAACGCGACGATCTCGAAGCCCTGGGCGCCGCACACGGACACACCGCGCTCGTCTCGCTCGTCGCGTTCGAGTTTCTTTCGACCAGGGTCCTTGGGATCCGCTGGCCCACGCTGGTGAACTTCCCCGAGATCAACCTGCGCTTCTACGTCCGCCGCGGCGAGCATCGCGGGGTCATGTTCATCAAGGAAATCGTCCCGCGCCGGATCATCGCCACGATCGCCCGGTCGGTCTACGACGAGCCCTACGAGTGCGCGCCGATCAGTGCCCGAATCAGCCACACCACCCGACGGGTGGAAGCGGACTACCGCATGGACTGGCCCGGCGCCGGACAGCAGGTCGTCAGGCTGGTCGGCGACAAGCCCCCGCTCCGGCCCGACCGGTCAACCCTCGAGCACTGGATCAAGGAGCATCAATGGGGGTTTACCCCAATGAAGCAGGGCAAACCGGGCGCATGGGTCTACGAGGTGATCCACCCGATCTGGAGTATCTACCCCCTTGTTGAGGCAGATGTCGCCTTCGATTTCGGGAGGATCTACGGCCCGGCATGGGCATGGCTCGCGGCGGCCAGGCCGGTCTCGGTGGTGCTGGCCGCCGGCTCCGAGGTCGCGGTCTATCCCCGCCGCAACTCGATCAAGGTGCGCTGGCCCGTCAGGTCCGCTGACGAGAACGGACAGGCCAAGCCGATTTGAGAGCACCCTCAACCGGGATAGGGGGTCCTGCGTAGGTTGAAGGTGGGCGGCGGGGTCGTTACTCTGCTCGTCCCCTGGCGAGGGGGACGTTTGCCGGTTTGGGGCGGGGTGGATGGTTGCCGCGCGCCTTGGAGAGCCCTCATGGCCAAGATGTTCTATTCGATCGAGGAAACCGCCGCGAAACTCGGCAAGTCCGCCGAGGAGGTCAAAGAGTTGGCGGCGTCGGGCAAACTCCAGGAGTTCCGCGATCGCGATCGCCTGGTGTTCAAGGTCGAGCAGGTGGACCTGCTGGCCCACGGCGACGAGCACATCCCGCTCGCGGATTCCAAGGGAGGCTCGGGACTCGAACTCGCTTTGGAAGATTCGTCGGCGGGAATCGGCGGCGCCGGCGGCTCGGGTTCGGGCATCGAGATCGACGAGGGCGCCAAGGAGCGCTCGGGCATCTCGATCTTCGACACCGAGTCGACCGAAGAGGGCGACCCCTCCGCGGTGACGCGCATCACGCAGACCTCCGGCGCCGAGCCGCTTTCTCTGGAGTCGGTCGGCTCGGGCTCTGGCCTGCTCGATCTCACTCGAGAAGGCGACGACACGTCGCTCGGCGCGGACCTGCTCGAAGATGTCTACAAGAGCGACGGCGAGGGAGCGGAAACCACCGGCGCATCCGGCCTCTTCGAGCCGACCAGCGCGGCCTCTGACGTCTCCCCCGCGATGGCGGGCGCACCCGCGATGGCCATGATGGCCGCGGAACCGTACGACGGTTCGGGATCGGGCCTTACCGGGGGCGCTGCGTTCGCGGGCATTGTCATCGCCGCGGCCGCGCTCATGGCGACGATCAGCGGCATCATCGGCTCGACGGACAACCCCGTCGTCAGCCTGGTGATGGGCCAGCCGCTTGTCTGGGGCGGCGTCGCCGCGGGCCTGCTCGTGCTGTCGATGATCGTCGGCTGGCTCCTCGGCAAGCGGACGGACTGATCGCTCGACGTTGAATCAGACGGAATCAAAGCAGGGGTCCGCGATTCGCCGGCCCCTGTTTGTTTCTCGCGATCCACGCCGCCGCGCCGGTCACCGGGATACTCGCGCATCCGCCGCCCACGCGCCGCGCCCGATGATCGCCGCCAGCACCAGCGCGCACACGCCCAGCCCCTGCAGCACCGCATCGTGGCGGGTCATCCCCATCGAAAGGACCGTCAGGCCGATCGCCACCAGGATCAGCACGATCGTCCACGTCGAGCGGCTTGACTGCGGCTCGGCGTCGAAGTCCGGTCCGAGATCAGTCCCGTCCCAGTCCACAGCAGCGCCCTCCGCCCGGATCGTCTTGAGCATCGCGCGGGCCGCCTCCAGTTCGCGCTGATACACCAGCACCTTCGCGCCGCCGACGGCCCCAGCCCACAACTGCGTCGTCGCCGTGTTGACCGCCTGGGCAGCCATGCCGCGATCGCGCAGGGCCGCCGCGATCGTCTCGGCCTCGAACGCGGTCTGCGTCGTCACGAGGACGGTCGTGGATTCATCGCTTTCAAAGAACATCCGGATCCTTGCATACGGGCCGTCGGTCGCTCCGGCGAAACGAAATCCCCGGGTGTTGGGAACTGTAAGGGACTCGGGCCATCGCGGACGATGCCATGCAGGAAGAAATCCCCGCGCAAGCCGATAGACACCATGCACCTTCGCAGCCTGCGGCCGGCATGGAGCCTTGAGCATCGCCGGGCCTGAAACGCGGGTATTGAGCGCGCTCCGGAGAAGCGAGACCGTGGCATCGAATCAGACCGACAACCCGCCAACCACCACACCGGACCCCGCCGCGCAGAAGCCGGCCAACGGAAACGGGCGCAACGGCGGCCGCTGGGGCAAGGCCACGCGGAACGTCGAGGAGGGCAACTTCCTCGAAGGTCCGCAGACGCGGAGTTTCGAACTCTGGCGCGTCATCAAGATCGCGGCCGAGTTCATCCGCGGCTTCCGCAAACTGCACTTCGCCGGGCCGTGCGTGACCGTGTTCGGCTCCGCGAGGTTCAAGGAAGAGCACCGCTACTACGCGCTCACGCGCGATGTCTCCGCACGCATCGCCAAACTCGGCTTCACCATCATGACCGGCGGCGGACCGGGCGTGATGGAGGCGGCCAACCGCGGGGCCCGCGATGTCGGCGGACGCTCGATCGGCTGCAACATCATGCTGCCCATGGAGCAGCGGCCCAACCCCTACCTCGACATGTTCGTCGAGTTCCGCTACTTCTTCGTGCGGAAGGTCATGCTCGTCAAGTACTCCTACGCCTTCGTCGTCATGCCCGGCGGGTTCGGCACGCTCGACGAGGTCTTTGAGACGCTGACGCTCGTGCAGACCGGGAAGATCCGCGACTTCCCGATCATCCTCATGGGCAAGGACTACTGGGAGCCGCTCATCGCCTTCTTCCGCGAACGCCTGATCACCGAGCGGACCATCGATCCGCGCGATCTCGACCTGCTGGTCGTCACCGACTCGCCCGAGGAGGCGGTCGATCGGATCGCGGATGTCGTCCAGCGGCACTTCGGCTTCATCTGGACCAAGCGGCCCCGCCAGGCCTGGCTGCTGGGCGAACGCTGATCACTCGCCGGCAACCGGCTCCGACACGCGGAAAAGCGCGAACTCGTACTTCCCAAGCCGCTCGCCGGCCACCAGCCGCATCCGTCCGGCCTCCATCGCCCCGAGATACCGCGGCCCCTCGCTGCTCTGCTCATCCGTGCGGATCAGCACGAACACCGGCGAACCCCCCGATGTCACACCGGGCAGTTGTCCCGCGCGCATCCGCGGCTTGGCCCAGATAAACCGGAGATCGCGGCCCGCGCGTGCGCCGGCCTGTCGCGCGTAGAGCGGTACATCGGGCCTCGCCTCGATCACGTCATCCGCCCAGACCGTCGCGCCATCGGGCAGCGCAAGCGCGAGCGACTCGCCGACCGATCGCCCGGTCGTCACGTCCCGCCGCAGCGCGATGGTGGAGTGAATGACCACCGCCGCCCCCGCCAGCACACCGGCCCACGCGACGGGCCCCCGGATCACGATCCGCCGGAACAACGCCCGTCGCTCGCCCGAAAAGCCCGGCACGGCGAACGGAACCGAGCCGCCGCCCGACATGCCGCGGATCACGTAGCCAACGACCGGCGCAAGCAGGACGCTCGCGGGCATGAGGTATCGCGGGTTATCAAGACCGATCGCGACATAGATCGCGCACGACGCGAGCCACGCCCACGCACAGGCGCGTCCGGCGAGCACACACCCCGACCACGCGGGATCGGCCCCGGTCTCGCCCTCGGCGCGGGCATCCCTGCCAAACGCAAAGAGCAGCGCGAGCGAGCCCGGGAGGGCGGCCAGGATGGCCATCGGGAGAAGCACGATCACGCCGCGAGGATTCTCCAGCCACTTGAGGGCGAACTTCCCGCCCTCGCGCACGGCATCCGCATCGTTGTTGATCATCGCGAAGTGCCGCAGGACCAGCGCCGCGGCCGCCCCGCCGATGATGACCGCGCCCCACGCCCAGCCGCACTTCAACGGAGCCGACGACCTGCGTGCAACACACGCGCCGACAACTGCGCCGGCGACGCACGGGACGCTCGCGACCGACTTCATCACCATGAACCCCACAACTCCGAGCATCGTGGCGAGCATCAGCAGCACACGTGCGCGTCGATCGCCCGGCATCCCGAGCATCAGCGACAGCAGCGGCAGAACAGCCAGTTGCGTGCAGAACGTGTTCAACGCCTCGATCTCCGCGCTCCGCCCCGGCCCCCACATCAGCGGCAGCAGAGCCTGCGACAGCCCCGAGGCGAGCCCGCCCTTCGCCCCGCACCACGCCCGGCCGAAGCCCAGCGCCACCAGCGCCATCAGCGTGCACGCGAGCGCGGAGGGCGCCCTCGCGGCAAACTCACTCTGCCCGAGCAGCCACGACGATGCCGCGATCGCCCACGGCATCCCCGGCGGCTTGCGGACATAGTTCAGCCCGAACATCTCCGTGCGTGACCAGTCGCCCGAGTCGAGCATCGCCCATCCCGGCACGACACGGTGTCCCTCGCTGGAGGCCAGAGGCGCGGCGCCAAGAAAGAGCCAGTACACCAGGATGCACACCAGCACAACGAGCAGGGCATCGCGCCACGCCGGCCGGGCGAACCCGGCCGCCCCGACCCGCGCCGGAAGTGCGACGCCGCGGACCTCCGAGAGCCGCGCCGGCTCCGTCACGGCGACCCCGTCCCTGAAGGCGCGACCGGCACCACCCTCATCTCCGGCTGATCCGGCACCTGCTTGCCCTCCCGGAATGCCCGCTCAATCTGCGGCTGCCAGTCATCAAGATACTTGAACAGCCGCGGGTTGTCCTTCGGATCGTGCCTGAAGTTCAGCGCCTCCGCGCGGGCCTCCGCATCGCTCCGCTGCTGGATCAGGTCGCGATACAGGATGATGCACCCGCTCGTGCGCTGTGCGCCCGCCGAGCAGTGCACCAGCACCGGGTGGTTCCGCTCATCGGCCAGCACCCGCAGCGCGGCCACGTACGAGTTCGGGTTCCCCGTGCCGTCGCCCGAGAGCGGAAAGGCGTACCGCGTGATGCCCAGCGCGTCCGCCGCTCGCTGCGCGATCCGCTCCGCCAGCGGGTCGGAGTCAAACCCTCCCAGGTCGATCACCGTCCGGATCCTGTGCTCGTCGTGCACACGCTTGAGCGCGGCCGGCGTCAACGCCGCAGCGCGATAGACATGGCCTGCTTCCACCACCCCGAAGTTCCGCGGCACAAACTGGTCGCGCACGCCGTTCTTGCCAAACACGACCCACGCCGCGAGACCGCACGTGATCGCGCCGATCACGAGCACGCGGGCAAGGTTGGAAGGCGGACCGGACACGTTCGAGATGATACGCGGTACACCGGGCGCGCTCGGCCCGGCTGGAAGGGTTCCCGAGCGCGGTCAGACCCGCCCGAACGCCCCCTCCGCCGCATCAATCGCCCGCGCCAGCGCCGCCGACTTGTTCACCGTTTCCATGTACTCCGCCCCGGCCTCGGAATCCGCCACGATCCCTCCCGCCGCCTGAAGGTGGTACGTCCATCCTGTGGCATCGTGCATCGCCGTCGGCACCACCATCGTCCGCAGCGCCAGCGCAATGTCCATATCGCCATCGAGCGACACATACCCCATGCCCCCGCCATACGGCCCGCGCCGGACCGGTTCGAGTTCATCGATGATCTGCATCGCCCGAATCTTGGGCGCGCCCGAGATCGTCCCCACCGGCAGTGTCGCCCGCAGCGCGTTCCAGCAGTCCAGTTCCGGTCGCAGACACCCGGTGACGGTCGAACTGATGTGCATCACATGCGAGTATCGCTCGATCGCCATGATCGCGGGCAACTCGATCGTCCCCGGGGTGCACACCTGCCCGACATCGTTGCGGCCGAGGTCGACGAGCATGATGTGCTCGGCCCGCTCCTTCGGGTCGGCGAGCAGTTCGCGCTCAAGGGCGAGATCCTCCGTGGGCGTTGCGCCACGCTTGCGCGTGCCCGCCAGCGGCCGGTTGGTCAGGATGCGCTGGCCATCTGCGCGATGACGCACGCGGCACAGGATCTCCGGGCTCGAGGCCACGAGGATGCACCCACGCGCCTGCATGTACACCATGTACGGGCTGGGGTTCACCGCCCGCAGCGCGCGGTAGACGTCAAACGGGTCCGCGCCCGATTTCCGCTCAAACCGCTGCCCCACCACCACCTGGAAGATGTCGCCCGCCCGGATGTACTCCTTCGCCCTCGCCACCATCCCCGCGTGCTGCTCCCGAGTCATGTTGCTCGCCAGCGCCCCGAGTGCGGCTGCGGGCCGGTCGTCCATCCTTCCCGAGCGCAGCGGCTTGGTGTGCTCCTGCAACTCCCGGGCCCGGGATTCGACCGCCTCCATAGCGCGGCCGTACGCCATCGCGACCTCGTCTCGCGATGCGCCGGGAGCGATCTCGACCAGTTTCACGATGTACACGAGTTTGGCGACATGGTCGAACACCACCACGCCGTCATAGAAGCCCCAATGCATGTCGGGCAGGCCGCGATCATCCGGAGGCGCGTGCCGCGCATCGAGTTTCTCCGGCTCCGCATACCGAACCGTGTCATACCCGGCAAACCCAACCCACCCGCCCAGGAAGCACGCCGGGAGCAGCGGGCCCGGGCCCGGCTGCAGCACCGGCTTGACCAGGCGGATGGGCTTTGAGATCCGCCGCGGCACATCGAGCGGGTCCTGCTCGCTGCTGCGCACCACATTCCCGGGCCGCCCGGCGAGACGGTGATCAATCACCTCGACTTCGTGCCCGCGGGCCACGACCTCCAGGCACGGCTGGGCGCCCAGGATCGAGTACCGACCCTGCCGCTCTCCACCCTCGACCGACTCAAGCAGGAATGATGGTGCCGTCCGCTCATCCGGAGCGACCAGCCGGCGGTACGCAAGGACCGGCGTAACCTGATCGTCAAGAAGCCGGAGCGCGACAGGAACCGCCAGCCGTTGGCCGTGCGGCGACTCCCGGCGGAACTCGCGCTCAACAATCTCCAGGAACTGTTCCAGCCGCGGCCAAGGCATGTGGGTTGAGCCCGATCAATAGGTGCGTCCGCTCTGCGTCGCCGGGAAACCAAGGAGGGCCATGATGGCATCGAGGCAGAACCTGCGCGGCATTGCGTGCCGGTCTTTATCGGCACTCGTGGCGGCGTCGTTGACCACCGCGGGAGCCGCCCAGCCGACACCTGTGCCGGGGGGTTCCAGCGGTGGAACGGCTCGAACCGGGACGGAGACCGTCCAGCCCGCCGGAAGCGTGCTTCCGGAGAACCTCCCTCCGTCGATCCGCCTGGGAGCCCGCGTTTCGTCGGTCCGGAACCAACTCCCGGTCATTTCGACCGTCGTGCTCGTTCCTGATACGGAGTCATACTTGGTGGCTGTCGGCGCCTGGAGCACACGGGCGCGGTTCCCGATTCTCATTGACGATGGCTCGTGGGCCGCGGGCGATGCCGCCGCGAGGTTTGTGCGCGCATTCAAGCCTGAACGGGTGGTCCGATTCTCGTCCGACGCCAAGGCGCCAGCAGATGAAGCGGGTCTGCGCAGCGCCGTCGAGCGCGCTGCCGCGGCAGCCTGGGACTGCACCAGCCCTGCCGCCCTGCCCGAGCAGTGGAAGCGGATGAATCTCATCCCCCCCGGGGTCGTCATCGCGCACCCGACCGATCCCGCATGGACGGCGGCGCTGGCGCTCTCCGCCGGGCACGGCGAACCGATCATCTGGCTCAATGCCCGCCCGTGGGGCGTCGGTGTTTCAGACTGGTTCCCGTATGACAAACTCGCCGAACTCCTGCTCGCGCTGCGCACGGAACTCGGCTCCCTGCCCTGGAAGTGGGATGCGCTGGGCGATGACATCGACGCCGTCACACTCTGCCAGAACGCGCCAGTCAAGGTATCCGTCGGCGAGATTACTCAGAACTCGACGTACGCCGTCACCGATGTGCTCGGTCGGCCGCCCGGAACACTCGGCAAATCGCCGACCGAACCCGGACGCGGCGCACGGTGGGCGTGGGCCGGACAGATCTTCGGAAACGAGTGGCAGGCGGCCTACGCCGCCATGTGCTCGCTCTACCTGACTCCGGACCGGGCATGGCTCTTCGATGGCTACGACGACTCGCCCCCGTGGAACGGCTGGGATGCGACCGCCGCGGCGGATTTCTTTCACAAGGTCGGCATGCTGACACTGCTCGACGATGGATCCCGTCGCGGCCTGGATGACTGGCGCCGACGCGCCGCGGGCGCGCCGCGCGGCGGCGATCCCGGTGTTGCAGCACGCTCAGGCCTGCCGGCATCGCTGCTCGACCTCCCCCGCGGCGTCAACGCCTCGCTGATCTTCGTCAACTCCTCCGGCAACGCCGACTTCTTCGACCTCAAGCCCGGACAGGCCAAGCCCGACGATGTGCCGTTTCTGCAGGTGCCGGCCGCGACGCACTTCGTCCACTCCTGGTCTGCAACCAATCCGGCAAACCGCGACACCGTCGCCGGCCGGTGGCTGGAGCGCGGCGTGTTCGCCTATCTCGGCTCGACCTTTGAGCCGTATCTCCAGTCGTTCATTCCAACCCCGGTCGCCGCCCAGCGGATGCTCTTTGCGATGCCGTTCGGCGCGGCCGTCCGCATGGACGCGGGCGATCCCTGGAAACTCGCGGTTCTCGGCGATCCGCTCTATGTCGCCATCCGCACCGCCCCGCGAGCGTCGGCTCCGCTGCCTGCAACGCTCGCGCACGCCCAGTCGCTCGCCGATCAACTCCCCGATCACCTCAAGGCCGGCCGCTTTGTCGACGCCGTGCGAACGCTGCACCTCCTGGCCCGGGATGATGAGGCCGCGCGTCTTCTGGCCGCGATCATCAAGGACCAGCCCGGTGCGCTGACGGCGGATCTCGCGGTCGCGGGCCTGACCGCCGCGTTCTTCGAACTCGATCCGGAACTCTTCGCCAAGGTCTATGCCGCTGCCCTGCCGCGAATCCTCGAAGAGCCTGCGCTGGCCGGCTGCAAGGACATGATCTGGCACGCCACGTTCACCCGCGGCCCGAACATGAGCGTGACCGAGGCGGACCTGCTGGCCCAGAGCCTGCGCCCGGGCTGCCTGGTGCGCGACGCCGCCGAAGCCTCGCGCGCGATGAAGCGGGCACGCGGAGCCGATGCGGCGAAGTCGGTGATCGCGCGAGCCAAGGCGATGGCGACCGATGAGGCGACCCGCGCAGAAATTGAGCGGCTCGCCCCGTGACGGGCTAGTTTTCGGGCGCCCGCCCCATCGCCGTCAACTGCACCCCCGTCGCCGGTCGCCGCCGCAGTGACGGGTTCCCCAACTGCCCGCACGCCGCCATCGTGTCCCGCCCCTTCGTCCGGCGGCGCTTGGCGTACACCCCCTGCTCGCCGAGCCACAGCATGAACTGATCGACGGCAGTCTCATCGGGCGCGGGCCAGGGGGAGTTCTCGCGCGGGTTGTAGGGAATGAGATTCACCAAGCCCGGCAGCCGCGACCGCCCCGCGTAGACACCCCGGCCGAGCACGAAGTCGCCGAGTTGCTCGGCGTGCTCCGCGCGGTCGTTCACGCCCGGGATCAGGACATACTCCAGGCAGATCTTCGCGCCGCCGTAGATCGGCCAGTTCTCGATCGCCTCGCGCAGCCTGCCCATCGGCACCGCACGGTTGATCGGCATGATCTGCGACCGCACCTCATCGTTCGGCGCGTTGAGCGAGACCGCCAGCGACAGCCGGTGCCAGCCCGGCTTGTGCACCTGCTGGGCGAGCCGCGCGATGCCGTCGACGCGGCCCACCGTCGAGACGGTAATGCGGTTGCGCGCGAGCGCGGGCCCGCGATGATCGCCGAGAATCGCGATCGCGCCGATGACGTTGTCGAGGTTGTCCATGGGCTCGCCCATGCCCATGAAGACGATGTTGCCGAGTTCGACGGCCTTGAAGTGGTGCTGCGCGGTGAACCACTGCGCGATGATCTCTCGCGTGGTGAGGTTGCGCAGCAGGCCCATCTGCGCCGTCTGGCAGAAGCCGCACCCCATGGCGCAGCCGACCTGCGACGACACGCAGAGCGTGTGCGTACGGATGCCGCGCTTGCCGATCATCGGGATGATGACCGACTCGGTCTCCAGAGCCTCTGCCAGCCCGTCACGCCCGGGCACCTTCAGCGTGAACTTGATGACCTTCCCCTCCGGCGAGTCACTCTCCAGCACGCGCCCGATCGGCGGCAGCACGATCGGCGCGAGCGCGTCATCCATCACCCCCTCGCGATAGACCATCGCGTACCGGTCGAGCGCACCGAGGCGCTTGCCCTTCACCCCGGCCGCCAAGCACGCCGCGGCATAGGCCTCGGCGGGCATGGACAAGGGATCGGGGATGGCAGGAGTGGGGATCAATGTCGGATGTCGGATGTCGGATGTCGGATGTCGGATGTCGGGCCGCAATTGAAGGCGCGCTAGTGCGACTGTGCGGAGCCCGAATCCCGTGTCCCAGACACCCGATTCAGACCGCCGCTCCAACGCCTTACACTCTGTCATGCGACTGGCCTTGGCCCAACTGAACCCGACCGTTGGCGACATCGACGGCAACGCGCGGCTGATTGCCGACGCCGCGGCGAAGGCCCAAGCGGCGGGCGCAGACCTGCTCGTCTGCCCTGAACTCGGCCTCTCGGGCTATCCCCCGATGGACCTGATCTGGCACGAGGGCTTCATCCGCGACTGCGCCGCCGCCGCAAAGCAACTTGGCGAGCAGCACTCCGCCGGACTCACACTCGTCTTCGGCGTTCCGCTCCCCGCCTCTGGCGACCCCAACGACCTCTCCAAGGGCATCACCAACTCGCTCCTGGCGTATCGCGACGGCAAGATGATCGCGTACTACGACAAGCGGCTGCTCCCCACGTACGACGTGTTCGATGAGGACCGGTACTTCGTGCCCGGCGATCGTGCGGTGGTGATCGAGGTGCCCGAACACAGTGGTGCAACCGTGCGGGTCGGCCTTTCCATCTGCGAAGACCTGTGGAAGGGTGAGGATGCCGGATTCTCGCACCGCTATGTCCACCAGCCCGATCCGGTTGCCGATCTGATCCGCGCTGGTGCCCGGGTGATCGTCAACCCCTCGGCAAGCCCCTTCGTGCTCGGCAAGGGCCGCCGCCACCGCGAAATCCTGAGGCGTCACGCAGCGAAGCACGGTGTATGCGTCGCGGGTGTGAACCAGGTCGGCGGGAACGATGAACTGATCTTCGACGGGTACGCGGCGGTGTATTCGCACAAAGGAGACCTTGTCGCCGCCGGACCCGGATTTGAAGAACACCTGCTGGTTGTGGATCTCCCGGGCACCGAAGCACACGCTCTCGCGGGCACAGCCGTCCACGCGCCCATTGCCGATCCCGTGCTCACCACCACCGATGAGGAACATCTCTATCGCGCACTGGTGCTCGGCGTTCGCGACTATTGCCGCAAGACCGGTTTCAAGACGGCCATCATCGGCCTGTCGGGCGGGATCGACTCGGCCGTGACCGCCGTGCTCGCTGCCGCCGCGCTCGGGCCGGAAAGCGTCACCGGCGTCAGCATGCCCGGCCCCTACTCCTCCGAGGGCTCGAAGACCGACGCCGCGACGCTCGCCTCGCGGCTGGGCATGCCGATGCTGACCGTGCCGATCAGTGCCGGGTTCGACGCCTTGACCACCACCCTTCAAACAAACTTCGGCGCCGTGACGGGTGTCACCGAAGAGAATCTCCAGTCGCGACTGCGCGGCACAGTGCTCATGGCGCTCTCGAACCAGACCGGCGCCATCGTGCTCACCACCGGCAACAAGAGCGAACTCGCCGTCGGATACTGCACGCTCTACGGCGATATGAACGGCGGTCTCGCCGTGCTCAGCGACGTCACCAAGCAATGGGTCTACCGCCTTGCCCGGTGGATGAACGCCAACCCCGCCGCGCTTCGGGTCCCGCTCCGCGCCAACGCCGACACCCTCGGCCCGATCCCGGCGGCAACCATCACCAAGCCGCCGTCGGCCGAACTGCGTCCGGATCAGACCGATGAGGCCAGTCTCGGCCCCTATGCACAACTCGACGAGATCATCGAGCGGACGGTGGAGAAGCGACAGAGTGCCGAGCGGATCGTCCGGGAGACAGGCTTCGACGCCGCGGCCGTCCGCAGGATCGTCCGCCTCATCGACCTGTCGGAATACAAACGCAAACAAGCGGCCATCGGCCTGAAGGTCACGACGGTGGCCTTCGGGGCGGGCCGGCGCTTCCCCAACGCCCAACGCTACCGGCCGTGGGAGAAACTCGACCAAGCAACGCGCCCGATCACCTGACTGCCGACGAACGGCCAGAACGCCCAAGACTCAGGATCCGCGGCCCCGGGGCCGCCGTCTGAAAGCCCGACCCCCCCTTGCCCAACAAGCCCCCGGAGGCCACCATGGGTCAGGCGGCGTACGCAAAGACTTGGATGTTCGACAACACCGAACAATCCCCCCGCGAGCGACTTGTTGATCCGAACGTCACGTCGGACCAGAAGACCTACGCGCTGCTGATCCACCTCTCGCTGCTGGCCACCCACTTCGTGCCCTTCGCGCTCGTGCTGGCCCCGCTCATCATGTGGCAGATCCGCAAGGGAGACTCGCCCTTTCTCGACGACCACGGACGCGAGGCCGTCAACTTCCAACTCAGCCTGCTGCTCTACGGCGTCGGACTCGCCCTGCTGTCGGTGATCACCTGCGGCTTCGGCGCGATCGGCTTCATCCCGCTGTACATCCTCGCCCTCGTCGGCATGATCCTCGGCGCCGTCGCGGCCAACCGCGGCGAGTACTTCCGCTACCCGGCGACGATGAGGCTGATCTGAACCGCGTCGCATCGCGATCCTGATCTGCCGACGTGCTGTTCTGCTCATCCATCGATCTGGTGATCTGCTCCGCTGCCGCGCTATCGGCCGCTCTGCTGGTCGGCCGGCCTGCCGACCTGCACAGCCGTGCCGGCCCCGTTTCGCGCCTGGCCGTTGCCGCTGCCGGCGTGATGATCATCGAACTCATCGCCCCGGAACAGCGAGCCCAGATACACCCGCCGCACCAGGTCGTTGTTGATCAGTTCCCGCGGCGTGCCCTCGGCGAACTTCTTGCCCTCGTCGATGATGTACGCCCGGTCGCACACACGCAGGGTCTGCTGCACGTTGTGGTCGGTGATCAGGCACGCGATGCCGCCCTGCGCCAGTCGGCGGATCTCCGACTGAAGATCCTCCACCGCGATCGGATCGACGCCCGAGAAGGGTTCATCGAGCAGGATCAACTTCGGCTCGGTCACCAGCGATCGCGCGATCTCGAGTTTCCGGCGCTCGCCGCCCGAGCATGTCCGAGCCTGGTGCTTGGCCTTGTGCGACAGCCCGAACTGCTCGAGCAGTTCCGCCGCACGCTTGTGCCGCGCTCCGCGGCTCAGCGGCAGCGTCTCCAGGATTGCCAGCAGGTTCTGCTCGCACGTCAGCCGCTGAAAGACACTCGGCTCCTGCGACAGGTAGCCCATGCCCAGCCGCGCCCGCTCGAACATCGGAAGCGTCGAGATGTCCTTCCCGTCGAAACTCACCTTGCCCCCGTCGGGGTCGATCATGCCGATCGTCATGCGGAAGGACGTCGTCTTGCCCGCGCCGTTCCGCCCCAGCAGCCCGACAATCTCGGATCTCTCGACGTGAAACGACACCCCGTTGACGACGGTGCGTCCGGCGAAGGTCTTCTTCAGGTTGTGCGCCTGCAGGAGGGCCACGCCGGGAGTGTAGGGGAAGAGGGGACGGGAAGTTCAAAGTGCAAAGTTCAACGCACCGAGGGCACTCGCCGGTTGAAATCGGCCCTTTGAACTTTCCGCTTTGAGATTTGAACTTTCACTTCCGCGCGTGCAGCACCGGCATCGTCTCCAGGTACGCCTTCGCCGGCACGCAACCGTCCCGCCCGAATCGCTCATACGGCCCGTCAAAGCACACCACGCCGCCATCGAGCATCACCACCCGCGGCCGGATCCGCCGAAGCAGATCCTTGTCGTGTGTCACGATCACGGTCGTCCGCGGCGGCTGCGGCGATCCCTGCGCCGAGGACTTCGGTGTGGGCCGATGACCCGGCGGGTGCCCGTGCGGCAAACCCGTGCGGAGCACGCCGTCAGGAAGCAGGTCCTCCGCGGCAGGCAGTCGCTCGGCGATCCGTTCCAGCAGCGTCGGCGG
Organism: uncultured Phycisphaeraceae bacterium; assembly: GCA_964409775.1. GTDB lineage: Bacteria > Planctomycetota > Phycisphaerae > Phycisphaerales > UBA1924 > JAHBXL01. The sequence goes on along the minus strand of CAYPEI010000002.1, from coordinate 39,638 downwards.
AACCGCCGGGCCCGTCGGCCGCGGGCCCACCGGCCGATGGTGCATCCCCCAGATCAACTCATGGATCGCGCCGCCGACGATAGGGTCAAGCCCGGTCGTCGGCTCGTCATAGAACACCACGATCGGGTCCGCGGCGATGGCCCGGGCGATCGCGACGCGCTTGGCCATGCCGCCCGACAGTTCATCCCGCTGCTTGTCGAGAACATCCCGGACACTGAGTTGAACGGCCTGCACGCTCTCGCGGATGCGATGCTCGATCTCCTCCTCACTCAGCGCGGTGTGCTCGCGCAGCCAGAGGGCGATGTTCTCCCGCACCGTGCCCGAGAACAGCGCGTTGCGCTGAAACACCACCGACCAGTGCACGCGAAGACGATCGAGCCGGTCCGAATCAACCGTCGACAGATCCACCAGCGGCCACTGCCCCGCCGCATCCGGCTGCTCGTTGTGATCCGCAACCAGAACACGACCGGAATCCGGCTGCATCAGCCCCGTCAGGTGATCGAGCAGCACGGTCTTGCCCGAGCCCGATCCGCCCACGATCGCGACGATCTCCCCCGTGCGGATCGTCAGGTCGATCCCACGCAGCACCATGTGCTCGCCGAACGCCTTCGCGAGGCGGTGGGCCTGGATCTCGATGGTCATGGCGGCGGCCATGCCGGAGGGTAGTGCGCGGCCCGCCGGTCAACCCGTACCCTTCGACCATGACCCAACGCGTTTCTCGACTGTTGCCCGCGGTCTCCCTGCTCGTGATGCTCGTCATCGCGGGCTGCGCCTCCAACCGCACGTCGCTCACCGCGGCCAAAGCCGCCGGAGCGAGCGGCGCCGTCGGCGCAAGCCGTGCCGTCGTCGCCGCGACACACCAGGGCCACTTCGCCTCCGGCGCGGTCGCCGCCGATCACGAACTCGCCTCCGCGGCAGGGGCCGAGATGCTCGCCATGGGCGGCAACGCGGTGGATGCCGCCGTCGCAGCCTCGTTCGCGCTCTCAGTCGTGCGGCCCTACTCCTGCGGTATCGGCGGCGGCGGGTTCATGGTCATCCACCTGCCCAATGACCCCGAACGCGGCCGCATCTCCACCGCCATCAACTACCGCGAGACCTGCCCCGCCGCAGTCGGATCGGACTACTTCGAACATCAGGATGACCCCAAGGCAAGCACCCGGGGCGGCAAGGCCGTCGCCGTGCCGGGAACCGTCGCCGGCCTGCTCCATGCGCTCGATCACTTCGGCACACTCGACCGTGCCAAGGTCATTGCCCCGGCCATCCGCATCGCCCGCGACGGCTTCCCCATCGACGCCGACTATCTCGCCCGCGCCGCCGACATCGCCGCGCGATTCCGCGCAGAGCCCGGCCTCCAGACCCGCTTCGCCTTCGTGTGGGAGCGGCTCCTCAACCGCGGCGACCTCGAGATCGGCGCGATCATCCGTCTGCCCGAGCAGGCCCGGGCGCTCGAACTCATCGCCCTCGAGGGAACCCGAGGCTTCTACGACGGTCCGGTCGCTCAGGCCGTCTGCGCCGCCGTCGCGGCCGATGCGGGCGTCCTCACGCCAAGCGACCTGCGGAGTTACCGCCCCCGGGCCGTCGAACCTCTGCAGTTCTCTTTCGCGGTCTGGCGGCTGCTGTCCATGCCGCCGCCATCCTCCGGCGGGATCACCATGGCCGAGGCGCTGGGCATCTTCGAGCATTGCGGCGGGGCATACGAACTCCGCGCCCAGGAACGTTGGATGCCGCGGTCGGCACACCTGTTTGTCGAATCGCTCCGGCATGCCTTCGCCGACCGCGCCCGCTGGCTCGGCGATCCGGCGTTCGGCGATGTTCCGGTGTCACGCCTGCTGTCCGACGCCAACATCGCACGCATGGCCGGGATGGTCGAGCCCGACTCGCGTCTGGCCGCGGAAAACTGTGGCACCCCTCCATCGCCCGGCGACAAGGTCTCCCTGGCGGATGTTCAGGATGATCATGGAACCAGCCACCTGTGTACCGTCGATCAATGGGGCGGAGCGGTCGCATGCACCGAGACCATCAACCTCGAGTTCGGCTCGCTCCTCGCCGTCCCCGAGTACGGCTTCTGCCTCAACAACGAGATGGACGACTTCCTCACCCGCCGCGGCGAGCCGAACGCCTTCGGCCTCACCCAGTCCGACCGCAATCTCCCCGCCGCCGGCAAGCGACCCCTGAGCAGCATGAGCCCCACGATCGTGCTCGATGAACTCGGCGGCGTAGTCGCGGTCGCCGGTGCTTCGGGCGGACCTCGCATCATCACCGGCACCACGCAGGTTCTCCTGAACGCGCTGGTGCTCCGCAAGAGCGCCGGCGAAGCCGTGAAGTCGCCGCGGCTGCACCACCAGTGGTCGCCCGATGCGCTCGCCTACGAGCCCGCGTGGAAGAGCACCACAGGCGGGGCCGACGTGCTCAACGGTCTGAGCGCTCTCGGCCACACCTGCCGCGAACTCGACGGCGCAGCGGGCGTGGTGCAACTCATCGTGCGCGACCACACCGAGGCAGGCGGCTGGAACGCCGCCAGCGATCCACGCAAGGGCGGCAAGCCGGCGGGACACTGAGAGCCAGAATTGAACCACGGAGGAGACGGAGATCACGGAGAGGAGAGCGGGAATGCTGCTGGACGAAGAGCTGACGGAACGGATCATCGGTGCCGCGATCGAGGTCCATCGCGCACTCGGGCCCGGACTGCTCGAATCGTCATATGAGGCTTGTCTCGCCTACGAACTCGAATCTGGAGGCCTCCGTGTGTCGCGACAGGTGTCCCTCCCAATCGTTTACAAGCAAGTGCACATCGATGCTGGATACCGCATCGACCTGCTCGTAGAGGACCGTGTAATCCTCGAACTCAAGCACATCGAGAAGACACTGCCCATCCACAAAGCGCAACTCATCACCTATCTCAAACTCTCAGGCAACCGAGTTGGCCTCCTGATCAACTTCAATGTCCGCGCTTTGAAGGATGGTGTGATCTGTCGTGTGCTATGACCACGGCGCGATCTCCGTGCCCTCCGTGTCCTCCGTGGTTCAATCCCGCACGGCTCAGTACCATCCAAACTCCGGTGCCTGCGACGGCTTGGCCCACACCTTGGCAAACCTCGCCATCGCTTCCTCCGCTCCCTTGACATCCCCGGTCTGCCTCAGCGCCTCCGCAAGGCCGTACAGCGCCCAGCCGTTCTCCGGGGTCTTCGCGAGGTTCTCGTGGAACACGCCCGCGGCCTCCTCATACCGCTTTGCCCCTAGCAGCACCGCTCCCAGCGTGTGCCGCGTCGGCGCGTGCCAGTCTGACGGCTCCATATAGGTCAAAGCGTCCTCCGCCGAGACCGCCTGTTTCAACAGCGAAACAGCACGATCGGTATTCCCCTTCGCGGCCTCGATCCGCCCCGAGAGCGTCAGGTCCGCGATGTGGAAGATGTCCTGCGCCTTGTTCACCTGGCCGAAACTCAGCATGTCCGCCGGCACGCCCTTGGCCTCTTCTCGCATCAACGCCAGTTCACCTGCCGCCGCGCCGACATCGCCCTTGCCCACCTGCGCGATGCCGCGAGCAAAGTGCCGCATCACCCGGCCGTACCCCCACGGCGAATCCGGCTCGGGCACCGCCAGCGCCGCATCCCACTTCCCGAAGCGGACATCCATCATCGCCGGCCACGCCAGCACCATGCTCGCCGGCGGCATCACCTTGAACATCTCCTCCGATCCTCGCCGCGCCAGTTCGGTGCCGATGCTCAGCGCTGTATCCATGTCGCCGCCCAGCATCGCCGCCCAACTCAAGAAATGCACGTTGTGGGGCGCATACATCGATGGGTACAGCCCCTTCACGCCCGTGCTCGCGATGTACGCATCATCAACCCGGATCGCCGCGCGGTTCACCTCCAGCGCATCGCTCCATCGCCCGGTGCGCACGTAGGCGTGGGACGGCATGTGCACGATGTGCCCGGCATTCGGCGCAAGTTGCCCCAGCCGGTCCGCGTACCGGATCGACCGCCCCGGCTTCGGCGAGGCTTCGGTCGCGTGGATGTACAGGTGAATCGCGCCGAGATGATTCGGGTTGCGCTCCAGCACGCGCTCGAGCGTCGCCAGGATCTCCTCCGTGCCCGGATGCGGCGAGCCGTCCTTCGCCCACAGGTCCCACGGCCGCAGGTTCATCATCGACTCGGCGTAGAACGTCTGCACATCGTCCTGCGGCCCGAACTTCGCGGCCAGGATGCGCATCGCGTCGCTGTACGCCTTGTCTGCCGCGGCCTGCGTCTCCGGCGAATCCGGAGCGGGCGTCGGAAAGCGAAGCGCAGTCGCCTCGATCAGCATCCGCTCCATCTCGCTGGCACGCGGAGCGAGCGACCGGGCCAGTGCGATCGCCTGCGCGCCCGCCTCGTTCCGTTCCTTCGCGCCGGGCTGGTTGTAGTTCGTCCCCAGCGTGTGCGCGATGCCCCAATACGCCATCGCGCACTCGGGGTCGAGTTTCGCGGCCTCCCGGAACGACCGCCGCGCCTCGTCGTGATTGAAGCCGTACACCAGCGCCAAGCCCTGCTCAAAGAACCTGCGAGCCTCGGCCGACGCGGTCGTCAACCCGGCAAACTTCTGGGCGCCGATGCCGGGCATGATCCGCGCAGGGATCTTTTCATCCAGCAGCCACCCGGCGCCGCAGGGAACCAATGGCTGTGCGACAACCCGTTGTTCGCCCGGAGGCTCCCGCAGCATCCAGCCCGTGACGGCGGCCACACCGACCGCCATGCCGCCCACGATCGCGAGGCTTGCAACGCTCGAAACCACTCCGGCCGAATCGCGTGAGGTTCTCATGGTGCTTCTTCCTGCGCAGTGAATGCCACTCTTGTCAAAGAACACGTTTCAACCAGTATGCCCGAATCTTTATACGAGGGAAAGAGTGATCGTGCGCAACAACCCGTCATTTCTCGACTTCTGTAGGCCGCCCAGCGCGCATGAACCCCCCCGCTTGGGTCATGTTGACGCTGCGCAGCCCCAAATTCCGATACGGATGACTCCTGCAGGACTTTTCTCCGCGCCATGGATCGCGCTGCACTGACGCCGGGATCCGCCCTTCTCGCCGCAAATCCACGCGGTTGTTCCACCATACGGGGGCTCGCCATGTCGGGTGATCGCTTTCTTCGCCGGTTCACGACCGCCATGCTCATGCTCTCTGCCACAGAGAGCGTCCATGGCCAATGCGACGTCTACCGCCTCGGCGTGCCGGACTTTGACCAGCGCCGCACCGGTCTGCCCGGCGGCGGAAACTGCTACTGCTGCCCCACCTCGATCTCCAACTGGTTCGCGTACATCTCCAACAACGGCTACCCGGCCGTGTTCCTCGGCCCGCGAGACTGGCAGTCGCCCGCCAACTACGACGATGTCACGACCCTGCTCGGATGGGTGGGACAGGCCATGGGAACACAGGACGGTGTCGACCCCGACGGCGGCGGGCCCCTCCCCGCCAATCCCTGCACCACCACGTTCTCCGGATTCGTCACCGGCGCGACCTCCTGGCTCGACTCCGTGGCCCCGGGACAGTTCATCGCCTACACCATCGCCTCCAACGGCGCCGACACCGTCACACCGCCGGAACTCGCCGCGCAACTCGCCTTCGGCGCGCTGGTCGGCGTGTCCTACCGCGGCTTCACGCTCATGCCCCCCAACGCCCAACTCGGCCTCCCCTCCCGCTGGGTGCTGCAACCCACCGGCCATGTCATCTCCATGACCCGCATGACCGACGCCTGCGGCGGTGCGGGATCCACACCGCGCATCTGGTACCGCGACCCCGCCGGCTTCGCGGGCGACACCAACTCGCAGTCGCCGTTCGTCACGCAATACTCAAACCTCACACCCGTCCCCGGCTTCTACGCCTCCGACGCGGTCAGCACGCCGGTCTTCCGCACCATGTACCTGATGTCCAATGTCAGCGGCACGAACATGGTCAATGCCATCTGCGCTGTCACGCCCGTACACGGCCTGTCGGCACAGCCGCAACTCGGCCAGGTCGTCGTGAGCGGCATGTGGAATCCCGACACGCTCACCATTCAGCCCCCTGCCGCCCACGCGCTCCCGGGCGCTGCCGGTGTGGTCGCCCTGCGCGCTTCCCCACGCGTCGGCCAGGCGATGGTCCTCTACACCAACCTCACCGGCGCAACCCAGATGGGCCGGCTCGAACTCCGCACCGCGTCCGCCTCCTCCCTCGTACCCCTCGGCGCCGTCACCAATCCCGGTCCGTTCGTCTTCACGCGCTCCGGGCGCCTCATCGGCCTTGAAGAGGGAAACCGGCTGATCTACGCCGACATCAGCGGCGCATCGCTTGTGCGGAGCCGCACCGTCACACTCTCGCGCCCGCCCGTCGCCATCGCGCCCGACGACAGCGCAGGCCAGGTCATCCTGCTGCTCCCCGCCATCCCCGGCGGTGCCGCCGCGGCGATCCAGCGAGCCGACGATGCCACGCTCGCCCTCCACGCCGCCGAGCCCTTGCCCGCGGGCGTCGATGTCGACTCCAACTGCTCGATCGCCTGCGACCCGGGCGCCGGCGCGATCTACATCGCCACGAGCACCCCGGGCGCCCCCAGCCCGCTGGTCCGGATCAGTCGGTCTCCCGCCACGGGCCAACTCGTCTTGGAGCGAGTCGAGCATCCACACGTCATCGAACCGCGCTCGATCCAGACCACGCATCGCGGCACGATCGTCTTCGAGTCTCAGGGCGTCTGCCGCGCCCTCAAATACGTCTCCGCGCTGGGGCACTGGGTTGCCGACACCGACCACCCCCTCGCCGGCCAGAGCATCGGGCCGCTCTTCGATCTCGCCGCATCGCGCTCGGTGATCGACAGCCTCGACCCCGACGGAGCCTTCGATAACCAATTCGATGTCGACGCCGGACCTGGCATCCCCGACTGCATCGCCGATTTCGATGCCGACGGCGTTCGCGCGGTCCCCGACATCTTCCGGTTCCTGTCGCTGTGGTTCATCTCCGACCGCGCCGCCGACATCGACCTCGATGGCGACACCGATGTCCCCGACATCTTCGCGTTCCTCAGCGCGTGGTTCGGAGGGTGCTGAACGCCACGGACGCCGTCTTCGCAACCGCTCCCAACCGCTGGTCCGTCAGCCGCTACCGGCAACGGCGTCGCTCACGAAGTCTTTGACAGGCAAGACTTTACATCCAAGCCTCCATCGCACAAACCACATGCAGCCGTAATTTGTGTGAATATCCCCTTGTTTTGGGTATGATTTACGACACTGCCTGAGTTCGCGGCAGGGTTGTTTCACCGATTTACGGGGAGTCAATACCCATGATCCGCGGGCTTGTTCGATCCGCCGTCCTCGTCTGCCTGTTCGCCGCAACCGCCGCGCACGCGCAGAACACCATCCTCGTCTTCCTGTCGTCGGCCAACCCGGGAGCGCTCCCCAGCGCGCCGGGTCAGGCGACTCCGCAGCCGCCCGAACTCGGCTCGCCGCTCGCGCCCGTGCCCAATCTCGGCACCAGCGCGCGACTCTACATCTGGGCCGCCGCGCAGAGCGGGCTGGCCGCGATGTCCTGGAACGGCGTCAGTTTCAACATCGACGCAGACGGTCCCGCGACGCTCTCAAACCTCACGCTGTTCAATCCGTCATACCTCGGCACGCCGCGATGGAACAGCGGCGGCCTGTTCACGCCGCCCGTCTCCGCCGGCGGGACGGAGTACAACAACGTCCTGATGCTCGCGGCATCGGAATACGGCGTGCGGCGCGTCCCCTACTCCGACGGCTACGCCTCCGTGACAGGCGGCTTCCCGGTCGCGGGCGCGCCGGTGCTGCTCGGCTACTTCGACGTCACCTTTGCGCAGACCACGCTCGCGACGATCTGGCTCGAGATCGGCGGCCTGGCCTGCACCAGCACCGACGGCACGATCACGCTCGACCGCGTCAAACTCGGCAACGCCGAGACCGGGCCGGGCACGCCCGTCAACTCCGCTCCGGGCACGCGCGCCGCCCAGCCCGCCGCGATCTTCAACATCGCCGCGCCGGGCGCCTTCAGCCTGACATCCCCCGCCGCGGGCAGTTATTCCGCCATATCCGGCCCGAAACTCGAGTGGTCCACCGCCGACCGCGCCGCGACCTACACCGTGGTCATCAGCGCGAGCCCGAGCATGACCTCCCCCATCCTCACACAGGCCGGAATCACGGGGCAGAGTTTCGACGTTCCCCCCGGCATCCTCAACACCGGCGTGTACTACTGGACCGTGAGCGCCCACAACACCGGCGGCGCGACCGGTGCAACCAACGGCCCGCGCGACATCGGCATCATCGGCGGCGGAACTGGCTGCCGCGCCGACTTCGATCAGAACGGCTCGCTCGGCGTGCCCGACATCTTCGCGTTCCTGTCAGCCTGGTTCAGCGGCTGCCCATGAACGCGCGCACCGCAGGAACGCTCGCTGCTGCGGACGTTCCTCGGTGCACCGTGGGATGGGCATTGGAGCCCGGAGGAATTCAAAGACTCGCCATCGTCACGCCAGCAGATCAAGGTCCCGGGAGACCCGGTCCGCCGCGGTGTCGATCTTCTCCTGGGTCACGTACGTACCGGCCTCGATCTGCCTGCGAACCTGGCGCACCAGTTCCGCCCTGATCCCGGGGTTCTCCGCGCGGGACGCTTCCCGAGCGCCCGCCGAGATCTCCGCGATGTCCTCGCCCCGATGGGCCGGCCGCGACTCTCGCGGCGAATCCTCGCCGGGCCGCCGAACCACCTGGTCGGTACGCGATGACGGAATGCCGCTGACCATCGAAAGATGCGCCATGGAAAGTCTCCTGTGCCCGGTCCTGCCCCTTCGGGGCGACCACGCCGGGCGGCGCTGGTGGCGAACGTGCACTCCGTCGCGCATCTTGACGGGACCATCCTGGCCCCGCCACATTTCCGCCGGATTCCCGCTCTTGAGCGGTCACCCGGACGAATAGTCTTATCGTCCCCCGGCCAGCAAGCCCTGCAGTATTTCACGATCCGCCGCGAGCGACGTAACCAACGACAGGACAGTTGTTTATGACACATCATCCCCTTCCAGGAAACCGCCGGTCCGGATTCCCGCTCGCCGCTCCCGCCGCGGCGTTCTGCGCCGCCTTGATCCTCTGCGCAGCCCCTGCGCTCGCCCAAGGCTCAACCGACGAACAGAAGAAGAAGGAGAAGATCCTCGAAGAGGGCCGCAAGGTCTTCGACAAGAGCGGCGGCGCAGGCGACGGCAAAGACGCCAAGGCCTCCGAGAAGGCGGCATGGTCGGTGCTCGTCGCAATCTTCCGCGGCGACAAGCAGCAGGAAGAGGCCCTGAAAACGCTCGCCGAGTTCCGCACCACCGGCATGCTCGCCGAGGCCTACCTGCAGAAACGCGGCGAAGCCACCTGCATCCTCGTCGGTGATTTCACCGGCCCCGACGACCCCCGCGCGCAGGCCGAACTCGATCGCGTCCAGGCCATCAACCTCAACGGCGAGAAGCCCTACGCCGGTTCCTATCTCGCCCCGCCGCAGAAGGCCGACCTCAAGGGCTCCATCCCCGAGTACAACCTCAAGCAGGCCCGGCTGCTCTTCGGCAAGAAGGCCGTGCAGACGCTGCAGGTCGGCGTCTACGGGCGCGAGGACATCGACCGCCCGACCGAGGCCGACCTGAAAGACTGCCGCAAAGCCGCGGAAGAGGCGGTCGTGAAACTGCGGCAGGAGGGCGAGCAGGCGTTCTACTTCCACGGCCCGCGCCGCAGCATGGTCTGCGTCGGTGTCTTCGATCTGACCGACTTTGATCCGCAGGTCCCGTCATACAAGAGCTCCCGCCTCCGCGAGGCCCAGAAGCGCTTCCCCTATAACCTGTACAACGGCCAGGCCATCCGCATCAAGAAGCCGGGCCAGAGCGCAGCGCTCCAGCCCAGCAACCTCGTGGCGATCCCGGAGAAGTGAGAATCGACTGGCAAGCTCACGGCGGCGAGCACGCCTCGCCCACGCCCGTCGAGAACCAGCACGAGAGGAAGTTGAACAGACCGGTGACCCCGCACGTCTGGGGCGACACGACCCAGAAACACCGTGCCCCGGTGGCCTCGGTGTCCGCGAACCAGGCCGACAGATACGCGAAGAGATCCGGGATCGTGATGTAGCCGTCCTGATCCCAGTCACAATCGCAGAGTTCGCCCGAGTTGGGCTCCTCATCACCGGGCCGCACGAGCACCGTGTACGCCTCCTCATCGTTCTCGCAGCCGGGCTCGGGGAACGGTCCGACGGGCGGATGCCCGTCCACATCGTTGCTGGCCAGCGGTGTTCCGGCGTCGTCGTACCGGACGCGGTAGACGCCGCTCTTGGGCATCGCGCCCACCGCACTCCGCAGCCCGATCGCGCGGCCCTGGCCCCCCGCGTTCGCGACGAACGAGAACAGCCCGCCGAGGGGCACCCAGTTGCACGCGTTGTTCGGGTCGCGGCACTCAAGTTCGAGCACGGCGTTGAGGCTGTTGATCCCGGTCGGCAGCGTCACCGGGCCGTACCACCGCAGCCGCACGGGCACCGCGTTGTTGTCAAAGTCATCCAGCGTGACCCCCTCGCCTTCGAACTCGTTGAGTTCGCCGTGCGGGGGCGTGCAGTCCTGCGGATAGAACGCGAACGGCGCAAGACCGACCGCGCCGCCGCCGACTTCCGATGAAGGCAGTTCGTAGTACGGGGCGTGATACAACGGATCGGTTTCACCGGGGCCGAGAACGATTGCGGGGAGCAAGTCGTCCATGCCGATCGCGACTACGCCGAGCCATCCGTCCTCTCCAATTTCCGTGTTATTGCCGTTAATGATGACCTGACCCTGAAGGCCTTCGCTTTCACGAATGAGGATTGCGCCGACCGCGGCGTAGCCCGGCTGTCGAGGCGAATCCTCGACATGCGATCCTGTCGTATAGAAGCACTCGTTCTCCGGATAGTTCTCGCACATGCACGCTGCTCCCGTTTCAGCGAGCACGTTCAGGCTCGGGCCGTCACCAAGCCGGTCGCCGATCCAGATGGTCTCGTTCGACCCGAGAGCCGGCAAGTGGAGTTCGCCGAACACGTCGTGCAGGAACTCGGCCCGTTCGCAGCCGCGGAACCACAGGTCGGCCCCGGGGCCGACGCAACCGATGGTCAACGCGTGGACGAGCGCGTAGTCGTTTTCGGGGTCATTGCTCACCAGGTCGTTCTCAAATTCGAGTTCGCCGGACCAGACCACGCCCGCCCGCATGTCGCCGATCTCGAGGCTGCCGATCGTTCCCGCCTCGATCCGCGGCACCTCCGCCTTGCGGAGGAGGATCTCGAACCCCGGCAGAGCGCCGTACACCTGGCTCATGATCGAGATCCTGACACTGCCGATGCTGCCCGCACGGATCACAGAGTCTGATGTGCCGCCCCCGGCGCAATGGGCGAGATACCAGTCCGCACCGCCGTTGACCGCATTCACGGGCGGACAGTTCGACCCGAGGAAGCCGCGCCTCCAGACATCGCTGTAGGGCTGCGGGACAGACCCATATCCGATCTGCACCGCGCTGATGTGCCCGGCGTTTGCATCGTTCTCGTCAACGCCCGTGGCGACGATGCATCCCTGGGCCATGAAGCCGATCGTCACCGGTCCCGTAATGGATGAGCCGATGATGTTGGAGTCCACCATGTTGTATTGAATCGCGATGGAAGCGGTGATCGGCCCCCGCGCCACGATCCCACCAATCACGTCATCGTTGGCAAAGGAAAGATTGGTCGCCGAAATGCTCCCGCTGATGCTTCCAGCGGTTCGAAGATTCGCGAGCGGTCCCTCGTAATGAGCTATAGCCTGGAGGTGCGGCTGACTGCCCGCGTTCAGATTGAGGTGCATGTTGCGTGCCAGCAGACTTGACGAGTCCGGGGTCGAAGTCTGCACCCTGTAGATGCCGTTGGCCGCGATGATCGTGGAGGCCGAAGTCGGACCGCCGATCGGACCGGTGCTGTACACGCCCACGACTCGACCCTTGGACGCGAGGATGTTGCCGGTGATCCCCGCCGCGTCCTCACCCGGCCCGACGGCGATTCGCCCGATGCTGGCGTAGGTATCCGTCTCTGCTGGGTCAAACGCGACTGTCGTATCAGCCTTGACCGTGCCGGTGATTGCTTTACCTGCAACGATGGTCTTGATGGCGCAGAGCGAGATCGGCTCAAACCGATCCAGTGACGTTGAGTCCAAGTCGTTCACCTGCCACGAGGTGATATCAGAAGAGATCGTGCCGCCGACAAGGACGGGAGGGGTCCCCACGGTGTAACCGAACGCCTGGATGCGGAAGACGCGGCCGACATCAATATCGCCCATGACATCGCCTTGAGCGGCGAGGGCAAGGTAGGAGGCATCGCGGAGGGACGTGTCGCCACTGTCGCCGGGGTTGTAGATGATGAGGCCGCCGTTGGTCGGGTGACCGAAGTCCACGACGCCCTCAGGAACGTATGCAGTAGACACGCCTGATATAGGATCAAAATCGTATTGCTCATCGCAGTTCGCCACGAGAACGCGGAGGCGGCCGGTGCTGGTCGCAGAACCCGTGATCGTCACGGTCCCGACGCTGTGCGTGGGCGCGGTGTTCGGATCGCACGTCGCGGGGTCGTAGATGCGGATGAGCAGGTCGGTCGACACTTCGCCAACGGAGATGCTGAGATTCCCGTTCTGGTCGGCGGTAACTGGCCCGCCCGGAGCGCCCACGGCGACAACCTGTGCTTCAAGCCTGTTTGGAATGATGGTCGCAAACACCATACACAGCAATGCCAACATTCGATGTTTCATCTGTTGCCCTCCGAGTTCGGCGACCGCAGAATGCGGCCGCGATCAAGATGAGCGTAACAGAACTTGGTGTTGGAACGCTCGATGCGATCCTGAACCCGTAGTCAAATGTGGAAAAACTGGGAAAGTCTGTGGACGAAGCAGTAACGCGATCGGATGCTGGCGAGCCCGCAACCCATGCGCTCCCATCAATGAAACGGAACCGGATTCCGCTCGGGCCTTGCAAGACACTCTCCGTCCACTCCGCCGTACCGCCTGCAACATCGAATAATCCCCACGGGCTCATCTCGTTCGCATACGCGCCCAGCGGCACGCGCATCGGGTCGTAGCCTTCATAGGGGAACCAGCCCGCGTTGGCCTGCGTCGGCAGGCCATTCACCAGCACGCCGGGAGGGCCGTACACCAGCGGCGCATCGCCCCCGTTGGGATACAACCACCATCCGCCCTGATCCGGCCCGTTCTTATGCGGGTCGAAGTGCGCCGCCTTCAGCCATTCGTCCCACGTCGGGATCCAGTACCGGGCATCAGGATGGTGCGCCGCTTGGTCCGTGAAGATGTTGCCCACGTACCCGAACGTGCTCACGTCGTATGCGCCGTTGAGGAACGCTTCTCTTGCCGTGCCCTTGTCGTTGTGGAGCCAGTTGCAGTACATCGCGGCCATGCGCCAACTGATGTTCCCCGTCGGCATCATCTCGTTCCCCGCCGGGACGACCCAGCGCCTGCCGCCGGGCGTCGTGGGTGTCGTCGCCACCGCGCCCCAGTCGGACGGCGCGGCCAGGTGCGGCAGCCACTGGCTCTGCGGCCGGTCGTACGCCGCGTTGAAGAACTGCACCCACTGGCTCGTCGTCACCTCGAACCGGCCGATCGAATACTCGTAGTTGACCCCGCCGCGGCCGATCGCCCGGTCGTTGGGCGTGCCGTTGCCCGCCCACGGCGCGTTGCCGGGATGCGTGATCCGAACGAAGTCGATGCCGGAAAGAGGATCGACATCCGCAGCGGCTGTGTGAGCGGCCGCGAGAAGGGCGGGAAGGACGAGAATCGTCCGCGCCCACAGGGGAACAGTCCCCCACGCAACCCGTCGCTTGCGCTCCGGCCTCTGACAAACCCGGAACGACGAATCAGGTCCGATAGGTGCGTAGTGGGTTGGGCGCGGCAAGGTGCGATCTCCGATGCGGGCACATAGGCCCGCCGAGTCACCCTCTCATCCGTCGAGGAAGGTACCACCCTTTACGACAAACGCAAGGCGGAGTTCCCAAACTGACCTCGCCGAGCGCTGGTGGACAGCCTTCGCCCCACACTCACGCCACAAACCGCCGCACCGCGATCGTGTCGTTCTGCCCGCCGAACCCGAACGAGTTGCTCAGGCACACCTGCACCCCGCCCCTTTCCCGCAGGTCGCGCGAGGTGTTCGCCACGTAATCCAGATCGCACACCGGGTCCGGCGTGTTCAGGTTCATCGTCGGAGGGATCATCCCCGTCCGGATCGCCTGCACGCACGTGATCAACTCCACCGCGCCCGCGGCCTGGATCAAGTGTCCCAGCATCGACTTCACGCTCGAGAACGGCACCTGCGGCGCAAGATTGCCGAACAGCCCCTTCACCGCCGTCGTCTCGATCTTGTCGTTCTCCTGCGTGCCCGTGCCGTGCGCCGAGATGTAGTGCACCTGCGGCCGCCCGTCCGCCTCCGGCTCGCGCGGGTTCACACCCGCCTGCCGACACGCCTCCATCATCGCCGCCGTCGCCCCGCGCCCGTCGGGCTGGATGTCCGTGATGCGGAACGCATCCGCCGATGAGCCGAACCCCGCCACCTCGCACAGCGGCGTCGCGCCGCGCGCCAGCGCGTGGTCCAGCGATTCCAGGATCACCATCCCCGCGCCCTCGCCCATCACAAACCCGTCCCGCGTCCGGTCAAACGGCCGCGCCGCGTGCGGCGGGTCGTCGTTCCGCCGGCTCATCGCCGTCAGGCGGATGAACCCCGTCATCCCCAGCGGGTGGATCATCGAGTGCGCCCCGCCCGCGAACATCACGTCCGCATCGCCGTGCCGGATCGTCTCAAAGGCCTCACCCACCGCCTGCGTGCTCGCCGCGCACGCCGTCATGCAGTTGCTCGATGGGCCGCGGCAGCCAAACGCCCGCGCCAGGTGCGACAGCGCCATGTTCGGCTCCTGCTCCAGTTCGCTCTGCGCATCCATCAGCCGGTGCGCCGCCTCCGCCCAGCGGACCGAGTCCAGCCCGCCCGCCTCGGCCCGCCACCCCGCGAGGTTGCTCGCGACGTAACTCTCAAACGCCACCGGGCCCTCGCCCGCGCCGAGATACATCCCGAAACGCCGGCGTGACAGTTGCCCGTTCGCCGCCGCGCGGTCAAGCCCCGACTGCTCCCACGCGCGCCACGCCGCGGCCAGCGCGAACTGCGCCTGCAACGCCGCGGTTGAGTGCGCCCCGACGCGCTCCGCCGGCAGAACATCGCCCAGCCGGAAGCCCTTCACCTCCGCGGCGAAGTTGGTCTTGAACGTCGACGCGTCGAAACGCGTGACCGGCCCCACGCCCGACTCCCCGGCCAGCAGCCGCTTCCACACCGTGTCCACATCCCGGCCCAGCGGCGTGACCCAACCCATGCCCGTGATGACGACGCGTTTGCTCATAGGAAAAGTTCAAAGTTCAAAGTGCAAAGATCAAAGAAACAGACAGGTACGCCACGGCTCCTGTTTGAACTTTGAACTTTTCGCTTTGAGATTTCTTCAGTGCTCCGTCCCCTCCACCTCAACATGAACGTCGTGCTCCCCATCCTGCCCGCGCAGCGACGGGATCTTGTCCGGGTTCAGCACCCGCACAAGGCCGTCCTTCAGCCGGCGCTCCGAGAAGTTGATGATCAGTCCCAGTTCCATGTCCGCGGCCCGCAGCAGGGCCCGAACGCCGCCGCGCTCCGCACCGCCCACATCCCCGCGGTCCGCCAGCACCTCGACCGCGAAGCGGTTCTCGATCACCAGGTCCGCGGCGATCTCGCCGACGTTCTGGCCACGGAACAGCACCGGATACTTCTTCCCGGCCTCAAAGTTCACGCCCGCCGCGCGGAGTTCCAGTTCCAGGGACTTCATGTACACATCGCGCGAGTACCCGGGGCCGAGGCCCTTGTGCACCTCGATCGCGCACCCGATGAGTTTTCGGCTCACCTCCGTCAGCGCCGGGTCAAGTTCCGACAGCGGCACGCCGCGGCCGCGCTGGCCGCCGCCATGTTGCCCGCCTCCCGAGTGCCCGCCGTGACGACCCGAGTGCCGGTTGTCGTGTGAGCGTGAGTTCTCGCCGTTCATGCGCGGCTCCTTTTCCAGGTCATTCCAGGGTCTCCGCGTCCGTGCGCGGAACTCGCTATCCAGTTCGCGATTGCACCGCCCCAGCCCGGGGCGGCCCCGCTCGCCGCGTCACGCACGCGTCAGCACCACCGCACCGTTCTGCCCCCCCACCGAACCGGTGCAAACCAGAATCGATCTTAGGTTCGCCGCGCGGCACGCGGCCGGTCCGGCATCCAGGCCCGCACTGGGCTTCCCGCAGTGGATCCGGGCGGGCAACTTCTGCTCGGCCAGGCACTTCGCCGCGACGGCAACCTGCAAACCGCCCGTGCCCGCGGTGCAGTTCCCCACATTGGGCGTCAGCGTCACCATCGGAATGGACGCAAGCCGCGCACCAAAGATCGACCGCAGCGCAGCCGTCTCCGCATCATCGAAAACCTTCACGCCCGCGGCCATCGGCACGATCGCGTCGATCTGCTCCGGCTTCATGCCCGCATCCTCGAGCGCATTCGCGATCGCAAACCGGAAGCCCTCATCCCCGGTCGCCTCGGTTGGATCCGGATCGGAGTGGCTGCTGCCGAAGCCCGCCAGCCGCGCATAGATCCTCGCGCCGCGCTGCTTCGCGCAGGCTTCCTCTTCAAGAATGACAATGCCGCCGCCCTCTCCCAGCACGCCGCCACCGCCGCCGGCAGCCGCCGAGTCGTACGGCCGCACCAGCCTGCAGCCCTCGCGCTCATCGCCCGACGGCGCCAGCATGCCGGCCAGTTCCCATCGCAGCACCCCCATCACGTTCACGCGGCTCTCGCACCCGCCGGAGAAGCACGCATCCGCCGCGCCGCGCTCGATCACCCGCATGCTCTCACCGATCGACAGTGTCGCACTCGCCTCCGCGCAGGTAATCGTGTTGCTCGGCCCCTCGGCCCCGTGGATGATCGTCACGTGGCACGCCAGCATGTTCGGCAGGTACTTCAGCAGCCACAGCGGCGTGAGCGCCTCCATTCCCTGCCCGCCCTCGCCCCCCCACCGCCGAAGCGTGAACCTGCCGTCCTCGCCCACCGCCGTCGCCATCGCGCCCGCCATCTCATCCGTCTCCGCGGCGATCAGCCCCGCCCCGATCTGGCACCCCAGCCGTCCCGCCGGATAGGTCGTCGTCGGCGCGGCTTCGCCATCCCCCGTGCCCCGCGTCATCAACTTCGCGTCTTCCACCGCTGCCTTCGCCGCGGCCACCGCGATCTCGCTGTCACGGGCCATCACCTTCGTGGCCTTGCGGTAACTCTTCGGGACATGGTCCTTGGCCCCGAATCCGTCGGGAAGTTCGCCAGCGACTTTGCAGGCAAAGCCCGAAGCATCGAATCGACGGATGGGCGCAAGGCACGACCGACCCTCGCACAGGGCCGCCCACAGCGGCTCGATACCGACGCCGAAGCCCGACACCACGCCCAGACCGGTAATCACGACGTTTCGAGACATCGACGCAAGGGTAGGTCCGGCACCCCGCTTGCGAATGGCTCCGGAAGGGCCGATAGACTCCATCCCCCATGCCTGCTCCCACCTCCATCAAGCCCCGCATCCTCACCGGCGACACGCCCACCCACACCGGCCTCCACCTTGGCCACTACGTGGGCTCGCTCGAGACCCGCCTGAAACTCCAGGACGAGTACGACTGCTACTTCCTCATCGCCAACGTCCATGCCTTCACCACCCTCGCCGACAAGCCCGCCGACATCCGCGCCAACACCATCGGCATCGTCAAGGACTGGCTCGCAGTCGGCCTCGACCCTGACCGCGCGACCTTCGTCCTCCAGTCCGAGATCCCCGCGATCGCTGAACTCACCTTCCTCTTCGCGATGCTCATCCCGTTCAACAAGGTGATGCGCAACCCCACGCTCAAGACCGAGATCGAGACCAAGGGCCTCGGCGAGACCTACCCCTTCGGCTTCCCCATGTACGCCGTCGGCCAGTGCGCCGATATCCTCGCCTTCCGGCCCGAACTCGTGCCCGTCGGCGAGGACCAGGAAGCCCACATCGAGATGTGCCGCGACGTTGCGCTCAAGTTCAACCAGATGTACTGCGGCGTGGGGAACAGGGTCGAGCCGGCAAACCATGTCAAGGAGGGGGGGGTGTTCCCGATCCCGCGTGCAAAGATCGGCCGCGTGGCGAGGCTCGTCGGCCTCGACGGCACCAACAAGATGTCCAAGTCGCTCGGCAACGCGATCTTCCTCTACGACGATGCCAAGACCGTCCAGAAGAAACTCAACCGCATCACCACCGGCCGCCAGAGCCCGACCGAGCCGGGGGATGTCAACAACATCCTGATGCAATACGTGAGCGTCTTCATCCCCGAGGCGCGAGCCGCGGAACTCAAGCAGCGCTACGCCGCAGGTGACAACATCGGCGACGGCCACGTCAAGGCCGAACTCGGCGAGGCCATCAACGCCCTCATCGAACCCATGCGGATCCGCCGCGCCAAACTCGACGGCGCCGACGGCGACGCCATCGTTCACGACGTCATCCGCCGCGGCATCGCCAAGGCCAATGCCATCGCCGAAGAGACGCTGCACATGGCCAAGAAGGCCATGCAACTCGACTTCGGCTCGCGGCGCGTTGTGCCCGCCTGAACGGCAGCGGGACCAGCAAGCCGTCTTGACGCTACGATCCGCGCCTGCCGGGCGGCGTCCCGGCATCGACGCGTTCATGCGAACCCGGCTTCCTTCCGGCGCTCGGTTCTTGCCGCCGCAACGTGAGCATCCCGACCATGCCCACCACCATAACCCTCGACAGCCTCACCAAGCAGTTTGACTCTGCACCCGGGCTGCGCGCGGGGGCAAAGGGAGGGGCGACGACCGCCGTCGACGACATTTCCCTCACCATCAATGCCGGTGAACTCTTCTTCCTCCTCGGCCCCTCCGGCTGCGGCAAGACCACGCTCCTCCGCATGATCGCCGGGTTCATCGAGCCCACCCGCGGCCGCATCCTCTTCGACACCGGCGATGCCTCCGGCGCCCGCGATGTCACCTTCCTTCCGCCCAACAAGCGCAACACGGGCATGGTCTTCCAGTCCTACGCCCTCTGGCCCCACATGACCGTCGCGGCCAACGTCGCCTTCGGCCTGGCCATCCGCAAAGTCCCCGCCGACGAGAAGGCCCGCCGTGTCCGCGAGGCCCTCGCCGCCGTGCAGATGGAGCAGTACGCCGACCGCAAGCCCAACCAACTCTCCGGCGGACAGCAGCAGCGCGTCGCCCTCGCCCGCGCGCTGGTCATCCGCCCCGATGTCCTCCTCCTCGACGAGCCCCTCAGCAACCTCGACGCCAAACTCCGCAACGAACTCCGCTCCGAGATCCGCCGCATCTGCAAAGAAGTCGGCGGCGGCCCGGACTCCACCGGCGCAGCCGGGGCGCGAGGAATCACCGCGATCTACGTCACGCACGACCAGAAGGAAGCCCTCTCGATGGCCGATCGCGTCGCCATCGTGAACCGCGGCAGGATCGAGCAACTCGGCTCTCCCGGCGAACTCTACCGCCGACCGCGAACTCGCTTCGTCGCCGAGTTCCTCGGCGAGACCAACATCCTTCCCGGGTCGCTCATCGAGCGCAACGGCGCGGCCGGGCAGGGCAACGCGATCATCCGCACCGCCGCGGGCGACATGGTCTCCGCCGTTCTCTCGCCCGAGGCCCAGCCCGCCTCCATCAACGTCGTCGCCTCCGTCCGCCCCGAGGCCTGGCGCATGGACGCCCGCGGCACAACCCCGCCCGCCTCCGCACGCAACCTCATGCCCGGGCGCGTCGTCGAATCGACCTACCTCGGCGAGACCGAGCAACTCATCGTCGAACTCCCCGGTGCTGCACGCGTCAAGGTCGCGCACCTCAACCCCGGCGCCTCCACCCGCATCGGCGAGGCGGTCACGCTCTCCGCCGCGCCCGAGGATGTCGTCATCCTGCCCTCATAGCGACGCCGTGGCATCGAGCTTCCGCTCGATGATGCCGCGCCGCGGCACGATCCAGCCCACCGCCGTCGCATCTCCGTGCGGAAACCCCGCGGTCACGCGGGGGCGCGCCGGAAGCGCTGGCCAACACACACACTCCAGCCGCCCGGGTCTCTTCCGCTTCTTCCAGCCCGAAGGGCTGGCCTTCAGTAGCCGGTGGTGAAGCGACCGCAGGTTGCGCCACCACCGGTACACGCCCCACCAAGCAACGGACCCCGAAGGGGTCCTCCTCGCGCCGCGCAACGCTGCTTCGCCGCATGCGCTCCCCAACTGCCGCGGCAGACCTCGCGCCCCTCCCATGCTCCTCGCAATTCTGTAGCCGAGGGCGTGGGCCCCCGGAACACACGCTCCACAGCACACGAGCCCTGCAAGGGCGGCACCCACGTCGTCACTGTTCGCGTACCTTTCTCCGCAGGAGGGGGTTGCAGAGGGAACCTCGATTCCCTCTGCACTGCCATACACATACGCTCCACATGACATGGAGTGGAGGCGCAGCGATGGTGAACAACACGGGCGGCTTTCCAAGCAACTTCCATCAAGGCACACGAGCGGAATACCTCGCACAGTTCGCACTGAGTCGTATAGGGCTCGTCGTACCAGTCCCGCGTCAGTCAGATCACTTTCTGACTGACCTCTTTGTGCACTTGGGGACGCTGGAAGGCAAGGACTTCATCCCGACCGGTCCCACTATCGCAGTGCAGGTAAAGTCGAATTGCAATCCAATCGACTTCGATGATCGCAAACTGGGGATATTCCTCCGCGAACTCGCACAGCCCTACTTCATCGCCGTGGTTGACGTCGCCCAGAACACAGTCGAGATCTACTCCACCCAAGAGAGGCTGAACCACGCGCACTTCTGCTGGACCTCTCTCCAACTTCGTTTTGGCGAGGCGCCTACTGGCTTCAGCAACGATCCAAGTCGCACGTCCGCGACGCTGTTCTTGGGAAGGCCGATCTGGAGTTGCCCAATTCCCGATCTTGACGCGAACCCAAACGGGCCAAGGACGGCCCAGCGGTTTCACAAAGTACTGAGCGCATGGGCTCGACTTGAGTCCTTCAATCTCGCCTGGCATGCACAAGGATTCCCACTCTTCGCGCGACCAGCGCCAACTGAGTCCAATGAGAGTCCCGACCCCCGAAGCGTCAAGTTCATCAAGATCGTGACTCTGGGCACGCTTGAATCGGCCGTCCATCACTTAGGCGCTGTGACTGGAGCATTGCGTCAGATTGCGGAGGAGCAGCACTGGGAGCCGCTCGAACGTGCATGCGCAGGCGTGCTGGGCGAGATCAACAAACTGACTTGGCAGAATGCCGGCGACTCAACGACCACCTGAGCCCCGAAGGCGCTTCTGCGTGAGCATTTCCACTTCTTCGCCGAACTCACCTGCGTCCTCCGCGCCTCTGCGGTGAACTGGCTTTGACGCCCTCACCCCCCACCATCCCCTCTGCCTCCTCCACCGTCGGCGCCTCCGCGATCAGCCGCAGGATCGGCTCCGTGTTGCTCGCCCGCACGTGCAGCCAGCCCCGCGAGCCAAAGTCCACCCGCACGCCATCCTGCTCGTCGATCTTCACTTCCCCGCTCGCCGCACGTGCAGCATACCTCTGCTTCACCGCCGCCAACGCCGGCGCGGCCTTGCTCAAGTCCGGCAAGTCCACCTTCTTCTTCACGATCGCATAACTCGGAATCTCGGAAACCAACTGCGAGAGCGTCTTCCCCGTCCGCGCACGCAAGCCGATCACCAGCGCCATCGCCGTCAAACTGTCGCGGATGTACGTCACCCGCGGCCAGATCACGCCCCCATTCCCCTCTCCACCCAGCACCGCTCCTTCGCGCTTCATCAACTCAACAACGTTCGCCTCCCCCACCGCAGCGCGCAGCACCCGCGCACCGTACTTCGCCGCAACGTCCTCGATCATCCGGCTTGTCGACAGGTTGATCACCATCACCTTGCCACGAGCGGCATCGGGCCCGCCGCGCTCGACCATGGCGCCGAGAATCGCCTCCGCGCACAGCACCAGCGTGTACTCCTCGCCGATGTACCCGCCGCGCTCGTCGATGATCGCCAGCCGGTCCGCATCCGGGTCCTGTGCAAAGCCAACATCTGCGTGCTTCTTCGCGACAATCTCACACAGCGAGCCCAGGTTCTCGCGCGTCGGTTCCGGCGTGTGCGGGAAGATGCCGCTCGTCCCCGCGCCGACATGCTGCACCAGCCGCTCGCCCAGCAGTTCGCGCGACGCTTCGACGCCTGACGCATTCACCGAATCGACGACACACTTGATCGCCATCGACCGGCGATCATCGTGCATCCCCAGTTCCTTCAGCGCGCGCTTCAGCCGTTCAATGTGCGTCGTCGTCGATGCGCCCGGCAGCCCCAGCCCGCCCCGCGCCGATTCCGTCACCGTCCCCACCTCCAGCGGCCCAACGCCTTCCGCACGCGCACCACCCCCCCCACTCACCTCCTTGAACCGCGCGATGATCGCATCCGCCACGCGCTTGGCCGGCGCGCACGCGTCCACCACGCCGCGCTCCAATGCACCCGCGCGCATCACCACCTTCAGGCCGTTCCACTCCTGCGGATTATGGCTCGCCGTGATGATCACGCCCGCCATCGCGGCGTGCGCATCCACCATCACGCCCGCCGTCGGCGTCATGGCCACTCCGCAATCCAGCACGTCGCACCCCCCCGCCGCCAACCCCGCCGCCGCCGCCCGCAGCAGCAGATCCCCCGCCGCGCGGCCGTCCCGGGCCAGCACGACCAGTGGCCGGCCGACCTGCGTACCGGCCCCAGCACTGCCGCCTGCTCTTCCGCCTCGCAAGTGCTCCGCCACCACCATCGCAAACCGCGCAGCCACCTCCGGTGTAATCGATTGTCCGAAAATCCCGCGGCACCCGCTCACGCTCAACATCAGCGGCGCACCCGCCTCAGCATGACTGCTCATCGTGCTCTCTCTGCTTTGATCGTCCGCACCAGCGTGCGCTCGCCGCGCCTGCGCCATAGCCAAGTCTGATCCGCGTACATGTGCATTGATCCGCGGCCCGCCCCGACGTCTCCGCATCTCTGTGCGAGGCCTGCCGTCTCACTTCCGCGTTCCCACTTCCGACTTCGCCTCACTTCATCGCGAACCCGGTCATCGCCATGATCCCATCGAAATGATCCAGATCGAAGAAGCGGATCTCGATCGTGCCGGACTTGCCGGTGCGGTCCGTGCGGATCTTGACCTTCGTGCCCAGGTGTTCGCCGAGTTGCTTCTCCAGGTCCGCGACAATCGCGCGCGTGTGCAGCGAATCTGCCGCGGGCGACGGCTCGCCCCCCCCACTGCCCTCGCCGAAGACTCCCGCCTTGTTGGCCCGGGCGAGTTCGGCGTTGACCTCCTCTTCGAGGCGACGGATCGGCCACTCAAACTTTGCGGCCAGATCAGCCATGCGAAACTGCAGTTCCGTCGGAAGCCCGGCGAGGATCTTGCCGTGACCCGCGTTCAATCGGCCGTCATCAAGCAGTTTGCGAATCTCAGCCGGCAACTCCAGGAGCCGCAGGAGATTGGTGACGCTCGACCGCTCGATGCCCAGCCTCTCGGCGACCTGGGCGTGCGTGAGGCCGAATCGGTCGCACAGCGCCTTGATCGCCGCGGCACGCTCCATCACGCTCAGGTCCGCACGCTGCAGATTCTCGATCAGCGACCATTCGGCGGCCTGCTCCTCAGAGATCGCCGCGACGATCGCCGGAAGCACCTCGAGCCCTGCAATCGCCGCTGCTCGCCAGCGTCGTTCGCCCGCAACCAGTTCAAATCGCGGCGAGCCGTCCGGGTTCAGCCGAACGACGATCGGCTGCACAAGGCCCGCCGTGCGAATCGACGCGGCGAGTTCCGACAACGCCGCTTCGTCGAATGTCTTCCGCGGCTGATACCGCCCCGGCGCGATGTCGGTCAGGCCGAGATAGACAATCCGCTGACCGGGCGCTTCGATGTTTGCCGCGGCTGACACAGCGGCACCCCCCCGCTGCTCCGCCGCGGCTGGCGGAACGATCGGTACTTCAACGGGCGTACCAATCAGGCCGCTCAGGCCGCGACCAAGACGGCGCCCCTTATTGCCAGATGTTTGCATTTTGATTGGTATCCTTCATGATGTTCCACGAGTTGGCTATGTTACTCTGAGAGCGACCGAGGGTAAAGTCTGAAGCCTAGACCGAACAAGATCCATATGTCAAAGAAGCAAGAACGGACCAAGACCGGACAAACTGCATCTCTCAGGAGAACGATGAATGGTTCTGCGCGGAGCCGCAAGAGGTGCGACATCGAAGTGATTGCTCGCGGCGCATTAGTGTGCGATTCGCGAGTATTGCTGTGTCAAAGCGTCAAGCACGGTTATTTTTACCTACCCGGAGGACACGTGGAATTCGGCGAATCTGCCGCTGCCGCAGCAGAACGGGAGATTCACGAGGAACTGGGCTTAGCAGTCAAAGTCGGCGATCTCGCGATCGTCTCAGAGGGCGCCTTTGCCGCAAAGCGCCAACATCACGAAATCAACATTGTGTTCCATGTGGAGCATCCCTCGCCGTGGCCCAAGAGCCTGAACAAGCCCAAGTCCCGCGAACCCCAAATCGCCTTCCGATGGGTCGAACTCGCGGCGGTGCAAGACCTGGACGTTCGCCCCACAGCCGTCAAAGCCTGGCTCGCAGCAGGTCTCGGCGATGGCTCTATCGAGTGGGTTTCCGAAGTTCAATAGGGGGGTGTCTTCACTATCTTGCCCCATCGGAACCGCCTCCCCGGCGTCGGGGCGGAAGTTCCCATCCCCACGAAGGCCCTGCTGGCATCGGTCGATTCATCAGTTGAGACGCAGTCTGTACCCAAGCGTCCCTGAGCAATCGAAAGAGCCGCGATGCCCGAGACGCCACCATTCCGCGCGGAACACGACTTGGCGGTGCAGTCTCCCGAGCAGTTGATCGCCGCGATTGATCTCCTCCAGCACCGAATCACCGAGTTGGAACAGTCGCTTGAGCGGCAGGACCGACTCGCCACGCTTGGGACAATCGCGGGGCTGATCGCCCACGAGTTCAACAATATCCTGACTCCGGTAATGAGTTATGCGCAAATGGCACTCGCGGCCCCGGATGACCGCGAGTTGGCCTCCAAGGCGCTCCAGAAGGCAGCAGATGGTGCTGACCGAGCGGGCCAGGTTGCCGGCGCGATTCTGGGGTTGGTTCGTCGGGACCATGCACCAGGATCGGCAGGGGGCCAGCAGCGCTGCAATGTCGCCGCGGCGGTCAATCGGGCCTTGGCCTGCCTCGCGCGGCCGCTCGACAAAGACATGATCCAGTTCCGAAGCGAGATCGATTCCGAAACGGAAGTCGCGGCACGAGGTGTCGCCGTCGAGCATGTACTGCTCAACCTCATCATCAACGCCCGCAGCGCGATGTTGCCTCGCGGCGGCTCGCTCACTGTGCGCTCCATGCGGAACGCTCCGGTCCTCGGACCAAGGATGGTCACAAGTTGGAGCAGGGGGAGCGAACACGAATGGCCGATCGCAATCAGTGAGCGCGAAATCGTCGTCATCGCGATAAAAGACACGGGGAGGGGCATGGCCGCAGAGCGGATGTCCCGGCTGTTCAATGTTTCGGGAATCTCCGAGAAACCAAACATTAACCGATCACTGCCAGATGCTCATGCATCAACCATCCCTGTTTCAGGGGATCGCCGTGGGCACGGCCTCGGCATGCTCGTGTGCAAACGGCTGGTCGAAGATGCCGGCGGCGCGCTGGTTGTCGAGTCAGAACCCGGCCGCGGCACAACCGTGTATGTCGTCTGGCCGGCGGCAGTGGGGGAGTGACGTCAGACGACAATTCCGGCGAGTGCCGCGGCGATGGCGGTGTTCATCGCTGCGACCTCCGAATCGGCGATCGCTACCGTCGCCGCCTCCGCATTCTCGCTCACCTGCGCTTCATTGCGTGCGCCTACCAGCGCGTGCGTGATACCCGGCTGATGAATCGTCCATGCAATGACGAGTTGCGCGATCGTGCAGGAGTGTGCCGCGGCGATCGGCTCAAACTTCGCCAGCAGCGCGGCGATCGCGGCGCGATTCTCCCGCGTGAAGCGGCGGTGCGTGCGTCGCATGTCGCCCAGCGCAAACTCGCGGCCGGGGCCGACCTTGCCCGTCAGCAGGCCCAGCGCGAGCGGCGAGTAGGCGAGGACCGCGATGTTGTGCCTGAGGCAGTAGGGGAGTTGCTCGCTGTCGAGTTTGCGGTCGATCATCGAGTACTTTTCCTGGTCGCTGTCCAAAGTGCCGCGAGAGCGGTATCGATCCATCTCGGCGATGGTCGCATTGCAAACCCCGATCGCGCGGACCTTCCCCTGCTGCTTGAGTTTGAGCAGCGCGGCCATGGTGTCCTCGTACGGAGTCTGCTGCTCCTGCCAGTGGGTCTGGTATAGATCGATGTAGTCGGTCTGCAGACGCTTGAGCGAGTCTTCGCACTCCCGGGCGATCGACTCGGGACCGTTGAACACAAAGACCTCGATATGGCCTGTGTCGGAAGGGCCCAGCGCGGTCGAGCGCATCATCAGGCGCCCCTGCCGCGTGTTGCAGACCATGCCGCACTTGGTGGCGATGACGGCCTTTCCGCGCTTCCCTCCGGCCAGCGCGCGTCCGACGATCTGCTCGGAATGGCCAAAGCCATAGATGGGGGCGGTATCGAGGAAGTTCAGGCCGCGATCGAGCGCGGCATGAATCGCACGAATCGCGTCGTCGTCATCCGAGCCTCCCCACATCCAGCCGCCCATGGCCCAGGTGCCGAGAGCGATGACGGATGCGTGGATGCCGGAAGAGCCGAGGGGACGGGTGGGAAGCGAGGGGGGAGTGGGGGGCATGGAGGAGGGTAAGTGGCAAGCGGGATGTGAAGCGGATTCAAAGGCTGTGCACAGAGGCCACAGAGTCGAGCCGCAGAGCACACAGGGCAAGGCGGAGGTGGCTCGGGTATTGCCCGGCGGTACACTGGCGTGGGATCGTGTCGGCGCAAGATTCCGAAAGGACTGCGGCATGTCTGGTCGCGAAGTGGGGAAGTTCATGCAGGCGGTTCGCGACGGGGACATCGACACCGTGCGCGCGATGGCGGCAGACGATGTGTCGCTGGTGCACGCGACGGATCCAAAGAACTTTGGCGCGACCGCGCTGATTCACGCAACAGGCGCGGGGGATCGGGCGATGGTCGAGGTGCTGCTCGGGCTCGGCGCGGACATTCACCAGCGGAGCGACTGGTGGGCGGGGAGCTTTGGTGTTCTGGATGGATGCAGCGACGAGATGGCGGAGTTTCTGCTGGCGCGCGGGGCGAGGTTGACTCCGCACGCCGCGGCGAGACTCGGCAAACTCGATGCGCTGCGCCGGATGCTCGCGACGGACGCATTGGTTGCACATGCCCGCGGGGGTGATGGGCAGACTCCGCTGCACTTTGCGCGAACAACCGAGATTGTCGACGTGCTGCTTGCGCATGCTGCGGGGATTGACACGCCGGACATCGATCATGCGAGCACGCCGGCGCAGTGGCTGGCGACATCGCGCCCGGAGGTCGCCGCGCACCTGGTTTCGCGCGGTGCGAAGGCCGATCCGTTCGTGGCGGTGTGCATCGGGGATGTTGGTGTGCTGGAAAGCGTGCTCGCGGCGGAGCCGGACGGCGTGCACGTGCGGGTGACACGGGAGCGATTTGTAGCGGCCGCGCCCGCGGCGGGGCATATCTATCTCTACACGATCGGCGAGGGCGCGACGCTGGTGCACGCCGCGGCCGCGAGAGGAAGGGGGGAGGTGATTCGTTGGCTGGCGGCGCACGGGGCGGATGTGAATGCTCGCGGCGGATATGACGACGGGACGCCGTTGCACGCCGCGGCGTGGAGCGATCGGGCGGAGGCGATTGATGCCCTGATCTATTCGGGTGCGAACATCGAGGCGGTGTCGGGCAAGATGCACCGGAACGAGCCGATCGGGTGGGCGATTGTGGGTGGGTCGGTGGGCGCCGCGCGGGCGCTGATTGAGCGTGGGGCGAAGGTGCGGCCGGTGCACATTGAGGATGCGAAGAAGGGCGCGGGCGGCGCGTTCCGGTGTTTCAACCCAAGCCGGCCGATCGAGCGGTGGCGGGAAATCATGGGCATCGTGGAGGGAAGGGCGAGATAGGGTGGAACTGCGCGGCGAAGTCCGTGTTCGCGCGTTATACTCCGGCTTGCACGGCGCAAGGACGCGCACCCAGGGGCGCGTTCTCATGTTCATGTATCTCGCCGCGGCATCGCTCATTGCTGCAAACTCTTCTCTTGATGACCCCAAGCCCAAGGGCGATGTGCCTGCGCCGGTGCCCTTGGCCACACCACCGTCGAAGGCGCCCGGGACGGATGGGTCATCGCCGGCGGCCGAGGAACCAGAGAGGCCTGCGGATGTCGCCGAGGCTGAGCCCGCTGCGGTACGGGAGTGTGCGCTGGTTTATCCGCACCCCATCATCACGGAAGTGCTCTACGCGGTGCCCGGAGGCGCCGCGGGAGACGCCAACGCAGACGGAAAGCGTCACGTGTCGGGGGACGAGTTTGTCGAACTGCACAATCCGCACGACAAGCCGATCCAACTCCGCGGCTACAAACTCACTGACTCGAATCCGCCGGACAAAGGGCAACTCCGCTTCGTCTTTCCGCTATTCGAACTGCCCGCGCACGCGACGGTGGTCGTCTTCAACGGCTTCCAATGCTCGTGGTTCGGTCCGGTCGGGGATGAAAAGGCCGCGCCCCTGGCCAGCAACGACCGGTTCGGCGGGGCATGGGTGTTCACGCTCAAAGCGGCCTCGCAGTACGTGGCCTTCAGCAACACCGGCGACCACGTGCTGCTGACCGCGCCCGATGGAACGCCCGTGCACCGGGTGAGTTGGGGCGAGCCCAAGGACCAGACCGCATTCGAGAAGACCCAGCCCCTCCTCGACGACAAGGCGATGCAGACGAGCAAGTCCAGCGTTCAGAGGGACGGCCTGTCGCGCGTCGCGTCCTTCCGGGCGCACACCGACCTGCCGTTCGACCTCGGCGGGGACAAGCCATTCAGCCCCGGCGTCTGGAAGCCGCTGCCCGAGCCAAAGGCGAGCAAGCAGGGGGAGGAGCAGGAAAAGCCCGGCTCCACCGAGCCGAAGTAGTCGTGTCCCGAGCCTTCCCGCCGCGGTGAGGCATGAGGCCGGGCCGGATTCGGCCCTACCATCCCGCCCCATGGCCTGGATTACCAAAGACTCTGCGAATGCCAAGGTCGACCGCCGCGCCGAGCCCTACCTCACCGACGCGATGCGCCGCGACCTCACGGACCGCATCCTCCCCCGTTATGCCAACAAGCAGGCCGCGACGCTGCCCTGCCTGCACATGATCCAACATGAATACGGCTGGGTTCCCGCCCAGGCGATGGAAGAGATCGCGACCTTCCTCGGCCTCAAGGCCTCCGATGTCCTCGACACCGCCAGTTTCTACGAGGAATACTGGCTCAAGCCCAAGGGCAGGCACCTCATCCAGGTCTGCCGGTCCATCGCCTGCGAGTTCTGCGGCCAGAAGGAGATCACCCAGGCCTGCAAGGACAAACTGGGTATCGAAGTGGGGGAGACGACCGACGACGGCCAGTTCACCCTCATCGAACTCGAGTGCCTCGGCTCCTGCGGCACCGCGCCCGCGGCATTGATTGATGAAACCCTCCACGAGAACCTGACGCCGGAGTCGGTCGTCCGAGCGATCGACGCCGCGGCCGCCAAGCCCCACGGTCATGGGAATGGCCACGGGCATCACTGAACCCGTTCGGACCCCCACTCCGATTCACCCCACCCGCACCGGCAACCGCTCCCCGCTCGGGAGTGGTATATCCCTGTGCCGATAGACTGGAAATTCACGAGAAGACGGGACGGCCGCGGCGGCAGTGGGGCAGGCAACGAGGAGAGGGGGGAGGGGGGGCAAGATGGGCCAGGGAGGTCCGCGCATGGACATGCTCAGGACGGCTTCGGTCGTGGTGCTCGCGGCGGCGGTTGGCGTCGCATCGCTGACCCCCGCGGGATGCGCCGCCAAGCGCAAGGCTCGCGAGTCGCAATCCGTCGATCGCACCTATGCGCGAACGTCGTTCATCAACGACTCGGGCACATCGGTTCGCGTCACCGTGGTCATCGGCGAGCGCACCAAGACGCCGCCCGGTGTCGGGTCCACGTACCGCGCCCAGCCGCAACTCATCCTCCCCGGCGGCACCTACGCCGCGCTGGTGCAGGAACGCAAGCCCTACGGCGTCGGCTTCCTCTTCCCCGACAACCAGGACCTGGTGGTGCGCTTCAAAGTCGAGTCCGCCGGCGCGACTTGGGAACCCACACAAGTGGCGTGGTACGAAGTCGTCGGGCCGGTGCCGGAGTCGATCCGCCTGCTTCCCAATCAGGCGGGCGCGGCGGGAGTGCAGCCCTCGACCGGGCGCGTGGACATCGTGCCGCGGGAGTGGTGGCCGCAATAAGCAGCCCGACCAATAAGCAGCCCGACCGTCAGGGAGGGCGTTCGCGGCGAAGCCGCGAGTGCTTTGAACCTATCCCCACCGGGCCGCCTACTGCCCATCCATCACGTACCGGCACTTCTCGGCAACCTTGTCCTCCTTGAACAAGTACACCGTGCTCCCGTGCCGCGACCAGACACATGCGCCCCTCTCAAACTCACCCGCGTCGATTAGCCTGCGTGTCGCCCAGGCCTTGAACGCGTTCATCACGAACTCCGGCTGCTGCTTTGCAGAAACGACCGTGTGAACGTGGTTGCTTCGTGCGTTGATCGCGAGCAACCTCCACCCCTTGTGCTCACACACGCCTCGAATCGTCGCCGTGACGATGTCCCGCTGCCCCTGCGTGAGCACGACCTCGAGATGGGCCATCTGTTCCCGATCCGATGCCGCCAGTGCCTTGCTCACCGGCAGCATCGGTGACTCGAACTGGTTGTGGCGGCGGTCCACCGAGCCGCGTGCATCGCCGTGCAGCCACGAGCCATATGTACGGAAACTGATGAAGAAGGCCAGCGGCGGCGTGTACACGCTGGCAGGGTATCGAACAGGCAGCCCGACCGTCAGGGAGGGCGTTCGCGGCGCAGCCGCGAGTTCTTCGTCTTGCCCGGAACCAACGCCACACCGACTTCCGCCTTCGGCGGAATCGCCCTCCCTCACGGTCGGGCTGCTTATTGTCTCGACATGTCCTACGACACATACACCTCCCCCCTTGCCACGCGGAACGCCAGCGAGCAGATGCTGCGACTCTGGTCGCCGCGGCACAAGTTCAACACCTGGCGCAAGATCTGGCTTGCGGTTGCCGCGGCGCAGCACGAACTCGGCCTGCCGGTGAGCAAGGAGCAGGTAGAGGAGCTGCGGGCGGTGGTGGAGCGGCCGGGGGGGATCACGGATGCGGAGATGAAGGCCGCGGAGAAGTATGAGCGCGAACTGCGGCACGATGTCATGGCGCACGTGCACGCGCTGGGGGACTCGTGCCCGAAGGCCAAGGGGATCATTCATCTGGGGATGACGAGTCAGGATGTGGTGTGTAATGCCGATTTCGTCGTGCTCTATCAGTCCGTCGATCTGGTCCGCATAAAGGTGGCGAGGCTGGTCTCCTCGCTCGGCGAGCAGGCGGCTCGCCACATCCGCGTACCTGCGCTGGGCTTCACACACTACCAACCGGCCCAGCCCGTAACGGTCGGCAGGCGCATGGCGATGTGGGCGACGGACGTACGTCTCACGCTTGAACGACTGGATGGGCTCCACCCGTACCACGGCACTTTCGTCGGATCACTTTTCGGAATCCTGAGACCGCGGGGCTTCAGGGGTGCCACGGGCACACAGGCGTCGTTCTTGGCGTTGATGAATTCCCATGCACATGTTGACGCCTTTGAACGTTCCGCACTTGAAAGAACTATGGATGGTCTGTTGCCATCCTTTGAGCGGAACCTTGTGGTGCCACCTGGCGAGTTTCCCGACTATCCGGCGGGAATCTCGGAGCCACGTGCTCATGTGCCGGGCGACGCGGACGGATACTCTGGCGCGGAAGTCCATTTCGACTTCTCAATGATCACAGGCCAAACCTACCCCCGCGTCATCGACACGTTCATCCTCGCCGATCTCGCTTCGTGCGCGAGTGTCCTCCACAAGATCGCCACCGACATCCGCCTCCTCTGCAACCGCAAGGAGCTCGATGAGCCCTTCGAAGACAAGCAGATCGGCAGCAGCGCGATGCCGTACAAGCGCAATCCGATGCGGTGCGAGCGGATCTGCGGGTTGACGCGGTTTGTGATGAACCTGGTCGGGAACGCGTATGACACCGCCGCGACGCAGTGGCTGGAGCGGACGCTGGATGACTCGAGCAACCGGCGGCTCTCGCTGCCGGAGGCGTTCCTCGCGCTCGACGGCGCGCTCGACCTGATGCACAACGTCGCGAGCGGGCTTGTCGTACACGAGGCGATGG
Organism: uncultured Phycisphaeraceae bacterium; assembly: GCA_964409775.1. Lineage (GTDB taxonomy): Bacteria > Planctomycetota > Phycisphaerae > Phycisphaerales > UBA1924 > JAHBXL01. Next base: position 7,174 of record CAYPEI010000002.1, on the reverse strand, counting down.
TGCGCAAGAACCTGATGGCCGAACTCCCGTTCATGGCGACCGAGAACATCCTGATGGCGTGCGTGAAACTGGGCGGGGACCGGCAGCATTATCACGAACTGATCCGCCAGCACGCGCAGGCCGCGGGAATGCGGGCGAAGCAGGAGGGGCTCGACAACGACCTGCTCGAACGCCTGAAGGCGGACAAGAACTTTCAGTCCAAGGCGCGGGGCGGTGCACTGTCGGCCGAGCTCGATTGGGAGGGCGTGATGGATCCGATGAAGTATGTCGGCCGGAGCGTCGAGCAGACGGAACGGTTCATCAAAGACGTCGTCGAGCCCCTGCGCGAGCAGTACGGCGATGCCATCGCCAAACTTGAAGAGAGCGGGCCGAAGGTGTGAGGCGCCTTGAGTTCCCGCCCGAAGGGCCCTCTCTGTCTCGCGCTGCTCAACACCTCTCCCATCCCGATGGGGGAGCGGGCATCGCTCCCGTGCACAACGAAAAAGGCCCGCGCCAACAGTTGGCAACGGGCCTCATCCGTGTTCACATCAGGGTGCGCCGCAGTCGCAATCACGCGCGACGACGACGCGCCGCAACCAATCCGCCCAGGCCCAGCAACGCCAGCGCGCCCGGAGCGGGCACGGCCGTCGCATTGAACTGAACGTTGTCGAAGCGGTTGTTCCCGCCGCCGCCCGTCGCGCCGTTCAGCGTCAGACGGATGTACACGTTCGGCTGGTTCTCCACCGCGGCGACCCCGGACAGATCCCGTGTCACCGTGAAGAACGTCGTCGGCCGACCGTCCCAGGTCACATCAAAGTCGGTGAACGTCGAGCCGTCAGTCGACCACGAGAGTTGGTTGTTGTTGAAGCCCGTGCTCGTGCCGCGGGTCGAGAACGACACAACCAGATCCTCGTATCCGAGCATGCTGATCTGGAACTGCACCCAGCCGCCGTTGGTCGAAACGGTACCGGTCGAGCCCGTGTTCCCCGTCACCGTCAGCGCGCCGCTCGCCACCTCACCGAGGATCCCGTTGTTGGTGGTGCCGGCAAAGGCGCCCACCGTGCCGTCGGCCGTGCCGGAGGTGACCGTGTTGAACGCCATCGTCGGCGTGCCGCCGATCGTCAGCGTGCCCGCGCCCGCCGACGGCGCGATCGTGCCCAGCGTGCCCAACTGGCTCGTGTTGGTGTTCGCCGTGAACGTCGGGAAGTTCCAGTAGGCGATCAGGTCGGCGTTCGCCGATCCCGCAAAGCCCGCCGCGGCGGAAATCGCCAATGCCGCAATCGTGGTCCGTGTCATCTCAATCTCTCCTTGTAAAAACTGGGTGCAACGAAGGACCGGCACAGCGAGACCGCTCGACCCCGTGCCCGCAGGCCATGCGCCCGCGAGCCTTCGGCCGTCGATCATCCGCTGACCGGTGGCGAACAAACCGGATTGGTGGGAGGGGTTCTCTCTCTCCCGTCCCTGCGAACGCTCACAGAATAGTGAACGCTCCGCGCATCTCCAAGCGCGGAGACGGCAATTCACCGAAAAGGTTGCGTAAAGGCCTGATGAAACGTGCTTTACGGCCGTCGTCGCCCGCCGCGGTTCAACCCGAGGAACTGCCCACCAGCGCGTCGTTGGTGGGGAATCGCTGCATCGCCGCCAGCAACTGCTCGATCTGGATGTGCGGGGGCATCGCCATCAGCCGCCGCCGCAGCGCCGTCATCGTCTTGAGTTCCTGCTCGCTCATCAGCAGGTGCTCCTTGCGGGTGCCGCTCGCCGCGAGATTGATCGCCGGGAACAGCCGCCGCTCCGAGATCTTCCGATCCAGGATCAGTTCCATGTTCCCCGTGCCCTTGAACTCCTCGAAGATCACCTGATCCATCGCGCTGCCCGTGTCCACCAGGCACGTCGCGATCATCGTCAGGCTCCCCGCCTCCTCCGTGTTCCGCGCCGAGCCGAAGATCTGCTTGGGCACCTCCATCGCCTTCGCGTCGATGCCGCCCGTCATCGTCCGACCGCTCGAGGCATACTTCCGCGAACGGTTGAACGCGCGTCCCAGCCGCGTCAGTGAATCCAGCATCACCACCACGTGCTTGCCCGCCTCCGTCATCCGCTTGGCGCGCTCCATCGTCAGCAGCGACACCGCCACGTGCCGGTCCGCGTCGTGGTCGTTGCTCGACGCGATCACCACCGCCCGCGGCCGCTTGCCTTCCTGGTTGAAGTCGGCGAACGTCCGCTTGAAGTCCGTCACTTCCTCCGGCCGCTCGTCAACCAGCAGCAGGATCATCTCGACATCCGGATGGTTCCGGAGGATCGACGTCGCCACATCCTTCAGCAGCGTGGTCTTGCCCGCCTTCGGCGGAGACACGATCAGGCCGCGCTGCCCGCGCCCGATCGGACAGAACAGATCCACCAGCCGGCACGACACCGGGCACCCGGGATACTCAAGCGTCAGCCGCGGCTGCGGATCGATCGAGGTCAGTTCTTCAAACGGCTTGCTCCGGGCAAACTGCTCCGGCTCGCGACCCTCGATCGCCACGATCGCCTCGACCACCGGCCTGCCGCCGCCCGGCTGGCCCGGCATCGCGCCGCCCTGCTGGTCCATCGGCATCGGCGGGCGCGGGCCGCGGCCGCGCCGCCGCTTGCGCCGACCCCCGCCGCCGCTCGGCCGGTGTCCCACCTGAACCGTCACTTCCAGCCCATGACGCAGCCGGAACCGCTCGCCAAACGCGATCGGGACAAACGGATCGTCATCGCGCTGCACCAGCGCCGAGCCGTTGAGTTGCCGGACACGCCCTTCGGCGCGTGCGGGCCAATCGAGTATGCCTGTCACGGTCATCATGCAGAAGACCAACCCGCCCGCCCATCCGTCGTCGACACTGCCAATGCTGATGCGCAGCCCGCGCCCCGCCAACACACCCTTTGCCGCAAGTGGCTGCCTGCACCGAGTGGTTCGTGCGGATCCTGCTGAACAAGCCGCACGCCCGCGTGGCCGCGATGGCGAAACGCCGCCGCTGAGCCCGGGCCTTCGAACCTCCCTTTTCAGGGTGACCGCAGCGATCGCCGCAGACCACAACATCAGAGCACGAACGCCTGCACAAGTCAAGCCGCGACTTGGTGATCGAATCTCAGATCCGGCTATCATGTTCGCTCTCGCGGAGCGGGGGCAAGGAAGGTCTTTGTTCGCACATGGAGCGGGGAGCACCGGCGGCGGGTTGGCCCGCCGGTGGAGGGTCTTATCGCGGAATGGAAACGCTCAAGGGCATCGCGGTTTCGCCGGGAATCGTCATCGGACGACTGTTCGTCCTCGACGACCAGCGCCGCCGGATCCCCAAGCGCACCGTCCGCACCGAGCAGATCCCCGTCGAGCACGACCGGCTCTGGAAGTCTCTGGGTGCGTCCATCCATGAACTCAACGACCTTCGCGAGAAGACCCGCACCACCCTGGGCGAAGAAGCCGCGAAGATCTTCGCTTTCCACGTCGGCATGCTGTGCGACCAGTCGCTCACGCGCCCGATGCACGAGCGCATCGACCTCGAGAAGGTCACGGCCGAGTACGCCGTGTGGAAGGCCTTCGACGAACTCCTCGAGCGCTTCTCCGCCCTCCCCGATCCCAGTTTCCAGACCAAGGTCGACGATGTCCGCGACCTGTCCGCCCGCGTCCTGCGACACCTCATCGGCGAGCACGCCAGCCGCATGGCCATCCTCGACCGTCGCGCCGTCATCGCCGCGCGCGACCTCACCCCGTCGCAGACCGCCGCGTTCGATCGCAGCCACGTCGCGGCGTTCGCCACCGACCTCGGCGGCAAAACCAGCCACACCGCCATTTTCGCCCGCGCACTGGGAATCCCGGCCGTGGTCGGCGTCTCGCGCCTGACCGAAGTCGCCACCGATGAAGCGCCCGTCATCATCGACGGCGAGAACGGGCTGGTGATCATCGACCCCGACGAGGCCACCCTGGCCGAATACGGCCGGAGAATCGAGCAGCACGCGACCGCGCGCCTCTCGCTCTCCGAACTGATCAAACTCCCCTGCGTCACCACCGACGGGACCGGCATCTCCCTCTTGGCCAATATCGAGTTCCCGGAGGAGATCCCCGTCGCGATCGAGTGCGGCGCCGAGGGCGTCGGCCTCTACCGCACCGAGTACCTCTACCTCACCAGCGTGAAGGAGCCCACCGAGGAGGATCACTTCACCGCGTATCGGAAAGCGGTCGAACTCTCCGCCGGCCGGACCCTCGTCATCCGGACCGTCGACCTCGGGGCCGACAAGTACACCCAGGCCCAGTTCGAAGAGCCGGAGCGCAACCCCTTCCTCGGCCTCCGGTCAATCCGCTACTGCCTGCAGTCCCTGCCGATGTTCAAGACGCAACTGCGCGCCCTCCTCCGCGCCAGCGCGCTCGGGCCCATCCGCCTGATGTTCCCCCTCATCACGAACATCAACGAACTCCGGCAGGCCAAGTACCTGCTCCACGACGTCATGGAGGACCTCGCCGACGAGGGCGTCCAGTTCGATCACAGCGTCCCCGTCGGAATGATGGTCGAAGTCCCCGCGGCGGCAATCATGGCCCCCATGTTCGGGCGGGAGGCCGCCTTCTTTTCCATCGGCACCAACGACCTCGTCCAGTACACCCTCGCCGTGGACCGGACCAACGAGCGGGTCGCCTCGTTGTTCAACCCCAACCACCCCGCGGTCCTGAAACTGATCCGCGATGTCGTCCGGGCCGCCCGCCGAAACTCGATCCCCGTCTCCTGCTGCGGCGAGTCGGCCGGAGACCCCGAATACGCCCTGTTGCTGATGGGGCTCGGACTCCGTACACTCTCCGCGACGGCTTCAAGCCTCCCCTTCCTCAAAAGGGTCGTCCGAAACGTGTCGATCCAGCAGTGCGAGCGCATGGCCAAACGGGCCTTGTCCCTCGATTCCGATGCCGCGGTCGCGGCCTTCATCCGCGACCAGGCTCGAAAAATCATCCCTGACGCATTCGGCGGGCGTTCCGGCGACTGACTTCAGGGGCAGAACATCGGTGCGGTTTCGCCTTCCGGGCGATCAACGCACGGGGACAAACGACGCGCTCCCCCCGATTCCAGCATGCACCCAGAATAGGGGTGTCTGCGCGCAGAATCGGGGCGAGGGGCGAGGCTTGGTGCGGAGGGGGGACGCGGTGCGACGTGCACCCGTGCGGCAGGTCCTGAGCGCTCCTCACGGCGGGAACAGCCCGCGCCGGAGCGCAGCCGGGGCCGCGCATCCTCCCAGGCGTCGGTCTCCGTGCAACCCGGTTCGCGAGTCACCGCCCGAAAGGCTCGGGCTCTCGCCGCATGTGCACGACACGACATCAGACCATCAACCCGCCCCGACAGGCACGCGCCTGCGGAGCCGGGTTCGTGCCGCTCACGCGCGACCGACTCGGCCGGAAAGGATGACGGCTTCGAAATGTCAAACAAGAAGATGGTGATCAACTACGTGCCCGGCGAGGAGTGCCGCGTCGCCGTGCTCGAGAACGACCGCCTCGAGGAGTTCCACTCCGAGCGCATGGATTCGGCGTCCCACGTCGGGAACATCTACATCGGCAAGGTCGTGAACGTCGAGCCCGCCATCCAGGCGGCCTTCGTGGACTTCGGCCTGCAGGCCAACGGCTTTCTCCACGTCACGGACCTCCATCCGCGCTACTTCCCCGGCGAAGACCAGGAAACCACCGAGCGCGTCGGCAAGAAGACCCCCCGTCGCGAGCGCCCGCCCATCCAGGCCTGCCTCCGCCGCGGCCAGGAGATCGCCGTCCAGGTGATCAAGGAGGGCGTCGGCACCAAGGGGCCGACGGTCACCAGTTACCTGAGCATCCCCGGCCGGTTCCTCGTCATGATGCCGCAGATGGACCGTGTCGGCGTCTCCCGCAAGGTCGAGGATGAAGAGGTCCGCCGCAAGATGCGCGAGATCCTCGACCAACTCGACCTGCCCGACGGTTTCGGGTTCATCCTCCGCACCGCCGGCATGGACCGCACCAAACTCGAGTTGAAGCGCGACCTCGCGTACCTCTCCCGCCTGTGGAAGGACATGGAGAAACGCTGGAAGCAGGGCAACAAGCCCCGCCTGCTCTACTCCGAGAGCGACCTGCTCGTGCGGACGCTCCGCGACTCGCTCACCAGCGACATGGACGAGATCGTCATCGACAACGATGCCGCGCTCAACCGCGCCGCCCGCTTCCTCAAGATCGTCGCGCCCCGCAGCGGCACCAAACTGGTCCACTACACCGGCAAGGCCCCGATCTACCACGTCCTGGGCATCGAGAAGCAGATCCAGACCATCCACGCCCGCGAGGTGCCGCTCCCCGGCGGCGGCCGCCTTGTCATCGACGAGGCCGAGGCCCTCGTCGCCATCGACGTCAACAGCGGCAAGATGCGCGACGCCAAGGACGCCGAAACCACCGCCTACCGCACCAACGTCGAGGCCATCGACGAGATCTGCCGCCAACTCCGCCTGCGCGACGTCGGCGGCGTCATCGTCAACGACCTGATCGATATGCGCCAGGCCAAGCACCGGCGCGAGATCGAGAACCGCTTCAAGGAAAACCTCAAACGCGACCGCGCACGCTGGACCACCGCCCCCATCAGCGAGTTCGGCATCCTCGAAATGACGCGGCAGCGCATGCGCGGCAGCCACGAGAGCGTCCACTTTGCCGACTGCCCCGTCTGCCGCGGTCGCGGCCTCGTCCAGCGGCCCGACTCCGTCGCCGCCGACGCCCTCCGTGAACTCGCGGCGATTCTCGATGCCGAGACCGTCGCGCGGGCGGAGATGGTCGTTTCGCCCCGCATCGCCGGCGAACTGCTCTCCGGCAAGCGCCGAAGCCTGTCCCGCCTCGAGCGCGCACTGGGCAAACACGTGGACGTCCGCATCAGCGATGCGATCCCCATCGACCGGGTCAGTTTCTACGCCTATGACGCCGCGGGCAACGACGTGGACGTCAGCCGCCTGTCCGTCCGCCGCGTCCGTCCCGAGGAACTCCAGGTGTTCGAACTCCCCGCGGAGGCCGAACCCAACTGGGCCGATCTCACCGACGACGTCGCCGAGGAAGCCGACGAACCGGCTGAAGAGGTTGTCGAACTCCCCATGCATCCGATCGAGATGGACGAGGCCCAGGCCGCCGCCGCCGAGGCCGCGGCCGATGCTCAGGCCCAGACCGAGCCGGGCGGCCGGCGTCGCCGCCGTCGCCGGGGCGGAC
>CAYPEI010000001.1:0-349352 GCA_964409775.1 uncultured Phycisphaeraceae bacterium | reverse complement strand
GGAGTGCGGAGTGCGGAGTGCGGAGTGCGGAGTGCGGAGTGCGGAGTGCGGAGTGATCGTACTTGTCCGATGTTTCGCGGCCGTCCACAGGTGACACAGAGGGCACAGAGCGAGCGGTATTGAGCGTCGTCCGGCCGATTGCTGCTGAGAATGATCGGCGAAGGGGCAGGGCACCGAGATCGCAAAGCCGATCACGGTGGCACGAGGCGCAGCTGCATCAGAGCTGTCCGATGTATGCGACGGGAGTGAAGCGTTCGACGACGTCGACGTAGCTTTGGATGCAGGCGAGGCCGTCGTCGAGGCTGCGGTAGCAGGATGGAGCCTCGGTGCGCAGCGAGGCGTTGTCGATCATGGCGGGGATGTACACCGCCTGCCGCATCTGTCCGAAGTCGAACTGGACCTTCTTGGCGTCGGATCGCGACATCGTGCGGCCGGTGCCGTGAGGGAGGCAGTTGAGGATCGAGGCGACGTCCGGCCGCGCACGGACGATGACCATGTCATCGAGCAGGTGAGAGGGGATGACGGCGAGTTCGCCGGGGGCGACGCGCTGGACGCCTTTGCGGACGAGCATCCCGACGCCGAGCTGCTCGAAATGGTTGTGGTCACGGTCGATTCGCTCGGCTTCGGGCGAGTATCGGGCAAACGTGCCGAGGTGTTTCTCGGCGATGTCGAGCACGGCCGCGCGGTTGTCGCGTGCCCACGAGCGGATGCGGAGGAACTCCCGGTCGAACCGCTCGGGCTGGTCCACGAGGTCGTCGACGAGGCCGCTCTCCTGCCGCGAGCCGGTGTGGACGACGAGGCAGAGCGAGTTGTCGGCGTGGGACGCGACGGCATCGAGGAAGTGGTTGCCGGAGCCGAGGTCGCCGAGACCCTTGTTTCGCCTGGACGCGAGCTCGTCGCAGAGCTGGTCCCAGAGGGTCCGGAACGCGGCGCTCTCGGCGTCCTCGCCCGTGAAACGGGTGCGCACAACGGCCATGCCGCAGCCGACATCGGAGAGGGCGAAGCGACGCCATCCGGCATCGGCGGTGAGGAAAGCGGTGCCGGTCGGGAGCGGGCTCTTCCCGGGGCACGTGTCCGGCAGGCTGATCACGCGCTGGGCAACCTTGAGCGCTCCGGCGATCGTGAGCCATTGACGGATGACGTAGTCAGGCTCGCGGGAAAGGTTGGTGAGTACGGACGACGACACGAGAGCGCTCCTGCCGGGCAGCGGCAGAGGGATTCACGGGGGATGGAGCGGGCACGAGAGGGAGAGTGTATGGAGTTTCCACGTCGATAGGAGAGGGAGCCGGGGTCCCACGATCGGCACGCCGATTTCGTTGTGCGGTCCACCCTGTCCTCCGCGGGTCATGAAGTGCAGGCGTGCTGGTCGCATAGCCGGGTCGGCGCGGATCGTCAAACGGCGGGGAGCGAGCCTGCCGCACTGGACACGAGCGGGCGCGGCGTATGCGGTGACATCCCGACTCGCCGACCGTTTGAAATCTCAAGCGGGAGGTTTCAGGGCGATGTCGCGTGACAGGCGGCCGCGCCGCATCATCGGGCAGAGGCCCGATGCTACGGCGTCAGACCCAGCCGACGGCGTAGAAGATGGCGGTGAAGGCGAGGTCGGCGAAGATGATCGCGACGACGGACTGGACGACGGTGCCGGTCGTGGCACGGCCGACGCCGGCCGCGCCGCCAGTCACACGGAGACCGTTGGTGCAGGCGATGAGGCCGATGAGCAGGCCGAAGACAGTGGCCTTGCCGATGCCGGTGAGGAAGTCGGCGAGTTTGACCTGGTCGAGCGTGTTCTGGATGTAGCGTTCCGATGGGATGCCCAGCGCGCCGACACCCATGGCCCAGCCCGCGGCGACGGCGACGGCATCGGAGAGCACGGCCAGCAGTGTCATGCTGACGACCGCCGCGATGACGCGGGGCACGACAAGGAAGCGGATGGGATTGAGGGCGTGTGCCTCGAGGGCCTCGATCTCCTCGCCGACGACCATGGTGCCGATCTCGGCGGCGATGGCGGCGCCGGCAAAGCCGGTGAGCACGATCGCGGCGATGAGCGGGCCGAGTTCACGCAGGACCGCGACGCCGGTGATATTGGCGACAAGGTCTTTTTGTCCGAAGTTGTCGAGCGGCGGGGCCATCTGCAAGACCAGGATGAGGCCGACGCAGCCGGAGACGAGCGAGATGATGAAGACTGAGCGGACGCCGATGCGGACGATCTGTGAGATGATGGCGGGGCGGCCGAGGCGGACCTTGCGGCGGGTGAACGAACGGAAGACCCAGCGGCAGGCTTCGGCGAAGAGGAACCAGACCGCGCCGACCTGGTCGAGGACCTCGCCGGCCCGTGACGCCAGAAAGGAGAGCGTCGCGAAGATCGGTCGTGCTGGCGCCGGGCTGCTCATGGCAATGGGCTACGCGTTCATCGCGGCGTCGATATCGGCGACGATGGTGAAGACGGTGTCGAGCCGGGCGATCTCGAAGATCGAGCGGACCTTGTCCTGCATGCCGCAGAGCACGAGCCGTGTCGAGTTCTTCCGGGCCATCTGCATGGCCTCGACAAGCGTGGCGACACCGGATGAATCCATGTAGGGGACGGCATCAAGATTGACGACCAGCCGCTGCGGGCGGGAGGTGTGGACTCGCTTGAGTTCCTGACGGAGCAGCGGCGAGGCGTTCAGATCGATCTCGCCGCTGGGCGAGACGATCGTCGCCGCGCCCCGCTGTTCGGACCTGACCGCGAAGGATCCCTCGCTGCCCGTGAACTGCCCTGGCCTTGCTGGGGTTTCAGCCACCTCCACACTCCTTGCACTTCGCCTCTGGGGCGGGTTCGTCCGTCTCGGGCGTCCTTCGCTTGATCAGGGTCAACCGCATACCGACAGACTCTCGTTTCTCGTAGGTCACCTCGTCCATGACCGCCCGGATGATGTGAACGCCAAGTCCGCCGGGCCGGATTTCTTCAAGGTCGCGGCTGCGGATGACGGCAGGGTCAACCTGCTTCGCTTCGTCTTCGATGACGATGCGGAGCGCGCTGGGGAGGGTATCACACACAGCGCCTGCTTTCGACGGCTCCGCGCGACACGAGCCCGGTTCGACAACCGGCCAGATGCTGACCCAGATCGGCCGGTTGGGGTCTCGCCCATAGCCGTGCCGGATCACGTTGCACAGGGCCTCATCCACGGCGAGGGCGATTTTGCCGCAGGCCTCATCGGCGAACCCCAGCCGCTTGGCCACCGCCCCCACCAGTTCGCGCGCCCCGCTCAGGTACTGCGGGTTGCTCATGAGTTGGAGACGGATCTGCGGCGGCTCGGCAGCGCCTTTCGCGCGGCCGGCAGATTGGGACGAACTGGTGCTTCCGGGCTGGGCCATGGCTCGTTTTCCGTCCCCGACTCCCCTGTCACCCACTCGCTCCATCCTCGCTTTCGTCCGGGATGTCGCACAGTCGTCCGTCGCGGTCGCCCACCCCCGGATTCAGTCAGCATACCTCATCCATCGGCGTTTTGCGGCGGCGGCTGGTGACGCTCGGCGTACCAGTCCGTCCACCGCTGCACGGCCGCCGCGCGCTCCACGCGGGAAGCGGCATGGTCATAGCCGAGGGTCTGTCCGGTGAGTCGCTCCAGAGTTCGAATGGCAACGAGTCGCTCGGCCGGGTCGTCGCTCTCCAGCCGCTGGATCAGGGGCTTGATGGCGTCCTGATCGCGTTCCTGGGCGGCTTTGCGGACGGCTCGCATGCGTGCCGCGGGATCGTCCTCGTTGAAGCCAACCACCCCGCCCGGATCTGAGCAACCGGAGAGTGCGGGCAGGAGGATGGCGAGTGCCACGATGCGCATGCGACGGATGATACCGGCGGCACGGACTTGCCGTCCGGGACGGAATGGCCCCTACACTCATCCATGACGGCCCTCTCACCTTCGACTTCCACGGATTCCTCGACCATCGCGACTCCCGCGGGCGGCGCCAAGAGTGGTTCGCGCCTGCCTGATCCGGGCTCGCTGCCGCATGGCGAGGTTGTCCCGATCCTGGACTTCGGCTCGCAGACGGCGCAGTTGATCGCGAGGCGGGTGCGGGAAGCCGGGGTGTATTCGCTGCTGGTCTCTCCCGAGGTGACCGCGGCGGAACTGTCGCAACTGAAACCCAAGGGGATCATCCTGTCGGGCGGACCCTCGAGCGTGTACGAGGCGGGCGCGCCGCGGTGCGATCCGGCGATCCTGGACATGGGCGTGCCGGTACTGGGTATCTGCTACGGGATGCAACTGGCCTGCCAGATCATGGGTGCGACGATCGCGAGGGCGGATCACCGGGAGTTCGGGCGGGCGCAGGTCAGCATCAAGGGCAAGGGGGAACTGTTCCATGCGTTGCCCGAGCGGACGCAGGTGTGGATGTCGCACGGAGACCAGGTGCAGTCGATTGCCGACATGGGTCCGCGGTTCGAGGTGCTGGCATCGACGGACACGTGCCCGCTCGCGGCGGTGCGGCTGATTGATGCGAAGCGGAAGTTCTACGGCGTGCAGTTTCACCCGGAAGTGACGCATACCCCGCACGGCTTCGACATGCTGCGGAACTTCCTGTACGAGGTCTGCAGGTGCGCCGGGACATGGCGCATGGCGGACTTCCTGGAGACGGCGACCAAGCGCATCCGCGAAAGGGTGGGCACGCGGCGGGTGATCTGCGGGCTGTCGGGGGGTGTGGATTCGGCGGTGTGCGCGGCGTTGATCCATCGCGCGATCGGCGATCAACTCCACTGCGTGTTCGTGGATACGGGGCTGCTGCGAAAGCAGGAGCGAGGACTAGTCGAGACGACGTTTCGAGACTCATTCCACATCCCGCTGAAGGTGGTCGATGCGGAGAAGGAGTTCCTCGGCGATCTGGCGGGGATCAGCGAGCCGCAGGAGAAGCGCAAGCGTATCGGGGCGCGGTTCATCCGGGTGTTCGAGGAGGCCGCGAATGAACTGGCGTCCGTAGGCGCCGCGGCCGGCGGGAAGCCGGGCGGGCCGTTGAACAAGGCCGCGCTGCCGCTCTTGGCGCAGGGCACGCTGTACCCGGATGTGATCGAGTCGGGGCATGGGCACGCGGGGCAATCGGCGAACATCAAACTGCACCACAACGTGGGCGGCTTGCCGGAGGACCTCGCGTTCGATCTGCTCGAGCCGCTGCGGGACTTGTTCAAGGATGAGGTGCGGAAACTCGGTGAGGTGCTCGGCCTGCCGGAGCAACTGGTGTGGAGGCACCCGTTCCCGGGTCCCGGGCTGGCCGTGCGTGTGCTTGGAGATGTCACGCGCGGAAAACTCGATGTGCTGCGCGAGTGCGATGAGATCCTGCTGGAAGAGATCGTCGCGGCGAACCTGTATCGCCAGACGAGCCAGGTCTTCGCCGTGCTGCTGCCGGTGAAGAGCGTGGGCGTGATGGGCGACGGGCGGACGTACGAATCGTGCGTGGCGATCCGGGCTGTCGAGACACAGGACTTCATGACGGCGGACTGGAGCCGGCTGCCGTATGACCTGCTGGCGCGGATCAGCAACCGGATCATCAACGAGGTCCGCGGCGTCAACCGCGTGGTGTATGACATTTCGAGCAAGCCGCCAGCGACGATTGAGTGGGAGTGAGTTCAGTTGTGGCATCAACCCCCCGCTGTGACCTCCCAACTTGCTGATCTCACGCTTTCATGATCCAGCGACTGTCCATCCAGACCCGCGGCCAAGGGCTGCATGAGATCACGAGCGAAGTTGCCGCTGTGCTCAAGCGTGCCCGTACAAAGGATCACGATGGCGGCCTTGGCCCGGTGCGAGAGGGGCTTTGCACTGTGTTCATCCGGCACACGTCGGCGAGTTTGATCATCCAGGAAAATGCAGACCCAAGTGCGCGGCGGGACCTCGAGGCGTGGATGTCGCGGCACGTGCCGGAGGGCGATCCGCACTTCACCCACAACGATGAGGGGCCCGATGACATGCCCAGCCACATCAAGGCCGCGATCACGGCGACAAGCCTGTCGATCCCGATCATCGACGGGCAACTCGGGCTTGGGACATGGCAGGGAATCTATGTCTGGGAGCACCGGCGTGCACCGCACACACGCGAGGTGCTGGTGCACATCGCCTGAAGACCGCACGACGGGTAGCCACGCATCAGAGAACACCCTTGCTCAAGGCATGAGCCTGGGAGTTGGGAGTTCCGCCCCAATACACTCGAGTGATCGAACAGGGACCCAGTGAGTGGCCACGGCCGCATCGCCGAGCCGCGGCGAGTCGGCCCGCCGGACTCGCGCCCATCGACCATCGTCGCTCACTCCGAGGATGAGAAACTCGGTGCCCACCGGCCATGCTGTCTGAACACTGGGCGGGTGCGTGAGATCGTCGGGTCCGGTCCGCGAGATCTCGGGCCGCACCAAGACCGCTTCGATGCGCCGAGCGTCCACCACGCGATCCACAGTCGCAAACACGACTGCCGCCGAGGCTGCCACTGCTGCACAAAGGAGCACACGCACGCCCGGCAACGGCCGCAGGCCCGCGGCCACCCGGAAGGAGCGCATCGCGGCCAACGTCACAAGCAAGCCGGTGAGCGCTCCGGCGGACCAGAGTCTCACCATCCACGGAACTGCACGAAGTGCGGCCACCAGTCGGTCGGAGAGCGGCCGCGTAGAAAGGTTCTCGCTCACGCCCGGCCCGGTGCGCACCGGCTGTGCGGGGCCTGCTCCCACCTCTCCATCGGCCGGGACTCGCTGGCGGGCCGCGTCCACGCGCGCCCGCACTTCGGCCAGGTTGGCATCAATCCGATCGGTCAGCGTGGGTATCGCGCCGATTGGCAGCAGGCCGGGCGAGATGCGCTGAGCAGATCGCAGATTCACGACTGCCTGAACAACATCGCCCCGGATCGCGGCATGCGTGCCGGCGTCGAAGAGGTCTCTCGGGCCCGCGGTTCGCTCCAGCCGTCCGCCGCTCCACAGGAAGACGAGTGTGGCGCACACACACGCGGCCCAGATCGGCAGGGGGAAGAGTGACCATCGAGCAGAGACCAGCCCCATTCGGTTCATGCCGCACCCCCCTGCGGTGCCGATGACCGGCGCGCCGCCCGCGGGACACGGGCAATCTCTCGAACAAGGGCCCGCGCTTCAGCCGCGGAGCACGATCCGGCAGCGATCGCGGCTTCAGGACTGAAGAGCCGCCTGTCGCACGAATCGAGAATGGCCCGCGTTCGCGAGGCGAGAACCGGGTCCACCTGTTGAACCGCCGAGGCGGCGTCGCCGCTCGTCACCGCATCGGGCGGCAAGTCGAACCAATCTGATATAAACGCTCGCACGATCCTGGAAACGGCTGCGGGATCATCGCTCGACAGACGGTTCAGGCATCGCTCGGCTCGCCTGAGCGAGCCGCGCCGCCGCCATGCCGCGGGATCGCGAGCCGCCAGCCGGCGTCTCGCGGCGAACACGCTTCCAGTGCACCAGAGCGCGGCAGGAACGGCGATCACGCCGATCGCCACTGACCAACCGGATGTCGCCTGGCGCTCGGGCTGCACAGTCGAAATCACGACTGCCGGCCCGATCGGCGGGAAAAGCCCATCGATCTTCTCGGGCTTCGATGCGGCGGCCGCTTCGGCGGATTCTGCGATGCGATTGGAACCGCCGTCGTCGTCGGCGAGACTCTCCAGCGCCCCAAGACCGACGACGGCCGCGGGAGCGATCTTCAGTGGGATGCGATTGGATCGCGCGACGCGGTACGCGCCCTCAACAGGATCGAAGTACGCTACCTCGACGGGCGGAACTTCCGTCACGCCGGCGGTACGCGGCCGGATCTGTGTTGAGTAGATCGCCGCGTTTTCCGCGACCTGGGGAAGCAGAGGGTCCCGCGGCACGCGGAACAACTCCGCGAGCGCCCCGGCGCCGGACCGCTGTCGATTCAGGTCCATGGTCGGAGGGTCAAAGAGCGGCACGCGGCCGCGCAGCACCAGGTTGAGATTCAACGGGTCTCCAACCGCGGCCTGGCGCGGTTGGCACTCGGCGTCGAGTTCGAACTGACCGACCAGGCCCGAGAAGTTCGGCGGCCTTCCGGCCGCGGGCAGGTCGATGACTTCCACCGCCTTGGCCGGAGCCCGGGCGAACCGGCGCTGCGTGATGGTCTTTCGCTCCCATGGAGCATCGAAAATGGTGCGTTCTTTCTGGCCGACAACTGCGCGGAAGTCGACTCGGACCGCGCCGCACTCGACACGACCGGCCTTGCGCGGCACGAGCAGGAACTCGGCGGAGAATCGGACCCGGTTTTCGCCATCGATGCTTGCCTGGGTCAATGAGCCCCGGACCTTGCCTGAGTTCGCACCGACCCCCTCGATGAAGTCCACATCCACGAGTTGCCGTGCGCCACCTCCGGCATCTGTCTGTGAACCCGGAGGCGAGAGTGGATGGACGGTGAACGTGTCGGGCGGGAGATTCAGGTTGAGCACGGCGTCCTCGGCGGCGGTGGCCAGCACCCAACTCACCGAGAGTTTGATGCCCTGCCCGATGTACGCCCGTGAGGGCTCGATCGCGGTACCGAGGCCTTGCGCGGCTGTCGGCTCCATCACTTTGACCCTGGCCGCCTTCGTGAGGAGTTTCCTGCCCTGCGCCTGCACCTCGATCGAGGGAATCGTGAACTCGCCGGCTCGCTGCGGCGACAGCATGTAGTTGAGGGTGACGCTCTGGCTGCGCTGCTCCTGCACACGACCGTTGATGATCATCGTCATCGTCGACGAGTTCGGCTGAGCGCCGACATACTGGACGATCCAGTCCCTCCCCAGCAGCGACTCGATGTCCGGCGGCGCAGCACTCGACGCGTTCTCGATCTGGATGCGCAGGGGGATTGAGTCGCCGACGTAGCATTCGTCCTGCACGGCGAGCGCCACAGTCGGCACAGTCTGCGCACGAGCAGCCTGAGCCAGGATCAAGGCGGCCAGCACTCCCAGTACTGTCAAGGCTGTGCGGATCACCAGTCCTTCTCCACGGGTGGCGTGCGTGTTCGCTGCTGAGTCTTGAGGAATCGCCTGATCGCATCCCTCTGCTTTGCCTCACGGTCGAGGATGTTCGCCGCCGTTGCGTTGAACTCGCGTTGGCCGTCCTTCCCCTGTTCCTGGCCCTGCGGCTGCTCCTGAACCTGGGCTTGCTGCTCGCCCTGCTGCTGATCGATGCCGAGCGCTGCGCGGGCGGCATCGCGGAGTTTCTCGGCGGCATCTCGCTGGGACTGCTCGGCGGCCCCGGTATCGCCCTGCCTCAACTGTTCCTCGGCTCGTGCCTGGGCCTGTCGGGCGCTGTCGAGTTTGTCCCGCGAGCGTGCCAGGTTCTCGCTGGGCTTGCTGCCGGACTGATCGTTCTTCTGTTCCCCGGCGTTCTCCGCGGCCTTCGCCTCGGCCTGCTGCTTGCGGAGTTGCTCGTCCAGCCGCTCGGTCTGTTCAGAGAGGGCGCGTTGAGCATCGGCGAGTTTCTGCGCCTGCTCCTGCTTCTGCTGGGGCGACTGATCCTGCCCCTGCGCGCTCTGCGAGTCGCGGGCGGCCTCTTCCTGCCGACGCGCGAGTTCGGCGAGGTCCTGAGCGCTCTTCTGCTCGGGGGACTCGCCCTGCTTCTGGCTGTTCTGCGCTGAGTCTTCCTGCGGTCCGGATTGCTGATCGGACTTGCCGGACTTGCCATCGCCCTTCTGCCCCGCTCCCGACGCTCCGGATTGTGACTGGCTCTGCTGCTGGGGGTTCTGCTGCGATTCTTCCTGCTCAACCTTCCGGCGCAACGCTTCACGCGCACGTTGGATGGACTCGATGTGCGACGCGGCAGCCGAGCGCTCCGCGGCCGACAATCCGGGACGTGCATTGCGGAACCACCGCTCGGCCTGCTCAAGTGACTTGATTGCGCCCCTGGCGTCCTTCTCGGCCAGAGATCCCGCCCTCGCAGCCTCGATCAGTCCGAGGTTGAATCGTGCACGGGCGGCGATCGATTCGTCACCGCCGGTGGTGAGTTGCTCCGCCAGCCTGAATGACGACTCGGCCGCCGCGGACTGACCGGCAGCCAGTTGGGCACACCCGCGTCCGAGCGCGACGGCGGCGCTCTGCGGGTGCCGGACCGCGGCCCCCTCCAACAGGCTAATCGCCTCGCCGGGCTTGCCCGATTCGAGAAGTTTCATCCCGTCGCGGAGGTCATCATCCAATGACTGCGCACGCACAGGCAACGCGAAAGACGCGAGCACCAGAACGGCCGTCGCGGCTCCGAGGCCGCGGCGTGGCAAGATGCTCCACCTGACGGTCCATCCCTCGATCAACATGGCCATGATCCCGAAGACGATCGCCGCGGCAAGCGGCAGTTGGAACACCTCTGTGTACCGTACGGACTCTGTCGCTTCGAGCCGCTTGTTTCCTCCGTCGCGTCGCAGGAGCCGGTACACACGATCAAGTTCAAGGTTCCCGGTCCCGACGTTCAAGAAGACGCCGCCGGGGGTCGCGTCCGCCATTTCTCGAAGGACCGTGGGGTTCATCCGCGACTGCACGCGTTCGCCGCCGAACTGCATGTATCCATCGCGTGGCGTTCCGCGGCCGGTCGATGCGCCAGATGCGACTTCCGCGGGGACCGGCGCCCCGCCGTCGGAACCCAGACCGATCGTGATCAGTCGCACACCCTGCTGCGCGGCCTCCCTGGCCGCTTCGAGCGGCCTGGTCTCGTGATCCTCGCCATCGGTCAGGAGGTAGATGTCCGCGGCAAGCGCTTGATCCTGCTGTCCCGCGGTGAGAAGGGCCAGGGACGTGCGCACCGCGTCGCCGATGGCCGTGCCGCCACGCCCGACCGAGTCGGTGCTGATCGCCTCCAGCGACATCCGCGCAAAGGAATAGTCGGTGGTCATGGGGCACCGGACGACGGCCGTTCCAGCGAAGGCGACCAGGCCGACACGATCACCCTCGGCCGAGTCGAGTACGTCGCCGACCATCAACTTCGCTCGATCGAGGCGGCTGGGCTTGAGGTCCTGGGCGAGCATTGATCGGGAGACATCGATCACAAAGACCACGTCTCGACCGGATCGTTCGACCTTGCGGGGAACCGGGCTGTGCGCCGGGCGCGCAAGAGCCAGTGCGATGCACGCGACGGCCATGGACCAGCACAGCACCGCGGACATGCCGCGGGTCAGCGACGGCAGGGGCACCCAACTCCGGCGCGGACCCGCGCCATAGAACCGCACAACGGCGCGACGCCGACCCCAGATCGCGAGCAACATCACGACGGCCAGGGTCGGTGCAGCGGCAACAAGGTACAGGAACTGGGGCTGGATAAACGTCATTGGGTTCCCGAACAAGGCATGGGGTCAGATGGTTCTCCGCAACCAGGTTGATCCGAGCAGGAGTCCGGCCGCGACGAGCGCACCGCCGACCGACACGGGGAACACGAACTTCTCCTGCCAGTCGGTGTACTCGACCGTGTTGACTGAACTCTTCTCGAGGCGGTCGATTTCGGCGTACACCCGGCGCAAGGCCTCGCCGTCCTGGGCGCGGTGATAGGTTCCGCCGGTCAACTCCGCGATCCGCTTCAATGAGGTCTCGTCGACATTGCTGGGAACGCGGACGCGCTGCTCACCGATGGGCGTGCGGATCACCTGGTAACTGTCCGCGCCGGCGCCGATGCCGATCGTGTAGACCTTGATGCCCCACTCGGCCGCCAACTTCGCGGCGTCGATCGGGTCCGCCTCGCCCGCGTTGTTGTCGCCGTCGGTGAGCAGAACGATGACCTTGCTCTTGATGGTGAGGTCGGGCTCGTTGCGGCCTGACTTCCGGCGGTTCTTCAACTCGTCCTCGGTCCGCTTGAGACGGGCGGCCGCCAGGGCCAGTCCATCGCCGATGGCCGTGCCGTCCTCGTATCGAGCCTGCGCTGTCTCGATGGTCTCCACCAGTTGGGTCAGCGTCCGCGGGTCGCGCACCACCGGGCAGGCAGTCTCGGCGAACCGGGCGAACGTCACCAGCCCGACCAGGTCACTCGGCCGGCCTGTCAACTCCTTGCCGTCGCCCAGGAGGAAATCTCTCAGCACCGACTTCACGGCGTTGATTCGGGAGACAAGTGCGCCATCGACTTCCATGTACTGGTTCATCGATCCGGAACGATCGACCACGAGTTGGATGGCGACTGCCTCGGACGAAGTCTCGACCCGCCCGATACCAAACTGTGGCCTGGCTAGGCCGAGGGTGAGCAGGAGCATCCCCACCCAGCACGCCGCGGTGGGGAGCCACATCAGCCGCTGCCGCAGCGTTCGTGGCAGCATCGACAGGCCTGCGCTGGATGAGAGTCCGCCTCGCGGAGCGCGACGGCTTAGTCCGGCCAGAACGATCCACGCGACCACGACGGCCGGGAGCAGCGCGAGAGCCCAGCGCGACTCCCAGTGGATCTTCAGAAGGCTGTCCAGCCAGGGGGTGAGCATCAGGCGTCTCCACCTCCAGTCGCCGGCGATTCGCAGTCTATCACCCGGCATGCCGCGACGAACGCGGCGATGCAGTTGAGCAGCGCACGGGCCGCGGCGAGATCGACCGATCCTGCGGGTGCAAACCGATCACGGTCGCGAGCGAGCAGATGGGCAGCCAGTTCGCCGGCGGCCGCGCCCGGCCGCGCGGACAGCCATGAGGCGAGTTCCGGACCGGTCGTCGCGACCGACACTCCCCGCGTTGCTGCGAGCCATTGACGCAGCGCAGAGATCGAATGCTCGACCAGCGCCGCGGCGTCCCGGTCGGTGCCGGATGCGGCGGTGTCGCGCAAGTCCGCGAGTTTGGAATCGAGAATCTGGTCCGGCGACTGGGTCCTCCGTCGCGAGTAGCGCCGCCCCAGCACTGCGGCACCGCCTGCCAGCACCAGCACGCCGCCACCGCCGAGCAGGGCCCATGTCGACGGCTCCTGCAGCCACGGCCTCGGCCGCGGCGCAGGCCGCAACGCGCCGTCAAGATTCGGCAGTCCGGCGAGCGGGTCCTGCGCAGACTGTACTTCTCGCCGCTCAGAGACGACCGACACCGGGATCGGCTCGGTCGTTACCGACTGCCTCTCGATTTCGAACTGGAAGGAGGGTATGGGCTTTTCGCCGGGCAGATAGGGCTCGAGCACCAGTTCAAGGATCTCGTGCCCGGGAGCAAGCACGCGCCGGGACGCCTCGAGAACTGTCCAGTCGCCAGGAGCCGAAAGGTCTTGCTGAGGTGGGAACGGCTTCCCCGCGGCGGCATCCGCGAGACTTGAGGGCCAGGCGACTTGTTCATCGCCGCGCTCACGACGCGCTTCGACCAGCAACTCCAGACGGTCTGCGACACCGATCTGCTGTTTCGACACGAACACCGAGACATTCAGACCGAATGCGGAGGTCACCCGAGACGCTGCGAAGCGGGGCGCGTTCGGTGTCGTCCGATCGCAACCCGCCGCCGAGAATACCGCCGCCAGGCACGCCACGAGCACGAGTTGAAGCACCACGCGCTTCACCGCTCCCTCCTGTGGAACAGTTCCACGAGGCTGTGCACAGGCGGCAGGTGGGTCCACAGGTCGACTCTGGATCGGCCGCCCCGCAGGCCGGCCCCCGCGAGCGTTCGGTCCAGTTCGCCATCTGCCACCTTGAAGGTCGCGGCGTAGGCCTCCCGGACTCGCCGGCTGGAGGTATCGAGCACACCCTCGATCCCCGTTTCCGGATCTCGGACGCGCACGAGGCCGGCCGAGACCAGTTCCGCATCGCGGCGGTCCCGCACGACGGCGGCGATGAGATCATGCCCGCCGCGCGAGGTGCCGGCGCGGCCAAGGCGTCGCAGGCTGTGCTCAAACGCCTTTGCTCCGCCCGGCGCTGTGGACAGGAAATCGGAAATGACAAAGACGAGCGAACGGCGGTGCAGCAGCCTTCGCAGCCGATCGGCGACCGGCGCGAGATCGGTGCCGCGGCCCTTCGGCTCGAGCGCCAGCAGTTCGCGAACAAGCCGCAGCGCGTGCCTGGAGCCTTTGCGCGGCGGCACGTAGTGCTCGACCCGGTCGGTGAAGGCGCAGAGTCCGACGCGGTCTCCCGATCGGACTGCCGCAAAGGCCAGCAGCGCACCAACCTTGGCGGCGAGGGCCCGCTTGGATCCATCCGCCAGAACTGACCACTCTCCTGCAGCCTGGCCTTCGAGGGCATGGGGCGCGGTGCCGAACTCAAACGACGCGGAGAGATCGACCGCCAGCATGACTGTCAACTCGCGTTCTTCGACAAATCGCTTGATGAACGGCTTGCCGGAGCGGGCCGTCACATTCCAGTCGATGAAGCGGACATCGTCGCCGGGCTGGTACTCCCGAACCTCCGAAAACTCCATGCCGCGACCCTTGAATGCGGAGGTGTACTCGCCCGCGAAGACCTCCGTCACCCGTCGTCGGGTGCCGAGTTCGAGCAGGCGAACCTGTCGGGCGAGTTCGGCTGGGGTCATGGTCGATCACCGGGTCGGGGAGATCACGGGGCGGGCACGCGCTCGAGCACCCGTGCGACAAGGTCGTCGGCGGTCAGTTCGCGGGCTTCGGCCTCGTAACTCGGCACGACTCGATGCCGGAGAACGTCGGGCGAAACCGCCTTCACGTCGTGCGGCGTGACATAGGCTCGTCCTTCGAGCACCGCGATGGCCCTGGCGGCCAGGGCGATGGCGATCGTTGCTCGGGGCGACGCGCCGAAATCAACGAGTTGCTCTGTCCGCTCGGCGCGACCCGCGGGCGGCGTCTCGGGCCGTGTGGCACGCACAATGTCCACGATGTACTCGCGGACTTTCTCATCGATGTGCACACGATCGACAAGGGCGCGGGCGGCGATCAGTTCGCGGGGATGAAGGACCGGCTCTTTTCGCTGCGAGTCCATCGCCTGGGGCTGGGTGAAGGCCATCCGGTCGAGGATTGCCCGTTCTTCCGCGCGCGTCGGATAGGTCACCCGCAGTTTGAGCAGGAAGCGGTCGACCTGCGCCTCGGGCAGCGGATACGTGCCTTCCTGTTCGACCGGGTTCTGTGTCGCCAGCACAAGGAACGGGCGCGGCAGTTCGTACGTCTCGTCGCCGATCGTGACCTGCCGCTCCTGCATCGCCTCCAGCAGCGCGCTCTGCACCTTCGCCGGAGCGCGATTCACCTCGTCGGCGAGCACAAGGTTGGCGAACACCGGACCCTTGCGCGGCGTGAACGTACCGTCCCGCGGCGAGTAGACCAGCGTGCCGACAAGGTCGGCGGGCAGCAGGTCCGGCGTGAACTGGATCCGCTTGAACGTGCAGTCCAGGCCTCGGGCAAGTGTTGAAACCGTCAGAGTCTTGGCCAGCCCGGGCACGCCCTCCAGGAGCACGTGGCCACCGGAGAGCAGGCCGATGAGAAGCCCGCGGACCATGGCGGACTGACCCACAACCACTTCCGCCACGCGCCTTTCGAGGGCTCGCAGGGGGCCGCTGATTCGTTCAAGTTCATCTTGGGCGGGAGGCGGAAGGCTCACCATCGACATCGGGTTTCCCCAAAGAACGTCGGAAAGTCCAGATACCGGTCAGCGCTCTCCGGATCAACGTCCGGCATGCACCTGACCGCCGCCCAGTTGGCGGTGCTGACGATTCGTGGGGCCACGCGCCCCTTCCGGTCCACAGCGACGCACGAGAGGCGACGCTCCGTCACGGCTTCCGGGGCGGAAGAGTGGAGTACGTCGCTCGGAAACCGTCAGGTGTCGAACGCATGGAAAACGCGCCGCTGTCGATGTACTTCTTGAACAGGTCGATCGACGGCACGTCCCGGACCCAGGCCGGCACCTGGTGCTCGATCCCCTGCATCAACTCGTCGATGTCCGCGGCATCAAGACCATCCATCTGCTCCCACTGGGCACGCATGATCGCCGCCGGGTTCTGAGCGGACCAGATCGCGTACTCGATCGACTGCTGATCGTCCGTCCAACTCTGAATCAGACCGACGCCGGACGCATTGGCCGCGGCGACAGCCCTGCGGAAGCGGTCGCTGCCTGCCAGGGGCTGGCCGGCCTCGGCGGGATTGGCCGCTCTCCGCATCGCACTCTCAACACCGGTGGGTTCGCCGATGAACAGCCAGCCGAAGCCCAAGCCCGCGCCGAGCGTTCGATCCTCGGACTCGTAGATCTGTGCGCCCTGAAAGTCCCGGGGCTCGAGCCCGATCTGCGCGGCGATGCCGGAGGTGGCATTGGCAACGGTCAGTTCATCACGCACCTTGATGGCCACGACACGCGACTCGCTCCGAGCCGAGAGCGGACGGGCGAGCGTGTCGACCAGGTACAACTCGGGCCCCATCGCCTCAAACGCCGGCCCGAATGACGACTTGACGAACTGCACGCCCCCGGAGGCGATCCCTTGCAAGTCCGGGGGAAGAGTCTTGACGATCTGCTCCAGCAGCGGCACGATGCGGTCGAAACGAAGATTGAATCGGCCCACCCCCGCCACATCGGCGCCGATCCACTGCGGCGGCTCGAACGCGGCGCCCTCGCCATCCAGCAGCGTGAAAAGGCCGGCCTTCTCCTTCAACAGCACCCCCAGCGTCTGCTCGAACACGGGCGTGCCGCCCGCTTCGGCGTCGAAACGTGCGCCAAGGCTGATCGCCCGGACGGGCGCCAGGCCGAGCGTTGCGACGATCTTGTCGAAGCCCAATCCCATCTCCTCGACGGGCAGCGGGAGCGCCTGCGACAGCCCGCCCCCGGCGCCTCGGAGCAGTTCCCGCATCGAGTCGTTGATGAACACGCAGCAGAAGAGGTGCCCGCCGCGGGGATGCTGCGCGACCGCGGCATTCCAGTCTTCGCTGTCTGTGAGATGCGGGCGGTTGGCCCCCGCGAGTCGGTCGAGCGCATGCTCCAGCCCGTCCTGCTGCGAAGCGACCACGATCGATCCGCCGGTCCGCGCGAGCAGCAACTTGATCGGCCCTTCGCCTCGGCTGAACAGCGAGGAGAAGTCCGGGCCGCCGAGTCCGCCAAATGCGCCAAGGTCCGGATCTTCATCAGGATCGGGTGATGCATCGTCGGGATTAGACGCGGCGCCGTCTTCTGCACTCTCCGCCGCGGTCTTCAGTTCGATCTCGTGAACCTCGATACCCGCAACGGTCGAATGCGTGAGCGTGAGGCGGTCCTTCTTGGCCTGCTCCTCAAGGAACTCAACAATCGCGGCCTCGGCCTTCTGGGCATTTGCCCCGAAGTCCGCGAGCAGGAGCATGCTCGAGATCATGCCCGCGGGTGTGCCATCCGAGGTCTCTTTGGCCGCGGGGTCCTTCTTGAGGCTCCACGCCCCTCCGATCGCGCCGGCGGGCTCCCCGAGGTCATCCAGATGATCGAGCAGATCGTCAAGGAGTTGCACCTGCTCCGCGGAGGCCTGCTCGCGCTGGTCCTTCCACATGCGCGTGACCCAGTCCTGCACGGCCTTGTCCTGCCACAACTGGCCCGCGGGCGAGCGCATGAACGCGGACTTCGCCGCCGGCCAGTTGGGCAGCGAAACCACGAGGAAACTATCCTTCTGGGCGATGTCCTCGATGACGGGGTTGTCGGCGCCTGCAAGCGACACGGCGCCGAGGATCGCCGCAACGGCCCAACGAGACTGGGTTGCAAACAGCATGTGATCTTCCTTCTACGAGGTCCGCGTGGCCTCGCCACCTGCGTACGGGCACTTATGGCGCGCTCGCATCGTCGAGCGCGGCCGGTGGCGTGAACACCGACCGTGTGGGCGGGTCGTTGTACTTGTACCCAGCGTTGGGGTTCTGCGCATTGAATGCAAACGCGTCGCGATTCCGCACAAAGTCCTTGACGTATCGCACCGGGATGGCGAAGTTCAGCCCTTCGCCCAGCGGGATGCCCATGTTTGTCACGCCGATCACCTCGCCCCGGAGATTGAACAACGGGCCGCCGGAGTTTCCGGGGTTGATCTGGGTGTCGGTCTGGATATAGGTCAGACCCTCGAAGGAACGCTGGGTGGTGGAGACCACGCCGCGGCTGAGCGTTCGCTCCAGCCCGAGAGGAGCACCGATCGCAAAGACATCCTGGCCTGCGGCGAGATCCTCCGCGCCCTGCACCATGACACACGGAAACTCGGCAGGGCCTTCGTCCTTGCCCGGCTTGATGTGGATGAGCGCCAGGTCGATGTGGTTGTTGACCGCGACGAGTTCAACGTTCTCGTAGATCCTCAGGCGGAAATCCCGCTCGCCCTGCTCGTACACCGTCACCTTGATCCGGCGCTCGCCCTGGACCACGTGGGCGTTGGTGATCGCGTACCCGGCCGGATCGATGATGAACCCCGAACCCAGTCCTCGAGGCGTCTGGACCTTGATCACCGCACCGCCGAACCGCCGGGCGAGTTCCTTGGGCGTGCGCTCGGGGAGGCGTTCGGCCGTGCGGAACAGGTCCTTGATGCTCTTCGCTTCCACACCTGCGTCGGGAACTTCGGCACGCTCGATGGACTCTACGCTGCCGCGAGGAACCTGCAGCACATCAAAGCCGAGGTCCAGCCACAGGAACTCCGCTGTTTCCTTGAGAATGGGTGCTGCGACCACCCGGCCGTCGCTCAACGTCACCCGATCAACGCGCTCGGCGGGGGAGTTGACAGGAGCCGGCGGGGTCGCTGGCGGCTCCGTGCTCGATCGGGCCGCGGCGATCACCGCCACGGCGAGCACCCCCGTGACGAAGGCCGGGATGGGGAATCTGAGATCGATCATCTTCGCGATGCTCCTTCAACGGCAATGACTGCACCCGGCGAGTGTACCGGCGGCGGAGACGCGACGTTGAAGCATCAAAAGCACAAGAACCCTCCGTTCGGAGGGTCCTTGGCGCTTGCTTTCGCAGCAGTCCTCGAATGCGGTCGAGAGGAGTCGAACCTCCACGGGTGTGACCCCACCAGAACCTGAATCTGGCGCGTCTGCCAATTCCGCCACGACCGCATTTTGCAAGCGTCAAACCATAGCCCCGGTTCCGACAACCGGCAACGCCGCCGGAGGCGATTCGCTCATGGCTTGGTGGCCTGCGGGTAGATCTGCACCCGGTCGTGCACGATGAGCACGATGTCCTGCTTTCCGTCGCCGGTTGCGTCGGCCAGGATCTCGGCCCGAGGCTCGAACTGTCGCGGCGCACCACCCGAGAACAGCCTGGTCTGGAAGACCTCAAACTCCATGGCCGGATGCAACTTCCGCGCGGCGGAAAACGTCAGGACCTGGCACATCTGTTCGCCGGCGTCGAGCACGACGACATCCACGAACCCATCGCCGTTGACGTCTCCGGCCTGCAGTTCGTGCTCGACCCGCTGCTCGCTCTCGGACCTGTACGCGGCGAACTCGTCGAGCCCTGCCCGCCTGCCCGACAGCCGGACGAGCGCCATGCCCTCGTCGTTCGTGCAGAGGATCGCCGGCTCATCGGATCCGCTGAACGAGCCCGCCCACACGCCGGAGAGCGGAAACCCGCGGACGCGCAGTTTCGCGCTCACGGAAAGCGGGTCGTCGGGGCGCTCCCTCGCCAGGATCAACACGCGCCCATTGCCGCGGTCTGCCGCGACCACCTTGGCGCCCGATCCGGCGCCGAGCACCGCGAGGCCCGTCAACTTTGCTCCCGCGTCGCGGACCGTGACTTGTTCAACCACCTTCCAACCCGCTTTGGGATCAAATGTGCACGCGCGAACATAGTTCTCATCGGCGATGAGCAGTTCGGGGCGCCCGTTCCCGGTGACATCCAGCAGGGCCGTGTTGTCCGGGCCGGCCGCCTGAACCAAACCGAACTGCGGCATCTCCGCATCTGTCAGAACGGCGAAACCGCTCCCAGAACCGTCCTTTGTTCCACGCACCAGCACCATCGGCTCGCCGGGCGTGAACAACAGAAGGTCGGTCACACCGTCCTGGTCAGGGTCCGCCGCGAGGATGCTCTGCGGCGGTCGGTTGACGTTTTTCAACTCGATGAGCGTCGGCTCGCCGGCGGGGCGGTGCAACTCGAGCGTGTGGTCGCGTTTCACCTTCATCACAACGGCCAGTACAGGCTGATCATCAATGCGGATCGCGGCCATTGCTACCGGCACTCCGCCGGGCGTCTTGAGCGTGAGGGGCTTGGGAAACTCCAGGCGGCCCTTCGCGGCGTCGAACTGCGCGACACCGACGGCCTTCTCTTCCTCGGAGAGGACAAAGACCTCGAGTGGACCCGTTCCGTCCCACTGCTCCATCGCCACGGTCTTGGGCTTCTTGAACGCGCTGAACGCCTCGCCCCGCCCCAGCCCGATACCACGAGATTGCCGGTGCACGACGATTGAGTTGGTCTTCGCATCGGTCGCGACAAGGTCGGGCAGACCATCCCCGTCCAGATCGGCAATCGCGACCGAGCGTTCCTTGCTTGCGCCGTCAGAGAACCCGATTACTTCCGCCTGGGCTTCCATCTCGGCGCCGCCGGCATGTCCGGACAGAATCGCGGCCCCCGGTCGGCTGGAGAAGTCGTAGAACACAATCCTGCGGGAGGCCTTCTCGATCACGCCGATGGACGCCGCGGTCCTCCCGGGGAAACGAATCGCCTCGGCATCGCGGAGTTGCGGCATCTCGAACCGGGTTTCTGCTCCGAGCAGCCCGCGCTTCGCGCTCGAACGCGGATCCTGTCGCTGGAGCCAAAGCCTCAAAGGCGCGGCATCGTCCGGGGAAACGCCGAGAAGGTCGGTCGCGCCGTCGCCGTCGAAATCTTCAGGGATGAGCGCGGTGAGCGCGCCGGCGGACGCCAGCACAAGCGGATCACCGATCACGCCAGTTCTGCTGAGAGGAAAGACCTGAGCCTTGCCGTCCGAAAGTGCGAGGACTTCCGGCAGGTCGTCGCCGACCAGATCGACAACGTGGAACCCGGACTGCCGAGAAGAAAGGTCCGGGGCGCGGCGGCGCGTGACCACCTGGAACTTGCCCTTGGGCGACTGCCGCACGATCACAAGTTCGGCCGGGTTGCTGCCCGCATAGACGAGGTCGAGCATCCCATCGGCATCGAAGTCGACCGCTCGCACCGCGGTCACGCGATGAGGAACGCTGACATCCACCCGGTCATACCACGGATTCGGCGGAATCTCGTTCGCCCGAGTCTGCCGCTCGGTCTGCTCCACGCTGCGCGGCTCGGCACGGAGGAGGTGAACTTCCAGGCGGCTCTTGCGGTTGTTGGCCACCACCAGGTCCGGCTTGGCATCGCCGTTCATGTCCGCGACGATCGCCGGACCGCAGTCCTCATCGATCACCACGGTGCGCATCGGCGCAAACCCGAAATACCGGGCAAGATCGTCGCCCGGCTGGGCGATGGCCAGACCACTCTCGAAGGAGACGATTACCAGGAATGCCAGGAGCGATTTGCGCATGCGAACCTCCGCGTCGTAACCGCGGCGACGACTCGCCACGCGTGCGGTAGCGTATCGCGGGTCGGCCGGACGGGTTCGTCGGTTCAACAGCCGCCGAACCACGAGACCAGGAAGGTAAAGATGTCCGGCACACTGCACTCCCCGTCCCCGTCCGCATCGCCGGCCGCGGCTCGGGCGAACCAGTCGGACAGGAACGCGAAGATGTCCGTCACAGCGCGGTTGCCGTCGCCGTCGTGATCCCCCAGGCACGACTGCCCGCCGGGAACGGGGAGCATCGCGCTCAATGTGCCGGGCTCGCCCGGCAGGAAGAGTCCGAGCGTCGGCTGTCCCATCGTCGGCGAGGCATTGCAGGTGAAGCGGAAGTTGTACATCGTGCCCCACCGCAGGGCGTTGGCAGCGGGATCGACTTCGAAGGGAACGGTCTCCCACCTGACTTCGCCGCTTCCCCCGCCGATCGTCCAGTCGGTTCCGACGATGCTCACTCCGCCGGGCCCGTCCCCTCCGTGATAGTCGACATCATGGAACGCCGCCGCTGTGATGACCGCTCCCGACGGTCGCGGCACCGCGAACGAACCCGCGCCACGACTCGAGTTCTGGTTGAACACCGCGTACTCGTAGTTCCACTGGTTCCCCGCAACCCGCACCGACCTCGCGGCAAGGATGAAGCGACCATCGCCGGGAACATCGAGCACCGCTTCTGCGACGCCCGGAACCAGCGACTTCCAAGCCTGCAAAGCGGCTTCGCCGGCGTGAACAGCGCCCGCCAGAGCAAACGTTGCGTTGCCGTTGGCAAAGGTCGCTGTCAGGGGGCGCCAAGTGGCGTTGTTCCCGCGATTGTCACCGCCCTCATCGGCGTGAAGCACGATCAGTTCCGCGAAGAACGAGGCGCCCGGGTTGGAAGCGGGATCGACCGACGCGGCGTCGAAATGCACAACGCCGGGCAGGATGCCGGACGGCGTGGTGTGCGGATGAACCAGCACGCCCGTTGCCGCATCCACACCCCAACGCGGCCCGAGATTCTGAACTGTGGCCATGGCCCCCGCGCTGTGAGGATCGGAGCAACCCGGACCAATCGTCGAACTGGACCCGCCCTGGCATGTGCAGAAGCCGCCCATGTTCAGCGGGATGCCCGCATGGAAACACCAGCCCATGCCGATCTGTTCAAAGCGGCTGACTCCCCCCACCACCGAGTGCCGGTAGAGATTGGGAGCCTGCACCGGGTGTTGCGCTGTCTGCAGGTTTGCCACAAGCGGCACAGTGCCGACATTCGTCTGGCGAGTTGCGAAGACGACTCCGTCGATACCCGCCGACGGCAGGTAGTTCTGGATGCCTTCGATGTGCGAAACGACAAGGTCCGGACCGGATGCGCCGCATAGTCCCTGGGCATTCCCTGCGTTCACCGCCGCCAGCGAGGCGAGGATGGCCAACCTGATGCCAAGTTCGGACCGCATGCCCGGCCTCCAACCCACACCACCACTGGGCGACCCCCACCGAATTGATCAAGTTTACCCGAAGGATGAACAAACGCCAATCGGATACACCCGGGTAAGCCAGTCTCCTAGCATCCCCCTCGCACCTCGGGTGGGGAGCCTCCGCCGCGTTTGGCGTGGGCTCTGGACCCCGGAGACACCGCCATGGCCTCGACCGAAACCGCCGACCGTCCGAACAAGGTCAAACTCACCGACGTCGGTCCGTCACGAAAGAAACTCTCGATCGAGATCCCATCGGAGACCGTGTCCGAGCACCTGGGCACATCGATTCAGACACTGACCGCGGAGACCGAACTCCCCGGCTTCCGCAAGGGCCGCGCTCCGCGCCGCCTGGTGGAGAAGCGATTCGGCAGCACGCTCCGGCGAGAGGCCCGCAATCAACTCGTCGCGCAGGCCTACTCCAAGGCCGTGGAGGAGAACAAACTCCGCGTCATCGGAGACCCGATCAGCGATGACCTGCTGAAGGTCGAACTCGAGGACGGCAAGCCCCTGGCCTTCGAGGTGGAGATCGAAGTCCTTCCCGAGTTTGAACTCCCCGCGTTTGAAGGAATCGTGATCAAGAAGCCCCACCTCGAGGTCACCGAGCAGATGGTGCAGAAGGAAGTCGACCGCCTCCTGCTCAACGAGGGCCGCCTCGAGCCCAAGGAAGCGCCGGGCAAGGGCGACTACCTCACCGGCCATGCGGTCATGGTTGATGAGGCGGGCGAGAAGCACTACGACATCCAGGACGCGGTCATCCAGATCCCGACGGACGAGCAGAACGGCCGCGGCATGATCCTCGGCGTCATGGTCGACGACTTCGCCAAGCAACTCGGCAAGCCTCAGGTCGGCGCCGACCTGACGGTCACCACGACCGGCCCCGAGAACCACGAGAACGAGAAGATCCGCGGCAAGAAACTGACGGTGACGTTCCGCGTCGCCCGCGCAGATGAGATCATCCCCGCCACGGCCGAGGAGGTCGCTCATCGCTACGGGCTCGATGACCATTCGAAGGTCCGGCAGGTGATCCGCGAGCGCATCCAGCAGCGGGCGGTGATCGAGCAGCAGGCCGCGATGCGCAGTCAGATCGCCCGCTGGCTCATCGATCATGTGTCCTTTGAAATGCCCGAGCGGGTCACGGCCGCCCAGACCGCCCGCAACATCGAGCGCCGTCGGCTGGAACTCTCGTATCGCGGCGTCGAGCCTCAGAAGATCGAGGAGCACCTTGCCGAGATCCGCGCCGCTTCGAACGAGTCCGCGGTCCGCGAACTCAAACTCTTCTTCATCCTGGATCGCGCGGGCGAGAAACTCGACATCAAGGTCACCGAGGGCGAACTCAACAGCCGCATCGCACAGATGGCCGCGATGCGGGGCGAGCGGCCCGAGAAACTGCGCCAGGAGTTGTTCGCGCGGAACCAGGTCGGCACCGTCTGGACGCAGATCCGCGAGCACAAGACCCTCGACGCGATCATCGCCAAGTCGAAGGTTGATGAGATCAGCCTCGACGATTTCAACAAGATGATGGGCGAACTCAACGAGTCGTCGGCGGCCGCCCGCAAGCCCGCGAAGAAGTCGACCAAGAAGGATGAAGGCGATTCGGACGACGCGCCGGAAGCCAAGTCCAAGCCGAAGTCGAAGAAGAAGTCCGAGTGACCCGACCAGGTCAACCGAACTGAGAGTTTCACCAAGGCCGGGGTCTTCCCCGGCCTTTTTCACGCGCTCAGGCCGGCGGACCGCCGGTGGGCTTCGCGCCGGCTGCGAACGCGCGGATCAGGTAGTGACCGCTCGCGGAAACGAGAACGATCAGCGAAACCCCAAGGAGTGTCAGGAGCGCCACCCGTGCCGGCCCCGGGCTCGCGCCGATCGTGCCTCGGAAAACCCATGCCGACCCGACGGTGAGGACCATCGCCGCGGTGAACGCGGCGCTTCGTCCCAGCGCGCTGAGCGATGCCGCCGGACTGCGTGAAAGCACCACCGCCGCCGCGGCGAGCGCGAGCAGGGCCGCATCGAGCATGCGAGCGACCAGATACGGCTTCAGGCTCCAACCCATCAGCAGTTTCGCCGCGCCAACGTAACCCAGCAGTGAGCCGACTCCGACCGTGCCCGCGACACAAAGCAGGACCATCGCCGGCCCTTCCCGGAACCGGCCCATCGAGCAGAGCAATCCGATCGCCGACGCGAAGAGAATGACCAGTTCGAAGCCCCCGAGGAACCAACTGACCGGCCTGCTCAACAGCGCCAGGCCGAGCACGGCGGCTGCGCTGAGCCCGGTCAGAACGCACAGGCCGCCGGTCGCGAACCGGAACACACCTCGGTCGATCAGTTGGGGACGCTCCATCATGCGCTGCCTCGTTGTTGCTACCCCGAAATCGGCGTGCGTTTGTATCGTCGTGAAGCCGCCGGGGTTCGAGATGGGCATCGACATTGCGGCGTGGAACTCGCCAGTTGTCACCTCGCCCACCCCCCTGATAACAGGTAGGACCATGCCCTGTTGTTTCAATTCGCCCTTGACCCTGCCCGATCATCCAATCAGGTCCCGACCGCATTTTCACGCCTCGTCGCGGATGAGCCGATGAAGGCCTTGGACGGCACGCCGATTGCGGCGAAACCGCCCGAGGACTTCCACACGTGCAAAGCCGTACGCCATCACCTCCCTTCGTCGCCGCATCGATCGCGCGAGCGTCTGCTCGCAGGATTCTTGTCGGCTGGGCGTCGGATGTGCTCTCGCTGAGGCGCCGCGGCCTGCTCACGCCCCGCTGGTCGGCGCTCCAGCGGTCCACGAAGGCCGCCGGCCTCGCCCGACCGCCGCGCACCGGACGCGCCGAATCCGTTTCAACTCGCGAGGACCGCCCATGAGTGGGATCTCATCCGGCACAGGGCTGATCAGCGGGATCGACACCAACTCGCTGATCCAGCAGTTGCTCGCCATCGAGGCGAGGCCCAAGCAACTCGCCCAGCAGCGGGTCATCCAACTCCAGTCCCAGCAGGCCGCGCTGCTCGATATCAACAGCCGGCTGTCGTCGCTCAAGACCGCGGCGGGCAAGTTCCGCACGTCCAACGTCTTCAAGACCACCACGGCGACAAGTTCGAACTCCTCGGTCCTGACCGCCCGCGCCAGCGCCGGCGCGGCGCTGGGCAGTTTCAGTTTTATCGTCGACCGCGTCGTGCAGAGCCAGCAGGCCATGTCTCGCGGCATCGTCGACCGGAGCACCACCGGACTTGGGTTGACCTCGATCACGGTCGAGTCGGCTCAGGCCCGCCTTGATCGTGACACCGACCTCGCCCTGCTCAATGGCGGCGAGGGCATTTCTCGCGGCCGCGTCACGGTTACCGACTCTTCGGGCGCAGCGGCAACGATCGACCTCTCACGCGTCGGCACGGTCAATGAAGTCCTGGACGCGTTCAACTCGGCGACAGGCGTCCGCGTCCGGCTCTCGATTCAGAACTCCCGTTTCGTGCTGACCGATCAGGCCGGCGGCGGCGGTACGCTCACGATCGCCGATGCCCCCGGCTACTCGACCAAGGACTCTCTGGGCCTGTCCGGCGCGGCCTCGGGCGGAGCCATCACGGGGCAGGCTGTCATGCGTCTGGGCGATGCGACGCCGCTTTCGGCGCTCCGCGACGGGCTGGGCGTGGGCTTCAACACGGCGGTCGGCAACAGCACGCCGGACTTCACGCTCAAGACGCGTGACGGCTCCACCTACTCGATCGATATCGGCGACATCTACTCCGCAACGGGCACCCAAACCGCCACGCCGGTCGCCACGGTCGGGCAACTGCGGGCCCGGATCAACTCGCAGACCGAGGGCAAGGTCTCGCTCGAGTTCACCTCCGACGGCCTGGGCTTCACGCTGGTGGATGCTTCGACTCCCACCGGATCCAACAACCTCGAAGTGCTCGCCCTCGCATCGAGCACCGCCGCGACCGATCTCGGACTCGTGGGATCAACTTCCGGCGGCAGCCTTTCGGGCCGCGCGGTGCTGGCGGGGATGAACTCGGTCCTCGCCTCCAATCTTCGCGGCGGGCAGGGCCTGTCCTCTGGCGCGTTCAGCATCTCCACTCGCGACGGGTTTGATTACAACTTCAGCGTGACGACGGGCGGCTCGCTGTCGACGATCGTCAACGAGATCAACGCGGCGACGGGCGGCAAGGTCGTGGCGTCGCTGGCACCCTCGGGCACGAGCCTGGTGCTGCGCGACACCACAGGCGGCTTTGATCCTTTCGTCGTCAGCGGCGCAGGCGCTCAGCAACTCGGACTTGCCGCTCCGGACGGCGTGAACGCGTCGGTGATCAGCGGCGAACGCCAGCAACTCCGCTACCTCGACAAGTCGGTCCAGTTGTCGTCGCTGAACGGCGGGCGCGGCATCGGCACGGGCACCTTTGAAATCGTGGATACCTCCGGCGCCCGCGCGATCATCGACATCGGCACCGACTCGCGCACGCTCGGCGACGTCATCGGCGAGATCAACAGCCGCGGGCTCAATGTCCGCGCACGCATCAACGACAACGGTGACGGCATCCGCATCGAGCCCAGGGACCCGGCGACCGCCGGGTCGGTGAAGATCCGCATTCAGGACCTCACCGGCACGGTCGGCCGCTCGTTGAACCTCGTCGGCGAGGCGTCCGGCACGGGCACCAACAACTACGTCGACGGAACGTTTGAACGCACGGTGCAGGTCGCGGCGACCGACACGCTCGACAGCGTGGTGACCAAGATCAACGCGGGTCGCTCGGGAGTTCTCGCGTCGGTGATCAGCGACGGCTCGGCCGCGGCGCCGTTCCGGCTGCGGCTGACCGCCCGCGACAGCGGGGTCGCCGGCGCGTTCACCTTCGACACGGCGGGCGCCGATCTCGGCGTCGAGACCACGGCTCAGGGCCGGAATGCCCGGATGTTCTTCGGCTCCGAAGACCCCGCCCGCGCGATTCTGCTCACCAGCACGACCAACACGTTCTCGAACGTGGTCGAGCGCACCACCATCGACATCGCCGGCGTCAGCAGCGATCCGGTGACACTGAACCTCAGCCGCGACACCGCTGCGATCGAGTCTGCGGTCAACGATTTTGTCTCCGCGTTCAACGCGCTCGCCGAGCGGATCGCCTCGACCACGGCGTACAACTCGGAGACGCAGCGCTCCGGCCCGCTCCTGGGCGATTCCGTCGCGCTCGAACTCCGACGATCGCTCTTCTCGACGCTCCAAGGCAAGGCCAAGGGCGTGTCGGGGAGTTACCAGTACCTGACGCAGGTCGGTGTGCGGACCGCCCCGGGTGGGCGGATCGAACTCGACTCGGACAAGTTCCGTTCCGCGCTCGAGAACGATCCGCAGGGAGTCGCAGACCTCTTCGCGGCGTACCAGGCCGACAATGTCGAAGAACGCACCGAGGTCCTGCCGGGTGTGTTCGTCCGGAACAACGGCGGCTCAACCTACTCGCGGCTCGGTGTCGCCGAGCAGGTGGCGCAGTTCGCCGACAAGTACCTCTCGCCCACCACCGGGTTGCTGACGCGGAAGCGGCAGAGTCTCGATAACCAGATTGAACTGCAAGGCAAGCGCATCAGCGAAATCGATACTCGCCTGGGTCGCCGCAGGGATTCGCTTGTCCGCCAGTTTGCCGGGCTCGAGTCCACGCTCGCGCAACTTCAGCGCCAGCAGTCGGCTCTCTCCGGTATCTCGGCAAACAGGTGACACGCGCAGTTTCCTCCCGTTCATGGGGGAATCGCTGAACCTCTCCGGCGCACCCGTCTGACTCGTCAAGCCCCCATCCCCTTCGTCCGATACTCCTCGCCATGACGCAGAGCAACGCCACGGCGAATACGTACCTGCGGACCAAGGTCCTCACCGCCAGCCCGGAGGAACTCCGGCTGATGCTCCTCGACGGCGCGATCAAGTTCCTGCGCCAGGGCTGCGACGGTCTGGAGCGGAAAGACTGGGAGGCGGTCTTCGACGGGTTTTCCAAGTGCCGGAACATCATCCTGGAGTTGATCAACTCCGTCCGCCACGACATCGACCCGGACCTGTGCGCCAAGGTCGCGTCCCTGTACACGTTCCTCTACACCCAACTAGTCGAGGCCGGCTTCGAGAAGGACAAGGTCAAGGCCGAAAAAGCGCTGGGCATTCTCGAGTACGAACGCGAGACATGGGTGCTCGCGATGCAGCGCGCCGCGGAAGAGCGGGGCGTTCGCCGTGAGACCGCCGTCGCAGTCGCCCCGGAGCACCCCCGTCGCGGCACGCTCAGCCTCCAGGGCTGATGTTGCTCACCTGTCCGCTCCTCGGCGGTTCCGCCACGACCATTCCAGCGCTTCGTCAAGGACGCTCAGTTGTGCGCTGCCGGCGTCGATCAACGATCGCGCGAGCCGGTCCATGATCGCGCGCTCCCGGACGGACCGGATCTCGTCTTCGAGTTCCCTGGAGACGGACGCAAGGTCGACTCCCGACGCCGCCAGACGTTCCTCCACCCGGATGATCGCGAAGCCCGGCTGTGCGTCCCACGTCACCATGATCGGCGCGCTCACCTTGCCGGATTCGGTCTCTTCAAGCGCCCGCCGAAACGCCACCGGATAACTCGGGTCCGCCGGGCTGATCGGATCGAGCATCCCTCCCCGCATCCGCGACGGGTCCGCCGAAAAAACCGCGGCCACATCGGCGAAAGCCTCTCCGGCGGCCAGTCTTCGTGCTGCCTCCGCCGCCCGATCCTGGGCCCGCACCAGAATCAGTCTTGCGCGCACCCTCGATCCGTATCGGAGTTGATACGCCTGCTCGACATCCTCCTGCGGCACAACCACCCCGGTCGGACCGGCTGACTTCCTGGCCAGAGCGCGGAGCATGGCGTTCCGCTGCAGCAGCCCCGCGAATCGCCGTTCACCCAGGCCTCGCGACACTCGCACGTCCCGCACCAGCCGCTCGCCCTCTGAGACCGGGACTTGGGCCGCGCGGGCAAGCGAGGTCACCAGCAACTCACGCTCGGAGCGGATCTCCGCATCGGAGACGGTCACGCCGTGTTCGCGGCACGCCCGCTCGAGCGCCCGGGATAGCAGCACTTCCTCAATCACGACGGCGCCGGCCGCCTCCGCAAGCAACGGTGCAATCTCGGGCCAACCGATTCCCTGACCATCCAGAACCGCCGCCGGGCGGTCGCCCGCCGACGGCGGGGCTCCGCCTGCCGCTGCGCCTCCTGCACCGGCCCACGACAGCCCGAGGAGACTGCAACAGGTCACACCAAACAGGGCGTACCGACCACTGGAGCGACGGACAGGTTCGTATGATGTCATGACGCAATCACACGCCGGGATGTGCCCCGGGTCAATGTTGCACGACGATGGAAGCCCCAATCCACCCATCCCCAATCCCGACGCCGCGGCCCAAGACGACGGTGTGCCCATATTGCGGGCACATCAACGCCGGGACCGCCGCCTGCACCCGATGCCGCGGCCTGTTTGAACCCTTGTCGCGTCAGGCGTCGCAGAACAGCATGGGTCCGTGGTTCATCCGGGATGAGATGAGTCCTTTCCTTCCGGGATGCTCGCTCGCTACGCTGCGGATGCTGATCCGTCGCGGCAAGGTGACCCGTGAGACCATCCTTCGAGGCCCATCCACCCGCCAGTTCTGGAACTTTGCCCGGAACGTGCCGGGCATCGCAAATCTGTTCGGGGAGTGCCACTCCTGCCATGCCGGCGTTTCGCCCGACGATCGGGAATGCAGGTCATGTGGTGCATCCTTTGACGTTCTGGACGACCGCGAACGACTCGGACTATCCGACGTGCGGCTGCTCCCGGGCCATGCTGCGCCGGAGCAGATCGCCGCTACAGGTACACCGAATCGCCCACCAGCGCCACCGGCCACCTCCAATGGCGCATCACCAAACGCGCTTCCCCGCTCCGGCGAGGACGTCCCGAATTCCTTCGAAGCGGAGACTCTGATCGCCGCGAGGCAGCGGCAACGACTTGGCCGGCAGCGACGCGTGATGACCGTGGTGGTCGTCGTCGCCGCATTCTGCCTGGTGGCGATCGCGGCGTCTGTTGCCGCGTCGCGGCTGAGCGGCCGAGACCGAGCCTCTCCCCCCACCGCTCCCGCCAAGCCGAACGCCGCACCGGCACACGGCGTTATCCCTGAAACTCCCCACGCCGAGACCACACCGATCGGCGACGAGCCCCTTCCGCCCTCAGCCGAGCCCGCCGGACCGGCAGCCGCGGAGCCGGAGATCGGTCGAGTGTTGGATTCGCTGCGTTCGTTCGACCTTGGCGTCGTTGCGGAAGCGCTGCGGGAAACCGCGGCTGACCCGCCCACAAGCGACCTTCTGGAGGCGGAGCGGCGCGCGGCCGAGGCAAGGGTCCGGGTCGGCACCTTGGGGCGCCGTTTGTAAAGGGTTCGCCCTATTCGTGCATCCGCGCCCTATTTCGCCTCGTATTGTAAATTTGTGTGGCGAGTGACTATTGGAAGCGTGTGGCCATAGACTCCCCCCCTTTCAAAGGCGGCATGTCGGTTCTGTTTGAGCCCGTTCGGGCGTCTGCCGCAGGAGTATCCATGAGAATCCAACTGCCTGTCAAGAAGGGCTTTACGCTCATCGAACTGCTGATCGTGATCGCGATTATCGCGCTCTTGGTCGGCATCCTGCTCCCGGCTCTGGGTGAGGCTCGGAAGGTCGGACGCAAGTCCGTCTGCGAGTCCAACATCCGCCAGTTCGGCGTGGCCGTGAACAACTACGCGACGGACTTCACCGACCGTCTGGCTTCGTTCACCTGGAAGAAGGACGAGGTCTACACCGACTGGGTCGGGGCTGCTCCGGACGCCACACAGGCCGCGGCAAACCAGGCGATCGACATCCTCCGTCGGCGGGCGTTCCGCGATGACATCCAGCAGATCACCGGCTGGATTCCCCACGTGCTGTATTCGCACCTGGTGCTGAACGACTATCTGGCCCAGCGCCTCCCGGAGAAGGGCGTGGCGTGCCCTGATGACCGCCTGCGCCTGCGCTGGCAGGAGTCGGTCGCGACGGACATCAACGGCTTCTTCCAACTCTCTGAAGGATCCGAGCGTCCCGCCGGCAGCGGCAACGATTCCAAGCGCTGGCCGTACAGTTCTTCGTACAGTTTCGTGCCCTCGGCCTGGTCACCCGACAAGGCCACGATCGTGGGTGGAGCGGTCGTGCCGACCGTGACACAGGGCGCGACCCACGCGACCTTCCAGGTACCGGCAGGCAATGCGACCACGATCCTCGGCCTTCGCAAACTGTCCGACGTGAACTTCACCGCCCAGAAAGTGCTGATGTACGACTCGCACTCGCGGCACTTCGACAAGAGGCGGCAGTTGTTCTATGCCTACCCCGACGCCCGTGCCCCCCTGCTCTTCTTTGACGCGTCGGTGCGGACCGCGAAGACCTCCGAGACCGACCGCGGTTTCAACCCGGCGACGCCGAACAACCCCAATCCCACCACCTTTGCCTATCAACCCGACTCCTGGGAGCCCCCGACCCGGAGCGGCGCCGCCTCGGACACGGTGTTCGGCTACTACCGCTGGACCCGCAACGGCCTTCGGGGCGTCGATGTCCAGGGCAGTTTCCTGAATAACTGATCCATTGGACCATTTTGGGAATCTCCACCACCCCGGATCTTCGGAGCCGGGGTGGCGGTCTTTTTGGCCCACGTACCTGCCACAAGCCGAAATATCCACAACAACCGGTTCGGGGCTGGACAAACCCTTGACCGCGTTGTAGATTGCTTATCGGGGCGGTTTCCGGGGATTCGCGGCGGTCACGTTCTGTGATGGCGCCGGGGAGACATCCAATGTTCAAGAAAGCGCGTTACGGGCGTGGCGGCTTCACCTTGATCGAGTTGCTGATCGTGATCGCGATCATCGCTCTCTTGGTCGCCATTCTGTTGCCAGCACTCTCCGAGGCGAGGCGTGCTGCTCGCAAGGTGCTGTGCGGAGCCAACCAGCAGCAGGTCGCCGTCGCATCCTCGAACTACGCGACCGACTTCCAGGACAAGAACGCTTCGTTCACCTGGAAGAAGGACGTCGACTACGGCTTCGGAGGCGCCGCGCCCGATGCGACGCAAGCCGCCGCAAATCAGGCTGTCGACATTCTGCGTCGCCGGGCCGACCGCACCGACATCCAGCAGATCACCGGCTGGATTCCCCACGTGCTGTATTCGCACCTGGTGCTGAACGACTACCTGCAGCAGCGTCTACCCGAGGTGTCGATGGCCTGCCCGGATGACCGCATCCGCAAGTCATGGCAGGAAGCGGTCCGCCGTGATCCCAACGACTTCTTCCAACTGATCGAACGTCCGCCCGGGACGTCGAACAACGAGAAGCGCTGGCCTTACAGTTCTTCGTACAGTTTCGTCCCGTCCTATTGGTCGCCCGACCAGGCCACCATCGTTGGCGGCATTGTGATCCCGACCGTGTCGCAGGCGGGCTTCCACTACCTCTGGAACGTTCCCGGCAGCACGGCGACCACGATCCTGGGCAACCGCCGACTGTCCGATGTCACGTTCCCCTCGCAGAAGGTCATGATCTACGAGATGAACGACTGGCACACCGTGAAGAAGCGTGCCCTGTACCACGCCTACACGAACGCCAAGGCCGAGATGGGCTTCTTTGATGCGTCGGTTCGCATCATCGAGACCAAGAACGGCAACCAGGGGTTCAACCCCTCCACGCCGAACTCCCCGGCTCCGACGAGTTATGCCTACGCCCCCGAACTCGCCTGGGAGCCCCCCTGCCGCAACACTCAACTCACGCAGGAAACCGTCTTGGGCTACTACCGCTGGACTCGCGGCGGTCTGAAGGGCGTCGATTTCGGCGGCGGCGAAGTCCGCTGATCCTTGCCCGCACGATCTGATCTCCCCGCAGGGCTCCGGCAACTCGCCGGGGCCCTGTTCCTTTGATCAGGACGCACGGCTTTGCGAGGTCCCAAAGGCAATCCGCAAGGCGGCTGATCGCTGGAACACCACACGTCGTCCACGGTCAAGACCGATCCAGCGGGAGGCTGAGGCCGCTGAGGCACGGGAGACGGATCGTCGCACTCCGCTCTACATAGCGCAGTCGCAAAACGCGGCTTGTCCGTCTCGCAGGCCTGCGGCCCTACGATCGGACGATGTCGCGTACTCAAGTCATGTCCACATCCGAAGCCGACCTCGCCTATGCCGCGGCGCAGTGTGTCGTGCGAACGCATGAACGCCTTGTCGAGTTCCTCAAGGCCGGGCAGACGCTCGCGGCGATCGACCAGTTTGTTGCCAAGACGCTGGCCGACCTTCAGTGCCGTTCCTGCTTCCTAGGGTATCGCGTGGGCCGCTCCCCCGCCTTTCCCTCGCATGCCTGCCTGAGCGTCAACGAGTGCGTGGTCCACGGCACGGCGGGCTACTACACCAAGCCCATGAAGGGCGGCGATGTCCTGAAGATCGACATCGGCGTGGTGCACAAGGGCTGGATCGGCGATGCCGCCTGGACGTACGTCTTCAAGGACTATCCCAGCGGCGAGGTCCAGCGGCTGATGCAGTGCGGCAAGGAATCCCTCCGCCGCGGTGTCGAGGAACTCCATCCCGCCAACACCTACATGGCTTGGGCGCAGACCGTGCAGGAGTATGTCGAGGGGGAATGCGGCTTCCACCTTATCCGCGGCCTCGGCGGCCACGGCTATGGCCGCTGGGACGACAAGCGCAAGAAGGGCCTCCACGAGCCCCCCTACCTCGCCAACGTCATGCCGACGTACAACGACGAGTGGCCCGACGGCTTCAAGCGCTGCATGCCCGGCACCGTCCTCGCGGCCGAGCCAATGATCGCGATCGGCACCGGCGAGGTCCGTCAGAACTCCAAGGAATGGCCCGTGTACTCCAAGGACAACTCGATCGCCGTGCACTACGAGCACGATGTGCTCATTACCGAGACCGGCCCGCGCGTGTTGACCGAGGGCATGGAGAACCTGCCCGATGTGGTGGGTTGAGCGGCTGTGCCGCGTGACAGTCCTCGACGACGTGGGAGTCAGACATCCTGTTGGCTACACCGCTGACTCGCCGTATGGCGACCCTGTCGCGAGAAGAGACTGGCAGAGATTTCTGTTCACCAGGCACCGTCCAGTCGTAATGATGTGGGCAGGCAGTCTGCTGATCATCGGCGTCGCACTCGTGGTCAGGTTTACCAGGTTCCCCGAGATGCTCTTCTGGGCCTTGATGATCACCGCCACATTGCTCAGTGTTCCGATGGCCTGGCACTCGCATCGTCTGGGTCGCAAGTCCTTCCGTGAATCGCGGCTCCGCAGACACATGTGTCCCGCCTGTGCGTATGGAATCGCCGGGGTTCCGCCGCGGCCCGATGGCCTGACGGTCTGCCCCGAGTGTGCCGCGGCTTGGCGGCTGTCCCCTTGACGGTCAAGCCAACGGCACGTGGGCGCATGCTGCTCGGACTCGCTCAACGCTTACAATCCACGCTTGGCCGCATCACCCCAGCCCATCACGTCCGCCCCGTGCACGCCTGCCGCTTGTAGCGGCAAGTCAGCGTGTGTCCTGTCGATCGGCACCTTCGACGGCGTCCACGTCGGCCACCAGGCCCTTGTCCAGCACGCCGCGGCCATCGCGGCGACGGCGGGAGCAGCATCGGGCACGCGCCCCCGCGTCGTCGTCCTCGCCTTCGATCCCAACCCCATCGAAGTCCTCGCTCCCGGCAAAGCCCCTGCCCGACTCAGCACGTGGGCCCAGCGCGAGCGCCACCTGATCGCCGCAGGTACGGATCAGGTGGTGAAACTGGAACCCACACGGGAACTGCTGGCGATGCCCGCCG
Source organism: uncultured Phycisphaeraceae bacterium (assembly GCA_964409775.1). Taxonomy (GTDB): domain Bacteria; phylum Planctomycetota; class Phycisphaerae; order Phycisphaerales; family UBA1924; genus JAHBXL01. The sequence continues at coordinate 313,849 of CAYPEI010000001.1, read as the reverse complement.
CGGTGTTTGTCGAGCGACTCATCCGCGACTACCGGCCGATCGCGATCGTCGAAGGCGCCGACTTCCGCTTCGGCGCCAAGCGCACAGGTGATATTGCCCTACTCCGTGAACTCGGCAAAGACCACGCCTTCACCGTCGATGTCGTCGATCAGGTCGAGGTTGCTCTCACCGACCACACCATCGCCCCGGCCCGGAGCACCACGCTCCGCTGGCTCATCGAGCACGGGCGCGTCGGCGATGCCGCGTGTCTGCTCGGGCGGCCGTACGCGATGGCCGGAACAGTGGTGAGCGGAGACCGCCGCGGCCGCACCATCGGTTTCCCCACGGTCAACCTCGATTCACCCTGCCTCGCTCCCGCCGACGGCGTATACGCCGGGCGCGCCCGGCTGCCCGACGGTCGCACGCTCGTCGCGGCGATCAGCGTTGGCACCAAGCCCACCTTTGGCACGTGTGCACGCGCCGTCGAGGCGTACCTGATGGACTCGGCCGCGGCGCGGACGTCGAAGGCCGCATCGCAACCTGCCGACGGGCACGGCTGGAGGCCGCTCCCCGGCCTGCCCGAATACTCATGGGAACTCGAACTCGAGTTCATCGCCTTCATCCGCGACCAGGCGAGGTTTGATTCACTCGAATCGCTGCTGGCGCAGATGGATCGCGATTGCACGCGATGCCGCGAAATCGCGGACCGGGCCAGTTCCGCACAAGGACACTGAATGACCGCACCGACCGGAACGACCTGGGGCTCGACCACCGACGCAACGGGCGTTGCCGCGCGGCTCTCGGCGGCACGACGGGCCGTCATCGTGACGCACGGCAAGCCGGATGGCGACGCCGTGGGCTCGACCCTCGCCGTTGCGCGGGCGCTCGCGCTCCGGGGTGCATGGGCGGAAGTCTGGTTCATCGGCCCCACCGCGCCATGGGTCGAACCGCTGGTCGGCAAGACCCCCTCCCGCGTTTTCGAACCCGCAACGCCGGCCGTCGGCCCGAAGCCAGATGACTTCGACACGCTGGTCTGCGTTGACACCGGCACTTGGTCTCAACTGGCAGAGTTCAAGGGCTGGATGCCCGCGTTCAGCAATCGCGCCATCCTCATCGATCACCACCTCCACGGCGACGCCGACGTCGCATCCACTCGTCTCGTCGAAACAAAGGCCGCGAGTTGCACGCAGGTCCTTGCCGCGGTCCTCTGCCGATTCCTCGGCCATGACAGCGCATCCCAACTGCCACTCGAGATCGCCGAGCCGCTGTACCTGGGGCTTGCGACCGACACCGGCTGGTTCCGCTACTCCAGCGTGACGCGCGAAACGATGGTGCTCGGCGGGGATCTGCTCGCGGCAGGCGTGAACCACACCGGCCTGTACCGTGTGATCGAGCAGCAAGACCAGCCCGGTCGCTGGAAACTGCTGGGCCGGGCGCTGTCATCGCTCGAGATTCATGCCGGCGGCCGCGTTGCCCTGCAGACCCTCCGTGCGAAGGACTTCACCGACACTGGTGCAACCCGCAACGATACCACCGGCTTTGCGGACATGGTGCTCGCGGTGAACTCGGTGCAGGCGTCGGCGGTGATCGTCGAGGGCGAAGATAACGGGGGCGGCAGCGGCGCAGGCCCGGTCAGCAAGATCAGCATGCGCACCAAGCCCGGCCCCGATGCCATCGACGCCAACCGGCTGCTGCAGTCGCTCGGCGGCGGCGGGCACGCCCGTGCCGCGGGCGCGAAGGTCAGTGCATCGCTGGAAGAGACCAAGCGGCGGCTCCTGGAACTCCTGAAGTGAGCGATGGCGACCGACCATTGCGTCCCCACCACCGAGGCCCGAAGGGCTCATCCGTATCGGCGCGCGGCGCACAACGAGACCCTTCGGCATCGCGTGCTCCCCGCCCGGGCGAGCGGCCGCCGCTCCGCGTCTTCACAACGACGCTCTGGGAGTATCCCAGCCAGCATTACGACGCCTACATCGACGACGATGGCAAAGTCATCCGCAGCAGACTCACGATGCAGGGCGACTCGGCGTATGTCGGCGCAACGCCGTCCTGGGTGATCTGGCAGTTGCTCGCCCGCTACACCCGCCCGAACGACCTCATCGTGGACCCCATGTGCGGGAGCGGCACCACCCTGGATGTAGCCCGCGACTTTGGCCGCCGCGGAATGGGTTATGACCTCGCTCCCTCCCGCCCGGATATCTTCCGGGCCGATGCCCGCAGACTCCCGCTGGAGGCCGGTGTGGCGGACTTCGTGTTCGTCGACCCGCCCTATTCCACGCACGTCGACTATTCGGACGACCCGGCGTGCATCGGCAAACTGGATTCAGGTGGGCCGGACAACGGCCGCGCGTACTACGAGGCCATGGAGCAGGCCATCGGTGAGATGCATCGAGTCCTCAAGAACCGCCGGTATATGGGCCTCTATGTCTCCGACTCCTGGAAGAAGAAGGGATCACGCGCCCAAGGGACCGAGGGACAGGGAGCAGAGGGAAGGAGGGGTCTTGGCCAGCAAGGCGGCGGCGAGGGAGGAACCGGAACGGGATTCATGCCGATCGGATTCGAACTCTTTTCGATCATGCGGCGGCACTTCCAGCCCGTGGACATCATCTGTGTGGTCAGGCGGAACGCCAAACTCGAGCGGGGCAACTGGCACAAGGCCGCGGCCGAGGGGAACTTCTTCCTGCGGGGCTTCAACTACCTCTTCATCATGAAGAAGGTCGAGGACGAGAAGCCCTCCAAGGCCCGTGGCAGGCCCATCGCCGGCCGGTAATCCGGGGCGATTGTTGTTACCATGCCCGGCCAACCGATCTCGGTTGCGTCACTCTGCGCTCTGCCCCTCCCAAGATTCTTCTTCCCTCGGTCAATCCCCCTATGGCCATCAAGACCCTCACCGACGAACAAGTCCGAACGTGGACCCTTGAGCAGAAGGACCGCTGGTGGCTGGACAACGTCTTCCGCGGCGACATGCCGCAACTGACGATCCGGTCGGCCATCACCGGATTCATCCTGGGCGGCCTGCTGAGCGCGACCAATCTGTACATCGGCGCGAGAACGGGATGGTCACTCGGTGTCGGTCTCACGAGCGTGATCCTCGCGTTCGCGATGTTCAAGGGGCTGTCGGCCCTTCGGCTGGCCAAGGACTTCACCATCCTTGAGAACAACTGCATGCAGTCCATCGCGACCGCGGCGGGCTATATGACCGGCCCGCTGATCTCCGGCGTCGCGGCGTACATGATGGTCGCCAACGTCATCATGCCGTGGTGGCAGATGCTGCTGATCAACATCGTCCTCGCGCTGCTCGGCGTGCTCGTGGCGTTCCCGATGAAGCGCCGGTTCATCAACGACGAGCAGCACCCCTTCCCGGAAGGCGCGGCGTGCGGTGTCGTGCTCGACACGCTGTACACGTCTGATGCCAAGGTCGGACTGTTCAAGGCGAAAGCGCTCGCCGTCGCGGCCGCGCTCGCCGGGTTCATCACGTTCATCGCCGGCGAGGGCTACCAGACCCTGCTGCAGGTCAAACTGTTCGGTCTCAAGGCCGCGCACACGCTCTCGCTGCACCTGGACGGCTGGTACTACGCGCTGGCAGCGAAGGGCGCGATGCCGATTCCCCGGGTGTTCGGCTCGGACATCCGCAACATGGGTCTGTCCCCGACGGTCGACCTGGCGATGTTCGGCGCGGGCGGGCTGCTCAACATCCGCTATGCCACGAGCATGATCCTGGGAATGGCCATCATGTGGGGCTGGCTTGCGCCGCTGGCGGTGATGTGGGGAGACGTCTCTCGCCCGCTCCGCGAGAAGAACGAACTCGGTCAGATGGTCCCCGTCGGCGTGCAGACGCTGACGCCGGACATGGCGTTCAACTACCGGGAAGTGCTGGTCTCCTGGGCGCTGTGGCCGGGCATCGCCATGCTGGTCGTGGCCAGCATGCTCGCGCTGTTCGCCAAGCCGCAGATGATCATCTCGGCGTTCACGGGGCTGTTCGGCGGCGAGCGAAAGACGAAGTCCGACATCCTGTCGCACATCGAACTGCCCATGTGGATCTCGATCGTCGGTGTCCCGATCATCGGTGCGATCGGGGTCTGGATGCTCCACGACTGGTTCGACGTGAAGTGGTATTGGGGCGCGCTGTCGATCCCGCTGATCATCGCCCTGACGCTCATCGCCGCAAATGCGACCGCGCTGACCAGCATCACGCCCACAGGCTCGCTCTCCAAGATCACCCAGTTCACGTTTGGCGGGCTTGAACGGGCGACCGCGATGAAGGCCGGCGCGGCGCCAAACCCGGCGACGAACCTGATGACCGCGCTCATGACCACCGAGGTGGCCAGCAACGCATCGAATCTCCTGATGGACATCAAACCCGGATACATGCTGGGCGCCAAGCCGCGCCAACAGGCCGTCGGTCACTGCATCGGCGTCGTCGCCGGCGCGGTCGCCTCCACGCCACTGTTCTACTTCATGTTCCTGCGACCTTCGTCGGAGGGCAAACCGATCATCGACCGGCTGTCCTCGGAGCAGTTCCCGATGCCCGGCGCGCTGCAGTGGAAGGGCGTCAGCGACCTGCTCTCCAAGGGATTCGGCGAACTCCCCCCCTCAGCACTCTGGGCGATGGCCATCGCCGCATTGCTCGGCCTGGTGCTGGAAGTCTCTCGCATCGTTTCGAAGAACCGGTTCCCCATCTCGCCCATCGCCCTTGGGCTTGGCGTGGTCATCCCCCCGGAATCCACCATGGCGATGTTCGCCGGGTCACTGTTCTTCTACGTGATGGGCCGGCTCTTCAAGTCGAAGGAAGGCTCGATGAACAAGCGGCTGTGGGTGGACACTCACGAGCCGATCTGCGCAGGGATCATCGCCGGCTCGGCCCTGATCGGCATCGGCGACATCGCGGCGGGCGAAATCGCCGCACTCTTCGGATGATGTTCAACTTGAACATCATCCGGCGGCGCCGGCCTGGCTCGTCATCCGCCTGGGCGATGCTCCGGAGACAACTGGTCGGTGCACCTCAACCACCAGGACGTCATCCTCCGGCGGTCCGGCGCGATGCCGCGACACCGCGCTCAGGATCGCCCGGATGCACTCTCGCTCCTTCGGAGTCCGCAGGCTTGCCAGCAGGCGCTGCAGCCCGGTCACGCCCATGTGCCTTCCTAGCCCGTTGCGCGCCTCCAGCGCGCCGTCTGTAAATGCCACCAGCGTGTCTCCCGGCCCGAAATGCTGGCGATGCACATCGGTCTCAAAGTCACCCGCCGCAGCGGCACCGAGCACCAGCGCGGTTGAATCCAGTTGCTCCAGCCGTCCGTCCGCGGTACACACGAAGGCGGGCGGGTGGCCGCCGCTGGCATACTCCAGCAGGTCGAGGTTCGGATCAAGCCGGCAACAGAACGCTGTCACGTAGACCGAGTGCGACGCGAGCGTGAGGTGCACGTATCGGTTCAACGCGCCCAGGATCTCGCCTGGACCGGAGTATGGATGCTCGGCAAACAGCCGCTCCAACTCACCGTGCAGTCGATTGACGGTCAATGCCGCGGCGATGCCATGTCCGGTGACGTCGAACACCAGCAGGTTGAACGCGGCAGCGTCGCCGTGCGGGCTGGGCACGAACCTCGCAAACAGGTAGTCCCCGCCGATCTGCCGCATCGGCTCGTAGACATAGCAGAATCGGATCGGGCCCTCGCTCACCGAGGACGGGAAGAGCGCCTCGTGGATCCGCCGCGCATCGACGAGTTCGCGTCGCATCTCGGCGTACCTCCCTCTGAGTGCAGCCGCCGCGACACGGTCGCGAAACCGGCTGTACCGCCACCAGCACACCCCCGCGCCCGGCACGCCGATCGCCGGAGAGGCAGTCACGATCGCCAGCCCGACAAGGGGCGTCTGGTAGGCTGCGAGCATCGTGACGACGGCGTTCAGGAGCAGGAGCGGCACCAGGGGTCGGATGCTCTCCCTCCACGTCCATGGAAGGAAGAGGCACGCAAACACGTGGGCGTAGAAGATGCCCAGCACGCCCTTCACGCCGACCAGCGCCCGCTCCGTGCTGCCGGCGCCGCGGAGTTCGAGCAGGGCGCTGACGATGGTGATGACGCCGCACGCGACGATGACCCAGTACGCCAGCCTCAGGATCTGCTGCTTGACCATCGGGCGTCGGAGCACCGTGAGAAAAGCCGCCGCGAAGAGCGCGACGACGCCGATGTTCAGCGACAGATCGACCCATGGGACCGATCGCGAAATCGCACCGACATTTCCCGCGAGGAGGCGGAAGCCCACTCCGACCAGCAGCACCGCCGCCTGCACGGTGCCGACGACGCCCGTGTACCACAGGAACCTGGCCCGCAGCCAACGCTCGTGCTGGGCCTCGAACTCGTGCCGGAAGTCGGAGGTGTACTGAAATGCGCTGGTCATGATTGTCCGGCCAACATCTTCCGCTCGGGCAATGGCTCCGCGCCGCGCTACCCGGCACGGCTTGCGCCGGGAACCCAGCGCACGTCCCCGTTCCCGTCATCGTTCGCAACCCGCGAGAGCACAAACAGCAGATCGCTCAACCGGTTCAGGTACCGCACCGTCTCGGGATTGGTCGCCGGCTCTCCGCCCTGTGCGATCAGGAGAACCGTCATGCGCTCCGCACGTCGCGTGACGGTCCGCGCCAAGTGCAGCGCCGCGGCCAAAGGTGTGCCGCCGGGAAGCACGAAACTGTCGAGCGGCTTCAGTCGCTCGTTGAACCGATCGATCGTCCGCTCCAACCGCTCGGTCTGTCCCGGGAGAACCCTCAGCCTCGCGCCCGCCGGTTCACCCGCAGCGCAGGGGCAGCAGAGGTCCGCGCCAACATCGAAAAGGTCATTCTGAATCACACGGAGGAGCGCCGCGATCTCGCCCGCCTGCGCGACCTGCGGCGACCGCTCCGCCTCGACGACGCACAGACCGATCGCGGCGTTGGCTTCATCGACCGTGCCATAGGCCTCGACGCGTGGGTCAGTCTTGGCCACGCGGGAGCCATCGCCCAGGCCGGTCGTTCCGTCATCGCCCGTACGGGTGTAAATCTTGGTAAGCCGGACCATGTCGAGAGTTTACTGCCAGTGCCATCCTGGCGTGACACCCTCTTCCGGGCTCCGGAATCGCGTTTTCGAAGTACATCGTGTAGCATGCGTCGTTGTGAACGGACTCACCTGCCGCTGGACATTCAGGGATCGCGACGCTTCGGCCATCGGGAACGAACCCGCGCTCGTCGATCGGGTTCTCCGCGCGCGGGGGATCGACCCTGCCGGGGCCGGCGAGTTCCTCGATCCGCGGCTTGTACACCTGCACGAGCCCTCCCTCATCCCGGATCTGGATCGAGCGGCGGCGCGTCTTCTGGAGGCGCTCCACTCCGGACAGACCATCGCCATTTACGGCGACTACGACGTCGACGGAGTCACGGCGACGGCCATTCTGTATCACATGTTCGGGGCGATCGCGCCGGAAGCCCTCCCTGATCGCGTGATCACCTACGTCCCGCACCGGATCGACGAGGGGTACGGCCTGAACCCCGAGGCCATTTCGGAACTCTCGCGGCAGGGCGCGAAGGTGATCGTGTCGGTCGATTGCGGCGTGACCGCCGTCGAGCCGGCTCGACGTGCACGCGAGGAACGCGTCGACCTCATCATCACCGACCACCACAACGTGCCCGGCCCGGGCGAGCCGTTGCCCGATGCTCATTCCATCGTGCACCCGCGCCGTCCGGGTTCCACATATCCGTTCGGCGATCTCTCGGGCGCCGGCGTGGCATACAAACTTGCCTGGCGGCTGGCGACCATGCACGAACGGTCGCCGCGTCTGTCTCCCGCGATGCGCTCCCTGCTGATCGACCTGCTGGCGTTTGCTGCGTTGGGAACGATCGCGGACGTTGTGCCGCTGGTGGGCGAGAACCGGGTGATCGCGAGATTTGGACTGGGACGGATCAGGCAGTCGCCGTTCATCGGACTGCGGGCGCTCGTCGAAGCCTCGGGGCTGGATGGTGATCGCATCGGGACGATGGATGTGGGCTTCAAACTCGCGCCACGGCTGAACGCCGCGGGTCGACTCGGACACGCGAAGGACGCGGTCGAACTCTTCACGACGGCGGGACCGGATCGCGCCCGTGACATCGCCCGTCAACTGACCGCGAAGAACAACGAGCGCCGCCAGGTGGAGAAGGCGATTTTCGAGCAGGCGCAGGAGATGGCCGACGCCGCGGGCATGACCTCGGCCGATCGGCGTGCGATCGTGCTCGCCCACGAGGGCTGGCACGCAGGGGTCGTCGGGATCGTCTGCTCGCGGATGGTGGAGCGGCACGGACGGCCGACGATCCTGCTGCAGAAGCGCGACGGCGCTTGCCACGGCTCGGGCCGGTCCATTGACGGGTACAACCTGCACGGCGGACTGGTCGCCTGCGCTGAACACCTCGAAAAGTTCGGTGGGCACGACATGGCCGCCGGCCTGCACCTGCCCGAAACCAATCTCGCGGCATTCGCGGACGCGTTCATCTCGCATGCCAACGCGCACATCACGAACGACATGCTTCAGCCGCTGCTCCGAGCCGACTGCGAGGCCTCGCTCTCGGAACTGACGCCAGAGGCCGTTCGCGATCTTGAGCGGCTGGCCCCGTTCGGTCGCGACAACCCCGATGTGGCACTGGTCATCCGCAATGTACGAGTCTCGGGCGCTCCCCGCACATTCGGAAGCAACGCGCGGCATCTCTCGTTGATGCTCACGGATAGTGTCGGGGAACCCGGAATCGGCGGGAAACGCACCGTGCGGGCGATCGGTTGGGACTGGGCGGAGCACGCTCCGTCTCTCGCAGCGGGCGCAACCGTTGACGTGGTTGTCCGGCCTGCCGTCTCGACGTTTAACGGACGAACCAGCGTCGAACCCGTCATTGAAGATGTGCGGGTTGTCTGAGAGGGACCACTATGCAGCGCATCGCGATCCTTGTGTTCGCCCTGGCGGCACTTGTACCGGTCCTCGGTTCCGGAGGGTTCGCCGCACCGTCACCGGCCGACGCGGCGGCCATCGCACCGCCGCAGACCGAATCGGCCGCGCTGGTGGTCATGACGTTCAACATCCGCTACGGCACTGCCGCGGACGGCGACAACGCATGGCCCGCAAGACGCAAACTGGTCATCGATCGCATCCGCGAGAGCCACGCAGACGTGATCGGACTGCAGGAGGCGCTCCGTTTCCAGATCGATGAACTCCTGACCGAGATGCCCGAGTACCGCTCGGTCGGCGTCGGGCGCGACGACGGACAGTCTCGCGGCGAGCACTCGGCGATCTTGTACCGGCACGACAGGCTCCACATCCGCAATGCCCCCGCGGGAACAGAGGGCGAGCGTGCGGCTTCTTCCGGCGACTTCTGGTACTCCGCGACCCCCCACACACCCGGATCAAAGTCCTGGGGCAACACCATCACTCGGATCTGCTCATGGGTGCGTCTGTACGACAGCGCGAACAACACCGGATTCACCGTGTTCAACACGCACCTGGATCACGAATCGCAGCCCTCTCGCGAGAAGAGTGTTGAACTGCTCAAGCGGCGCATCGCCGAACTTGCGGCCGATGACGCAGTGATCGTCACCGGCGACTTCAACGCCGGCGAGAGCAACGCCGCGATCCGGGCGATGCTCCAGCCGGAAGTACCTTCGGACCCGGCTGTCGCCGCTCGTGCGCCGCTTCGCGACACGTTCCGGGCCGTGCATCCCCAGGATGCGGAAGTCGGAACATTTAACGGCTTCAAAGGCAAACCGAAGCCTGATTCGGACAAGATCGACTACATTTTCGTGAACGACCGCTGGGACATCCTGGCGGCGTCGATCGACCGGACCATGCCCGATGGGCGGTTTCCTTCGGACCACTTCCCTGTTCTTGCGACGATCCGGCCGAAGCCGGTTGCACAGAATCCTGAGTCGCCCACGACGCCGCCCGCAACCAACTCCGCACCATGACCGCGCCGGGCGAGCACATCCCGGTGCTGCTGGAGGCGGTGCTGCGCACGCTCGCCCCCCGTCCCGGCGAGACGGTCTTGGATTGCACCGCGGGGCTCGGCGGGCACGCCGCAGCGATGGCTGAACGCATCGGCCCGACCGGGACGCTCCTGCTGCTTGATATCGACCAGGGAAACCTCCGCCGCGCTGAGGCCCGGGTGCGTGCCATCGCCATGCCGCCCCGTGTGATCGCTGTTCACGCACCGTTTTCCGCCGCGGCCCGTCTCGCCCAGGAGCATGGGCTTGTCGTGGATGTGCTGCTCGCCGACCTCGGATTCTCGTCCAATCAGATCAGTGACAGCCTGCGCGGGTTCAGTTTTCAGCGCGAAGGGCCGCTGGATATGCGGTTGGACCCCTCGTCACCGGTCACCGCGGCGGAACTTGTCAATACTCTTCCGGAACGCGAGTTGGCCAGGATCATCCACGATTACGGCGAGGACCGTTCCGCCGGCCGCATCGCCGCGGCGATCTTTCGCGCCCGTTCGTCGCGCCCGATCACGACAACCGCCCAACTCGCCGCGATCGTGCACGGCGTGGCAGGCCGACCGGGCGGCAAGTCGCCCATCGACCCCGCAACCCGGACGTTTCAGGCCCTCCGGATCGCGGTCAACGATGAACTGGGTCATCTGGATGCTCTTCTCTCCTCGATCCACCGCGCGGGCGAAGTCGGCCGCACAACCTGGCTCCGCACCGGGCCGGATGGCGGCGCAAGAATCGGGATCATTGCATTCCATTCGCTGGAGGACCGTCCGGTCAAGCAGGTGTTCGCCGGCCTGATCTCCGCCGGGCGGGCCGTCGCGATCGAGCGGGGGGCCATCCAGGCCGACGACGCGGAAACGGCCCACAACCCCCGTGCCCGATCGGCGAAACTGCGCGTCATCCGCCTCCGCAGCGACCAAACCGAGGATGTACGATGACCAAACCGAGGCCGATCGCGGGAAGGACCCCGCTCTTTGAAGCCAAACGGCTCCGAACGCCGAGTCATTCTCCCCAAGCCGCTTCACACCCACTCGCAGCAAGGATGCAGCAGTGACCCGCGAACACAAGCTCGCTCTCATTGTCGGTTTCTCCCTCGTGCTGATCGTCGGAGTTTTGATCAGCGACCACTTCTCCCCGGCTCGCCTTCAGGATGTGTCCGCGGGCGCAATGTCCGCGGGAACTCCGGTCAAGTTCGGGAGTTCTTCGGATGGGTTGCGGGTCCCGGCCGACCCCACCAGCCGGCCCCAACTGCCCGACACGCTAACCTCCCACAACGTCGCCAACCGCCTGCCCGAGCAGCCTTCGTATCAACCTCCGACCCCTCCCGCGGCTCCTTCGGGCGTCGCTCAGGGCGGCCAGACCGGCACTCCGACGCCTCCTGAACTCGTCATGGGCAAACGACCGGGCGACAACTCCGTCCCCGAGCCGCTCCGCTCGGACTTTGAGCCTGCAACCGGGTCGCCCGGAGAACGCTTCACGGCGGGTCCAGGCAAGGCCATCCCCGGTCCCGAGACGGTGCTGACGAAGCCTGTTGAACAGGTCAGCCCGCCTCCAATCGCCAGCAAGCCCTACTCCTCCGGCACCATCAAGCGTCACACGATTCAGGAGGGTGACTCGATCTACCGCATCGCTGTCACTCAATATGGGGATGGCAATCTCTGGCAGCGACTGCGCGAGTTCAATCCCGGGAAGATTGGCAGTTCCGGCGAACTTCGCGGCGGCGTGGTCATCGATCTGCCCCCGAAGGACGTTCTCCTTGGCCAGGCCGTTCTGCCTCCCCCGGGCGCAAGAGTTCCCGACAGCCCTGCCCCGCAGAAGCAGCCGCAGGGCCCGACGAAGGCCGATTCGCCCCAGAAGCGCGACGGCTCGGGCCCCGGTTACTCCATTTACGTGGTGCAGCGCGGCGATGAACTGGGCATGGTTGCCCGCAAGACCCTGGGCTCGGCCAAACGCTGGCCCGAGATCGCATCGCTGAACTCCGACGTGATGCCTGATCCCGACACCCTGACCGCCGGCATGAAACTGCGAATCCCCGCGAGGTGAATGCGTGTTCGGGAAGTTGGCGTTCCTCATCATCAGTCTTGGCGTCGTCGCAGGCGTGCTGCTTGTGAACCGGCAACTCCGCATCCAGTGCGCCCACGAACTGGCCGATGCGCAGCGGCGTGTGGCCCAGCACGACCGCACGCTCTGGCGGCTCCGCGCCGAGATTGCTTCCCGCGTCACACCGCAGCGCATCCAGGCCGCGGCGTCGCGGCTGGGCAAACTCCTCCCCATCTCGCAGGATCGCTACCTCGAACTTGTGCGACGTGAGCAGGAGGCCGCCGCGAAAGACGCTCTGGTGATGGACACGCCGCGCTGATCAGTCGCTTCACTTCCAACCGCCCAAGCCTGAAAGCCAACCAGGGGTACCGCATGGACGCCACCCTCAAGGACCACGTTGCGCCGCAGCCCCCTGCCGATCGTCCCGGCGACGAATCCGCCATCGGCGACGAACTCGACTCTGAGCCGACTCCCGGCGCGCGGATCGATCGCGTGGCGCTTCTGTCAATCTCTGCGATCTGTGTCCTGCTGGGCCTCATGCTCGCTCGCGTCGTGCAACTGCAGGTCGCCCCGGGGGAACTGCTCGCCGCCCACGGCGGCAGCCGCGTCTCCGCCCGCTCGGAGCCGGGTGTTCGGGGCGATGTGCTCGACCGGCGCGGCCGTCCTCTCGCGCTGACCCGCTTTGCCTTCCGCGTCTTCATCGATCCGGTGGACTTCCCCAACCCGCCCGAGGATGCGGTCCAGAAACTCTCCGATGCCACCGATATCCCCTTCGAGGAGATCATGCGGAGGCTCGCCCCGAAGTTGGCGGAGAACGAACGCCTGCTCGCGGCGGAGAGCGACAACGACCCATGGACCGAAGCGGACAAAGGCCTGAATCGTTACGTCGCGCTCAACCACGGACCCAACGGAGGCGTCCTCGAAGACTGGCGCGTCGATGTCGTCAAGGGACTCAAGATCCCCGGCGTGCACTTGGAGACGCGTCAACTCCGGGAGACGCCCGCGGACGACCTGGTCGCGGGGCTGCTCGGCAAGGTCGGCATTGATCACGAGGGACTGCTCGGCGTCGAAAAAATGATCAACGGCGACGCAGCGCCCACCCCCGGACGGATTGAGTACGTCCGCGATGCCAAGGGAAGACCACTGTGGGTCAACGCCCAGGGCTACGCGGCCCCGCAGCGCGGACACGACGTCCGGCTCTCGCTCGATCTTGAAGTGCAACGCATCGTGCTCGAAGAGGTTCGTCGCGGCGTCGAGGAAGCGGATGCCGCGGGCGGGCGGGCCGTTGTCATCGACCCCCGGACCGGCGAACTCCTGGCGCTCGCCGACGTCCTGCGTCCGGTTCCCGGGGCTGTGCCTTACAAGTGGGATGTGCCCATCGGCCAGGAACACGGCGGCCGTCCCCGGTACATCACCATCAACGTTGACAAATCTCGCGCCAAGGAAGCCTCGCTCGCCCGCAACCGCTGCGTCGAGGATGTCTACGAGCCCGGTTCGACCTTCAAGGCCTTCATGTGGTCGGTGGCCACCGAAGCGGGCGTGGTCACTCCGGACGAGAAGATCGACACCGAGGGCGGGCACTGGATTACCCCCTACGGCCGCCCGGTCAACGACGTCACCATGCGGGATGTCATGACCTGGCGCGAGGTGCTGGTCAACTCGTCCAACATCGGCATGGCCAAGGTCACAAGCCGTCTGAGTTTTGACCAGATGCGCGACGGGGTGCTCCGCTTCGGTTTCGGCAGGCGGACCGGCATCGGCCTCGTCGGGGAGTCCACCGGCCTGGTCACGAGCAAGAAGAACTGGTCCAAGTACTCGCAAACATCGGTCGCGATGGGCCACGAGGTCGCGGTGACACCGATCCAGATGGTCCGAGCCTACTCCGCGCTCGCCCGCTCCGGCGAACTGGCGGGAACCCTTCCCCCCATCACCCTTCGCGCTGTCCCGGCCGATGCGCCCGGTGGCGGGATCGTGCCCGGCGTGCGCGTCCTGCCGCGGGAGATCGCCGAACTCGCCCGCGACACGATGCGCGGCGTAACGCACAACCTCGACCAGCGCATGACGAGGAAGGACGAGACCGTCCACCTCCGATACGAGGCGTTCGGCAAGTCGGGCACGGCGGAGATCCCCCTCGGCCCCCCGCCGCCCGGCAAGAAGCGCCCCCGCGGCTCGGACGGCTATTTCCAGGGCCAGTACAACTCGTCGTTCATCGCCGGCGGCCCTGTGGAAGAGCCGCGGATCGTGGTGCTCGTGGTCATCGATGACCCGGGCCCCAGCCTCGTCGCGGCCCGCAAGCACTACGGGGCGGCCACCGCGGGCCCCGTGGTGCGACGCATCATGGAGCGCACGTTGTCTTACCTCGGAGTGCCGGCATCGCCCGCCCCGGACGACAAGTCGGTCGCCCAGGCCAACTGAGTTCCGCCCTCCCGCAGACCGTTTCCGCACCGCGGCGCTACACGCACCCTGCAAACCAGAGGCTCAGGAATGCGAAGATGTCCGGCACGGCGATGCCCGGAATGCCGTCGATATCCGTGCGCGGATCTTGAGCGAACCACGCGGCAAGGAACGCGAAGATGTCGGGCACACCGACACCTCCCGCACCGTCAAAGTCCGCGATGCACCCGCGATCGAGCGTGAACGGCGCCGAGACGGCGAAGAAGGCACGGCCGTCCGCATCCACACGGATCCTCGCGGCGGCGGCCTCGACGAGCGGCGGGAGTTGAACGATCGCCGCGCCGGAGTTGGGGAATGTGCCGAGGACTCGATCGAAACTGAGTCCGTCATCGAGAGACAGGCGGGCCGTCACGCTTCCGCACGAAATCGGCGCCTGATCGGTGCCGCCGACGCTCCAGAGCACCTGGTTCGGTCCTGCGGCAAGTGTCGTTCCTGCGACCGGCGCGAGTAACGAGAATGGCGTGGCTCCGGTCGCAATTGTGAGACGGACGAACGGCGAAATCGCCACGCCCCCCGCGCCCGGAAAGTTATCGCGAACGATGACACGGAATCGCCTGGTGACGCCGGTCGCGGCCGGGAGCATCTCGCCCGGTGTCGGCACGCCCGAAAGGACATCTGCCATCCGCGGGAATGTGCGAGTCGCCGACAGCACAGGCGAGAAGGCGCGGAAGAGCGCGCCCTGCCCGTTGTCGAAGGCATCGGGCCCGGTGAGCGGGCGCGCAAAGCCCGAGTCGTACTGCTCCCATGAGCAGGTCAGCGCATCGCCATCCGCATCCGTCGCCAAGACGGACAGTGCGAAGGGAGTTCCGGGGGGAATCGCCTGATCGGCGGTTGTGGAGACAATCACCGGCGGGTTGTTCGCGACCGTCGCCCGGACCGGGCAGGTCCGATTTCCCAGAAGCGTCATCATCTCTCGAACGCTGCCGTGATGAAAGTACGGATCGCAGAACTGAACGACGTTGTCCGTGGGCGGCGCATCACCCACGGGGCAGCCCCCCGCATAGGCCATGGGCGAGGAGCCCGAGCCGGCTTCCCATGCGGTCGAGAGGTTGACGTTTCCGAAGCACCGCCCGCGCGTGCCGCTGAATGTGTGATTGGCGCCGAACTGATGGCCGAGTTCGTGGATGGCGATGAGCGCGGAGAGCGGATCGACATCGCCGCCGCGGGGAATGCCGGAAATGCCGCCGGCCTTGTTCGATGTGCACAGCGCATTGAGGTAGGCCACGCCTCCGTACACCCGGGTCAGCAGGTGACCGATGTCGAAGTTGGAGTTGCCGATCAGGCTTGACAGGGTCTGGATGTTCACGCTCAGGAACGGACCCGAGCAATCGCCCCCGCCGGTGCCGTCGCAGGTCGTCGGGTAGGGATCCGTCTCCGGGTCGATGAAGACAATCTGGTCGTTGTTCGAAACAAGATTGAAGTGCACCGCGAGGTCGGCCTCGTACACCACGTTGGCCCGAGAGACCACCGTCACGATCGCGGCCAGCGGGTCCGCGATGTTCGGGGCGTGGCCAAGCACCGCGCACTGATGAAGACCGTACTCCCCCGTGCACGCCATCGCGATGCGGACCGTGCTGAGTTGCGGCCCGCCGCCGCGGGTAGAAGGAGAACCGTCATCCTGCTGGGCCGGGTCACGCAGGGCCTCGGGCCGATCTGCGGCCTGCGGGAGCGGGGCGGCGGTGTGGCAGGTCCAGTCTGCGGTCGCGTTCAAATCGCGAAGCCAGTACACAGCGGCGTGGGCCGGATCGCCGGACTGCCAGATGTCGATCATCCAGGTATCGCCTACGGCACTCGCGTGCGGCGAATCCGCGGGGCGGACAGCGCGGAGCATCGCCGTCAGGCCGCGCTGGGTGAGTTCGAGCCGGCCCGATGCGCGGCCATCAACCGACTGCACAATGAAACTACGGATCTGCGGAAAGCGGCCTTGAAGCGGCGCCTCGATGACCGGCGACTCCGCCACAAAGCAGGGAACGAGATCTCCACCCGGACCAGGAAGCGGCATCTGCATCCCGTAGTCGGCCAAGCGGGCGTCAAGCCGCTGCGCCGGGGCGAGGCCGAGCGTCGCGGAGAGGGCGGGAATGTCGACCCGGACGATGCAGCCACCCACCGGTCGTGGCCCCGGAACTGACCATGCCGGAGCAGCGGCGGGTTCGTGTCCCGAAGGCAGGACCGAGAACATCTGCGCCTGGGCAGCCGAGGCGACAGCGACGATGAAAGCGGCCGCGATTCTCACGGGTGACCTGCCGGGAAAGGGTGAAAACTCGGGCCGGTTGCAGCCACCGCGCCACGCCGCGCGGGGGTCAAAGTTCCAGTTTACTCCGGATCTCGCGGATCACAAGGAACGAGGGCAAGTTCCGGTCAAGTGCGCTCAGGTCCAGACAGGCGACTCCAGACCGCCGGCTGCTCCTGAACCGGACGCGGAGTCCGGTGCCGGGACTTCATCAGGGGCACCCGGCGAACCAGAGACTCAGGAACGCGAAGATATCCGGCACTCCGATCCCTGGAACGCCGTCGATGTCTGCGCTGGGGCTCATCGCGAACCACGCGCTCAGGAACGCGAAGATGTCCGGCACTTCTCGAATGCCATTGTGGTCGAAGTCTGCAAGGCAGGTATTCCCGCCGCGGGGATAGAAAATGCCAAGCCCGTTCGGCCCGCCGAGCGCCGCGACCGCGCTGTCGGCCATCGCCTCGTCGGTATACGCGAAGTTCGCCAGATAGACGCTCTCGCCGCGGCCTTGAAGATCGGCAAACAGGCAGATCGTCGCGGCCATCGGCGCGCCGGCCGTGCCCATCGACTTGGCCCACGGGCTGGGGAACTGCCCCCAGCCATTCCAGGTCGCGGCAGCTACCACGGTGCCGTTCGGATTTGACGATGAAACATCGCCCCAGCGCGGGTCGCTTGCCTTGCACGAGGCGTACACCCACCCAGAGCCTGTGGCGCCCACGAACTGGCCGTTGACAAAGACGCGCGACGCGAACTGCCGGTAGTGATCGCACGACAAAGCTAGCCGGAACCACTGCCCGGGCTGCACCGCGCTCAGCGTCAGGTAACTCGCCTCCGATGTCCAATACCCGAACCTGGCCTGCCCACCCACGATCTTGATGAACGCATCGGCTCCGGCGGCGTTGTTGTGATTGTCTTCGATGAGCGCGATCGTTCCGCCCGCGTTCCACACCGACTGCGGAATCAGCAGATCCCAGACCATCGTCCACTGACCGTTGCGGTCTTCCGGCCAGTTGTCGCGGTTGGCCGGCCACAGCGCCAGGCCGATGCCGCGGCGATAGGCGTCGGTGTTCGGAAACGCAATATTGCGCGTGGGGCTCGTCCGGTACACGTTGTCCACCACCCCGCCGACCGGAGGAAGGCCAAACGAATCCGTGGTGCCGAAGGCAGACTGAGCCACGGTGACATTCTGAGGGGTGGGCATCGCCGGGTAACTGTCCTCCTGACCGATCCCACCGAGGATGGGGCCGAAGGCCGCGTCGTCGAGGTACCGCATTCTCGCCGGGCCCGAAGCCGGGGCGGCGCCGCTCTGGCGGACGGACTGGAGGTTGCCTTCGAACTGAAACTCGGAACGGACGGGCGCGGGAGGGACCCAAGTTTCGATGAGCGCACCGCCGCTGATGACATTGAACCCGAAAAAGATCGGCTTCTGGATGTTGTAGATGCCCGCGCGGCAGGCGCCGGTCGAGAGGACCTCTTCTCGGAAGTTGAAGTTGATGGCAAGGCCGCTGAAAGTGCCGCTCAGCGACTCGTTGTCCAAACTCGTGGGGATGGTGCCGGGTGGGTTGCGGACCGCGCCAAACAGGAACCGCTGCTGTCCCTGCGAGAAATAGTTGACGACGTCTCCCAGCGGAGTGGGACTGGGAAACAGCGATGCGCCGATCGCACCCGTTCCCTGGACAACGGGGTTGAAGGCAAAGCGGTAGCCCGGGGACGTGAAGATCGTGGCCGTGGAGGTCCGCACGACATCAGGCGGGTTGGTGCTGAGCGAGGGGATCGAGGCCCCCGTGAAGTCGACGAGTACCTGATTCTGTTGGGCCGCTGCGGGGAGTGCCGCGGAAACGGAGAGGCAGGCGGCGACGCGGGTCGCAAAGGTCGGAGGGTTCATTCGTGGCTCCCGTGGGCGACGTTCTGAAGGCAGGCTCGTCCCGAGCGAGCAGACTACCCGAAGATCGCCGCAGAACCAACCGCCACAAGCGAGGTTCATCGG
Organism: uncultured Phycisphaeraceae bacterium; assembly: GCA_964409775.1. GTDB lineage: Bacteria > Planctomycetota > Phycisphaerae > Phycisphaerales > UBA1924 > JAHBXL01. The sequence goes on along the minus strand of CAYPEI010000001.1, from coordinate 295,197 downwards.
CAATTTGCCGGGATGGACCCGGAATCTTGCGGTAGACTCAGGGTCATGGGATGGCACCCCGGCAGACCGGCGGGACGTGGATTCACGCTCATCGAGTTGCTTGTGGTGATTGCGATCATCGCGCTGCTGGTGGGGCTTCTGCTGCCCGCTCTGGGCGCCGCAAGAGAGTCGGCCCGCCGGGCCAAGTGTCTGTCCAACGCGCGGCAGATGGCCTTGGCGTGCAACGCCTATTCGAACGACGTGCGGCAGGGGTACTTCATCCCCGCGTACTTCGACTGGGAGGACAACATCGGATGGTTGTTCCCCGAGTACATCGCCGATTACAACGTCGCCGTGTGCCCATCGACGCGGAACGTGATCCGCCCGGATGTGATGCTGAGCGATGACCAGGGCTCGGAAGTGCAGGACGTGTACGGACGCGACTTCATCCGCGACACCTACTGGGCGGGGAGGGACCGGTTCGACGACCAGGGCGGGCACAGTTACGAGATTCGTGCGTGGTTCACCGCGGGCAAGTACCTCGACGGGCGACCAATCGTCGTGCCGCCCCCGGTGACCGTCGGCGACCAGTTGGGATGGAACCGCGACCAGATGCCGATCGTCTTCACCCTGCAGACCCGGAACCTGCTCAAGAAGCAGAGCAACGTCACGTTCCCGGACAGGTGCTACCTCATCATCGACAACGACAACGACCAGTCCATCCTTCCCAGTGTGGGACGGCCCGATGGGATCAACAACTGGCCGGACCCGTGGAACAACCACGGGACACAGGGGTACAACATCTCGTTCGCGGACGGACACGCGGCGTTCTTCAAGGCCAACGCATCGCTGGTGAAGATGTATCTCGAGAGTTACGACGAACCCCCGCAGAACTACCAGGACCAGTCGCCCTACCGGCAGCGCAGCATCACGTACCTCGGACAGTCCATCCCCGAGTATTACCTGCCGTGAGGACAGCGCAACGCGAAAGACGTGATCGAGGGATCAGGATGACTTCGTCATCGCTCCGGCTCTCAGCCTGACCTCCTCCGTCATCTTCAGAAGCGGCGGCCAGTCGCGAACAGGAAACCCGTTGATCGTCTCGCCAGCGCGTTTCGGGGAAGCGTCGAACGCAACGCGGCGGCCGCATTTGCTGAGGGAGCGGTCTCGGTCGGGCGCCGTGTTGGCCATCCAATGAAACAGCGCATCGTCGATGTTGGCCAAGTCGGCATCCGGCCCCACCACGACGATCCATCTCGGGAGGGAAATGGCATCGGCCAGACCGCCGAGGACCATGACGAGTTTCTGACCGATGCCGCTTGAACCATCGGAACGCAGCAGCAGCCACCAGCCGCCGAGTTCCGCGGGAATGCGGGCATCGAGCACACCTGGCAACTCGCGGATGCGAGCCTCTGCTTGCCGCGCAGCATCGCCAAGCGCAGGGCCGATCGGACCGGCCGCGCACAACTCTGCCGCCAGCGGATCCAAGGCCCGATGCGTCTCGGCCGCATCGTGCTTGCGCGTCGCATCGAAGCCCATCTTTCCTCCCGCGCCAAGGTGCGGCGCGGCGTGATCGAGAATGTCCAACGGGCCGCGGACCAGTTCGGTGTCCCGCCCCGGCACACACTGCTCCCCCACCGCCCGCAGCACCGCGGTTGTGTCGTGCACATCGACATCCTCGTCGACGACGACAATCGTCTTGGTCCAGGCCATCTGCCCCGCCCCCCAGACCGAGTGCATCACGCGCCGCGCCTGCAGCGGGTACTCCTTCTTGACTTTCAGGAACGCGCAGTTGTGGAACGCGCCGAACATCGGGAGGTCGTAATCAACGATGTCATGGATGATCGTGCGCAGCAGCGGCAGGAACAGCCGCTCCGTCGCCTTCCCCATGAAGTAGTCTTCCTGCGGCGGCAAGCCGACGACAGTTGCGGGGAAGATCGGATCGCGCCGGTGTGAGATCGCGGTCACTTCCATGACCGGGTATCGATCCGGAAGTGAATAAAACCCTGTGTGATCTCCAAACGGTCCCTCGAACACCGCACCCGGCCCGAGCGCGGCCCCGGCGACGCGTGGATCGAACCCCGGCGTGCCCGCCTCGTTGCTCACGTACCCTTCGATCACGATCTCGGCGTTCGCCGGGACATCCAGCGGCACCGTCACGCCGCGGCAGAGCGGGATGCCGCCCCGGTTCAGGAATCCCGCCAGCAACAGTTCGCTGATCCCCGGCGGCATCGGCGCGGTCGCCGCGTACGGCATCACGCTCTCGCCCCCCAGCGCGATCGCGACCGGCATCTTCTCGCCGCGAGCCTTCCACGAGCGCCAGTGTCGCGCTCCGTCGTGGTGCATGTGCCAGTGCATCGCCATCCGCTGCTTGCCGAGAAGTTGCACGCGGTACATGCCGACGTTGCGGCTGGGAGGGTTCGGGTGGTCACGGTCATCGGCATGGATGGTGTGGATCGTGCCGAGCGTGATGTACCGGCCGCGGTAGAGGCGATCCCACTCCACGCCGGAGCCGAGCCCGGGGATGCCATCGTTCACATTCGGCGGATAACCCATCGCGGCGAAGTCGCCATCATGCGGCCAGCAGCGCAGCAGCGGCAGACGCGTGAGGTCGACATCCATGCCGCGTATCACAGTCTGCTGGCACGGCCCCGAGCGGACCTTCCTCGGCGGGATCTTCGCGAGTTCCAGCAGTTCCGGGAGTTTCTTCAGTTTCGCCATCAGCGTCGGCGGTGGCTCGGGCTTGATGAGCCTGCCGAGTCGCTCCGCGAGCGCCTCCAGCCCTCCGGGGGTATGGCCGGATTGAAGATCGGCGCCCGCACCGTCGTTGCAGCCCAGTGCCATCTCCATCCGGCGGTAACTGCCGAACTGGTTGATCAGCACAGGAATCTCAGACCCCTCGATACTCTCCAGGAGCAGCGCCCGGCCGCCGAGGTGATGAAACCGCGGGTCTGTCCGGCGCGTCGCCTCGCTCGGCAGGCTTGGCGCCGGAGATTTGCTCTCCCGATCGGCCAGTTCAGTGACTTCGAGCACCGGAGAGACCTGAGCGGAAATACGCTTCAGTTCTCCGGCCCGCTCAAGTGCGGCGACGAACTCGCGCGTGTTCTCGTACATTGGTGCACAGCGTATGACCACTCTTCCGCCAACGCCCGACGACAAGCCATCCAAGGCGACCCCGAAAGCCCAGCACTATGCCGAGAAGCGTGACTGGCCGGGCTACTTCAAGGTCGTCCTTGGCAAGCCTCCGCGGGAGACGCTCCTGTCGGCGCTCGATCGCTTCGACCGCGAACGAGAGATCGATGCAGTCCGCAGCGCACAAACAGACGCACCGCTGGCGATCGACCTGGGGTGCGGCGAGGGGCGCGACACGCTCGAACTGCTCCGGCGCGGCTGGCGGGTGCTAGCAATCGATTCCCACCCCAACGCCTTCGATCTGCTGCTGCCCCGGGTCGCCACGGCCGTCCGCGGCGCCCTTACGGCCAGGGTGGCCGCGTTCGAAGGCCTGACGCTGCCCGGCGCCCGGCTTGTCAATGCATCGTTCTCCCTCCCCTTCTGCGAGCCCCGGCACTTCGACGCCTTGTGGTCGAAGATCGTCGAGTCGATCGAGCCCGGCGGCCGATTCGCCGGACAGTTCTTCGGCGACCGCGACTCATGGGCGGCGATCCCCGACCGATCACACCAGACCGAAGCCCGCGCCAGGGATCTCCTCCGGCCCTTGGAGGTAGAAGAGTTCCGCATCGAGGAAAAGGACGACAATGATGCGGGCGGGAATCCCAAGCACTGGCATGTCTTCCACATCGTTGCCCGCAAGCGCCCAATTCGCTGAAACGCCCGCGCCCTGCTCGCCGCCCGGTTCGCCTCCCTCGGACAGGAGCCTTGAGTGACGACCGCGACCAACGCACCCTCCGCCGCACCCGCGACCCGCGCGTCGGGCCGATACTCCGGCGACTGGGTGATCGACCTTTCCAACGTCGAGAAGTTGTACAAGGGCCGTTTCGGCCGCGGACAGGTGCACGCCCTGCGCGGGATCGACATGCGGGTCCACCGGGGCTCGGTCTTCGGGCTCCTCGGTCCGAACGGCGCGGGCAAGAGCACGCTGGTGAAGATCCTGATGACGGTCATCAGCCCGACACGCTGCGATGGGACATTCCTCGGCGCTCCCGTCGGCGACAAGGCCAATCTCCGGCGGGTGGGATATCTGCCCGAGCATCACCGATTCCCTGAATACCTGACCGCCTCGCAGGTGCTGGACTTCTTCGGCGCTCTGTCCGATGTGCCGCGTGTGGTGCGCAAGAAGCGCAGCGGCGAACTTCTTGACCTGGTGGGCCTGTCGAACTGGTCCCACAAGAAGGTGAAGGGTTTCTCGAAGGGCATGCGGCAGCGGCTGGGGATCGCCAACTCGCTGATGGGCGACCCGGACCTGGTGGTGCTGGACGAGCCGACCGACGGCGTCGACCCTGTTGGCCGGCGGGACATCCGCACAATCCTGGCCCGCATCCGCGATGAGGGCCGCACCGTCTTCCTGAACTCCCACCTGCTGAGCGAACTCGAGATGGTCTGCGACCGCGTTGCCATCCTCGTGCAGGGGGTCGTTTCGTCGCAGGGAACGATTGACGAACTGACACGCGACAGTCGCCGATACGAGATCGAGGTCGCAATCTCCGGTGGCACCGCCGGGCAGGCCGCCCAACTCCCTGCCACGCTCAGCGGCATCGCCACGTTCGATCCACCCGCATCGCCGGCCGAACCGACGCTGAGAGGCCTGTTGATTGGGAGTTCGGGGACGCGAGTGACGGTCGAGCAGGCTGGGAGTTCACCAAACGCGGTGACGATCCAGGTCCAGACCGAGGAGGCCGCAGAGTTCCAGCCCGTGATCGATGCGCTGCGTCGCGCGGGGATGACGATCCGGGCCATCCGCCCCGTGCGATGGTCGCTCGAAGACCTGTTCATGAAGGCTGTCACCGACCCGACAACCGGGCAGACGCTTGCACCCGGCGCGGCCAGCACCAGCAGACGCGAATCCGGCAACGCGGCCCGCTCCGGCCTCGTGCAAGCCGCGGAGGACGCCCGATGAGGCAGACGCTGGCCATCTTTCTCGATGCGTATCGGGAACTGAACAGCCGGAAACTGTTCTGGATCGTGCTGGCGATCTCCGTCGCGGTTGTGGCCGCGCTCGCCATTCCCTCGAACAACGATCGGGGCATCGTCGCCTTCGGTATGACCGCGGACATCCCGTTCCTGTCGACGAAGGCCGTATCGCCCGGAGGGTTCTACAAGTTCCTGTTCTCGTGGTTCGGGATCAACCTCTGGCTCGCCTGGGGCGCGACCATCCTCGCGCTGATCTCGACCGCCGGCATGATCCCGGAGATGGTCTCCGGTGGCGCGGTGGAACTCGTGCTCTCCAAGCCCATCAGCCGGCTCAGGCTGTTCCTGACCAAATACGCCGCGGGCCTCATGTTCGTCGTCCTGCAGGCGATGGTGTTCGCCGTCGGCGCGGTGCTGGTCATCGGAATCCGCGGCGGCGTTTGGGACGCAAGGCCGCTGCTTGCGGTCCCCCTCATGGTCCTGTTCTTCAGTTACCTGTTCAGTGTCTGTGCGCTCGTGGGGATGCTTACCCGGTCCACGCTGCTCGCGCTGCTCGCGACGATCCTCATCTGGCTCGCCTCCTGGCTCACCGCCAGCGTCGAGCAGTTCATGCTCGACCAGCGGCTTCGGCAGGAGCAGCAGGTCGCCCGCGTCGACGGCCAGATCCAGACGCTCAAGGACACGCTGCAATCCATCGACGAGCAACTGCTCGAACTCGGTGTGGACTCCGCCGCGCCGGCGGCGAGCGTAACGGCGCCGGCGGAGCAGACCGGACCGGCCGCCACACAAGAGACCCCCGCGGACGCTCCTCCGCCCCAGGCCACGGGACAGGCTCCCGCACCCTATCCCCGCAGGCCATCCCGCCGCGGCACCCGCAACCTGTTGGAAGCAGGGCGGACGCTGCTGGGGCAGGTGGATGCCGCCAGCGGCACCGATTCCCTGGTCCGCAATCGCGCGCAGGTGGTGCGGCAGATCGAGCGGCTTGAAGGCGAGGTCACGCCGCTGCGGGAGACCTCGCGGTCCACGACCACCTGGCACCGGCGGATCTACGCGATGAACGCGGTTCTGCCCAAGACCGGCGAAACCAAGCGGCTCTTCCAGCGCTTCGTGATCGACAAGAGCGACATGGAGGGCTTCCTGAAAGTCATCATGGAGGCCAGTGGCGACGAGGACGCCGGCGCTGCGGAGGAAGCGCTGGACAACCGTTCACTCGCGTGGGTAGTTGGCACATCGCTCGCCTTCGAACTCGTGGTTCTCGGAGCGGCCACGCTGATCTTCGTTCGACGCGATTTCTGAACGGGCGGTCGGCGACGAAACGAACTACGTCGGCAACACCGCGAAACAACAGGCCCCGCATCATCGACGCGGGGCCTGCACGAGTCTGCTGGTTGCTGGTCGGCGCGGGCCGCCTCTGGACGTCAGTGGACGAGGTTTGTCGAGTGCTCGATCGCCTCGATGACCTGCCGCACCGCGAACGGCTTGCGGAGGTAACTGTCAAAGCCCTGCGTGCGCAGGCCCTGCAGTTGACCTTCGGTCATCTGCCCGCTCATGGCGATGACTTTGGTGAGTTGAAGGTCGTCGTCCTTGTGGACAAGCCCGGCGAGCGCCTTGGCCTCGGCCCCGCCGAGGTGAGCATCGAGCAGCAGGACATGCGGCTTGAACCGCTCGCACTCGATGCCGGCCTCGAACGCGGTCGTGGCGGTGCGGACTTCGTAGTTGGCTTGCTCGGCCAGCGCCTTGCCCAGCGCTTCGACAACCTCGGTCTCGTCATCAACGACGAGGATGCGGGTCTTGCCGCCGGCGACCCCGTCAAACGGGATGCCGTGCTCCTTCATGAAGCGAACCAGTTGCGAAACGGGAATCCGCCGGTCCTTGGAACCCGGGATCCGGTACCCCTTGAGTTGGCCCGTGTCGAACCACTTGGACACCGTCCGCGGCGCAACATTGCAGATCTTGGCAACCTCGCCGGTTGTAAGCACATCTTTGTCGAACGGCAGCATCTCTAACCTCGCTTCGTTGGGTACGGCACGAACCCACCGCCGCACGATCGGCGGTCTGACTCCCTGCCATCGACGCCTTTTGGGTCGCCCTTGACGCCTATTGCCGCCCGGATCGTCGGAAACGGCTATTCGGACTGTGCGGTTCAGGCCGGACCGGAAGAATGCCCGGGTGCGAAACCCGGCCAAGGCTTGGGCCCTTTGGGAGCTCGCCAGGGCCACCCCTCGTGCTGGGGGGATCCCCCCTATTCGCCAAGTTCCTTGCCCGCGTTGACATCCCCGCTGCCGGGGCGTTACGTTACTGCCCTTGAATCGCGGCCGCGCCCCGGATTTGCATCCGGCGGCGGGCGGCGTCCGTACGGGATCGGTCCCGCCGAACGTCGCCAGCGGCAGCCGAAGTCCCGACCCTGCACTGATCCTTGAAGGAGCAGCTCGTGTCCGATCGCACCAATCGCCTCGTCCCCCTCCGCCGCTCCGGCCTGACGTTCGCGGCCTGCCTCCCGCTGGGGCTCGCGGCGGTGGCCGGAACGCCCCTGCCACTGCTCGCCCAAGCCGAGCAGCCCGCCGGCCGCGAGCCCACGAACGAGCAACTGCTCGAGGACTTCACGCACAACACGCTGATCGACAACCCCGCCCTGGCGGCGCAGTGGGGCGATGCACTGCTGGCCAAGAAACTCGATCCGAAGGAGTTCGTCAAACTCGTCGAGTCCTCGCGGGGCGGCGTTTCGAAGTTCGAGCGGGCGATCATCCAGGGCTTGCGTTACCGCGACCTGGAGATGACCGCGGGCAAACTCCTGCGGCTGTTCGAAGACGGCAAGCGGGCCGTCGTCCGCGACCCCGAAGCCATCGCCAAGAGCATCGCGGATCTCACCGGGATGCAGAAGGCCCGCTCGTACGCGCGCCAGCGCCTTAAAGAAGCCGGCGAGTATGCGCTCCCGCAGTTACTGCGGGCACTCGTGCAGCGCGAGAATGGTGTGCTCCAGGCGGAGGTGCGCACGCTGCTGGTGGACATGGGTCGCCACGCCGTTGTGCCCCTTACGACGGCACTGCCCGAACTCGACCCGGTCTCGCAGGAAACGGTGATCAACGTCCTGCGCGACATTCCCTATTCGACATCGGTCCCGTCGATCTATGACGTTCGCGCGACGACGCAGGTCGGAACCGTGAAGGCCGCCGCGGAGGAGGCGATCCGCAAGATCGCCGGCGCTGTGAACGACGATGCGCCGCTCTCATCACGCTACGAGGCGCTGGGCAATGAGTACTACACCGAGTCGCTGAGCCTCACCAGTTTCCCCGGCGAGCCGAACCAGTTGTGGTGGACGTACGACCCGGGCGCGGGGCTCCTTTTTCAGCCCATCGATACCACGGTCTTCCACGAGGCGATGGCGATGCGTCACGCCGAACGGGCGCTGCAGTTGGACTCGTCCAATGCCGGGGCGATCAGCCTCTGGCTCGCCTCGAACTTCTCCCGCGAGATCGACGGCCCGGCGGACTATGTGAACCCTGCGTACGGCGACGACCGGCGCGAGGCGATGTACTACGCGGTCGCTGCGGGCAACAGCCCCAGCCAGCGCGTCCTCGCGAGGGCACTGGACGCTAACGACACCCCGCTGGCCCGGAAGGCGATCGCCGCCATCGAGAAGACCGCGGGCGGTTCGCAGTTGTGGTCTGGGGCGGAGCGTCGCTCGCTGCTGGAGGCCCTGCGTTATCCCAGCCGGCGTGTGCAGTATGAATCCGCCATCGCCCTCGGCGCCGCCGGCCCGCGCGAGACTTTTGAGGGTTCGGACCGCGTGGTCCCGATCCTGGGCAGCGCCATCCGCGATGCCGGCGCCCGCTACGCGCTGGTCATCGCTGCGACGCCCGAGCGCCAGACGGGCCTCGCCGAAGTACTCCGCGCCAAGGGGTACAAGGATGTCCGACCGGCGTCTCAACTGCTGGATGTTGAGCAGGCGATTGCCGACATGCCCGGCGTGGATCTGATCGTGACCGACCTAACGACCAACGCCACGCAGGCGATCATCACGGAGGCCCGCGGGCGCGCCAAGTTGCGGGCCGCGCCCATCCTCGCGCTGGCCAGTTCCGCCGGCTACCAGGAACTCTCGCAGAAGTACTCCGACGATCCCACCATCCGGATCGGCCGCATCGGCATGAGCCAGGCCGAGATCGGCGAAGCCGGCGAGCAACTGCTCGGCCGCGCTATTGGCGGGGCCATCAATGACGAGGAAGCCGCGGCATACAAGACCCGCGCGATCGCGGTCCTCCGAGACCTTGCCGTCTCCAGCAACGCGGTGTTGAACGTGACCGACGCCTCCGGGCCGCTCATCACTGCGCTGGCGGACAATCGCGGCGAGATGCGCCAGCACATCGCCGACGTGCTGTCGTTCGTGAACACCCCCGCCGCCCAGCAGTCACTCATGGATGCCGCCATCGCCGCGCCCGGCGATGAGCGGGTCGCGCTGCTCGAAAAGGTCGCGGGCTCGGCCAAGCGCAACGGCAACCTGCTCGAGACCCGCCACATCACCGCCCTTCGTGACATCCTCACGACCGGTGCCGATGCTGAGGCGACCGCGGCCGCCGCCCTCATGGGCGCGCTCAACCTGCCCAATGCCGAACTCGTTCCACTGATTCTCGGTCGGAAGGAAGTCGGATCTCGCTGATCGGCAAGCAGTCCATTCCACCGCCTCCGCCACGGCCCCGGCTCGCTGCCGGGGCCGTGTTCATTTGTTCGCGTGCTGATAACTCGTTGAGCGGATTTGCCGCGGCTGCCGGACGCCCTGCACACCCTACCCTGCCGTCACAGACGCCCTCCCTGGGCGCCAAGCCGACCAACTGAGTCAATCCCGCGTCGGGGGGAGTCGATTGAACAAACTGGGCAGTGGCCCACCGCTTCGGGTGCCGGCGATCACGTAGCCGCATCCGATCGGGGCTCGCTGAGCGGAGCGATCCACCGTCGGGCATGTGTGGCCCCGACGACTTGCAAGTGTGTGTTCGAACGTGTTTGAAGGAGACTCCTGTATGCGGAACCGTGTGTCAAAGGCCTTTACGCTGGTCGAAATCCTGATCGTCGTCGTCATCCTCGGCATCCTCGCCGCGATCGTGATCCCGCAGTTCACGAACGCGAGCCAGGACGCGCAGATCGGCAACGTCGAGACCCAGTTGCAGACCATTCGGTCGCAGATCGAACTCTACCGCGTCCGCAACAACGGTCAGTATCCCGGCCTCGGCGCCTTCGCCAACGAGAACGGCTGGGGCGACAACACCGAGAACGGCATGATCCAGGCGAACTACCTTCGCAGCGTGCCGATCAATCCCCGCACCGGTACCTCGACGATCGTCCTCAGCGCCGACCCCGGCGTGACCGTCGCGACCGGTGATGCGGGCTGGTGGTTCGACGCCGCGACCGGCAACTTCGGAGCCAACGGCTTCGATGAAGTCAACCGTGTTTGGCGGTAATGCCCCTCCGGCACTCTGCAAGGGCCCCGGAGAGAGAGCATGGGGCCTCATGAACAGTTCGCGGTCGGCCCCCGATGGGGGGCCGACCGCATTCCAGGGAGGCGGACATCCCGCGCCGCCCGGCATGTGGCCGGCGATGCACTCGGAGCCGACAGCATGCGTCCAGTCCTGCTCAGAGCATTCACGCTGGTCGAGATCCTGATCGTGGTCGTGATTCTCGGAATCCTCGCGGCCATCGTCGTCCCGGCCTTCAACAGCACCGTCGCCGACTCGGCCGCGACCACTACCTTCAGCGAGTTGCAGAAACTCCGACGTCACGTCGGCGTGTTCAAGGCCCGCAACAGCGACCAGTTGCCGGCGGTCACCGCCGGGGACGGCACCTGGGGCGAACTGGTCGGCAGCAACGACTACTTCCTCGCGGCGCCGGTCAACGCCTGGATCGGTGGAGCGAATGCCCGCGTGATCGTGGTGGTGCCCGATGCGGTTCCCGACGCGGCTTTCCACACAAACTACGGCTGGATCTATGATCCCAATAACGGCGAGATCTATGCCGCGGGCTTCGATGGGCGCGATCATCCTCTGCCGAGACCCTGAGCGGCGAGAGCCCGCGGCTGGAAAGGCCGATAGTCCCTACCGGGCCGCGACCAACCGTCGATCCGCCCTCCAGGAGTTGCACCATGCGAACCACCAAGCGAGTCTCAGCCCTCATCCCCGCCGCGGCCGTCTTTGCCTGCCTGCTGGCCGTCTCGCAGTGGGGCGACGCCGGTGCCGCCGGCCCGGCTGCGGCAAACGCCGCTTATCAGCCCGAATCGCCGTTCAATGCCGCTCAGCAGCGCAAGGAACAGCTCGAGCAACTCAAACTCATCAACGAGCGTCTTGCTCGCATCGAGTCCAGGCTTGATCGCGGCATCAACGTGAAGGTCACGGAAATGCCCGCCGCGGCCAATCCGCCCGCCAAGCCGTAATCAGCAGTGAACCCGACCGCCGGAGTTGTGTATGCGCCCCGCAGTTGGCCTGAATCGTGCATCCCGCAAGCCGCGACCGGCTGCCCGCATCATGCGCGCCGCCGGGCGCGGCTTCACGCTGCTCGAAGTCCTCGTGGTGATCGTCGTTCTGGGGATCGCCGGCGCACTGGTGATCCCGGCGATGGGCGAGACCGGGGTTCTCAAGGTTCAGGCCGCGGTGCGGACGATCGTCTCGGACATCACGTTCATCCAGGCCGAGGCCGTCGCGTTCCAGGAACGCCGGGCGATGGTCTTCGATGTGGACACTTCGAGTTACGCCCTGGTGGAGGTTCCCGGGAACACCGTCGATCCCGTGGCCAACACGATGTTTGATCCCACCAAGCCCGATGGGCGCTATCTCGTCGACTTCCGCGATGCCAAGTTCGGCGACGCCCGGATTACCAGCGCGGCGTTCAGCGGGACCAACACACTGATGTTCGACGGCATGGGCGGGCCCGTGGCCGATGCCGCCGGCGCCGTGCCTGGCAACGGAGGCGTCATCCGGGTTACCGGTTCCCGCCAGATCTTCGATGTCCGGGTTGAGCCGTTCACCGGCCGCGTGGTGGTCAGCGCACAGCCGACCACGCCTCCCGGCGGCGGATGACTTCCGGTTCGTACTCGCTCGGTCGACTGGCTCCGGTTCTTGATGCATGGAGGCAACCATGTCGCACAACGCTGAATCCGAGGTCCTGGCGCCGGCCGGCCGATCTCACGCCCGAAGCAGCAGACTCCGCGTCACGCTGCTCGGGGTCGCCTGCGTCGCATTCGGTCTGCTGATCTGGTCGCGACTGCTGCTGGTGACCAACTACCCACGCACGGCCGTGGCTACGCCGACCGCCAACCAAGCGCAGCATGGCACCACGCCGGCCACGCCGCAGCCGCGCCACTGAAACGCTGCCCAGCCTCCCACCGCATCCGAGTTGTCCGCCGTGGTCGCGCATGCGCGCAACCGGTTATCGGCATGGGCTGCGATGGTCCGAAGACCCCCCACTTCCACTGGATGGTCTTACCCAACCCGCGCGACCCGACCGCGGCGGTTGACCTTGCCCAAAGTCGCACGCAAAACCTGCCGAATCTCACCCTCCGAACGCGCCGTAAACCCTTGCGGCGGGAAGCACTTGTGCACACGACCGAACGACCGGCCACTTTCACCCCGGCGTCGGCTCGCAGGAGAGTTCCAATGTCGATCCGGCGTCTGAATACCCCCGGCGAAGTCCTTTCCCGCTGCGGCAAACTCCCGGCTTTGGCGGCGGCGAGCGCGCTGCTGGCCTGTCTTCCTTGCGCTGCATTCGCGCAGGCGGAAGCAGCCCAGCCCGAGGTGCGTGACCCCATGAAACCCAGCCGCACCGGCGATAACAAGATGAAGGTCGAGGTCAGCGATCAGAACACGGTCGACATGGCTGTCAAGAACGAGGACATCGAGAGCGTCCTGGAGATGCTCCAGTTCCAGAGCGAGCGGAACATCGTTCTGAGCAAGAACGTCACCGGCAAGGTATCGGCAACGATCAAGAACGCGACGTTCGATCAGGCCCTCGAGGCGATCCTCTACCCCAACGGGTGGAACTACGTCGTCCAGGGCAACTTCATCTACGTGTTCACGCAGGAGGAGTATGCCCAGCGGCAGAAGGCCCTCCTGAAGCGCGAGTACAAGGTCGTCCGCCTGAACTACCTCAACGCCGAGGACGCCAAGGAGTTCGTCTCCATGCTGCTGTCCAAGGATGGCGGTGAGATCCAGGTCAACAAGTCGTCCAAGGAGTTCGTCATCAACGACAAATCGCCTGTCGGCAAGGACGACTACGCGCTGTCGGCGACCCTGGTGATCTACGACTACCCCGAGCACATCTCGGCGATCGAGGCCCTGCTCACCCAACTCGACACCAAGCCGCAGCAGGTGCTGGTCGAGGCGACCATCCTGCAATGCTCGCTGAACGAGGCCAACGCCTTCGGCGTCGACTTCTCGATCATCGCGGACATGGACTTCACGGACTTCATCAACATCGGCGGCCCGCTCTCGGCCGCCAACAACCTGATCAAGGGCGGCACCGGCGCCGCCAACCAGGGCTTCTCGCCCTCGGACAACAAGGGCGTGGCGATCGGCTCGACCCCGGGCAACACCTCCGGTCCCGGCACATTCAAGGCCGGCATCGTCACCGGCGACGTGTCGATCTTCGTGAAGATGCTCGACCAGGTCACCGACACGGTCGTGCTCTCGAATCCAAAGGTCCTCGCCCTCAACCGCCAGCCGTCCCGCGTGCTCGTCGGCAAGCGCGTCGGCTACCTGAGCACCACGGCCACCGACACCAGCACCACTCAGTCGGTCGAGTTCCTCGACACGGGCACCCAGTTGTACTTCCGCCCGTTTGTTTCCGACGACGGCAACATCCGCATGGAACTCAAGCCCCAGGTCTCGATCGCGGACATCCGCACCGTCACCGACGCGGGCGGCGCCGCCGTCACGATCCCCGACGAGATCACCCAGGAACTGACCACCAACGTCAACGTCCGCGATGGCCAGACCATCGTCCTGGGCGGTCTGTTCACCGAGAACTCAACCTTCACTCGTCGGCAGGTGCCCTTCCTCGGTGACATCCCCCTCATCGGCGCCGCCTTCCGCGGCCACGATGACTCGACCGTCCGTTCGGAGATCATCTTCATGATCACCCCGAACATCGTGAGCGATGCATCCATCGCCGCTGCCGCGGCACAGGCCGAGGGCGATCTTGAACGCATCCGTGCCGGCACGCGCCAGGGCCTCCTGCCCTGGAGCCGCGAGCGCATGACCAGCGCCCTCAATGTCGAGGCCGAGCGGGCCGCACGCGACGGCGATACCGAGAAGGCTCTGTGGCTGTCGCAGAGGTCGCTCGCGCTCAACCCGCACCAGCCCTCGGTCTACCAGATCCGCGAGAAAATCACTTCCGAGAAGGAAGTGTGGCCCAACCCCAGCCTGCTCGACAACATGGTCGGCGCCGAAGCCTCCAAACGCGCGGGCCGGCTCAACGAGGTCAAACCTGCGACTGAGCCTTCCAAGTACGGCACGCCGTGGAATCACCGCAAGATCCCCGGTGAGAGCACGGGCGACGGCAAGTCCAGCATGAACACCACCCCCTCCGCGGCCCCCGTGACCTCGACGGCTGCGCAGACGTCCCCGGCTCGCGCCGCCACGGCAGCTCCTGCGACTCCCACGACGACGTCCACCTCCACGCCTCCGCGCACGATCGCCACTACGGCGGTCGAGAAGGAGTCTGCCGCGGGTCTGACTCAGAACACCCTCAAGACCCTCCGCAACCAGGTGGAGATCTTCACCGTCATGCACGACGGCAAACTCCCCACGCTCGGCGCAGGCGGCCACGATGGCTGGCAGCCGCTGTATGACATGAACCTCATCACCAAACTCCCGAGCAACGACTATGTCGGCGGCAAGAATGCCGGCAAGGTCGTTGTTGGCACCGCTCCCGACTCGGGTTTCCATGCGGACTATGGCTGGATCTTCAATCCGGCCACCGGCCAACTCTGGGCGGCTGGCTTCGACGCCAACGACAAGCCCCTGACCCCGTCCACCCCGACCGCCGGCGCGGCTCAGACCGGCCGCAAGGGATTCGATCAGGCGGGCTGGGCGGCCTGGTTCGGGTTCACCCCCGCCGAGATGGACCAGTTCATGAACTCGCTCGGAACCACCCAGACCACGGGTGTCCCGACCGAGTCCGGAACGCAGCAGCGCTAAGCACACTCACGAAGGGGCATCGGGGAACCGATGCCCCTTCTTTCTGCACAGGAACATCGACTTCTCGGAACAACCGGAGAACTCCCATGAAACGCCGCCAGCCCGCCCGCACGCTCGTTGTCGCAACCCTTGCCGCCGCAGGAATGCTGGGCGGCTGCGCCGGGCACGGCAAGTACACCAAGGAGCACATCGCCGCGGCCAATGAGAAGATGTCGATGCTCAAGAGCGGCACCGAGTACCAGATGGCCCAGCAGCAGTTCCTCGCCGGTGATCTCGACAAGGCGATGAAGACCATCGACAAGTCACTCGCGCTGAACCCCGAAGTCGCCAAGTCGCACGTGCTTCGCGGACGCATCCTGATGGAGAAGGGCCGCCTCGAGCAGGCCCGGGAGTCGTTCGTCAAGGCCGAGGAACTCGATAAGAAGAGTTTCGACGCCCAGTATTACCTGGGCATCATCCATGAGCGAATCAACGAGCCCGAAGAGGCGCTTGTCCGCTACATGAAGGCCGCTGAACTCGACCCTGCGAACCCGCAGTACCTTGTCGCCGCGGCCGAGATGCAACTGGTCATGGGCAAACTCGACGAGGCCGAGCAGATGCTGAGCACGGGCCGGGAGCAGTTCCGCTACAACCCCGCCGTCCGCCAGGCGCTGGGCCATGTCGCCATGCTCCGCCAGGACCCCAAACTCGGCGCACGACTGTTCAACGAAGCCCTGACACTCGCGCCCGACGACACCGGCATCATCGAGGACCTGATTCGGGCCCAGATGGCGTGCGGGCAGTTTGGTGAGGCGGAGTTCTACATCTCCCGCCTGTTGTCGAAGAAGGAGAACGGAGATCGCCGCGACCTTCAGCACATGAAGGCACGCTGCCTTATCGCCCTGAATCGCTCCGTGGAGGCTCGAACCGAACTGCTCGACCTCACCTCGCACGAGGAGGGCGCTCGCGACGTTCGCGCATGGATCGACTTGGGCAATGTCGCCGCGAATCTCAAGGACCGAGTCAACCTCCGCATCGCCTCGCAGCGAGTGCTCGCGCTCGCGCCCGAGCGCTTTGAGGGCTGGATGCTCCGCGCGATGCTTGCCCGCCAGGACGGCGACAACACCCAGGCACTCAAGGCGCTCGAAGAGGCTCTCGGCCGCACCGCGACGGATGCGACCCCCTGCGTCATGGCCGCCATGGTGCTCGAAGACCTCGGCCGGACCGAGGACGCGATTGCCGCTCTGGAAGAGGCTCTCAATCGCGATCCGAACAACTCCGCCGCCCGCACGCTCCTGGGCGCGCTCACCCCGGCCGGTGCCGCCTCCGGTCAACCGGTCGTCGGCCACGGAGCGGCGACGGAGTAACGCCTCAAACCCCCCGCTCGCGACCTACAGCCGGACATAGGGGTTCGTGCGCTTCTCCCGACCGATGGTCGTGAGAGGGCCATGACCCGGATAGACCACCGTCGTGTCGGGAAGGGCGTAGAGCCTCTCTTTGATCGAGTCCACGAGCAACTGTGGATCGGATCCCGGGAAGTCCGAGCGGCCGATGCTCCCCGCGAACAGCGTGTCTCCGACGATCGCGGCCCCCGCACGATCGTTCACGAGCGTGATACCGCCGGGAGAGTGTCCTGGGGTGTGCAGCACCTTCCAAACATCCTCGCCCAGACGCAACTCCTCGCCATCTTCCACGAATCTCGTGGCGCCGGGAACGCTGATGGGGATGCCGTATGCCTCGGAGAGATTCAACGCCGGGTCACCGGGCCAGTCGCGCTCGCTCTGATGTCCCAACACCGCCACGCCTGGAAATGCACGGAGAATCTGCGGCAGTCCAGCGATGTGATCCAGATGGGCATGGGTGAGGATGACGGCCTCGGGGCGCAGTCCTGCGTGTATCACCGCCTCGATGACCGGCGAAGGGTCGAGGCCCGGGTCGACGATCCAGCAGGCGTTTCCGTTTCGTCCACGCACGACATAGCAGTTCGTATCAAATGGACCGAGCGACCAGCCTCGGACCGGCGAGACTGCCTGTTCGGATTTCGAGCGGGCATCCTGAGTGTTCATCGGCCAATAATAGTGTGAACGCGCGAGTGGAAACCGTGTTCACTGTCGCCAGTTGCGGTCCGATAGACGATGTTCGGAATACTCGGAGGATCGATCCATGGACCACGTGCCCGCCCCCCTGCCAAATCGGAACCCCGGCACAACAGGCCGCGGCCCGGGAACGCTGGCGTTGGTCTTGGGCACCGCCGCCTACACCTTTGTTCTCGTGGCAAGTCTCGGCCTGGTCATCGCCGGCGCGGGGCGGCTCGGCTTCACCGCTTCGGTCGAGGTGCGCGTCGCGGGATACGTCGGGCTCTTTCTGTTCTTCACCCACGCACCGCTGGCGTGGATGCTCCTGTCGCGGGCGAGGTCGGGCGACGACCGCGTGGTACGCACGCTCGACACCGTGTCGGACTCCATCCGCCTGTTGCACGAGCAGTCGGCCCTCTCGGATGATGCCCGGCGCGTGCTCAACCGTCGCGTCGAGCGCGACCTGCTTTGCCGGGCGATCGAAGAGGACATCCAGACACAGAACTGGGATGCCGCGATCGTCCTCTGCCGCGAACTGGCCGACCGATTCGGCTACCTGGCCGATGCCGAGGAGTTCCGCGGCCGGATCGAGGCCGCCCGATCGGAAGTGCAGGAGCACCGCGTGCGTGAAGCGATCGCACACCTCGATGGACTGATCGTGCAGCGGCGTTGGGACACGGCGATTCAGGAAGCGGGCCGCATCCAGCGACTGTTCCCCGAGTCTCCGAAGGTCGAGCGTGCGAAGGACCGGGTGATGCAGGCCCGCGCCGTCTACAAGGAGGATCTGGAGCGTCGCTTCCTCGACGCCGCGGATCAGAGCCGCATTGAAGAGGCGATGTCCCTTCTCAAGGAACTGGATAACTACCTCAGCGAGCGCGAAGCGGAGGAGTTCCGCGAGGTCGCACGCGGCGTGATCGGCAAAGCCCGGGAGAACCTGGGCGCTCAGTTCAAGATTGCCGTGCGTGACCGTCGCTGGTCCACCGCGGCATCGCTCGGTCGCCGGATCGTCGCCGAGTTCCCCAACACGCGCATGGCCGCCGAGGTCCGCAGCATGATGGACGGCATCCTCGTGCGTGCGAACACCGCGGCCGAGCCCGCCGCATCCCGCTGATCACCTGGCGCGGTCTTTCCTCCACAGGAAGACCAGCAGGATGCCGATGCCCACGAGCAGCAGGGCGTCAGCGACGTTGGAGACGTACGGCCAGATCTCCTGCGAACCACGGAACGCGAACCCGCCGGGCCACTTCCACCCGGGCAGCGGGTGGAGAAAGTCGCGGACGCACGCGTACACCAGCCGGTCGTACAGGTTGCCGATTCCGCCACCGATGAGCAGGCCGATGCCCAGGTGCGCCCACGTATCGCGCACGGTGCACCACCGCGAGAACATGAACAGACCGAAGCCGAGTGCCAGAACCGTGAACGCGACGAAGAACCATCGCTTTCCAGGGCCGGTTCCGAACACCGCCCCGGGGTTGAGCACCAGCGTGAAGTGCAGCACCCCCGGCACAACGACCACGGGCTCGTGATTCGGAATGAGCGTACTGATCAATCGCGGATCGACCTTCGCCCGCTCGAGCACCGCCAGCCGATCGACGGAGACCGGCGCGCCCGCGACGTGATCGAAGGCGAGCGACTTGCTTCCCAGATCGGCGACAAGCGAGACCATTGCCGTGAGAATCAGCAGTGCCCACGCCCGGCGCGATCGCCATGCCGCGAGCGGCGCGGCCGCGGACGGCGGGTTGGACGTGTTGTCGCTCACGAGCGATAGGAGCGGCGCTCAAGTTCGCGGGCGGCCTCGATCGAGTGCCTCGCCCACGGCAGTTCAGCCAATCGCTCCGCGCTGATCGGTTTGTGCGTCAGTTCGCAGATGCCGTAGGTCCCCGCCTCGATGCGGTGGAGAGCCTCGTCAATCTCGCGGATGAGGTTCCGGTCCACCTGCGCCAGGTCCAGCGACAGCGACTGCTCCGACGCATCCGAGCCCTGCTCGGCCATGTGCTGGGGCAGGGACGACAGCGATCCGCTGTTCTGCCGGAGCGCCTCTTCCTCCATCGTGGCGATGTCGCCGACGAGTTCGGAGCGCTTCCGCTTGAGAATCTCGCGATACCGGTCCAGTTCCCGCTTCGGGAGTTTGCCCTTCGCGCCGGGCTTTCCGCCGTTCTCCGAATCGAACGCGCCGAACGCGCTGGGGGTGGGCGGAGCCTTCGGGCCCGAGGGGATCAGCGGCTTCCACTTGCCACCCGGCTTCAGCAACGGCTCGGACACCGGCATCTGAAGTTTGGGCTTGGGCTTCGACTTCCGCATCGGCTTCTGATTAACGATCGTGATGCCCTTCGGCCCCGACGTCTTCTTCGCGGCGTCCGCCGCAACAGGGCCGACAGCCTTCGCCGGAACCGCAGTCTTCGCTGCAACAGCGGGTGGCTTCTTGGCAAGAGGAGCCTTTGCCGGTGGCGACTTCGGTGCCGATGTCGCCTTTTTAGGCAAAGAAGGTGGCTTCTTGGCCGAAATCGGAGACTTCTGCTTCGAGTCTTTGGCAGTCTTGGCCGGAGCCTTGGAGTGCTTTGCGGGCTGTGTCTTTGCCTTCGCCACGGTCGATGTCCTCATGACGCCGGCCCCTGCTTTACCGCAACGCCCACCGCGGGCCGTTTCCGGAGCAGTGCTCCTCAGGCGAAAAAGGCAGGCAGTGTATCGGCTTCACGTCAGGTGGTCAAAGCCGGACACGAACCGGTTGCAAACACTCCCTTGAACGGGCGATCAGATCTCGCGGTGCTCACGCGGCGGGGACTTCGGTGTAGGCCCCGAGTTTCCTGAACCGCTCATACCGATGTGCCGGCAGCGTCGCCGGGTTCACCGCCTTGAGTTCGTGCAGTTGGTCTGTGATCCAGCGTTCCACGTTCTGGGCAGCTCGCTTCGGATCGCGGTGTGCCCCGCCGACAGGCTCCGGGATGACCGCATCAACGATCCCCAGCGCCAGGTTGTCCTTCGCGGTGAGTTTCAAGGCCTGGGCCGCGAGCGCATTGGTCTGGTCGTTCGCCTGCTTCCACAGAATCGCCGCGCAACCTTCCGGGCTGATGACCGAGTACCACGCATACTGCAGCATCGCTACGCGATCGGCCACGGCGATGCCTAGCGCGCCCCCCGAGCCGCCTTCGCCGATCACGATGCTCAACACCGGTGTCTTGAGCCGGCTCATGTCGCGGAGATTCACCGCGATCGCTTCGGCCTGGCCCCGCGCCTCAGCGCCCAGACCCGGGTAGGCGCCAGGGGTGTCCACAAACGTCACGATCGGCAGCCCGAACTTCTCTGCCAACTTCATCTTGGCCATGGCCTTGCGATAGCCCTCGGGGTGCGCGCAGCCGAAGTGGCACGCGATGCGCTCCTTGGTTGAGCGCCCCTTGTAGTGCCCGATCACCAGAACCTTGAACGATCCGATTCTCGCGAAACCCACTACCATGGCCGGGTCATCGCCGAACCGCCGATCCCCGTGCAGTTCGCAGAAGTCCTTGCAGATCAACTCGATGTAGTCGCGCGATTGCGGACGCTTCGGATGCCGCGCGACCAGAACGGTGTCCCGCGGGCTGAGTGATGCGTACACCCGCTCCAGCGCCGCATCGCGTTCCTGCCGCAGGTCTTCGAGTTCGCGGCTCAACCTTTCGACGGGCTCCACGCTCTCCGAATCCGCTTCGATTCCCGGATACGCGGGCGCCTCCGCCGCGTCCGGCCCGCCTCGCAGTTCAGCCTTCTTGACCTTGACCTCGATCTCCGCCATCCGGCGCTCGATCTCGGTGACGGGCTTCTCGAACTCGAGTTGGTAGTACGACGACATGGTCACCTCGTTCCGCGGCCGGGCGACATCGGCAGGCGATTCGCCGCCCGTCCGCCGGGGCCCAAGTATACGACATGAACGCATCGTCCTTCGGGTCGCTGGCGGTGATGGGCGGCGGGGTCATGGCCGAGTCGATCGTGCGCGGCGGCATCGCCGCGGGCGTATTGGCGGCTTCCGATCTGATCGTCTGCGAGCCCCTTCCCGAGCGGCGTGCCATCTTTGGCGCGATGGGGGTGCGAACCACCGCCCTGCACCATGAAGCCGCCCCTCCGAACTGGCCCCTGCTCGTCGCGGTCAAGCCCCAATCGTTCGCGGAACTCGCCCGCCAACTGCGGCCGCACCTTGGCGATCAATCCCGCCTCATCATCAGCATTCTCGCCGGAACGACTTCTTCCACGATCCTTGCGGGCCTCGGTGCTGCGAACCGGATCGTCCGCGTCATGCCCAACACCGCGGCCCGTGTTGGCCTGTCGGCCTCGGTCATTGCTTCGGGTCCCAACTCCAACGTCGACGATCTCCAGCGGGTCGAACTGCTCTTCACCGCGATCGGGAGCACGGTGCGCATCGACGAGGCGATGATGGACGCCGCGACCGCGGTTGTCGGGTCCGGCCCCGCCTATGTCTACTTGCTCGCGCAGGCCATGATTGAGGGTGCGAGAGCAGTTGGCTTTGATCCGGTTACCGCGGACCTACTTGTCCGGCAGACGATCCGGGGGGCTGCCGGAATGCTCTCCGAGAGAGAAAGCCCCGCTCCGGAAGTGCTCCGCAGCCGCGTCACGAGCAAGGGCGGCACCACAGCCGCCGCGATCGACGTGCTGGAGCGGTCCGGCATGCCCGGCGCGATCCGGCAAGCGGTTGTTGCGGCCCGCGACCGTGCAGCCGAACTTGCCCAGATTGACACGGACCGACCATCTCACCGGTAGCACCACCCCGTTCAGGCCCGATCTGCCACCCATGCAAATCGCAGACACCTTGCCGACATCACACCCTGCGGGCTCAACCGACGAGCCGAACCGCAAGGAGAATCATCGATGTCCATCCGTACCTTCGCATCCATGGTGCTCGCTTTCGCGGCGTCGTCTGTTGCGACGGCGAGCCTGTTTCACGACGAGAGCATCAATGGCGATCTCTCCAACAACCGCCTCGCGCCGACGGCGTATGCCCTCGCGCTGGGGACGAACTCTCTGATCGCGACGTCGGTCCAGGGCGACCGCGAGTACGTCGCCCTGACGATCCCCGCCGGGCTCTCGCTCTCGGCGCTCCTGATGATGTCGTACGTAGGCACCGACGGCGTCGCATTCGCCGGGGTGCAGGCCGGACCGCAGATGACGGTCGATCCCGATTCCTTCAGCCCCGCAGGCCTGCTGGGTTGGTCCCACTTCGGCTCGTTCATGTTCCCCAATGGCACCAACTTCCTGCCGCAGATGGGAACTGGCTTCGGTGCCGATGGCTTCACCCCCCCACTCCCCGCCGGCACCTACACCTTCTGGATTCAGCAGGCCGGCACGGAGCCGTGCACCTATCAGTTGGACTTCGTGCTCACGCCCGCGCCCGGTACAGTCGCACTGTTTGGAATGGGCTGGATCGCATCGCTGCGGAGGCGGCGTTGAGCCGGCCGACGGCAGGCCAGTCGCCTGTCAGGCCGTACCGACGTTTGCCCGCTTCGCCGCGACGGGTCGTGCCTGAAGCACACGGTTGAACAGCAATCCGTATCAGACTTCGACGATCATCGCCACGCTGTTGCCGCCGCCGAGGCACAAGGCCGCGACGCCGCGCTTGCCACCGGTGCGGTGGAGTTGATGGATCAGCGTGGTCAGCACGCGAGCGCCCGAGCCACCGATCGGGTGGCCCAGCGCGATCCCACCGCCCGCGATGTTCAGTTTCGACTCCGGGATCTCCTGTCCCGCGGCCTTCAGCGCCTTCAGGTTGCACAGCACCTGCGCGGCAAAGGCCTCGTTAATCTCGAACAGGTCGATGTCTTTCGCACCCAGGTTCGCCTTCTTGAGCAAGCCGAGAATGCCGTCGATCGGCGCTGCGAAGATCTCCTTGGGCGCCACACCCGATGTGTGATACGCCACGATCCGCGCCAGCGGCCTCGCGCCGAGTTTCTCCGCCGTCGCCATGCTGGCGACGACCACAGCCGCGGCTCCATCGGAAATCTGCGATGCGTTGGCGGCAGTGACGGTGCCGTCGGCTGCAAAGGCCGGACGGAGTTTCGTGACCGTGTCGAGCGTCGTCTCTGCGCGGATGCCCTCATCCGCCGCGACCCCCGGAGACTTCTTGTCGAGGCACTGCTCACCCGTCAGGGCGACAATCTCGTTCTTGAACCAGCCCTGCTTGGTCGCCTCGGCGGCCCGCTGGTGCGACTGCACCGCGAACCGATCCTGCTCTGCCCGGCTGATCTCAAACCGCTTGGCGATGTGGTCCGCCGCATTGCCCATCGCACAGGCTTCGAACGCGCAGCGAAGGCCGTCATAGGCCATGTGATCTTCCATCTGCGCAGGGCCGTACTTCACGCCCTCGCGAACGCGAGCGAAATGCGGGGCCGCGGTCATGTTCTCAAAGCCGCCGGCGACCACGAGATTGTTGTCCCCGGCCTTGATGGACTGTGCGGCGAGCATCACGGCTTGCAGCCCTGAGCCGCAGACTTTGTTCACCGTCTGGGCGCTGAGTGAATCCGGAAGGCCCGCCTTCAGCCCGGCCTGCCGGGAAGGGTTCTGTCCGAGCCCCGCCTGCAGCACGCACCCCATGATGCACTCGTCGACCTGCGCGCCGACTTTCTGCACTCCGCCAACGCCCTCCAGCGCGGCCTTGACCGCATAGGAACCGAGCACGGGTGACGGGACCTTGGACAAACCGCCGAAGAACTTGCCGATCGGGGTGCGTTTGGCGGCGAGAATCACAGGCTGGCTGGACATGGGGCCTCCGCTGGGAAGTCAGATCGGGTTGATGGGTTGGTCCGACCGCCCATGCTAGGCGGCGGCGCGCCGCGTGCGGCACACCCGGCCGCGAAAGCCGGCCTGTCACATCGCCGGCGCGATCAGCCGATCCGGCCCGCGGGCGGGGGCATCTCGCCATGATCGAGCAGGGACTCGACCTCGGCCTCATCGTGAACGCGGCACAGTCCCGCGCCCCACACCACGATCCACGCGACCGCGTAGCCCATCAGCAGCCACACGATCCCGACCACCGCCGCGGTCCAG
Source organism: uncultured Phycisphaeraceae bacterium (assembly GCA_964409775.1). Lineage (GTDB taxonomy): Bacteria > Planctomycetota > Phycisphaerae > Phycisphaerales > UBA1924 > JAHBXL01. Next base: position 270,878 of record CAYPEI010000001.1, on the reverse strand, counting down.
TTGAGCGTCGCGCCGATGACCACCGCGCCCAGGATCAGCCCGAGCGTCGCCAGCCCACCCACCGCCCACGGCAGCGCAGCGCGTTCCTCGATCATCATCCCCGGCCCGTCAGGCATGTGCTTCTGGTGCTCGATCACCAACTCCGGCTCCGTCACTGCATGCGTCGGAGGCGGCAGATCGATCACCTGCCTGACTCGTGGCGGAACCGTGGGGAAATCGTCGACATCCTGGAACGCGAACGAGCCCGACCGGGCGGAAACGCCGGAAGTACCCATGTTGCGCACTCCTTTCGTGCCTGTCTTGAGTGTACAACAGGACAACGATCCAGACGAGCGCGCAACGGCAACCGTGCGACTCTCCTCCGACAGGAATCTATGCACCTGTGCAGGAACTACTCTTTCGGCGCTTCGATGAACGTGAGCCCGATCAGCCACTTTCCGCGGCCGCCCGAGCGCACGCGCGCGACGCGCGCATAGCGACTCAGGGTCTTGCCGTTCGACGAGGGAATCGTCACGTGCACAACCTCGCCCTTGGCGAATGACCAGTCGGCCTCTGCGCACGCACCGCCCCGGCTCACGTCGACCAGCCTCACTGTGAACGGTTCGCCCTTGACGACGGGGTGCGGCCGGCTCTGCTCGACGAAGCGGGCGCGCGCCATGGTGCTGCACGTGAACCGTGTGAACCTGCGGCGATTGTCTTCGCCGATTGCGACCGGTCCCGGTCCGCTTGTCAGCGACGCACTGGCAAAGCCGGGCGGCGCATGCGGCAGCACGTTCGTAATCTCAGCAGAAACCGTGCCCTCGACAACGTCTCCGACGCGTGAAGGGTCCTTTTCCAGCAGTTTCTCCACCATCTCTTTCCAGGCTTCGAAGATCTCCTTGTCGAACTGCGAACCCACGCTGTCGGCCATGACCTTGAGCGCATCACGCGGATGCGTCGGCCCGCGGTACGGCCGCGTGGACGTGATCGCGTCGAACACATCCACGACCGCGCACACCCTCGCAAGGAACCCGATCTGATCGGCGAAGATCCCGTTCGGATAGCCCTTGCCGTCGAGCCGCTCGTGGTGATCGCGCGTCATCTCCAGCACGGCGGGGGGCATGCTCGCGTGCTTGGCGAGTTCGTCGTAGCCGACTGCGGGATGACGGCGCAGCACTTCCCACTCGTCCGGGTCGAGTTTGCCCGCCTTGTTCAGGATCTCCGGCGGGATGTCCCGCTTGCCGACATCGTGCAGCAGGCCGCCCTGCACAGCGATCGAGAAGAGCGACTCATCCGTCGGCCGGAGCGCCCTGACCAGCAGCCCGCAGCCGACGCCGACGTTTACCATGTGCGTTGACGTGTAGAAGTCGTGCGCCGACATCGCCAGCAGGTAGCCGAACTGACCCTCGTCCTTGGCAACCCATGTCTGGAAGGTCCGGCTGATCTCGGCCACCGTCTCGATGGGCTCGGTCTGGCCGGGCAGAAGAAGCACGTCCTCGATCATCTTGGAACAGTTGTCGCGGATGATCCGCGCCCGCTCCTCCGCCGCACGGTCCGGGTCCGTGAAGATCGTGTCCAGTCGCTTGGTAAGCACCCGGCGGTAGATCGCGTGCTGATGCGCGGGGATATAGAGGTACTTGATCCGCTGGTCCTTGAGCCGCTGCAACTCGCCGAGCGTCACCTCCAGCCCGGCGGCCCGATAGAGCGCCGGCGCAGGATGGCCGTCATGCCGCAGCCACAAGTCCATGTCGAGGACCTGCGGATCCAGCGAGTCGATATGAACAGGAATGAAGCGTTGAGCCGGGTTTGCCGGCCGCTCCGTTCCCGCGTTTGACTCCGCTGTCACCGCCATCGGAGATCCTCCATGATCTTCCCGGTCATCGGTCCAACGATGATCAGGGTTCACCCGGAACAGGCGCCGCCTTGGGCCGTTTGTGGGGATTGCCTCGCCGAATCCCCCCAACGCGGCGGTCGATTCATCGTGAAAACCCGCGGAAAACGACCCGCGGTGCCCGCCCGCGGCCCGGACATTTCGGACCCAGAGGCGCCCCGCTACGCTTGGTCCCCGCCCGCCGATGACGTCGGGCCGACGCCTAGAACCCTGCCGCGGAGTCGACCATGTCGAGTGCTTCCACCGGATCCAGGATCACCCTCCCCGCCGACAGCAACCAGGCGCTCGGCCTGGCCAAGTACGCCTCGGAGTTCATGTGGAACGGGCCCGGTGCCGGCGGCTGCGACGCAGACACGTCGGTGCTTTCCCGTACCGAGATGTTCTACGCCGATGCGTGCCTATGCGGTGTTTCCGCGCTGGCGCTTGGCACGAATGCCCCCAACCTGCTCCGCAATGAAGCGCTGGAGTATCGCGCGCCCGTTGCAGGAACCGGCACCTTGGCTCCCGTCGGCGCCGCCAAACGCGCCGGCGCAACGGTCTACGGCTCAGGCATCGAGTGCATGCCCGAGAAGGCCATCGCAGCCAATGCCGCCGCTGTCCGCGAATGGGACTCCAACGGCACCAACTTCGGCTACTCCGAAGAGCGCCCCCACCACCGCGCCGGCGAGTTCGGACACAACGACTTTTACGCGGTGCCCATCGCCGCGGCCCAGATGATGGGCATGGATGGCAAGTTCGCGCTCAAGGGCATGGTGCTGCTGGACGAGATCCGCGGCCGCCTCGCCGAGGTGTTCAGCCTCAAGAGTTACAAGATTGACCACGTTGTTCACGGTGCGATCGCTTCCGCGGCAACATTCGGTGCGATGCTCAAGGCGACGCCGGAGCAGATCGAGAGCGCCATCGGCATGGTCGTGGCCCACTACATCCCCTTCCGGGCGATCCGCGCAGGCAAGCAACTTTCGGACTCCAAGGGCGCCAGCGCCGCCATCAGCACGGAGGCGGCGATTCTCAGCGTCCGCCGATCGATGGCCGGATTCCTCGGCCCGCGCGACATCTTCCGCAACCCCGAAGCCATCTTCCGCCTGTTCGAGGGCCCGGGCCAGTTGTTCCGCAAGACGCATAGCGCCGGCACCGGCATCCCGGAGACGAAAGGCGAAAGCAAGGCTTATGCCTCACCGTTCGACCTCGTGCTCTCACGGGCAGGTTCCGACTTCACGGTCATGGGCATGCACTTCAAACTCGGGCTGTACGAACACCAGTCCGCCGGCGCGCTGCAGGGGCTCATCGACCTCGTGAACAAGTACCCGAGACTGCTCGAAGACCAGTCGGGTGACTGCATCGGCAAGATCGTCGTCAAGGCCTATGAACCGGCGTTCGGCATCATCGGTGACCCTGCCAAGCGCGACCCTCGGACACGTCAATCCGCCGACCACTCGATGCTCTACCTCGTCTGCACGATGCTCCGCAAGATGCTGGAACTGCGAGCCGTCAAGCCGAGCCTCCGCTCGTTCAACTGGACCGACGTCATGCTCCTGCCGCACGACTTCGGTCCTTCCGCCATCGACGATCCCTTGACCCGAGCGCTCATGGACAAAATGTCCTTCGAGTGGGGTGGTGAGGACTACGACCGCCGCTACCCCGACGGCATCCCGACTTCCATGATCATCACGGATGACCAGGGACAAGTGTGCGAGTCGGGCCTGGTGATGTACCCCGGCGGACACTCCCGCAACACGACCGCGGATTTGAAGGGCATCCTGGCTCATAAGTTTGAGAGTCTGGCAACGCTCTCGCTGACGACGGCAGACTCAAAAGCCGCCGCGGCACTCATCGGGCGCTTTGCGAGCATCGGCAAGAAGTCCGACTCCGAGATTGCCCAGATTCACAACTTCGAGTTGACTCGCAAGGGAAAGTTTGACTAATCGCAGAGTCGGGTCCAAGAGTCCGAGAAAAGGCCCTTGAACAAGCCCCTCGTTTGAGGTATAAGCACCGGGGTCCGGCGCTCTCTCGCGCAGGTGTATGTTCCGGTTCTCTCCCCGGAGGCTTTCCAATGCGTTGGTTCAGTGGTCCTTCTGCGACCGCGGCGATCGTTATCGCCACGGGAAGTGTGGCGGCGGATGTCGTCACCGACTGGAATCAGATTGTCCTTGACACGATTGTCGCCGTTCCGACTCCACCTCCCCGCGCGTCCCGAGCGCTCGCCATGGTTCAGTCGGCCGTCTATGACGCGGTGAACGCGATCGACGGCACTCACCAGGGCTTGTTCGGCAACTTCAGCGCCGCTCCCGGCTCCTCCCGAGAGGCCGCAGCCATCTGCGCTGCCCATGATGTTCTGGTTTCGCTGTACCCCACACGCGTTTCACAACTCAACGCCGCACGCGATGCTCACTTGGGGCTGATCCCTGACAACGCAGCCAAGGCCGCCGGCATCTCGGCCGGCACGACTGTGGCGTCAGTGGTGCTTTCGAGCCGCTCGGCCGACGGCTCCACCAACCCCGGCAGTTACGTTCCCAATCCCGCCGCGGGGCATTGGCGCGTCGGTCCCGACAACCCCGCCCCCGCTCTCTTGCCGGCCTGGGGCTCGGTCACACCGTTCGCGATGAACTCCGGGTCGCAGTTCCGCCCGGTACCGCCACCGGCGCTCAACAGCCCCGAGTACGCCGCATCGCTGAACCAGGTGAAGGACATCGGTTCGTTGAACAGCGCATCGCGGACGGCTGAGCAGACCAGCATCGCTCGGGCATGGGCTTTTGGCGGTGGCACCATCACACCACCCGGAGCCTGGAACAAAATCGCGCAGAACCTCGCCGGCGGCCAGTCGATCTCTGACAACGCCCGCATGTTCGCCATGCTCAACGTCGCCATGGCCGACGCCGGAATCGCCGCGTGGGATGCCAAGTATCACTACGACCTGTGGCGGCCGATCCACGCCATCCGCGAGGCCGATATCGACGGCAATGCCGCGACTGCCGCCGATCCTTCATGGCTCCCGCTCCTCACACCGACTCCCCCCTTTCCCACCTACACCTCCGGCCACTCCACCTTCTCTCGCGCCGCGGCGGACATCCTTGCCTTCTTCCGAGGCGGCGACGCCATCAACGTCATTCTTCAGGGAGACTTTGGCGAGGTTCGAATGCTGACGAGCCTCAGCGGCGCGGCCAACGAAGCCGGACTTTCTCGCATCTACGGCGGCATCCACTTTGACTTCGACAACGTGGCAGGCCAGTGGGCCGGCGCAAACATCGCCGACTGGGTCGCGAGCAACTACTTCCTCCCGGTGCCTTCGCCCAGCGCACTGGCCTTGGTCGGACTCGGCGCCCTGGTGACAGCCGGTCGCCGGCGTTAGGCCTGTCGCCTCGACGGAGACACGCTTGACCACTCGGGGCCCCGCGCCTTGAAGCGCGGGGCCTCTCTTTTCTACGCGGTACACTCCGAGGATGTCCGACCCGTTCGCCGCTGCCGCAAGTGTGCTCCGCGACGCCCGGCGCGTTGCCGTGCTCACCGGCGCGGGGATCTCCGCGGAATCCGGCCTGCGCACGTTTCGAGGGGCGGGGCAACCCGATCTGCCGCCGGATATGCAGGCGCTTTGGAAGGAGTTCGATCCGGCGACGCTTGCCACGCCCGAGGCGTTTGCCGCGAACCCCGAGATGGTCACCCGCTGGTACGACTGGCGTCGCATCGGCTGTCTCGCCGCCGCACCCAACCCTGGACATCTTGCGCTTGCATGGCTTGAGAGCCTTTTGACCACTCGAGGCGGCAGTTTCACTCTTCTGACCCAGAACGTCGATCGACTGCACCAGCGGGCCGGCAGCCGCGATGTCGTCGAACTGCATGGCACCATCATGGTGTGGCACTGCAATCGCTGCGGCCGGCGCTTTGAGCCCGGTCCCGAGCCGATGCAGGACTTCCCGCCGCGGTCGGCGTGCTGTCCTGACCGCCGGGCGCTGCTCAGGCCGAGCGTCGTCTGGTTCGGCGAAGCGCTGCCCGCCGAAGCGCTGCTGCGGGCATCCCAAGCGGCGGAGACCTGCGACGTCTTTATGTCAGTTGGGACCAGCAGCGTGGTTTATCCCGCCGCTGGGTTCATCGAACACGCCTCCGCCAATGGTGCCAAGACCATCGAAGTCAACCCGGAGGCCACGCCACTGTCGCGTCGCGTGGACTGGTCCATCCGGGCCAAGAGCGGCGAGGCCCTGCCAGCATTGTTGAAACTTGCGTTCGACTGACGCCCCCGCTGCGCCGGCATGCCGCGTCAGTCTCCGCTGATCATCCGCCCCAGCCCGCCCAGCACCGACCCCTCCTCCGCGGCCTTTCCGCCGCGGCTGGGCGCCGATGCCATGACCCGATCCGCCAGGCGTGAGAACGGCAGAGTCTGGAGCCACACCCGGCCTGGGCCTGTCAGTTTGGCGAAGAAGAGGCCTTCGCCGCCAAACAGAGCATTCTTGAAGCCCCCGACGAACTGGATGTCATACTCGACCGTGTTCTGAAACGCCACGATGCAGCCGGTGTCGACACGGAGCCTCTCGCCCGCCTTCAGGTCTCGCGGCACGATCGTGCCTCCGGCGTGACAGATCGCCAGCCCCCTTCCGCCCGGGGCCCGCAGCCTCTGCAGAATGAACCCCTCGCCGCCGAACAGGCCCGCCCCCAGCCGCTTGGTGAACGCAATGTCCACTTCGACGCCGCGAGCGGCACACAGAAATGAGTCCTTCTGGCACAGCAGTTCGCCCCCGAACTCGCCGAGTTCCAGCGGCAGAACATGCCCCGGATACGGAGCGGCAAAGCCAACCTCACGCCGCACGCTCGACTGATTGGCAAAGAACGTGATGAAGAACGAGTCACCGGTCAGCGCCCGCTTGCCGGCCTCAAACAGACGGCCGAGCACTCCCCCGGCGTCCCTCTTCATCGAAAGTTGAGTTCCCATCTCGATGCCGTCATCCATGAACATCATGGCGCCCGCCTCCGCCGCCACCGCCTCTCCCGGGTCGAGCGTCACGATCACTGCCTGAAGATCGTCTCCAACAATCCGGTAGTCGATGATGTCTGCGGACATGCTGCTGCTCCTTTGGCGGAGTTGTTGGGAGAACCCGCGAACGGTTTCGCGCCGGACACCGCCGCTCACTCTTTGGCGACGCCCGCGAAAACCACAGGGCTCCGGTATCCATCCTTGTCGAACGCACGAACTCCGAAGAACACGTCGTCCTTCCCGACCGGAATCCGTGCTTCCGTGAAGTTCCCAACGTTCAGCGAGTACTGCCAGACGGGGCTTGTGGTCTCGCGCCAAACAACCTCGTAGCCGGCGATGTCCGGCTCCGGCGACGGCGACCACCGCAGGAGCGTATCGCTCGACAGATCAGCAGTGATGAGCCGCACATCCGAAGGCACCGACGGCGCGCTGGCCAGATGCACGATCGCGGCCACGTTCAGCCTCGCGACGTTCGCGAGATACTCGGCATCCACAAACTCCGGCAGATCGCCGTACCGCCGACCTTCCCGCTCCGTCACGTTTGCGTGCTGCCGGTCATAGGTCTCGTCCACCTCCGTCAGTCGCACCGCCGGAAATCCGGCTTCGTTGAACGCCGCATGATCTCCGCCGCGGAGAAACCGATCCTGCCGGAACACCAGCGTTGGCTTGACGGGAAGTTCATGCCACTGGGCCACATCCGCGATCAACCGGGCGATCTGCCGGCTGGGCGAATCTCCTTCGGCCGAAAGCCCGCGGATCTTTGCATATTCCTCCGCGCCCGCCGATCGCGGCAGGGACTCCGAGAACAGCCGGATCCTGTCCCGCGTTTCCCGCGGCTTGCCATCCGCATCCGGCGGACCAAGCGGGTCGCCGACGATGTCGTTGTTCAGTACCGCCAAAATCTCGTACGGCTTACCGGCGGCGATGTGCTCGGCGTGATACTTGGCGCCAAGCAGCCCCTGCTCTTCGCCCGCCGTGCAGAGAAACACGACCGTCTGCTCCAGCGCCCCTCGCGACGCCAGCACCCGTGCGCATTCCATTACGACAGCGACTCCCGATGCGTCATCGTTTGCCCCGGGCGCATCGCCGGCCGCGTCCATGGGATCCGCGTTGCGACTGTCGTAGTGCGCGACGACGTACACCGCGCGGCGCGGCACCCGGTCTTCGGCGGTCAGCGTGCCCGGGAGCGTTGCCACCACGTTCACCACCTTTACACCTCGCGGCAGCCGCTGCGACGCCGGCACGTCGAACTCTTCGAACTCCACCCGCATCCCGTTCCCCGGAGCGCCCGCGTTCGCATACTCCTCCAGGGTCGCCTTGATCCAGTTCCGGGCCGCACCGATGCCTCGGTCCGCGGACTCGGTGTCCGACGCCGTGTGGCGCGTCCCGAACGATGCCAGTCGTTCCACAATCAACTTGGCGCTCTGGGGGCTTACCTGGGCTGCCGCGCCCTGCGCAGCCGCCGGCGGCGGTCCGTCAGGACGAGGTCCGTGTGCGGCGGCAACTCCAAACACCAGGGCCATGGGCCAGAACATGCGGGCGAGTCCTGTGGTCGTGTGTGCGTGGTCGGGAGTGTAACCGCGTCGTGTGCACACGGGAACTCAACGACTCGCGGGACGCGCCCGACTACGCTCTTCCCATGTCCAGCACCCCAGCGCAACTCCGCCGCCTGCTCGACTCCGCCGCGGGGGCCCGGCAGTGTCTCATGATGCCCGGCTCCTTCAACGCCCTATGCGGGCTGGCGGTCCGACAGGCCGGGTTCCAGGCAACGTACGTCTCGGGCGCCGCGACCAGCGTGTGCGCGGGCGTGCCCGATGTCGGCATCCTGACACTTGACCACTTCGTCTCCCTCATCCGTGAGATCGTCGACGCCAGCGGCCTGCCCCTGATCGCCGATGCGGACACCGGTTTCGGCGAGAGCGAGATGGTCCGCCGGACCGTGATCGAGTACGCCCGGGCCGGCGCGGCCGGGCTCCACCTCGAAGACCAGGTGTTCCCCAAACGCTGCGGACATCTCGACGGCAAGAAACTCGTCCCCCTGGACCATGCGGTCGAAAAGGTCGCCGCGGCAGCGGCAGCGGCTAAGCAGGCCGATGGCTTTGTCATCTGCGCACGCACCGACGCTCGCGGCGTCGAGGGCTTCGACGCCGCGGTGAGCCGCGCGGCGGCCTATCTCGCAGCCGGCGCCGACATGATCTTCCCCGAGGGGCTCACCAGCGAAGCCGAGTTTGCGAACTTTGCGACCTCGCTCCGCGCCGCCGCGGGCCCGGGCCGCAAGTACCACCTCCTCGCCAACATGACCGAGTTCGGCAAGACGCCGATCATCTCTGCCAGTCGCTTCGGAGAACTCGGCTATTCCTGCGTCATCTTCCCGGTGTCCCTGCTGCGCACGGCGATGGGAGCGATCACCCGCGCCCTCGAGCAACTCAAGCATGACGGATCTGTGAGCGGCTTCATCGGGCAGATGCAGACTCGCGAACAACTCTACCAACTCATCGGTTACACACCCGGTGTCGAGTGGAACTTCCCCGCGCGTTGATGCTGCCGCTCCGCCATGACTGATCCGAGCCCAATACCGCCGAGCACCGCGGCCGCACGGCCGGCGGTGTTCAGCGCCCGGGGCCTGACGAAGGTCTACCACATGGGAGAGATCGGCGTCTGGGCGCTCCGCGGCGTTGATCTCGATCTTTACGACGGTGAGTTGGTGGTGCTCCTGGGGCCATCCGGCAGTGGCAAGTCCACGCTGCTCAACATCCTCGGCGGCCTTGATGTCCCGACCTCCGGCACCGTGCACTACCAGGACCACGACCTTTCCAGAATGGATGACCGCGCGCTCACGCAGTACCGCCGCGAGCATGTCGGCTTCGTCTTCCAGTTCTACAACCTTGTGCCCAGCCTGACCGCCCGTGAAAACGTTGCGCTGGTCACCGAGATCGCCGCCAGCCCGATGCGGCCCGAGGATGCGCTCACCCTTGTCGGACTGGGCGAGCGGATGGACTTCTTCCCCGCGCAGATGTCGGGCGGCGAGCAGCAGCGAGTCGCCATCGCCCGCGCCATCGCCAAGCGCCCCGAAGTCCTGCTCTGCGATGAACCCACCGGCGCGCTCGACGTCCACACCGGCATCGTCGTCCTCGAGGCCATCGCGCGGGCCAATCGCGAACTCGGCACCACGGCCGTGGTCATCACGCACAACGCCGCGATTGCCGGCATGGCCGACCGCGTGGTCAGAATGTCTGATGGGCGGATCGCGGACGTGGTGCCCAACACCCGGAAGATCGAGGCCAACCAACTCTCCTGGTGACGCACATCCATGCGGGCGCTCAATCGCAAACTCCTCCGCGACCTCTGGCGTCTGAAAACGCAACTGCTTGCGATCAGCCTGGTCATGGCCTGCGGTGTCGGCGCCTTCCTGATGGCCGTCAGCGCATCACGATCGCTCGCCGCCACCCAGTCGGCCTACTACGAGCGCTCGGCGTTCCCGCACGTCTTTGCCTCGCTGAAGCGTGCGCCGCGTTCGCTCGTATCGTCGATCCGCCAGATTCCCGGAGTCGTCCACGTCGAGGATCGGGCCGTCGCCTCGGTCAACATCGACATCCCGGGCATGGCCGAACCCGCCGCGGGATTGATCATTTCCATCCCCGATGACGGCGAACCGATCCTCAACCGGCTGCATGTGCGCTTCGGGCGTCTCCCCGAGGCCGGCCGCGAGGGCGAGGTGCTGGTGAGCGAGGCGTTCGCAGCGGCCCATGCGATTCAGCCGGGCTTCACGTTCAACGCCGTCATCAACGGACGCCTCGAGCGCCTGATCGTCGTCGGGGCGGCGCTCTCGCCCGAGTTCGTCTACTCGCTTCGCCCGGGCAGTTTCGTACCGGACGACAAGCGGTACGGCGTGATGTGGATGCGCCGCAAGCAAGTCGCCTCCTCGTTCGACCTCGACGGCGCATTCAACGACCTGCTCATCTCCGCCTCGCCCGGGGCAAGCATCGACGAGATCAAGGACCGCCTCGACGCCCTCACCCGCCCCTACGGCGGCGACGGCTCATATGGGCGCGACGAGCAGGCATCGCATCGCTATGTCAGCGACGAACTCGACCAACTCCGCAGCATGTCCCGAGTCACCCCGCCCGTTTTCCTGGCCGTCTCGGCCATGCTCATCAACATCGTGATCTCGCGGCTGATCAGGACGCAACGCGAGCAGATCGCCCTGCTCCGCGCCTTCGGCTACACACCGCTGGACATCGGACTTCACTACTTTGCCATGGTGTCGGTCGTCGGGCTGATCGGCGCCGTCATCGGCATCTCGCTGGGCGGGTTCATGGGATCGCTTCTGACGTCGCTTTATGTGCGATTCTTCCGCTTCCCCATCCTCGAGTATCACCTCGAAGCCGGCGTCGTGCTGCTCGCACTGGGCGCTACGCTCGCCGCGGCGTGCGTCGGTGCGGGATTCGCCGTCTACCGCGCGATGCACCTCGCCCCGGCCGAGGCCATGCGGCCGGAATCGCCGCCCATGTACCGCCGGGCGTTGATTGAACGACTCGGGTTGTCGGCTCTGCTCTCGCCGGCCGCACGCATGGTCGCCCGGCATCTTCAGAGGCACGCCCTGCGGACCGTGATCGCGGTGTTCGGCGTCTCCATGACCGTCGCCATCCTCATCCTGGGCAGTTTCATCACCGACGCGGTGCATCGCCTCATCGACCTGGAGTTTGCAGGTGTCCAGCGGCAGGACGTCTCCATCACCTTCAACGAGCCGCGATCGATCGGGGCACTCCATGAACTGGCCGCCATGCCCGGGGTCCTGACCGTCGAACCGTTCCGGGCCGCCCCGGCGCGTCTCACGCACGGATCCCGCTCGCGACGCGAGGCCATTCAGGGCATCGCGTCGGAGGCGCGGCTACACCGCCTGCTCGACTCTCAGGGCATGCAGGTTGACTTGCCGCCGCACGGTCTGGTCGTCTCCATCGCCCTTGCCGAACTCCTCGATCTCGCTCCGGGCGACGAAGTGGATGTCGAGATCCTCGAGGGCCAGCGTCCAAGGCTGCAACTGCGGGTCGAGCGTGTCGTCGAGTCCTATCTCGGCACGGCGGCCTACATGGACATCGCGGCCCTCAACCGTGTCCTCTCCGAGGGACCCACCCTCAGCGGCGCACACATAGCCGTCGATCGCGCCCGCGAGTCCAGGCTTTATGCCGATCTCAAGCAGACGCCCGGCGTCGCAACAGTCACCATCAAACGCGCCGCCCTCGAGAGTTTCGAGGCGACGCTCGCGCAGAACCTGCTCACCATGCGCCTCTTCAACCTTGCGTTTGCGTGCATCATCACGATCGGTGTCGTCTACAACACCGCCCGAATCCTGCAGGCCGAGCGTTCGCACGAACTCGCGACCTTGCGGGTGCTCGGTTTCTATCGAACCGAGATCGCCGCTATCTTCCTGGGCGAACTCGCCGTCATCGTCCTCTTCGCCATCGCGCCGGGAATCCTGGCGGGCTACGGCCTCGCAGCAGCCGCGACCGCCGCACTCCAGACCGAAACCCATCGCGTCCCCTTTGATGTCAGCATCCAGACCATGGCCTTTGCGGGTACAGTCGTGCTCCTGGCCGCCGCGGCGACCGCGCAGTTCGTCCGAAGCGACCTCGACGATCTCGACCTGGTCCGGGTGCTCAAGACCGCGGCGTAGAAACAATGCTACGACTCCGACGAATCCTCCTTCCTCTCCTCGTGCTCGCCGTGCTCATCACGGGGCTCGTACTGAGCCTGCTTCCGCGTCCCGTTTCCGTGGACACAGCGTCGGTCAACCGGGGTGAGATCACCGTCAGCGTGCGTGAGGACGGGCGAACACGGGTGAAGGAGCGCTACATCGTGTTCAGCCCACTTGCCGGTCGCCTTGAACGTATTCCACACAAGGCCGGAGCGGCCATCATCGCCGGCAAGACCCTCCTTGCCGCGATCGATCCGAGTGACCCCGACCTGCTCGATGCACGCGCCGTCGCCGAGGCCGAGGCTCGCGTGAAGGCCGCCGAGGCCGCGATCCGGCGCGCCGATGCGGATGTCACCGCCGCGAACGCCGCTTTGGAGTTCGCGACCGAGGACCTTGCCCGCATGCTGCGTTCGCAGCGAGACGCCGCCGCCACCACTCGCGAAGTTCAGGATGCGCGGACGACCGTGACCATCCGGACCGAGACGGCGCGGGCCGCAACTTTTGCACGCGACATCGCCGCCTTTGAACTCGAACAGGCCATGGCCGCATTAATTCGCACCAGGCCGTCGGATTCCGGCGAGGCCGGCGCTCAACTCCGCATCATCTCGCCGGTCGACGGCGCTGTCCTCCGCGTGCTTCGAGAGAGCGCGGGCTTCGTCGCCGCCGGCACGGCCCTCATGGAAATCGGCGACAGTTCGGACCTGGAGATCGAGGTCGATGTGCTCTCCGAGGACGCCGTGAGGATCACGCCGGGCGCACGGGTGCTGATCGAGGACTGGGGCGGCCCGCGTCCAATCGAGGCCCGCGTCAGGCTCGTCGAGCCCTCGGCCTTCACCAAGATCTCCGCCCTCGGTGTCGAAGAGCAGCGCGTGAACATCATCATCGACTTTGCCGAGTCCATGGACGGCCTGCCGTCCCTGGGCGACGGGTACCGCGTGCAGGCTCGCATCGTCGTCGATGAGGCCGCCGATGTCCTACGTGTGCCGACCGGCGCGATCTTCCGTCACGGCGGCAAGTGGTGCGTGTTCGTGTTCGATCACGGGCACGCATCACGCCGGGAGATCGAGATCGGCCGACGTAACGATACCGAGGCCGAAGTGATCTCGGGTCTGGCCACCGGCGACCGCGTCGTGCTCTATCCCAGTGACCGTGTCGTCGATGGCGTGAAACTCGCGCCACGAGAGTGACGGAGACACCCGTCCTGTGCGTCTTGGCGGAGCGTGCGTGTGTCAAACAACCAGTCATCCTCTCTTGGCACGCACTTCTCTGCGATCCGCCTTCAAGCGATGCTCTCGTTTGCTCTCGCTCTGCTTCTCGGAGGTGCGACGACGACGACCATCGCGTGGACACTCGCCGGCACCACCGACATCATCATGCATCCGGAACTCGTGATGTTCCGCCGCTCGCCGAAGGCCATCTGGTCCGTGCAGCAATACCGCTGGCATGGAGCCCTCTCCGAGACCTGGACCCCGTTCGCCTGGCAGACCGACGATCTCGATGCGACCGAGCAGTCCCTGAAGACGGCGGGCGCATGGTCCGCCGCCATGCCGCGCGTGATCGCTTCCGCCGACCTCACCGACGCAGCAGGACAACCGGTGAAACTCATCGAGCACGCCCGAGGCTGGCCCCTCGTCGCCCTTGGAAGCGCGCGAGTGGACCCGTTCTCATCAACCCACAGCGCAGTCTCGACCGATGAAATGGAGCCACGTTGGGGACTGCCGCTTTGGTCGGCCGACGTCGTGACTTGGGATGTCGATCTCGTTGACCTTCCGCTGCGGCCCCTCTTCCCCGGCTTCTACCTCGACACCGCCCTGTACGCCTCGCTCTGGTGGGCCGTGCTCTTCTGGCGGCCCCTCCGCCGTCGCCGCCGCATTGCCCGCGGCCAGTGCCCCGCCTGCGCCTATTCGCTTGCTGGCCTCCCAGCCGGGGTTGCCACGTGTCCCGAGTGCGGCGCACGCACTCCGCTCGCGGCACGGGACGCCGCCGGCTCGCCAACCCCCCCGGCGGCGGGCTGACGCCATCGCCTCACCCATCTATAGTGCCGACTCCACTCACCCATCTGCAGGAGCCGCACCAGATGTCCACCTCCCCCGCTGCCGCCCCCGCTCCGATCACGAAGGGCCTCGAAGGCGTCATTGCCGGCCAGACCGCCATCTGCTCCGTCGAGCAGGGCGCGCTCATCTACCGCGGCTACGAGATCCACGACCTTGCTCAGAACGCAACGTTTGAGGACGTTGCCTTCGTCCTGCTGGAAGGCCGCAAGCCTGAGCCGCACGAACTTTCCCGCTTCAAGGGCGAGGTCATCAAGGAGCGTGCGATCCCCGGCATGGTCATCGACTTCCTCAAGTCCGCCGGCCCCCTCCTGAAGTCCGGCTCCGCCGTTCCGATGGACGTGCTCCGCACCGCCGTCAGCATCCTCGGCAACATGGACCCCGAGAGCCAGTCCGTCGCCGCCGATGCCAACCTCCGCAAGTCCAAGCGCCTGCTCGCCAAGATCCCCACGATCATCGGCCACATGCAGAACGTCATCGACGGCCGGCCCATCGTGGCGGCGGAGACCGGCGGCGATCCCTCGCTCTCCCACGCCGCGAACCTGATGTACCTCATGACCGGGCAGAAGCCCAGCGACGAGTTCGCCCGCGTCATCGACGTCTCCCTCATTCTCTACGCCGAGCACGATTACAACGCAAGCACCTTCACCAGCCGGGTGATCGCGGGCACGCTCAGCGACATGCACGGCGCGGTCTGCGGCGGCATCGCCGCGCTCAAGGGCCCGCTCCACGGGGGTGCGAACGAGGCCGCGATGGAGATGCTGAAGGAGATCATGCACGATGTCGGCGAGTCCGGCATCGGCACCAACAAGGTCGACGCCTGGATGCAGCGTGCGTTCGACACCAAGCGCAAACTCATGGGGTTCGGCCACCGCGTCTACAAGAACGGGGACCATCGTGCCCCGATCCTCCACAAACTCGGCCGTCAGATCGCGGCAAAGAACACCGCAAATCCCGGCGGCCACGCCGCGACCAAGTGGTTCGACCTCGGCGAGCAGGTCCAGAAGATCATGCTGGAGAAGAAGAACATCCACCCCAACGTCGACTTCCCCTGCGGCCTGACGTACTTCACCATGGGCATCCCAGTCCCGCAGTACACGCCCATCTTCGTCGCGTCGCGCATCACCGGCTGGTGCGCTCACATCATGGAGCAGCACGCCGACAACCGCCTGATCCGGCCGATCGCGCAGTATGTCGGCCCGGCGCTCAAGAAGTGGAAGGCGTGAGCCGGAACGATTTGTTTGTCGACGTTCGCAAGCGAGTGCGGTGAATGAGCAGCGTTGAGTCGAAGGCCGAAGGCGGCAGCCGCGGCCCGGCGAGCAGGGAGAGCCTGTCTGTACCCGCTGCACAACTTGCGGACCGGCTCTCCGCCGTACTGTCTGCGGAGATGCCCGACTTGCTCCGGAAGCACGCCGTTCCGGGCGCACAGATCGCCATCGGGTTTCGCGGCCGAGTCGTCCTCGCCGCTTCCTTCGGCATGGCGGACCTCTCGCGCTCGACCCCCATGACCGATGGCACCATTTTCAAAGCGGCATCCCTGGCCAAGCCCGTGACTGCACTCTGCGTCTTGCGGCTCGTCGACCGCGGCTTGCTCTCGCTCGACGCACCCTTCGAGCACTACACACACTGGCGTCTCCCACCGCATCGCTGCCACGGTCATGACCCGCGACTGATCACCCTCCGCCGCCTGCTCTCGCACACTTCCGGTCTGGACGCGGCGAAGTTCCCGCAGGTGCCGCCAGGCGCGACCTCTCCATCGGCGCTGGAGATCCTCGACGGCGCCTTCGGGCCGGACCTCACCCCGCACATCCGCACCCCGCCCGGCAGCACCCTGCGTTATGCCGGGTCCAACTTCGAACTCCTTCGTGTCATTCTCGAGACTGTCTGCCGCGAACCCCTTCCCGCCATCGCCGCTCGCGAGGTCTTCGGACCGCTCGGCCTCACCCACACCCGCCTCGGCAGCAGCCGCGGCGACCCGTCCGTGATCGCAGAGCGAGAGGCCGTCGCGCACGAAGAGTCCGATCACGCCGTTCCCGAACTTTGCTATCCCGCGATCGGCTCATCCGGTCTCTACACCAACGCCTCGGAACTCGCCCGCATCTGGCTGGCGATTGGCGGTGCCCCGCTCGATGACGGGCAATGCCTGCTGTCGCCTTCGCTGCACCGAGAGATGCTCACCGCGCAGGCCACTCTTCCCACCGGCTACGCATTCGGTCTCGGTGTCGCGCTGGCGCGATGGGGCGACCGCCCGCTCTTCAAGCACGCCGGCATCGCCCGCGGCCTGTTCTCCATGGCCGAAGGCACCCCCGACGGCTGCGTCGTCATCATGACCAACAGCGGCGACAACGCCAAGCCCGTCGTCATGCCCCTCGTGAACAGATGCACCGGCCACATCATTGCGGCGCTCGTGCATCCGATTGCTGCTGCGCCGGCGGTCCCGCGCTGAAGTACGAAGCGGGATCAATCACGATCGCTTGTCCGCCGCCGGGGTGCATCCCGCCCCACGCCTTCCACCCCACCTCGTCGGCCTTCGCCACAATCGCATCGATCAGCCCCCGGGGCAGCCCGTCGCGCAACACCCACTCCGTCTGATCCCGATCGAGTCTCGACACGATGGTCCCTGGGGTTCCCCAGTCGGTCATGCGTTCCGCACCCGTGGGCCAGCCCGGCGGAAGAGTTGCCGGCGCGCAGATCCGCACCTGCATCATCGGCAGATGCGCGGGCGGCGCGGCGTTGAAACTCACCAGGATCATCCTCCCGGTCCCGTCGTTCAGGTCGATCGTCCGACCGATGGCAGGTGCATACACACCGTCGGTGTACAGATACTCATCGATGTACGCGTACGCCGCGTTGTCGCCTGTATCGAACCTTGACAGAAACCGCAGCGTCGGAAGCAGGTCCGACTTCACCCTCCAGCCCGAATACCCCGTGAACGCCAGCAGCATCACCACCAGCAGGAGCCTGCTCCACCGCTGCAGTACCATCCAGCCGCTGTCCAGCCACGCGCCCCGCGGCCGCGTGCCTGAGCGCCAACCACCACACTCCGGACACGGGTCTGCCTCGCCCATCTCATATGCGCAACCGAAGCACAGCCGCGCCGGCGCTGTCTGCTCCACGGGCACATACCGCAGCCGATGGAACAGCCATCGCGTCGTCAGTGCTGCCGCCACGGCAATCCCAGTGGTAATCCCGAACGCCACGAACATCTCCGGATTCGGCGATTTGCGCCACCACGTCGCGCCAAAGCCAAGGTCCCGCACATAGCCGAGTGCAATCGTCGCGACAAACGCGCCGACATTCATGACCATCGCCGACCACACAAAGTACTTTGCCCGATGCGCCACTCGAGCCAACAACAGCGGCACGAGGGTGTAGGACAGGATCACCAGGCTCAGGCTGACAGTCACCGCCCACAACTGCGAGCGCGGCCCCAGCCAGTTGTTGAGGTGCTCAAGTGCAGGGATAAGCACGACGCCGAGGAATACTCCCCACACAAACGATGCGCACAACACCCCGCGCGGGTCGTATTGCCGCACGACCCGTTCCCTTCCGTTGATGCTGCGCAGGGGATCCGCCGGCATCGGCCGCCAGTGTATCACCATCCGCATTTTCGCGCACGGTGGAACCTGCCGGACCACTGTTCCGGACCGGCCACGCCGAGTCGCTCCGCTGCTGTCAGCGTCGCCGCCGCAGCCCCACCATCGCGCCCGCGAGGACCACCAGCCCGGTGCCCGGGACCGGCACCATGTTCACGATCACGTCATCCAGCACCAGTTCCGTTGTGAAGAGGTTGCCGGCGCTGCCCGGCCAGGAGTTCAGATGCCCCCAGTTGATGAACTCGATGTCCACCGGAACATTCGGATTCAGCGGCGTGAACAGGTACTCGAACCGGACCGACGTTCCCAACGCGCTAATCCCTGACGGTACAGCGAGGTACTGGACGGGGTCCCCAGGCAGAACGTTGCTCACGCGGAGGCCGAACACCCCGTCCGTCCACGAACCGTTGAAAAGCGAGTTCTCTCCCGACACCCAGAACGACAGCAGGTACGAAGGCGACATGTTCAGGTGTGTCGGGACCGACTGCGACAATCTCACCGGTTGCCCGTAGGTCGGCGTGAACACCGGAGCGTTGGCGAAACTGACCGTCCCGTTCGCATTGAACACCGGGGCCTGACTCACACCCGTCGTCAGATTCCCGAAGTACATCCCGGTTGAACCGTCCGGCAGGTAGTCGCTCCCGTTGATCTGGTAGGGCCCGCCGCCCTGTCCCCCCCACCAGGCGTAGTTCTGAGCCCCACCTGACGATGTCCACCCGTTCGGCACGCTGAACGGCAGATTCGACGTTCCCGTCGCCCAGAACGTGATCGGACCGTTCGGCGGCGGAGCGCCGATCTCAAACGAGCCATTGGTCACCAGGTTTCCGACATGCGTGCCCTGCTGCGGGCCGCTCAGCAATGTCAGCGAGGCCGCGGCTTGACCCGCCAGCAACAACACCACCGCGCCCGCACAGGGCGCGCACATCGCGCGTGCAAACACATTCATCTTCTCTCTCCTCAACGGACCGATTGAGCCCGCACAACTAGTCTACCACGCCAAAGGCGAGCTCACAAGGGCAAACCCGCCGCGGCGGGGTCCGTCCGCATTCTCACGACCACCTGTACTCCCGAAGCCTGACGGCTCCCGAGCAGTTGGTGATACACCCCCTCCACTTCCTGCACATGCTCCGGATAACTCTGGAGCGCGTGAGCCGAAGCCGCGTGTACCTCGCGAGCCGATGGCACCACCACCTCACCCGTGACCAACCGCGTGATCGCCGCGGCAAGCCCCGCCTCGTCTCCGCCCGCGAAGAACAGCCCATTCCCCAGCGGGTTCGCCGGGTCCTCCCCCGGCTGCTTGACGAAGTCCACCGGACCGCCCAGCCTCGACGACAGAACGAACTTTCCGGCGTGCAGGTTTTCAAGTAGCACCAGCGGCGAGTTCTCCAGCCAGATGTGCGACAGCACCCCGACGTCATATTCACCCCGCGCCGAGATCAGCAGGAAGTTGTCATACTCCCCGTACACGCTGACCTCCGGATAGATGCTCAGCCGTTTGCGGAACCACCGGTCGCCTCCGCCCCCGGCGCGGATCAGGAAGTGACACCGTCGCCGGACCTCGCCATCCAGCAGCGGGATCGCCCGGGCCAGCACCTCCAGCCCCTTGTTCGGACGCGTCGTTCCGAGGAACGCGATCCGCAGCGGCCTCGCGGCGACTCTCGCATCCCATGGCCGCATGTCATAGAACGGCGACCGCTTCGTTGCCCGATGAATCTGGTCGAAGTGCGGCTGCCCCAGCCTCACCCACCTCGTCCGATCTTCCGGGACTCCCATCGAAACCAGCACCCGCCGCAGGTAGTCGCTCGGCGGCGTCACCAGGCTCGCCGCGCAGAGCGCGGCCGCCCCCGCCGCACGCCGATCGCCATAGTTGTTCAGCACCACCAGGTGCTTCTCGCGGTTGGCCAGCAGCCGCTCATTGGTGTCGATCGCGGACTTCGCGTAATCCTTCGGCTCCTGCTCCAGCGGCTCACGCGTCAGATCGTGCCGAACAAGCCCGTCCACGCGCCCGTCGTGTTCCTCGGGCAACTCGAATCCGCAGGCGACCTCCGGATCGACGATCCGCTCCGCGTTGAGAGTCGGCGGCACGAACCGCCGCATCAGCCGTCCGCGCAGCACCGCGCGGACAAGCCCCTTCGCACCGTACGCCGCCTTCCGCACCACATCCGCCGGATACAACCCCAGAACATATTCGAGGCTCTGCCCGACCGCGCGCGAGCGTTGTGTCTTCGCGACATCCCACCCATCCAGGCAGCCGACACACTTCCTCCCGCCTTCATAGTCGGTGCACACCTCACGCTCGCGGTAGAGCAGATCTACCTGCGGGCAGACAAAGTGGTAGTTGTGCGCCGTCACGACCACCGGCCTGCCACTCCCGCGGATCCCCGCGATCACGTCCAATCCGAACCCCTCCGCGGAGTGGATGTGCACCACCTCCGCGCCGACATCGCTCAGCCACCGCAGCACCAGGTTTGTCGTCGCCGGCGCCGCCATTTCCCGTTCCGGGTGCGCAAAGTTCACCGCGCTTGGCGCCACCGTCGGCGCATTCCGCACCTCGTAGCAGTCGATCCCTCCCCACTGCTCCCGGAACGCCACGTGCGGACCGCGCGGCCACAGGCGATAACTCATCCCCGATGCCAGGTACACCACCCGGTGCCCGCTCATCGCCAAGCCGCGCGCCAGATCCGAGCAGTTCAGGTTGTACCCGCTCCCCTCTCGCACCTGTGAACTGAGCCTCGCCCATCCCAGCAGCGCAACCGTCAGCGGCTTATCCGCCCGAGGCCATTGGGGAAGTCCTTTCGGAAGGAACTCAGAGGGGGCAGAGCAAGCAGAGGACAGCAGAGAAGCACTCTGAGCAGAGTGCTTCGCCAACTCCTGATAACGGCCATTCTTCCCGTTCTGAGATTCCATAAGTTCCAATCGATCGCTCGAAACCCGACTTCGCCTCTTTGATCGAACGCGATCAGAGTCGCCAACTCTGCTCTGCGTCCCTCTGCTCCCTCTGCTTCTCTGAGTTCCTTCTGCATCCCCGAAATCAACCAAACTTGCCATTCATCTCGTACGGCCTGCACGTCAGTGCGAACCACGCCGCCTTACACGCCGTCCCCAGCCACCGCCCCACGAACCTCGCTCGCACGCCCCACCCATCCACCTCCGGCTGGCAGAGGGTCGCGTCCTTCAGGTCGACGTGGATGTTCCCGCCCCGCCCTCCAAGCAGCACGGGCAGGTCGTTCGTGTTCTCGAACACCACGCACGCAGCGGCGTGCAGCCGCCCCAGCACTACCTGCTTCTTCAGTCGCGACGGCAACTTCCCGCCGTACACGATCCGCTGCGCCCACCTGCCATCCTCTTCCCCCGCCGTCTCAAATCCCGGCACGTTGTTCCGCACCGCCAGCACCCATCTTGGCTCCCTCGCTCTCTCGCCGCTTGCCCCGAGTTGTAACCGCAGGTTGTCACGCACCTGCCTCGCCCACTTGAGTGAATCCGGCTGATTGCAGAGGAACACCACGTTCGCATCGTTCTTCAGCGCGCCGATCCGCTCGAAACCGTCCTTCAGCGGCACCGGCTTGGGACCGTTCCCGATGTCCAGTTTTCCGCCGCGGCTGGTCACCGCATCCTCGGCCGTACGCCGCAGAATCTCCGCGTGGAACTCCCGCCGCATGACCATCGCCCGGAAACTGTCCTTCAAGATGCCCCACATCTTGCGGGCCATCACCCGCTTCAACTTCAAGCCGCTGAAGTTCTTCTGTGTCATCCACGCCGCATTCCGCTGTGCGTAGTACGACCGCTCCGGCGTGCTCTTGAGCAGCCAGGGGATGTGATACACCACCGCGTCAAGGTTCAGCACCACGCGGTACCCGGCTTTGGCCATCCGCAGGCACCAGTCCGCATCGTCGCAGTAGATGAAGAACCGGTCGTCCCAGAAGCCCACGTTCTGCACCGCGCTCCACCGTGCAAGCAGGCTGCACGCCGCGACGATATCCACCTCGCACTGTCCGTGATACGCAAACCGTCCGTGCACCCCGCCCACCTGTTTCTCCCACGCGAAGTGAGAATCAAAGCACCGGTGTCCCCTGATCGGCTGCGGCGAGAGTTGCCCTGACACATGATCCAGATAGATCGTCGTCTCGTACGTCTGCTCGCGATCGTTCAGGTTCACCATGCGCGAGCCGACGATCCCGATCTTCTCATCGCTTTCCATCGCCTTGAGCAACTGCGGCAGCGCATCGGTCGGCAGGTCGATGTCATCGTCCACCAGCCAGAGGAAGTCCGGCCCCGTCCTCGCCGTCCCGGACCCACACGGTGAGGCCACGCCAAGTTCGATGTCCCCGCGACTCACCGCGTCGATAAACGCAAAGCCGGTGTTGAACCCGCCGCAGCCGCCCAGGTTTGCCTGGTTCCGCACCACGGTCAGCGACCTGAATCCCGCGGCGTTCTTCTCCGAGCCCATCGCTGCGTCCGGCTGCTGAAAATTCGGCTCGCTTGCCCTCGCTGTGAGGTTCCGGATCACTCGCTCCGGCTTCCACTTGTCGACAATCGCCTCCAGAGTCCCATCTGTCCCGGCGTTGTCGACGATCACCACGTCCATCAACTCGCGTGGATGCCCCTGCGAGGCGATCGCGCCGATCACGTTCACCGCGTGCGGCTTGCGGTTGAACGTCACCACGATGACGAACACTCGCGCCGGAGCCATGGAGGCCGCCCCGCCCGTCGCCGCCGCGCTCCCGGGGATGACAACCTCGACAGGCGCTTGCACCGCCGAAGACGCCACGCTCATCGTGCACCCCCAACAGTGCCTCTCGCGGCCGGACCCCCCGCCGAGATCACGACCTGTGTCGGCTCACCCATCTTCACCATCTCTCCCACATCCTCTCCGCGATAAACCCGTTCCATTTCGGGCGTGTGCTCCTCAATGCTCTTGCACGGGCGCACGTTTCGACGAAGTGCTTCCAGTTGCCACGGGTTTTCAACCACCTCGATCAGCCGCCGCTTCAAATCATCGCGGTCGTTTCCCCGGAACAGCAAGCCGTTCGCACCGTGGTGCACGAAGTCGGGGATCCCGCCCACCGCGGCGCCAAGCACCGGAACGCCGCACGACATCGACTCGAACACCGTCTGCGGCGCGTTGTCCCACCACACGCTCGGAACCAGTGTCAGATCCTTCCCGCCCATCATCCACGGGATGTCGTGAAACGTGTACCCATACGCATACTTCAACTTGCCCAGCCGCGGCGCCAATCTCCGGAACATCCACTCGATCGTCTGCCCGCCCAGCGCAAACACCGACAGGTCGATCCGTCGCAAGTGCTCCGGGCTCATCATCTCCAGGGTCTCCGCCACCATCGGCAGGCCCTTGTAGTGATGGTTGTACCCGAGAAACAGCAGTCGCACCGGCCGCGGCTCGAGGGGCGGCCTCTCGAACCGCGGCGGATCGAACAGCAAATCCGGCTTCAGCGCGATCACGCGATTGATACGTGACCCGATCGGCAGCACACGAAGTGACCCGGCCTCCCCGGCGCTCACGCCCATCGACGCGAACTTCCGCCCGACGAACTTGCTCACCGCCAGCACGCGGTCGCACGACGACAGCATCTGCACCATCGCCTCGCGCCGCTTCGCATAATCGTTCGGCGGCTTGCTGCTCGTCGGCTCAGGGAGAATCGAGTTATCCAGCGGTCGCAGTTCCGGCGCATCCGGGTCGCGCGGCTTGGGCGGGTTCAACTCCGCCATGAGGTACGGCGTCTTCCCACGCGCATCGTCAGTCGCCGCCGGCCGCGCCGCCGTCACATCCTCCACCCCACGCACCGCCACCCCCGGTAAACGGCCGCGCGTATTCCACCACGCCCGCGCCAAACCAACTCCCGACTTCACCGCCCGCCACGGCCCGCCCGCCGCCTCGCGGAACTGCCTCGCCGCTTCCTGCACTTCCTTCCCGCCGCGGCCGCTCGCAAACTCGGCCTCGAGTTTCGCCCGCTCCAGGCCCGGGTGCAGCGCATCGAAGCACTTCGCGCAGTTGTGCCCGTTGTCAAAGTCGTAGCACGTCTCGCGGTGCCCCTTCATGAAGTACACCTGCGGGCACAGCGTGTGATAGTTGTGCAGGCTGAAGACCGTCTTCGCCCCCGCCCGCTTCGCCCGCTCGACACACCCGATGCTGAACCCCTCGACGTTGTTGAAATGCACCGCATCCGGCTTCAGCCACTCAAGCAACTCCCCTACCCGCGCCTCCAACTCCGGCGCGCTCACCTCGCCCAGCGGATTCCGGAACTGCACCGCCGCCGGAGCCATCACCGGCGAGTTGATCACCTCGAAGACCTTCACCCCCATCCAGTCGTCATGCCGCCGGATGAAACACTGCTTCCGGTCAGATACGTACGTGATCCCACCGAACAGCGACACCACCTCGTGCCCCCGCCGCACAAGGTCAAGCGCCAGCGCCTGGCAGTACTGGTTGACGCCGCCCCCGTGCTCAGCGCCATCCCAGATCCTCGCCCAGTTGACCAGCACAATGCGCATAGAGAGAGAGGGTAGTGACCCCGCAACGGGGGTACAAGGACAATGACTCTTCAAGACCAGGGCACTCTCACACGAAATCCTCCCAATCTGCGCCCCACCTTCCCCAACTATCCTCTACCGATGATCAACTTCCCCTGCGACAAGTGTGACCGACGGCTCGAAGCCGATGACTCCGCCGCCGGCACCAAGGTCGAGTGCCCGCACTGCGGCGATGTCAACATCGTCCCCGCGGCGTCAAACCGTGGCCCCGCCGTCCACGCCAAGGCCCGCGCAGCCGCCGCCCCCACTCTCGACCGCGCTCAGGCGCTCGGCCTGCCTCCGGACTCCGGGCCGGAGCAGCAGGTGCTCCGCGTCCACCCGGCCATGGTCCGAGCACATCCACTCGCAGGGGCCGGGCTCCTCCTCACGCTCGCCATCGGCATCGTCGGTACAGGCATCGGGGTGGCCACCGCCATGGTCCCCGCCGCGATCGGCTTCGGCGTCATCGCTCTCGTCGGCGTCATCTGGTTCTGCATCTGGAAGATCCGGTCCTGGACCACCACGCTCATCATCACCACCAAGCGCACCACGCTCCGCCGCGGCATCCTCAGCCGCTACCAGCGCGAAGTCCTTCACGACCGCGTACAGGATGTTCAGGTGAACCAGACGTTTTTCGACCGGATGCTGGGGGTTGGATCCCTCGGCCTCTCCACATCCTCCGACGAAGGCGTCGAGATCACCGTGGCGGATGTTCCCCATGTGCTCCGCGTTCGAGAGGTGATCGACGCCTACCGCAATCTGTAGGCCGCTTGCACCCACCACATCGCGCCTCGTGATGGCGTGTCCGCGGCGATATACTCAGCCACTCATGCGACAGAAACTCGACTGGATCTCCGGCCTCAAACTCAAGACCGCCCTTTGGCTGGCCGCGATCACCCTGGCCACGTTCATCTCGATCACCCTCGCGGGGCTCCCCTGGGTCCCGATGCTGGGCGTCGCCGTCGCGGCCGCCGCGGTATCCGTCTCGAAGATCACGCTCCGGCTCGCACACCCCACCTGCTTCTCCTGCGGACACGACCTCACGAACCAACCCGTCGGGACCCACGGCATCGCCTGCCCCGGCTGCGGCGCGGTCCGATCACCCGGCTTGGTCGAGATTGCCCGCCTTGGCCGGTCCGAGACTGCCGCGGACGACGATCAGCAAGCCTGAGGATTTCGGCTGAAACCGTCCCTTGTTTGCCTGCGAATGGGCTCCTGTAGTCCGGTTCGGTGGCGCAGCAGTTGAGTTCGATTCAAACTTGGGTCGTGTTGACACCGCCTTCAGGGCGATCCCTTACGCGTTTTGCCTGATGCGGCCTGTCGATGGCCCCCAACTCAACCCGACGTTTCAGAAGCGGCCGAAAACTGTTCGTCGTCCGTTGTGGTTTCGCCCAAGGGCCCGCCACGAACGCCCGATAGTCTCGATCAGTCAGCATTGTTCAACGGAGATCGGAATGAACCTTGTCAGCAGCATGACCCGCCTGGGAGTGGCCGCGGCGATCACCGGCACCATCTTTGGAGCCGCTTCGTCGTCCTCTGCCCAGACAATCGCGGTCCAGAGTCAACTCGTGCTCGACAACCTCACCGCGCCGCTGGGCGTCTATGCCCCGCCCGGAGACACCAGCCGCATCTTCATTCTGCAGCAGAGCGGTCAGATTCTGCTCTACAGCCTCGTCACCAACTCGCTGGTCGGCACCTATCTCGACCTCGGCTCGACCGGCCTCAACCTGGTGACCTTCGGCGGCGAACGCGGCCTGCTCGGTCTGGCCTTCCACCCCAACTTCGCCAGCAACGGCTTCTTCTACGTCAACTACACCAACACCAGCGGCAACACCGTCATCCGGCGCTACACAGCCAACGCGCCGTTCGCCACATCCAACACCGCCAACACAAGCAGCGGCACCACCCTGCTTACTGTCACGCAGGACTTCAGCAACCACAACGGCGGCTCGACGAACTTCGGCCCCGATGGCATGCTCTACGTGTTCATGGGCGACGGCGGCAACGGCAACGATCCCAACAACCGAGCCCAGGACGACACACAACTGCTCGGCAAGGTCCTCCGCCTCGATGTCAACGACACCTCCAGCACCGATGGCGACGGTCTGTATGTGCCCGACAACAACCCCTACCGCGCGCTGGGAACTCCGCGCGACAAGGTCTGGGCCAAGGGCGTGCGGAACCCATGGCGAAGCACCTTCGACCGGCTGACGGGCGACCTCTGGATCGCCGACGTCGGACAGGACAACTACGAAGAGATCAACGTTCAGCCGGCGATGCAGTTGTCCAATCCCGCGAACGGAAACAGCACCATCCTCAATGCCGCCACGATCGCAGGCCGCAACTACGGATGGGACTGCCGCGAAGGCCTCCAGCCCTGTCCCACCGGCGTCGCCACGCAGGGTTGCGACCCCAACGGCACGGGCTACACCAACCCGATCATCGACTACACGCACGCCGTCGGCTGCTCGATCACCGGCGGATATGTCTACCGAGGCAGCGCGATCCCCGCACTTTACGGCATGTACATCTACGCCGACTACTGCACTTCCGCCACGCACCGCGTGTTGCGGTATGACGGCACGAACATCACCTATCACTCCGACATCGCAGACCAACTCCAGTACAACGGTTCCAACCTCGTCTACATCACGTCCTACGGCGAGGATGCGTCCGGCGAGTTGTACATCTGCGTCGCCCCGGCGAGCGGCGCCCCCGGAAGCGTGTACAAGATCGTGCCGTTCCCAGTTCCATGCGGCTGCCCATGCACGGTCACGGGCGCTCAGCGCGTGCTCTTCTCCGACTCCTTCGAGACAGACAAGGGCTGGACGGTCAGCAACTCCGCGGGCCTGACCATCGGCGCATGGGTCCGCGCCCAGCCCGCAAACGCCCTCGAATGGCAGTGGGACCCCATGTCCGACGCCGATGGCACCGGCTGGTGCTTCGTCACCGGCAACGGCACCACCAACAGCGACATCGACGGCGGCTCCACGACCATCACCTCGCCTGCGCTCGATTTCTCTCGCGGCCAAGTCTCCATCTGCTATTCCTATCAGTTCGCGACTTCGGGCCAAACCGCCAACGACGGCCTGTTCGTCGAGGTGTCCAGCAACGGCACCTCCGGACCTTGGACGCTCGTCGCAACCCACCAGACCGACTACGCCACCCGCTGGATTCCCCACTCCATTTCCCAAGCCGCGCTGACCGCGGCGGGCGTCACCAACACCGCCAACATGCGGGTCCGCTTCCGCGCCATCGACGCCGACACCAACAACAACGTCGAGGCCGCGCTGGACAGTTTCAGGATCATCACTACAAACGTCCCCGACTGCAACAACAACGGCGTCGACGACCTCGCGGACATCTCCTCCGGCACAAGCCTGGACACCAACGGCAACCAGATCCCCGACGAGTGCGAGACTGTCTGCCGCTGCGACTGGGACCACAACGGCTCCCTCGGCGTGCCCGACATCTTCGCCTTCCTGTCCTCCTGGTTCTCCATGGACCCTGCGGCCGACTTCGACGGCCAGAACGGCATCGGCGTCCCGGACATCTTCGCCTTCCTCAGTTGCTGGTTCGCCCAGTGTCCGTGAGTTCCTGAATCGCCCGACCACCTCTTCCCAAGCCCGGCGCGCGCCGGGCTTTTTCACGCGCCTCACGAGCCCAGTTTCGCCCGCAGACTCGCCTGCGCCTCCGTCGTCCCCAGCACCTGCGCGGACAGTTCCGCGCCGCGATTCGCGATCGCGGCGTCCAGCGAGCCGTCCAGTTCATTCAGCAGGCCCTTGGTCGCGCGAAGCGCGCCCGGTCCGCCGCTCGCCAGCCGCTCCGCAAGCGCCCTCGCCGCGGGCATGAGTTCTTCGCGTGTTGCCACGCAGTCGTTTACGATCCCCATCGCATGGGCCTCGTCGCCGCTCATGAGCCCGCCGCGCAACAGCACCGCCCGCGCGCGACCAGCGCCGATCTTCCGGACCAGCCACGGCGCCACCACCGCCGGACACACCCCGAGGTCCACCTCCGGAAAGCCCATCTTCGAATCCGCGTGAGTGATCGAGAAATCCGTCACAGTCGACAGCCCGCACCCCCCGCCGATTGCCGCGCCGTTCACCGCCGCAATGGTCGGAATGCTCAGGGCTCGCAGCCTCAGACACAACTCTGAAAGACTCCGCAGCAACTTCAGCGGCGCGTCCGCATCCCCGAGCACCTGCTTGAGATCCATCCCCGAGCAGAACGCCTTCCCCTCGCCGGTCAGGATGCACACCCGCGGCCCACCTGGGCCACCCACTGCCGCTTCCAACTCCGTCATCCGGTGGTGCAACGACGCCAGCAGGTCGATGGACAGCGCGTTCCGCGACTCCGCCCGGTTCAGGCTCAGCGTCGCGATCGTGCCCTCAACACTCAGTAACGCCAGCGACATGCTTCACCCCGCCTTCTTTTCGTGCCGCAACTGCCCACACGCCGCCGCGATGTCCCTTCCTCGCGATGCGCGGATGTGAACGTTCACAAACGCCTTCCGCAGCACCTCCTGGAACGCCCGCACATCCTCATCGCGCGGCCGCTGAAACTCGATCCCGCTCACCTCGTTGTACCGGATCAGGTTCACATTCGCCCGCAACATCCGCGCCACCTCCGCCAACTGCCTGGCATGCTGCGGCCGGTCGTTCACGCCGCGGAGCATGATGTACTCCAGCGTGATCTCCCGCCCTGTCTTCTCGAACCACTTGCTGCACGCAGCGAGCAACTCGTTGATCGTCGAATACTCGGCCCACGGGATCAACTGCCGCCGCAGTTCATCGTTCGGTGCATGCAGCGAGAGCGCCAGCGTGACCGGCAACTCAAACTCACTCGCCAACTTCTCGATCGCCTTGGGCATCCCCACGGTGGAGATCGTCACTTTTCTCGCCGAAATGCCAAGGCCCCACAACCCGCAGATCGTCCGGATCGCCCGAGTCACCGCCGCGAAGTTGGCCAGCGGCTCGCCCATGCCCATGAACACGACGTTGGTGATCCTGCCGACACCGGGCAACTGCCCCAGCCGCCACACCTGCTCGACGATCCGCCCCGCCGACAGGTTCCCATCCAGCCCGCCCAGACCCGAGGCACAGAACCTGCACCCCACCGGGCAGCCCACCTGAGACGAGATGCACGCCGTCCGCCGCCGAAAGATCGGCTCATCGTCTTCGCGTTCGCCCCGGCGCACAACACTCGTCACTTCATCCGCCGGGATCATCACGCACTCGGTCTGCCGCGAGGTGTCCCCACCCGCACCGCCGACGATGTTCAGCCTGATCCCCCTCTCCCCCATGCCCGACGAGGGAGGTGTCGGCGCGGCCGCCAGAGGGGGCTTCCCACCCTCCCACCACTCGATCAGCAACTTCCGCGTACCGTCGCTTGCCTTGTGCTCGGCCACCGTGTCGCCGCTGACAAACGTCATCTCCGCGGCGATCGCCTCGCGGTCGCGCTTGGAGAGATTCGTCATCTTCTCGGGATCGGTGATGCCCTTGGCATACACCCACTCCAGCAGTTGCTTGGCGCGAAACGCAGGCATCCCCCGCTGCTCACACCACGCGCTGAGCGTCTCGGGGTTCAAGTCGAAGAAGTGTGGGTCGGGGTGTCGCACGCGGCATGGTATTGCCGCTCCCGCCGTGGCGAGCATGATCAGTCACCGTGCGATCCGTGCGTGTTGCACCCGGGGATCTGGCTACCGGGCGTTCCGAGACGCCTTGCACGTAGTCATTCGGCCGCGGCATCCAGGCATACGAACCCGTGGCTCGATGCACGGCGTGCGCGTCGGCTAGGCTTGGGTGTGTGCGGGCGGTTCACGCATCTCTACACGTGGCGGCAACTGCAGCGGCTGATGGCGCTTACTTCGCCTCCGCTGGAGTTCACCGATCGGTACAACGTCGCACCGACGCAGATGGCGCCGGTGGTTCGGGCCGATGGCAACGGCCGGTCGGTGTCGTTCATGCGGTGGGGACTGATTCCTTCGTGGGCGAAGGATGCCAAGATCGGCAACTCACTGGTGAACGCGCGGGCGGAGGGGATAGAAACCAAGCCCGCGTTCCGCGCGGCATTCAAGCAGCGACGGTGCATTGTGCCCGTCAGTGGCTTCTATGAGTGGCAGAAGGTCGGCGAGCGCAAGCAGCCGCACTACATCACCTCTGCCGATGGCGAACCGCTCGCGCTGGCCGGTCTGTGGGAGTCGTGGTCTTCGCCTGAGCATGGCGGCGTCGAATCGTTCACCGTCATCACCACGACGCCCAACGAGACGATGGCCAGGCTTCACGATCGGATGCCCGTGATCCTGGAGCGGGCGGACTTCGGACCGTGGCTGAATCCCGCGAACCACGACAAGACCCGACTTGATGCGATGCTCAAGCCGTACCCGGCGGAGTTGATGGTGAGTTACGCCGTGTCCACCCGCGTGAACTCGCCGCGGCACGATGCGCCGGACTGCATCGAGCCAATCCAGCCACACGAACCGGGACTTTTCTAGGCCGCTGGATTTTTGATCGGCATCTGATAGGATACCGATCATGACCCTATCAGATGCTCTTTGTGAACTTCGTGAGCGGATTCGTACCGCCCCTGCGAAGGCCACCCGAGCCGGCGTGGACCTGCCGCCGACAGGAGAGGCGGGTACGGCCGCGGGTGGTGTGCCGGTGCTGTCTGGCTGCGTTCACGAGTGGTTCGGCGAGACCCCGACGGGACATTCGGGACGGTGGCTGCCACCGATGTGCGTGCTGGCGGATCTCGTTCGCCGCGCAATCGCACAGGGGGTCGTGGCCCGGGTGTTCTGGATCGGCAGGCGGCTCTGGCCGTATCCGTTGCTGGATCAGCATCGGGACGTGCTCGGGAGGTCGATCCTGATCGACCCGCCGGACAACGCCAGTCGACTGTGGAGCATCGACATTGCGCTCAGAACGTCGGCGGCAGTGGCGGTGGTGGCTGATGGGCAGGGGCTCACGCTCCCGCATTCACGACGGCTGCAACTTGCCGCGGCGAGCGCAGATGCTCTGTGCCTGCTGGCACGGCCACCGGAAGAACTCGACCGACTCTCGGCGGCGACGACGCGCTGGCGCATCCAGCAGACAGCGTCGTCGACGATGCGACCAAGGTGGACCTTGGCGCTCCTGCGGCACAAGGACCGGCCGGCGCTCACGGATGAGCGTCCGTGCTGGACAGTGGAGTGGAACCATGCGCAGGGTCTTGTCTGTATACCTGCCGCACTGGCCAACAGAACGAGTGGCCCGACGGCTCAAGCCTGCTGACTGCCGAACGATTCTCCTGGTGTCGACCAGGCGAGATCGTCGGCTGGTGGCGCACTCAAGCCCCGATGCTCTGCTTGCGGGGGTTGTCAGCGGCATGGACCTGGCGCACGCCCGAGCGCTGATTGCCGATGGCGATCCGATCATCGAGCCGCACCGCCCTGCCCGGGATGCGCTGGCACTCGAATCACTCGCGCGATGGGCAACGCGATGGTCGCCCATCGCGGCGGCGGATCAGCCCGACGGGCTCCTGCTCGATATCACCGGGTGCGGGCACCTGTTCGGCGGGGATCGAGGGCTGGCAGCATCGCTCCGCGGCCGCCTTCGCGTGAGCGGCATTACGGCGAGGGTCGCCGTCGCATCTACCGTGGGCGCGGCGTGGGGGCTAGCGAGATTCGGGCGGGCGACCGGGGTGTGTGTCCGGGCTGGATACGAACGTCGGGCCCTTGCGCCGCTTCCCATTGCCGCGCTGCGTCTGCCCGACACCGTCGTCGAGGGGCTGCGGGAGGTTGGAGTCCGGACGATCGATCAGGTTCTGGCCCTGTCTCGTTCGTCCCTGCCCGCACGCTACGGCGATGAGGTGAGCCGGCGACTGGATCAGGCATTGGGCTGTGTGCATGAGTCGGTGCAGGGCGTGCCGGAGCGTGAGCCGCTCCGGACGCACCTTGAACTCTCGGGCGCGGCAACGCAGTGGGAAGCGGTCGCGCTGGCGGTGCGCCATTTGCTCACCGAGTTGATCGGCATGCTGACGCGGCAGGAGTCGGGCCTTCGCAGGCTTGATGCCACGTTCCGGCGGCTCGATGCCATGGAGGTCTGCATTGTCGTGCAGGTCAGCCGTCCGACCCGCAGCGAAGTGCATCTGTGGTCGTTGATCCGCCCCAAACTCGAGCGCCTCAACCTGGGGTACGGCATTACCGCCATCGTGCTCAATGCCGCGGGCGTGGTCCGGATCGCGCACAGCCAGGGCTCGCTCACAGGAGAGTCTGTCGGCCGGCAGGAGGACGACGCGGGGATTAGTCGGGCTCTTGACACGATCGCCGGACGGATTGGTCCGGACCGCGTCTGCCGGTATTGTGTGCGCGAGAGTCATCGCCCGGACGCCGCAGCAGCCGTGGTGCCACTGCTGGACAACACACCCTCCGCGGCCGCGCGGGCCCACGGGCACAACCGCCCCTCTGTCCTGTTCGCGGAGCCCGAGCCGATCAGCGTTGTCGTGCTCGCGCCGGATGGACCGGTGATGTCGGTCGGCCGCGGCGGGAAAGCCCGGCGCATCGTCGCGAGTGTCGGACCGGAGCGCATCGGCGGCGAATGGTGGCGGGGGCGCGAGGCGCAGCGTGACTATTTTCGCGTGCAGGAGGAGACCGGCCGCTGGCTGTGGATCTTCCGCGATTGGCAGCGAGGTGAGTGGTTCGTCCATGGCGAATGGGCATGACTCATGCCGGATCTTCCCGCCGCCAAGCATCACATCCATCCGTTCCGGTGTCCGATGGGCACAGGGACCATCACGACCGTTCCCGGTGAGCGATACGCCGAACTGGATGTCACCAGCAACTTCACGTTTCTGACCGGGGGAAGTCACCCGGAAGAACTGGTGCAACAGGCGGCCGACCTCGGCCTGGCGGCGATCGCCATTACGGATACGAACACACTCGCGGGGATCGTGCGGGCACATACCGCGGCGAAGACCGCGAACATCCGCTTGGCGGTCGGCTGCCGCCTGTTGCTGACGCGGCCTGCGGGACTGCAGATTCTGGTCTATCCGACATGCCGCGACGCCTATGCGCGCCTGTGCCGGTTGCTGACTCTGGGAAAGCGACGGACAGTGAAAGCGGAGTGCGATCTGGGACTGGACGACGTGATCGGGCATTGCGCGGGCATGCTGGGGATCATGGTTCGCTCCGAGTGCGCTCAGGCGAGAGAGGACTGCTTTGGCGACTACGTGGAAACGCTCCGGCACGCATTCGATGACGATCGGCTCTCGCTTGCGGTATCGCTGCCCTTCGGGCCCGATGATCGCGAACGGATCGACGCGACCGCTGAACTCGCGGAACGGTGCGGCGTGCCGCTCGTGGCCACCAACAGCGTGCTGTACCACACCGCGGCACGCCGACCGCTGCAGGATGTGCTGACGTGCATCCGCATGGGCACAACGGTGGAGGCCGCGGGCTATGCACTTGTGCCCAACGGCGAACGACACCTGAAGAGCGCCGGCGAGATGTCGAGGCTGTTCGCACAGCATCCGAGGGCGATCGCGAGGAGCGTCGCAATCGCCGAGCGAGCCTGCGGGTTCACCCTTGACGAGTTGCGCTACGAGTATCCCAGCGAGGTCACGCCGCCGGGGGTCTCGTCGATGCAGCATCTTCGGCACCTGACCCGTGAGGGCGCAATGACGCGCTATCCCGACGGCCTGCCGGACAAAGTGCGAGGGAGCATCGACCACGAACTTGCGCTGATCGATGAACTCCGGTATGCCCCCTACTTCCTCACGGTGCACGACCTGGTGACGTTTGCGCGTTCCCGGGGCATTCTCTGCCAGGGCCGCGGCGCCGCAGCGAACTCGGCGGTGTGCTATTGCCTGGGCATTACATCGGTTGATCCTGCGCGAGGCGAACTGCTGTTCGAGCGGTTCATCAGCCGCGAGCGCAACGAGCCGCCGGATATCGACATCGACTTCGAGCACGAACGCCGCGAGGAAGTGCTTCAGTACGTTTACAGCAAGTACGGGCGCGACCGTGCCGCGCTGACCGCGGAGGTCATCTCGTACCGGGGCCGCAGCGCGGTTCGTGATGTTGGCAAGGCGCTGGGGCTCTCGCTCGACTGCATCGAGCAACTGGCCCGCACACTGGACTGGTGGGACTCGGGCGGGATCAACCCGGCCCGCCTGCGTGAACTGGGCCTCAACCCGGATGACCGGACGCTGCGGCTGGTGCTGCACCTGTCCACGCAACTCCTCGGGTTTCCGCGACATCTCTCGCAACACGTCGGCGGCTTCGTCATCACCAACACGCCGCTGTGCGAACTGGTGCCGATCGAGAACGCCGCGATGCAGGACCGAACCGTGATCGAATGGGACAAGGACGACATCGACGCAATGGGAATGCTGAAGGTCGATTGCCTGGGGCTGGGGATGCTGACATGCATCCGCAAGTGTTTCGATCTCGTCCAGCAGCACCATGGGCGCGACCTGCGGCTCGCGACCGTCCCGGCGGAAGACCCTGCCGTCTACGACATGATCTGCAAGGCGGACACGATCGGCGTTTTCCAGATTGAGAGCCGGGCGCAGATGGCGATGCTCCCGCGTCTGCGGCCACGGTGCTTCTACGACCTGGTGATCGAGATGGCGATTGTCCGTCCGGGGCCGATCCAGGGGAAGATGGTCCATCCGTACATACGTCGGCGCAACGGCGAGGAGCAGGCGACGTACCCCAACGATGCCGTGCGGGATGTGCTCGGCCGGACGCTGGGCGTGCCGCTGTTCCAGGAACAGGCGATGAAACTGGCAATCGTCGCGGCGGGCTTCACGGCCGGCGAGGCCGACCAACTGCGGCGGGCCATGGCCGCGTGGCGAAAGAAGGGTGACCTGATCGACCGCTTTGGTGCGAAACTCGTGGCCGGGATGCTCGCTAACGGGCTCGACACAGAGTTCGCCGAGCGCTGCTTCGAGCAGATCAAGGGATTCAGCGAGTATGGATTCCCCGAGTCGCACGCCGCGAGTTTCGCGCTGCTGGTGTACGTGTCCTCGTGGCTGAAATGCCATTACCCCACGGCGTTCGCGGCCGCGCTGATCAACAGCCAGCCGATGGGGTTCTATCAGCCCGCACAGATCGTCCGTGACGCGCAGGAACACGGTGTTGAGGTTCGCGCGGTGGACCTCAACAGCAGCGACTGGGACTGCACTCTGGAGGATGGCGGGCGAAGCCTGAGGCTTGGGATGCGGATGGTCCGTGGGCTTTCACAGTCGCATGCGGATTCGCTGGTGGCCGAGCGCGAGCGTGCGGGATGGTTTTACGATCTGCACAATGTCCGGCAGCGCTGCCGCGTGCCTGTCGCCGCGCTGCGCAGGCTTGCGCGTGCCGATGCGATGGGCACGCTGGGCCTGGATCGGCAGCACGCGCTGTGGGCGATTCAGGCGCTCAAGGACGATGATCTGCCGGTGCTGAATGGGGTATCGCCGCCGGGTGAAAGCGGCTCATCGCTTCCAGCGATCAGCCCGGCGCAACGCGTGCGGCACGACTACGAGTCCATCGGTCTATCTCTCAAAGCGCATCCGATGTCTTTCGTGCGAGAGAGGCTCGATGCACTGGGCGTGACATGTGCGGGCGAGATCCGGAATGAGGCCACGAATCCGGCGGGCCGCCGTGTACAGGTTGCCGGCATCGTGCTGGTGCGCCAGCGGCCCGGCACGGCCTCGGGAA
This sequence comes from uncultured Phycisphaeraceae bacterium, assembly GCA_964409775.1. GTDB lineage: Bacteria > Planctomycetota > Phycisphaerae > Phycisphaerales > UBA1924 > JAHBXL01. The sequence continues at coordinate 234,498 of CAYPEI010000001.1, read as the reverse complement.
TCCTGTTCATGACGATCGAGGATGAGACGGGCATCGCCAACCTGATCGTGCGACCAAGGGTGTATGAGCGCTTCCGCGCGGCCGCGAGGCATAGCACGATGATCCTCGCGACCGGCAAGGTTGAACGCAACGGCGAGGTGGTTCATGTGCAGGTCACGCGGATTGACCGGCTCGATACCGAGCAGGACTCGCTCTTCGCGAGGAGCCGGGACTTTCACTGAACTCGCGTGGCTGTTCGCCACGCCCTTGCCGACGGGGGGAGAGATCGCCCGCCCCGGCGACAGTCCACCCTCCGCTGTCGCCGACGCGGATCCGGCCGGCGAAACGGAGTCAGTAGAGGAAGCAGCAACTCCGGCAACTCGCACGCGACCAGGCGGTTCCGCGGCATCCAAGCCAGAAACACAAAACCCCCAAAACTCGAGTGAGTTGGTGGGGGTTGGTGACTAGCGCGATGCTGTGGAATCCGAACCAATGGGCAGGGCCGGACTTGAACCGGCAACCCCCGCATTTTCAATGCGGTGCTCTACCAATTGAGCTACCTACCCGCGATATCAGGCCCTAAGCCTAACGGCTTCCATGCATCGGTCAAGCCGTGCGATGCCTGAACCTTGCGCCGGCCTCGGCATGCTGCGGCGGCCCGGCTTCGTCCCGGTCTACACATTGACGGCCTTCCGCAGTCCAAACGTCGGGCGGGCATTGGGGATTGAACATCCCCACACGCGTCCCCTACCGTTGCTGAGTCCGGTAAGCCGGGCAATCGGGTATGACCGCGACCACAGCGGCGGTACACGGCCTTCAGGCACGCACGCCACACTCCTCCGGAGCATTTCCCATGAGCATCCGCATCGGCATCAACGGGTTTGGACGCATCGGTCGCCTGGTCTACCGCATGTGCTGCGAGCAAGGCATCGAGGTTGTCGCGGTCAATGACCTTGTTCCTGCCGACAACCTGGGCTATCTCCTGAAATACGACACGATGCATGGTCGCTTTCACCTGAACGGCCAGCCGGCGGTGATCAGCGCCACCGAGAACTCGTTTACTGTGAATGGCAAGACGACCAAGACCATGGCCGAGAAGGATCCGGCGAAGTTGCCGTGGAAGGACCTTGGCGTTCAGTATGTGCTCGAGTCAACCGGCCTGTTCACCGAGTTCGAAAAGGCCGCGGCACACATCTCCGGCGGGGGCGCAAAGCGCGTCATCATCTCGGCGCCGACCAAGAGCGACAAAGAAGTCCCCACATTCTGCTATCGCGTGAACGAAGAGAAGTACGACCCCGCGAAGCACACCGTCATCTCGAATGCATCGTGCACGACCAACTGTCTCGCACCCGTGGCAAAGGTTCTGCAGCAGGAGTTCGGCATCGACGAGGGCCTGATGACCACTATCCACGCGGTCACGGCAACGCAGCCGACGCAGGACGGCCCGTCGAAGAAGGACTGGCGCGGCGGGCGAAACGGGTACATGAACATCATCCCCGCCAGCACCGGCGCGGCCAAAGCCGTGGCCCTGTGCATCCCCGAACTCAAGGGCAAACTCACCGGCATGTCGTTCCGCGTGCCGACCGCCGACGTTTCCTGCGTGGACCTCACCTTCCGTACGGCCAGGGCGACCAGCCTTGAAGCCATCAACGCCGCGATGAAGAAGTGGTCCGAAGGCCCGATGAAGAACGTGCTGGGCTACACCGACGAGGAAGTCGTCTCGAGCGACTTCATCAGCGACAAGCGAAGTTCGATCTTCGACGCCAAGGCGGGCATTCAACTCAACGACCGCTTCTTCAAGGTCGTGTCGTGGTATGACAACGAGTCGGGCTACTCCGCACGCTGCGTCGACATGATCCGCCTGGTCGCGGAGCGTGACGGCGTGAAGTGACCGCGACCGCGAACCACGTGAACCAGCAACGCTTGGAGACGCGGAGTGCGGCTATCGGCCGCGGCCGAACTTCCTGCGCTGACTCGGCGCGCCAAGCAGCCACGAACCGCCGAGAGCAGCCTTCAGCGGCCTTCGCCGTAGTTCAACTCGAGGAACCTCGCGACATAATCGACGATGCTGGAGCATTCCGGAATCTCCGGATTGCTGGTGTGCCCCATCGGCTCGAATCGCATGCCCCGGAACCGCAGCACCGCGTCGTCGAGAGAAAGCCCGTACTGCAGCGCGAGGCTGAACGCCCGACAGAAGGCCTGGCACATGCCCGACATCGTCGAGCCTTCCTTCGCCATCTTGATGAAAATCTCCCCGGGTCGACCATCCGGGTGGAACCCCACTGTCAGATAGCCCTCGTGCCCACCGACGCAGAACTTGTGAGTCACCGAGGAACGTGTTGTCGGCAGTACCTGTCGTGTCGCGAGCATCGCCTGGTCTCCCCCGGCAACAGGGCCGGATCCACATCCATACGGATCGCCCGGATAACACACGGGACGCGAACACCAACCCTCTGCCTGGGCGAGAATGGCCCCAAGCAGTAGTACAATTCTGTCCGTCCTTGGCTCATAACCACAAGGCGTAGTGCCGTATCGGTTGACCGACCGGCGGGGGCACAGAATATCAGTCCCTGTTGAACGTGGCAAGTCCGCAAAGACTTCGTCAAGGCCAGATCGGCGGGTAGCGGCCATCGGAGGGGATTCGGCAGACTTATCCACACACGACTTTGGACAACGAACTGGTGTGACCTCCCCAAATAGCGTCCGGCACGGGCTTTGCCGATACAGTTGGGGGACCGCATGCCGCTCTTCTCTCAATCACAACCTGCTGACCGGAGTCCCTGCACGGGCGGGCGTGGCCGCGTGGCCCCATTGAGCGGTACCACGCTGCTGGTGCTGGTGACGCTGGTTCTGGCAACCGGACAGCGGGATTCCCTGCCGGTCCGGCAGTCGCTGGGCGAGACGCGTTGGGCCGAGCCGGCCACTCTGCGTCAGTCGCCCAAAGCCGAATCGCGGCCCACTTCGCCGACCAAGCCCTCGAGCGTCAAGTTTGCCGGACTGGGTGGGTTCGACACCCGTCGGGTCTTTGCGATGTTGCCCCTACCGGGTGCTGACTCCCCCATCGGCGAGGCGTCTACCGCATCGCAGTGCCGGGTTCGGGAGGCGCTGCTGAACCTGCCGCCGCCGCAGTGCTGAGTTCGCTTCTCAGTACCCCTTTATCCCCAGTTTCAGCGTGTCATGAATCGCAGCGCGATGCGTGTCCCTTTCGGGAGCCCGTTTCGACCCGCGCATTCACCGTCGTCGACGAGACCATCATCGCTTGACGAATCTCTTCCGCTTTTCACGCTGTGATCGCCGCCGCGCTCGGCGCGAGCGATCGCAGGACATTCTCGAAAGACCCGCACCATGCCCGCCGCAACGTCCAAACCCACCGGCATTCCCGTCGTCGGCCCGGTCCTCAACTGGCTGATCGGCTCCAGGAACGAACGGTTCGTCAAGAAATACACACAGCGTGTCACGGCCATCAACGCGCTGGAGCAGCAGACCCGAGTGCTGACCGATGGTCAGATCCGCGGCAAACTCGCCGAGTTCCGCGCCCGCGTTGACAAGGGCGAGACAATCGACAGTCTGCTGGTCGAGGCGTTCGCCGTGGCACGGGAAGCGATGGATCGCTCGGTGGGGATCCGCAACATCTTCAATCCAAGGTTCGCGCCGCTGTTTGACGCCACGCGACTGCCCGCCGAGGCGCGCGCGATGTACGAACAGGTACTCGCCGATATCGCCTCGCGCAAGACGCTGCTTCCCAAGACATACGACCCCAAGCAGGGTGTTCCGCCGGCGGAGGTCGCTCCGGATGCGGAAGACGAGTTCCTCGGGTGCGCGGAGACGGTCTCGCCCTGGCTGCAGGTCGAGATCCCGGTCGCGCTCTACGAAGCGGTGCGAGAGATCTATCCCAAGAGCAAGCCTCCGTTCCGGGCGCGGCCGTTCGACGTGCAGTTGATCGGCGGGATGGTGCTCTCGGGAGGCAAGATCTCCGAGATGAAGACCGGCGAGGGCAAGACGATCGTCGCGCCGCTGGCCTGCTATCTCGCGGCGCTGGAGAGCATGAAGGTCCACGTCGTGACGGTCAACGACTACCTCGTGCAGCGCGACCGCGACTGGACGTTTCCGTACTTCCACGCGCTGGGGCTGACCGTCGGGGCGATTCACCCGGTGCACATGCAGCCTGAGGCGATCAAGCGGGAGATGTACCGGTGCGACGTGGTGTACGGCACCACGTCGGAGTTCGGGTTTGACTACCTGCGCGACAACATGAAGCCGCGGCTGGAGATGCAGGTACAGCGGCGGCGCGAGTTCGCCGTTGTCGACGAGGTTGACTCGATCCTGATCGACGAGGCGCGCACCCCGCTGATCATCTCCGGACCCGCCCACGAGGGCGCTCCCCGCTACGACATGGCGAACAAACTCGCGCTCCACCTCGTCGAGCGGCAGCGGCCGTGGCAGCAGGCCGATGACAAGGTGCAGCACTGCATGCGCACCATCAAGGGCCTGGAGGGCGACATCCGAAACGCCCGTGACAAGAGCAAGATCCCCGCGCTCCAGGAGCAGATGAAGGCCGCGAAGGCCGAACTGCCCGCGCTGGAGAAGGAACGGGCCCGGCACACCCAGTATTACGAGATCGAACTGGACCGGCGGCAGGCGCACCTGACGCACGACGGCATCGCCGAGGCACAGCGCGTGGCGGGCGTCGGCTCGTTCTACGTCGGCGACAACATGGACGTCCCGCACCTGCTGGAGCAGGCGGTCCGCGCGCACGTCGTGTATGCGCTGGATCGCGACTACATCGTCATGCCGACGCAGAATCCTGAGACGGGCCGGATGGAGCCGAGCATCGTCATCGTCGACGTGAACACCGGGCGGCCGATGATCGGGCGGCAGTGGTCCGACGGGCTGCACCAGGCGGTCGAGGCCAAGGAAGGCGTGCCCATCCGACAGGAGACGCAGACGGTCGCGACGGTGACGATCCAGAACTTCTTCAAGATGTACAAGCGGCTGTCGGGCATGACCGGCACCGCGGACACCGAGGCGCAGGAGTTCCACGACATCTACCGGCTGGACGTGGTGTCGATCCCGACGAACGTCCCGGTGGTCCGCCGCGACTTTGACGACCTGATGTTCCTGACGGCCAAGGACAAGTGGGATTTCATCGTCGACGAGATCAAGCAGTTCCACGACGCGGGCCGGCCGGTGCTCGTCGGTACGACAAGCGTGGAGAAGAGCGAGACGCTGTCGAAGATGCTGACGAGCAAGCATGGCATCAAGCACGAGGTCCTCAACGCCAAGCAGCACGAACGCGAGGCCCACATCGTCGAGAACGCCGGGCAACTGGGCGCGGTGATGATCGCGACCAACATGGCCGGCCGCGGCACGGACATCAAACTCGGGAGCATCACCCGCGAGATGCTTCTGGATCACTGGCTCCGCCGGGGCATCTGCTCGCGCGAACTCACGATCGACGCGACCGATGAACAGGTCCGGGAGAACGTGTACCGCAAGATCGGCCCGCGCGAACTGGACATCCCCAAGCGCGAAGCCGAGGAGATGCCGATCGATCAACTGGAGATCCGGCTGCTCCGCCACTGGGCGATGCACCACACCTGGGTCAATCCGAAGAAGATCGACTCCATGAGCGCGGAGAACCTCAAGCAGGAACTGGATCGCCACGGGCGGTGCCTCATGCACCGGATCGGCTGGTTCAACACCATCGAGGACCTGGGCGGTTTGCACGTCATCGGTACCGAGCGGCATGAGTCGAGGCGAATCGACAACCAACTCCGCGGACGATCGGGCCGTCAGGGCGACAAGGGCTCGTCTCGCTTCTTCGTTTCGCTTGATGACGACCTCATGAAGCGATTCGCGGGCGAGCGCACCATGAAGATCCTGGCGACGCTGGGCATGCGTGAAGGCGACGCCATCGAGCACCCCATGCTCTCCAAGAGCGTCGAGCGGGCGCAGCGGAAGGTGGAGGAGTGGAACTTCCAGGGCCGCAAGAACCTGCTGGAGTACGACGAGATCATGGAGCACCAGCGCCGCGCTTTCTACGGCTTGCGTCAGCGGGTGCTGGAGGGTCGGGATGTCAAGGGCCTGATCTTCGACTACATCGAGCAGTCCACCCGGTCGGCGTGCGATGACTTCCTCGACAAGGGCTATGCAGCGCAATGCGCGGCCGAGTTTGCGCGGCAGGCGATCGACATCCCGATCGAGGCCGAACGGCTTCGGGGCATGGACCAGATCGAAATGGAGAAGCGCATCCGCAGCGACGCCAAGGAGGAGGCCCGCCAGCAGATCAGCGTGACCATGGGCGAGTACATGCCCAGCGAGGGCAGCGAGTTCGCCATGGACTTCGACGCCGAGGGCCTTGCCCAGTGGGCCAAGTCCCACTTCGGCGTTGAACTCGACCCCGCCGAACTCCGACGTGAGGGCGCCGCGGTCCGTCGCGAAGTTCAGGAGCGTCTGGCCGAGGCCGCGGCCCACCGCATCCAGACGGCCAACCTCGACGGCCTGTCCCAGTTCGTGCAGCGTGACTATGGTGCGATCGAACTTTCCAAGTGGGGCGATCGGAAGTTCGGCTTCACGGTGCCTGTCGAGCAGATCACCAAGGCCGAGCAGAGCGGGCGCGAGGCGGTGGTTGCTCTGTTCCTGGCTCGAGCCCGCGATCTGTACAAACTCCGAGAGATCGAGTATCCCGTCGACTTCGCGATGGAAATGACCATGGCGCTGATGCGTCAGAGCCCGCAGAGCGCGGCACAGCAACTGGTTGCATGGGCGAACCAGCGGCTGGGGATGAACTGGACGATCGAGCAACTGACCCGCACGCCCCCCAACAAGTGCCGCGAGGAACTGCTCGCCGCGTCGCGGAAGTACGTCGAGTCCGACACGCTTCGGCAGACCGTGGATGAGGCCATGACGCTGAAAGACCATGACAGCCGGGTGGCGTTCTTCAAGGACCGCCTTCGCGCCGACTGGCCTGACGCGAACAGGCGTCTGAGCGGCGAAGATCTCGACAACGCCGTCATCGCGAAGGTCGAGTCGATCCTGCGGGCCGAGTTGCTCTACTTTGAGCGCACGCTCCTGCTCGAGACCCTGGATCCCGCCTGGAAGGACCATCTGTATGCGATGGACCAACTTCGCGACTCGATCGGTTTCCGCGCATTCAGCCAGCGCGATCCCAAGATCGAGTACAAGCGAGAAGGCTCGGCGTTGTTCCAGCAGATGGTGGACGGTGTGCGTGACAAGGTCACCGACTTTGTCTTCAAGGCCCGCATCACTCCCCAGTTCTCCGCGCCTCCGCCGTCGGGCCCGGCCCCTTCGTCGCGGCCGGCGAGCAGCCCGGCATCGTCCGCGGGCCTGTATGCTCCGCCATCGAGTCCTGAGAGTGCGTCATCGCCGGGCATCATCTCGGGCCCGGGGCTGAACCCCCCACCGGCCCCCATCGGGCCCGGCACGGGCGCGACAGCAACGCCGCCGGGGCCCGCCGGCGGCGCGATCGCCGCCGCCGCGGCAGCGACCCCGGCCATGAGCGAGCGGCAACTGCGAGATCTGGATGCTGCCCAGCGGGCCGGAACAGGAGAACCCTCTCGCGCTGCGCCCGTGATCAAGAGCGAGAAACGGTACGGCCGGAACGATCCGTGCCCGCAGGGCTGCGGCCGAAAGTACAAGAAGTGCTGTAATCGACCGGACGGCACCTGCACCGGGCAGGGTCTGAACAACCCTGCTGGCGGCGAGGGCGACGAGGAATGATCCGTTCCTCCGACTGACTTCCTTTCCGCCGACGGTTTCGATTACGGCGACATTCGTCGCATTCCGCTCATTCGCTCATGCTGCGCATCCTCCATCTCCTTGATCCTCATGACGGCTGCGAGTCGGCGATCGCGTGCCGCGCAGCGATGAGCATTGCCGGGGCAGAGCACGCACTCTGGCTGGTCACCGATTCCGCCGGGGAACGTTCGGCCGCAGAACTGGGACTGCGTACGACTGATCGTGTTGGGACTGTGCTCGGACGGGCCGAGTCAGCCGGCAGGGGTCTGCGCCGACTCTTGGAACACCGCACCGACGAAGTGGGACTGGCCACGCCGGACCTGGTGCAGTGCTGGTCGGTCCGGATGCTTGGCGCAGCGCGCGCGGCATTCGGGAAGCGGATCATTCCGCGCTGCGGTTTGCTCGCACGACCGCCCCTCCCGGACGTTCTCCGGCGCTCGGATGCATCTCGGCTGAGCAAGACTCCAGAGGAGCGGGCGCTCGACGACACCACGCTGCTCACGCTGGATCTTCACACGCGAGATGCCTGGGCGCCAACGGCCAGTTCAGGCCGCGGTGCCTTGAGAATGCGCGACAATATCCGGCTTTCGCCCGCACCGCCGCTCCCTCCGCCGGTGGACCACGCGAAGCGGACCGAAGCGCGGCGGGCGCTTGGCCTCGGCGACCGGGATATTGCCGTGGTGCTGCTGGCGGATCCCCCGATTGCCGGCGATGCGATGCGGTTCGCCTTCCAGGTCGGCCTCCAGCACGTCGGCGGTGTCCGCATCACCGGTGTGGTTCCGCGGGGCGCCGTCAACGCGAGGCGAGGCGCACGCTTTGTCGCCGGGCACGGCCGCCGATGGGGACTCGTCGAGACATCGCATCCTTTGGAGCACATTCTTCCCGCGGCCGATGTGGCGCTGTGGGATGTCCGCGAGAACGGCGAGTTGACATCGGGGCCGACGATGCTCGGTGTGTGCATCGGCGCGGGCGTGCCGGTCGCCGCGGCAGCGCATCCTGTTTCAACTGGCGCGCTCGCACACGTGCCGGAGTGCATCGCTCGGGACGGGTCGATCCGCGCGGTTGCGGGCAAACTGTTCGAGTTGGCGAGCGATGCGCCTGCGCGGGCGAACATCGCTCATCGCATGGCGGCGCACGCGACGGAACTCCGTCACGCAGACGCGTTCCGCCGGACGCTGCTGGATCTCTGGCGCGAGCGGGCCAACGTCCCGGTCATTCGGCCGGGCCTGCCCGTTCCCGGCTCCCTCACGGACGTGGCCCGATGACTCCCGTGCCTGATGTTCGCCACGTCCGATCGGTGCTCTTTGTCTGTTTGGGGAACATCTGCCGGTCGCCGCTGGCGCAGGGTGTGTTTTCGCATCTTGCGGCGCAGCGCGGAGTGGCGGACAGGCTCGCTATTGAATCGTGCGGCACAAGCGGCTGGCACATCGGTGAGTCTCCCGATCCGCGCACGATTGAGGTCGCCCGTCGCCATGGCATCCTGCTCCGCTCTCGTGCGCGGCGGTTGAACCCTGAAATGGACTTCGTCCGCTTCGACCTCTTGCTGGCGATGGACGCACAGAATCTCGCGAGCATGCGAGATGCCGGCGCACCGCCGGGCAAGGCTTTCCTGTTCCGCACGTTTGATCCGGCGATCCGGTCAGATACCAAAAACGTTTCAATGTCAGGAGGGAACCTGGATGTCCCCGATCCGTATCATGGTGGGCCCGATGGGGTCGACTTGGGATTTGAGATGGTCCACCGTACATCGCTGTGTCTGCTCGACCACATCTTTCCCCGCTCCGTTGAAGCCTGAAATGACCTCCACGCCAAATCGAACCGAATCGTCCCGTACCCGACGCGGCTTCACGCTCATTGAGTTGCTCGTCGTCATCGCGATCATCGCGCTGCTCGTCGGGCTGCTCCTTCCGGCGCTGGGCTCGGCGCGGAACGCGGCCCGTGCGACCGTGTGCGCCTCCCGCCTGCAGCAACTGGGAATCGGCCTGTCGCTGTACATGCAGGACTATGACAACACGCTGCCCCAGGTGCGGGTCGACATCGGCGGCGGCTACGTGACCAACATCGGCGCGCTCTTCGGCGGCAAGAAGGGCTCTCTGCCCGCGTACGGCATCAACACCTACGGCGCGGAGCGTCGACCGCTGAACCGATACGTTGTCGACAAGGATGTGCCGCCGGACTCGGATGACCAGCCCTTTGAACTCGAGATGTACAAGTCTCCGTCAGACAAAGGTGGAGAGGTGCCGGGCATCGGCTACGTGCTGAGCATGTATGACCTGCTCGGTTCGAGTTACACGCTGAATGACCACGCTCTTGATGGCGAGCAGCGGACCACCCTCATTCCCCAGGACGGCGGGAAGATGCCCTACGTGCTGGACATCACCAAGACCTGGGTGCTGGGCTCGCACACCATCTACAACTACCAACAGAACGGGGACCGCAAGCACCGGTGGTATAATTCCAATCGCGTCGATGCAAACCTTCTGTTCCTGGACTTCCATGTCGGAACGCTTCTCCGCGTGCCGCAGGGTATTGTGAACACGACCCCGAACTACACGTTCCTGCCGCGGCCTGACTGGCCGTGAGCGGGTGCGATTGATGTCACATCGGGCAACGGTGCGCCGCGTGACCTGACCACTCCTTGCGAGTGATCATTCCTTTGTCGGCTGCTTCGGCTTGCCGCGGGTGGGCGTGCTCATCGACTGGAACTGGATGTACTGGGTCGCGCCCTGCTGGAGCGTCGGCGTCGTGAGCCAGCCCCAGAACGCATAGGAGCCGTGGGCGACCACCGTGGTCGGCGGGTGATACTGGAATGCGATCGGCATCACATCGTCAAGATCCTCGTTGCTGCCGAAGTACTTCCAAGGGCGATCCAAGGCGGGCGCCTTGCTGCTGCTCTTGCGTGCCCGGACAATGTCCACCGGCACCCAGATCCCCTTGTTCGCCGACTCATCGAAGAGGTAGAACTCGACCCAGGACCGGACCTTCGCGGACCCCTTGCTCTTGAGGAAGCCCGAGTCCTCGCCCTTGCTCTCTTTCACGTCATAGCCGATCACCGTTCGGGCTGGAAGGCCCGCAGCGCGGTAGACCGCGCAGAGCAGGCACGCGATGTCGTGCTCGCTGCCGCGGCCGAGATCCAGCGTGCGCGACGCTCCCTGCAGTTCGAAACCCTCCAACTCTCCGTTCCGTGCAGTCACCTGGCCAAGACCCGACGGCTGCGTGGCGTCCATGACCTTGGCAGCGAGGAACTTCGCCAAGGCGACCGGCTTCAGTTTCTTGGGATCGTTTCCGCCGGTCCAACGAGAAATCGCCTCGGCGATCGACGGCGCCTGGTAATCGACGCCCAGTTGCGGCCCGAAGGTGGATTGCGCCTCGCCGGGCCACACACCGCCGGCGGGCCAGATCGCTTTCTCCGCGGCCTTTTCGTCGAACACCGTTTCCCAGCAGGTCATGGGGATCTCGAGTTTGAGATCGAGTTCACGGCCTTCGCGCTTGACCATTTCCCAGCGAGCGAGCCGCGTGCCCGCGGCGTAGTTGTCGGCGAAGTCGATTTCAGAGTCGACGGGCTTGTCGTCAAAGTAGAGCGTGCCCTTGACCGCCTCGGAATCCGCGCGGTGCGAGGCCGAGCCATAGGGTACCGGGAACACTACCGCGGCCGTCTCGAACTTCAGTTTGATGACCTGCAGTTCCTTGTATCCGGGCTTCCCCAACTTGTTCGGGTCGGTCTGATAGGAGGCCAGGTGGACCTGCGGCTGGAGCGTCCAGTTTCGCGTCCGGCCGGGCTTGATGACGTTGTCGAGGAAGGATGGGCCCGTCGGCACGGGCACCGGCGGCGCGGGCACTGCGGAAGGCTGCGGCTTGGCCGGCGTCGCGGGCGTGCCGGTCGTCGTGGGCACGGCGGGCTTCATCGGTGCCGGCTGGGCGGGCGCTGGGGCGGGCGCGGCAGGATCGGGTGTGGGGGCGGGTGCGGGTGCTGGAGTCAGATCCGGCGTTGGCGTTGCCGGTTGCTGAGGCTGCGCCGGCTGGGCTGGTTCCTTGGGTTGCTGGCCCGGCCGCCGCGGCTGCTGGGCCCATGCCGGCGAGCATGCCACGGCGATTGACCCAATGGCCAGCGTCCACGCCAAGCACCCACTCCGCGCATTGCTGCGATAGACCATGCTCCGCTCCTGTCGATGCGCCCCCTGGGCGACTGAGGGCAATGCCCACCCCGCCCCGAACCACCCCTATCCCGGACAATGCCCTTCAGGTTGTACCGCACCGAACCTATTCGGCTTCGTCCGGCTTCGGTTCGTCCGAATCCGCTTCCGAAGACCCCTCTCCACGTGCCCGCATGCGGAACTCCTCGACTGTCGGGAGGTCTTTCAGGCTCCCAAGCCCGAACGTCTCCAGGAATCGCTTGTTGGTCCCGTAGAGGATCGGCCGACCGAGTTCCTCCGCCCGGCCGACGATCGTAATCAGCCGCCGTTCGAGCAACGCCCGGAGGATTTCTCCGCAGGCCACGCCGCGGATGGCCTCGAGCCCGGCACGCGTGAGCGGCTGCTTGTACGCGATGATCGCCAATGTCTCGATGGCGGCCTTGCTCAGTGCACTGCGCTCGCGGACGCCGTGGAATCTTTCGAGCACCGCAGCGTGGCTGGCAAGGGTCATGACGCGATAGCCGCCGGCGACCGCCTCGATGCGGAACGCCCGGCCGGTGTGCTCATAGACCTCGTTCAGGCGATTAACCGCCTCGCGGATGACCACAGACGGCCCGGCGCCTCGCTTGGCCCCCTTTGCCTTCGAAGACCGAATCTCCGTCGCGAGCGGGCCGGATTCCGGCGAGGCAGGCAGATCGTCCAAAGCTCCTTCGTCCGCCGCGGCCCTGGCCGCCTCTTCGGCATCGATCAACCCCACCGCCGCCGCAATCCTCGCCCAGCCGAGCGGCTTGTCGACGCTGAAGAGCAGCGCTTCGATGCCGCCGAGTAACTCGGTACCGACTTCGGGCTGCTGCTTGACAGATTCGGACGTCGGAGGCGCCGCGGCCGCATCCACAACGACCTGCTTGCGTCCACGCTTTGTGCTTGTCGTCGCCGTCGCCGCGGTCTCACTCATGAGGAGATGGTACCACGGGCGGGAGGCCGCGGCATGCTGACGGCAGCAGCGACGCACCGGCTGGAACCACAGTCCATGGCTGACCGCAGGCAGGTATCGAGCACGAATCGCCGCGATGGGTCGAAACGCCCTAGGATCGCATGATGCCCCGTTTTCTGAAGATCGCCGCAGTGATGGGACTCGTGGTTTTCTTCGTCTCCGCGCTGGCGCTGTACCGGCTTGCCCAGATGCGTCAGGCCTGGATCGACAATGGCGTTTCGGCCGCAGGGGAGCGTCCCGCTCCATCGGCGCCGGCTCTTGAGATCCCGGACTTCCGCCTTGTCGATCAGGACGGGCGGCCGTTCACCCGAGACAACCTGAAGGGTCGCGTGACGATTGTCAACTTCGCCTTCACGCATTGCCCGTTCGTGTGCCCCACGCTGATGGAGAAGATGGAAGGGCTGAGCATCGCGCTCAAAGGCGAGCGGGTTCACTTTCTATCGATCAGCGTGGATCCGGTTCACGACACGCCCGAGGCGCTCCGCGAGTTTGCCCGTCTGCACAACGCTGACCCGGCCAACTGGACCCTCCTGACGGGTGAGAAGGCGGAGGTCGATCGCATTGTCACGGGCGGGCTCAAGTTTGCGCTGACCGACGATGCCACCAATCCGATCACGCTGCCGGATGGTTCGGTCATGAGCAATATCATCCACCCATCGTGGTTCGTACTGATCGGACCCGATGTTCAGGTGAAGAGCCTGTACCGCCCGACCGATCCGGTGAACCTCGAGGTGCTGCTCGATGATGCCCGGCGACTGGCCCGAACCCTCCCCCAGCCATAGCCGTGTGGGATCCCACGGCAGAACATGTGAAGCGTGGCTCGAGTCTTGAGCGCGTTCGAGCGTGGATCCTCCTGCACCGACCGCGGCTCATCGTCATCGCCGCATCGCGGCTTCGACATCCTCGACGGACTTGGGGATCGCGCTCGTCAGGTTGCTATTGCCGGATCTGGTGATGAGGATGTCGTCCTCGATGCGGATGCCCACGCGACGATCGGGTAAGTAGATACCCGGCTCGACCGTAATGACCATCCCAGGCTTGAGCGCACCGTCTGGCGTGACATCGTGCACCTCGAGTCCGAGTTGGTGCCCGATCCCGTGGATGTAGGCATCGCCTAGACCTGCCTTCTCGATGATGTCTCTGGCGGCTTTGTCCACCTCCCACATCAGCGCGCCCGGCCTTGCCGCCTTGATCGCGGCGAGTTGCGAGTTCAGGACCACGTTGTACAGATCGCGCTGATCCTTGGTGAACTTCCCGCTCACCGGAAGCGTCCGTGTGACATCGCAGGCATATCCGCAGAACTGCGCACCGGAATCGATCACCAGCAGATCGCCGTCGCGGCACTCGCCACTGTTGTCGACATAGTGCAGCACGGTGCCGTTGAGGCCTGACCCGACGATCGAGCCATAGGCCACACCCTCCGCGCCCGCATCGACATAGGCCCGTTCCATCGCGTGCTGCACAGTCCGCTCGCCAACCCCGGGCCGAAGCACGGCAAACGCCTGTCGGTAGCCCAATGCCGTTGCCGCGGCCGCCCGCTTCATCAACTCAATCTCGGCCGCGCTCTTGATCGCTCGCAGTTCCGGGAGCAGCATCGAGCGGTCCTCGATGCTCACCCCGGGGACTTTCTCCTGCAACTTGCGGAAGACGGCCAGGTCCGGGCTGACGCCCGACGATGTGTGTGGAGCAAATGGATGGAGACAGGCGAGCTTCTTCGCTCTCCGCGCGGCGACTCCGATCGACCGAGGCAGGGCAGCGGTGCGCATGACGGTCGCAAACCCGGTGCGTTTGCGCAGAGTCTCGCCGATCATTTCGCGGTACCCGTCCCAGCGGTCCAGTTCCGGGTCAATCGGGCGCAGGAACAGCGAGATGCGCCGCCTGGGGTCCTCGGCGGTCGGATCGAACAGTACCGCTGCGCCCAGTTCGCTCTCCAGGCCGGTGAGGTAGCGGAACGTGGGATCGCTTCTGAACTTGCCGATTGCCGGACCCGGCCCATCGCCGGAGAACACGATCCCGACCGATCCGCCCAGCGCTTTCAGGACACGCTGGCGACGGTCGGCATATTCCTCGTTTGTGATCAGCGACTTTGCTGGCTTGGGGCGCGTGGACATGGCCCAAGAGTAGATGAGATGCGCAACCCCCGACAGTCCGTCATGTGGTCAGGCGATTTGCCCGCTCAACTCACCGCCTTCCTCAACCTGTTCGCAGCCTCCTCCGAGCCCGCGGTCCGCTTCCCGAACCCCGGCACAGCGCCCAGCGCCTCGGCTTCGGCAAGGGCCTCAGGGAAGTTGCTGATGAGCATGGCGCGGGTCGGCCCGCCGGCGTATGTCCGCACCACGCTGAACCCTGCATCATCCGCGAACTCGCCATCGAGCACGCGGTTGATCAGCAGCAGCGCGGCACCTGCAGCCTCCTTCTTGAGTGCCGCATCGCTGTTGGCTCGCACAACCGTCGCTCCCGGGATCGCCTTCTCGATCACGCTCCTGAGCATGAACGAATCCGGGTCGCAATGCCCGACCAGCACGATCTTCTTCGCTCCGCTCGCACTCATCGACCTCTCCTTGCCGAGATGCTCACCGCCTGTGCAAGCACCTCGATGCGGATACCGCCAACTTCGAACCGACGCGGTTCCGTTGAATCGTCCCGGATCGCGCGGATCGCGGGCATCACCGCATGGTACGAAAGGGCATCCGGACGCGGAGTCCGTGCGCCGGGCAGTTGCTCTTTTCGGCCGGCTTTGCGGCTTCCCAGGTCCGACGCGGCGAGCCCGATCAACGCTCCCAACGCGGCCTTTGGCTCGCGACGCAGGCGGTCACGTTCCCAAACCAGCACGCCGCCTTCATCGGTCTCGAGCATCGCCATCAGCGACTCCGCACGCGCGGAGATCATCAACTCGGCATCGGCCATGATCGCGGCCGTTACGCACGCCCGCTGCGTTGCATCCGGCCGTAGAGACTTGATCACCGGCACGATGCGCCGGCGAACCGCGGCACGGAGCCGAGTCTCGTCCGCGTTCGTGGCATCGACCGCCCATTTCCACCCCGCAACGCGGCAGATCCGTTCGGTGTCCGCTCTCTCGACGCCCGCCTCGATCATCGGCCTCACGATCCGCACCCCGCACAGTGTGCGTGGCACCCACCGACCCTCCATGTGCTTGCTCACCGCTACGCCCGCCAGTCCCCGCGGCCCCGCTCCCCGCATCAAGGCCATGAGCATCGTCTCCAGTTGGTCATCCGCGTGGTGTGCAGTCGCGATGAACGGCAGCCCTTCCCTCTTCGCGAGTTTCACGAGCGCCGCGTACCTCGCCTTTCGTGCCGCCGCCTCGAGGTTTCCCCCCTTTGCCTTGACCCGCACGCCCGCCTCCACGAACTTCGCCCCAACGAGTTCCGCCAGCCGCCGCGTCGAATCTCGATCCGCCCCTGCCTCTTGCGGCGATCGCAAATCGTGCATCACGTGCGCCACGACGATGCGCGCCGGCTCGCCCTTCGCTCCAAACACCGCCGCCGCGAGCGCAAGGACCAGTGCGCTCGAATCCGCTCCCCCCGAGCAGGCCACGAGCGTGTCACGGCCCGGCCCCGCCCGTCTTGACCGATCGGCGGTGGTGAGACGCCTCCAAGCCGTGATGACTCGCCTGGCCGCGGGGTCGCGACGAACAGCCCGGACCCAAGGAGGTGGGGCGCTCAGGAGCGGTTTCCGCCCCGTTGTCAACGGCTGACTCGCCCGTTTGATCCGCATTGCCCGTCCAAGCCGATAGACTCTTGCCCTAACAAATACGATTTACCCATGTTCATGCTACCCCTACTCCTCGCGGCCGCTCAGCCAGGTGCCCTCACTGGCGGCCTCCCGCTCTGGGCATCGGGAGTCATGGTCGTCCTCGGGTCGGGACTGCTGGCGATGGTTCTGCTGCACTTCCGCGCCACCCGTTCCTCAGCGCGGCCCATGCCCAAGTCCGCGCCCCAACCTGCAGCGACCCCGCCCGGACCGACGCCTCAACTCGCCCGCGAACTGGACGAACTTGGGAAGCGCCTGGCGGACGAACTCGATGCCCGC
Source organism: uncultured Phycisphaeraceae bacterium (assembly GCA_964409775.1). Taxonomy (GTDB): domain Bacteria; phylum Planctomycetota; class Phycisphaerae; order Phycisphaerales; family UBA1924; genus JAHBXL01. Next base: position 217,584 of record CAYPEI010000001.1, on the reverse strand, counting down.
GCCGATCGGCTCGAAAGATTGATCGCGGATGCCGACGAGCGGCTGGGACGCCTTGAGCGGCTAACCGCCGCGACCGTCCACGCTTTGCAGGATTCCGCCCCCGGCCTCGCCGAGGTCAAGCACATAGGAAACGGGCAGCATCGAGATCCGTACGCGGCCTCGCTGACCGCTCAGACGCCAAAGTCTGCCGCGGCGATTCTGGCCGACATCGACCCGCTGGCCAACGATGTCTACAAACTGGCCGACTCCGGCCTGCTGCCCGTCCAGATCGCCCAGAAACTCAGTCAGCACACGGGAAAGATCGAACTCCTGTTGGCCTTACGCCGCGGGTAGCGGGACTCGGTGATGCGTTCGAAGTCGATGCGGCCGGGCGTCGGTCGATCAGGAAGGCCCGCCCCGTACCGCATCCAAACTCAGCACCTCGAACGCGACATTCGCCGCCAGCAAGGCGGTGATTCCCGAGACATCGCGATCCGGGAGCACTTCGACGACATCGGCACCGACGACGTTTGCACCGGCGCAGGCGCGGACAAGGTCCAACGCCTCCGCGGAGGTGAAGCCTCCCACGCTCGGCGTTCCCGTCCCCGGCGCGAACGCCGGGTCAACGACATCAATGTCAAACGTAATGTACGCCGGGTCCGCGCCGAGTTTCCTGACGAACTTCTCGATCGGCCCGGCGCCCCGCTTCTGCACATCGTCATACGTCAATACCGTCACACCGTGATCGCGTGCAAACTCCAGATCGGCGCCGGAGTTCAGCGGTCCCTTGATCCCGATCGAGAGCATCCGCCTCGGATCAACCAATCCGTCCTCGATTGCGCGTCGGAACGGGGAGGCGTGCCCCCACTTCTCGCCCCACACCGAGTTGACAGTGTCGAGGTGACTGTCGAAATGCAGAAGCGCCAGACCGTTGGGGCCGGCTCGGACGCCCGCGCTTCCTCCCTGCCGCTCCCACGTCGCACGGATGTTGCCGTACGCGATGGAATGGTCCCCGCCGAGCGCGAGCAGTTTCGCGCGGCTCTGGTCGCCATCGAGGCGGCGCGCAAACTCCACCTGCAGCAGCATCGACTCCTCGCATTGATACGGCTGCACCGGCGAATCCCCCGCATCCGCAAGGCTCAGCACGCCGCACACGTCCACTCCATGGGCCACGGAGTATCGCTTGAGGTATTGTGACTCATCGCGGATGGAGCGTGGCCCGAATCGCGCGCCGGGTCGATACGTCACTCCAGAGTCGAACGGCACGCCATACACCAGCCAGTCCGCCGGCCGGCTGTCGATGGCCACATCCTCGAGGCGCGGATACCGGCCGAACGTCACCAGCCCGGCAAAGCGCGGCGTCACCCGCGAATCGGGCAGCGCGGTCTGCCGGGCCGTCCGCGGGTTCCCCGCTGCTCTTGCACTACCGATACCTCGCTTTGCTGGTCGTTTCGCCATGCCACGAGTGTACTTGTTCGGCGCTTTCCGGTGCGGATACCGGGCAGGCCGTGTCCGGAGACCGCAACCGGGCGGCCGCGCTATCCTCCGGAGTTCCCACTCCACCTCCCTCCCCCCGGACGAAAGCCCGGGCGTTTTCGGAAGGCTTCTCGATGCTCCCTAAGCCACCGCCCCGCGAGGGCTCGCTCGGTTTCCTCTACCTTCCGCCGTACCGCGTTCAGGGCTCTTCCGTCGCCGGAGAAGCCACCGTGGTTTCCGTGCCGGAACTGGATGTGTGCTTCGACATGGGCTGGTGCCCCCGCGCGATGCTGGCCTGCAAGATGGTCTGCATCTCCCACGGACACATGGACCACGTTGGCGGCCTGGCGTACTACTGCTCGCAACGGTATTTCCAGGGCATGGGCGAGGGCCACATCGTCTGCGATGCTCGCGTTGCTCCCGCGATCGAGCGCATGATGGCCGGCTACGTCGAACTGGAGCGGCAGAACACACCGTACAAACTGACCGCCCTCAAGAACAACGACGAGATCCCGCTCAAGGCCAACATCGTGCTCCGCGCGGTCGAGACCGAGCACACGGTTCCATCGCTGGGCTTTGTCGCCGTCGAGAAACGGAGCAAACTCCGGGAAGAACTCCTGGGCATGCCGCAGGAGAAACTCCGCGAACTCAAAGACCGCGGCCAGGAGATCACCCGTCAACTTCAGATCCCCCTCGTCGCCTACATGGGCGACACCGCTCCCGGACCGCACCTTGTTCGCGAGGATGTCCGCAAGGCCCAGATCGTGATTTGCGAGTGCACCTTCACCGAGTCCGACCATGTCGAGCGCGCAAAGGTTGGCATGCACATGCACGCCGAGGCGATCGCCGAGTGGCTCCGCGTCCTGGAGTGCGAGCACCTGGTGCTGGTCCACATTTCCCGGCGCACGAACCTCGCCGCGGCACGAAAACGCATCATGGAACTCGCCGGGCCCGAAAAGGCCGCGAGGGTCCATCTGCTCATGGACCACCGCTTCAACCGAGACCGTTACGAGCGGCAGATCGCCGAGGCGGGGGGACCGGACGATGGGAGCGATGAGCCCGCCGACGCATGAACTTCACGGTTGAACAACGTGGAGTTTCTCCGCGTTGACGATCAGGGCATTGCCACGCACCTCGGCAACCGTACCGACGACAATCACCTCGCTCAGTTCCTTGATGCCCCACCGGCCCCTGATGTCGGTTCGAAGCGGCGCGCCAGAGTTGTCCACCACCTGGATCGTGGCGGAGTGCTTCAGGATCTCCTCTCGTGGATCGCAGCAGTAATCCCATGGCATGGCGCACTTGTCCCCCGGCATTTCGTTGCACGCCTTCAGGCCGCGTCCGACGATGGTGAATACGGCCCGTTCCTTGATGAAGGGCTGCTTGCTTCCGCCGATCCGCCCTTTCAGCGTCACGCGGTCTCCCTTTTTCAGATCCTTCTTTGCCTCCACAACGTCCTTCGCATCCGCCGGGGCAGGTTCCAGCAGTATTCCCGCGGGCATGCCGACGCGGGGCACGAACAGGCCGGTGGCGTGGATTATCGCGGGCTCATCTCCCGCCGCGGCCGAAACCAGTTTCCCCGCGATGAAGACCTCCGCACCGTCCTTCAAACCTGACCGGCCCTTGAGCGAGTACCCGATTGTCGTTCCCTTGGAGTCGACCAGTCGGACGACAGCACGGTTCTCCGGCACAAGCGTGGGGTTGCGCTGGCCGCCTTCCTGCTTGGCTGCTTCCGCGGCGACCGCGGCGTCATCCAACAGCACGAACTCCGCACGGTCATTTGCGAACGTGGCATCTCCGGTCCCGATGCGTCCTCGAACGATGATGGAGTCACCGGGCTTTCCGCTCCGGAGAGTCGGCTTCAACTCCCTCGCATCTGCGGGGAGAGCCTTGAGCCGGTGCGACTCGGGGATTTCCTGGGCCGTGGCAGTGCAAGGCGGCACTGCGACGGTCATCGCAAGAACAGCCATGAACGGGGCGAGACACTTGATTACAGGCCAGTTCATCTTCATCTGCACACCTCCTATTGAGCCGTGAACATCGGGAAGTTGAGTCCGGCGGCTCGTTTCAGACCGCCTTCAAGGCACTCGGAATCGGCATTCGCAGGCATCGCCACGCCGGCGGCAGGGAGCCGGTGAGCCCGAGCGCGACCCCTGCCCCCAGGCCCACCAGAAGCACCGGGGCGTCCAACAGGAGGGCGAAGGCTCCGGCGGAGAATCGCACACCCATCCCATCCAGAAGCAGCATGCCTGCTGCGCACGCGATGAGTGCTCCGGCCGCCGTGGCCAGGCTCGACTCCTGCACCAGTGACAGGATGATCGCCCCCCGCTGATACCCGATCGCCTGCAACGTGCCGAGTTCGCGTACGCGCGAGTTGAACGCCGCATACATCGTGTTCAATCCGCCGAACAGGCCGCCCAGGCCGATCAGGGCCGCGGTCAGCCAGGCGACGGCTCGGACCGGTCCAAAGAACACCGCGATCCGGCCGTAGTACTCCTGCTCGGGGATCGCCGTCAGTTCCAGGTCGGGGCGCATGAGCGCGAACGCCGCGATGTCTTCGAACTCGGCTTCGCCCGGCTCCACCGTCAGCACGACACACGAGATCGTCTCTCTCCGCGTCAGGGTCATCAAGTCCGCCAGCGGCATCCACACCTCGCTGTCGAGGACGGACCCCGGCGCTGCGAAGCGTCCGACGATCTTCAACGCGCGGCCATCAACATCCAATGTACCGCCGACCGCGGCGTCACTCGACGCGATGCCGATGGTCGTTGCCGCCATCGAGCCGAGCATGACCTCATCTGCACCGCCGCGAGGCAAACGACCGTCGAGGATGGCCACTTCGCGGTGGACCAGGGTCGCGGCGGGAGTCACGCCGCGGAAGACCGCCTGCCCGCCGCCGCGGTTCTCGGCCCGAACCGGCAACATCACGTGTACCTCCGGTGAGACATAGGCGACTCCCGCCCTTCGGCGGATCCCGGGAACCGAGGCGTCGATCAACGCGGCAGTTGCCGCGCTGATCTCCGACCGCTCGACACTCTCTTCGCTTCCGGCGCCCAACACGAGCACATTGGCCGCGTCGCCCGCGGTTCTCAACGCAACATCCAACCCGCGCACAAACCCCGCTGCCGTAATGACGAGCAGCACGACGAGCGCGCTGCCGGACACGGACATCGCCAGACGCATCGGCGATCGGCCGAGATTCCGCACTGCATAGTCGAACGGGAGCAACCGCACACCGCCTCCTCGCTAGATGGCCCGGAACGACTGCGCAACCTCGCGTCTGGACGCTTGAATCGCAGGGACAAGTCCCGCGACAATCCCGACTCCGGCCGAAATGGCCAGCCCCGCAACCGCCGTCGTGGCGTCAGCCGACACGTCGATGCTCAGACCCTCGGTGGAAAGGCTGAACCGCCCCCACGCGAGGAATGCCGCGGCGAACAACGTGCCCGCTGCGCCACCGAGGAGGCCCAGCACCAGACCCTCCACGAGGATCAACCGGGCGATGAGCCCGGCACGAAAGCCCAGCGTCTGAAGGACGGCGTGCTCTCGCACCCGATCCTGCACACCGAGCACGATGGCATTCGCCACGAGTGCCAGCACCGATGCGAGGCAGCCCCACCCAAGGTACTTCGCAAACCCGACAATTTGCACCACATCGGATCCGACCTGCGCGACGAACGCCTTCTCGGGGCGCGTCGTCGTCGGCTCCTGATCGGTGCGGAACAGGTCGTCGATCGCCGCGGCGACCGATTCCAGGCGAGCGGGCTCCGTCACACGCACGTTGAACTGCGTCACGACACCCAAGCCGCCTCCTTTGGATGCTGCCTGCTGAAGAAACGGCAGGTGCACGTACGCCACGTTCTGGTCCTGAGACTCGCGGGATTCGATGACTCCGGCGACAGACACGGTGATTCCCGCGGCATCGAAGGACATGCCGGGTTTAAGCCCGCGGCGCTCCGCGAGGCGCCGGCCTACGAGCGCAGAGTCGGATCTCGAAGCCCATCGATCCATCGACCCGGCGATCAACTTCCAGTTCGCGGCCATCGGCGTGAGCCGGTCCTCCGGCACGCCGCGGAACGTCACGACATCGAGGCTCGCACGGCAGTTATTGACAATGACCTTCATGGGTGTGACGGTCGAGACACCGGGCACACGCTCGATCATCGACAGGTAGTGTTCGGGAAGCCGGCTGGTGGCCGGACAGAATCGATTCGCGCGATAGACCACCAGCGTCGTGTCCGCGGCGGTCACGTGCGTCGCCCGCCGCACACCCGCCTCGAGCGCCTGCACCGTGATGAACAGGAACATCGCCACGGCAACGCCCGCGGCGGTGAGCAGCGTGCGAGTTCGATGTCGAAGCACCTGGCGGATCACCGTCGGCACAATGCGCAGAGGGATCATGCGGATACCTCCGCCTCGGCCGGGAGACGCCCCGCTTCGACGAGTCGCCCCTTTTCGAGGTGCAGAACCCGGCTCGCGTTCGAGGCGCACCGTGCATCGTGTGTCACCATCACCAGCGTCTTGCCCCGCTCGAGGCACAGTCTGCCCAGCAGGTCCATGATCACCGTCGCCGACGCGGCGTCGAGATCGCCTGTCGGCTCGTCGGCAACGATGATCTCCGGATCCGTCACGATCGCTCGGGCAATCGCGACCCGCTGCTCCTGCCCGCCCGACAGTTGCCGCGGAAAATGGTCATGCCGATCCGCGATCCCGACCGCCGACAGCGCCTCCGACACCCGCTGGTGCCGCTCGCTACGTCCCATCTTGCGCAAGAGCAAGGGAAGTTCCACGTTCTCATAGGCGGTCAGCACAGGGACAAGGTTGTACAACTGGAAGATGTACCCGATATGGACGTTGCGCCAGTCGGCCAGCCTTGCACGCGAGAGCCTGCCGATGTCCTGACCACCGATCCGGAGTTCGCCGGCGGTGGGCGAGTCGATCCCGGCGATCAGGTTCAGCAGCGTAGTCTTTCCGCTGCCAGAAGGCCCCATGAGCGCAAGAAACTCACCGGCACGCACATCCAAGTCCAGCCGCTCGAGCGGCGTAATGACCGTGTCACCCTTCCGATAGGACTTCGTTACACCGCAGCATTGAATCAGGGGTTGTTCAGTCATTGCCGGCACCTCCCGACGCCGGGGCGTCCTCGATCGCCCGCACCCGCGCACCATCTCTCAAGCCCGGCGGCACATCGATCACCACGCGATCCGTCGGACCAAAGCCGGAGACGACTTCGACCTGTCCGGCTGCCGACGGTCGACCAAGCGTGATTGCCTGTCGCCGGACCGTCTCGCCGCGGATCCGGTCGCGGGAGAGGACCCAGACCGCGGCACTCGCTCCGGCCCGCTCGACCAGTGCCCGGTCATCCAGGAGGACAACAAATCCCTCTCCTGCCGACCGGTCTTGCGCGACCCCTGGCAGGTCTGAGCCCCCGCTCTCGCCCGACATGAACTTGACGCGCACAAGCATTTCCGGCTTGAGAGCCGCCCGCGGCTCGCGCACCGATACCTTGAACTGAACAGTGTTCCGCTCGATGTTGGCCCGGTGAACAATGCGCAGCACTTCCCCTTCGAACTCCGCGTTCGGCAATGCCTCGCACATGATCCTGACATGCGTGCCGACCAGGATCTTCGACGCATCCGAGAGCGGCACATCGACCCTGGCTTGGAGGTGAGCCGGGTCGTACAGCCGCATGACCTCGGTCCCGACGGCACGTCCCTCCGTTGTCCCACCCATCGCCAATCTGGTTCCGGGCTCGATCATCCGTGTGAGTACAACGCCTGCAACCGGCGCGCGGACTTCCATCCTGGCGAACAGCAGTTTGGCCTGTTCGACCGCGATGCTTTGCGTCGCATGCGAGGCTTCCGCCAACGCGAGGGCCGCGGCCGCCGCGGAAACGTCGGCCTCGATCCCGCGGAGCCGCAGTTCGAGCCTGCCGACCTGTGCCGAGGCGACGCCGCCACTCTCCGTGAGGCGTTGCTTGCGCTCGAACTCGTCGCGCAACTCCGCGGCACGGGCCCGCGCGGCATCCGCCTCTGCGCGGGCGGCCAGGACCGAGGCCGCGCGTTCCGCGAGCACCGCCTCGGCCAGACGCAAGGAGAGTCTGGCGTCCTCGTCGACGAGCCTCGCCACCACCTGCCCCGCGGCAACTTCCTGTCCTTCCAGCACAAGGACTTCGCTCACCACTCCGTCGGCCAGAGCCGCGACTCCGACGGCGAACGGACTTGGTTCCAGCCAGCCCGGCGCCTGAACGATGACATGCTCCGCACCCATGCCGGGAGCCAACGTCCCATCGCCTGCAGGCTCCGGCACCGAGCGAGGCTTCAGTACTGCCGGAACCACGCGAACTTCGATTCGCGGCCACAACGCCCCGCGCGCGGCCCACGCCAGCATGGCCGCGGTGGCAAACAGCACGATGGCCGGAAGGACGGCGCGCGTGGCCCAGCGAAACTGCGGTCGAGGCACCGCGTGCACATTCCCTGGACGCGTACCGCCGGGAACGATCCCGGGGACCAATCGAGGACTGGGTGACATGATCAGATCTCCGGAATAGCCAAGCAGCCAAGCAGCCGCGGAGCGCGCGGCGGCGACAACCACGCCAGCGCCGCATCGGCGGCCCAGCGGGTGTGCATGCTCGCTACACCTGGAGAATCACAACACCCACAAGCGGATCGATCGGTCTTGGCGGCGCGCTGGGCCAGGGGTGCATCCGCACGCCATGTCGATCCGCATGAATCGGGCCATTGATCGTCGACGGCAGAGCCATCGGCACATCAAAGACTTCCGCAGCCTGCCGAATCTGAATCCGGCCCGCACCTGGAAGGGCAGTCGGAGAACTCACACACAGCATGCACGACGGATCGCGGCAAGGTGAACGATTGCCGTCCGGTTCGTGGTCCTTGGGACCGCACTCCGCGGCGTCGTCATCGCTTGCCCGGCCGCAGCAACACCCGCTGTCGCAGCACCCCTGCCCACCGGCTGAGCCAGCCCCCAGTGCCATCTCGACGGCGGGCCGGACGCAAAGCGTCGCACCCTGCGGGACCGTTGCGGCGACCAGTTGCCCGATCAGGCACAGGCAAACCCAGAGGATGGATGCACCTCGCACCATTCGACGATTCTATCGGCCAGCGAGCCGTGGCGTTGCGGTTAGTCTTGTCGCCGAGCGTTGTCAGGTCCCGATTGCCTCGCGAACTTCCCATAACAACCGGCCAGGAGCCTCTCCACGCGTCATGGCAAAGTACAGCACTGCCAGAGCGCTCATCACGCTCCGCTCCCGAACATCCTCACGTGAACCGGGAATCCTGAACCAGTTTGTTCGAACTGCGTCCGGTCCAGCCAGGCCCACAAACACGGTCCCCACGGGCTTTTCCGCGCTCCCGCCTTCCGGCCCTGCGATGCCCGTTACCGACAAGCACCAGTTCGCGCCCGTTCGTCGCCTCCCCCCCAACGCCATCTCCGCGGCACATTCCGCACTCACAGCGCCATGCGCGGCCAGAGTCTGGGTGCGCACACCGACCAGTTTCTCCTTGAGTTCGTTCGAATAGGTGATCAAGCCGCCGGCAAACACGGCGGATGAGCCTGCAACAGAGGTTACCTCGCCGCCGAGACTGCCGCCGGTGCAGGATTCGACCACCGCCAGTGTCTCTCCGCGCTGCTTGAGCATCTCCACCACCCTCATCGCGAGCGTCGGCTCACCGTTTGTGACATCTGCGAATACATGCTCCCCCATCGCATCCAGAATCCGACTCGCTACCGCCCCGACCGCCGCGTCCGCGCGCACGGCATCGAGTGAGCCTCGATACCGGATGCGCCAAGTCAGCACGCCTCCGCTTGCCGTGATCCCGATCTGCGGGTTTGCATCGCGCGCCATGATTCCCGGCACGCGGGCCGCAGCCTCCGCCTCCGGCAGGCCGATCACCTTCAGGAAACGCGTCCGAATCGTCACCCCCGGCTCCGCCCGCAGCCGCGGCGCTACAAGTGAGTCCCACATGGGCTTGAGTTCCCCCGGCGGCCCCGGAAGACAGAAGACATCCGACACGGGGTGTGATGCACCGCCAGCATTCGTCACAGTTGCAAACAGCCCTGGTGCAGTTCCAAAGTCGTTGCGCAGGCACTCGGCCCGGCGCGGCCGAAGGGCCTGAAGCCGTTGCGCTGCCGAGACCTCTCGCCCGCGCGACCGCAGCCGCTCGGACAGCCAACCGAGCGCTACCGCATCCTCTACCAGTACATCTCCCAGCACCGCCGCCAGGGCATCGCGGGTCAGGTCATCATCCGTGGGCCCCAGACCGCCCGTGCACACCACCAGCGGCGCACGCGCGCACAGACGCCGCAGCGCATCGGTCAGCGCAACCAGGTCATCTCCCACCGTCACATGCTCCACAGGCTCAATCCCCGCGAGCATGAGCCGCTCGGACAGCAGTTTGGAGTTGGTGTCAAGCGTCTGACCGCGTACCAGTTCGTCGCCGATTCCAAGAATGGCGGCGTGCGTGTGGATGACCTGGGTCATGACATGACGGTAGGGATACGTCGCGTCGGCGGCGTGGAAACCCGACCCCCACTCGTGCCGCTCAATCGACCATCCCGAACGACATTGGAGCAGACTCGGCCCTCGACGCCGTATGCGGGTGGCTATTTCTTGTCGACAGACCCGTCAGGATGTTGCTGCTCCAGAGCGGTGCGGTAGCCCTGCAGCAATGCCTGCACGCGTGCCACCGCCGCAGGGCTTGCCCGCGATCCCGGGGAGTTCATAATCTCCAGCGCCTTCTCGGCCGCGGTGATTGCCCCGGTCGCGTCCCCCGCGCGGAACCTGACCATGGCCAGCAACTCCTGGACAGACGCGTTCGTGGGCGAGGCGAGGCTGGCGGAGCGTGTAACAAGATCCACCAGCAACTGATCGTCGCTCGACTTCACGTCAGGCATCTTCAAGATTGCCTCGGCCATGGTGTACAGGCCGAAGTCATTGTCCTTGAGTTCGCCCTCAAGGAGCGAGCGTGCGAATTCGAACGCGGTCTTCTCGTCGCTCTTGAGCAGCATCCTCAGTTTCTGCCGCAGCATCGGGACCCGGGCCGCGGCATCCTTTTCGAGTCCCAGGACTTGCTCGATCAGTTCCAGGCCCTCGCCGTACTTTCCCTGCTGTGCGAGCAGATTGGCCCGGGCGAACAGTTCGTCCTTCCGCTGCTTCTCCGCCGCGGCGATCTTGGCCTTCGCGGCCTCGACCTTGGCGTCGAATCCGCCCGCCAGCACTTTCGCGAGAACCTCTTCCATTCCTGACAGCGGATTGCCGATCCAGGCGATGTTTCCCTTTCCGTCGATGATGAAGGCGGTGGGAATGGAACGCCGTCCCGCGGGCTCCATCCAGTTTCGAACGATGAACCCCCTCCCATCCGCCGCGACTGTGTATTCCATCGCGGTACCCTGCCCCTCGACGAACGTCCGGGCGGCCGCGACGCACTCTTCCGCCGTGTCGCCGCGCTCCCAGCAACTGATCCCGATGATGGTCAACTTGTCCTTATGCTTGGCCTGCAACTCCGTCAGGTGAGGGATCGACTGCTTGCAGGGCCCGCACCAGGTGGCCCAAATTTCGATGATGTAGTACCGGCCGCTCTCGAAGGTCTTGACCGGCTCGCCCTTCAGCCACGAAACCCCGGCCAGAGATGGCGCAGCATCACCCTCCGCCAGTGTGTTCGCAGGAACTGCCGGCGCACTCGGTGGCGTGGCCTGGCCCTGCTGCTGCGCACGCGCGGGCATTCCTCCGACCGCGGCGATCGCCGCCGCCACGACTGAACAAAGCAGCAACTGTTGCATGCCCCATCCTACCCCACAGCAGCGGATTGGCCGCATCGCCTGTCAACACGGCGATGCAACTCCGCTCCAACCGCGTCCAATAACCCGTGTCAGCGAGGATCCTCTTTCGCAGCCAGAGGCATGAATCCGCTCGTGACGCTGCCGACGGCATGCACGGCCAGCGCGTTGGTGGACCCCTGCGTTCCGAGGGGTGCGCCGGCCACCAGCACGATGGGGTCTCCCTTCTCTACCCAGCCGAGTTCAAGCAGGTCCATATCCGCTTCGAGATTGAACCACGCGAGCGTGGCATCGCGCCTGGCCGGCAACTCCATCAGGCGCGGCGTTACTCCCCGAAGCAAAGCCATGCGCCGCACCTCGCGTTCGTCGGAGGAGTATGCGATGACCGGGATCGGCAGCCCCGTCTGCGAAAGGTATCGCGCGGTGCCCCCCCGCTGGGACCAGCAGACCACCAGGCGCGCGCCCACGTCCATCGCGACGTGCCATGCCCCGTGTGCCAATGCGGCGGTGCGGTACTTCGAGGCGATCAGCCGTTTGCTCGGACTTGGCGCGGTGCATCGTTCGCCGATTCGCAGTTCCGCCGCCGCCACGATCCGGCGCATCGTCTCCACGACCAGCGCCGGGTGCCTTCCAGTCGCGGTTTCGGCCGAGAGCATGACCGCATCGGCGCCGTCGAAGATGGCGTTCGCGACATCCGTCGCCTCGGCCCGTGTCGGGGTCGAGGCGGTGATCATCGACTCGAGCATCTGTGTCGCCACGATGCACGGCTTGCCCCACTCATCGCACTTTTCGAGCAGACGCTTCTGGACGACGGGCACCTCGGCGATGTCCATTTCGACACCAAGGTCGCCCCTTGCCACCATGATGGCATCTGAGGCCTCGATGATTGCGTCGATGTCCTCCAGCGCCTGCGGCTTTTCGATTTTCGATACGACGGGGATCGCTGCCCCGGTGCCGTGCACATCCTTGGTGTGGTCAACCGGGCACATGCTCGCCAGCGCGGCCTTCAGTTTCCGCACTTCATCAGCCCGGCGGACGAATGACAGGGCAACGAAGTCCAGGCCCTGCGACACCGCCCACTCCACGCACGAACAGTCCTGCTCCGTGATAGCCTCGTCCCGCACATCGCTATCGGGCAGATTGATCCCCTTCCGGCTCGTCACTAACCCACCGACCATCACGCGGCACCGGAGTGCATCGGACGGATCACCCTTCTCAGGCTCGATCGCCAGAAGCCGGAGCAGCCCGTCGTTGATCAGGACGCGGTCCCCCGGTTCGACATCCCGCCCCAGGGGATAATCCGACGGCAGCACATCCACTCCGGTCGCCGCCGCACGCTTCGCCCCCTCGTACTTCTCTCCCGAGGGCACCAGCAGCACATCGCGCCCCGGCGCGATTTCGATCCCCTCGCCCTCCATCTTTCCCACCCGGATCTTCGGACCCTGAAGGTCACCGAGAATCGCGACGGGCTGCTCCAGCCTCCTTGCCACCTCGCGCACCGTCGCCACGCGCTTGGCATGGTCCTCGAAAGCGCCGTGAGAGAAGTTCACACGGAAGATGCCGACGCCGGCACGGATGAGGCGCTCCACCATCTCCTGCGAGTCCGATGCCGGCCCGATGGTGGCCACGATCTTCGAAAGCGTTGGTGATGGCCGCTTGTGCATCCGATCAGCGTATCACCTCCCGATCGCCGTCACCGCTGCGCCGCCGAGGACCGCAAGCCACACGAGCCCCTTCACGAAGAAAAACGCAAACCCTACCGCTCCCGCCGCCTTCATCACCCGTACGTTCCGGCTCATTGCAGATTACTCCAGTTCTTGCTGCTTTCCGGGTCGCGACACGCTCCCAGCCGGGCGCACCATATTTTCGGATGCGCCCGGCTCCGGCGTCCTTGATCTTTCCTTTACGCCCGGCGCGGCAAAGGCACAAACCCCCGCACCTTCCGCCGATAGGCCAGGTAGTCCTCACCGTGCTCGGCGATGAGGTCGCGCTCCTCGATCCATGTGCCAAAGAAGATGTAGCCGGTGGTCATGATCGCAAAGAACAGGTGACCCTGTGTCATGACAGGTGTGGACCAGAACGCGATCAGGAATCCCACCATCAGAGGGTGCCGCACGAGTTTGTAGAGGCCGACAAGCCGGAAACCGACCGGGCGGTACCGCTCGCCGCGGAACCGGAACCACGCCTGCCGGAGGCCGAAGAGATCCCAGTGGCTGACCATGAACGATGAGCCGAACACCAGGCCCCAGCCGACGATGGACAGCGCTGTCAATCCCCACCAAACGATCGGGTTGCTGACCGACCACACCACCGTCGGCAGCGGCCGCCACTGCCAGAACGCCAGTATCAGGCACAGGCTCGCGGCAATCACAAAGGTGCTCCGCTCGATCGCCCGCGGCACGATGCGCATCCACCACGCTTTGAACGCCGGTCGCGCCATGACGGTGTGCTGCACGACAAACAGCCCCAACAGAAGACTGTTCACGACCAGCGCCTGGCCCAGTGGCGCGGCGGCCCCGGAGTCGATCGACTTGGGGACCAGCCAGTTTCCGACCCAGCCGATCGCGTACAGAATTGTTCCGAAGAACATCGAGTATGCGAGCAGGCCGTACGCCATGGTCGCTCCGCGCGCGACGATCTCGCCTGACCCGCGACCGGCCATCGGTCTTTCAGCCGGTGTCACCATGCTCTTCACCGTTGCACTCATTGCGCTGAACGGGCACGCGGACACCTTCTGTGCCGGCGCCGCCTCCACAGTATCCACCGCCGCTCGTTCCCATGATCCTGATCCACGCTTGGTCTCTGACAACACGTTGCTGCTCCTTTCAAGGCGCGTCGATCGCGCCGCGGCACAATTGCCGCCTGCTTCCGGTTCGCACGAACCCGACCCATCCCCTCCCCTGCCATCCCCCTCCCGACCCTTCACGCCGGCTGCTCAGGTCTCTGTCACGCGGCGTTCCAGTAACCGCCAAAGTATGACCTCGCACTATCGTGATGCACGCTCAACCTCGCTGCAAGCCCGACCTGTTCGGCCCGCTGCCTCGCCCGGTCCACGGCACGCCAGGATCGCTCGAACACGACGATCCTCCGCTTGGAGTCCGCCGCGGCCAGCGCGATCGCCTGCTCCAGCGATCCGGCAATCTCGATCCTTTCGTCCTGCTTCCTGGGTCCCATCGTCCGACTCCTGTGCCCGCGGAACTCGTGCTTTCTGCCGCGGCCTTGTTTAGTCGGGAGAAGATACGTTGCAGTTTCCTTGCGAACAGTTGACTCGAGGTCAACAATGGGTGGACTAGAAGTCAACCCCGGATGGACCGGAAAGTGGCTTGCCCGGCCCGAAACTGCGCACTCCCCAAGGCCATGCGAGTGCGTTTGCCACCGGGTCGGAAAACCTGGGGAGGGAGCCCGCCGACGGAAGGAGCCGGCATGGCCAGCACACGAGACCGCCTGATCGAGATTGGGATGACGCTCTTCTACCAGCAGGGCTTCCACGCCGTGGGGCTGGACCAGATCCTCGACGAGGTGGGGGTGACCAAGACCACGTTCTACAACCACTTCGAGAGCAAGGACGATCTGATCCTCGCCGTGCTCGAGATGCGTGACAACCGCGAACGCGAGGAGTGGATTCGTACGATGCGTGCCAAGGGCGGCGACGACCCCCGTGCACAACTTCTGGCGCTTTTCGATCTGCTCGACGATTGGTTCAACGAGTCCGGGTTCCGGGGGTGCATGTTCATGAACGCCGCGGCGGAGTTCCCTTCACCGAACGACCCGATCCACCAGGCCGCAGCGCGGCACGGAAAACTGTTTGCACAGGAACTGAGTTCGCTCTGCGTCCGCGCGGGTGCGGATAATCCGGCGATTCTGACCAAGCGGCTCATGCTGCTGGTCGCGGGCGCCGTTGCCGCACGACACGTGGATATGGATCGGCACGCGGCGACCGATGCACGCGATGCGGCGTCGGTGTTCGTGGATCATCACTGCCCGCCCGTCGAGTCGAACGTCTGAACGCGGAGAGGTTGCTCAACCGGCGCGGCGGAAGAGATCCAGGAAGCGGTCCTCGTACTGCTTGAACACGCCCAACTTGTCGAGTTCCTGCTTGAGTTCGACCGCCTTCTGCTGATCCTTCTTCGCGGCATCGAACAGGTCCTCGACCTTGCGGCGCATCGGCAGGTCCAGACCGGTCTCCTTCATGGCCTTCGGCGCGACGGGCTGCTCACCTTCGGCAATGTCCGCCGACTCTTCCTCATCATCCAGATCCGCAAAGTTGAGCGGTTCGGTCGAGCCGGACTGCATTCGCTCACGGAGTTGCACGAGCAGACGGTTCACCCGCTCGGCATGCCCGTCAAGTTCTGTCCGGTCGATCTCGATGCCCGTCACCTTGCTGAACGCTTCGAGCACGGCGCTCGCCGCGGCGGGGTTGGCGATCTGAGCGGCGTAATAAGGAATCTCGCCGAGCAGGCAAACACCGGGCAGACCCGCGACCGATGCGGCCCCGACCATGAGGCCGTTCATGCCGCCGATCTCGCCTTCGTTGAGCGGCGGGATTTCCGCTGCGGTGAGTTCATCAACCATCTCGGGAGTGGTCGCCGCGCCATAGACCTTGGGCGCCTGCATCGGCTCGAGTTGCGTCGCAACCGAGGCAAACGTCATCACATGGTCGGCGCCTTCGGCACGGACGCGATCGAGCAGGTCCCGTGCATGGGTCATGCCGCGAATGTCGGGCTGCGCCTCGGCGATCAGCACCGTCACCGTCGGGCCCTCCTCGCCGACCCTGCCAGAGTACAGCATCGTTGAGGGAGGCGTGGGCACCTGGATGTGCCCGCCGCGGACCATCACCGCACCGGCTTCTGTCCGTCCCGCGCCGTCAATGACCGCGACAGGCTCCAGCCCGAGTTTCTTGACGAGGTATCCGCACGCGATCACGGCAACATTGCTCATACCCGGCCATCCGGCCACAAGCCAGTGCCGCGTGTTCTTGTCCCGATTCTCCATGTGGCACCCCTTCCGCCGCCTGCATCGCCGTCGCTCCCGCATGCCACCTTGGCATGCCTCCGGAGCATCTACGCCCGAACCCACGAGTTTGTGCAATGCCCATGCCAAGATTGGAAGCGGACAGCATGCCACGCTCCGCCTCACCTTCCGCCCGCCTCCCAGAGCCTGACCACTTCGTGGTATTGAGCAGCGAAGAAGCCGGCATACGCGATCTGCGCCCGCCTGGCGCGATCCGGATCGCGCCACCGCTTCACATCCGCACTGATCGCCTTGTAGTTTTCCTCGCTGAATACGAGTTCGGTCCCATCGGCCATCCGGTGCCGCGGCATCGCGTAGAAGGCGGTTTCCATCTCCGCGAGCACGCCCGGTGAGACCGCCCCAGCGTCAAGCGATTGTCGGGCCACATTGAGCACCCGCCACGCACGCCGACATTCTTCCGAGGTATCGATGCCGAAGGCCGCCATCATCGGCGCGATCGCGTCGCGCCAGCCCCTGCCGGGAACATCGCTCGCCGCGACAAACGGGTTGGCCTTGTCCACCATCCGGTCGAGGTACTTCTCGTACATGATTCGGCGAGCAGGCATGCGCCGGAGTTCATAGACCCGGGGGCCCAAGCCGTCCGGCGGGGCGCTACCGAGGGAATGATGCGATCGGAACTGCCAGAGCGACTGGCCCTCGACGGTCAAACAGAACTCAACGAACCGGCGCGCGATCTCGAAGTCGGTGCAGCCGTTGAGGATCGTGACCGGGTCGGCGTCGATGTACACCGCTCCCTCCGGATCGACATACCCCACGCGGCTCTCGTCGGCGCTTTGCCCAGGTTTGAGCACGAACTGGGACTGGTTTCGCCCATAGAAGTCGATCGCAAGCCCCGCCGCGGCCTCGCCCTGGCTGACATCGACCGGCGGACGGGTGCTCGCCGAAGCGAAGTACCGTGCGTTGGCGCAGAGTTCTCTCAGCGTTCGCCAACCTTCCCATCCCTCCTTGTTCAGGATCGACTCATACGCGGTGGTCAGCGAGCCGGAAAGCCGGCCATCGGCCAGCGCGAGCATGTTGAAGTATCTTGGATCACACAGGTCGCGAAAACTCCTCGGCTCGGGCACGCCGAGTGTGTTGAGCGTGTCGCGGTTGTAGACGATCCCGAACCCGGAGAGCGCCGTGCCCAGCCACACCTGTCCCGGGTCGTAGATCTGCTGCACACCGATCTTGTTCTGGCCGTACCAGTCATCGAGTTGTTCCTGCGGGAATCCGGCCGGGCGACCCAGCCGGTACCGCACCTCGTGCCCGGACACCAACGCCTTCCGCTCCTGGGCCATCTTGCCGTGTTCGTATGAGCCTCCACCGAAGAACACATCCGCGCCGGACACGCCCGCGGCGAAGAGGCCTTCGATCGACATCTGCCCCTGCCTGATCGCCGCCTCGGCCTGTGCCTCGATCTGCTTGACGATCTCGCTCGTGCCGCCGGGTACCCGCCAATCGATCCGCACGCCCCGGCTGAACTTCGCGCGGTGCCAGGAATCGAATGCGGCGGCGAACTCCAGGCGGATCTGCTCGACATGGGGCGTGACGATGACGAGGGATGCAACATCCTCGCCGTCCTTGGCGAGCGTCTTGAACGCGCCCTCAGCGCCCACTGCGCCCCCCGAGCCCCCCGCCAATGCGCGGACGATGAGCGGGAGCGCAAGGACGAGGAGAAAGGCGATGGCGACGGCGAGACGGGTCCGCATGGGAGGAGTGTAATGGCGTTCGACGGTGCGGGGTACGCACCTGCCAGCGCGGGGGAGCGGATGCCGCCCCAGCGGCCGAGCCGGGCGTTGCGATCGTCGCCGGAGCGGAAACCGCGGCGGCAATGGCCGAATGTTCGGGGCGTGGAGTCAGCGCCCGGTCGGCGCGGAGGGAGTCGTCGCAGCGGATTCCTTCATCTTCGCGAGGAGGTCGCGCTGCATCTGGATCCAGAGGTCATCGATGATCGCTTCTTCGACCTTCAGGTCGTTGTGGCCGTAGAGGCAGATTCGGACCGAGGAAAGGCCTCCGGGTCGCGGCAATACCTGGACGCACACGCTGAAGTAGTAGGGCCTGGCGAGCATGGGCGCCTGCCCGAGCGTGATCAGCGTGGTGACGGTGAGCGTCGCGGCATGGCGGGCAATGGACGGGTCCTCGCGTCGATAGGCGGTAAGCAGTCCCCCTTCGCCATCGGTGAGCTGGATGGTGTAGCCGGCATTGACCAGGGTGTTGGCGGCCGCGGAGAAGGCTCGGTCGGGCGAGGCATCGAGATCCCGGACCTGGAGCGCATCCTGCTGGGTCGGGGACATGGCCACGATGGGCGACTGCGAGGCGCACCCGCCGGCCATGAAGCACACCAGGGCGCATGCGATCGCGGCTTTCAACGCATACTCCTTGCAGCGGGAGCGCGGAGCGTGCGCCGGTCGACATCGTCGACGAATCGGGAGACGGGTTCTCGGTCGTGGGCAGCCAACCCGCAGTGGCTGAACTGCACGCGGACCATGCTGCCGCCCGCGGGGTCGGCCCGCACCCAGACGACGATGGCGGCCGGAGCACCGAGGGGGTTGCCCGAGGTGGTGTTGCAGCACGCCTGACCATTCGGACCGACCATCGCGCCGACCAGGCCCGCGCCACCATCGGAGAGGGTGATGAACATGCCGCGGTCGAGCATCACTCCGACAACTGAGCGGAAGGCGACATCGGAAGGAGCATCGATCCTTCGGGTCTGGAGCTCGGAAAGTTGCGAGGGGGTCAGGTTCGGGCTGGAGGCGCATCCGGCCGGCGCGGCGGCAAGAGCGAGGAGGAGAATCAGCCTCGCGCTCATCATCGGCCCGGTCCTCTGAGCGGCTGGCCCGCGACGGGCTTGGCGGATGATGCCGGAGTGGACGTTGACGCGGCCGAGGGAGGACTGGTCAGATCGCCGAGGAGCCGCCGCTCGACGAGGTCGAGGAGCTCGTCGATGATCTCCTTGTTGACCTTCTGCTGACCCATGCCGTCGGTATTGGAGACCCGGACATTGGTGCGGGAGCCCGCGGGACTGATCTTGACCTGCACGCCGTGGAACTGATAGCCGGACCAGGAGTTGCCCTGCGTGCGTGATGCCGCGACAAAGCCCGCATCCTTGTCGGACGAACGGATGATGTAGCCCGCGTCGAAGAGGGCGTTGATCGTGGCCGAGTAGGTGGACTCGTATGACGCATCGAAGTCGCGGGACTGAAGCGTCGCGAGTTCAGTCTGGGAGTATTGCTTGTCGGTGGCGCAGCCGGTGGGTCCCACCATCGGCGCCGTGACGGCGGCCATGAGCAACATCGTGGAGGCGATGCGCGGGGCGGGCGCGGGAAGTGTGAGTAAGGCGCGAACGGTCACGATCTGACCGCTGCAGCCGCGGACCGGTTCGCGTGAGAGGCAATGCCGCCGTTTCATGCGGAGCGTCCTCAACAGGTTGATGGCGATCAGTACTTGAGAGCGCTGAGGCGGTAATCGCTGACGACATCGCGGTTATCGAAGTAGATGATCAGGAGCGTCGAGCGGGAGGAGGAGCGGACGCGGTCGCCGCCGGCTCCGGCGAAGAGCACCGTGAGGTAGCTCGACTCCTTCTGATAGTCGTACGTCGTCTTGTCGTAGGTCCAGACGTCCTGATTGTCCTTGTGGGTCACGAGGTCGGGCGTGCCGAAGGCCTCGATGATCTCGGTCTGGGTCGTCTGACCCTTGACGATCTTCATTTTGACCGCGCCGGAACTGAGCGACGCCGACCGGGCATCGTCCTTCTGCGAACTCTGGCAGGCCGGCAGTGTGAGGATGATCGCGAGCAGCGGAAGGGCGAGCGTGAGCCGAGCGTTCATAGTGAACTCCTTCCAGTGGCTAGCAAATACTAACACCCCGACCCCACGGGTGTCAAGGGCTCACCGACATGGCGGCGGGTCAGATGGCAAGCCTCCTGCAACGACTGCGATCCCCAGACACTGGCGACACCTTCGGATCCGGAGGTGCGGGAAACGGTGCTCCGCCAAGGAGTTGCAGTACCCTTACGACATGCCGCATTGCTTCACACGGCGTCCACTGGTGCGGGTCGGTACGTGGCTGCTCGCGGCCGCGAGCGTGCTGCTGATGCTCCTCTATGTGGCGAACGTGCCGTTCTACTCGGGATCAAGCGTCGGGTCGCGGCTGAACTGGCGGATGGAGCACGGGCGTCTGCGCGTGCAATGCAGGCAGGTGAACTACCCCGAGTCGTTCTACATCGCGATCAACAGCGAGGGGCTGAAGTTTGTGCCGGAGTGGCGCGTGCAGGCGTGGGGCAACTGGGATGTGAACGTGCCGCTCTGGATCCCGCTCGGCGTCTGCATACTGGGGAGCGCGGGGTTGTTCGTCGTGACGCGGAAGAGGCAGCCGCCGGGAGTGTGCGGGCAGTGCGGGTATGACACCACGGGTCTGGTGGCTGGAGCGAAGTGCCCGGAGTGCGGGGAGCGGGAAGTCACTCGGCACTAGGCATTGGGCACTAGGCTGTGTCACGGGGTACCATTCCTTCATGACTACCGCCACCCATACCGGTCCGTCGCTCAAGTCCCCCGTCACGAATGCGGCTTCGGGCCGCATTTTCAACTTTTCCGCCGGGCCCGGGTGCCTCCCGGAAGAGGTGCTCAAGCAGGCCCAGCAGGACATCTGGAACATCGACGGCTCGGGCATCGGCATCATGGAGCACAGCCATCGCGGCAAGGTCTTCGACAAGGTGCTGGCGGAGGCGGAGGAGAACTGCCGCAAGATCGGGAACATCCCGGCGAACTACAAGGTGCTGTTCCTGACGGGCGGGGCGACGAGCCAGAACTTCATGATCCCCGCCAACCTCCTGCCCGATGATGGCGTCGCGGCCTATCTGACTACGGGCTACTGGGCCGAGAAGACCTGGGAAGAGTCCAAGGTCTACTCGAGCAAGTGCTACGAGGCGTGGGACGGCCGCGCCTGCAAGCACGACCACTGCCCGAGCGAGGCGGAGATCAAGTACGTCGCGGGAACAAAGCCCGTGTACGTGCACATGTGCTCCAACAACACGATTTACGGGACACAGTGGCGGAACGTGGACGGGACATTCCGCTACCCGAAGATGCCGGATGCGGGCACGCCGCTCATCTGTGACATGTCGAGCGACATGTACAGCCGCCCGATCGACTTCACGAAGTTCGGCATGGTGTACGGCGGGGCACAGAAGAACGTCGGCATCGCCGGCACGACCTTCTGCATCATCCGCGAAGACCTGCTCAAGCCGGTGCGCAAACTGCCGCTGATGCTGAAGTACGAGACGCACGCGAAGGACGGAAGCCGGCACAACACCCCGCCTGCCTTCGCGATCTACGTCAGCGGGCTGGTGTTCAAGTGGATCCTGTCGCAGGGCGGGTTGACCAAACTGCTCAAGCACAACGAGGACAAGGCGAAGATCATCTACGACGTGCTGGACTCGTCGAAGTTCTACAAGGGTCACGCGCGGCAGGACAGCCGGTCGTCGATGAACATCACGTTCCGCACGCCAAATGAGCAGCTCGATGAGGTGTTCGTGAAGGAGGCCTTCAAGCAGGGCATGGACCAGTTGAAGGGTCACCGCTCGACGGGCGGCATGCGGGCCAGCGTCTACAACGCGTTCCCTGTCGCCGGGTGCAAGGCCCTTGCGGACTTCATGCGGGAGTTCGAGAAGAAGAACGGCTGAGAGAGGGAAGGGATCGAGGGACCGGGAAATCGAGACAAAGAGGAACCGAAGGGAAGAGCCCCCGGCTCTTCCCTTCTTCTTGCGCCGGCGGCACGCTTGATCTCCCCGTCCCTCCTCGTCTTGACACCAGGTTCCTTGTTTCTGCTACTATCGACACCATGCACGTGCTCCTGGACGGAGAAGAGATCAAGGTCGAGCGTCCGACCATCGCGGCGGCGCTGGATGCCGCGAAGCGCGAGGCCGAACGCCGCAAGCGTGTCGTTATCGAGGCTTCGATGGACGGCACGCCTATCGCGGACGCATGGCTCGAGTGCCCGCCGACCGAACCCCGCCCCGGCGCCGAGGTCAGGTTTGTTTCCGCGGATCCCCTGTCGCTGGTGCGGGTCACGTTCCTGGAGATCGCCGAAGAACTCAGCGGAGCCATCCGTGACCAGCAGGCGGCCGCGAAGGCGGTGCAGACAGGACGACTGGATGAAGCGATGCCGAGCGTCTCGGCCGCGCTCGGGGTGTGGCAGAACGTGCGGGAAGGCGTCATCAACGGCGCGACGCTCCTGGGGATGGACCTTGGATCGATGCCCGCACCGGCCGCGGCTGGTTCGCCTGCACAGACAGTGGGTCAGCACATCGAGGGACTTGCCACGGCACTTGCCGAACTGAAGCGGGCGATCGGCGCCTCGGACTGGCCCGGCGTGGCGGATGTGCTGGCGTATGACTTGGGCGACCAGGCCAAGAGGTGGCAGGTGGTGATGAACGCGCTTGCGGACGAGGTGGGTCGCCGCAGTTATCACGGCGCGTAGCCCGACTGGATCAACCCAGGACGAACGGGAGAGGATCGTGCCGCCGGCGCAGAGCAAGGTCGCACACAAGATCGATTCTCTGATGGAGCAGGCCAGTGAGGCTCTGGTCCATCGCCGGTACTTCGAGTGCGAAAAACTCGCTTTGGAGGCCCTTCGCCGGGCCATCGCCGCTGCAGACTACGACCGAGTCGCACGCATCGTGCTGCCGTTGCAGGAGGCTCGACGGCAGATCCGGGACCTCGCTGCGGACAGCGGCAACATCGTGCTCGTCGAGGGTGACCTTCCCACGGGCGCGGCCCTCAAGCCCGGGATGTACCTGCTCAGCCCGCCGCGGGTGGGTGTTGATGGACGGATTCTCCGGGAGGAGGCCATGAACCGCCAGATCCCGGCCATCGTCATCGTCCGCGAGCCCAAGACCCAGGCAGGGTTGTGGCCGATCGTCGCGGTTGGCCCAGTAACAGTGCGGACCCGGATCGCCCCTCCGGCCGCGTCGCAGCGCAGGGCCCCCGCGAAGTCCAGCGCCGCCGCTGCAAAGAAGGGGAAGGCGGGCGCAAGAGGGCTGGGCTCCGGTCCCGCCCCAAGGCCGGACTCGCCGCGCGTCGATTCCAAATGGATGCTGCTGGCCGGCGAGGCCCTCGGCGATGCCGCGATTGCTGCTCTACCGCCGGATCTGACGCCCGCGGCACGGGTCGCGGCACTCGCGGATCGCCTCGACGCCATCCCCGATCACGAGAAACTCCATCAACGGCTCGAAGAAGCCGCTCGCGAAGCGGCAAGGCTCCCTGTCAAGCGAAAGCCTGTCCCTGCCCAGGCACGCTTCGACCCGAAGGACGCGTAAGACCTCCCTTGACGAGGGCCGGAACGAATCGAAAGGGAGGGGGAACACCGGACTTGGACCGAACCGGCCCCGATTCGGCAACTCTGCCGATCGTGGATCCGTACCGCATGGAACACCTTGAGAGGAGTGAAGATGCGGTCAGCCCCGTTGCTCGCGGCGTTCCTTGCTTCGATGCCCGCCGTTGCCCTGGCGCAGTGGTCGGGCGATCCATCCGTCAATCTCGCAGTCGGCGACCGGACGGGAGAGCAGAACCAGGCCAAGATCCGGCCGCGAGCAGATGGTGGGTGCTTTATCGCATGGTTCGATAACAGCGCGGGCGGATATGACGTCTACCTGCAGCGTCTGGATGCCCAGGGGAACGAGCAGTGGCCGCACAACGGAGTGCTGCTGCGGGACCGGGGCGTGTCGAGCACTCAGGACTACGACCTCGAAGTCGATGCTGACGGGAACGCCCTGGTGGTGTTCAACGACGACCTGAACTCCAACGCACCGATCACCGCGCATCTGGTTTCGCCGGCGGGCGCCTTGTTGTGGGGCGCAGCGGGTGTGCAGGTGAGCGGCGCCCAGAGCGGGTCGAAAGGACCCCCGCAGGCCACGGTGCTGAGCGACGGCTCGTACGCGATCGTGTGGTCCAACGGCAGTCCAACCGCGCTCCACGTGCAGAAACTGGACGCATCCGGCGCATCGCTCTGGCCATCGCCGGTCGTGCTGAGCAGCACGCTCCCGTACAACACCTGCGACATCGAGCCCGGCGAGGCGGGGTCGATGATCATCTCCTTTGTGCGCTGCTCGGGCAGCAACTGCGTCACGAGCAACAAGCACCTGTATGCTCAAAAACTCAGTTCCGCCGGCGCGCCAGTGTGGGACCGAGACCCGGGAACGCCGATGGTGATGGATCCCGTCATCGTGTTCGATGGATCCTCGCTGCAAACCGCGACATTTCCGCCGTTCCTATCGGACGGCGCCGGCGGCGGCGTGTTCGCCTGGTACGAAAACGGCGGGAGCCGACACGCCTATGTACAGCGGATTAATACGGCCGGTCAGGAGGTCTTTGCGCACAACGGCGTCACGGTTTCGATCCAGTCGGGCCGGTATCAACTCGGTGCCGCTCTCTCGTTCGACCCGAGCACCGGTGACTCGTACGTCGGCTGGGTCGAGTCCAACACGGCCCAGAGCCAGTGGGGCCTGTATGCACAGAGGATCACGGTCGAAGGGCTCCGCGTCTGGGGGGACAACGGTGTTCAACTTCTGGGCCTGAGCGGCGTGCAAGGTTCATTCACCGCCACCCTCGCCCGCCCCGGAGGCGGAGTGGACGTCTTCGGCTTTGCCAACTGCTGCGGAAACGCGGGCGTCGTGCACGGATTTGCGCTCGATGCTGGCGGCGCAGCGCTCTGGACCGGGCAGCCGATCATGGTGTGCTCGGCATCGAGTTCCAAGGCGCGTCTGGCCGCGACTCGCTCGAGCAATGGTGCCGCGCTTCTGGCATGGGCGGACAACCGGGCCGACTCGAACAACATTTATGCTCAGCGCGTGAACCTCGACGGAACTCTTGGCAATCCGGTGTCCTGTGCCGCGGACTTCGACGGCAACGGCGTGCGTGATGTGCCCGACATCTTCGCCTTCCTGTCGGCGTGGTTTGCCGGCAGTTCGAGCGCTGATCTCGACGGCGTGCCCGGCATCGGCGTGCCGGACATCTTCGCGTTCCTGTCGCTGTGGTTCGCGGGCTGCCCGTAATCCTGCGTCGCCGCGACGGTACACTCGGCTGCCATGAAGGCAGTCGTTCAGCGCGTTTCCGCGGCGTCTCTCACGGTAGATGGCCGGGAAGTGGCGAGCATCGCCTCGCCGGGTGGCATGGTCGCGCTCGTCGGGCTGGAGGAACGGGACACGGCGGCCGATCGGCGCTGGACAGCCGAGAAACTGGCATACCTTCGCGTCTTCGCCGATGCGCAGGGGAAGATGAATCTCTCTGTCCGCGATGCCGGCGGCACGATCATGCTCGTTCCAAACTTCACGGTCGCGGGCGATGCCGCTCGCGGCCGCCGTCCGTCGTTTGACAATGCCATGAAGCCGCCGCGGGCGTCGGAGGAATTTGCACTTCTGGCCGCCGAACTCCGCACCCATTGCTCTCGCGTGTGCGAGGGGATCTTTGGCTCGCACATGCTGGTCTCACTGGTGAATGACGGCCCGATAACGATCGTGCTCGAGTCGCCACATTCCCCCCGTCCGAGCGACTGACCATTCCGCGCCTCGACGCGGCGCCCGGACCTTCATCAAGGCTGTTTTTCGGACGATTCTCCCGAACGCGACGGCAGGTGCCGACGCACTCCCCCGCTCCGAGGAAGACCCGATCCATGAGTTCTCGCCGCGGCGGTAGACCCGCCAAACCCATCGCCTCCATCGAGCCGGAGATCGTCAGCACGATCCGGATGTCGCCCATGGAGATCGCGAGGCTGCGCCGCGAACTCGAGGCGGCGAGTCCCGCGGACTCCAGCGTCCATCGGGTGTTCTCACGCTGGCCGCTGACCTGGACGCACGTGCGCATGGAGGTCCAGCACCCCGGTGGGGCGACAACGACGCTCAACTACGTGCCTCGGAACCTCTCTCGCGATGGGATTGGACTGATCCACTCGGCCTTCGTGTATCCGGGCACGCGGTGCATCGTGCACATGCCGCACCAGACCCGGGGCAATGTCGCCCTGAGCGGTACGCTCGTACGGTGCCGGCACTTCCGCGGCACGATCCACGAGTTGGGTGTGCGCTTCGATCAGGCGATTGACGTTCGGGAACATGTCGGACCGGAAGTCACGGACGACTTCTACACGCTCGAGAACGTCCATCCGGAGAAACTCACCGGCTCGCTGCTCCTGCTTGAGCCGAACGAGATGGACCGTGCCCTCATCCGCCGCCATCTCAAGGACACCAATCTGACCGTGACCTCGGTCGCGTCGATTGATGAGGCCGCATCTCGATGCACCGAGGGGTACGACCTCATTCTCGGAGCAAGCGAACTGCCTGGAAGCGATGGGCTGCAACTGCTCCGCGCCGTGAGGGACGCGGGCTCGCACGCGCCGTTCATCATGCTCTGCGGCCCGACACTGGCGGACTCGGTTCGGCTGGGCATGGCGAACATGCGGCCAGACGGCCTGCTGGCCAAGCCCGTTGCTGAGGCGGCCCTGCTCTCGGCCCTGGGCGAGTTCCTGCTCGTTCGCGCGAAGGACCTTGGGGCCGGGGGCGCAGCGATCATGTCCACGCTGTCGTCGCGGGATCCCCTGGCGCCCCATGTCCCGGAGTACATCAGGGAACTCCGGCAACTGGCTGACCGGCTGGCGATGGCCATCAACTCCGGCGACCTCGACGAGTGCCGACGGCTCGCGTTTCAAATCAGCGGCTCGGCCACAACGTTTGGGTTCGCCCCCATCGCCGAGACGGCGAAGGTCGCCGCGGCGGCGATCAAGTCGGCGCACTGCCCTGGTGAGCCCATCGCTCCACTTCGGTCGCTCGCGGCCGCGTGCTATCGCGCCCAGGCCAAACGAAGCGCGGCCTGAGCGTCCGCCGAAGCCTGCGCGGAGATTGGGGCTGCAATACGCACACCGCGGAGCCTGCCCGCAGTGCACACTCTCCGCCCTCCCCCATCGCATCGCATGAAACCGCCTTAGCGGCCCCGATACTCCGGGGGGACAGGTCCGAAGTCCGCGCGGATGATTGAGCGAATGCCGCCGCGACCGCGCCAGTTGGTCTCGACCTGCAACCACACGGGCGCCAGCAACGAGACGAGGTCATCGCGGATGGTACCGGTAACCGCCTCGTAGAAGATCCCCTCATTTCGGAACGACTGGTAGTAGAGTTTGAGGCTCTTCAACTCGACGCAGCCGTTCGGCGCGCCCTTCGCTCCCTCCCGGGCGGGCTCGTAACGAATCGTCACGGTGCCAAAGTCCGGGTGACCGGTTTTGGGGCAAGTCGATGTGAACTCCTCCCCGATGTGCTCAATGACGATCGGGCCGGAACTCGGCGGCGTGGGAAAGGTCTCCAGGAGTCTTGAGTCGGGCATCGGAGGTCGCTCCGTCAGCGGCCGTACCGGGTGAGCAGGTCGACAATCTGGGGTTGATCGCGGTTGAGTTGAAGCGACCGGCGCAGCGCGACCAACCCGTCCTGCCGCGCTTGGTTGTCCGCCCGACCCGACCAGATCCACGCATTCAGGAGGCAAACGCCCTTGCCATTGAGCGCAGGAAAATAGTCCTTATCGATCGCCAGCGAACTCTCGAAGGCCGCACGTGCATCGTCGTACTTCCCCATCTTGAATCGGGCAAAGCCGAGCCGCTCCCAACTCGCCGCCGACGGCTCTGCCTTGTTGACCTGATCCAGCGCGTTCACCATCTCCTCGTACCGATCGAGTTTGCCCAGGCTCTCGGCCAGGTTCATCAGCAGCGCGGGGGTGAGTTGCATCAGTTCCGCGGCCTGCTGGTATTCCTGCACCGCGGCACGGTGGTCCCCCATGGCTGCGTACACCGCGCCCAGGTTAAACCGGGCCGGACCATCCTTGGGCATGAGTTGAACCGCGCGGCGCGCATAGGGCAGCGCCAAGGTGTTCTCGTCGAGTTGGTAATACGCCGTCGCGAGATTGAGATTGGCCTTGAAGTCGTCGGGCTTGACCGCGAGGGCTCGCAGGTAGGCTCCCACAGCATCGCTCACACGTTCGAGCAGGTGGAGCATCAGACCGTGGTAGTACTGCGCATCAAAGTTGCGAGGCTGGATCTTCGCGGCATTGGCGTACGACTCCTCTGCGCGGGCGTAATCGCCACGCGTGCGGTAGATGTCGGCCATGCCCATGTGCGCCGAAGTCAGCCGGGGATTCACCTCGATCGCCCGCGCGAACGCCGCGAGGGCCCGATCGGAGTCACCGTCGCGAACAGCGGTCTCGCCCGCGACCAGATAGACCTCTGCTGCGCTGCGAGTCGGTGCCGGACGGTCGGGCTTGGCGCTTTCACGCCCCGGAACCTGGGCACACCCCGTCACCGCGATCGCCGCGGCGGCGGATAGCAGGAACAGGACGGGTCGAAGGCGTGGGAGCGACGGTCTGGGCATCGGGATCCTCGACAAGCGGCCGCGGTGGACTGCCGGCGGTTCGGACAGGGTCAGGGGGTGGAGCATACACCAACCTCAGGACGCTCGCCCGCGCCCGTCCGTTCGGCCCTTGGCGCGTTTCGGCCGGGGTTTGGCCGCGAGGTAGCCGCGAAGCCGACGGAGGTTCAGGGTGTCGAACGCGGTCCCGGACTCGGTGTCGCCCTTGGGCGTCTCCATGATCATCGGTCGGCCAGCCAGTCCTCGATGATTCAGGACAACCCGAAAACCGGGGGCCCCGATCGTGCCCTTGGCGATGTGCTCGTGCAGGTCGCGCCGGCTGCCGCACGCCGCCCTGGAGTCGTTGAGGTGGAGCACGCGGACATGCTCCAGCCCGCAACTGCCGGCGAGTTCGTCGATCGCGGCCTTGGCGGATGCCTCGGTCGAGAGGTCGTACCCGGCGGCGTGGGCATGGCAGGTGTCGATGCAGAACCCGATCCGGTGAGGCTGGCCCGCACCCTCGATGATCATGTTCCGGAGCGCCGCGAGTTCATCAAACGTCGAGCCGAGATTGGAACCGCTTCCGACCGTGTTCTCCAGGCAGTTCACCGTCTTGAATCCGGCGGTGCGAGCGAACAGGTCGCGATACGCCTCGGCGATCCGCGCAAGGCCCGCGGCGCGGCTCGAACTGGTGAACGCGCCGGGGTGGTGGACAAGGAACGAGATGCCCAGGGCTTCGCTGCGCTCCATCTCCACGGTCATCAGATCGATCGACTTGCGCCAGAGGTCGTCGTCCGGAGAGGCCAGGTTGATCAGGTAGGACGCATGCGAGACGGTTCTCCCGTCCTGCCAGCCAAGCGCCGCGACCCTCGCCCTCCACTCCCTGACTTCGGCTTCGGTCAGAGGGCGGACTTTCCACTGCTGCTGGTTCTTGGTGAAGACCTGCACGCAGTCCATGCCGAGCCGGTCAGCCTCGTCGAGCGCGTTGACCATTCCGCCGGAAATGGAGAGATGCGAGCCGAGAAGGGCCATGCGCAGAACCATAGCCGTCGGACTTGCCCTCTGCGCCTTGCTGTGCTTTCCTGTAAGCCAGATGCGAACCGCCCTCCTCGCCGCCATTCTGTTGCTCATGCCGCTCGCGTGCGGCTGCACGGGCACCGCGCCGACCATGCGAAACGTGGCGGTCGAGTATCGCTTCGAGAATGTCCGGGATGCCCCGGACTCAAGCGAGTGGGAGCGCATCAAGGCCGTGCTTGCACGCTACGTGAAATCCGTGAACGGTGAAGTCATCCGGGAGCGGAGCGTCGGCAAGACGAACATCCGGACCTATCGAGCGCGACTCGTGCTCCCGGATTTGTCGGCCGTCGCGGCAATCCATGCCGACCTGGAGGCGCTGCGGCAGTCGCCCCGGCCCGCCGAGCGGCTCGACTTTCGATTCGACGGCCTCGCTGCGTCGTATCGGTCAAGCTTTGTAACGGCCGGCGTCTCGACGCTCGTCAGCGGGTTCACGGTCGAGAAGAACATCGTGCGGCTGTTCACCGAGCCCAAGGGGCCGCCGATCGAGACCATCCAGGGACAGGGCGGCATGTGGTCGGCACGGCTCCAGGGTGTGCCCGCGGACAA
Organism: uncultured Phycisphaeraceae bacterium; assembly: GCA_964409775.1. Taxonomy (GTDB): domain Bacteria; phylum Planctomycetota; class Phycisphaerae; order Phycisphaerales; family UBA1924; genus JAHBXL01. Next base: position 187,325 of record CAYPEI010000001.1, on the reverse strand, counting down.
GTGGGTGTACGGTGTCTCGGAGGACCCCAAGGGCCTGCTGCCGCCCCGGTACTTCCGCGTCAACGCCACCACCTTGCAAACCGAGAGCCTCGACGAAAGCGAGTTTGTGCGCTGGTACGGATCGTCAGTGAAGCCCCCGGGCGGGTAGCGCGGGCCGATGCGTCGGTGGGCTCGATCGATTCATGAGACGTAGGCGGGCGCCAAGGCGTCGCGATTGGGAGTGTGATGCATGTCCAACCAGCACAAGCGGATCGCGATCATCACGGGTGCAAGTTCTGGAATCGGCGAAGCAATCGCGGCCGAACTTGCCGCGAGAGGCTGGCTGCTCGTCCTCAACGCGCGGCGAGCCGAACGGCTTGAGGCGGTGGCGTTCCGGCTTGAAAAACGCCCGACGCCGGGATCAGCCCCTACCGTCGTCTGCGTCCCCGGAGACGCCGCGGAACAGCGAGTCATCGATGCGATGTTCGACGCGTCCCGCCAGCACTTCCGCAGGCCCGCCGACACGGTGGTGGTGAACGCGGGGCGCGGCCTGGCCGGTTCGATCACCACGTCCGACCAGTCACAGTGGGACGAGATGTTCCGAACCAACTACCTCGGAGCGTCGCGGTTGTTGCGCACCGCCGCCGAGCGCCTCATCCAGGTTCTTTCGCACAACCCCGAGGGCGAGGCGGGAAAGACCGGTGAGTGGCTTCAAACGCCTCGCGACATTGTCGTGATCGGCTCGAGCGTCGGCAGGAACATCTCTCCGTTCTCGTCGATGTACGGTTCGACCAAGTTTGCCGTGCATGCGCTGGCGGAGGCGCTGCGACGCGAAATAGGGCCGAAGGGCATCCGGGTGACAACGATCGAGCCCGCGATCGTCGCCAGCGAGTTCCAGGGAGTTGCCGGCTACGACGCCAGAACTTTCGGTTCCTTCATGGACAAGATCGGGCCGGTGCTGACACCTGAAGACGTGGCGCGGACCATCGGCTTCATTGTCAGCCAGCCGGCGCATGTGCACCTGAACAACGTCGCGATTCGGCCGACGCGGCAGGACTATCCGTAACTCCCCGAGGGAGATCGACGCACCGCGCAGCCCCCCCACCCCACCCCCCCGGCCGACGGAGCAATCGGCCCTCGCACGCCAGAGCCCGGTCGTGCAGCGCTACACATGGGACGTTCACGGCTCGTTCCCATCGGGCATCCTACCGTGTCCGGCCATGTCAGGACTCTTCGCAGGCACTTCTCTTGTGCGACCGGTCACATGCGAACGCTGCGGGAAACCTCACGCAGTCTGCGCCTGCCCGCGCGACCGCAAGACCGGCAAGGTGCTGGACCCCAAGGACCAGCCCGTCCGCGTGCGGCGCGAAAAACGCAACGGCAAAGTCGTGACCGTGATCGCCGGATTCGCCCCGCGATCCGACCGAACCGATGACCTGCCCGCCTTGCTGAAGCACTTTCGAACAGCGTTCGGTACCGGCGGCTCGCATTCGAAGGCCGAGGCCACGATTGAACTGCAGGGCGACCATCGCGACAAAGCGCTCGCGCACCTCGTCTCGCTCGGGTATCCGGCAAAGGCTGCCGGCGGCTGAGGAGTTTGTGTCACGTTCGTGACGCAGACCTCGCAGACTGCGCAGGGGGCATCGACGGCCCGGTTGCACTGTCAGGCTTCGATCGTCACGTGTCGATAGAAGTGCCAAGGAGCCTGCGATGGACCTCGGTAATCCGTGGCTGCTGCTGTCGGGCCTGCTGGTGAGTGGGGTTGGACTCGTGCTGTTCAACTACGGCCGAAAGGAAGCCGACCTCAAGGCCCTGGGAGTCGGTGTCGCCATGTGCGTGTTCCCATACTTTGCCACGACCATGCTCGCGCTATGGCTGGGGTTTGTCGCATTGGCCGGCGGGTTGTATGCACTGAACCGATGGGCGTAGGCCCTGTGGGCGCTTGCAGTACACTGCACGGCACCATGTCCTCCACCACCCCGTCGCTCCGCAAACGCCTGCTCCACATCCTGCTCTGGTGCCTTTCCGCTTCCGCCGCGAGCGGCGTGCTGACGGTCCTCGTCCCCAGCAACAACATCATGTGGAGAGTCACGGCGTTGGGGTTCGTGGCCGTGGTGGCGATCGGCCTGATGATCCCGCTCTCACTGCTGGCCGATCGCGAGCGATTCCGCGCGGCGGGGCTTTTTGGCATGTTCGCGTGCGTCGGGGCATTCCTCGTCTCCGTTGCCTTGATCTGGGCCGAGCCGTTCGGCTGGAGGATGGAAGATCGCCTCGGAATGACGCTTGGATTGATCTTCCTGATGTCACCCGCTGTCGTCGGCTTCCTGTGCCTGAGAGCGCTCGAGTCCGGGCGGGTCGCGGGCTTCTGCGGGCTGGTGTTTGCCGTGGCCGCAACGGTGTGCTTTCTCGTGGCGATCTGGGTGGGCTCCTTGAGTTTCTTCGATCAGATCTCGTCCCGGATGGCTCTGACCGGCGTGGCCATCTCGTGGGCAGGCCTGCCCGCGGCGCTCTGTCTCATCGGTTTCGGGCGCGACCGGTGGTACTGGCGCTGGCTCGGCATCGGCGGGTCGGCGGCGGCTCTCGTCCTCTGGCTGAACGGGATCTGGGCCGATCTGGATGGAGACCCGGCCTTTGTCGTCTGTCCGATGAGCATCGCGTGCTTTGTCGCCTTTGCCAATGTCATGCTGCGTTCGAGCCTGCGGGGCGGACAACGGCTGATCGTCTACGGCACCGTCGCCGCCGCGGCGGCCGTCGCGCTCTTCGTCGACCTGATCGTCCTCACTCATAGCGATGACTTGCAGGATGCATTCGGTTTTCAGCGGTTCACTGCGGGCGCTTCCATCGTCACGGTGAGCGGCACGCTGGCGGTCATCGTGCTCACGATGCTGAATCGTCGAGCCGATCGTCGCGTGGCGCGTGCGGTGCGGTCCGCGCCGGATACTGCGGCAGGGCCACCCGCGGGCGGCGGATCTTCCGCGGGAGAAGTGCTGAAGGCCATCTGGGTTCGATGCCCGCGCTGTCAGAAGGAGCAGACGCTCCCGCTCGGCGAGGCCGCGTGCAGCGAATGCCGATTGGTGATCCGCACGAGCGTTGAACCGCCGGCGTGCCCGAAGTGCGGGTATGACGTCTCGATGATCAGAGGGGACAAATGCCCGGAGTGCGGGGACGCGATTGGGTGAGGCGACGTCTTCCCGGAACCGCCGGCCGGAGATTCGATCGCACGATCATCCGCCGTTCTCAACCGGCTTCTCACGCACAGCCGAAGGCATCCGACTCCAGATCATCGCGACCGGGACCAGCGACAGCGCGATCAACGCGGAGCCGACGAGGAACGGCGCACCCGCGCCCGGATACGGCGTCGGGCCTTCCTCTGCCGTGAAGTGATGGAAGACCGTGCCAGCGATAATCGGGCCGATGATGTACGCAATGCTGTTGAGGCCGGCCAGCGCGCCCTGGAGCAGTCCCTGCTCGTTCGGTGGAACGGCCTTGGAGGTCATCGCCTGTGCCGCGGGTCCGGCGAGGCCACCGATCGAGGCGACCGCGATGATGGCATAGATCATCCAGCCGTGGGTCGCGAGGCCGTAGCCCGCAAACGCAAACACTCCCAGCACAATGCCGCCGACCAGGCAGAACCGTTCCCCGAGCGCGGGAATGACCCTCCGCGCCAGCCCACCCTGCACGATCGCAGCGGAGAAGCCGACGACAAACATGGACAGACCGCTGTACCACGGAGTCCACCCGAATCGATTCTGCATCGACAAGACCCAGGTGGTGTGAAGGCCGAACTGGGCAATGTTCGAGATAAACAGAGTTGCCGCGATCATGCGGACGACCTTGTGCCCGGTGATCCACACCAGAGCGCCCGCGGGGTTCGCCTTACGCCAGGAGAAGGGCCGGCGATGCTCCTGTGGCAGCGACTCGGGGAGAATGAAGAAGCCGTACGTGAAGTTGATGAGCGTCAGCACGCCAGCCGCGATATACGGGTAGCGCACATCGCCGGGACCGATCAGCGGGATGTGGATCGTGCTGTCCCCCAGCACTCCTCCCAGCAAGGGCCCGAAGACAAAGCCCAGGCCGAACGCCGCACCGAGGATGCCGAATCCCGCGGCACGCTTCTCGGGAGGAGTGATGTCGGCGATATAGGCACTGCACACGGGAATCGTCGCCCCGGAGATCCCGTTGATCATCCGCGTGACGAACAAGAACGCGAGCCCTGCGGTGGCGCCGAACGAGCCTGTGACCGCCGGCGCCTGGGACGCCGCGAAGTAATCGAGCGCTGATCCGAGCAGCGCGACCAGCAGGACCACGCGCCGGCCGAACTGATCGGAAAGCGATCCGAGGATCGGCGCGAACACAAACTGCATCACGGCATAGGTCACCACCAGCGCCATCATCGGAATCGACGCTTCGTGCTCCGCGCCTCCTGCAGGCAGCCCGCCGACCACCGCGATGAGCCGCGGCATCACGGGGATGAGCAGACCAAAGCCGAGCACATCGAGCAGGATCGTGGCGAACACGAAGACGAGGCTTGGCGCGGGTCGGTGCATGGGAGGGAGAGGGTAGGAGGAGGCAGATCGCCGACTGTGAAAGTACCGGTTCAGTTCCCGACAACAACATTCACGCACTTGGCCGCGGCCTTGGCCGTTCGACGGGCGGAATCGGCGGTCGGCCCTACCGCGAGTGTGACCCCCATACGGCGGTACTTTCGGGTACTCGGCTTGCCAAAGATGCGGACCTGCACACCCTTGCTCGCAAGGGCTTTGTCGATCCCGATGTACTCCGGCTCAGTGGGCGAGGCGTCAGCCGCGAGAATGACCGCGCTCGCCGCGCCACCCCGCTCGTAACGGATCGCCGGGATCGGGAGGCCGAGGATCGCCCGGACGTGCAGGTCAAACTCCGACAGGTCCTGCGAGATCATGGTGACCATGCCCGTGTCGTGCGGCCGCGGCGAGAGTTCGCTGAAGATCACCCGACTCCCCGCCACGAAGAACTCGACGCCGAAGATGCCCGCGCCACTGGGGCCGGCGATCTCGCGGGTGATCGCCGCGGCCATCTTCTGGGCCTTGGCGAGGGCTGACGGCCGCATGCGGCAGGGCATCCACGATTCCTGATAGTCGCCGCGTTCCTGGCGGTGGCCGATCGGGCGGACGAACAGTGTGCGCGCCTTTTCGTTGAGTCTCTTTCCCGCGACAACCCGGCGCTGTCGCACCGTCAGCAGCGTGATCTCGTAGTCGAAGTTGATGAACTCCTCCGCGATGACGCGGGGTCGGTCGCCGCGCATGTTGGCGACTGCGTAGTCCCAGGACTTCCGGATGTCCGCACGTTTGCGTGCAACAGACTGGCCCTTGCCGCTCGAAGACATAACGGGCTTGACGACACACGGCAGGCCCACATGGCCGGACCCGAGGATGGCCTGCTCGAGTTCCGCGGCGGATTCGGCATAGGCGAAGCGCGCGGTAGGCAGCCTGAGTTTGGTGGCCGCGAGATCGCGGATGGCATCGCGGTTCATGGTGAGGTTGGCAGCACGGGCGGAGGGGATGATGTCGAACCCGGCCCGTTCAAGATCGAGCAAACGCTCGGTGCGGATGGCCTCGACCTCGGGGACAACGTGATCGGGCGTGTGCCTGCGGATGACGGCCTCGAGGGCATCGCCATCGAGCATGTTGATGACTTCGAACGCATCGGCAACCTGCATCGCGGGGGCGTCGGGGTAGGAGTCGACGGCGATGACGCGGCAGCCGAGGCGCTTGGCGGAGATCACGACTTCCTTGCCCAGTTCGCCAGAGCCCAGGAGCATAAGGGTGGGGCGCTTCATGGCGGGGAGGATATCACGAGCGACTTCTGCCGCGTCATTTACGGCTGATCAAACCCATCGCCAAGCGACTTGCGCATGGAATCCCGCGTACGCTCAACCGCATCGAGCAACCCCGCTTCGCCGAGAAGAACCTCCGGCGGGTTGTCGGAGCACATTAGTCTCCGCATGATCCACCGTGCCGGCACGATCCGCACACGGACCGCCTCGCGAAGATCAAGGCCAAGCACATCATCGAGTGATGGCAACTCCAGCACCGCGGCATCGTTCCCGAACTCCTCCACCAGCCATGGCACCTTGAAGTTGGACGCAAGACCCGTGTCGAGGTCTCGCCGAACCGGGCTCCAGCCCTTCCACCACCGGTTGTGAACAAGTTCCGCCGCTTGATTCTGCTCCTGCTTGCTCACCACGCCGCATTCGCGAAGCGAGAGGTCCAACGCGGCGGTAACGGCCTCGTCCCATGGCAGACTGTTGTTCCGCAGCGCGGCGGCGCCGATCCTCGCGCCCAGAACGTGCGCGGTCGTATCGTCCCAGGTGAACGCCGACCAGTGCTCGGGCACGCCCGGCACCGTCTGGTGCCCGTACCACGTCGCGATCTCATGCCACGTCGTCACCAGCACACAGAGTCGCTGTGCGGCGCGGAGCGATGCGTCGTCGATCAACGCCGCCGTTTCCGCCCGTTCCGCACCAGGCCAGGAACTCAACCGCGAAGTCGTGATCTCGAAGCGAGCTTCGCAGAAGTCAAACGTGAAACGCGACGACTCGCGTCCTTCACGCTCCGCATCCTCGAACGCAGCGCGGACACGACAGTGCAGATAGGCCACCCAGTCAATCGATTCACGCACATGCGACAGATCAATGAACCCCGCCTTTCGCGAGTAGAGCGTGCCGCGCTCCCTTTCACCAGGCCTTCCGATCCTCGCCAGCGGCGACCCCGAGCAGTGCATCCCCAGATCACACGGATCGGCCGCCTCGTAAAGCGACAGCATGCCCGGGAAGGGGAGCGACCCCAGTCGCATCCGCGGCGTCCCTGCATCGGCAGCGCAGCCCGGCACGCACATCACTGCAGCCAGGGCAAGGGGGACTAACATCCACCGCGGCATCTGCATGGAGGAAACTCTATGCGTACTGCCTGCCACCGCGTGGGGCACGCGGCCGAAGCAGCAGCGGGAGTCACGTTGAGCATGCCGGACCGTCTGACCATCTCAGCGTTCGAAGCCGAGTTTCAACGCTGCCGCCGCCTTGCCGAGGGCGCCGTCGCGCAACTCACCTGGGAGCAGTTGCGTGCATCGCTTGATGCACAGACGAACTCCATCGCCGTCATCATAAAACACATTGGCGGAAACCTCCGCTCACGCTGGACCGAGCCCTTCACGACCGATGGTGAGAAGCCTTGGCGGAACCGGGACAGCGAGTTTGTCGATGACTTTGCGGACCGGGCCGCGATGGAGAGGGCGTGGGGCACGGGGTGGGCGGCCGTTGAAGATGCGCTCGCCTCAATCGCGGATGCGGACCTGGGCCGGGAACTGCGGATCCGCGGCGAGGTTCACACACTTGCGCTCGCGCTCGCGAGATCGCTCGCGCATACCGCTTATCACTGCGGGCAGATCGTGCAGGCGGCGCGAGTGCTCGCCTCGCGTGATGGCGTGGACTGGAAGACGCTCACCGTGCCGCGGGGCGCCTCTGCGGAGCATAACCGGTCGAAGGGCTTTGACCCTGAGAACCCGGCGCGGGGTTGATCAGCGGTCGTCCGCTATCGCGAGCAGTTTGAGAACCGTGTTCCAGTTGCGGCCCGTCGCGGGAACGCCGAGCGCCCTCTCGACCGCGGCGAGCGAGAGTTTGGATTTTCCGATGCCATCGGGGAAGTCGATGAAGAGTTCGCGGCCGATGAGCCGGAGTTGCTCCGGGCCGCGCTTGATGCCGTTGAGCGTCTCGGATGCGCCGGGCACGGGCTTCGCCTTCAGGAGCAACACCAGGAGCCGCGTCGGGTCAGACTTCGCCCGAGCCGCGAACGGGTTCGCCTCGATGGTGGCCGTCAGTTCGTCGCGAGACCTCGTAACCACGCTCGGCCGGAATCCTCGATCGGCCTCGATCGCTTCTTCGAGACTGTCGGCCACTCGAGCCAGGTCCTTCTTGGCCGCTTCAAAGACGATGTTGCCGGACTGGATGTACGTCCGGACATCTTTGAGGCCGATGCCCTCGCAGAGATCGCGGAGCAAGCCCATGGGCAGGGAGTTCTTCCCGCCGACGTTGATGCCGCGAATCAAGGCGATGGCGGAGGGCATGGCGTGAGCGTATCACTCGCAACTGTGTCAACGGCTGGGTCGCGGCAAGTTCCGCGGACTGGGTGCCGCGGCGGGCCCGGGGCTCTACAGTTTTCCTCAACGCTCGGGGCGCGGCGGCCATTTGGGGTCGTCGCTGAGAAGCACCCGTAGAACCTGAACCGGTTCGGACCGGCGGAGGGAAGCGATCATGACGACGACTCCAAGCAACGCACGCCCCGTTCATCGAATCACGGCACCGCTCAACGGCGCTGGCAACCCCGGCAACACCGCGGGCGTCACCACGCCTGGATCGTTTGCCAATGCACCGGACATTGGCGGCCCGCTGATGTTCTCTTCGCCCGATACGCCGGGCATGCCCGCGCCGAGCGACAAGACGGCGTGGGACTTCATGCCCGATGGCTGGCTCGTCGAAGTGCTCGACCCCTCCGTCGCTTCGTCCCTCTGTCGCTCCGTCGCTTCCTCTCCGTGCACGGCTTGCGAGTCGTACACGTTCACCGATGCGCGGGGCACTACGCGGCGCGTGACCCCCCCACCGGCATTCACACCCATCACCCAACTCGAGTCCGCGCGGCTGGGCATCATCACTCCGCAGATGAAGCGTGTCGCCGAGCGCGAGCCGCACCTGACGGCAGTGCAAGTGCGGGACGAGGTTGCCGCGGGACGCATGGTGATCCCCGCGAACATCAACCATTTGAAGCACAGGCTCGACCCGATGTGCATCGGCCGCGCGAGCAAGACGAAGATCAACGCGAACATGGGCGCTTCGCCGGTCTCGAGCGGCACGCACGAAGAACTCGAGAAACTCGACTGGGCCGTGCGCTGGGGCGGCGACACGGTGATGGACCTCTCAACCGGCGGCGACATCGACGCGTGCAGGGAGGCGTTCTGCAAGCACTCCACGGTGCCGATCGGGACGGTGCCGATCTACTCGATGATCATCGGGAAGAAGATCGAGGACCTCGATTGGGAGACGATCGAGGCGTCGTTGCACCATCAGGCGCGGCAGGGTGTTGACTACTTCACGATTCATGCGGGCGTGCGGCGCGGGCACCTGAAGTATGTGAAGAACCGGCTCATCGGCATCGTCTCTCGAGGCGGTTCTTTGCTGGCCAAGTGGATGCTCGTGCACGGGCAAGAGAACATCATGTACGAGCGGTGGGACGACATCTGCGACATCCTGCGGCAATACGACGTGACGTTCTCGATCGGCGATGGGCTGCGGCCGGGCGGGCTGGCGGATGCGACGGATGCGGCGCAGATCGCGGAACTCGAAACCCTGGGTGAACTGACCGAGCGTGCCTGGCGCCGCGGCGTGCAGGTGATGATCGAGGGGCCGGGGCACGTGCCGTTCGACCAGATCGAGTGGAACGCGAAGATCCAGCGGACGCTGTGCCACGGAGCGCCGTTCTACGTGCTCGGGCCGCTGGTGACCGACATGTTCCCGGGGTACGACCACATCACCAGTTGCATCGGCGCCACAGCGATGGCCTACCACGGCGCGGCGATGCTGTGCTATGTCACGCCCAAGGAGCACCTCGGTCTGCCGAAGAGGGATGATGTCAAGCAGGGATGCATCGCGTACAAGATCGCGGCTCACGCCGCGGATGTCGCGCTAGGGATTCCCGGCTCGCGCGATCAGGATGATGAACTGACCAAGGCGCGGGCCGCGCTGAACTGGGAAAAGCACTTCGAGTTGTCCTTCGACCCCGACACCGCTCGCGCGTACCACGATGAGGACCTCGACGTCGACACCGACTTCTGCGCGATGTGCGGGCACGACTGGTGCAGCGTGCGGATCAGCAAGGAGATTCAGGAGTTCGCCAGCGGCAAGGCCGAGGGCTTCGAGCGGATCGGCGCGAACGGCAAGGCCGGCGCGCCGGTGAAGTCCGGCGCGTTGACGCCGGAGCAGCAGGAGATCCTGGCGAAGCGGGGTGTGCTGAGCCCGGAGGAGATTCACAAACTGGCGAGCAAGACCAAGAAGGCAGTAGGCACGAGGGCATCAGGCACTGGACATCAGGCACCAGTGGAAGAGGAAGCCAAGCCTTCCTGCCACTCGGATTACGTCGACCCGGAGACGGCGAAGCGCATCCAGGCGGAGAAGGCGGGACGGGAAGTGCTGGTGGCACTCGATGTGCGGCCCGCGCTGGGGATCAGCAAGGAAGATCGGTTGGTGTGACACTTCGGGTCGATTGCAAGGTTTGAAGCCCCCGACGCTTGAAGCACACGGAGATCGCCGCGATGCAGCACACTCCGTTCTCCGACTTTCTCGCCGCGGCGGACTATCGAGGGATGATCCTCGCGCTGCGGTTTCCGCAAGACACCTCGGGCATGTTCGGCGGCATCGAACTCGATCTGTTCGTGATGTGCCTTCGGCCGCGACAGGAGAGGCGGCGCATCACCGTGCAATGCGAAGGTGTTTTCGACTTTCACCTTGGACCGGACTATTCGCTGATCGAGGGGCTGCCGAATGTGGAGATCGTGCGAGACGATCCGCTGCTGGATGCGACACGGCTCGCGGGCCTTTGGTGCGGTGAGAATGAGCCGCAGCGCGACAGGGACTCGCTCTCGTTGCTGCGCTGCGGGAGTGGGTATGTGATTGCGGAGTGCTTCACGCTCTCCGCGAATGAGACGTGGTAATCGCTGACAGGGACGGAATGGCTGCCGCGCGGTGCCTCACAACATGACAATCATGTGCGCCTCGTTGTAGGCGATGCCGTCGAGCCTGAGCGCGGCGGGCTCGACGCCCCACTGCTTGAAGCCCAGTCGTTCGTAGACGCGCTTGGCCCCTTCGGCGCGCGCGCTGACTTGGAGGCTAACGCTGTCAAGGCCGGGCCAGGTGCGTGCGATGCGGAGGAGTTCGCGCAGGATGGCTTCGGCGGCGCCGCGGCCGCGGGCGGAAGGCGTGACATACACGCCCCAGACCGCCGCGCGGTGGGCCATCTTGCCGTGGCGATTGCGGACCATTCCGGCCATGCCGATGAGGCGGTCGGCATCAAACGCGCCGACAATCACCTGGCCGGGCTCGGCGATGCGCTGGGTCATCAGTTCCGCGTTCACGCCCACATCACTCTCTTCACTCGCGGCGAAGGCCCACGGCGAGTCGCGCAGGGCCTCGCGGCGCAGCGAAACAAACGCCGGAACATCGGCAGCATTGAGTGCGCGAACGATGATGGGCACAACGAACTCGCGGCTGGTCATGCGGCGATTGTTGCCGCATGGCTCGCCACGGGAGCGGTCACCACTCTCGCCGGTCCATTCGGCTGGCGATGGCGCGGCCGAGTTTCGCCGCGGCATCCGAAGCAGCCGCGTAGAAGGAATCGGCGGTGCTCTCGATGGCGATGGGGTCTCGTCCGCTTGGTCGGGCCTCGAGCATGCAGCGCTTGTCGGCGGGCCCCGACTTGCCGGCGCCGTTGACATCGCCGAAATGCACTTCAACACGCGTCAGGCGATCGGAGAATCGACCGACCGCCGACTCCAGTTGGCCCGCGACGTGGTCTTCGAGCGCTCTGGAGGCGTCAACGTTGGCGTAGTTGTACCGGATCTGCATGTGGAGTCTCCTGTGCGCGGAGTCACAGCGACTCCGGTGCTCTGGGGATTCCATGTGTTACGTCCGCGCCCCGCGACGGGTTCGGGACAATCCGTCAAACCGACTTCCAGTTGTCGACCTTCGGTTTGAGCATCGACCACAGCCGCTCGAGCAACTCACGGGTGCCCTGTCCGGTCGCGCCGGAGATCGCCATCACTTCCTGATCGCGCCCGAGTTGCAGATCGGCGCGGAGTCTGGCGACCGCCGAGCGTGCGTCGTCCTCGTCGAGGAGGTCGAGTTTGTTGAGCACGATGAGTTCCTCTTTCTCGGCCAGGAGCGAGGAGTAGTTGGCCAGTTCGGCGCGGATCATGCGGTAGTTCGCCGCGGGGGAAGACTCGTCGGGCGGCGCAGCGTCGAGAAGGTGGACGAGCACACGCGTGCGTTCGATGTGCCGCAGGAACTCGTGGCCGAGGCCGGCGCCCTGGCTCGCGCCCTCGATGAGGCCGGGAATGTCGGCGATCACAAGGCGACGCTTGCCATCGATCTCCGCGATGCCCAGTTGCGGTACGAGTGTCGTGAACGGGTAGTCGGCGATCTTGGGTCGCGCCGAGGTGAGTACCGACAGCAGCGTGCTCTTGCCCGCGTTGGGCAGGCCAACCAGACCCACGTCCGCGATCAGTTTGAGTTCGAGGCGAACCCTGCGCTGCTCGCCCGGTTCGCCGGGATCGGCGGACTTCGGGGCCTGATTGGTCGAGGACTTGAAGTGCTCATTCCCCCAGCCGCCGTGGCCGCCTTTGGCGATGACGGCCTGCTCCCCGGGACCCAGGTCGGCGAGCACATCGGTGCTCTCCAGATCGGTAATCACGGTGCCCGGGGGAACCCTGATGATGAGGTCCTGTCCCGCCATCCCGGACTGCTGTTTGCCCCGCCCATTCTCGCCGTTCGCGGCTATCCACGTCGGATTGCCGCGGAAATCAAGCAGCGTGTTGACGTTCTCGTCGGCGACAAAGATGACGTGCCCGCCGTGGCCCCCGTTTCCGCCATCGGGCCCTCCCTTGGGAACATATTTCTCGCGACGGAAGGACACGCACCCCTTCCCTCCGTCGCCTGCCTTGACCGTGATGACTGCTTCGTCGATGAACACGGAGGAGGGTAGGCGGAAAACAAAGCGGCGCGGCCCGTTTTCACGGTACCGCGCCGACGATGCGTTCGTCACTGGCTGGAAATCAACAGCAACCCACCGGGTTGCTTGAGAGAAATCGCTCGCTTTCTGCTCGCGATTCTCCCCGTCACCGGCCCTCGGTCAGCCGATGCTCGGGTCGCCCGGGCAGTATGGCGGGGCGCTGTTCGAGGCCTGCTGACCAAGGAGTTTGGCGGTTTGCGCGATGGGGCGTGCCTCGCCTGTCGCACCGCCGCTGACCTGAACCACGATCGGACCGGTTCCGGTGGCCTTTGCGAGGGACTCTCTCTTGAGTTCCTCTTTCACGATCGCTTTGGCTTTCTCCACCTTCGAAGCGCTGGAGTCATCCTTGCCGCCCGCGACCGACTTGAGGTTCGTCTTGTTGATCTGCTTGCCCGGCATTGTCGTTCCTCCTGACTGATGGGGTGGATCGCCCCCCCGAACACCTGCTTCATGCACAAGGCGTCGGCGCCGTACGCCTGCCCTAGGAGAGTGGCGCAATGCGTGAGTCGCGCGCCACCCCATTCCCAGTCCTTCAGCGGAAAGTTGACGTGCTGACATATCCCGAACCAACGTCGGGTGAGTTTGCCGGTATGCTCCGTGCAAGGGGTCAGGTGAGCGTGGCACGCGGCCGGAACGCCGCAGATGCCCGAAACAGGAGACTGTCGTGTTCTACGCCGCGATCGCGCACGCACTGCCACTCGCCCTCGGGCTGAGTGTGATCGGAGTACCTCCCGAGGAAGCCAAGGAGGGTTTCGTCGACCTGTTCGATGGAAGCAGCCTACAGGGTTGGACTACGTCCGGCGACATCGAAGCATGGAAGGCGGAGAACGGCGAACTTCGGATCGTCGATTCCGGCGGCAAGGGCTGGTGGCTGCGCACGGTCAAGCAGTACCGGGACTTTGAGTTAAGGCTGGAGTTCAACGTGCCCAAGGGAGGGAACTCCGGCGTCGGTCTTCGCGGCTCGACGACCGGCGATCCGGCGTTCACAGGAATGGAACTCCAGATCTACGACTCCAAGGGCCAGCCGCTTGCCGAAAACGTGTGCGGCGCGGTATACGGCGCGATCGCGCCGTCCGTCGACGCGTGCCGGCCCGCCGGTGAGTGGAGCGAATACCGCATCTCGCTGATCGGCGACACGCTGAATGTGTGGCTCAACGGCGTTCAGATCCATGCGGACCAGAAACTCGACGACCGGGGATTTGTGCATGACCCCGCGAACAAGAGCCCGCTCCGGGATCGCCTTACGACCGGGCACATCGCGCTTCAGGACCATGGCGACAAGGTCCGGTTCCGCAACATCCGCATCAAGGACCTTTCGCCCGACAAGGACGAGGGAGGCTGGAAGGCGATCTTCAACGGACGCGACACCTCCGGCTGGAAGGCCCGTGGCGGCGGAACATGGGAAGTCGAAGACGGGGCGCTGGTGGGCCGAGACGGACCCGGACACTTGTTTACCGAAGCCGAGTTCGGCGATGTCGAGATTCGCGGGCACGTCAAGGTGAATACCAAGGGCAACGGCGGCCTGTACTTCCGCACTGTGCCGAGGCCGGAGGACCCGGACACGTGGCCGCTCGGATACGAGGCCCAGGTCGACCAGCATGACCCGAAGAACTTCACCGGGTGCATTTATGACCGGGCGTGGGGGCCGAAAATGATCACGCGCGACAATGCGTGGATTGACTACCGGGTTCGCGCCCAGGGAGACCACATCCAGACTTGGATCAACGGCGTCCCGATGGTTGATGCGCAGTTGAAGGACTTCGCCCGCGGCCACATTGCGTTACAGACGCACCATCATGGCAACGTCATCATGTGGAAAGATCTTGAAGTGCGGGACCTGAGCAAGCGCTGAGCGGAACAGTGCGACGAAGGACCAGACAGTTGACGGCGGGGCGAGCATCAGGAAGGCGAAGCGTGAAACAGGCTGCTTTGACGGGGCACGGCGTTCGTGGATGGTTGATGTGCATGGTCGCGGTTGCCGCCGGACTGTCAGGCGCGGTCCATGCCCAGCAGGCCGAGTTGACCGGCTGGGCGGCGAGTTACCAGGGCGGAGGGAAGACGGTCGAGACGCATTCGCCCAACGCGGCGTTTGCGCTCGGCACAGGCGAGACTGTGCACCCGGGCGTTGGACCGGCCGGCATGGTGGCCAAGTACGACGGCGTGGTCACCCTGACTGCGGGAGGGAACTACCGCTTCGGCGCCGATTGCGAGGGCGGGCGAGTCACGATGCGGGTCTTCGGCCCCGGCGTGCCCGGAGATGTCTCGCTGGAGATCGACGGAACGAAGCCCGCCAGCCGCGTCACGGCGCCGGTGCAACTCCGCGCCGGCACCGTCAACGTGCAATACGTTTTCACGCGCATCGGCGACGGCCCGGCTCGCCTCCGTGCCCTGTGGGAGATGGAGTATTCCACAAGCGGCGGACTGGATGTGGGTTTCCGGCGAGAGCCGATTCCCGATCGCTTCGTCAAGCCCCTGCCATCCAAACTCGCCTCGTGCGTGCAGGGTCGGCTGGAGACCCGAGGCCGGGTGCTCCTGGGCGAACTGGGGTGCGTCGCCTGTCACACCGGCGAGACCGAGGCGGCGGTTCTGAACCGGACAGCGCCAGACCTGTCATCGGTCGGCTCGCGAGCGAATCCGCTCTGGATGCGCAAGTGGCTCTCAGACCCGCAGCGCATGAAGGAGCACTCCGGAATGCCCGGCGCGCTGGGCACAGACCCGGCAGCCGCGGACAAAGCGGCCGAGAACCTCTCTCACTACCTTGCAACGCTGGTCGGCCCCGATGGCCCTTGGCAAGCCGAGGCGCCGGCAATGGGCGCATCGATGCTCAAACGCGGCGAGGAGATCTACCACAGCGTCGGATGCGTGGCCTGCCACGGAGCCTACAACGACACCGCGAAGGGATATGCCGCCCCGCACCCGCACGGCATGCTGGCGGGCAAGTGGCGACCCAGCGCGCTGAGCACGTTCCTGCGCGAACCCCACACCTCGCGCCCGGGCGGTCGGATGCCGTCGTTGAACCTGTCGCAGGACGAGGCGGACGCGGTCTCGGTGTACCTGCTCAAAGTCTGGGGCGGTGCCGACGAAACCGCGACGATCACACCCGATCCGGCGAAGGCGGAACTCGGGCTTGCCTCGTTTGTCTCTTCGGGCTGCATCAACTGCCACGCGGTCACCGACGCGATGAAGAAGGCGCCGGCTTCGGCCAAGCGCCTCGCTGCCCCGCCGCTGGCACGTGTCCGCGCCGACCGGGGATGCATGGATCCCCGTGACACCCGAACGCCACGCTACACCCTGAGCGCCGACGACCGCTCGGCGCTCGCGGCGGCGATCAAAGCCGCGCCCGGGTGGGGCAAGGCCGCGGCCCCTGCCGACCGCGCCTTCCGAACGCTCGATGCCCTCTCCTGCAAGGCGTGCCACGAGTATGCATCTGAAGGGGGCGTCGCGGACGCGATCCGACCGCTCTTCGGGCAACTCGTCGAGGCAGACCTCGGCGACGAAGGCCGCATCCCGCCGCGGCTGACCGGCGTGGGAGGGAAACTCACAACCCAGTGGCTCCGGCAGGTACTGTTGGAAAAGGGGCAGGCACGCCCGTACATGAAGACGCGGATGCCGCAGTTCGGCGAATCAGGGGTCGGACATCTGGCCGAGGCCCTCGCCGCGTCCGATGGCGTCGCGCCGAACACCGACATTCGCGAGCCCACCGCCACCGACGTGTTGGCGCTTGCCGGCAAAAAACTCGTAGGTGAAGGCGGCCTGTACTGCATCAACTGCCACACGGTCAACGGGAAAGTCACCGGAACGCCGGGTCCGGACATCACGGCCTTTGCTTCACGCATCCGCTACGAGTGGTGGTCGGACTACATCCACGACCCCGACCGCTTCAAGCCCGGGACGCGGATGCAGAAGTTCTACAGGTTCAACAAGGGGAACGTGACAACAGTGCTCGATGGCGACAGCCGCAAGCAGGCTGACGCGATGTGGGTCTACCTCAACCTCGGCGAGTTCATGCCGCTGCCCGACGGACTGATGGCCGAGGGCGGGATGATGGTCAGCGTCCGGGACCGTCCGGTGGTGCTACGGACATTCATGAAGGACGGCGGCTCTCGGGCCATCGCTGTCGGATATCCGCTTGGCATCCACTTCGCGTTTGACGCCGTCGGCGTGCGACTGGTTGACGCGTGGCGCGGCAGTTTCCTTGATGCTTCGGGCGCGTGGGCCAACCGCGGCGGCACCAACGCCGGCGGACAAGGTCCGGTGATTTGGCGGGCGCCCGCGGGACCGGCGCTGGTGCTTGGCATCAAGCCGGGTGCATGGCCGGAAACGGGCGGCACCGAGGCAGGACTGGCCTTCCACGGCTACCGCATCGGGACCGACGGCACGCCCACGTTCCGGTACGCCCTCACCCCTCCGGGCGGCGGTACCGGCGTCGAGGTTGAGGAGCAGTTCCGACCCACGACCGGCGAGAAGCCCGCGGTGGCGCGGACGTTCAAGGTCACTGGCCTCTCTCGCGGCCAGCCGCTCTGGTTCAACGCCGGCAGCGGCAAGGTCAAGATCGGCCCCGCGAAGGGATGTGACGTCAAGAGCGAAGATGACGGCAAACTCCTGCGGATCGACGCCGCAGGCGAGGGCACCGCGGAGTTCAGCGTCGAAATCACGCCGTAAGCGCGAGTGTGGCGATTCAGCACCTGACCCGACAGACCTGACGAAAACGAGTTGACCATGAACAGACTGTTTGCCTCCTCCGTGCTCTCCTCGTGCGCCCTGCTTGGCCTTTGCGCTTCCCGTGCGAACGCACAGACCGACATCGATTTCGGCAACATCCAGTACGAGAAACTCGCGACGCGTGCGGCGACCGAGGCCGCGATGCTCGACAAACTCGCGAACCAGACGCCGATCCTGTGGACGCCATGGATGGCGCTCACGCCGTTCCCCGGCAACGAGAAGGGGTGGCTGAACCGTCCGCAACCGCCCGAGGATGAACTGGGGAAGATGTCCCACGGCGGGCCCGGTCCGGACCTCGCGGCCAGGTACACCGGCAAAAAGGGCCGGGAGATCGGCTGGACCAAGATCAGCGACGAGCCGGACCGCGCCATCAGCCTGAAGATCTACAAGGACGAGGACCTGAACAACGTCGGCACCGGATACCTGTATTGCACCGCTACGGTGGCCAAGGCGACTTCGCTCCCGGTGACCATGGGTTCCGATGACGGCCTGCGTTTCTGGCTCAACGGCAAGATGCTGGTCGATGCCGATGTCCCGCGCGGCCTGAACGTCGAAGACCATCGCCTCACGCTGGACCTCAAGCCCGGCGTCAACCACCTCTTCGCGAAGGTGACCCAGGGCCGCGGCGGGTGGGACTTCCAGATCATCACTCGCACGACTCGCGTTGATCCGGTGCTGGATGCCAAGTTGCAGTACCAGTTGAACTCGGACTTCCCGAGCGACGAAGACGAGTATTACCGAGCCGCAACGGTCCCGGTGCCGCTCGATGTGGTGCTCGAAGTTGGCGGGCTGGACACCCTCCCGGACGGCCGCATCGCGGTCTGCACCCGCCGGGGCGACATCTACCTCGTTTCCAATGCCGATCAGGATCCGCCGTTCGAGGCGAGTTTCAAGCAGTTTGCCTCTGGCCTGCACGAGCCCTTGGGCGTGGCCGGGAGGACGGAGAACGGCAAACTGGCGATCTACAGCGTCCAGCGACCGGAACTCACCCGGATGGTCGACGAGGACGGCGACGGCCGGGCCGATCTGTACGACACGTTCTGCGACGCCTGGGGCGTCTCGGGCAACTACCACGAGTTTGCGTTCGGTCCGAAGTTCGATTCCGAGGGCAACGCGTGGGTCACGCTCAACGTCGGCTTCTGCGATGCGCTGGGCAAGTCGATCGCACCCTATCGCGGCTGGGCGGTGAAGATCACGCCCGACCGGAAGATGATCCCCGTGTGCGACGGTCTTCGCTCGCCGAACGGCATCGGCTTCAATGCGGCAGGCGATGCGTTCTACGCCGACAACCAGGGTGACTTTGTCGGCACCAACAAACTCTCGTGGATGACCATGGGCTCCTATCACGGGCACCCGGCAGGGCTGAACTGGCGCGAAGGATGGAAGAAGGGCGACCCCGAGCCGAGGCGCACGCTGCCGGCGGTGTGGTTCCCGTACAAGAAGATGGGCCAGTCGGTCGCGGACTGCGTGATGGATACGACCGCCGGGAAGTTCGGCCCGTTCGACGGCCAGTTGTTTGTCGGGGACCAGTTCTCGGCTCTGGTGATGCGGGTCGCGCTGGAGAAGGTGAGTTCGCCCGGTGGCGACTTCTACCAGGGTGCATGCTTTCCCTTCCGCCGCGGCCTCGATTGCGGCGTGAACCGCATCACGTTCGACAAGAAGGGCGGGATGGTCGTCGGGCAGACGGATCGCGGCTGGGGCTCGATCGGGCGTCTTCGCTATGGGCTGCAGCGGATCGCATGGACGGGCAAGACGCCGTTTGAGACGCTGACGATGCACGCCGCGCCCAAGGGCTTTGTGCTGAAGTTCACCGCGGATGTCGACCAGGCGAGCGTCGAAGACCTGAAGTCGTACGCAATGACCAGTTACACGTACAAGTATCACGCAACGTATGGATCACCCGAGATCGAGACGCAGACGCCGAAGATCGTGAGCGCGAAGATGACCGGGCCGCGGATGGTCTCGCTGTCGGTCGAGGGATTGCGCGATGGCGGAGAGGGGTTTGTGCACGAGTTGAGCATGCCCGGCGTGAAGGCAAAGGACGGCCGCGGCCTGCTGCACTCGGTGGCGTACTACACGCTGCACAAGATCCCCAAGGATGAGCCGAACGTGGCCGCGAGGTAGTTTCACGCGAAGACAAGTCCACAGAGGCCTCAGAGAGGACACTGAGACCGCAGAGATGGGACCTGCTCGAGCCTTGCTCCATGTACTGCAAGACGGTTCTGTGTATTTGACGGATCGTTCTACTTCGGGTACCGCGTATCTGTCCACTTCCGCTCGCTCTGCGCACTCTCCACCGTCTTCTCGATGAAATGGACGCCGCGGGCGCCGTCTTCGAGTGTGGGATAATCGAGCGCCGGGGCCGCGTTGCTCGGTGAGCCGCCGAGCCCCCCACTCTTCGCTCCACTCGCCACTCGCGACCCGCCACTCGCCGCTGCGATCGCCTCAAACGCCCCCCGGTACACATTCGCAAACGCTTCGAGGAAGGCTTCGGGGTGGCCGCTGGGGATACGTGTCGCGGCTTGGGCCGCGGGGCAGAGGTAGGCGTTGCCTCGGCGGAGAACCTGCTCCGGTTTGCCGTCGATGCGGAAGTACAGCGCGTTGGGCTCTTCCTGCCGCCATTCGAGGCCCGACTTCGTGCCCCAGATGCGGATCCGGAGATCATTCTCGCCGCCGATGCAGACCTGCGAGCAGGTGAGGATGCCGCGGGCGCCGTTGCTGAGTCGCAGCAGCAGGTTGGCGTCGTCATCGAGTTGACGGCCGGGGACGAAACTGGTGAGGTCGGCGCAGATGTGCGAGATCTCCAACCCCGTGATGTACCGCAGCAGATGCTCGGCGTGGGAGCCGATGTCGCCGACCGCGCCGCCGATGCCGGCGCGCCTGGGGTCGGTGCGCCAGTCGGCCTGCTTCTGCCCTGTCTGCTCCAACTTTGAAGCCAGCCACCCCTGGTTGTACTCGACGATCACCTTGCGGATCTCGCCGAGTTCCCCTGATGTCACCATGTGCCGTGCCTGCTTGACCATCGGGTAGCCGGAGTAGTTGTACGTTACTGCGAAAACGCCGCCCCCCTGCCTCTTTGCCGCGGCGAGTTCGCGGACTTCGGCGGAGTTCATGCACAGCGGCTTGTCGCACACGACGTTGAACCCCGCGCGGGCGAAGGCCGCGGCGATCGGCGCGTGGGCGTGGTTCGGCGTGACGATCGAAACGAAGTCGATGCGGGCCTCGGGGCTGTCGCCTGCCGGTCGGGTGAGTTCTCGCTCGAGCATCTCCTGCCAAGTGCCGTAGTTCCGGTCGTCGGCAAGGTTCCACGGCGACTCGCGCCCCGACTCCTTTGCCCGCACGGGGTCGCTGGACATGCACCCGGCGACCAACTCTGCGCGGCCGTCGAGCGTGGCGGCCATGCGGTGCACCGCGCCGATGAACGCGCCCTTGCCCCCGCCGATGATGCCCATTCTCAGTTTGTGCATGCTTGATCCCGTTCGGAAGAAACTCAGAGGAGCGGAGGGAGCAGAGAACAGCAGAGGAAGCTCGTCCCGAGACATTGAGCTAGGAGAGGTTGCAACACTTTCAGCGATTCTCCCACTCTGCCTTCACTCCGTTCCCTCTGCTTCTCTGAGTTCGTTCTTCATCCTACCTCTCAAAGGCCGCGTCGAACGCCCGGCCGCTGGTCGGGAAATCCAGCCGCCTTGTGAACGCGCACGACTCCTTTGCCCCGTGCTCGCGGTCCATTCCGGCATCCTCCCACTCGACGCTGAGCGGCCCGGAATAACCGATGCGATTGAGCGAGCGGATGATGGCTTCCCAGTTCACATGGCCGCGGCCGACGCTGCGGAAGTCCCAGCCCCGCCGCACATCGCCAAACGCCAGGTGCGAGCCGAGGACGCCGGACATGCCGTCGCCGCCCTTGTTGTTGCCGGGGCCGTAGTGCACGGCAACATCCTTCATGTGGACGTGGAAGACGCGGTCCGCGAATCGCTCGAGGAACTTGTTGGGGGCGATGCCCTGCCACAGAAGGTGCGACGGATCGAAGTTGAAGCCGAAGGCGGGGTGGTTGCCGATCGCCGAGAGCGCGGCCTCGGCGGTGTAGTAGTCGTACGCGATCTCGCCGGGGTGGACCTCGAGGGCGAACTTCACACCGGCGTTCTTGAAGGTGTCGAGGATCGGGCCCCAGCGCTTGGCGAAGTCGTCGTACCCGGCTTTCACGTCGTCGGGCCCGGTGGGCGGGAAGAAGTAGAGTTTGCCCCAGATGCTCGATCCGGTGAAGCCGTTGACGACCTTGACGCCGAGCGTCGCGGCGGCCTTTGCCGTGCGCTTCATCTCCTCGGCGGCCCTCTGACGGACACCCTCGGGCTGGCCGTCGCCCCACACCTCTGATGGGAGAATCGACTTGTGGCGCCGGTCGATCTCATCGCACACCGCCTGGCCGACGAGGTGCGACGAGATCGCCCAGCACTTCAGGCCGTGTTTGGCGAGCAGGTCATGGCGCGACCTGCAGTACGCCGCGCCGTCGCTGCCAGTGGCCCTGGCGACTTCGAAGTGGTCGCCCCAGCAGGCAAGTTCGAGACCGTCGTAGCCGAACCCCCCCTCTCGCCTGGCCTTGGCGGCCATGGTCTCAAGGGGAAGATCGGCCCATTGGCCGGTGAAGAGGGTTACGGGACGGGGCATGGTGAGTTCCGGGAAGGGACCGAGGGATCAGGGGAGCGGGGGCAGCGTACCACACGCACTACGATCAGTCGATGCCTCCGACGTTCACACGACTGCCGGTCATTGACCTTGGCCGCATGGATTACGGCGCGGCGTACGAGGTGCAGCAGCGGGTGCACGATGAGGTACTTTCGCTGCGAGAGTCGAAGAGCCCGACTGATTCTCCGGGCCGCATCCTGCTGGTGGAACATGATCCGCCGGTCATCACGGTGAGCCAGAGGAAGGGTTCGCGGCAGAACCTGGTGGCGACGGAAGCGATGCTCGCTCGGCTGGGCGTCCGGGTAGAGGAGACGGATCGGGGCGGGGACATCACGTATCACGGGCCGGGGCAACTGGTGGTGTACCCGATCGTCGACCTGAACGCGTTCGGCCTGCGGCTCCACGACTACATGCGGCTGCTGGAGGAGTCGGTGATCGATGCGCTGGCGGCGTTCGGGGTGAAGGGCGGGCGGGATGCCGGGGCGACGGGCGTGTGGGTGAACGGGGCGAAGATCTGCGCGATGGGGGTACGTGTGCGGCGGTGGGTGTCGATGCACGGGCTTGCGCTGAACGTCACCACCAATCTTGATCACTTCAAACTGATCGTGCCGTGCGGGCTGACCGGAAGGCCGGTGACCAGTCTGCAGGAGTTGCTCGGCTCAGAGTGTCCGGCCCTGGAACGGGTGAGGGCCGTGCTCTCGGGAGCGCTGAACGAGCGGCTTGTGGAGGCGAAGACTCGAAGTATGGTCCGGCGGTCCGAGGCCGGCGAGAGTGACTCGGCGACTGAGGATGCGGTCTCGATCGAGCCTTGAGTGCTGCACCCCGAGCGGCGAGCGTGTCAGTTGAGTTTCAGGTCGGCCTTGACCTCGTCGGTGATGTCGCTTCCTTCGGGGGCGACGGTCATTGGGCGCCCGAGGAAGGCCTCGATGAGCCGCTCGGGGTCGGTGGCCTTGATCTTCTTCTCCGCCGTGCGCGAGGCGATGACGTGCGTGTATCCGAGCCGCTCGCTGATCGCGGCGGCGGAAGTCCGGACTTCCTCGAACGCGTCGACGTACTGCTTGGCGACGAAGTCGGTGTATTCCTGCTGCGACTTGCCGCGGAGGAGCGCGAACTCGGAGCGCTTGCGCTGGAAGGTACGAGCCTTGTCCTGAGCGGCTTCGTCCTTGGGGTCGGCCTCCTTGAGTTCGGCCTCCATGGCGGCGAGTTCTTCTTCGAGGGGCTTGAGTTTCAGGCGGATGCGTTCTTCTTCGGCCTTGCGCGGGGCCTCGTAGCGGTCGCCGACAACCATTTTCTCAACGATCTCGTACACATCGCAGGTGGCGATGCGGGCGGAGACAGGTTCATCGGGCCTCGGGGAGGCATCGGCGGTGGAAGCGAACTGCGGCCGCAGAGCGAGGATGACGCACGCGGCGAGCGCGGAGTAGACGAAGAGTCGTTCGCGGGTGTTCATGTCGAGGTCTCGTTGAAGGATGCGACGGGCAAGGCGGATCGGCGGGAGGGGAACGGCACAACCGGGACAGGGTATGCTTGGCTCCCGGCGCACCTGCGCCGCTCCCGGAGGCCCGCATGCGCGACCCGCGACTTGACAAACTGGCCGAGGTCCTGGTCCGTTACTCCGCCCGCGTGAAGAAGGGCGACCTGGTCAGCATCCAGGCGGAAGCGGTGGCGATGCCGCTGATCGAGGCGATGTACGCGGCGGTGCTGCGGGCTGGAGGAAACCCGTACTGGGTGCCGCGGAGCGAGACGCTGCACGAACTGCTTCTGTCGCAGGGGACGGAGGAGCAGATCCGGTTCATGAACCCCGCGGAACTGCACCGGGTGCAGACGGTGGACGTGCACTTCGGATTCTGGGCGGAGGTGAACAGCAGGTATCTGAGCGGGGTGGATCCGTCGAAGATCGCGATGCACCAGTCGGCGCGGAAGCCATGGTTCAAGGTGTTCATGGAGCGGGCGGCCAAAGCGCAGGCGAACGAGCCCGGCGGGCTGCGGTGGTGCGGGACGGCGTTTCCGACCGACGGGGCGGCACAGGATGCGGAGATGTCGCTGCGGCAGTACGAGGACTTCGTGTTCGGGGCAGGGCTGCTGCACCTGCCCGACCCGGTCGCGGCGTGGGAACAGGTGCACGTACGACAGGAGCGGGTGCGGGAGTATCTGCAGGGGAAGAAGAACCTGCGGTTCCGGGTGCCGGCGAGCGACGGACATGACGGCACCGATCTGCGTGTCGATGTCTCGAAGGGAATCTGGATCAACTGCGCGGGGCATGAGAACTTTCCGGATGGCGAGGTCTTCGCCGGGCCGACGGGCGTGGAGGGGCACGTGAACTACACGTACCCGGCGGTGTATCAGGGGCGCGAGGTCGAGGGCGTGCGGCTGGAGTTCAAGGGCGGGCGCGTGGTGAACGCGAGCGCGAAGAAGAACGAGGAGTTCCTGTTCAAGATGCTGGATCAGGACGCGGGGGCGCGGAACCTCGGCGAGATCGCCATCGGGACCAACTACTCGATCAAGAGTTTCACGAAGAACACGCTGTTTGATGAGAAGATCGGCGGGACTTTTCACGCGGCGGTGGGCGCGGGATATCCGGAGAGCGGGAACACGAACGAGAGCGGCCTGCACTGGGACATGGTGTGCGACCTGCGAACCGGCGGGACGATCGAGGCGGATGGGGAGGTATTCCACCGAGACGGGCAGTTCTTGAGGGCGGGGTGGCCGGGGCGGGAGTGAGCACGAATCTGGCGAATGACGTGCCTGGAACGGGCGATGCGGAGATTCACTTGTGCGCCCCGTTGAGCGCCTGCACGAGTGAAATTGGCCATCGGCACAAGTTTGTATTTGACAGGTATTTGCGCATCCTGCATGAGCAGATTTGCTCCAAGCAAAGAATCGTTCTTGCGCGCAGACTACCCTGAAATGGGTAATCAAAATCTTCCGACGAGGGTTTCCGGGGCGGCACGCGACGGGCATTTTGTTAGCATACTGTAAGGACTATGCCGCGTCAATCCGCATGACATCGCGTTGGAGACGGGTGGTGAAGTGCGGAACGGGTTGACCAGCCGGCGCAGAAGGCCGCGCATTGGGGGCGCGTGGACTTGACACTGGGCCTGGGAAACGAAGAGGCTGGATCGCGGATCACGACTGTTTCGCGGTTCATCGCGTGCTGTGGAAACTCCATCGCTGACTCGACAAAGCACGAGTCATGGCCATCGCCGCGCATCGCGATCGCACGTGAGTCTGGCAGATCAGCGCGCGGCGAGCCTGCGGTCGCGATGCGATGGCGGCTTGCCGATCGCCGCGAGCAACAAGCAGAGGCGGATTCAGGCTGGTGCGACCGAAGCCGTAACCACTTTGTCCACAGGGAGTTGCACGCCGGGGCGGTGATGCTGCGGCTTTGGTAATCTATCAACCGTGTGCCGACGCACCCCATGACTTGAAACTCGACATACTGCTCGCCGAACGAGGATCGTTCGGCACCGGCCCGGGCGGGAGCGGGGCGTGATCGCCTGTCGCAGAGCACCGGGCACAACCAGGGAGGCTGCATCATGAAGCGTGTCATTTGCACCGGTCTTTGCGTGCTATCGGCGGGCGCGGCGGTATCGGCCGCGGCGACGTGGGCCCCGAGCCTGTCGTCCCCGGCTCTGCCGGCGACGGCGTTGGTGGCGCCTGAGCCGATCACGGAGGACGGGGTGATCTCGGGGACGATGGACATCTCGTTCAATACGCGGACGAACCTGGACACGACGGGCGACCTGAAAGCGGGCTCGCCCGCGATCGGGGCCAGGGACGTGTACAAACTGGACTTGCGTGTGGCTCAGACGACGCGGTTCTTCGGGGAGATCACGCGGCAGCCGAACCTGTACACGAAGACACTCGCCCGCTCGAAGCAGAATGCACAGTTAGGTTTCAACATCAACCTGCAGGTGCTCAACCCCAAGGATCTGAAGCAGTCGCGTGACGTGGGCAAGTGGGTCGGCACGGTTCCGATTGACACCTCGAGCGGCGCGTTCGACCTCGCGGGGGGCGTGGTGCAGCAGAGCCCGCTGCGGATCGCCGTCGACACCGTGGGCAAGCAGACGGGCTTCACGGAGAACTTCTCGGGCAGGCTGGTGGGCAAGGCGGAGAAGAAGGAGAACCTCGCGGAGTACACCTTCAAGCGCGTGGTGGGAGACAAGACTGTGCAGGTGGTCGTGAAGAAGAGCGATCCGATGCGGTTTGAGAACCTCCGCCTGGCGAAGGGGCCGAGCGAGAACTACCCGTCGACGTCGGTCAGCGGCCGGCTCGACTACGACTACGAGACGGGCAACTGGTACACGGACGGAATCCGGTTCACGTACAACATGGATGGCAAGGACATCACCGACGTGGTGACGGGCTCGATCAAGTGGGTCGAGGACCCGGACCGCGCGGCGAACGGCAAGGGCTACTACGACTTCAACCTGCGGTGGAACGAGGAGGCCGCCCGCGGCGGGGGCGGCAAGACGGAGGCGGACGCCTTCGCCAAGATGAGCGATGAGGACGCATTCTTCGCCGTCGACAACTCCGTCCCGTGCCTCACCGGGCGCATTTCCTACGTGGACAGCATGTCGGGCGGCAGCGATCTGCCGGTGTCGAGCAAGGTGACGTTCAACCTGAACGCCAACAAACTGACCAAGCAGCAGATCATGAACTTCCACAAACTGTGGATGGTGGCTGTCGGGCCGACCAACGACGAGTGAGTACCGGCTGGTCTTCACGGGACGCCCGCCCGAAGGCGTGCGTCCCGATTCGGTTGACACTCGCTCTCCACCCGGAGGGACCCGCCGCCAACAGATCGCGGAGCAGCACGGCACGGGTGAGTGGAAGGCGAGTCCGCTTGCGTTCGCCACCGGATGACCGCCCGTCCGGTTCTTCCGCTTCCTGATGCTCGTTGTCCGGCCGCCACCGACTGTTGTGTTTTCCGCTTCATCCGCTTGCGCCGCCGTTCGCTCAAAGAGGAAACCCCACCATGTCCAGTTCGCTCATCGGTCGGCTGTCACGCCGGTACGGCAAGGTCGAAACCCGCGAGGATCGCCGGGACTTTCTGCGGGTGTCGCTCGCGACGGGCGCGGCGCTCATGCTCTCGGGCCCTGCGGCGTTGGCCGCGCGGGGCGCGGCGGGCAAGCGGATCGTGGTCGTCGGCGCCGGCTTCTCGGGCCTGGCGGCGGCTTATGAACTCAAGTCGGCGGGGTACGACGTGACGGTCGTCGAGGCACGGAACCGGACGGGGGGGCGGGTGCTGAGTTTCGGGGACTTCGTGCCGGGCAAGAACGTCGAGGGCGGCGGCGAACTCATCGGCTCGAACCACCCGGCGTGGGTGGCGTACGCCGCGAAGTTCGGGCTGGAGTTCCTTGATGTGAGCGAATCCGAGGATGAGGCGCCGATCATCCTGGGTGGGCAGCGGCTGAGCACGGTGGAAGCGGAGGAACTGTGGGAGGCGACGGACACCGCGCTGCAGGTGATGAACGCGGATGCCGAGAGCGTCGACCCCGATGAGCCGTGGAAGTCTCCTAACGCGGAGTCACTGGACAAGACGAGCGTGCAGGCGTGGATCGCGCGGCAGGAGGTGCCGGCGCTGTGCAAGATGGCGATGGCGGCGGGCGTGACAGCGGACAACGGCGTGGCCGCGTCGATGCAGTCCTATCTGGGACTGCTCGCGTGCGTCAAGGCGGGCGGGCTGGACAAGTACTGGAGCGACAGCGAGGTGTATCGCTGCAAGGGCGGGAATCAGCAACTCGCGACCCGGCTGGCCGAGGGGCTGGGGTCGGGGCGGATCGTGACAGGCGTGGCGGTGAAGACGATCGGCATGCGCGGCGGGGAGGTGTCCGTCGGCTGCGGGGACGGGCGCACGCTCGCGTGCGATGACGTCGTGCTGGCGGTGCCTCCACCGATCTGGAAGAAGATCGACATGCAGCCGGGCCTTCCGGGCGCGCTGACGCCGCAACTGGGCACGAACGTGAAGTACCTGTCGAAGGTCAAATCGCGGTTCTGGAAGAGCGCGGGGCTGGCACCCGACATGATGACCGACGATGAGGTCAGCATGACGTGGGAGGGCACGGATGGGCAGGACGAAGGCGAAGGGGCGTGCCTGACGTGCTTCTCGGGCGGGCCGGGGGCGGAGAAGATCCGCGCGAGGGAGGCGGCCGACCGCACGAAGAAGTATGCGGAAGTGCTCGAGTCGGTTTACGCCGGATATGGGAAGAACGTGGACGGCGCACGGTTCATGGACTGGCCGGGCGAGCAATGGACCGGCACAGGGTATTCGTTCCCGGCGCCCGGGCAGGTGACGACGGTGGGCCCGTTGCTGGCGCAGGCACACGGCGGCGGCAAGGTGCACCTTGCGGGCGAGCACTGCTGCTACAAGTACGTTGGGTATATGGAGGGCGCGCTGCAGTCGGGCATGGCGGTCGCGAAGCGCATCGCCGTGCGCGACGGCGTGATCAAGCCGTGATCAGGATGTGATCCACCGGGCGAGGGCGAGGCCGAGCGTGATGGCGAGACACGCGCTGGCGACGAGCCATGCCGCGAGTTCGCGCCAGCCCATGCCGCGGCTTGCTTCGCCCGCGCGGAGGAGCACGAGCCGGTCGCTCACATCGCGGGATAGCGCGCCCTCGCCGGAGCGGCAGCCGTCCTGCACGATGGCGATCACGAGGTTTGCATCGAATGCGCGAAGACCCATGCGCGTTGCGAGGCGGACGAGGTTTCGGCGCCGCTCCGGCGCGAGCACGCCCGCCCGGGGCGCGCCGGACAGATCGATTTCGCGGGCGACCTGGACGGCGAAGACCCATCGGGCATCGAGCGCGGACATCTCCGCCGCGGCACGGTTTTCCCGCGTGACGGCGGAAGCGGCCGAACCGAGGGGCTGGATGTTGCGTTGTGGCGACAGACGTACCCCGCCGGCGACATCGGCGTGGACCAGACGCAACGCAGGTTTGGCGGAGCCGTGCCGCATGGATAGGGAACGGTAGTGGGCAACCGGCATGCCGCGGGCTGGCGAATGGGTAGGGCGGCAGCCGATCTAGAGGAACTCGTGTCTCAACCGGTCCACACTCCTAACTTGAACCTTACGCACGAAACATCGATCGTGATCGACTGCCCCGGATCGCCTGAGGAGGTGATGGGGCGTCTGGACACCGCGGCGCGGCGGGGCAAACTGCCGGGCTTTTCGTCCGGGGCGGGCATCGGCGGCGAGACGACATTCACGATCAGCGACTTTGGCAGTCCGTTTGAGTCGCTGGTGGCGTGCCGGACGCTTCAGGCGGACCTGGGCAGCCGGGTGGAGATCGGCTCGCCGCGGCTGAAGCCGCTGCTGCCGTGGGTGTTCGGGCTGATCCTGGGGCTCTCGGTGTGGCCGGGATCGTGGTTGACGGACTCGATGCTGCGGAGTTACTCGGACTGGTACGGCGCGCAGGCGTGGTGGATTACCTATGCGTGGTACCTGCCGCTGACGGTGCCATTCTGCCCGATGGCGATGCTGTCGGCGGTGCGGAAGTCGCGCGCGGCGGCGGCGGCGGAAGTGGGCGGACTGGTTGAGCGGGTGGCGGCGGCGGTGAACGGGCGTCGGGCGGACGCTGCCTGAACACCTTTCGAACAGGCGGGGTCGGGCAACCGCAAATCGCCGCGGCGATGTACCATGCCGCCCGGTACAAAACGACGACTCAGGAGGACTGAACCATGAAGAACGGCGTGAAGCGAGTGGTGTTGGGCGCGGCGGCGGTGGCGGGCGCGGTGCTGATGGCGGGGGCCGCGAGCCTGTCGAGCACTGGCGCGGGGGACGCGGTGATCAAGGTGGGGCACTATGCCTCGATGACGGGGAAGGAAGCGACGTTCGGTCAGTCGACGGACAACGGGATCCGGCTGGCGGTGGCGGAGATCAACGCGGCGGGCGGGATCAACGGGAAGAAGATCGAGATCATCACGTATGACACCAAGGGGGAATCGAAGGAGGCGGGGAACGCGGTAACGCGCCTGGTGACGAGCGACAAGGTGGTCGCGGTGCTGGGCGAGGTGGCGAGTTCGCTCTCGCTGGCGGGCGGGGCGGTGTGCCAGGAGCGCGGCGTGCCGATGGTGTCGCCGAGCAGCACGAACCCGGGCGTGACTCGGGGCCGGAACATGGTGTTCCGTGTGTGCTTCATCGATCCGTTCCAGGGCTACGCCGTGGCGAAGTTCACGAAGGAGAACCTGAAACTGGAGAAGGCGGCGATCCTGTATGACCAGGCGCAGGCGTATTCCAAGGGTCTGCGGGACGAGTACAAGAAGCACTTTGAGGCGATGGGCGGGAAGATCGTGGCGGACCAGGCATACTCGTCGGGGGACCAGGACTTCTCGGCGCAGTTGAGCACGATCAAGGCATCTGGCGCGCAGGCGATCTTCGTTCCGGGGTATTACACGGAGGCGGGGAGCATCGCGCTGCAGGCCCGGAAACTCGGGCTGACGGTTCCGCTGCTGGGAGGCGACGGGTGGGACTCGGAGCAACTGGCGGCGATCGGCAAGGACGCGATCGAGGGGTGCTACTACTCGAATCACTACGCCCCGGACCAGCCGTCGGAGGAGGTTCAGAACTTCGTGAGCAAGTACCGGGACGCGTACAGCGGTCAGACGCCGGACGGGCTGGCCGCGCTGGGGTATGACGCGGCGAAGGTGCTGGCGGACGCGATGCGCCGGGCACCGAGCCTGAGCGGGAAGGACCTGCAGGGCGCGCTGGCGGCGACCAAGGACTTCAAGGGCGTGACGGGCGTGATCTCGATGGACAAGAACCGCGACGCGAAGAAGGCGGCGGTGATTGTCCAGATGCGGGGCGGGAAGCCTGTGTATGTCGCGACTGTGAACCCGGAATGAGTCGGCGGGGACTGGAACAACCCGTCAGGATGCTGTAACCTCCAGCCCCCCGGCAACCTGCGCGGGGGGCTTTTTGTTCGCCTGACCTCTTTCCCGGCTCGGGATCCGCGGCTCATCGCCTGATGGAGAAGATCCTCCAAACCCTCATGGACGGCCTGGCTGTCGGCAGCCTGTACGCGCTGATCGCGCTGGGCTACACGATGGTGTACGGCATCCTCAAGTTCATCAACTTCGCGCACAGCGACGTGTTTGTGCTTGGCGCGTGGGTGTCGTTCTCGATCGCGATGGCGACAGGGTTCGGAGACTCGCAGCCGCTGGTGGACGGGATGCAAATTGCGCCGATCGCGGGGTGGGTGTGGTGGGTCGCAGGGGGAGTGAGCGCGGCGGCGGTGCTGCTGACGATCTATGAGCGGCTGATCCAGCCGCGGGCGGAGTTTCTGCCGCGATCGACGGCCTCGATCCCGACGGCGGTCGCGGCGTGCTGGGGCTGGTCGCTGCTGCTGCTGGTGGTGCTGACCCGCGCGGTGAACGCGATGCCAACGCTGTCGTTTCTGGCGGGGGGCATGATCCTGATCACGGCGATGGGGACGTGCGGGCTGGTCGGCTTTTCGCTGGAACGGCTGGCGTACAAGCCGCTGCGGAGCGCGCCGAGGCTCAACGTGCTGATCACGGCGATCGGCGTGTCGCTGTTTCTGCAGAACGTTGGCCAACTGAACTGGATGTTCGGGACGCGGCCGCAGGGGATGCCGACGCTCCTGGAGGACCGGGTGCTGAACCGCTCGGTGCTGGCGAGCGGACGGGCGTCGCTGTCGCCGGGCGGGACCGAGATTGTGCTCGATCACCCGGCATCGATCGCCGCGGGGCGGGACTATGGGGCGGAGGTGTTTGCGCCGAGCGGACGGATCGCGCGGGTGGGAATCGCGTCGGCGCCCGGTGAGTACTCGGCGGGGACTGCACTGGCGATCGCCCCGCCGATTACGACGAACGCGGCGGACCTGACGTACAAACTCGTGCTCTCGCCGCGGGTGCCGATCCGGCTGGTGGACGTGGTCGGTGCGGGGACGGCGGTGCTGCTGATGCTGGTGCTGGACTGGCTGGTGTTCCGGACGAAGGTCGGGCGGGCGATGCGCGCCGTGTCGTTCAGCCCGTCGACGGCGTCGATCATGGGGATCAACGTGGACCGGGTGATCTCGATCACGTTTGTGATCGGCGCATCGCTGGCGGCGGCGGCGGGGTTCCTGTACAGCCAGAAGTACGCGAGTCTGGGGCAGACGGCGGCGCCGACGTGGGTGCTGCTGGGGCTGAAGGCGTTTGTCGCGGCGGTGGTGGGCGGGATCGGCAATATCCGGGGTGCGATGCTGGGGGGCATCCTGATCGGCCTGATCGAGTTCTGCTCGCGTGCGTTTCTGCCGCAGGGAACAGAACTCTGCGACGTCGTGGTCTTTGGCCTCCTGATCGTGGTTCTGCTGTTCCGTCCAGGCGGGCTGCTGGGAAGCGTTGCAACCGAAAAGGTCTAACTCCCCCACTGACCGCCCCACTCCCCCGCTCCTGACTCCTTCATGCATGATCGCCATCGTGGCTGAACTTCCCTGAGATCCGTCGCTGAAGACCATGGCAACACCCGCATTGAAGAACACCCTGCAGACACGTGCCGCGGCGCTTCGCCCGGGCACGGCTGCGTCGGTGCTGCGGTCGGCGTGGCCGATCGTTGCGTGGCTGGTGTTTGCGCTGGTGCTGCAGGTGTGGGTGCGCCCGATGCTGGAGGTCTTTCATGCGAAGTTGGTGCTGGACATCGGCACGAGCATCATCCTGGCGGTCTCGCTGACGATGGTGAACGGCTTCACGGGCCAGTTCTCGATCGGGCACGCGGCGTTCATGGCGGTGGGCGCGTATGTCGCGGCGTCGATCGTGTATTACGGCTCGTTCCGGCTGTTTGGCGATGCGGACATGCACGGGGGCCTGCTGTCGGGCATGACGGAAGGCCGGGAGGGCTCACCGCCTGCGACGTGGGCGGACCTGCTGTTTCTTGCGTCGATCCTGACGGGTGGCGCGGCGGCGGCCGTGTGCGGCTATGTGGTCGGACTTCCGTCGCTTCGGCTGAAGGGCGACTATCTGGCGATCGTGACGCTGGGGTTCGGCGAGATCGTGCGGGTGCTGATCCAGTCGCAAACGACAGATGTGCTGTGGGACGCGGAGCAGATCGCGGAGACGCCGATTTACCTCTGGCCGAAGTACACGGGGGGGGCGCTGGGGTTCTCGGGTCTGCCGTTCTACGCGAGCCTGTTCTGGGTGTGGCTGTTTGTGGGGATGACATTTCTGGTCGCGACCCGGCTGAAGTACTCGAGCACCGGCCGGGCGTTCCTGGCGATTCGCGAGGATGAGGTCGCCGCGGAGGCGATGGGCGTTCAGACGACGCGGTACAAGGTTCGGGCGTTTGTGATCGCGGCGTTTTTTGCGGGGATCGCGGGGGCGATGTTCGCGCACACGACCGGGGTGCAGTTGAACCCCGGCGAACTGGGGTTCATGAAGAGTTTTGACATCCTGATCATGGTGGTGCTCGGCGGGCTGGGCTCGATCAGCGGCGCAGCGCTCGCGGCGGCGATCCTGACGGTTCTGCCCGAGTTGCTGCGACAGCCGCCGACGATCTGGCCCGGCGGGTTGATTGCGGGCGTGGTGCTCGCGGCGGTGCTCACGCCGTTCTCCGCAAAGCGATGGAAGCCGGCGTTGACGATCGGGTGCGTGCTCGCGGGCTGGGAAGCAATGCGGTTCATGGCTCGGACGCTCGAGATCGACCTTGCGGGATACCGGATGGTGATCTATGCGGTGGCGTTGATCCTGATCATGATCATGCGTCCGGAGGGCCTGCTGGGCGTCCGGGAGATCTGGGAACTGCGCCCGGTGCGTTCGGGCGGCGGGCGCGGCGGACGGGGAGGGAAGGCATGAGCGGACGCCCCGTTCTGGATGTGGATCGGCTGTCGATCGCCTTCGGCGGTCTGAAGGCGGTGACGGACTTCACGCTGAAACTGCCGCGGGGGCGGCTGCACGGGTTGATCGGCCCGAACGGGGCGGGGAAGACGACCGTGTTCAACCTGCTGACGGGCGTGTATCGGCCGAGCGCGGGGACGATCGACCTCGACGGGGAATCGCTGCTGGGGAAGCGTCCGAGCGATCGCGCGGCGGCGGGGATGGCACGGACCTTCCAGAACATCCGGCTGTTCAAGGAACTGTCGGTACTGGACAACGTTCGGGTCGCTTGTCACGTGCGGACAAGCCACACGCTGGCGGGCACGCTTCTGCGGAGCCCGCAGAGCCGCGGCGAGGAGCGGGCGATCACGGAACGCTCTCGCGAACTGCTGGGCATCCTTGGTCTGCTGGACCGCGAGCGCGACGACGCGCGCAATCTTCCGTACGGCGATCAACGGCGGCTGGAGATCGCGCGGGCGCTGGCCACGAATCCGAAGGTGCTGCTGCTGGATGAACCGGCGGCCGGAATGAACCCGCAGGAGAAGGTGGAGTTGCGGGGCCTGATCAGATCGATCCGGGAGCGGTTTGAACTGACCATCCTGCTGATCGAGCACGACATGGGGGTGGTGATGGGGCTGTGCGAGCGGATCACGGTGCTGGACCACGGCGTGACCATCGGGGAGGGCACGCCGGAGGAGGTGCAGAGCAATCCGAAGGTGATCGAGGCGTACCTGGGCGAGCCGATGCCGGCGGGCGGTGCCGCATGAGCGATCAGCCGCTGCTGGAGGTCACCGGCCTCAAGGTGTGCTATGGGGCGATCGAGGCGCTGCACGGGGTGTCGCTGCGTGTGGAGCAGGGGCAGATCGTCACGCTGATCGGCTGCAACGGCGCGGGCAAGACGACGACGTTGCGCGCCATTTCGGGGATGGTGCGGCCGTCGGCGGGCGAGGTGATGTACGACGGCCGCTCGCTGGTGGGGCTGCCGGCGCACGAGATGGTGCGGCTGGGGATCGCGCACAGCCCGGAGGGGCGGGGCGTGTTCGCCAACCTCACGGTCGATGAAAACCTGTCGCTGGGTGCGTATTTCCGGCGCGACACCGGGCAGATCGCCCGGGACCGGGAGAAGTCGCTGGACCTGTTCCCGCGGCTGCGCGAGCGGCTGAAGCAGAACGCGGGGACGCTCTCGGGCGGGGAACAGCAGATGCTGGCGATCGCCCGCGCACTGATGGCCCGGCCGCGGCTGCTGCTGCTGGATGAGCCTTCGCTGGGTCTTGCTCCGCAGGTGGTTCAGACGATCTTCAGGATCATCCGGGACATCAACTCCGAGGGCACGACGATCCTGCTGGTGGAGCAGAATGCGCACATGGCGCTGAACGTAGCGCACCACGGGTATGTGCTGGAGACGGGGCAGATCAAGATGAGCCGTCCGGCGAAGGAACTGGCCGCGAGCGACGAGGTGCGGAAGGCGTATCTGGGGATCGGGTAACCGCGGTAGCCCGGCAACCGCTAAAATCTTTCCTATGGCGAACCCGTCAAAGAAGAAGCCGCCGAAAGATCTCAGCGCCCGGTGGCTGCGGTTCATCGATCGCGGCGTCCGCGAAGGTCGCTTCCGCTCTCGCCAGGATGCGATTGAACGTGCCCTCAAACTCCTTGAACAAAGGGACCGGGAAGTCCGGTCCCTGGTTGGAGACGTTCGTCAGAAGATCGATGAAGGGCTTGCCGAAGCCGACCGTGGCGAGTTGATCGACTCGAAGACGGCGTTTGAGTACGTCCGAAAGCGCAGCGATCGTGTTCGACCCCGCAAGTCGGCATAGGCATGCCCCTGCCAGTCCTCACACCCGCTGCGGTTCGCGATCTCGTGGAGATCAGGGCCTATTTCGGCATCCAAAGCCCGGCAGCGGCCGAACGAGTGACCGCGGCGCTTGAGCGTGCGGTTGGTTCAGTTGCCCGTCGTCCATCGCTGGGTCATCGGAGGCGCGACCTGACGTCAAGGGATGTCTGGTTCTACCGGGTGTTCGCGTACTTTGTGGTGTATCGACGAACAGCGCAAGCGTGCCAGATCATTCGCGTCGTGCACGCCGCGCGAGACGTGGCGAGCCTCCTTGCGGAGTGATCACGAACCGCACCGCGAAGCAACCGCCCGCGAGCGACGAGGTGCGGAAGGCGTATCTGGGGATCGGGTAGTTTTCAGGGCTGCGTCGACAGCGGTATTCCGCGGACGTCTTCTACACTCCCGGCGTGTGGTCACCCGACGATCTCCTGGACGCGGTTGCCGCCGCGCTCGCCCGGCGCGAGGCCGACCTGCGCGATGAACACGCCGTCCACGGGCTCGACTCGTGGCCCGAGGTGAAGTTCCACTCGCTGCTGGCCGGGGCGTTGGGTGAGGGCAGGCCGGGCCAGGAGTGGGGTGTGCTCCGCGAGCAGCCGTATCCGCACGAGTGGACCCGCAAGCGTCGTGGCGGAAAGTCCCGGCGGGGCCAGGACATTTCGCCTCCGATCGATATTTCGGAGTACACGGAAGCAGAGATCGCCGCGGCGGACCCCGTCACGGGCGAACTGCCTGACCCGCGCGACAGGATGCGGTGCGATCTCGTGTTGACGCCCGAGCCGGGCCTCACACTCGGCGACCCGCTGGCGCTGGTGAAGTCGACAAGGGCACGGAAGAAGCAGGCGGCGGGCACGCTGTTCGCCGCGGTCGAAGCGGCGGAACCCCCGCCCACTCCATCCGAAGGCTGCTGTCCCCCGGAGGACGCGTTCTGGCTGGAGGTGAAGGTGGTGGGGCAGTTCACGTACTCGGCGGGAATCGCCGGGCCGAACCGGTCGTATGCGTCAGAACTGACGCGCGGCCCGGCGGCGGACATCAAGAAACTGTCATCGGACGGCCGGATCGGCCATGCGGCGTCCCTGATCCTGCTGTTCACCCGCGATGAGGCCACTGCGGAGCATGACCTGGCGCAGGCGATGCACCGATGCCTGGACCGGGAACTGCCGATCGGCTCTCCGGTGCGGCGGTCGGTGCCGATGGTGGATCGGATCGGCAACGGCGTGCTGACGGCGTGCCTGGTGCCGGTCCGCGGCGGTCGATAGGCCAGTCTGAACCGTTTTTTGGCCGCAACGGCGCTATCCTGTGCGGCACATGAGCAAGAACATCAAGTCGCACCCGCTGGAGAAACAGACGCACGAGGTGCTGCCGACGCGTTCGGTCACGGACCCGAAAGTCACTCGGGCGTTTGCGGTGGATGCGGCGCGGTGCCTTGCCGATGCGAAGTGCACGGACGTGCTGGTGCTGGACGTGCAGCAACTGTCGCAGGTGTCGGACTACATCGTGATCGCGACGGGCACATCGGACCGGCAGATGCGGGCGGCTGCGCAGCACGTGGCGCAGTTGGCGGAGCAGCAGAACTTCCCGATGTTCCGACGCAGCATCGACGACCGCACCACGTGGGTGGTCATCGACTGCATCGACTGCGTGGTGCACGTCTTCGAGCCCAACACGCGGGCCCAGTATGACCTTGAGATGCTGTGGGGCGATGCGCCGCAGGTGGCCTGGGAGCGCCCGGGCGAGAAGCGACGCCACGCCGGCGATGCGGAGTAGCCTCCCGTGCCCGACGACCTGTCCGTGCCGATGCTGCGGCCGCCGACGCCCAACGGCGCGCGATCCGTCGGCGCGGGCGCGTACGAGGTGCTGGTCGGCCGGGGGATGCTCGAGCACGCCGCGCCGTTCATCCGCTTCTGGGTCCGCGGGGCACGGCGGCTGCTGCTGGTGCACGACGACCGGCTCCCTCGCTCGCTGATTGACACGGCGTTAGCCGCGATGAAGGCCGGCGGCATCGAAACGGGCGTGTGCGCCGTCACCGCGGACGAGGAGCACAAGTGCTTTGCGACGCTGGAGCGGATCTGCGCCGCGGCGGTGGGCTTCCGACTTGAGCGCGAGGAGCCGATCGTCGCCATGGGCGGGGGTGTCGTGGGCGATGTCGCGGGCTTTGCCGCGGCGGTGTATCGTCGCGGGGTTCCGCTGGTCCAGTTTCCGACGACGCTTCTTTCGATGGTCGATGCGTCGGTCGGCGGCAAGACCGCGGTGAACATCCGCGCGATCGATCGGGGAAAGCCCGGGACGTTGAAGAAGAACATGGCGGGCGCGTTCCACATGCCCTCGCTGGTGCTGTGCGATGTCGATGCCCTCGCCTCGCTGCCGGACCGTGAGATGCGGTCCGGCCTGGCCGAGTGCATCAAGCACGGCCTGATCGGCGCGGACTTCGGAGATCCGACGCTTGCCGACTACACGCAGAAGCACGGGGGCGAGTTTCTGTCCCGCGAGACGGCACAACTCACGGTCTTCGTCGCGCGCAACGTCGCGGTGAAGGCGAACTGCGTGCAGCGCGATCCGCACGAGCGAGGCTCGAAAGAGCCGCACGGCGGGCGCATGGCGCTCAACTGCGGGCACACGGTCGCGCACGCGATTGAGACGCTGCCCGGCCTCACGCACGGCACGGGCAACCTCGGCGGGCTGACGCACGGCGAGGCGGTGGGGCTCGGGCTGCTGGCCGAGTGTCACCTGGCCGTGAAGATGGGGCTGAATGAGCCCGCGGCGGCCGAACGGCTTTGCGCGATGCTCACAGGGGTGGGGTTGCCCACGAATGTTCGCGGACTGCCCGGCGCGGAGGCAATCCTTGCCGCCATGCTGGATGACAAGAAGGTCGCCGCGGGAAGGCTGCGCATGGCTCTGCCGTGCGAGGGGAATCGATGCCGACTGGTCACGAACCCGCCGCGGGATGCGCTGCGTGCGGCGATTGAGACCATCCGGGCGGAGTGAGCCGCCCCGCGTCCATCGCGATCAGCGCGGGTGCTCTGCGTGCTCGGCGGGCTCCGGCTTTGACGAGACGGGGGGCTCGTGATGCGACGGGGCGGGCAGGCTCTTGGGCGCGTGCGGGATCAGGCCGGGCTGGTCGGACTTTCGGTGGCGAACGATGACACGCCATGCCCACACGAGGATCATCAGCAGCGTGCCGAAGTAGGTGGACTTCACGAACAGATCGACACTGGCGTGATGAAGGACGTAGTGGTGCAGGGCCAGGAAGAACGCGGCGTGGATGAGCAGGACGGGCGGGATGGCCCAGGGGGATGACCGCCGGGCCATGGCCTCGGTGGTGTGGGCCATGGCGTGGGCTTGCTTGCGCATCTTGCCGACGAGTCGCTTGGCCCAGATGAACTCGGTGGCGAGGATCATCAGGCCACCGATGATCAGGGGGATTCCGCCGGGGCCGGGGATGGGCGCGAGGATGATGCCCAGGAGGATGACGGCGGAACCGGCGATGAGGATGAGGACTCGCTTGAGGTTGCGGCGTGTGAGTTCGAGGGCCTCGGCCATGTCCTGCATGGGCGAACGCCGCCGCTTGCGTTCAGCCGCGGACGCGAAGAGGGAGGCGATCACGCCGAGTGCGAGCATTCCGACGATGATGGCCAGAGAGAACTCGGTGGGGATGTGGAGTTTCTCGCCCGGCGCCCAGGCGAGGAGCCAGCCCCAGCCCTGCGGGAGTGACGCGGCGAGCGGGCCGAGGTGGTGGAGGCCGGTCAGGATCATCTTCATGCCGATGAACGCCAGGACGAAGACGAGCGCGGTCTTGAGGTAGCGGAAACTCCCCAGGGCGGCGGCGACGGCGAAGAAGAGCGAGCGCAGGCCGAGGATGGCGAACACGTTGGACGTGAAGACGAGGAACGGGTCCTGGGTGATGCCGAGGACGGCGGGGATGGAGTCGACGGCGAAGATGACGTCGGTGAACTCGACGACCATGAGCGCGAGGAAGAGCGGGGTGGCGGCGAGCGCGCCATCAAGCCGCACGAAGAAGCGGTTGCCGTGGTATTGGGGCGTGACTCGGAGGAACTTCCGCGTGAGGCGGATGGCGGGGCTCTGGGAGATGTCCTCCTCGCCCTCGCCGGAGCGGAACATCTTGTACGCGGTG
Source organism: uncultured Phycisphaeraceae bacterium (assembly GCA_964409775.1). Taxonomy (GTDB): domain Bacteria; phylum Planctomycetota; class Phycisphaerae; order Phycisphaerales; family UBA1924; genus JAHBXL01. The sequence continues at coordinate 147,364 of CAYPEI010000001.1, read as the reverse complement.
TAGATCAGGAATGCGCCGAAGATGTAGTTGAGCCACTCGAACCGCTTGACGAGTTCGACACCGGCGACGATCATGCCGCCGCGCATGAGCAGTGCGCCGAGGATGCCCCAGAACAACACGCGGTGCTGGAGGTTGGCGGGCACGCGGAAATAGGCGAAGATCACGGCGATGACGAAGATGTTGTCGACGCTGAGCGAATACTCGAGCACCCAGGCGGTGAGGTACTTGATGGTGGCGTCGAAGCCGTGCCCCGTCGCGGGCACGGTCCCGGCGCCCGGCTTGAGTTGCGCGAGGCGGACGAACTCGCCGGTGATTCCCTCAGGCCAGTTGTTCTGGTACATCCAGTAGACGCAGCCGGCAAAGCCGAGTGCGAGCGCGACCGTGAAGGCGGTGAAAAGCAGCGACTCGCGCGGGCGGATGACGTGGGCCTTGCGATTGACGACACCCAGATCGAGGGCGAGCATCGCGAGGATGAAGACCACGAAACCGATGTAGAGCCAGACCATCCAACCTCCAGGCGCACCGCCCGCCGCGCCGCCGCTCCCCACGCGGCGGACAGCCGACTCCACCGAAGGTTGGTCTCGCCGGACGCATCCGCGATGCGCCGCCAGGGCCGGGGGAGCCCGAAGGAACCCCGTGCTGACGACCGCTGGGCCCCGGCTTCCGCCGGGCGGCTACTCCCCAACTTTCAACGGGGCGAGTGTACGCCGATCCGGCGGTGGCCGCAGGAGTGATACCCCCACCGCAGCGCCCAGAAGACCGACCACCACCATCAGCGACACGCCGGTGTCAATCTTGACCGCCGACATCGGCTCAAGCGCCACGCCGATCCATGAAGCCATCACCGGGATGTATGGCGGCAGCGACAGCAGCAGCAGTTTGACCCCCACGAACGCCAGAATCAGGATCAACGCCGGTTTCAGGTACCGGAACTTGATGATCATCGCGGCGAGACAGAAGTACAGCGCCCGCAGTCCGAGGATCGCGAGGATGTTGCTCGTGAAGACGATGAACGGGTCCGGCGTGACCGCGAAGATCGCCGGGATCGAGTCCACCGCGAACACGAGGTCCGTGATTTCCACAAGAATCAGCGCCAGGAACAACGGCGTGATCGCCCACCTTGGGCTCAGCGTTCCCGGCGGAGGCGGGTCCATCATCTCGCGCCCTTCCGCAGTCCGGCTGTACGTCGGCCGGACCGTCCGCCTCGTGAAGAACCGCTGCCCATCATAGAACTCCGTCACGCGGAACACCTTCCGGCACAGCCGAACAGCGATGTTCTGCGAGACGTCGTCGTTCCCCTTGATCAGCGCCATCTTGAGCGCCGTGAGCAGCAGGAACCCGCCGAACAGGATCAGGATCCACTGATACTGCATGATCAGGCCGGCGCCCAGGAAGATCATCCCTCCACGCATCACCAGCGCGCCGATGATCCCCCAGAACAGCACGCGGTGCTGGTACTTCGCCGGGACCGCAAAGAACGAGAAGATCAGCGCGATGACGAAGATGTTGTCCATCGCCAGTGACTTCTCGACCACGTATCCCACAAGGTACTGCTTGGCGGCCTCCAGCCCCGTCACCTCCCCCGTCACGATCAACGGGGCGCCGGCCCTCACTGCCTCCGCGGCGTTGTACATGGCCGTGTCGATCCCCAGACCGAGCCAGCGCCCCTCGTACGCCGCGTACACCAGCCCGCTGAACGCCACACCACACGTGAGCCAGATCACCGACCACGTCACGGCCTCTCTCATCGAGACCTCGTGCGCCTCCCGGTGAAACACTCCAAGGTCGAGCGCGAGGAACAACAGCACAAGCCCAACGAACGCCGCGTACGCCCAGACCCGGCCCCCACCCCCCTCGAGCGCGTCCACCGTTTGTTGCGCCAGCATCAGCACGTCCAACATCAAGACCTCCCGCACCGCAGGCGCAGAATCGCCACGGCGGAAAACACAGCACTTGCTGTTGGTCTTGCTCGACGCGCTCCCGGCGACTCGCCGCGGCACGCACTTCGGGGCCGGAGGCACGCGTCGCGTACCTCGTGTTGACGACCCTCGCTCCGTCCGCGGAATCGCGGGCGGCGGCTACTCCCCAACTTTCAACCGGACGAGTGTACGCACGCGGCGGCAGCCAGCCGAAATCCACACCTCGCCTCCCGCAATGTCCGGTACTTGTCCGGTCAGGAAAGCCCCTATAGGATCGTTCAATCCGCACAAACCGATGCGGATGTTCACCATTTTCAAAGGAGTAACGCTATGTGCCGCTGCACCTCGTTCATCGTGCCCGCAGTTCTGACCGTCGCGGGAGTTGCCGCTGTCGCCGGGTCGATCGCCTTCGCCCAGCCGGGCGGTGAGAAGAAGCCCACGACGATTGCGCCCAAGACCGTCACGCCCGCCGGACATGGGGCGCAGCCGGAGGTGAAACTGCCCCCCGGCATGTCGATGGAGGACATGCAGGCGTGCATGGCCGCGGCGACGCCGGGCGAGATGCACAAGTTCCTGGCCAAGTCGGTGGGAACGTGGTCGGCCCAGACCAAGATGTGGATGGCGCCCGGCATGGAGCCGAACCTCAGCGGCGGCACGTACACCGTGACGCCGCTCATGGACGGGCGGTTTATCCATGGCGAGATGAAGGGGGACATGGGCGAGATGGGGCCGTTCCACGGGATGGGCCTGAACGGCTATGACAACGTGACGCAGAAGTTCGTCGGCACGTGGATCGACAACTGGGGCACCGGCATCATGACCGGCACCGGCGACCTGGCGAAGGACGGCAAGACGATCAACTGGACATACACGATGAACTGCCCCATGACCAAGAAGGAGCAGACCCTTCGTGAGATCTACACCTTCAACGGTCCCAACGAGATGACGCTGGAGATGTTCGGCCCGGACCGCGCGACCGGGAAAGAGTTCAAGCACATGGAGATCAAGTTCACGCGGACGGGCAACGCCCCCACGGCGACCGCGCCAGCGGGCCACTGAGCATCGCGAGCGGCCGGCATGGAATGTCCGGCCGTGGGTGGCCAGAGATTGAGTGAATCACGAAAGCCCCGGCCGCATGTGCAGCCGGGGCCTTTTTCGTTTCAATCCTCGGCACGCTCGCCCTCGGGGGCCATTTTGACCAGTCGCGGGTCGAACCGGCCGATCACGTCGACGAGGTCTTGCTGCTGGGCCATGACCTGGTGAATGTCCTTGTACACGCCCGGCACCTCATCGAGACCCGCGGACAGCACGTGCACACCCGCCGCGGCCAGTTCGCGCTTCACGTTCCCCCACGCGAACGCCTGCCTGGCCTTCGTGCGCGACATGATGCGGCCTGCGCCGTGGCTGGCGGACATGAGCGACTGGACGGAGCCGCGGCCACGCACGACGAAGCCGGGCGTCGCCATGGAACCCGGGATGACACCCAGCACACCCTCGCCCGCGGGCGTTGCGCCCTTGCGGTGAACGATGAGTTCCTCGCGGGACCCGTCGGGAAGGGTGTGGCATTCCTTCCATGCGAAGTTGTGGTGATTCTCAACGTAGGCCAAGGCCTCAGCGCCGAGCGCTCTGACGATGTGACGGTGGATGCACTCGTGGTTGGCCGCGGCATACTCCCCCATCAGGTTCATGGCGTTCCAATACTCGTGGCCTTCCTGTGAACCGAGGTCGAGCCAGGCGAGGTACGCGAGGTCTTTGGGGAGTTCGGGGTGCTGCCGCATGGCGAGTTTGGAGTAGTGGTCGCACACCGCCGCGCCCGTGCCGCGGGAGCCGGAGTGGGACAGGAGCGCGAGGTATTGCCCGGTGGGAAGGGCGAACTGCCAGCCCGAGCCGAAGCCGCTGTCGGCCTCCGGCGCAGCGTCGCCCCGGCGGACGACGTCCTCGTCGGTGATCGTGAGGACGCCGAACTCGACGAAGTGGTTTCCCGAGCCGCTGGTGCCGAGTTGGGCCCAAGCCTTGTCCTTGCCCTGAGCGGTGATGGGTGAGACGCGCCAGTCGCTGTCGAGCACGGCGTGCTGTCGTTTGCGCTGGAACGCCGCGCCGACGCCGAAGCGGGTCTCCGACTCGATGGCGTGCTGGAGGGTCGCCCGCTGGTGGTCGCTGTCGAGCATCGACGGCGGCAGGTCGAGCACGCTCAGCCGCATCCGGCACGCGATGTCGACTCCCACGGCGTAGGGCACGACGGCGTTGCGGGTCGCCAGCACGCCGCCGATCGGGAGACCGTAGCCCACGTGGGCATCGGGCATGAGCGCGCCCGCCGCGGCGATGGGCAGACGGCACGCCCGCGCCATCTGGCTTACGGACTCCGGCTCCAGATCGAAGCCCCAGTTCTTCCATGGCGCGGGTTCTTCGCGCTCGATGAACCGCGTCGCCGTCCGGCCGACCAACTCCGCGGCCAGCCGGTCAAAGACCGGGTCGCTGAGATAGCCCTGCGGATTCTCGATGACACCGTGGATCGCGCCGCGAAGCGACTCCTTGCTCATCCCCGCCTGGGCAGCGCGGGCGCAGGCCTTGACTGCGAGCCGCAACGCTTCGCCCTCTGGGATGCCGAGATTCGCCAGTTCACGGGCCTTCATCGTCGAACTCCACGAGGAAGATCGACGTTAGGCCGTGACCGCAGCGCGCGGCCATACTTCGCTTCCGTATCGGCCGACTCGCAAAGCGGCAAACCCGTGCTGGGATCGCACCGGGGCAAGCCGCGTCTCCGCAGTCACGACTTCACCTTCACTCCACGCCCTGCATCTCCAGGGACTTGTCGACAAAGCCCGCGAGTTTGCGTGCACGCACGGGGTGCTGGAGTTTGCGGATGGCCTTGGCCTCGACCTGGCGGACACGCTCGCGCGTGACCTTGAAGATTCGTCCGACCTCCTCGAGGGTGTAGGTGTAGCCATCACCAATGCCGTAACGGAGTTTGATGATCTCGCGCTCGCGATAGGTCAGGCTCTTGAGGACGTGCTCGATCCGCTGGCGGAGCATGTCCTGGCCGGCGGTGTCGCTGGGCGGCTTCTGGCCGTCGTCTTCGATGAAGTCGCCGAAGTACGAGTCCTCGCTCTCGCCGACCGGGCGGTCGAGCGAGACGGGGTGGCGCGAGATCTTCATGACCCGGCGGGTCTCGGGCACGCTGAGGCCGGCGCGCTCGGCGAGTTCCTCCATGGTCGGCTCGCGGCCGGTCTCCTGCAGCATGGCCTTCTGGATGGAGCGGATCTTGCCGATCGTCTCGATCATGTGGACGGGGATACGGATCGTCCGCGCGTGGTCGGCGATGGCGCGGGTGATGGCCTGGCGGATCCACCACGTGGCGTAGGTGCTGAACTTGTAGCCGCGCTTGTACTCGTACTTGTCGACGGCTCGCATCAGGCCGGTGTTGCCCTCCTGGATGACGTCGAGGAAGGGCAGGCCGCGGTTGCGGTACTTCTTGGCGATGGAGACGACGAGGCGGAGGTTGCCGCCCGAGAGGTCGCGCTTGGCCTGTTCATACTCCCAGAAAACGGCGTCGATGTCGCGCACGCGGCGCGCGAGGTCGCCCGGCTCCTCGAGCACGAGCGAGCGGAGGCCGGAGAGTTCCTCCTTCAGGACTTCGATGTCTTCGGCGTCGTACCGCTTGGGAGACTTCTCGGCCTTCTTCAACTCGGCCTCGATCTCGTTCATCTTCTTGCTGATGCTGCGCAACTTGCGCATCAGGGGGATGATGCGGCCGGTGCGGAGGCTGAGTTCCTCGGTCAGGGCGGCCATCTTGCGGCGGCGCGTGCCCATGCGCTCGACGATCTCGGATGCGGCGTCGGAGGGGCGGTCGAGGGTCTGGAGGCGGTCCCAGTCGGCGCGGTTGAGTTCGAGGAGTTTGTCGAGGGTCTTGAGGTTGTAGGGGATTCGCCTGGTGATCCGGTCCTTGGCGTTGTCCTCGGCGGTGGAGATGCGCATGGTGCGGTCGAAGGGCAACTCGCCGGAGTGGACCTGCCGGAGGAGGCCGACGGCCTGGGCGACGAGGTAGTCGGACTCGAGACAACGGCGGCGGAAGATCATCCGCGTGGTCTCGATCTTCTTGGCAAGGCGGATCTCCTCATCGCGGGTGAGGAGCGGGATGGAGCCCATCTGCGAGAGGTACATGCGGATGGGGTCGTCGATCCGCTTGTTGCCCTCGGCGGCGAGCGCCTCCTGAAGGTCGCGCTGGAGGGTCTCGTCATCGACGAGGTCCTCGTCGGCTCCGGCCTCGCCCTTGGCGGAGGCGGATGCGGGCGGGGCGCTCCAGTTCCGCGGGAGCGAGCGCTCGCCGCCGGCGACGGTCATGGCGCGGTTGGCCTTGGTGAGGCCGGAGGCGGCGATGGCCTGCTCGCCGCCCTTCTTTCGGGAGTCCCGCCAGCAGCGGGCGCGGTACTCCATTTCATCGATCAACTCGACGCCGCGGGCGTCGATCAGCACCAGGAGTTCGTGAAGGCGGTCCGGATCGACCCAGTCGTCCGGAAGCGTGTTGTTCAACTCCTCATACGAGAGCCAGCCCCGCTGGCCGCTCACACCGATCAGGTTCTCGATACACGGATGAAGACCTTGCACCACGATTGCCTCCTGCACGCCGCATTGCCTCCGCGGCAGCCCGCAAGTCACCGGCGACACGTCTCAGACGTGGAGTGCACGCAGCCGGCTCACGATCCCATGTGTGTGTACGCAACGGACCCCGGGGCGATTGCCTTGCCCCGTGTTGTTCTTCAACTCACGAACTTCAACTCCTTGATGGTGTGACTCCACATACTTCGCAAACGGATCGAGGCGCGCCACCTGAATGTGTGGCGGGAATTCAACATTCGACTCAGCCCGCCGGCCGCGGCAGTCGCGTTGGATCGTGCCCGAGCGAGGCCCTCAACTCACGCTGACGCAGCACGGCGTGGATCCAGTCATCGCCGGCTTCGACCGGCGCAGGCGGCAGGCCGGTGCGCACGGTGCGGCGAAGCAGGACCTCTCGCATACGCTCCGCGAAATGCTGGACCAGACGCTGCGGGTCGCCCTCGGTGATGCGGTCGACCTCCGCCGCGGCCTGGGTGGCGAACCGCTGCGCTCCCGCCTCATCGAGCGACGCGAGCACGGCGTTCAGGGTCGCCGGCTCCTCGTTGAGGCGGAGTTCGGACATGGCCATGGCGATGTCGCGAGCCGGGCCGTGCTCGAACGCATCCGCCGCGACAACCTCCCACTCTTCGTCCTTGATACGGAGCCAGAGACCGGGGTCGCAGAGCAGACAGCCGAGCAACTGCTCCTGCGCGGACATGCGCCGCGGCCCGGCTGCCGGGGCCGCGGAGCCGTCCGCAGCCGCGTCGGCGTCTGCCCTCGCGTCGGGCGCGGCAGCAACGCGGGCGCGGTTCCGGTTGACCTTCTGCGCCAGCGACTGGGAGATGGTCTGCCAGTCGACACCGGCGACCTGGGCGACTCGCTTGACAATGAGTTGGTACCGGACAGGCTCGACGGCCGAAAGTCCGAGCGAAACCAGGCGCGTGGTGAACTCGTCGATCTGGCGCGAGCGAGCGGCCAGCCCCAACCCTTCGACGGTGGACTTCATCCGCGCAAACAGGAGGTCGAGCGGATCGACCGCCGCGGCGAAGACTCTCTCGAGCACCGCCCGCCCGCCCTCGCGTTTGAGGAGTTCGTCGGGGTCCTTGGCATCGGTGTGCGGGGCAAGGGTCGCGATGCGCACATCGATGGGCTCGGCGAAGAACACCTCGACCGCCCGCTCGGCGGCCTTCATGCCGGCGGCATCACCATCAAAGAGCAGGATGACCGAGTCGCACAGCCGCCGCAGGACCCGCGCGTTGCCGACCGTGAGCGCGGTGCCGAGTGTGGCGACGGCATTGCGGACGCCGGCCTGGTGGCAGGCGATCGCGTCCATGTAGCCCTCGACGACGATGGCGACGCGCCCGATGCGGATGGCCTGGGCGGCCTGGTGCAGCGCGTAAAGCGTCGTACCCTTGTCGAAAACGGCGGACTCGGCGGAGTTGAGGTACTTGGGATCGTCCTCCTCGCGGAGCCGCCGAGCGCCGAAGCCCACCACCCGGCCGATCTGGTCGTGGATCGGGAACATCAGGCGGTTGCGGAACGCGTCGTAGAGGCCGCCGCCGTCGCGCGACTTGAACAGCCCCGCCGCGCGGAACGCGGCCGGATCGAGCCCCTTGTGCTGGACGGTCAGCAGGAGCCCGTCCCACTTGTCGGGCGACGCGCCGAGGCCGAAGAGTTCGACCATCTCCGGGGAGACGCCGCGACGCTGGATCACCTCGCGGGCGGCGCGGCCGTGCTCTTCATGCTTGAGGATGGCGCGGAAGAAGTCGCAGGCGGTCTGGTTTGCGCCGAGCATCGCCGAGCGGGGCGTCTGGTCGTCGTCGGGTGCGCCGGCAAGACCACCGATGGGGCCGGATGGCCGCCAGGGTGTGAGTTTGATCCCCGCGCGGTCGGCCAGGTGCTGCAGGGCCTCGCGGAAGGACATCTTGTGGTAGTCCATCACGAAGCGGAGCGCATCGCCACCCGCGCCGCACGAGAAGCAGTGGAAGATCTGCTTGTGCGGGACCACGGTCATCGACGGTTTGTGGTCGTTGTGGAATGGGCAGAGCCCGAGGAACTCGCGGCCCTTGGACTTGAGCGCGAGTTGCTCGCCGATCAGCCGGACGATGTCCGTGGCCTCGAGGACCCGGCGCTTGTCGTCGTTGGGGCTGATCGATCGTGGGAAGGTCGTCATATGTTGCGGACCAAGCACTTCGGAACTCACCGGCGGCGACACGACGGGGTGCGCACGAACGGCCCACACGAAGACAAACACTCTCGAAGGTGCTTGGGTCTCACGAACACCGGCCCGAGAACTCACGCGCGACGCTGACGCCGCAACAACTCCGAGGCTCGGAAAGAGCCCGGAGACGGGTGGGTGTCGCGAGTCGGTCGCCCGGAAGGTGTGATCCCGGAGATAATCGGCACGGACGCCGCATCTGGCCCGATGGATCCTGGGTTGGGCGACCTTCCCAGACTTGAAAAATGTAGCACAGGTCCGGCCGCGGTCAAACTTTGGCGACAAAGAGCGCACAAACCCTCCAACCGGATCGCGGAAGGTCCGATAGCGCGGGCGGGACAGGCGGTGGAGGTCCTAGCCTGACCGCGATGAGGCTCCAAGTGTGCTTCCACGGGCGAGTGCAGGGGGTGGGGTTCCGGGCCACCGCGGTTCAGTGCGCCGAAGGGCTGCCGCTGTGCGGGTTCGTCCGCAACGAGCACGACGGGACGGTCCTCCTGGAAGCGCAGGGCGAGGCCGAGGACATCGGCGTGCTGCTGGCGCGGATCGCGGAGCGCATGCGGCGGAACATCGTGCGGGTCGACCGCGTCGAGTTGGCCGAGCGGAGCGACGAGAGCGGCTTTGGAATCCGGAGGTGAGGGTCGCGGCGCGGCCGCCGCTTGGCGCGTACTGTCGCCCTTTCCGTCCATCCACGGGGTTCACGACCGGGCCATGCACCTGATTCTCTTCGACATCGACGCAACGCTCATCTCGACCAGCGGCGTGGGCATCCGCGCGATGGAGGCCGCGGGGCGGGAACTCTTCGGCCCCGAGTTTTCCTCGGCGGGTGTGGAGTACGCGGGCAGGCTGGATCCGCTGATCGTGCGTGACCTGTTGATCGCCAACGGACAAAGGCCGGATGGGTCGAACATTGCAGCGCTTCGCGTGGGGTATCGAAAGCACCTGACGGAGAAACTTCCGGCGTGCGCGGGCGCGAGGGCGCTCCCAGGCGTGCCGGCGCTGCTGGATGCGCTCGAGCCGCTCGCGGCACTCGGGCTGTTGACGGGCAACTACGCCGACACGGGCTCGCTGAAGTTGCGGGCCTGCGGGATCAACCCTTCTCGGTTCCCTGTTTCGGCCTGGGGCGACGAGTCTCCGCATGATCCGCCCGACCGCACGCACCTGCCGCCGGTGGCATTGGCGAGGTTTCGCGAGCGCTACGGCGTGAGCGCGGATCCTTCGCGGTGCACGATCATCGGCGATACACCGCACGACATCCGCTGCGCCAAGGCCAACGGCCTCCGGTCACTCGCGGTGGCGACCGGGCTGTTCCCGGTGGCGGCGCTGCGTGCGGCCGGTGCGGACCATGCGTTGGCCGACCTTTCGGACACGTCCAGAGTGATTGATTGGCTGCTCGGTCCTTGATTCGGGCGCGCCCGGCTCGCAATTGAACCAACGAGAGAATCAATGGCTTTTCGGCTTCTGCATGCGCCGGCGCCGATACACTTGACAGCGCGATCGCTCGTGGACCCGAATCGGCCCTGCCGTCCATCTGCCCTCGCCCTCGGCCATGAAGCCGGTTCATCCACGACTGTCGCGGATGCGCCTGCCGAGCGGTTGAAGCAAGACCACGGGGCCGCAGTTCAGGAGCAGGATGCCCACGGAACTCACGGCTCCGCGCGTCGTTCAGGATTCGGTCTCGCAACCCCCCACCACTACGGCCAACCCGCGTCTGCCCGATCGTGCGGACGAATGTTCGGCGATCAGCCGAGCCGACCATCGCCTGCGGATGATCAACCTCGGCGCGGTGCTCATCCCCATCGCCGGACTCATCGTGGCCATGGTTCTTCTGTGGGGCACCGCCTTCAGTTGGGTGTACCTGGCGCTCATGACTGCGATGTCGCTCGTCAGCGGATTCGGCGTCACGGTCGGGTACCACCGGCTGTGCACGCACAAGTCGTTCAGCACACCCGCGGCGGTGCGGTATGCGTTCGCCGCGGCGGGGTCGATGGCCGTGCAGGGCCCGGTGATCGAATGGTGCGGGGCCCACCGCCGTCACCACCAGCACTCCGACTCCGAAGGCGATCCGCATTCGCCGCACATGGGTCCTGACGGCTCGTGGGGCGAGGGCTTCATCGCCACGCTCCGGGGCGCGTACCACGCACACGTCGGGTGGTTGTTCGCCGGGCATCAGCGGGGACTGGGCCGCTACACACGCGACCTGCGCGAAGACCGGGCGCTCGCCGCGGCAAACCGGCACTTCCTCGCGTGGGTGCTCGCGGGTCTGGTCATTCCGGCGGTGCTGGGCGGCGTGCTGACGCTGTCGTGGATGGGGGTGCTGCTGGGCTTCCTGTGGGGCGGTCTGGTGCGGGTTCTGGTAATCCACCACATCACCTGGAGCGTGAACTCGGTCTGTCACCTGTGGGGCTGGCGGCCGTTTGCGTGCGGGGATGAGAGCCGGAATAACCCGATCGTCGGCATCCTGGGCCTTGGCGAGGGGTGGCACAACAATCACCATGCCTTCCCGAACAGCGCTCGCCATGGGCTGCGCTGGTGGGAGATCGATTTCAGTTACATGCTGATCCGCGTGATGGCGATGCTCGGGCTGGCCCGCAACATCCGCCTGCCGGATCGTGATCGGCTGGCCGCAAAACTGCGGAAGAACCGCCGTGCAACCAGCGCGGCGACTCCCGTCGTCATCCCGGGCGCCTCCGCGTCCCGCGGTGTTGTGACCTCGCACACAGCATGAGGCCCCGCGGCTCACCGCTCGCTCCGCCGCGCCGGTACACTTCGCGCGGACAGACGGGGAGACCGGCCGATGCCCATTCGTTTCGCGACAACCTGCGCGGCGTACTACGTCAATCTGCGGGTGAACCTGAAGATGGACCTGCCGACGCGGCGGGAAACCGTGCTTGGCCTGTTTGACCGTCTCCGCCGCCAACGGCCGGGCCTCTCGCAGTTTCGGCGGTACCAGAATGAACTGGCGCTGGAGTCCGACGCGACGGGCCCTGAACACGACGGCGGGGGCGCCTGGCAGGAGTGGGTCGCGGTCCGACGGACGAGTGTTCGATCGGGCAGCGTGTGCCCGCGTGAGTGGGAAGATGCCTACAGCCTGCACTCGGCGGTGATCGAGTCGGCGCCGTATTACCTCGATATCAGCGCCCTGGACATCGAGAGCATCGAGGTGCTGCTGGGCTTTGATCTGTCGGCAGCGGGGAACCACGACGCCATCATCTGCAACGCGCTGATGGCGGGGACGCCGATGGCGCAACTCGCCGCGGGATCGGGCCGGCCGGGGCGCGCGGGCGGCGGCTCTCGGCCGATGTCGTTCCGCCCGGTGGACTGTCAGCCCATCTTCGGCGTTGCGCTCAACGACGCCAACGACCTGCAGGCGCACATCGAGGTGAAGACACGGTCCTCGCGGCGCGGCCCGGCGGCCGCGGCGGGCGCAGAGGACGCCCCGTCGCGCGGGCGGGAAGAGCCGATCAGCCTGTACCTGATCGTGCGGAAGTTCGGGCCGTTCGGCGACGTCGCTGCGCTGCCATCGCTGCTGGGCGATCTCCGCACGGCCGCGCACGAGTTGCTGGATGCCTATGTCGAGCCCAAGGTGCTTGGCCCGATCCACGAGGAGATTGTCGCCGGGGGCTGGACGTGACACTCACGCAGGTCCCGAGCGCTCCGATTCGCCCGGCCGCGGCGGGAACCTCCACGAACGTGGATGTGCTGATCTGGGTGGGCGCCCTGATCGCCGCGGTCCTGGTGCTGGGGATGGTCATCCTTCTGTTGCGCAAGCGGCTGTTCATCAAGGACGGTGACGACGCGGGCGGGATGCTGAGCGACCTGAGGCGGATGCACAAGTCTGGAGAACTCACGACCGAGGAATACGACGCGGCACGCCGAGCGTTGACTTTCCGGGTCGCCGGGCGCGCGGATGCTCCCCGCGCCGTTCCACCGCCGGGTCAGCGACCGTCATCCGCCGCGCAAGCGACGCCGGCCGGCGAACTTCGCGCCAGGCCCGGATTCGACCTCACGGGCGCGCCGCTTCCTCGACCGATGCCCTCGAACCCACCATCCCCTCCGTTGTCTCCGCCGCGGACACCTCCCGCGGGTGGAAACTCCGCGGGCGAATCGAGGGACGAACCCAATCCGTATGACCGCAAGCCCCCGAGCGTGTGACGGCGTCAGCATGTCCCACGAATGTGGGATCTTCCGTCTATGACGCCGGGATCTCGCGGGGAAGTGGGCCAAACCTGCGCTCTGCCGCCGCGGCACTGAATCGAGGACGTAGAATGGAAGGATTGTCCGCCCTGCAACCGTCCACAGGAGGGGAAGCGACTGCCTTCCCCCTGCGTGAGGGAGTGCAGGGCACGGAGCCATCCGCCGATAGAAGGCGGTTGGCATTGTTGTTCGCACCCAGTCCGCGGCAGGCCGCGGTTGATTTCTATGAGGCGTCCTCCATGGCCAAGGGCACGCGCGACGGTCTCCCCCCTTCTGATTTCGGCAACGCTTCGGGCGGTTCCCGCGGTGGGGGAGGCGGCGCGGGGGGCGGCGCCGGCGGTGGCTCGGGCGGAGGGGGCGGAGGGGGAGGCGGAGGCGACACGGGGTTCCGCGGCCGGAAGGTCACGACGTGCTCGTTCTGCGGGAAGACGAGCCGCGATGTCGGCCCGATGGTGGAAGGGCCATCGGACGTGTACATCTGTGCGAACTGCACGGACCTGTGCCAGAACATCTTCAAGCAGGAGCGTCGGCGGGTTTCTTCGGCCGGCGCGATGTTCCAGACGATCCCGACGCCGCGGTCGCTCAAGGAATATCTGGACACGTACGTGATCGGACAGGAGCAGGCCAAACGGGCGCTGTCGGTCGCTGTGCACACGCACTACAAGCGGCTGCTTCACTCGGAGAAGGAAGAGTCGCAGATCGAACTCGACAAGAGCAACGTGCTGCTCATGGGCCCGACCGGCTGCGGCAAGACGCTGCTGGCCCGCACGCTGGCCCGGATTCTGAACGTGCCGTTCGCCATCGGCGACGCGACGACGCTGACCGAGGCGGGGTATGTGGGCGAGGACGTGGAGAACCTGCTGCTGAAACTGCTGCAGGCCGCGGACTTTGACCTTGAGGCGGCGCAGCGAGGCATCATCTACATCGACGAGATCGACAAAATCGGGAAGACGTCGCACAACGTGTCGATCACGCGGGACGTCTCGGGCGAGGGCGTGCAGCAGTCGCTGCTGAAGATGCTCGAGGGCACGGTGGCGAATGTTCCGCCGCAGGGCGGTCGCAAGCACCCCGAGCAGCAGTACATCCAGATGGACACGTCGCACATCCTGTTCATCTGTGGCGGCACGTTCGTCGGGATGGAGGACATCATCCGGCGGCGGATCGGGAAGAAGCGGATCGGCTTCGGGATCCACGGCGACCTGCCCAGCGAGGAGGCGGAGCGTGCGGCGGTGCTGAGCCAGGTGACGCCGGACGACGTGATCGAGTTCGGGATGATCCCGGAACTGATCGGCCGCCTGCCGGTGATCGCGCCGTTGATGCCGCTGACCGAGGACGCGATGATCAACGTCCTCACCGAGCCCAAGAACGCGATCATGCGGCAGTATCAGCACATGTTCGCGATCGAGAACGCGAAACTGAGTTTCACCCCGGCGGCGATGCGGGCGATCGCGCGGAAGGCGCTGTCGCGCGACACCGGCGCCCGGGCGCTGCGCGCGGTGATGGAAGAGATCATGATGGGGCTGATGTACGATCTGCCGGAGATGGACAACCGCGGCGCGGAGTACTTCATCGACGAGGCGGACGTGTACACGCCGCGGCGGCTGGCCGAGTTGCGCGTGAAGCGCAAGGAAACGGCCTGAGGCTGAGGCCCACGGACAGGTCAGTGATTGAGTCGCGATCCGCTGCTGCGGCCAGCGATGGGTGCCCTCGTTGAGTTGCCCAGCACCGGGTGCGTGAGCGAGCAGCGCGGAACAGGCCACTCGCACCCGACGGTACCATGATCCGGCATGAAGATCCGGTCACCGATGTTTGAACCGCTGCTCTCCCGGCCTCGCGGTCGAGTGCGGAGTTTGCTCCTGGCCGTTCTGGCGCCGCTCGCGCTGCTCGGCGCGGCCGCTTGCTCCTACCTGCTCATCCTGCCGCTCTGGTCGGTGATCGTCTTGTGGCCGCTCGGACCGGCACGGTGGGTTGCGTTGTTCGTGACGATCGCCGCGCTGATGTTCCTGGCGTTTCGATGTGCGAAGGAGGTCCGGTCGGCCTGGTGCGAGGACCGAACGATCGCCGTCGACCTCGTGGCCTTCGGCGCAGGGTGCGTGCTCTGGACTTTGCTGGCGGCCTTCATCACGATCTATCTCTGAGCACTCGGCGGGTCGCCAAGGTCCATGCGCGAGCCGGATTGAGACCCGCCTCGCGTGAATCCGCAGCGGGACCGCGTGGGACCGTCACTCCGATGCCATGCCCTTGAGTTTCCGGAGCGTGTCAAACGCCTCCAGCGGCGTGAGGGCCTCGAGTTTCACCTCGCGGAGTTGATCGACTGCCGGGTGGTTCACGAACTGCGTGAACAGCGCGAGTTGGTCGGCCTGGCCCGCGGGGGGGGGCGGGATTCGGGAGACATCGGCACGCCTGCCGCGGCGTTGTTTCCCGGGCGAATCGCCGTTGCGGTCTGCCTCAACGTCATCCTGCACGGGCGGGGTGCCCGTGCAACCCCCCCCGACACCCTCGGCCTGGTGCACGGCGAGCGACTCCAGCACCTCGCGCGCACGGGCGACGGTTCCGGCGGGCATGCCCGCCAGTTTCGCGACGTGGATGCCGTAGGAGCGGTCGGTCCTGCCGGGCAGGATGCGGTGCAGGAAGACGATCTCATCCCCCCACTCCCGCACGCTGACGTGCAGGTTGCGGACACGCCCGGGGAGCATTTCCTCCAGGCGAGTGAGTTCGTGATAGTGCGTCGCGAACAGCGTGCGCGGGCCGGCAGCACCTCTGCCCGCGAGCGTCTCCGCGATCGCCCATGCGAGGCTCAGGCCGTCGAGCGTTGATGTGCCGCGGCCGATCTCGTCGAGCACGACGAGGCTTCGCGCCGTCGCGTGGTGGAGCATCCGCGCGGTCTCGGTCATCTCGACCATGAAGGTGCTCTGTCCGGCGTGCAGCGCATCATCCGCGCCGACGCGGGTGAAGATGCGGTCGGTCAGGCCGATCGTCGCGCCGGCGGCGGGAATGTATGAGCCGCAGTGGGCCAGCAGCACGAGCAGCGCGGTCTGCCGGATGAACGTGCTCTTTCCCGCCATGTTGGGGCCGGTGATGAGCGCGAGCGTGCCGCACGGCGCGCCCTCCTGATCGCTGCCTCCCAGTTCGACATCGTTGGGCACGAATCCGCCGCCGCTCCCTTCGAGCAGTTCATCCAGCACCGGGTGCCGACCCTGGATGATCCGCAGAGTCGGTTCTTCCACGATTTCCGGGCGCGACCAGCCGCGGCGAGCGGCCTTGTCTGCGAAGCAGAGCAGGACATCCAACTCGGCGACGGCATCGGCGAACATGGCGATCTGCGGGATCAACCCCGCCGCGGCGGCGCACAGCGACTCAAAGATCGCCAGTTCGCGAGCAATGGCCCGCGTCTCCGCCGTCGTCACCTTGCGCTCAAACTCGCGAAGTTCCGGGGTGATGAACCGCTCTGCGTTCTTGAGCGTCTGCTTGCGGGTGAACTCGGCCGGGGCACGCTTGGACTGCGCGGCGGGCAACTCGATGTAGTACCCGAAGATCTTGTTGTACCCGACCTTCAGGCTCGGCAGGTCGTGTGTCTGGATGAGCGTCTGCTGGTATTCGGCCATCCAGTGGGCGCTGTCGCGCTGGAGCAGCCTCGCCTCATCGAGTTCGGCATCGACGCCATCTCGAACCAGGCCTCCCTCGCGCAGATGGGCAGGGGGCGACTCGACACAGGCGGCGGCGATTTTCCGGGAGAGTTCCGCAAGTTCCTGCTCGATCCCGTTCAGCGCTGCGCTGTGCGCCGCGAACGCCGGCGCGTTCTCCAAAGCCGCTGCGACCGCCCGGACCTGCCCGACGGACTTTCCCAGGCCGACGACGTCCCGCGGCGTCGCCCGGGCGAGGGCGATGCGTGCCGCCATACGGGAGACGTCCTGCACGGCGCCCAGGGCCTCGCCCAGTTCCGCCGCGGCGCGGCGGTCGCTGATCAGCGTGGCCACGCACGACTGGCGCGACTCAATGCGCCGGCGGTCGCACAGCGGCCGACAGAGCCAGTCGCGCAGCAGACGCTTGCCCATCGCGGTCCGGCAGCCGGATTGACCCGCCCCCGCGCCGCTGAAGACCCCGACGAGCGAGCCGTCGCCGGCGGTTCCCTCGTGCTGACCGACACGCCCGACATCGGCACGCATGGTCCCGAGGACTTCCAGCGCCCGGAGCGCGGTGGCATCGAGCGTGAGGGACCCTCCTTCGACGCCCGAGGTCTCCCGCCGCGGCGGCTGGAGGTGGGCGAGTGTCGGGGCCGCTCGCTTCCGGCCGTTCCCGGCTGCGCCGTCGGCGTTGTCGTCCGCGGCTGCCTGGGTCTGCCGAAGGTACCGGATCAACGCCCCCGCCGGGGCAATGACCGGGTCATCGCGTCGCAAGCCAAAGCCATCGAGGGTCGCGACGCCGTACTGCGCGAGCACGGCTTCCAGCGATTCCTCGGCACGGAAATGCCATGATGGCTGGGGCGTGCCGGAGAGTTTCAGCCCCTCAAGCACGCTCTTCACGCGGGGCGGGGTCTTGCCATCGGCCGTCTGCGCAAAGAGCAGTTCCGTCACGTGACGGCGTGCGAGTTCATCGACCAGCGCGCCGGCCGCGCACTCCAGCACCACGAACCGCCCGGTGCTGAGTTCCGCCACCGCGACCGCGACGCGACCCTCGGGCGCATCGCCCGCATCCAGAAAGCACACGCTTGCGAGCGCGCATGCCGCATCGGGCGCGAGCAGCGTCTCATCGACCAACGTGCCGGGCGTGACGATGCGCGAGATCGCGCGATCGATGACGGCCGCCCCCCCGCCCCACCCACTGCCTGCAACCCGGTTCAATCCCGCCTGACGGGCCTTGGCCTGCGCGGCATCCTCGACCTGATCGGCGACGGCTACCCGGAAGCCCCTGTCGATCAAGCGTCGCAGATAAGTCTCGAGTTGGTGGAACGGCATGCCCGCCATGGGCACACCCTCGGTTCGCTGAGTCAGCGTCAGGCCGACGGCCTTGCTGATGGTCACCGCGTCGTCATCGAACGTTTCGTAGAAATCACCGATCCGGAAGAGCAGGAGGCAATCCGGGTGCTGCCGCTTGAAGCGGTAGTACTGACGCATCGCGGGTGTTTCGCGGGGATCGGCCATGAGGAAGGCACAGCGTACGCGGGGCGAACCGGGCAGGGCTTGTGTGCCGGGTGCGCCGGGGCCTAGGCGCGGCCTGCCCACCGCGGCAACCCGTTTCCCGGCCTTGGTTTGCTGACCGGCCAATCCGCCGGGATGCGGCGAACCTGTGGAGAGCAGGTCCGTCGTCGCTCGGACGCTCGTGCCGTTACCATCCCGCCCATGCCTCTTTCCCCCCGACTTGCCCGCACGCTCGAACGCTTCGCGCCGCTTGCGGCGCTGCTCGCCCTCATCGCCGGGACCGCGCTGGTGGAGATGATGCGGGTGGAGCCTGAGAACCGAGTCTTCCTGACATTCGCCAACTTCAACAACCTGCTCGGGCAGACCAGTTTCGTCGGCATCGTCGCGATCGGCATGACGTTTGTGATCCTGCTGGGCGGGATCGATCTGTCGGTGGGCGCGATGGTCGCGCTCATCGGCGGCGCGGCGATCCACTGCATGAACCGTGTGGCGGGCGATCCGGGTGAGGCGCAGCAGGTGTCGCTGGGCATCGCGGCGGCCGTCGCGGTGTGCGTGGTCGGCGGGCCGCTGCTGGGGCTGGGAAACGGGGTGCTGATCGCCCGCGGCCGGATCGCACCGTTTGTCGCGACGCTCGGGACGCTGGCGATGTTCCGCTCGCTGGTGGTCGCGCCGGTGCAGGGGAGCGAGATCCGCTCGGCGGTCCCGGCGTTCCGCGAGATCGGCTCGGCGACGATCACCATTCCCGGGCTGGGGATGGGCGGAGAGGGGCTGCCGCTGCGGGTGACGATCCTGGTGTTCTTCGCGCTGGCGGTCGTGGCGCACTTCGTGCTTTCTCGCACGGTCTTCGGGCGCCGGGTGTACGCCATCGGGGACAACGCGCAGGCGGCGCGGTACGCGGGCGTGCCGATCGCAAAGACGACCGCGGCGGTGTACGGGATCTCGGGGTTCTGCTGCGGGGTCGCGGCGCTGCTGGTCGCCAGCCGACAGAACTCGGTGGCGAGTTCGTCGACAGGGATGTTCTACGAACTCGACGCGATCGCGGCGGTGGTGATCGGCGGGACGCGGCTTCAAGGGGGCGCCGGGCGCGTGTGGGGCACGGTGATCGGCGTGCTGATCCTGGGCGTCGTGAACAACATGCTGAGCATGCTGGACGTTTCGAACTACTACCGGGACCTGGTCAAGGGGCTGATCATCATCACGGCCGTGCTGGTGCAGCCGAAGAAGCCCGGGGCATGACCGACCGTGTCGCAGCGCCCGGCCGAAGCCCGGGGCGGCGGGAGTCTGCTATTCTGTCGGGCAAATCAGGGAGTCCACCATGCTGAAGTCGCTGACCTATTGCGTTGCCGCCGCCGCGGCGTTCACCTTCGCCGCGGGCGCGGCGCGTTCGACCACCGGCACCGGGACGGGTGAAGTGCCCGCCGCGGAACGGCCGGCGGAGCAGCAGCCGGCCGCGAAACGGCTGAAGATCGGCGTTTCGGTTCCGGCGGCGGACCACGGATGGACCGCGGGCGTGGGCTGGTGGGCGAAGAAGGCGATGGACCTGCACCCCGAGGCGGACTGGGTGTACGCCACAGCGCTGAACCCGGAGAAGCAGACGGCGGACATCGAGGACATGCTGGTGAAGGGCGTCGATGCGCTGGTGATCCTCGCGACGGAATCGGCGCCGCTGACACCGGTGGCGATGAAAGCGAAAGAGAAGGGCGTGTTCATCGTGAACGTGGACCGCGGCTTCCTGCCGGGGAAGGACGGCCAGCCGATCGCGGACATCTTCCTTGAGGGCGACAACAAGGCGTTTGGCCGGAAGAGCGCGGAGTTCATGGTCGAGAAACTGGGTGGGAAAGGGAACATCGTCATCCTCACCGGCATTCCGTGCACGGTGGACACCGACCGCACCACGGCGGCGATGGAGGTGTTCAAGCGCTCTCCGGACATCAAGGTGCTGGCGCAGCAGCCCGGCTTCTGGAGCCGCGAGAAGGCGCTGGCGGCGATGGAGAACATGCTCGTCAAGTATCCGAAGATTGACGCCGTCTGGGCGAGCGATGACGACATGCTGCTGGGCGCACGCCAGGCGATTGAGGAAGCCGGGCGGGCCAAGCAGATCTGGCTCCTCGGCGGCGCGGGCATGAAGGACGTCGTCAAGATGGTGATGGACAAGGACCCGATGGTGCCGGGGAACATCACCTACCCCCCCTCGATGATCGCGGCGGGCATCCACACCTGCGTCAGCACGCTCCGCGACGGTAAGCGGGAAGAGGTCATGAAGTTCATGCCGCGGCACCTGCTGATCGATGTGGAGTTGATCACGCCGCAGAACGCGAAGAACTACTACTTCGCGGATTCGGTGTATTGAGCAGTTGATCGAGAGAGCCCCGAGCGCACGCTCGGTGGTCGTCCGCGGCTCCACTCACGCATCGACCGGTTTCCAAGTGCATTGAGGGGGGTGGCGGGCCGCCTCCAGCAAACAGCCCGACCGTCCGGAAGGGCATTCGCGGAACCGCCGCGACAGTTACATCCCAGAACCCATGGATTGACATCCATGGGCTTCTCTACGCGCCTCCCTCCCCTGCCTTCGCGGAACCCCCGCGGCCGCGCGGCGTGCGCGCCAGCCGCGCCCGTCATCCCGCATCGACCCACTCGCCCCCTCCCCTCCCCACCAGCCTCAACCGCCCCCCCGGCAGCCGTCTCAGTACACTCGCGTGATGAGACTCCTCCTCCTTCTTGTGATTCCGATTCTTGCGGCCTGCGGATCGACCCAGCAGGCAACTGCTCCTGACGATGAGGCTCCCACGCTCGCCGAGTTGACCGCGACATTCCGCGCGCTCGACGCAGAGGATCCCGAGGAGTGGGCGCTCTCGCAACACGAAGAGGGCATTCCGCAACTCGCACGCTTCCTCCTGCTTCGCGAGGCGTGGGACGGCGTGGTTGATGAGCAAGACTCTCGCTGGATCGCCCAGGAAATTCGCTTCTCACAGCAAGAGCCCGATGCACCGCTCACCGGAGCTGGACGCGCCATCGCAAGCATGAAGGCAAAGGGCGTAACAGATGAAGAGATCACCGACCTTGTCCGCGCGATGCAGTACTCCGCGCTCTTCAACTTCCTCGTCGCACTGGATAACCCGCCAGGAGATGTCGTCGAGCTTCCACTCGCCCGAGCCACGCGATGGGGACTTTTCCGAATCGATCCGGACACTGGTGCGCCGATCGAGGAAGTCGGCGGACTCTATGAGAGCCTGCTGGAAACCGATCCCACTCGTCGCGAAATGCGGCCACGGCGAGTGGCGCGGCCGATTGACACGCCCACTTTGCCTTGATGTGCCACAGGCCCGGCAGAGTGCCCGACGCCGGGTCCGTGCTGTGGGTCCCGCCCTTCAACCTGACCCCACCACATACCTCGCCCCCCTCCCCTTCCCCACCAGCCGCAACTTCCCCGCGGCCGTCAACTCCCCCAGGCGCTTCTTCACCGTCCCGCGTGGCGCGCCCGTCACGGCGATAACTCCGCCCACCGTCACTTCGCCGTGTGCCGCGACCAGTTCCAGGATGCGCACCGCAAGCTCCGGCATCGTCGCCCGCATCAACTGCTCGCGCTCCACCTTTTCTGCCAGCCGCCGCTTCTGCGCAGCCATCGCCCGCAGAAAGAACTCCGCCCACGGCACAAGATCCGGTGCTGAAGTCTTCAGCGTTCCCTGCGTCCGCCGCAGCGCGAGGTAGTACGCCTCCTTGTTCTGCTCAATGACGCTCTCCAGCGAGCTGTACGACACATAGGCGTATCCCGCTTTCAGCAGAATCAGCGTTGTCAGTGCACGCGACAGCCGTCCGTTCCCATCCGAGAACGGGTGGATCGCCAGGAACACCACCACAAACACCGCGGCGACCAGCAGCGGATGCAGTGCCTTGGATTCGCTCACCTCCCGGTACCACGCAACCAGCTCCGCCATCTCCCGCGGCGTATCAAACGGCGAGGTCGTTTCAAAGATCACGCCGACGCACTTGCCATCCGCATCAAACGCCTCGATGCGGTTGGAGTGCGTCTTGTAGTTGCCGCGGTGTCGCTCATCCTTGGCGGAGTAGCGCAGCAGCAGCGCGTGCAACTGCTTGATGTGATTCTCCGTGATCGGGATGAATGCGTGGCTGGAGAACACGGTCTCCATCACCAGCGCGTACCCAGCCACCTCCTGCTCATCGCGCGTCACAAACGACTGCACACCCACTCGTGCGAGCAGAGCTTCGACTTCCTGATCTGTCAGTCGGGCGCCCTCGATGCGCGTCGATGAGCCGACGCTCTCGATCGTCGCCACCTTCTGAAGCTGCCGGAGCCGGTCAGGCGCGAGCGTCCCCAGTGCCCGCCATGCGCCCTTGAACTCATCGATCTCCGCGATGAGCGCGAGCATCTCCGGCGAGATCACAACCAAGTGGGGCGAAATCGTCATAGCCATTATCATAGCCATTTCGAGCCATTTAAGCGAACTGAGTGGATCGAATCGGCTCTAATTGGCTCATAGATTGGCTACGGCAGAAGAAAGAGCGGTTATCGGCCCTCACCTACCGAGTGACCTACCGCCGCCGCCGCGGCACAGTGCCAGCACCAGTTCGCCGGGTCGCCAAGCCCGCCGAACTGCCCATGCTCGCCCACGTCCGAGTGGAACGCCGCGGCAAACATCATCGCCCGTGCGCCCTCGGGCGTCCTGGGCCAGGGGCCGGCGTCGGCCTTGGCGGCGGGCAGGGCCTTGAGGCCGCGGAGGAACGGCTGGTAGCGCTCGCCGAACTTCTGGTACTGCGCGTTGTTCCTGGTGTGCTGGTAGTACTTCGCGTAGCGTTTGTTCAACTCGGCGATGCGTGTGTCGCTTGCCGGGTGCGTGGAGA
Organism: uncultured Phycisphaeraceae bacterium; assembly: GCA_964409775.1. Taxonomy (GTDB): domain Bacteria; phylum Planctomycetota; class Phycisphaerae; order Phycisphaerales; family UBA1924; genus JAHBXL01. The sequence goes on along the minus strand of CAYPEI010000001.1, from coordinate 124,442 downwards.
GGAACTCCGGGGTCTTGCCGCCACCGCCGGCACGCTTGAGGATCTCCTGGACCTCGATCGCGCCGACGGGGTCGTAGTTGAGTTTCTCCATGTAGCGCATGCCGAGGCGGTCGGCCTCGATCTCCTGTTCCCGCGAGAAACTGAGCGCGACGACGCCGCCGACGGTGGCGCCGCCGGCCGCGCCGGCCACCGCGCCATCCTTTCCGCCGAGCGCTGCGCCCGCGAGGCCGCCGAGGATCGCGCCGCCAATTGTTGAGCCGAGCGCCTGGCTCATGCGTTCGGAGGTGTGGCGTGCGGTCACGTGGCCAATCTCGTGGCCCACGACCGCCGCGAGTTGCGCCTCGTTGGTCATCTCCTCGCAAAGCCCGCGGGAGATGAAGACCTTGCCGCCGGGGAGCGCGAACGCGTTGATGACCTTCGAGTTCAGCAGCGTGAACTCCCAGGGGAGTTCCGGGTTGTTGGCCTCGGTCTGCGCGGCGAGTTTGCGGCCGATGTCCGCCAGATAGCCGTGCAGGGCCGTGTCGGTGATCGCCCCGCCGAACTCCTCGGTGAGCGGGCCCTTGTTCTCGGTGCCGACCTTGATCTCTTCATCGCGGCTCATCGCGAGCATCTGCGAGCGACCGGTCGCTTCGTTGGTGGTACAGCCGGGCACCAAGGCGGCGGAGACGATGATCAACGCCATCGCCAGCATGCCCGCGCGCGTCGCGCCGGTGTTTCCGCATCGCCCAGCCGTTCCATCGACACTGTTCATGAATCATCTCCGCGAGTGCGAACCAGGGAACACGCCGAACGCTCCGCCGCGAGCAGCCGCATGGGGCTGCGGGCCGTCGCGGCTGGTCAGTTGTACCGGCCGGTGGCCGCCCCGGCTGTGGCGACGGTGCAGGTGCAGATCCCCATCGTCAGGGGAGTGGAGTGGACTTCGGAAAACCCGGCAGCGCGGACCAGATCGGCGAGTTCATCGGGCGATGCGAAACTCGCAACCGACTTGGGCAGGTACTTGTATGCGCCGGACTTGTCGCCGCTGATGAGCGTGGCGGTGATGGGCATGATCCGCCGGCAGTACACGCCGTTGAACCATCGCATGAGCGGGTTGCCTGGTTCTGAGAACTCGAGGATGACCAGACGGCCGCCCGGCCGCAGGATGCGCCGGAACTCGCGCAGGGCGCGGGGCACATCCTGCACGTTGCGGATGCCGAATGCGATGGAAACGACGTCCGCACACGCATCCGGCAGGTGCAGGTTCTGGGCGTCCCCCTGCTCGTAGGTGATGCTGGTGTGGGCCTTCTTCGCCCGGGCGATGTCGAGCATCTCGGCGGTGAAATCGATGCCGAGCACCTTTGCCGCGCCGGCCTTCGCAAAGGCCAGCGAAAGGTCGCCGGTGCCGCACGCGACATCGACCACGGTCTCGCCACCCTTCAGCCGCGCAGCGCGAACCGCGAACCGCCGCCAAGCCTGGTCTCTCCAGAGCGAGTGAAGGCGGTTATTGAGGTCATAGGCCGGCGCGATCGCGGCGAACATGCTGCGCACGCGTGCGGACTTGTCCGCAGCGGCATGCACGTTCCCCGCCAAGTCCTGTTCGCCCCACGCCGGGGGCGGCGCAGTCGGAGCACCGGTCGTCATGCGGAGATCGTACCCCGGGCGAGGGGTCGCAGGTATGGACCGGGAAGCGCCGGGGCCGCGACGCGGCAGGCGTCACTGAGCGGTGAAGCGCTGCGGAACAAAGCCGCCCAGGTCGGCCGCGTCGATCGCAAACATCCAGACGAATGATGGAGATTCGTCGCGGAAGTCGTTGTCGGACGTGACGATCAGCGTGTGCCGACCGTCGGGAAGGTCCGGGCCGAAGGCGAGTCCTTCAACCTTTTCGGGCATCTCCGCCCCGGCGAGTCTGAACGACGGATCCAGCAGGTCGAGGAGTCGCTGCTTGCGCACGGGCTTGATCTGGGGTGGAAGGTCGGTCGCCGGGAGCGCGGCCACCTTGCTGACATCCGTCGCGCCGGTGAGATCGACCGCGAAGACCGAACGGAACCTGGTCTTTTCGCCTGACTTGCCGTCCCGCTCGAGGACCAGCATGCCGGCTTCGCCGAACGCGACGATCTCGTTGACGCAATACGAGGCCGAGTTGAGCGGATAGACGAACTCCCTGGTCGCGCCGGTCGCGAGCGTCACTTCGAGCAGGCGGATGTTCCGGCCGATCCGCTCGTTCTCGGCATCGAGCCCGCCGTCCTGGATCAACGGGCTCTGCAGGATGGCATAGATCCGCGAGCCGTCAGGGGAGATCGCCAGCCCCTCGAATCCGCGATTCGGCTGCCTGCCGGAGGAGTTGTGCGGCGGCAACTCACGCTGCGGGTCGCCGTCGGGCCGCGCGATGCGGAACTTCTCCGGCGGGGCGATGCGCCGGAGGTGCAGCCCATCCATCGAGAACTCGTCGATCCACGGGCCATACTCATCGCACGTCCAGATCGTCCCCTGCGCCGAAGCACGCACGCCCTCGGGGTCGAGCCGGAGCCCCGCGGCCTGGTCTTCCAACTTGTAGTTGCCGGTGTTGCCCCAGAACGGCCGGCCGTCGGAGGTGGTGAGCAGCATCGTCCGTTCGACCGTGACGGTGACATCGCGCGACCCCGCCGCCGGTGGAACGATCTCAACTTCATGCACGCGGCAGCGGTAGGCGCTGGCGCCGTCGCCGGGGCCGCGGTCGGTCGCAACGACGTAGCGGTTTCCGCGGCCGGTCCACGCGATCGCCGACCCCCAACCACCGAAGCGGTTGTGCGGGATGTTGTTGCCGATCAGGTTCTCCAGCCCGGACAGATCGGTGGCGTGTGCAGAAACAGATGCCCGGCCGATGAGTTCGACACCCGCCATCGACCAGCCGCCGACGGCAAGGGTTGTGAGCAGGGCCGTACCAAACCCGATCGTGCACGTGCGCATGTCGCCTCCTTCGGTCGTGCTGAACAACAGGCGATCGAACGCGCCGAGGCAACCGGGCAACTGTGAAGCATCCGTGAAGACCCTCCCGCCCACCAAACCCAAATCCCGCCGGCCGCCTCCTACTCTTGGCGGGTACGCACCACCCGGGGGCGGGGCATGGAGCGATGTCCAGCCATGGCTGCAAAGTCCGCACCGCAACCTGTTCACGGAATCGAGGCTCTGAAGCAGTTTCACTGGGACCCGCAGCCCGCTGCGTGGAAACTGGTGAACGACCTCGTCACCGACTTTCTCGCCCGCTGCCCGGGCGCGGCGACGGTCGCCGCCAAGATGAAGCACGACACCGCGACCCGGTTCGTCGACTGGGTCGACCACCTGATCGTGCCGCGGACAGATGCGCTGAAGGCCCGGCTGAAGGAAGTCGGGTATGTCCGCAAGGCGATGCCCGGCGCTCCGGAGTGCTACCTCAACGACAAGGGCATCTTCCCGGCGATCATCCTGGTTGGAGGCAAAACCACCCGCGTCGCCATCAAGGTCGAATCGGTCTGCGACTTCCTGACCGCGTGGCACATTGCGGATGACCCGACCATCTCGGAGGATGACATCGAAGGCGACCCGCTCTGCCAGATCCGCAGGGCCGTCGCCTTCAAGTCCGACAATGCCGAGATGTGGGTCATCGAGCGGCACGGCGCACTCGGCTTTGCCGCACCGGACCTTGACCCCGACAAGGCGGTGAACACGCTCAAGCACTATGAGATCTTCCGTCGCCGGCAGCGCGACTGGGACGACGACGACATCGGCTATGACCACACGGAGGCGATCGTCGCCGCGGCGGTGCGGGACCTGGGCCCGGATCTCGCGTGCGATCTGTTCTTCGCGGCGGAGCGCGAGTTCTGGCAGCGGAAGAACCGCGCTGCGCAGATCCAGAAGTCGCGACAGGACAAGTTGGGCCTGGGCTGGGCCAACCACGATCACCACACGTACCGATCGAGCAGGCAGTACTTCAAGCGGCTGATCGGCACGTTCGAGACGCTCGGCTTCAAGTGCCGCGAGCGGTTCTATGCAGGCGCGGAAGCGGGCTGGGGCGCGCAGGTGCTCGAGCAGCCGGTGTGCGGCATCACCATCTTCGCCGATGTGGACATGAGCCCGGAGGAGATCCTGGGCGATTTCTCGCACACTGGCCTTGAGCCGCGCAAGGAACTGGGCACGGTCGGTCTGTGGTGCGGCCTGCACGGCGAAGCGCTGCTGCAGGCGGGCATGCACCACCTGGAGTGCGTGTTCGATCACGAGGCGCTCAAGGACCAACTCGAGGCGGCAAACATCGAGACCATGGACCCGTTCACGAACTTCCCGTTCCTGCGGCAGGCGTTCACCGTCGGCGAGCGCTGGAAGATCAGCGAGAAACGGTTGATCAAACTGCTGGACGCAGGCGTGATCACGGCATCGCAGGCGGCGGTGTTCCGGGCGGAGGGGGCGATCGGCTCGCACCTGGAGAACCTCGAGCGCAACGACGGCTACAAGGGCTTCAACCAGCACGGCGTGAGCGACATCATCGCCCGCACCGACCCGCGCAAGCAGGCGAGCGCCGCCGCCAAGCCCGCGGCCGGCTCATCGCACCTGCCCGAGGTCGTGGGAGCGTGAGAAATCTGTCCAGTGTCGTAGTAGTCCAGCGTGCTGTATCAGGACCCAGGACTCAGGACTTCCTGTTCTTGACATCCGACATCCCACATCCGACATCCCACATCGAATGCGCCACATCACCCTCATCACCACCGGCGGCACCATCGAGAAGACGTACGATGAGCGATCGGGCGAACTCTCCAACCGTCGGACGATCGTCGGCCGGATGGTGCGGCGTCTGCGGCTCGAAGACACGAAGGTCAGCACGCTGGAGTTGATGAGCAAGGACAGCCTGCACCTGACCGACGCGGACCGGGCGCGGATCATCGAGTGCCTGCGGGCGTGCGGGGCAACCGAAGAGGGCCGGCCGGGCAGCGGGGTGGTGATCCTTCACGGCACGGACACGCTGACGACGACCGGCGAACTGATCCTGAAGGAACTCGGGCCGTCGCTGCGTGTGCCGGTGATTCTGACCGGTGCAATGCGACCGTTCGAGATGACCCGCTCCGATGCGCTGCAGAACCTGACAGAGTCGATCTTCGCAGCGGGCGTGCTGCCGCCGGGGGTGTACTGCGTGGCGCACGGGCGGGCGCTGAAGTTCCCAGGGGTGCAGAAGGACCGTGAGCGGGGAACGTTTGTAGCCTGAGACCAGCCCAACCTCGCGCAGGACACTCCCATGCCCGCCATCCTCCTCGCCGTTGCCGCCGGTCTCTGCTGGGGAATCGGCGAACTCTTCACCAAGAGCGTCCTGCACACCGGCAAGGTCGGCCCAATCACCGCGATCACCATCCGCTCGACCGTCGCCCTCCCCATCCTTTGGCTGGCGTACATCCTCGCGATATACGTCTTCAGGTCTCCGCGGGAGAGCGCGGCGTGGTTCAAGGGCGCCGAAGCCGGGGGTGCGGACTGGGCGACGATCCTGAAACTGGTCTGCGGCTCCGGCCTCGTCGCCGGCGCGGCCGCCATGATCTGCTTCTACGCCGCGCTCTCGCTGGGCGAAATCTCCCGCGTGAAGCCCATCGCCTTCGCCCTCGCCCCCGCTACCGCCGTCATCCTCGGCTGGCTTGTGCTGAGGGAAGGCATGACCCTCCAGAAGGGCCTGGGCATCGCCCTGATCCTCGGCGGCGTGCTGCTCCTCACCGGCGCAACGGCCGCCAAGCCACACTGACGCCCTGACCTCACGCTCCAACCCGCCGCCTGATGCCACGCATGCGTGCCTTCCAGCTCGGCCGGCGTTTGAGGCCACCGCATGCTCTTCTGCTTTCAACGATTGACGGCGAAGATCCCGAGGTTGCCGGCGCCTGAGGCCACCGTTTCTCCCCTTCACGATACTGATGCGGCATCGGAGCAACGAAAAGTAAACGGGCCCGGCACCTCTGCCGAGCCCGTCACGTTTCATTTCAACCAGTCTCGCTGATTCAGGCCTTGATGCCCGTCACCTTCACCGTGGTGTACTTCTGACGGTGACCAGTACGCTGGCGGGAGCCCTTCTTGGGCTGGAAGTACTGGATGCGGAGTTTTTCGCCCTTCACGAGGCCCTCGACCACCTCGGCCGTCACGCTCGCGCCGCTGACGTACGGCGTGCCGACCTTGGTCGCCTTGCCGTCGCCACCGCCGACCAGCAGCACCTTGTCGAATGTGACCTTTTTGCCCGCCGCGGCCTCGCCGCCGTCGATGAGGTCGATCTGGAGTTCCTGGCCCTCGGTAACCTTGATCTGGCCGCCGGACGCTTCAATCACTGCATACATGTCTGCACCCTTGGGGGTCATCCGCACTTGTCGGGGGGGCCGGCCGCGTGCCTCACTTTGAGGCACTGCCTACCCGGCTTGGAGCCCGGTTCGTTGCGGGGGCGAACGGTATGCCGGAATGTCACGCAGATCGACCGTGTGTGGAGGATTCCGAACAAACTCCGTTCGCGAATCGCTCCTATTCGGCTGCGTCTTCTTTGTCCTTGGCCTGGCGCTCGGCGCGACGCCGGAGGCCCTCATCGAGGATCTTCTTCCTCATGCGGACCGCGCCCGGGGTGATTTCCACCAGTTCGTCATCCTCGATGTACTCGAGCGCGGCCTCGAGCCCGACCTGGCGGGGCGTCTTGAGCACGACTGTCGCCTCTTTGCTCGCGGCGCGCATGTTGGTGAGTTGCTTGAGGCGCGTGATGTTGACCACGAGGTCGTTGTCGCGGCAGTGCTCGCCGATGATCTGTCCGGCGTACACCTTTGCGCCCGGGGAGACGAACAGCACTCCGCGGTCGGCCAGCAACTCGCACGCGTGGGTCGTGACCGCGCCGGTCTCGTTGGCGATGAGCACACCCTGGCCGCGGCGCGGCGGGGGCGGCCCGGCGGGCGCGAACCGCTCGAAGGTGTGGTGCATGATGCCCTCGCCTTCGGTGGCGGTGAGCATGCGGGAGCGGAGGCCGATGAGGCCGCGGGCGGGGATCTCGAACTCCAGATGGGTGACCGCGTCGCCGCGGGGCTCCATGCTCTTGAGTTCGCCCTTGCGTCCGCCGGTAAGTTCCATCACCGGGCCGACGTGCTGGTTGGGCACGTCGACGACGAGCCACTCGATGGGCTCGTGCATGACGCCGTCGATCTCCTTGATGACGACCTGCGGCTTTCCGACGGCGAGTTCGAAGCCCTCGCGGCGCATGGTTTCCAGAAGGATGCCCAGGTGCAGCAGGCCGCGGCCGGAGACCTGGAACTCGTCGGATGCACCGGTATCGAAGTTCACCTTCAGGGCGACGTTGTGCTGGAGTTCGCGCTCAAGACGATCGCGGATCTGCCTGCTCGTGACGTAGTCGCCCTCCTGCCCGGCAAAGGGCGAGGCGTTGACCTTGAAGACCATCTTGAGCGTCGGCTCATCGACCTTCACCGGGGGGAGCGCGACGGGCTTCTCGGCATCGGCGATGGTGTCGCCGATGTCGACGCTTTCGAGGCCGACGATGGCGCAGAGGTCGCCGGCGTGCACGCTGTCGGTCTCGGCGCGTCCGAGCGCCTGGAAGCGGAGGAGTTTGCCAATTCTGTCCTGACGAATGGTGCCGTCGGCCTTGACCACGGCAACACTCTGCCCGGTGCGGATGGTTCCGCCGAAAACCCGGCCGATCCCGATCCGTCCCACGTACTCGGAGTAGTCGAGCGTGGTCACGAGCATCTGCAGGGGCGCGTCGACGATGTCCTCGGGCGCGGGCACATACTCGGTGATCGCGTCAAAGACGGGACGCATGTCGGCGGGCGAGCCGTCGGGATAGGTGGGGATGACGCCCTGGTGTCCGGCGGCGGCCCGCGCCGCGTCCTGGTCGGTGGTGCTCCAGCCGGCCCGCCCCGAGGCGTAGACGACGGGGAAGTCCAGCGCGTGATCGTCGGCCCCAAGTTCGACGAGCAGATCGAAGACTTCGTTGATGACCTCGTGGGCGCGGGCATCGGGGCGGTCGCACTTGTTGACGATCACGATCGGCTTCAGGCCGGCCTCGATCGCCTTGCTCAGCACGAAGCGGGTCTGCGGCATCGGGCCCTCGAACGCATCGACGAGCAGGAGGCAGCCATCGGCCATGCGGAGAACGCGCTCGACTTCGCCGCCGAAGTCGGCGTGGCCCGGCGTATCGATGATGTTGACGTGATAGTCGCCCGCCGGGGCGCGATCGTTGCCGGTCAGACGGTGGTACTGCACCGCGCAGTTCTTGGAGAGGATGGTGATCCCCCGCTCACGCTCCAGGGGGTTGGAGTCCATGATCAGGTCGTGCTGGCCCCCGGCCAGTTTCTCCAACTCGCCCGCGCGGAAGTTCCCCGACTGCTTCAGCAACTGGTCAACAAGCGTGGTCTTTCCGTGGTCGACGTGGGCAATGATCGCCACGTTGCGGAGACGGCTGGTAACAGAGGACATCGCGGTGGCGCTGGGCATGCGTCGTGGCTCGGCGGGTACGGATCGGGTCAAGCGGCAGCACGCGGCTGCGCCCGGAACTCGCGCCGGGGACCCATCGTAGCGCGCACGGATGTCGGATTCAGCCCGCTTGCCGGGTTATCGCCCGTCCGCGGGTTCAAGGCGAACCGTGAGTTCGCCTCGGATGTCCCCGTTCTCGGTGATCGACAAGCGACATCCTGCGTCGCTGATCTTCCGCATCAACGTGCGGATGCCCAGATAATCCGGCACACCCGGGGCCACCAGCGACTCGAGTTCGCGCGGGCGGGCGGACATCAGCCAGATCCAGCGGCTGTCCCGGCCGGACGGACCGCCCTTGCCGGCCATGCTCACCGCGGCAGCAACGTCCCGGACTGCGGCGGGCGCCAGCGCCGCGTTTGCACCGGAGCCCGATGTCGCAAGGGCCCACCACGAGGTCGCCCCACCACCCGTCGAGGCAAAGGACCACGAGACGTTGAGGCCGGGACCGGTGACACCCGCCAGCGGGCCCGCGCTGCCGATCTCGATGCTGAGGATGCGGAGTGCCTGAGGAGCGAAGCCGGCAAAGTCGGGCAGAGGGGGAGTCGAATCGTTGCGCTGACCGGCCGCGCGCTCGACCTCAGCGAAGAACATGCCGATCGAGGGATCGAGCGTCGCGGCGAGTTTCGGTCCGTCGGTCGCCTCCATCGCCAGCGTGCAGGCCAGCCCCGGCTTCGCGTCCGGGTCTGTACCCGGAGCCGCGTGCACGCGGATGGCCTGCTTGCCGGTGAAGAGTTCCGCCGCCCGGGGCGGCCAGGGAAGTTGGGTGAGGGGATCATCGAACGGCAGCGTGCGCCCGAAGATCGTCGCCAGCGGCGCCATCTGGACCACCATCAACAGCGATGTCGGGCTCAACGCGTTGAAGACGGCGTCGGATGAGATGCCGGCGGCGAGGAGGCTCTGCTGCCGGGCACGCTCCCGCAGGGCAACCCGGCCCGTCCAGCAGGTTTGCTCCCCCTGCTTGTCGCTGCGGCTCGCCGAGATCACGAGAAAGTCGGGCCAGGCGGGATCCCCCGGCGCGGGCACGGCGACCCGCCCGCCCAGTCGCGCCAGCAGCAGGATCTCGGACGAGCCGAGGGTTGCCGCCTCGGCGAACACGGGCTCCGCTCGCAGCGGCATGCCCGCCGGCTTTCCTCTGGCGAGTTGCTCGAGCATGGTGTCGAGCAGTTGCGAGCGGCCGGCGGGGGCGAGCAGCACCGTGACGGCACGCTCGTCGTCCGTACCGGGCGCGGCCTTGGCGGGCTGACGCCAACTCGTCAGTTCGTACCTCCCGCCCTCAATCGCCAGCACCTGCTGGCCATGCGCGATGCCTCGCGGGGCGGCCTTGAGTCTCTCCTTCAACCGTCGATCGGTGGCCAGCGACACTTGGCTGAGCAGCACCCAGTGCGCGGTCTCGGGATCGGCGATGCCGCGCGCGGCGAGAACAACCTGCCGCCCGAGGAGGCGGTCGAGGGCCTCCTCTTCTGTCCACCCGAGTTCAGCCGCCAGGGCTCTCCATGCGCTGCGGGAGTCACTCATGGGCCCGTCAACGGCAAAGAGGCCGGCCGCCGCCGAGGCGAGCGGTGTTTTGCGAATCTCGACGGCGTTCTGGACCACCAGAACCAGATCGACATCCGCCGGGATGCGGCCGGCTGCTTCCAGAGTCTCGCCGACCGGCGGGACGGGTGAATCGGCTCGTTGGGGTTTCGCTGGTCCCTGTGCGAGGGCGTGGCGCGGCACGCCCACCAGGCTCACCAGGAGTACGAAAATCCAAGGCGTGATTCGTGGCATTGCTGGCCGCACTACCTGACAACTCGCATCTCACACGCGAGCCGCGCGGCATGATACCGCCGCGGCCAATGTGGGCCGCACAACCACGCTCTTCGTAGCGCTGATTACCTGGGAACGATGGAGCCGCTCGCACCGGAAAGCAAGGGGGACTCGTCCTCCAGCCAGCGTCGATCCTCCATCGCCTCGCGCAAGCCTTCGGGCGGCCATGCAGACTGCCCCAGCCTCGGAAGCCGGGAGGCAAGACCGGCGGGGAGGTCGCGGATTCCCAGGTCGCCGATGCACTCGGACTGAGAGTAAACGATGGGTGGGCCGACGAAACTTACGGCGTGGATCGCCGCGCCCAGCGGCTCTGCAAGATCATTGACAGCGGGCACGCTGGCCAGCAGGCCGGTGATATCCATGCTCGTGCTACCCGAGGGCACGAGCGAGAATCGGAGCGCGGTGATCTGCTCGTTGGCCTGAGACGAGACCGCGCTGATGACGCCCGTCACCAGCGTCGGCTGCGGCGAAGGTGACATCGCACCGGGGTGGTAGGTATTCGCGAGGGTGATCCCGAGGACGACGAGAATGACCGCGAACGCTGCGGCGCCACGACCGATCCACACCATGGCCCGCGCGCGGCACGGGAGGAAGCACCGCTGCGAATCGACGCGAGCGAGAATTGAAGCCGACAAATCCGGCGAATCGACCGGCTCCCGCAGGGCGTCGGCGATCTGCTGGATGTCCTCCAGCCGTGCTCGTCGGCCGCGATTCGTCAAGCCCAGACCTCCTCGACGTGCGCGCTGAACTTCTCGTGCGACTCGAGCGCGGATCGCATCCGCATGCGGCCGCGGTGCAGGTGACTCTTGACAGTGCCCTCGGGCATGTCCATGTACTCGGCAATCTGCGCGATCGGCCAGTCGAGTTGGTGGAAGAGCACGACGATCTCGCGCTGATCCTCGGAAAGCGTGGCCAGGGCGTGGTCGATCGCGGCCTTCGCGTTGGTGTTGACCTCGTGCTCGATGGTCGGCGCTTCGGGGCCCCGCAGGCGGCCGGGGGCCATGCCCACCGTGTCGGTGTCGTAGGAGGGCTTGTGCTTCTGGCAGGCGTTCACGTACAGCCGCTTGGCGATCGTGAACAGCCATGTCGAGAACCGGAATCGGAAATCGAAGCGGTGCAGGTTGGTCAGCGCGCGGACAAACGCATCCTGGACGACATCCTCCGCCACATCGGGCCGCCCGGACATCCTGAGCATGTAGGCATAGAGCGACGCCTGATGGGCGCGGATACAGCCCTCGGCGGCTTGGCGGTCGCCGGCGATCGCACGCTCGATCAGGTCTCGCTCTTCGGCCCGTGTCATCGCCCCTAACTTACCCTCAGCCGGGGGGGTGGTTTCGCGTGTCACGGCTGTTTCCCGAATGTTCGGCATTGGAATCCTTCCAAATCGTCTCCCAAGGGCTGTTTGCGCGATCCTTCACGCCGCACGACCGAAAACCCCCTCCTGCTGCAAGTTTCCAGCGTACGCCTTGGAAGTGTTCACTCTCTGATGTCCCACGGGACGGTCGAGTCTTTCAATTCCGTCCACAATCCGGACCCCGAGATTGGACGCATGAAAAAGCCCGGGGTTCGCCACCCCGGGCCTGTTCGCGTCAGGTTGAATTGGGTTCCACAACCGATCAAAAACCAATCAAGCGGCGGCTCGCTTCTGCTTGGTGCGGTTTCGGCCGACCGTTCTCTGGGCCAGGCCGGATCGCTGGTCCGCGTCGAACACGAGTGATTCCACCATTTCAAGGGGTGTGCTTGCGTAGATATCCGCACCGATCTCGTCCGCGAGGCCCTCAGCGCGATTGAAGACGCCTCCACCCACCGCAATTTGCAGGTTGGGGCATGCCCCGATTTCGTGCAGAGTGTCGATCATGGCGCGGATGTTGGGGAGATCCTGTGCCGCCGAGGAGAACATGAGCAGGACGTCCGGGTGCTCCTCATGGACGCGGGCGAGCACTTCGTCGTTGGCGATACCACCGCCGCCAAAGGCGATGTCAAAGCCGTTGGCCTCGATGAGATCGACCGCCATCTGCGCCCCGAGTTCCTCAGACTCGCTGGGGCCGCACAGGGCGAAGATCGTCCGTCCCCGCCGGGCCTGGTGCTTGAGCCGCAGGGCCTGCTGATCGGCGGCCACACGCAGCAGCCGGACGGCCATGTGGTGATTGAGGCAGGGAATCTGATCGGCGCGGTAGAGTTTCTGGATCATCTCGTGCGTCGGCCAGAACAGGTCGCTGATGACCGACTCTGCGGAGCCGAGGATCCCCTCGGCCTCGCGGACGAACGCCCGCGTGGCGGGGCGATTCCCGGAGATCAGTGTTTCGAACAGCCTCTCGATCAGTGCTTCCTGGTGCATGTGGTTGGTCCAGTCTGGGTGATGGGTCGTGCGGCCGTCCGCGGCATCCGGCCGCGTAGACCCAGTTCGATTCCGGCGCCGGCGTCCTGCCGGAGCCACAGTGGGTCGTGTGGTATCGACCCGGGCTCGGCTGACCACGGAAATGCAGCCCTCCCCGGCATCGCGCAATCCGGGCCGCGCAAGGTGCGTCACGGTCTGATAAGGACCGACGCGGCGGCCGAGTGCGCAAGAACGCACAGCGACCCCCCAACCATCGCCCCACCATCACGCCGAACCCGCCGTAGGAACGTCAGATAACCTGAGCCGTATGCCGGAACCCGCCGACGAACGACATTTCTTGTACGAGTTGTGCGTGCAGCGGCCGGAGACTGTTGTCCGGCTGCTCCGGACCGCCGCGGCCGGGACAAGTCTGCCGCGAGTCCTGCACGAGGACTTCTCGGGCACCGGGGCGATCTCGCGGGCGTGGATCGCAACGGACCCGACCGCCACGGCCATCGCGACGGATCTGGATGCCGGGGCGCTGTCATTCGGTCGCCGCCGCGCAGCCGAGTCATTTGCCGACCTGTCGCGGATCGAGTGGCGCTGCGCGGATGTCCGTGAGACCTGGCAGGTCTCGGCGAAGGCGGATGCCATCTTCGTCGGCAACTTTTCGATCGGTGAACTGCACGCGCGCGCAGACCTCGTGGCGTATCTCCGCAGCGCTCGGGAGAGATTGAGTGAGACCGGGGTGTTCATCTGCGACACCTACGGCGGGGCCGCGGCGTTCCGCACCGGGCTGGTGCACCGGACGCATCCCGGTCGCGAGCCCGGGGAGCGCATCCTCTATACCTGGGAGCAGCGCACCATTGATCCGTACACCGCGCGGGTGGTCAACGCCCTGCACTTCCGTGTCGAGCGGTCGGGCGAGATTATTGCCGAGCACTTCGACGCGTTTGTCTACCACTGGAGACTCTGGCCGGTCCCGGAACTGCGCGATGCCATGCAGGAAGCAGGCTTCGCGTCGTGTCGCGTGATCGAGCGGATCGATGGCTCAGACCCGGCAGAGCCGACTGCCCGTGCAACGGATGCCGCCGAGCACCACATCGTGTGCGTGTGCGGCCACGCGGCTTGACAACGCCGCGGCCGAGTCGCGTTGTCGTCACTCGCAACAGCGCCGAGTGCCGGCAGCATGGAGACAGCACGCCGCGGGATGTCGACGGATCGGCCGATGACGCCGCGCCCGTCGGGTTTCCTCCCGTCATGACGAAGTCTGTCCGCGCTGCCGATTCAATCTTCGCCGGGTACGTTGCCTCCCGTTCGGGCCTGGCGATCATGGCGCTGTTGTTCGGGCTCCTGGACTAGTTCTCCGCTACGCTCACCGCGGCATGGGCTCACCGTCCGCCAACCTTCGAGCGCAGCGCACCGCCGTGATCGGCCTGCTCGTGAACATTGCGCTCGCGGCGACCAAACTGGTCGCGGGCCTTGTCGGACACTCCTACGCCCTGGTGGCCGACGCGGTTGAGTCCATGACGGACATCCTGGGTTCGGTGGTGATCTGGAGCGGGCTGCGGATCGGCGCGTGGCCCGCGGATGAAGACCACCCGTGGGGCCACGGCAAGGCCGAGTCGCTCGCCGCGCTCGTCGTGGCGGCGATGGTCATGGCCGCGGGCATCGGGATCGGCGTGAAATCAATCCACGAGATCATCACGCCGCATCACGCACCCGCCCCCTTCACGCTGGGCGTGCTGGTGCTCGTCGTGATTGTGAAGGAAGTGCTGTTCCGGCGGGTGCTCTCCATCGCGAGGGAGGAGTCGAGCGGCGCGGTGGAGGTGGACGCGTGGCACCACCGATCGGACGCGATCACCTCGGCCGCGGCGTTCATCGGCATCTCCGTCGCGCTCTTCGGCCAGCGGATCTTCGACCCGGCCGCGGCGGCGAGCAGCGGCGTGAGCCGCTGGGCCAGCGCCGATGATTACGCTGCGCTGCTGGCCGCGGCGATCATCGTCTACAACGGCTGGCTGCTGCTCCGTATCCCCCTGCACGAACTTATGGATGCCCACCCGCCCGGCTCGAGCGAGTCCGTCGTGGGGCCCGCAAAGTCGGTCGCACTCGCCATCGACGGTGTCCGGGGCATCGAAAAGACCCGCGCCCGCAAGTCGGGCTCTCGCTGCTTCCTGGAGATGCACGTCGAGGTCGATCCCCACATGCCGGTCAGCGAGGCACACTCCGTCGGGGGGAGAGTGCGTGCCGCGATCCGCGAGAAGTTGCCGCGGGTCGCGGATGTCCTCGTGCATATCGAGCCGCACAACCCCATCGAAGGCGGCGATGGGTCGGCTGCTGATCACCGGGCGACCTGAATCCGGCTCTGATCCTGCGGCGAACGTTCTGCGGTGAGCGCACAATCGGGCATTCCCAGGGTTGAGCGGTGGATCGGGCGGCTGCTGGTCGCGTGGTGGTGCCTCCGCAACCCGCCCGAGCGGTCGGCGGCGATCCTCCGAGAGCAGCGGCGCGTGCTGGCCGCGATGTTGGAGACGGCGGGCCAGCGGGCAACCAAGCGCGTGCAGATCCGTCGGATTCCCGGGCTTGAGCAGAGTTCGACCAACTACTCGCTGGCGATGGTGGCGGATCACCTGGCCCGCGTGAATCGGGACATTGCGGCGACTCTCCGTTCGCTTGCGAGAAACGAGCCGAGTGCCATCGAGGTCGTGATTGCCCACTACAAGCCCGATCCCTCAGCGCAGCCGGAGCCCGCGCTTGCGGCGCTGGATGACTCCATCGCCGCGATGGTGGAAGCACTCAAAGACCAGGCGGGGATTCGTCGCAGCACGCAGGTGCACGCGCACCCATGGTTCGGCGACCTTCCGGCGAGCACGTGGGCATGTTTCGCCCCGTTTCATCAGGCGATTCACCTGAAGCAGGCGAAGTTGATCGGGGCGGGTCTGTGATGCCTGTCGCGGCCACATCCGCTCGGATCTCGCACGCGACCTGATAACCAACGCCTTCGCCGGGATCGGGCGCCGCGGTGGCGTTCAACGGCGAGGCCACTTCATCCGCGCAGTTCGTCGAACCAGTTCAGCACGAGGTTGAGGTGCCGCACCTCCGGCGCGGGATCGGTCTCGATCATGATGAGGAACCGCGAGGCGTCGGGCGCGACCGAGTATTGCCGGAACTCGGACTCGAACACGTCGGACTCCACCAGGCACCGTGCCTCACCGAGCACCAGTTGATCCTGCTCACCGTACTGCACAGGCACCGACATGAGTCGTCGTCCGCTGATGTAGAAGAGTTCCGTTCCGTTGGGCGACCACTCGGGATAGTCGCCGCCATCAAAGGAAACATGCAGGCGCGGCCCCGGATCGGGCAGGCCGCACACCGCGACCTCGTGGCGAGCCGACTCACGCGTGCTGAATGCAAAGGAGCGACTGTTGGGCGAAACCCGCGCGTAGCGTTGGCTGAGCGGCTCGATCGGCAGGCGGGTTGTGGCCGTCGCACCGGGCGCGAGCGTGCACGCCCGCCAGCCGGTTTCGGGATCGCGCTCCAGCAGCACGAGCGACCCGTCGTGCATCCATCCTACAGCCGCCTGGTCCAGGTCCGACTTCACAAGGAGGCGGGCGGGTGCGGACCTGTCTGAGGGAATGGTCATCAGATTGACCACGCCGAGGCCGGTGTCGGATGAAAACACGACTGACCTTCCATCTGGACTCCAGATGGGCTGCATGTCATTGCCCGGGCCATCCGTCAGACGGATCTGCGTGCCGCGACGAAGATCGTTGATCCAGATGCGATCGTGCGCCGCGTGATGGACAGCCAGCGCCCGATGGCCATCGGCCGAGAGCCGCACGCCGCGGATGGGCTTGGGCTCCGCGTTTACCGGCTCGACGCGGCCGGCGCGGTCGAGCCAGGCGAGTCGCACGTTGCGCACACGCGAAGCGCCGGCGGCGAAGACAAGCGTGCCGTTGCGGCTCACGTCGAAGTAGCAGTTCCCGCCGAACGGCTCGGTGGTGACGCCCGGGATCACCTTTCGCACCGGCCCGGTGATCTCCAGTCGTTCAGGGTCAATCGGCGCGGCCATGATCTCACCGTTCCAGCCGTACACGAGGTGTCCAGACGCGGTGAGTCGCCCCCCCATTCCCCCGCGCAAGAGGACTCGATGCTCGCCCCCTGCAAGCGGCTGGGCCGCGATCGACGCCTCATCCATCGATGAGATGCCCGTCGTCGCGACGGTGAAAATCAGCGTCCGCTGATCGGGCGTACTGTGCGGATACAGAAACGAAACTTCGCCCTTGCCCACATCCGGAGCGAAGCGGCACCGAGTCTGTCCACCCGCTGCGGGCACGCTCCAAAGGCCGGCCGACCACTCCGGGACATACACGATTGTGTCGTCATCGAGCCAGACGCCGCCGCGGGCGCCGCGGCAGGGAGCAAGTTTCGTGACGGCCCCGCCCTCGACAGGAATCTTGCAGAGATTTGCCCCGGTGAAGAACGCGATCCACGTGCCGTCAGGGGAAAAGAACGGGGAGGTTCCCCCTTCGGTCCCCGGGAGCAGCGTGTTCTCGAATCGATCCAGACTCCGGAGCACGATGCCCGCGGAGCGGCCTCGCCCGGTTGAGTATGCGATCTTCCGCCCGTCGCGCGAAATCCCGATCACGCCGAGCACGGCGACAAACAACTGCTGACCGTCGGGAACTGCGACTTGGACGCGCAGTGCCGCGGACTCGCCCGTTGCGGCACGAGTCCGGCTTCCCGGCGCAGCGCGGGACTGGGGCTTTGCTCGCGGGGTCTTCCGGGCCGATGGTCCTTTGCCGACGGACAAAGGAGCGCCGGACCGGATGCGGAGCGTGCCTCGCATCGCCGCGGCGGCATCTTCCAGGCGGATCCGCACGTCCATGGCATCGCGCTGGCGACGGGAGCGATCCTTGACCAGGCATCGATGCAGCAACTCGACGACTGAAGGCGGGCACTCGTCCCCCAGCAGCGCCCAGTCCGGTTCGCTGCCGATGACCCTTGCCAGCACATCCGTCGAAGTCTCCGCGGCGAAAGGCATGCGACCGGTCAGACACTCGAACAGGATGCACCCCAGCGCCCAGATGTCGGTTCGGCCATCGACGTCAAGCCCACGGGCCTGCTCCGGACTCATGTACGCGACGGTCCCGATGATGGCGCCAGGGGTCGTGCGGGCGAAAGGCACCGTCTCTATATCCGAAATCGCATCCCGGAACGAGCCGCCCGCCTTCGCCAGTCCGAAGTCGAGCACCTTCACCCCGCCATCGGTCCGGATCTTCACGTTGCCGGGCTTCAGATCGCGGTGCACGATGCCCGCCTCGTGCGCGGCCTCGACGGCCCCGGCGATCTGCGCGGCGACCCGGATCGCCTCGTGCGCATTGATCCGCCCCGCGGCCAGCCGCTCGGCAAGTGTGTCTCCCTCGACGCACTCCATGACCAGGAATCGAACCGCGCCGTCCGCCTCCAGCGCGTGCAGCGTCGCGATGTTCGGGTGGTTCAGCGCGGCCATCGCCCGCGCCTCTCGCTCAAGCCTTGCGATGCGCTCAGGGTCTCGCGCGGTCTCCGGCGGCAGCACCTTGACTGCGACCGCCCGGCCGAGTTTCGGGTCCCGGGCCAGATACACGACGCCCATGCCGCCGCGGCCGAGTTCCCGCTCGACGAGGTAGGGCCCGATCCTGTGCGGCGGCGACTCTCCCAAGGTGCAGCCAGTGTACAGCATCCCTGTCCATGTTCAATCTGCCTCCCGGCTCCGTTCGCCAACCGGCTCCCGGCCTCGATATCCTGTCGCCTATGCCCTCACTCGACATCGTCAGCAAGATCGACTTCGCCGAACTCGACAACGCCATCAACAACACCAAGAAGGCGATCGCCTCGCGCTTCGACTTCCGGAACTCGCCGGTGGAGATCACCGTGGACCGGAAGGAGAAGAAGATCCACATGCACGCCGCCGATGGCGGCAAACTCGACGCGGTGAAGGACATGTTCGAGTCGGCGGCCATCCGTCGCGGCCTGAACCTCAAGAGTTTCGAGTTCCAGGACGCCGAGCCCGCCCGCCACGGCGCGACGGGCGCGATGAAGCGGGAGATCAAACTGAAGGAGGGCCTGACCTCGGAACTGGCCAAAGAGATCAGCAAGATGGTGAAGGAGTCGAAGATCAAGGTCCAGGCGTCGATCCAGGGCGATGAGGTCCGCCTGACGGGCAAGCAGATCGATGACCTCCGCTCCGTCATGGCCATGCTCGACGGCGCAGGGCTCTCTCAGCCGCTGCAGTATGTGAACATGAAGAGTTGACGTGCGGGCCGGTTCGGCCAGGAGCACCCGCTCGCGTGGAGTCGGCTTCAACGGCTTTGGCGGTTCTGGTACGCTTCGCGCTTCATGCCCTCCGCTTCGGCTCGATTGATGTCGCTGCTTTCCCGCCGGACCTCCGGCCGCGCCCTCATCCCAGAGATCGACGGCCTGCGTTCTGTCGCGATCATGTCCGTCGTGTTCTTCCACGGGGCGGGCTACTTCGCCGCGGCCGTTTCCCACCGAAGTGATGGTTCGGCCATCGACGGCTTTCTGGTCCGCCTGTTCGAGGTCTTCGATTACGGCGTCCCACTGTTCTTCGTGATTTCCGGGTTCATTCTCGCGCTTCCGTTTGCCGCTCATTACCTCAAGGGCGAGAAACGGCCGGACCTCCGGAACTACTTTCTCCGCCGGATCACCCGACTCGAGCCGCCGTACATCGTGGCGCTCGCAGCCATGCTCGCGCTGAAGTTGGCGGGTCTGGTCTCGGTTCCCGGCGCGGCCGACGGCAACGCCGCGCCCGGCGAACTCCTGATGCACTTCGCCGCTTCGCTGTTCTACGTGCACAACATCGTCTATGGCGAGATGTCCAGCATTCTGGGCCTCGCGTGGTCGCTGGAGGTTGAGGTCCAGTTCTACATCCTCGCACCGCTGCTCACCCTCCTGTTCACCATCCGCAGTTCGCAACTCCGCCGGTTGATCATCATCATCGCCATCGGTGCGATGTCGCGCCTGTTCGGCGTCGACAAGCCGTCTGACGGACTCTCGATCCTCAACCATGCTCCCTACTTCCTCGCCGGCATGCTGCTGGCCGATCTGCACCTCACGGGGTTGGATCGCTGTGTCGGTACACCCTCGACTGCCGACCGCAAACTGTCCGCGATCAATCTCTGGGACCTGCTCGCGCTCATCGGTCTGGCGGCGTGCTTCCTCGCCCCCGCCTACTCGTTCGCCCCGGCGCTCACCGTTCCCTGGCTGGCGCTGCTTGCGTTCGCCTCGGTCTTCCGCGCGGGCCCGGTGCGGTCGTTCTTCCGTGCAGCGCCTGTCGTCATCCTCGGCGGCATGTGCTACAGCATCTACCTTTGGCACTCGACCGTGATCGGCGCTGCCCGCTCGCCGCTCATCAAGATCCTGGGCGCTGAACCCACCTGGACTTCGCGCGTGACGTTCGTGCTGGTCGCCGCGGTCCCCGCCGTCGTGGTCAGCGCGGGCTTCTTTCTGCTTGTCGAGCGGCCGACGATGATCCCACGCTGGCCGCAGAAACTGTGGGCGAAGGCCCGGGGCGAGCGTGCTGGAACCGACGCATAAACTCGGTTGGGCGTGGCACATACATACAGGGTCGGGCTGTTGGGCCCGTCGTGTCGCTCGCATTCACACTCTTCGCTTGTCCGCTATCCTCTGGTCCTGACTCGGGCGGCGGATTCCTGTTCTTCCGCCCGCCCGATGTCCGGTTTTGAAGCGCCCCATTCCTCGGAGCCCACAATGCCCTCAGCGATTTCGATGAAGTCCGGCAAACTGAATGTTCCCGACGAGCCCGTGATTCCGTTCATCGAGGGTGACGGGACCGGTCCGGACATCTGGCGGGCGAGCGTGCGCGTGTTCGACGCCGCGGTGCAGAAGGCGTACAAGGGCAAACGCAAGATCACGTGGATGGAGGTTCTGGCGGGCGAGAAGGCGTTCAACAAGACGGGCGGTAACTGGCTGCCTGATGAGACGCTCGCGGCTTTCCGGCAGTACCTGGTGGGCATCAAGGGCCCGCTCACGACGCCGGTCGGCGGCGGCATCCGCTCGCTGAACGTGGCCCTGAGGCAGTTGCTCGACCTCTATGTGTGCCTGCGTCCGGTGCGCTGGTTCCAGGGCGTCCCAAGCCCGGTGAAGAAGCCCGGGGACTGCGACATGGTGATCTTCCGCGAGAACACCGAGGACATTTACGCGGGCATCGAATGGGCCGCGGGCACGCCCGAGGCGGCAAAGTTCCTCGCGTTCATGGAGAAGGAGTTCCCCAAGGAGTTTGCCAAGGTGCGGTTCGGCACGCAGGCAAGGACGGCCGAGTTTGCGAAGGCCGCGATGGGCGGGCACGACACGCCGGACGATCACAAAGTGATGGTCGGCATCGGCGTGAAGCCGGTGAGCCGGCTGGGCTCGCAGCGGCTGATCTATGCCGCGATCGAGTACGCCCTGAAGGAGAAGCGCAAGAGCGTGACACTCGTGCACAAGGGCAACATCATGAAGTTCACGGAGGGGGCGTTCAAGGACTGGGGGTACGAACTGGCCACGGCGCCCGCGGCGGAGGGCGGCTTCCGCGACCGGTGCGTGACGGAGCGCGAGTCGTGGATCCTCGGCAACAAGGAGGCCAACTCGGACCTCTCGGCGGTTGAGAACGCCCGCATGGTTGACCCGGGATACGACATGATGACCCCGGACCAGCAGAAGAAGATCGTGGCGGAGGTCGAGAGCGTCCTGAAACTGTGGCCGACGCACGGGCAGGGCAAGTGGAAGTCGATGCTGATGATCAAGGACTCGATCGCGGACATCACGCTGCAGCAGGTGCTGACGAGACCGAAGGACTTCTCGGTGATCGCGTGCATGAACCTCAACGGCGACTACCTGTCGGACGCGCTCGCGGCGCAGATCGGCGGCATCGGCATCGCGCCGGGCGCGAACATCAACTACATCACCGGGCACGCGATCTTCGAGGCGACGCACGGCACAGCGCCCAAGTATGCGAACCTGGACCAGGTGAACCCCGGCTCGGTGATCCTGTCGGGCGAGATGATGCTGCGGTACATGGGCTGGGCCGAGGCCGCGGACCTGATCATCAAGGGCATGGACGGGGCGATCGGGGCGAAGACGGTCACGTACGACTTCCACCGGATGATGGAGGGCGCGACGAAACTGAAGTGCTCGGAGTTCGGCGACGCGATCATCAAGCACATGGGATGACCGGGGCGGGCACGGTCGACCGCCCGCAAGAGGCACCGCCGGCGACAGGGATCGGGTGAATCCCGGCCCGTGTTCCCGGCAATGGGATCGCATCGCATGAACGAGCAACTCGGCGATCTTCTCGTCGCGGCGGGGTTCTTCGGGCTGCTGCTGGCGGCATACGAAGTCGGGGTGCGACTGGGCCTGCGGCGCAGGCGGGCAGAAGACACGGGCGGTTCGGCACAGATCGGCGCGATCCAGGGCGCGATCCTCGGGCTGCTCGGGCTGCTTCTGGGCTTCAGTTTCGCGGCGGCGGGGTCGCGGTTCCTGGAACGCCAGGACCTGATCGTCACGGAGGCGAACGCGATCGGCACGACGTACCTGCGGGCGGAACTTCTCGACGAGCAGAGTTCGGCTTCGCTGAAGGAAGCGTTGAGGGCGTACACCGTGCATCGGATCGGGCTCTCGTCGCGGATCCGATCGGGAATCGGGGCCGCGGCACAGGAGGAGATTGCTCGTTTGCACTCGAGGATGTGGTCGGCGGCTCTGCATGGTGTCGAGGTGCGTCCGGCATTTGCGGTTGCCGTGCTCGATCCGGTCAACCAGGTGATCGATCTGCATTCGGTTCGCATGGCCGCCGCTCGCAAGCACCTTCCTCTGCTGGTGATGGGGCTCCTCGTGGCGAGTTCAGCGCTTGCACTCGGCGTGATCGGCTATGGGTGCGGGGTGGGCGGGCGGCGACGAACGGCGCTGACCGCCGCGCTGATCTTCCTTGTCGGCACGGCGCTGTGGATCACGTACGACCTGGATCATCCGCGCGGCGGCCTGCTGCAACTCAACGACGGGCCGCTGAAGGATCTGAAGTTCGAGAAGACCTCGCCGTAGTTCGCGGCGGGAGCGCCCGCGGCGTCAGGGGTTGAGGCCTTCGTGCTCTCGCCAGTACTCCAGCACGGTGACGGCCTTGGCCTGCACGCGGTCGAGTTCCTTCTGCCGCAACGCGGGCGTTGAGGAGTCCCACCACTCCTTGCCCTTGGCGGCGGTGCGGCAGACGCGCGTGGCGGCGGCATAGGCCGCGAGTTGGCGGGGCGTGGGCTGTCCGTCGGCGTGGGGCATCTCGGGGACGAGCCATTCGAGCGCGCCGGGCTCGGCCTTGGCGAGGGCCGCGGCGGCGGGCTTTTCGTCGGCGCGGTCGAGCAGGGCGCGGATGGATTCGCGGGTTCCGAGCGATGCGAGCAACTCGTAGAGCCGGCCGACTTCCTGCGGCTGCAGATCAGGCCGGGAGAGCAGGCCGATGATGGCAGTGTCGGCCCGCTTGATGCCGAGGCGCCAGACCGTCTGGGCCGCGAGTCGGGCGCGGGGCTTGGGGGTCGCGGGGTCCTGGAGGACAGGGAGGATCTTGGATTCGTAGAGATCGTCACAGAACTTGCCGTAGGCCGCGACGAGACGCGCGGCGAAGACGGGGGGCTGTGCGACCTCCCCCGGCCCCATCTGGTCGATGACGCGCCCGTCGTGGGTGAGGACTGCGCAGTAGAGGCCAAAGCCGGTGGGGAGTCCGAGTTTCCCGGCTTCCTCGATGACGCGGCTGTTGCGGTTGACGCGGAGCGCGACGAACCGCTTCTGGATAAGCCCGACGACGATCGGATCGCGGAAGCAATCTTCCTGGGCGTCCTCGAGGTCGTCATCATCGAAGTCGTGGCCGTCCTTGACCCAGATCAGCAGCGGCAGGGACTGCTCGGCCGCGCGATCGACCGACTGCTTGACGTTTCCGCTCCATTGCACGGGGTTCTGGGCGCCGGCGTGGCGACAGGTGAAGAGCACGGCGATCAGGGCGGCCGCGGCGAAGAGGGCAGTTCGGCACTGGGTGATCATGGTGAACTCCGTTGGCGATGACGGGGAGAGGGGCGGCAGAGCGACACTGCACACAGTACTTCACCGGGGCTTTGGGCTGTGTTCCGCGAGATCGAGAGAGTTGAACAAGCGATGCAGGACTGAGGTTTGACGAAATCTCTGCGGGGAGTTGGTGGGAGAAAAACTGAATCTGCGCGCAGAGTCACTGATTCAGGGTGTGTGGATTTGGTCGCGCACACGGAATGGAGTGAGCCTGCGACTACGGCGCGGCTTCGCTTGGGTGAGCATGTCAATCCCCCGAGGCCCCCTCCTCCCCCCACCCCTAGCCGGGCGATGGTGCGGGTGGGAAATGTGGGCCGAAAGCGCAGAGTGTACCTACAGCGCAGGGAATTTACAAGGTCTTTGTTTGGTACCACTCGGAGGCTTTGGGAGGCGAGCGAGGAGAGAAGAAAGCCCGGGCATCGGAGCGACGCGTTGAGTTGGATTGGTGTTCGCGACGGCGCGAGGACGGGGTGGATGCGCCGGAGAGAGGCATGGGAGAGACGCCCATGCCCGGGCGCATTGTGAGCGCCGGCGGTTCAATGGAGATGCTGATCGGGATCGAGTGGCCCCCGGCCTACGCTGGCAGGCCCACGCAGGCGCAGGAACCCCGCAAGATGTCCGCACCATCGCTGACCGGCACCGACTCGTTTCGACTCCGCATTCAGCGGAGCGAGGCCGATCGGGCGGTGCTGATGTGCATCATTTACGGAGCGTTGATCCTGCTCACGGTCATCCGGCGCGTGGCGGGTGGGGTGGTGATGGCGGACGACCGGATCTTTCTGGCGTCGATCGGTATTCTGCTGGTCGCGGCGGCGTACGAAGTGTTTGTCGCGCTGGCATTGCGGACGGCGCTGCGGCAGAGCCGGCTGATCGTCGGCTGGCGGCTGACGGCCAATGCGGTTTTCGAATTGATGGTGCCCGCGGCCCTGCTGACGGTGATGCACTTTCTGTCGCCGCGGGGCGAGTATGCGGCGCTCTCAGGCCCCGCGCTGCTGCTGTTTCCGCTGACAATCCTGATGTCGGTGCTGCGGCTGCGGCCGCGGACGACACTGTGGATCGGGCTGGGGGCGGCGGCGTTTCACGCGGCGCTGGTGACACGGACGATCGTGGTTGAGGACATCGCGGCGGGTCAGTACCCGGTGCTGTACTCGTATGCCGGTGTCCTGGCGTTGTCGGCGGTCGGGGGTTCGCTGGTGACGCGTTCGGCACGGCGGTATGTGTCGGAGGCGGTGGAGGAGGCCGAGGCGCACGAGCGGTCGTCGATCCGGCTGGAGGCGATGGAGCGTGACCTGGAGGTTGCGCGGCAGATCCAGTTGGGGCTTCTGCCCTCGAAGCCGCCGCGGTTTGCCGGGTTTGATTTTGCCGGGATGAACATCCCCGCGGATCAGACCGGCGGGGACTACTACGACTGGCAGGAACTGCCGGACGGGCGCGTGCTGGTGGTGATGGCGGACGTGACGGGGCACGGCATCGGGCCCGCGCTGGTGATGGCGGTGTGCCGGGCGTATGCACGGGCATCGGCGCCGCTGGACACCGACCCGGTGTCGCTGATGTCGAGACTCAACACGCTGCTCCATGCGGACATGAAGACGGGCCGGTTCATCACGCTCGCGATGGCGGCGATCGACCCGGGCGGGGGAGTTCAACTGGTCTCGGCCGGGCACGGGCCGTCGTTTCTGTGCCGCGCGGGCGAGGGGCCGATCGAGCAGTTCGGGGGCGACGGCCTGCCGCTGGCGGTGGAGGCGGTAGAGACGTATGGGCCGCCGCGACTGTTCACGATGGAGCGCGGAGACTTGCTGGTGATGCTGACTGACGGGGTGTTCGAGTGGCAGAACGCGGCGGGCACGCAGTTCGGCACGGAGCGGCTGGCGGCGGCGATCAGCCGTAGCGCATCGCGCAGCCCCAAGGCGATCGTGGACTCAATTCATGCCGCGGCTGTCGAGTTTGCGGGAGGCGCACCGCAAACCGACGATGTGACGATCGTCGTGATCAAGCGCACAGGCTGAGTGGCACGCGGAGACGTGTTGATCAACGAGCGACGGGCGACCAGCCCGCGGGGTCGAACACGGTCATACCGCGAGCATGGGCGTCGGTATCGTCGCCGAGGTCCTTCTCGTAGACCACGCCGTCGTGGCTGGTGATGAAGGACTTGATGCCGGAGCGGCCGTACTCGGCCGGCCAGGCGACAAGACCGAAGCCGCCGATGAGTTTGCCGCGGGCGAGGTAGTCGAACGCGCCGCCGGGCGCACCCGGGCCCTGGGCTGTGAGGATTCTGAAGCGGTAGCCGTGGTAGACGCCTGCGCCGCGGGTGTAGCCCTCTCCGGCCGCCCGGCCGATAAGGTCACCGAGCGGGCTGGGCGGTTCGTCGGCGGCGACCGGCCAGTAGAGCCCGTTGCGGCGGCCGTCGTCGCTGAGGAACTTGCGGGCGTATTCGTGGAGGCCGTCGCGGTCGACATCCATCTGCGCGTACTCGCGCTGGGCGTCGACGATGGCGAGGCAGGTCTGGATGGTGTCGAGTTCGTTCTCGCCGACGCGACGGTTGTCGAGTTCGTCGAGACCGGCATCGGTGTCGAAGACCCACTTGCCCTCGGACTGGATGAGGGGGAAGGCGAAGGGCCAGTGGTCGGTATCGAGTTCGAGGATGCGGGCGCCGTCCTTGCCCTCGACGATGCGGTGGCCGCGGTCGTAGCGGGCGAGGAACTCCTCGAGCGCAGCGCGATCGGCGATGTCATCGCCGGAGGGGAGGGCGTCTTCGATGTCCGGCCCGAGGACTTCTTTCAGCCGGTGCTTCTGCACATCGGGCCGGAGGGCGCCGACGAGGGCCTCGACGGCGGCCTCGGGGGAATCGAAGGACTGCTGCTGGATGCTGCAGCCACCGCTGGTCAGCAGTCCGACCGCTACCGCGGTGCAGGCGAGGCATCCGGCGACTCGACGCATCAGGTCTGCAAGACTCGCACCGATCATGTTCAAACTCCCATGAGGAGGGGAAGCGTGTTGGAGACGCGCAAGGGCAAACCGGAGGGGCGGATCAACGCCGCCCGCCGCCGCCGCGACCACCGCCGCCGCCGCGTGAGCCGCCTGAGGACCTGCTGCCGCTGCTGCGAGAGGAACCGGAGGAAGCGGACCTGCTGCTGCTGCCGCGGCTGCTGGCCTCGCGAGTCGAACTGCTGCTGCGGCTGCTGCCGCTGAATGCGCTGCTGCTGCTGCCGCTGGATCGGTTTGTTGAACCGGCACTGCGATCGGAAGTGGACGGTCTTGCGGCACCGCCTGCGCCGCGGTCTGCGGTTGACGGCCGGGTGGCCGCTCCGCCGCCCGCGCCACGATCGGCGGTCGCGGGCCGGTTGGCTGCGCCGCCCGCGCCGCGGAACTGGTCGGCTCCGCCCCGTGAGATGTCCTGGCGTCCGGCCTCAGCGCGGCCGCGATATTGGTCGCGGGCCTGAGAGGCCCGGGCATCGGTGCCGCGACCGTACTTCTGTGCGGTGGCGTTGTCGCGGTATGAGACGCCCTTGCGGTGGGAACTGTCGTGGTTCCACTTTCCCTTGCCGTCGCCGAGGCCCTTGGTGTTCATGTCGTTGCGGACCTTGGAGCGGTCGATGTTCTTGTTGAAGTTGTTGTTGCGGTTGATGTCGATGTCGACATCGCCCCCGCCCCAGTTGCAGTTGCCCCACGCCCATCCCCACGCCGCGCCGCACGCCAGACCCAGGCCGAAGGAGACCAGCGCGGTGCCCGCGGCATATCCGGGCGGGTAGTAGGTGTATGGCGGATAGGCGGGATACGGCCAACTGCCGTAGACGACGACGGGGTCATACTGCGGCACGTAGATCACATCGGGGCTGGCGCTCTCGATGACGATCACTTCGTTGCCGCCGGACTGCTGGACCTCGACCTTCTGCTGCTCGGAAGACTTGAGGTTGCCCGCGTCCTTCGCTTTGGACCGCAGTTTCTGCACGGCGGCCATCAGGTCCTTCTGCTGGGCGATGAAGGCGTCGCCGATCTTGGTTGTCCAGTCGAGTTTCTCGCTCATCATGCCGAGGACATCCGGGAACCCGACGAGGGACTTGATGCTGGCGTCCCAGGTCTTGTCGTTGAGCGCGGCGGCGAGGGCATCGTCCTTGAGGTTGGGGTTGGACTTGGCCCAGCGTTCGGCTTCGACGACTTCGAGGGGATAGGTCGAGGCCATGAAGATTTGGGAGACGAGGGAGTCGGGATAGAGGGCGATCGGCGCGGCCAACTGCTCGAGTTCCTCGGGGGTGAGGGCGGGCTTGGCGTCGCCGCCGGTCGCTGGCGCTGTCGGGGCTGCGGGCTGGGGTTGCCACGCGGCGATGGCGGTTGTCGAGGCGAACACGGCCGCGGTCAAGGCAATCGCACGGATCATGGGCGCAACCTCCGATGGGGTTCGGGGCGCACCGGTTTGGAGCGTCCCGAACACGGGATCAGTTTATCTGCGACGGGATCGGCCCGCACGCTTGCCCCCCCCATCCCCACCCCCGCCCCCACCCCACCCATCCCCCATACTCCCGAAGCACTCGCCGCGAGTGGAGGATGAAGGCCGGGCCACGGGGGGCGAACGGTGTCGGGAGCAGAAAGTGATGCCGCGCGGGGCGATAAGTTCGGCCATGGTGAGCGGGGGATGAACATTTCTGAGCGGCATCTTGACGATCCCCCCCTTTGGGATGTAGGTTGAAAACCGGAGAGACCGTGCGATTTGGCCGAGCCGGGGTTTCGATGTTCCGGGGAAGGGGACGGAGCGGCGTCGCACGGAGAAGAGGAGAGAGCATGTTTCGTCACGCATTGATCGTGTCGGGAGTGGTGGCGTGCGCGGGCGCGACGGCGTCGGCGGACCTGAACCAGTTCGATATCTCGGACGGCTACATGGGCGCGTTTGCGACGTCGGTGTGGACGTACAACTCGCTGTGGACGTTCGACGGGGGCACGCTGGGCTCGAACTACGTGTCGCAGCACGGGTACGGCTCGGGCGGCGCGTTCGGCGCTCCGTTCGGGCTGGTGGTCCGCAACGACAGCCCGGCGTCCAACTACCGCTTCTCGTACGGGTTCACGCCGTTTGACCTTGGCGGCGCGAACCCGAACTCGATCTCGGGACCGGGCACGAGCGTGGCGATCTCGTTCGACGTGCAGCCGGTGTTCTTCCAGAACAGCAGCATGAACAACAACGCGGCGATGCTGACGATGGCGTTCGGCGGGACGGCGACCAACCCGGGTGTGAAGATCGGGTTCAGCGACAACAACAACCTGATGTACTCGGACTCGGCGGGGAACCTGCAGACCTACACCACCAACCAACTGTTCACGAGTTGGCACCGCATCACGCTGACGATGTACTTCGACACCAGCACGTATGACCTTGTGGTGCAGCCGCTGCAGACGAACCCGGGGATGGAAAGCAGCACCTATACGCCGTTTGCGACGTGGACGGTCGGGACGGGGCTGCCGATGGCCAACTCGCTGACGTCGATGACCCGGCTGTACTGGGAGGTGTTCACCGATCCGGAGAACAACCTGGGCTGGCACAAGGGGTTCTTCGACAACTTCCACGGCGACTACGTCCCGGCGCCCGGCGCGGCGGGCCTTCTGGGGCTGGGCGCGCTGGCGGCGATGCGTCGGCGGCGGCGCTGAGCGTTCACCCCAGCGGGAGGTGCCCGAACGACTGCCACTCCTTGATGGCCCTGACGGGCCAGAGCAGCATCAGTACGTTGATCGTGAGGTTGTCGCGGATCCAGAAGAGCAGAACGGCCTCGGTTGTGAGGAACAACGCGAGGGACCATTTCCAGCCGATCCGTCGGGCGAGCAGGAACCCCGCGCCGCAGGCGATGACGTCGCCGACGGCGTTGGCGATGCTGTCGCCGAAGTAGTCGAGGGACATGGTGACGGTTCGGTAGCGGTTGATGACGAAGTGGGTGTTTTCGATGACTTCCCACGCCGCGGCGATGCCGATCGCGGTGCACAGTCGCCAGCGTTCGGGGATGGCGCACGGCGGCGCGAAGCGGGCGAGGAGTGCCATGGCCGCCCAGAAGATGAGGCCGTGGGAGACGTGGGTGATGCTGTAGGGGTCGAGCCAGTGCTGGGAGCAGTGAGCGGACCAGACGTCGGAGATCCAGACGGAGCGGTCGCCCTCGTCGCACCACCAGTCGCGTCCTTCGAGCCAGAGGGCGACGACGGTGACCGCGAGGATGGCGAAGATCGCTGCGCCCTCCGACCACGGACGGGCGCGATGGGTGAGGGATGGATCGCGGGGCGTTTGGTGGCGCGGGGACGGCACGCCAGAGGCTATCTGCGCGGCGCGGCGCGGGCGGATGCAGCGGGCGGGGCGGGGCGGCCGATCTGAAGGGAATGCTGACCACCACCACCCGGGCGCCGATCGAGGTTCGCGCCGGCGCACGCCCGGCGGCTTCGCCGCGGCTGTTCATCACGACGGCGATGCCCAAGAGCGGATCCAACTGGCTGGAGGCGATGATCTTCAGCCTGCCGGGTGTGGGCGGGTTCGGGGGTCGGCGGGGTTCGTGCGGGTACTTGACGCTGTCGGCGCTGACGCGGGTGCCGGAGGCGATCGCGTTTGTGAACCGCGCGGGGCTGCGCGTGGGGGACGTGCTGGCGCGGCTGCTGGAGCCGGGGCTTTCGCTGGGGGAGCCGATGGGAGCGGAGCACCGCGCTGAGGCGGAACGTGTACTGGCGCGGGTGCGGCTGCGGATCCCGGTGCGGACGGGGCTGCTTCGGCCCGAGGAAGAGCGTTTACCTGATCTCTCGCGGCTGGTGGAGCCGCTGTGCAGGTTGCCGGGGCAGGGCGATTCGCCGGCGGGATTGCGGGCGGTCGGGTGTCCGGCGAAGCACGAGCCGGCGGCCAGCCTTGCGGCGATGCTGCCGGGCTGGCGGATCGTGCAACTGATCCGGGACCCGCGCGATGTGCTGGTGTCGAGGTTCTATCACGACCTTGCGCACATGGACCCGGTGATGTGCGGGATGTTCGTGAAGGGCTCGGGCGCTTCGGTGACGATGCGGGGCGACTGGATGGAGGCGTACTTCGGGAAGCGGCGGGACGACGTGCTTGCCTACTACGCGAGGTTTGAGGATGAACTGCTGCGCGAGGACGTCCGACTCGTGACGCGGTATGAGGACCTGTTGCTGGACACGGGGCAGGAACTGGCCCGCGTCGCGGGGTTCATCGGCCTTGACGCCGGGGCGCTGGAGCCGGACCTGCAGGGCGTGTGCGACCGCTTCGCCTTTGATCGCGTCGCCAGCGGCGACGGGGCGCAGGTGGACTCGGCCAGCCGGGAGCGCCGCAACTCGTTCCTGCGGAAGGGCAAGGCGGGAGACTGGCAGGCATACTTTGACCGGCGGCTGACGGCGGTGCTGGGGGCGTCGTTCAACGAACTGCTGGTGCGGCTGGGCTATGAGCGGGACGATCGCTGGGTGCAGCGCGTGGCGACGGAGCCTGCGCGAGCGTGGGACTTCGGGCGGCTGCGGGTGCGGCAGTCGCTGGCGCGGAGTTTTCGTTCGATCTGGGATGCCGACCCGGCGTTGCAGGCGCGGTATCCGGACCCGGCGGACGTGTTGACGCCGGGGGGCTCGTTCGTTGACGCGATCATCGCCGCGGGCGACCCGACGGTGCGGTCGCACCATGCGACGCTGCTGGCGATGGCGGGGCTGTGGCGCGCGGACGTGGCGGAGACGGTGGCGTTCTAGCGGATCAGTGCTGGCGGTTGCGCTGCTTGGCGGGCCGCTTGGGGACGGCGGCCTCGAGCTGCACACCGTGTTCCTCGAGCAGGCGGCGCCAGGCCTTGGCGGCATATCCGCCGCGCTCGGTGAACGAGCCGCTCTCGGCCTTCTGGATCAACGCGGCGATGTCCTCGAGGGTGAAGACCCAGGTGTTGCCGCCGTGGCTGGGGCCGCGGACGCGGGCGGCCTTTCGCAGGAGGTCGAAGGTCTTGGGGGAGATGTCGCCGGTGTCGCAGAGTTCCTGCTTGGTGACGCCGTGCGTGTTTCGGGAGTTGGGATCGATGTTCTGGCCGCGGCCCATGGGGGAGATGGTTGGCGTGCCGGGGTTCGCGGTCATGTGGGGGATCGGTTAGACTGTGCAGATGAAGTATGAGTCCCGGCTCCCCTACGACTCGGCCCGCATCCGCGCGGCGGCGGTGTACTGCTCGGACGGCCGTGTGGGCGAGCACTTCGACGACTTTCTGCAGAACGGACTGAACCTGCCGCGGTATGACCGGGTGGCGCTGCCGGGCGGGCCGGCGTGCCTTGCGGCGCACCCGGAGGCGCTGCTGGAAGAGCAGGGCGTGGTGGACGAGTTGAAGTTCCTGGTGGAGGTGCACGGCCTGAAGCGGCTGGTGCTGATCTCGCACCAGAACTGCGCGTTCTACACGGCTCGGCTGAAACTGACGGAGCCGCGGCTGGAACTGGTGCAGAAGGCGGACCTGGTGCGTGCGGCGGCGTATGTGCACCGGGTGACGGGGCTGGAGCACATCGAAGCGTACTTTGCGCGGCGGGTGGAAGACAAGTCGGTGGTGTTCGAGCGGGTGGAGGCGTGAGGAAGAAGGTGTCGGGGTGTTGAGGGGAAGAAAGAAGGCCGTCCACAGAGGGCACGGAGCCTGACGCAGAGGACACGGAGAGGGGGTCAGCGGCGGCGATGCCGGCGGAGTGCGGCGGCCCCGCCCATCAGCAGGAGGGCCGCCGGCGCAGGAGACGGCGCGGGCAGCACCGAGATGTCGTCGATGAAGTGGTAGGCGGGGAAGAACCGCTGCCCGAACTCGATGAACGAGCCATTGAAGTTCGCGCGCAGCGGCACGGTGAAGAGGTGCCAGTTGACGTTGTCGGGGAGGGGCGCGGAACTGTTGTAAACCACTTGCCCTTCCCAGCGAACCTGGAACTGTGCGGGGAAATTGTCTGTTCGCTTCAGCCAGAACGTTAACTCGTAATCCTGTCCCGCAACAGTCGGAACAATCTGCGAGATAAAGCGGAGTTCGGTTGAGGAAAGAAGCGCGTAGTATGTTCCGCTGGCGCCGCCGTTTGCGTTGATACTGAAGTACTGCGCATTGGAGTTGGGAGGGAAGATGTTGGGCGGCACGCTCCAGCCGGCGAAGTTCCCCGTCTCGAACCCCCCGTTGAACACCAGTTCCTGGGCCAGCGCAGAAGTGCCCAGGAGGAACAGGCTGAGGGCTCCGGCGATCAGCGTTCCGATTGGGGCGACAGTCCGCATGTGCGACCTCCGTTCGTGGGCGTGTGGCCTGGCCTCCCAGTCTACCACGCCCTTCCTCGTCACGCCATAGCCCGTCGTGGAGCATTTCCAAGAAGCGCTTCCCCCAACGCGCTGCCCGCTTGCGTCCGCGCTGAGTTCGTGTTAGATACCCCAAACGCCGCCCTGTGCCCGATCCATCGGGCGGGAGAATCGTCCGCGGCGGAAACTTCCTCCCCCTCGTGGAGACCTCGTTTTGCGACCAAACCGCCCCTTCACCCTCGCTCCCGCCGCGGCGGGCCTGCTCCTTATCCTCTGCACCGCCCTGCCCGCGGGCGCCCAGAAGTTGAAGCAATGTTGCCTGCCCGATGGAAGTTGCCACGTCCTGACGCCGTTCGATTGCGCCCGCGCGGGCGGGGTCTGGAACATGATGTCCGGCGACTGCGATGATGACCCGTGTGGTGCCCGGGTCCACCCCGGCATCGGCATGAGCCGCGCGGCCGCTTGGAGAGAGTCGCATCAGGCTGTCCTTTCGGCCGTCGCTCACTGCCGCCTCCTCCGCCGCATCGCCGCGGCGGCGCCGCCCATCACCAGCACTGGCGCGGCGGAGGGGGAGGGGACGGGGACGACCCGCACATCATCAAGGTAGTAGTACGCGGGGAACGCCTGCTGCCCGAACTCGATGAACGACCCGCTGATGTCGGCGTGCAACGGGACGGTGAACGGGTACCAGTTGACGCCATCGGGAAGGCGGGAAGAGGTGCTCAGGACCACTTGGCCCTCGAACCGCACCTGGAACAGACCCGGGAAGTTGTCAGGCCGCCGCATCCAAAACGTCAACTGGTAATCTTGTCCCGCGGTCGTAGGAAGAACCTGTGAGATGAAGCGGAGATTCGTCGAGGACATCAAGGCATAATGGGAACCATCGGCACCGCCATCGGCGTTTATGCTGAAGTACTGAGCGTTGGAGTTTGGGGGGAAAATGTTGGGCGGCACACTCCAACCCTCGTAGAACCCGATCTCAAAACTCCCGTTATTCACGAGGTTGACCCCGGCCACCGCCGCGGATGCCCCGAAATTGAGAGCGAGCGTCGCGGTGCCGAGCAACACCGCATAGGAGCGAATCGCGTGCATGGCTTGGCTTCCCGCGAGATGAGACACAGCACGAATGTATCACTGCGCGGCAGGAAGGCCAAAGGAATGTCGGGCGGGACTGTCCAAGCAGGCCGTGCGGCGACCCCGTGAGGCAAGGTCCTGCTTCAGCGGCCGGGACGGGTGGGTGGCGGGATCAGTGGCGCGGGCGGGGACGTTGTAAGCCTCCCCCCCCACTCCCCCCAACTCCCGGCTGAAACTCGGCCCGTTGGACACCGCTTGTGGGATTACGGGGCCTGCCGCCGCCGAACCGCGGGCTACTCGCCGGCGCGAACCTGTTCGAGCATCCGTTCGATGTAGCGCCAGGCGTTCAACTGCCTGCGGATGTCCTTGAGTTGGACGGGCGTGGGAGGGGTGGCGAGGGCGTCGAAGCGGGCGGAGACGTCGGCGATGTGATGGGCGCGGCGGTCGTTGGCCCACGCATCGAGTTTTGCCGCGGCGGCGTCATCGTGGCGTGCGAGGGCGTCCTGGAGTTCTTCGCGGAGGGCCATGATCTCGGGGAGGAATCCGTCGGGGAGGGAGCGGTCGGCCTCGCGGGAGGGACCGCCGAGGCGGGTGAGGAGGGCGTCGGCGCGGGACTCGGGGTCTTCGAGGACCTGGCGGGCGCGGTTGAGGGCGGCGGAGGCTTCGGCGGCGGCGGGGTCGTCGGCGAGGTCGGGGTGGAGGAGGGCGGACTTGGCGAGATAGGCCCGCTGGAGTGCCGCGGCGTCGAGGGGGAAGCGCGGGGGGAGACCGAGGAGGTCGAAGGGATCGGGGGCGTGGCGGGGCTGGGCGGGCATGCGAGGACTCTACGCGGTTTGACGCGGGCCCCCGGGGACGGGACGATGGTGAGGCCGGAAGCGGGGAAGCAAGGAGCAGCGCGCATGCCCAGACACATCGGCATCGTGGGCGTGAGCCCGGAGGGCACCGCGCTGTGCTATCGGGAGATCTTCCGGCACGCGGCGAAGTTGATCGGGGATCGGGGGCACCCGACGGTGACCATTCATAATGAGCCGCTGGAGCGGTATGTCGATGCGGTGCTCAAGGATGACTGGCACACGGTGGGCGAGTTGCTGGTGCGGTCGTCCAAGGCCCTGGCGGGGTGCGGGGCGGAGTTCTGCATCGTCCCGGACAACCTGATGCAGCACGGGGTGCACCTTGCCGAGGGGGCGTCGCCGATCCCGTGGCTGACGATGACGGAACTGGTCGCCAAGGCGGTGGCCAAGGACAACCGGAAGGTGGTCGGGCTGATCGGGACGAAGATGGTGATGTTCGGCTCGACGTATCAGACCGCGCTGGGGCTGAAGGGGGTGCAGGTGCTGATTCCCGGGCAGATCGATGCGGAGGGGCTGAACACGATCATTTTCCGGGAGTTGGTGTATGGGGTGGTCCGGAAGGACTCGCAGGCCCGGGTGATGGAGGTGGTCCGGGGGTTGTCCTCGCAGGGGTGCGAGGCGGTGGTTTTGGGGTGCAGCGAGGCCCCGTTGCTGATCAACCAGGAGAACTCGCCCCTGCCGGTGTATGACGCGACGGACCTGCTGGCGGAGGGTGCGGTGCGGTACGCGATCGGTGCGGCGGCGTAGATTCGGCAAGGAAGCGCGGGGTTTCGGACCTTGGAGGGCAGGGAACCTGAAGTTCAGTACCGGAACCGGGTTGCCGCGCTGGACGAATCGGAGCAGAATCTGTTACAGTAGATGAACGGGGCGGCGGGACGGGGAGGGCAGAGCGGGGAGGGGGTATGGTCGGGTGGAGGTTCCTGCCGTGAAGGCAGGACCGGGATGCGGTACCCTCCCCGACCCAATACCAACTCCGCTAGACTCGGTGCTTTGGGGAAATGGAGCCCGACATGATCAACAGGACGAGCGATCACCTCATCGGCCGCGTGTTTGGCCGGCGGCACGGAACCAGCGCAAAGACGATGGCGCGTCGAGCCGGGAGGGCGATGCGATTGTCATCGCACTTTGAGGCGCTTGAGGGTCGCGTCCTGCTGGGGATCGATCAGCCGGGCTTCCCGACGCCGTGGGTTCCGGGAACGGGGCAGTTGGTGGCGCTGACGGTGGCGGCGGCGGACCAGCCCAACAACGGGCGCGGGAGCGCGACGGGCACGATCTCGTCGGTGAACGACGACGACATGTTCCGGTTCGTGATGCCGGGAGCGCCGGGGTCGCGCGACTTCGTGAGCGTGCTGGCGGACACGGTGACGATCAACTCGACGCTCGACTCGTACATCCAGATCTACAACAACTCGGGGCAGTTGATCGCGACGGGCGCGAACAACGGGGTGCTGAGTTCGACCGCGCCGCGCGTGGCGACGGACGGCTGGGCGGGCTTCGTGGGCGAAGCGGGGATGACGTACTACATCCGCGTGCGGACGCAGCAGGGCACGCTGGGGCCGGGACGGACGGCGACGGGGGACTACACGCTGAGGATCGACGCGGCGACGATCGCGCTGCCGCTGAACACGACTTTCAACGCGACACCGGCGAAGGGCGCGGACGACTTCGGCAGCGGCGTGATCGCGGGGCAACTGACGACGCGCCAGGAGGACATCGTCTACCGGGTGACGACCGGCGCGGGCGCAAACTGGAACTCGGTGGCGATCGCCAACGGCGTGGCGGAGGACTTTGCGCAACTGGACGTGCACCTGTCGGTGTATGACAGCGGCAACATGCAGGGACAGGTGGTGCAGATCCGCGATGACCGGCAGGGCGGCCGGCTGACGAACGCGTACATGGCGTTCGCGAGCGCGGAGAGTTCGACGTATTTCTTCCGCGTGCGGTCGGATGAACTGGCGACGAACCGGCCGTCGACCGGGACGTTCCTCCTGGCGGTGGACATGGCGGGGCTGAACCTGCCGATCGACCCGGTGACGCACCTCTCGACGCCGCGGCAGGACAACGTGTTTGCGCCGGTGTTCCCGCCTGCACCGGCCCCGCCGCTGGTGGTGGGACCGGGCGGAACGGGCGCGAAGTTGTACCAGTTCCAAGCGCAGGGCTCGGGGCTGACGATCATCACGGTGCTGGGGCAGATGTCGGGCCTTGTGCCGCGGCTGCCGGACCCGGCGATCCACCTGTACAACTCGCAGGGCTTTGAGATCGCGTTCAACGACGACTTCAACGGGACGACACCGCAACTGGAAGTCTCGCTCACGGGCGGGGACCGCTACTACCTGGTGGTGGAAGGGTTCGATCGTGCGGTGGACGGCGCGGTGAACATCTTCATCGAGGCGAACCACACGTTCGGTCCGACGGTGCCGATCGACGACCACGTGAACTCGACGCCGCTGACAAAGGCGAACTTCGAGAACGCGACGCCGCTGATCTTCAATGGTGCGACACCGATCTTCGGCGGCGAGGGCGACCCGGCGAACCCGACGCTGGACCGGAGTTACGTGCAGACGGCGGTCGGGCGCGGGCGCATCCATGACAACGGCGACACCGACCTGTTCCAGTTCGTGCCGCCGGTGGACATGCTGGGCGAATACGCCGGCGACAACAGCAACGAGGGCACCGCGCTGTACGTGGGCGGCAACTTCGCGGAGGCGGGCGGGCTGCCGTCGGACAACGTTGCGATCTGGGACGCGGACCGGTGGTGGTTCGGCGGCCCGTCGCAGGAAGCGACCGGCGCGATCGACGGCCACATCTACGCGATGACGAAGTGGGACCCGGACGGCGCGGGGACACGCTGGGGCACGATCCTGGTGGCCGGCGGCGACTTCCAGACGGTGAACGGGACGCCCAACACCAACCTGGCGTTCCGGATCTTCTTCGGCGGGCGCTGGATCTGGAGCCCGACGCTCGATCCGAACGACCCGGGGATGCCGCCGCTGCAGACCAACGGGCCGGTGTTCGCGCTGGCCGC
This sequence comes from uncultured Phycisphaeraceae bacterium, assembly GCA_964409775.1. GTDB lineage: Bacteria > Planctomycetota > Phycisphaerae > Phycisphaerales > UBA1924 > JAHBXL01. The sequence continues at coordinate 86,562 of CAYPEI010000001.1, read as the reverse complement.
GTTTGACCTCGTGACGCAGACGACGGCGCAGGAACTGATCGTGGGCGGCCGTTTCACGACGCTCTCGGGGCTGGGCGTGAACAACATCGTCGCCGTCGGGTACGACGCGGGCGCGCTGTTCGGGGACACGCTGCTCAACGGCGTGACGGGCGGCGCGACGCCGGTGGTGCGTGCGCTGACGGTGTTCGACCCGGAGCAGCAGGAAGACCCGGACGGGATGGGCCCGCTTCCGGCGCCGGACGACATGCCGGCGGGCCTGTACGTCGGCGGCGCGTTCACGACGGCGGGCGCCGTCGCGGGCGTGAACAACATCGCGCGGTTCGGGCGGGCGGTCGCCGACCCGATGTCGCCGAACGCGTGGTCGGCGCTGGGCACGACGATCAACAACGGCGGCGCGCTGGGCGTGACGGGCGGCGAGGTGCTCGCGCTGGCGCCGTTCACCCTTGCCTATGTGGACTCGGACGGGAACGACGCCGAGGCGCAGGTGCTGGTCGTCGGCGGCACGTTCACCAACCGCGGCGGGCGGCTGGCGGCGTGGGAGGCGAGCCGGCTGGACGGCACGAACGCCGCGGGACGCTGGCTGGCGATGGGCGGCGCGCCGGGCGCGGTGCGTGCGCTGCACGTGTGGTTCCCGCCGGATGCGATGGGCATGACGGGCGATGTGCCGCTGATGGTGATCGCGGGCGACAACGGAGCGAACGCGAACACGGGCATCGTCCGCATCTGGGACGGCGCGGCGTTCGGCACGCTGGCGACGAGCACGACGGGCACGTTCCGGACGATCGAGGCTTTTGAGGATGTCGAGCCGGCGTTCGTGTCGGCGTTCGAGGTGCTGTACGTCGGCGGCGACTTCCAGGACATCGACGGGGACGACACGATCACGACGGTGGCGAAGTTCGACCTCGGGCCGCTGGGATTCCAGTGGTTTGACCTGGACGGCGGCGTGGACGGGGAGTCTCCGGCTCCGCCGGCGCAGGTCGGCCGGCCGACGGTGTTCGCGATTCACGAGTTCGACGACGACATCCCGGCGGTGTGGGACCGCCTGGAGCGCAAGAGCACGCGGGTCAGCATGACGCTGTCGCCGACGGCGGACGCGTTCTTCAACTCGTTCGTGCGGGTGTTCGACTCGAACCTCACGTTGATCTACACGAACGAGACCATCGCGCCGCCGTTCCCCGATCCGTCGGGCGCGATCGACGGCACACGGCCGGAACTCTCGGGCCCGAACACCGACATGGCGGCCCCGGGCTTCCAGGTGTGGGGCGGCGAGGTGTACTACATCGAGGTGAGCGCATCGGGCGGGGCCGGAACGGGCCGCTACACCCTGGTGGTGAGCGTGGATGCGCTGCCGCCGCAGGCCGACCCGGACAACGACACGGGCTCGCACCCCGACCTGATTTCGTCGGTGACGGAGGTGCCGGGCGAGGGGCAGTTCGCGATTGCGCCGGAACTGTCGGTGAACGTGAACACGGGCGACACGAGGAACTTCCTCAACCCGCACGGCAACCCGCCGAGTTCGTTCTACACGCGGGTGTACGACCTGACGCCCGCGGGCATCATCGTGCAGCACAACCGGGACCTGTCGGCGATCGAGAATGTGGACGACACGGACCTGTACAAGTTCCGCGCGCCGGCGAGCGGGACGGTGGAGATCCGGCTGTCGACGCTGGGCATCACCAGCCAGTTCCAGGAGCAGCGGATCAACGTGCTCACCAACGAGGTGACGCAGGTTCTGAAGCAGAAGACTTTTGACAGCCCGCTGGACGGGGCGATCCGCATCTTCAACAACGACTTCGAGGAGATCATTTCGCCGGACCGGACGAGCGAGTTCTACAACCCCGGCGCGGACGACGCGTACGAGGTCGGCGGCCGCACGGACGTGACATTCGTCGGCTCGTTCGCGGGCCGCACGTTCAGCCACCGCGATCCGCGGATCGTGCTGAACGTCGTCGCCGGCGAGACCTACTTCATCCAGGTCGAGAGCGCGTTCCGCGGCGTGGCGGCCGATCCGAACCCGTCGATTGCGGCGAAGGTCGACTGGCGGCACGCGACAGGCGCGTACGAACTGCTTGTCAACGCGACACCGCTGCTCAACGGCATCGACGATCACGCCATCGGCGTGCAGTCCTCGCCGATCCCCGTGAACCCGATCACCGGGCAGGGCGAGATCTCGGGCATCATCGACGACGTGGTCTCGGGCGTGTTCCAGAACCCCAACGACCTCGATGGGTTCTCGGGCATCGCCACCTCGACGGGGTTCATCACGGTCCGGATCACCCCGACAACGCAGTTGCTGCAGATCGCCGCGGCGGTGCTGGACGGGAACTTCCAGCAGATCGCCGCGGGCCAGGCCGCGCAGGCGGGCCAGGCGGTCACGATGCAGTTCTTCGCCACGCAGGGCGATCGCTACTTCGTGTCGGTGGACGGGGCGAGCGGCACCGAGGGCGGGTACGTGGTGTCGGTGAGCGCTCCGCCGATCAACGACGACCACGCCAACGATGGCGACTGGACGAAGGCGACACAACTCGTGCTGCAGCCGTTCTTCGGGACGGCGACGGCGCAGGGCATCATCGAGAACCCGGCGGACACGGACCTGTTCTACTTCGACTCGGCGAGTTACGAGACGGCGACGGTGACGGTGATGGCCAACAGCGCCTCGCTGGACCCATTCGTCCGTGTGTATGAGCAGAACCTGGACGGCACGTGGAACCCGGCGGACCCGATGAACTCGGGCAACGAGGTGTTCCTGCAGGTGTCGTTCAACGACGACGTGTCGGCGGGCTCGCTGGACTCTTCCGCGCCGTTCAGCATGACGGCGGGCCGGCGGTACTGGTTCGTGGTGTCGGGGTTCGACCCGGACGTGCACTTCGGCTCGTACACGATCACGGTGCGTGTCGCCGCGACCGACGACCACCCCGACCTTGCGGACTTCCCGCTGGGCACGCAGATCTCGCTGACCTACAACGGCCTGACGCAGACGGGCACCGGCACGGCGAACGGCAACATCGAGCAGACGCTGGACAGCGACCTGTTCCGGTTCACGGCACCTGCGACAGGCACGGCGCAGGTGACGATCACGACTCCGAACAGCGGGCTGGCGCCGCGGGTGGAGATCCGCAACCAGAACAACGTGATCATCGTCGCGGCGACGAACGGCACCAACGGCTCGGTCACGGTGACGATTCCGACGATCAACATCAATCAGCAGTACTTCATCCTGGTGACGCCGGGCACGGTCGGCGCAGGACAGCCGGACCAGACCGGCACGTACGTGGTCAACGTGACCACGTCGCCGGTGGACGATCACCCGGATGCCGGGCAGTTCGGATCGATCGTCGATCCTCGCGACGTGATCACGCTCGCGCCGTCGACGGGCGTGGGCACGGGCACGGGCGTGATCGTTCCGGGGACCGACAGCGACCTGTTCCGGTTCGCGGTGCTGGAGGCGGGCAACACCACGGTGCGTGTGAATACCCCGGGCAGCAGCCTGAACCCTCAGGTGCAGATCTTCAACGCGTCGTTCGTGCTGATCGGCACGGGCACGGGGAACGGCGATTCGGCGCAGGTCACGTTCACGGCGGGCCCGACGGGCTCGGTGTACTACGTGCTGGTGCTGCCGGACGCGTCGGCCTCGGGCGCGACGGCGGTCGGTTCGTACAGCGTGCAGATCACGGGGCAGATCCCCGGCGGCGGCGGCCCCGGGCCGACGCCCGACGATCACGCCAACGCCGGCGAGTTCGCCGACGCGACGGTGATCGCGGTCAACGGCATCACCGGGCAGGGTTCGCAGACCGGGGTGATCAACTACACCGGCGACACGGACCTGTTCCGCTTCACCACGCTCGCCTCGGGGCGGGTGTGGGTGCAGGTCAACGTTCCCGAGGGCGGGCTGATCGACGGCCGGGTCCGGGTCTTCGACGGCTCGCAGAACCTGCTGCTGCAGGACTCGGCGGGCATCCCGGGCGCGACCGCGGCGGTCTCGTTCAACGCGACGGGCAGTTCGGTGTACTACATCCTGGTGGAGCCCGTCGGCGCCGCCACGGGTTCCTATTCGGTCCGGCTCGCCAGCCAGCCGCTGACGCACTTCCTGTACTTCGCGGAAGGCTTCTCGGGGCCGGGCGTCGATGAGTTCGTGCCGATCGTGAACCCGAACGCGTTCGCGGTGACCTACCAGGTGTTCGCGCACTACGAGACCGGCGCGATCCAGTCGACGCCGATCTTCTCGGGCTCGATCGCGCCGAACAGCCGCGGCGGCATCACGGTGTTCAGCAAGTCGAACCCCGGCGCCTCGCTGGTCCGCCGCAACACGCCGTACGCCCTGGAGATCCGCTCCAGCTCGCAACTGGGCGCGACGCTGAGCCGGTACGACTTTGACGTGTCGGTCGGCGAGTCGTTCAACAACACGACGAGCACGACGTGGACGTTTGCGCAGGTGCACAAGGATCCGTCGCTGTTCCGCGACTTCCTCGTGTTCTACAACCCGAACAACACGGATCAACTGGCCACGATCGAACTGTTCTACGAGGACGGTCAGAAGATCTCGTTCACGCAGAACATCCGTGCCAACCGCCGCTCGGGCATCAACATCGACACGGACGGTCGCGTCTCGCGGCAGGGCACGTTCGGCGTGCGGATCACGACGGCCTCGCCGATCGTGGCGGCGCTCAGTTCGTACAACATCGCCAACGGCGGCGGCGACGGGCTGAACGGCGACTCGACCGGGGGCGCGACGAAGGGCATCGTGCCGTCGATCACGTCGGGCTCGGGCGTGAGCAGCGCGGTCTCGATCCTGAACACCGGGACGACGACCTCGACCGTGACCATCCGCGCGTCGTACTCGCGGCTTGATCTGCCGGACCTGATCCGGGTCATCAATGTCCCGGCGGGCAGCGTGGTGAACCTCACCGGCCAGCAGTTGGGCCTGCTCAGCGGGCAGCAGGCGGGCCTGCGGTACACCTCGACCACGCCCGTGACCATGAACACGATGCAGTATCGCAACGGCGACGGCGATGCCTCGAACACCGCGACCGCGGCCGCACTGCAGTACGTCATCGGCGATGCGTACGTCGTCCCGGCGCAGGCGGGCATCAACTACCGCGAGCAACTGGCGATCTACAACCCCGCGAACGCCGCGGCACAGGTGACGATCCAGATCCTGTTCTTCGACGGCGCGACGGCATCGCAGACGGTGAACGTCGGAAGCGACAACTTCGTGTTCCTGGCGGTGGATCAGTTCCCGGCGGTGCTGTCGCGGCCCGGCCCGGCGGCGTTCTCGCTCGTGGTGTCGGCGGCGACGCCGATCGTGGCGGGCTTCACCCACTACGACCTCAACTTCCACGGCGGCTGGGGCACGCTGGCGGCGCCGATCGGCCTCACCAACCCGCTCGCGACGATCTGATCGTCAGGCAAGTGTGACAGTACGAATCGAGGGGCGTGCCACGCGGCACGCCCCTTTTTCATTGTGCCGGTGCGTCGGGGGTGACAACCGGCAGCATCCCCCCCACCGCCCGGCCGAGTTCGATCCTGCTGCGGCTTGCACGCTCGCTCAGTTTGAGCAACTCCAGACGCGAGGCGATGCTTGATCGCTGCGTTTCGAGGAGCACGGTGAGGTCCTCTTCGCCCGCGTCGTAGGCCTGACGGGCAAGGGCAAAGTTGTCGTCGGCGAGGCGGACGATCTCGGCGGCGAAGGCCGCCGCGGCCCCGGCATCGGCGTTGGCCCGGACCCATGCCCCTCGTGCCTGACCGATGGCCCGCTGACGGACGGCCTCGGCCTCGTGCGCGGCGGCGCGGGCATCGGCGCGGGCGGCCGCGAGCCTTGCCTCGCCGGTGTCGAAGATCGGGATTGGAACGGCGATGCTCGGCCCCAGGGTATCACGGCCGTTCTCGTCACGCTCGTAGTCGGCCCCCGCTTCGAGATCGAATCGGGACCGTTCGGCCACGCCTGCACGCTTGGCCGCGGCGTCGGCACCGGCGAGGGCGGCGGCGACATCGAGCCGACACGTGGCGGCGAGGCGGATGATCGTGGGTTCGTCGGGCAACCCGGTCGAGGAATCGCTGGGGGGCGCGATGGCGAACGCGGCGTCGGCATCGGGGATGCCCATTCGGGCGAGGAGTTCCCGGCGTGCCGCATCGGCCTCGGCGCGGAGTTGGGACACCTCCACCCGGGCCTGGAGCAGGAGGACGCGAACCCGGTTGAGGTCGAGCCGGCTGGCCTCGCCCGCATCCATCCGCTTCTGGGTCAGGTCGAGGGCCTGCTGGACGAGGCCGGCGTTCTCCGCGGCGAGGGCGGCGGCCTGATCGGCGAAGACGACGCGGGCGTGCAGGGCGCGCGCCTGGGCGGCGGCGGCGACGGCCTCGTCGCTGAGGCGGAGCACTGCCTGCTCAAGGTCGGCGGCGGCGGCTTCCTTCTTGCGGCCGGCCGCGAGGACGGCGGCGAGGTTCTCGACGAGCGACGCCGTGATGGTCGTGCCGCCATCAGCACCCGCGATCGGGAAGCCCAGCGTCAGGCTGAGCATGGGATTGGGGAGCAAGCCGGCCTGTACGAGATCTGCGCGTGAGCGGACGACCGCCTCGACACGGACCCGCAACTCGGGACTGCGGGCGAGCGACGCGGCGACGGCAACCTCGGCGGTGAGCGGGGTTGCGGGGTCCCACGCGGCGGCAGACTCGATTGGCGCGAGCCAGTCGGCCGCGAGTCCGGCGTGCTCGGCGACAAGGTTCTGCGAGCGCTCGATGTCCTTTGCGGGGTCGGTGGAGACGCATCCGGCCGTTCCGGCGGCGAGAACGAGTGCCGCCGCGAGCAAGACGGTGCGTGCGCGGGGGGCGGTCACTTCTTGTCTCCGTGGGCACTGTGGTCGTGGTCGTGCGCGGGCGCATCGCCGGCGGCACCGGGCTGAACATCGATCACGAAGGGGAAGGTGAGGATCTTGCCGGCACGCTGGAACTGGGCGAAGGCCTTGTAGAGCCCGGGGCCGGGGAAGACGGTGTGGAACACCACGTCCGAGGGCTTGCCATTGCCCAGTGCGACGGCGGCCTTCGCGGCGTCCAGTGCGTGGTCGTGGTCGTGGCCATGATCGTGCGCGTGACCGTCGGCTTCGTTGTGGCCGTGATCGTCGGACAGGTCCAGCGGGTGGCTGTGCACAAACTGCTTCAGGTCCTTGCTGATGATGACCAGGTGCCCCATCGCGCCGAGGTAGGGCTCGAGATCGGTGACGGGCTTGCCGTCACGATCGACGCCGATACGGATGATCGAGTCCTTGCCGGCGAAGAACTTCTCGCCATTGCAGCGGACGCGGAACTCGTATCCATCGACCTTGCCGACGGCGTCGTAGTCCTCGACGAGCGGCTTGGGCGGCGGGGCATCGCCCGCGACTTTCACCTTGAACTGCGCGACCTGGTTGGGCTTGCCTTTGGGCGTGTAGTCGTGGAAGAGCGTGTACTCGCCCGGCGCGGGGAACTTGAAGCCCGCGAGCCGGAACGTGCCATCGGACTGGGGCTCGGGGTGCTCGTGGGCGTACCAGGAGAGGTCGGCGGAGACCATGAGCAGGTGCAGGGGCTTCTCGTGAACGATCTCGACCTGATCGATCTTGAGAACTCCGCCGACGGGGTCGACAAGCCGGATCGTCAGATCGGTCGGGACACCCGGCAGCACCGGCAACGGCGCGGGCGCGACGTTGGCGGTGTAGGGGACCTTGGACACGGGCCTGAAGGCCATCTTGCAGACCGGGCAGGTGCCGGGGCCGTCGTAGAGTTTCCCGGGCTCGCAGAACATGTCGCAGACCCATTTTTCGGGCGCGAGCGCACCGACGGCGGCGACGAGTTGCTCGAGGCGCGGGAGGAGCGCGGCGCACGCCGCGGCGTCGTTCTTGTCGGCGGCGTCGTGCATCTGCGAGGCGACCTTGGCGAGGTCCTTGCCCGCGACGTTGGCGTCGCGGACCTTCTCGCGGGGGACCCCGCTGTCGGCCTTGAGGGCGAGGCGACCGATCGAGCCGGCGAGTTGGGCGATGACATCGGCGGGCTCGTGGGCGGCGCTGATCGACTTGGCCGCGAGGAGTTTGCGGATCTCGTCGAGTTCATCGCGGATGCGTGAGACGGCCTCGGCGAGCGACTCGGCGGGCTTGGCCTGCGTGTGGGCGTGGCTGTGCCCGTCCTGGGCGAAGCCGGCGCAGGGCGTGAGGGCGAGGCCCGCGGCGGCAACGAGAGCGGCGATCGTGGTTCGGAGTTTCAAGTGGGGCTCCTTCATTCATTGGCCGCCCGGCGCGGGCGGCTGGTCGTTGAGGGTGGCATGGACGGCGAGGCGTTCGGCGGCGTTTCGTGCGAACGCGAGGAAGACGGTCGGCGTGACCAGGAAGTCGAGGATGGTGCAGGACACCAGCCCACCGGTGACGACGATCGCGACCGGGTAGAGGATTTCCTTGCCGGCGGCATCGGGGTGCAGCAGGAGCGGGACCATGGCGAGGCCGGCGGTGAGCGCGGTCATGAGGACGGGGGCGACGCGTTCCTGGCTACCGCGGATCACGAGTTCAGGGCCGAAGGGGATTCGGTCCTCGCGCATGAGGTGGATGTAGTGGCTGATCATGAGCACGCCGTTTCGGGAGGCGATACCGCACAGGGAGACGAGGCCGATGAGGCTGGCCACGCTGAACGGCTGGCCTGCGATGGCGAGTGCGGCGACGGCGCCGATGAAGGCCATGGGGATGTTGAGCATGACCTGCGCGGCCATGATCGAACTGCCGAAGTATGCGAGGAGCACGGCGAACATGAGCGCGAGTGAGGCGGCGCTGAGGAGCAGGATGGACCGGGTGGCCCGCTGCTGGGCCTGGTGCTGGCCCTCGAAGGCGATGCTGTAGCCGGGCGGGAGCGTCGGGAACACCTTCTCCCGGACCGAAGACTCGATAGAGGCAACGGTGCTGGCGAGGTCATCTCCCTGCACGTTGCACGACACCACGATCCGCCGCTGGGTGTTCTCGCGGGAGATTTCGTTGGGGCCCGGGGCCTCCTGGATGTCGGCGACATCGGAGATGAGGGCGACCGCGCCCGACGGCGAGAGGATCCGCACATCGCCGATCGAGTGCCCGGCCTCGCTCTTCCACGGGTCGTCGAGGGTCAGGACGAGGTCGTAGGCGCGGACGCCGTCGAGCACCTGCGAGACCACTTTGCCGGCGGTGACTGTCTGCAGGACATCGACGAGTTCGCCGACACGGAAGCCGTATCGGGCGGCGCGATCGGGCTGGACGCGGATGCGGACCTGGGGAACAAGCGTCTGCCGCTCGACCTGCAGGTCCGTTACGCCGCGGAGCCCCTCCATCGCGGCACGCGTGCGCTCCGCGACATCGCGCAGGACGTTCAGGTCCTCACCGAAGACTTTGAGCACGACCTGGGCCTGAACACCGGACTCCAGGTGCTCGATCCGGTGGCTGATGGGCTGACCGATCGAGATGAAGACCCCGGGCAGGGCGGAGAGGCGTTCGCGGATGTCCTTGAAGACCTCGGCCCGGCGGCGGAACGAGGCGGGCGGGGCACGGCCGGTGACCGGGTCGGCCTTCTGGTCTTCGCCGTCTCTCCAGAAGTCGACCTCCAACTCGCTGACGTGGATTCCCAGCGCGTGCTCATCCTGCTCGGCACGGCCGGTGCGGCGGGCCACCTTGCGGACCTCGGGCACCTCGAGGCAGAGCAGTTCGGCGGAGCGGCCAAGACGGTCGGAGGCCTCGAGCGACAGGCCCGGCGCGGCGGCGATGCCGACCACGGCGGTGCCCTCGTTGAAGGCGGGGAGGAACTCGGCGCCGATGCGGGTCACGACGAAGCCGGCGGTGAGCACCATCGCGGCGCACGCTCCGATGATCGTCCACGGACGGGGCAGGGCGAGGGCATAGGCACGGCGAGCAAGGGCCTTGCACCAGCGGAGGACCGCGGCGTCGGCGGGGGGCGTGCGCGAATCGGCGGCCGCGGCGTCGTGACGGCCCAGCAGCCAGTAGGCGAGGACCGGGGTGACGCTCAGGGACACGAGCATGGACGCGGCGATGGAGAGGATGTAGGCCTCGGCGAGGGGCGCGAAGAGTTTGCCGGCCAGACCGGGCAGGGCGAGCATGGGAACGAAGACGAGGAGCACGATGACGGTGCCGATGAGGATGGGGCCGCGGACCTCGCTGGTGGCATCGAAGATGGCCTGGAGGAGGTTGCGGTTCCTGGCGGATCCTTCGCGGAGGCGGCGGTGGACGTTCTCGACTCCGACGATGGCGTCGTCCACCAGTTCGCCGATGGCGACGGCGATGCCGCCGAGGGTCATCGTGTTGATGGACTGACCCATGAACGAGAAGATGATGAAGGTGGTCAGCAGGCTCAGGGGGATGGCCGTGAGCGTGATGATCGTGGTGCGGGCGCTGAGCAGGAAGAGCACCAGCACGATGACGACGAGGATGGAGCCGTCGCGCAGGGCCTCGATGACGTTGCCGATCGCGGCCTCGATGAAGTGGGCCTGCCGGAAGATGTCGGCATCGAGCACGAGTCCGGCTGGGAGGCCGGGGCGGAGTTGTGCGATGCGCTCATCGAGCCTGCGGGTGAGTTCGCGGGTGTCGGCGGTGGGCTGCTTGGAGACCGCCATGATGATCGCGGGGCGGGCCATCATGGAGCCTTCGCCGCGTTTGAACGGATCGCCCTGCTCGACGACGCGCGCGACATCGCGGACACGGACCGGGACGGCGTGCTCGACGGCGCCGAAGGGCCCGGTCTCGCTGCCCATGCGCGTGGAGACGAGGGCGTCGGCGATGTCGTCGGCCGACCGAGCGCGGCCGAGGTTCCGGACGATCATCTCGCGTTCGCCCGAGCGGACGATGCCGCCGCCGGTGTTGCGGTTGGAATCGACCAGCGCGAGTTCGAGATGCTCGAGCGTGAGGCCGTAGAGCCGGAGCCGCTCGGGGTCGGCCTTGACGCGGAACTGGCGGACGTCGCCGCCCATGACCGTCACCTGGGCCACGCCCGGAACGGCGAGCAGGGCGGGACGGACGACCCAGTCGGCCACGGAGCGCTGATCAAGCGAGGACAGCGACTCGCTGGTAAGCCCGATGTACATGACCTCGCCCATGATGGAGGAGATCGCCCCCATGTGCGGGGTCACGCGGTCGGGGAGCCTGCCTGCCAACTGGGTCAGGCGTTCCTGCACCATCTGGCGGTTGCGGTAGATGTCGGTGCCCCAACTGAACTCGACGTGGACAACCGAAAGCCCCTGACCTGAGACCGATCGGACGCGCTCGACGCCGGGGGCGCCGTTGACGCTGGCCTCGATGGGGAAGGTCACCTGCACCTCGACCTCTTCGGGGGCGAGGCCGGGGCACTCGGTGAGGATCGCCACGGTCGGGCGGTTGAGGTCGGGCAGCACGTCGACGGGGAGGCGGGAGACGGCAAGCGTGCCATAGACGCAGAGCGCGACGGCGACGGCGAGGGTGAGGACCCGGTTCGTGAGCGAGAGCCTGATGATCGCGTTGAGCACGTGAAGGTTCCTGGGAAAACGTGGCGATCAGTGGCTGTGGCCGTGGTGGTCGTGGCCGTCGCCGGCGGGAGGCTCTTCGCCGCCCATGCCTCGGAGTTGGGTCAGGGCGTGTGCGCCGCGGATGACCACGCGGTCGCCCGGGACAAGGCCGTCGAGCACCTCGACGAATCGGTCGTCGCGGATTCCGGGGACGATGTCGTGCTTGTGGAACACGCCGTTTTCCTCGACGAAGACAAAGGTCATCGGGCCTTCGGTGAGCACCGCGCTCACGGGCACGGCCACCGCGTCCTTGGCGGAACGCAGGATGACCGCGAGATCGACGTACATGCCCTCGCGGAGGCGGCCGGAGTCGTTGGGCGCCTCGATGACGAGGTGGGCGGTGCGTTTGACCTGGTTGACCGACGGGCTGATGGCCAGGACCGACCCGACGCCGATGACCTCGCCCTGCGGCATTCCGGAGTGGGTCCGGATGCGGACCACCTGGCCGGCGCCGCCGGTTGCGGCGGAGAAGCGGTCGACCAGCGACTCGGGGAGTTCACCGTCGATCTGCACAGTGGAATAGTCCACAATGTGAAGGATGGGCTGACCGGGGAGGATGCCCTGGCCGGGCCATGCCTCGCGCAGGGTGACCACGCCGTCGATCGGCGAACTGAGGCGGACACCGCCGAGGTCGGTGGCGGCACCGGAGGCGCGGGCGAGTTCGAGCACGCGCTCGGACGCCACGATCGACTTTGAAGACGCGTCGAGTTGGCGCACCCGGGACTCGAGTTCCTTCTGGATCTGCGCGAGCACCATGCCGAGATTGGTCACCTGGCCCCGGGCCTGCACGGCCTGAACCCGCTTCTGCGAAACGACGTTGGCGTTGACGGCGTCTGCGCCTGATTCCAGCCGGGCGAGTTCGGCCTCCGACAGCCGGGCCTGCTCCTCGACCACTGCCAACTGCGAGCGCGTCTGCTCCAGACTGGCGCGTGAGCCGATGAGTTCCGCCGCGAGGCGTTCGTGCTCGGCCCGGGACTTCTCGATCTCGGCGACGAGTTTGGCCAACTCGGGGGAGGCGATCTCGGCGAGCGGCTGGCCGGCCTTCACGCGGTCGGCGAGTTGGACGGAAACCGAGTGGATCGTTCCTCCGACCGACGACGCGACAACCCGCACGCGGTCGGGCGCAGCGCGGACGATTCCACCAAGGCGGACGACCTCCTCGAGGGTCGCGAAATCAACCTCTGCGACTTGCAGGTCGATCACCTTTGCGGTCTGGGGCGACACGGTTCGAGGCGCGTTCAAATCAAACGACCCGCTTCCTCCGGACGGCGCGCCGTGGTCGTGGCCATCGTGAGCGAAGACGGGGAGGAGAACGGCCGCGAGTGCGCCAAGGCCGAGCGTGGCGGCGATCGAGATTCGGGATGCCATCGGAGAAACTCCGTGATTGGGGGTCACCGGGCGGTGGCCACCTGAACGGAAGCCGATCGCCCGGACGTCTGAATGTGGGATAGAGATCGACCCGCGGCGAGGGCGCAGGCCATAGAACCGCTTCTCGCACCGCGAAAACGCGCAGCGCAGAAGTCGGTCGGTTCAAATCGTGAGCATCACCCGCTGGCGGAACGGAATCTCGGGAGGTCCGGCCGCATTCCCACCGAGACCGCCCCCCCAACCAACGCCCCATCTGCGGAGGTCAGCATGCAAGGAGAGGCCGAGGGCAGGCATGCCCGTCGGGACGTGCAATCGCGGGGGCTTGGCGTCAAACTGCGGGCAGGCCAAGAGCGTCAGGCGGTGCTGGGCCTTGAGCGGAACAAACGCCTGGGCGATGCGGCAGGCACAGTCGTGACGAGCCGGGGTGCCGCGATCGGCGGGGTGATCAGCGGGTTCGTCGTGCGGCGCATCGTGGTGACAGCAGCCGCGGTGGGAGGCCTCGGCTTCCGGAACGGCGAAGACCGAGAAGACCGCCGGGTTCACCACGCAGCAGCAGAGTTGCTGCGCCATGGCAGCGACAATGACCGCGAGTGCGACGATGATGGCGCGGGGTGAGCCCATGGACAGAACAGATGTTAGGCCGATGAGTTTATCGCCTTCCCGCTCGGGGGTTGCGTCTGCGGTCGCGTGAGTCGACGCGGAGCAAGTTGCCCCGTTTGACATGGCCCGGCAGCCCCCTGACAGTGGGATGCCCGCAGAGCCGTCTTCGAGCCGGCGCGGGCCTGGAACCGCGGAGCGGCCTGGTCACCCGAACCCACTTCAACGGAAGTCGCATGAGAACGCACCTGATCGGATTCGTGGTTGTGCTTGCCGCCGCGGCGTGCCTGACGATGACCGGATGCCGCGGCGCAGGGCCGGGCGGCGCGTCACACGACCTGACGCAGGACGTGCGCGATGCGATCGCGGGCGCGCGGGACCGGGTGTTCCCTGCGCTCGTGAATGTCGAGGTGGTGACGCTCGAGTATGGCGGCGGCAAGGAGCAGAAGAACCGCGGGACAGGGTCGGGGACGATTCTCTCCAAAGACGGCTACGTGCTGACCAACGCGCACGTGACGGACAAGGGGAAGCGCTACTGGTGCACGCTGTCGGACAAGCAGCGGGTGCCCGCGACGCTGGTGGGCGAAGATCCCTGGACGGACCTGGCGGTGCTCAAACTCGACCTGGCCCGGCTGGCCCCGGGAACGGTGCTGAGCACCGGGACGCTGGGCGATTCGGACACGCTGAAAGTCGGGGACTATGTGCTGGCGATGGGCTCGCCGTTCTCGCTGTCGCGGACGGTCACGCTGGGGATCGTCTCGAACACCGAGCGGGTGTTCACCTCCGCGGGGGACGGGCAGGTCGACGAGATGCTCCTGAACTGGGAGCAGCGGACCGGCCTGTTCACGAACTGGATCCAGCATGATGCGCTGATCAACCCGGGGAACTCGGGCGGGCCGCTCGTGAATCTCCGCGGCGAGGTGATCGGCGTGAACACGCGCGGCGGATCGGGGATGGCTTTCGCCACGCCGTCGAACATGGCGCGGCAGGTGTCGGATTCGCTGATCGCGCGGGGTGATGTTCCGCGGTCGTCGATCGGGGCGTCATTCCGGCACCTGCAGAACACGGGGATCGCGGAGGGCGTGCTCGTCGATTCGGTGGATGCGGACGGACCGGCGTATGCGGCGGGGCTGCGCGCTGGCGACGTGATCCGGTCGATCGGCGGGGAGTCGCTGACGGTGCGGTTCGCCGAGGAGATCCCGCCGCTGCTGAAGCGGATCGCGGACCGCCCGATCGGCGCACCGCTTGAAATCGTTTACGACCGCGGCGAACTCCGAGGGCAGCGGGCGAGCGTGACGACGGAGCGTCTGCGCCGGGACCGGGGCGATGAGGAGGCCCTGCGGACCTGGGGCATCACGGTCCAGCAGATCACCGACCGGATGGCCAAACAGATGCGGCTGTCGAGCACGAAGGGGGCGATGGTCAGTTCCGTGCGGTCGGGCGGGCCGGCGGCGAACGCGGAGCCGTCGCTGGGCTGGGGAGACGTGATCGTGTCGATCGACAACGCCCCGGTGGACAAACTCGGCGACGTCGTGAAGCGGTACGAGGAGATCGACGGGTTGAAGGAGAAGCCGGAGTACGTGCTGATCGAGTATGTGCGGGGCAACAAGAACTTCGTGACGCTGATCAAGCCGCGCCCTGAGGAGCGACCCGATCCGCCGGCGGAGTTGCCCAAGGCCTGGATCGGTGTGGCGACGCAGCCGGTGCTGCGGAACATGGCGGAGAAACTGGGCCATCCGGACCAGCGCGGCTTCCGGGTGATGCGGGTGTACTCGGGGACGCAGGCCGCGAGGGCGGGGATGCGGGTCGGGGACATCATCCTGGCGCTGAACAACGAGAAACTCGAGCCCAAGGGCATGCAGGACGCCGGCGCGTTCAACCGCGCCGTGCGCAGGCTGAGCATCGACTCGATGGCGACGCTCAGCGTGCTGCGCGAGGGCAACGTGGTGGATTTCGCGGTTCCGCTGGAGCGCACGCGGATCGAGCCGCAGGAGGCGGCGCGGGCACGGAACGCGGACTTTGAACTCGGGGTGCGTGAGATCACCTTCTTTGACCGGGAGGACAACCGGTGGGACGAGACTGTGTCCGGCGTGCTGGTTGAGGCGGCCGAGCCGGCCGGGTGGGCCGGACTGGCGGGGGTCCGGGGCGGGGACCTGATCCAGAAGATCGGGGACTACGACGTTGCGGACACGGCGTCGTTCAAGAAGGCGATGGAGCAGATCGGCAAGCAGCAGCCCGGGCGCGTGGTGTTCGTGGTGTTCCGAGGAAGCCGGACGTACTTCCGCTATGCCGAGCCGGACTGGAAGCCGACCACCGAGATCGAGCCGAAAGAGTGAGGCGGGAGGTCCTGACCTATCCTGCTGACCCACCAATCCGCGGGTGCCGGCGGCCCGCACAGACCTGGATCGACGCACACAAAGGACCCGTGATGACCCGTTTGCTGACCACCGTGGCCGGACTGGCCGTTGGGACGATCGTCCTTGCCGCGGGCGGCGCCTCGGCGCCGGCCGCTGCAGTCATGCCCGTCCCGGCGGCGTACGACGAGAAGGGTGATCTCTACAAGTCGATCATCGAGAAGATCGGCCCGGCGATGGTCACCATCAAGATGGTGCTGAAACTCGAGGGCATGGGGGACGAGGCGCAGGACGCCGAGGTGACCGGCGTGATGATCGACGCCAAGGGCACGATCCTGGTGTCCAACACGATGATCGGGGGGATGATGAAGCAACTCAACATCACGCCGACGAACATCAAGGTGCTGTTCGAGGATGATGAAGCGGGCGCGGAGGGTCTTTCGGCAAAACTGGTCGCGCGGGACTCGGAACTTGATCTCGCGTGGTTCCAGATCGAGGACGAGAAGGCCAAGGACCGCACCTACAAGGCGATCGAACTTGGCGGCGGCGCCACGCCGCATCTTGGCGATGCGTTGTTCACGCCGCGGCGGCTGGACAAGTTCTTTGACCGCATGATGTACATCTCGGAGGGTCGCGTGGGCGGGGTGACGAGCAAGCCCCGGGCGATGGTGGTTCCCAGCGGGTTCCAGGTCGATCCGGGCGGCCCGGTGTTCGGCGCGGACGGCAAACTGGTGGGGATGGGCGCGATCATCCTCCCCGGCGAGGAAGACATGGATGTGAACAGTTTCCGCGAGATCTACGGGCGCACCGGGCCGCTGATCCTCCCCGCTTCGGAGATCAAGAGCGCGACGGAGCGTGCGAAGGAGATCGCGGCGAAGGCCCCGGCCGTGGAGGCCAAGCCGGACGCAGCGCCGACACCGCCCCCGGCGAAGCCCTGAGCCGCTGGCGGCGAGGGATCGGCAGGCCGGGATGCGAACCCCGGTATGCGGATGGATATCAGGAACTCAGATCGCGGCCGCCCTGATCATGGCCAGGTCGTGGGCCCAGTCGTACGCCTGGCCGAGTTTGGCCCAGTCGAACTCCCAACTCCGGGCCTCGACGTTGTTGCGGAGTTGGATGCGGTCGCGCCGGTCGAGTTTGCAGAACTCGAGCATGTGCCGGGAGAGGTCGTGCGCGGCTTCGTGGAACGTGCGGCCGCGGCGGTTGAGAACGTAGAGCCCGCCGCCTTCTCGCCCGCAGAGGTCGGGGATGGTCTCCTGGACGTAGCGACCGAATCCTGAGAGATCGCTGGTGACGGCGGGCACGCCCATGGCGAGACATTCCAGCGGCGTGTAGCCCCACGGCTCGTAGGCGCTGGGGAAGATGCCCATGTGGCAGCCACGGACAAACTGCTCGTACTCCAAGCCCCAGAGCGGGTTGGTGGGCGTGATGAACTCGGGGTGGTAGACGATCTTGACCGGGTCATCGGCCTGGTTGAAGAGCCACAACTGACGGATCTGGTTGAGCACCTCGTCCTTGGCATCGTCCTCGAGCAGATGGGTGACGACGAGGGGGAGTTGGTCGGTCTTGAAGGCGTGCTGGGTGCGGCGGAAGCGGAGGTTCCAGTACTCGCCGATCATGTCCTCGAGGGGGACCTTCCTGTGGGCCGCGGCGGTGCGGAAGAGGTTGTCGCCGAGTTCCTGCGTGATGTTCTGGCAGACGTCGTGCAGTTCGTTGAGCACGCCGCGCTGATGGAGGGCGCGGGGATGGAGAGACCGGGTCTTCCGCTGCGTGACGATGAAAAAGACGACGTTACGCTCGATGCCCTGGGCTCGGAGGTTCTTGAGTTCGGCGTTGAGGCGGGCGAGCGCCTCGAGGCAGAGGTCAAAGCCCTTGTTGCGCGGCTCGAAGCGACCCGAGGTGAAAAAGTACAGCGTTCGATCCAGATCGAAGGCATAACTCGGGAAGAAGTGGCCCATCACAAAGCGGTTGATCTTCTCCTTGAACTGGGCGTGGAACGTCTGGAAGTCGTGGCCCACGTTGTAGTGGTCGATGTTCAGGCCGTTGGCGAGCACCATGTCGGGCTGACGGCCGAGCAGGTGGGCGCACTCCTCGCCGGTGATCGGGGAGACGGTTGTGAAGACGTTGCAGGCGTGGGCGCAGGCCCGCTCGATTCCGTGCTGACAGCGGATGTTGAACTTCGCCGCCTCGTGCGCGTGGTCGAGGAAGGGCAAGTGGTCGTAGAACCACTCATCGCCCCAGGCGATCGTCCTGCCGAGTTGCGTGGCGTGTGTCGTGAAGACGCTGGCGACGGGGAGCGACGGGTGCTGCCTGTGCAGCAGGGGTAGGGCCACTCCGCCGAGCCACTCGTGGTAGTGGGCGATCATCCGCCGCGCGACCTGCCGCCCCCCACCGCCCCCCCCACTTCCTCCGCTGCCAGCGTTGCTGATAGCGGCGTGCGCGCCGTTGTCGGCCGCGTGCGGCGCATGGGTATCGGCCTCGCTCCCATGATCGTCGAGTTCGACGGCGCCGGGTCCCATCCACGCGCGCGCCGCGGCGACGATAAGCCGGCGCACCGCCTCGCCGAACAGGATGGAGCCGTCGATCAGCCCATCGCCGGAGGGAGATTCGATGCCGTGCTGCTCCCACAGCCGGAACTTGATCTCGTCGAGTTGGTGACGCAGTGACTCGTGCTCGACGAGCAGCACCCGCGGGCGGCCGGGCACGAGCCAGCGGCCATGGCGGATGACCAGCCCCTCGCCGGCGAGCGCATCGATCATGCGTCCGACCCAGCCGCTCGCCCTCCGCTCCTCACACTCGAGCGCCGCGCGGGCCGGGACATACGGTCCGACCAGCAGGTATCGCTCGCGCCAGCGATTGACCATCGTGGGTGCCTTGGACCGGATCACCTGGTAGATCCCGCCGAGTTGGTTGCAGACCTCCCACGAGACTTCGAGGAGCGCCGCTCGCGACGGCGCACGCTCGGCATCGACTTCGGGCGGCTTGGACGACGCGGTCTGAAGCCCGCCGAGACCCATCGAGTTGATGCGGAACTGTCCCATCGCTTGGGGAATGTACCAGCGCGCAGCGGACCGGGAAGGCCGGCTGCACCAGAAGAACTGCAGAAGCCGCCAGGTCCGGTAATCTCGGGCTGCCTGCCCGCGGGACGAATTGGCTGCCGGTAACCGGTATCTGCGCTGCGCGGCGGAGTTGCCATCAAGGGCGGGTATACCCCGGTCGATGTGACGGCCTCAACAAGGAGGCCCGCGAATGAGGACCAGGACCACGGCGGTCTTTGGCTCATTCCTGACACTGGCGGTGGCAATGGCTGCCCGCGCTCAGGACTTGGGACCAATCGACCTGCAACTCGCAGACGTTCCGAACGAACTCCCCGGACACATGGTGGCCCCCCGTCCGCCGGGGGTCGCCAAGCCGCCCCAACCCAAGCCGGAGCCTGCTCCCGCGGAGCCGACGGCCCGTGACTGGTTCGGCTTCAAACCGATTTGGGAGTGGGAGCGCGTCACGGGGGACTGGGCTGGTGCGAGGACATCGCTTGAGGAGCGCGGCCTGACCTTCGCGGGGTCGTACACCTTCGAATGGTCGAGCGTGTGGGATGGCGGCCTGAAGCGGGGCGCCTCAACTCGTTCGCTGCTCGACCTCAACATGACGCTGAGCCTAGAGAAGGCGTTCTCGTGGCGGGGCGGAACGGTGTACATCGACTTTTACTCAACCGACGGCCGCGGCGGGAACCTGGACGTGGGCGCGCTGCAGGGCCCGAGCAATCTGGAAACGGACGCGAATGTCGACCAGATCGCCGAGGCATGGTTCGAGCAGGTCTTCGGCGAGGGCGGCTTGCGCGTGAAGTTCGGGAAGATCGACGCGAACAGCGAGTTCGCGTTTATCGAGTCTGCCGGTGAGTTCCTGAATGCGTCCGCCGGCGTGCATCCGACGATCATCGGCATTCCGACGTATCCCGATCCGGCGATGGGCGTTGTCGTGCAGGGATCTCCGCTGGAATGGCTGACGATCTCGGGCGGATTCTTCGACGGCGCGAGCGCGGTGGACGGAGTGGCCACCGGCCGGAACAGCCCGGTCACGTTCTTTTCGAGCGACCGATCGGATGACTATTTCCTGATCGGCGAGGTCGCCGCGGGATGGGCTTTCGAGGGACAGCGGACAGGCCACATCGGCGTGGGGCTGTGGCACCACACCGGTGAGTTTGAGAAGTTCGACGGCGGGACCACCAGCGGCACGACCGGCTTCTACGCGATGCTCGATCAGCGGCTCGCGGCGAGGGACGAGGCCGACGCGGAGTCGGACCGCGGCCTGTACGTGTTCGGCCAGTTTGGATATGCGAGCGAGGAAGTCAGCGAAATCCACATTCATGTCGCCGCGGGAGTTTCGCTGCTGGGGACGTTCCCCGGTCGCGACGCCGATGCCGCCGGCCTGTACGTGTCGTATGCAGGCATCAGCGACAAGTCGGGCCTGGGCGAATATGAGACTGCGTTCGAACTCTTCTACCGACTACAACTCACGCCGTGGGCGTCGATCAAGCCGGACATCCAGTTCATCGTCAACCCCGGGGGCGACAGCGGCATCGATGACGCGCTGGTCGGCTCGCTGCGATTCGAGGTGGTGTTCTGACAGCAACCCGAAGGCAGATCGGCTGACGCCGGCGAGATGCCAGAAGGTAGAGATGTTCCGCGGGATGGATTGATTGTGGGCGGCCCGTTCTCCGCGAACCGAGAGGCGTGAACGCGTTCGAGACGCTGACGTAGCAGACATTGAACCTGGCGTACATCAAACGCACCGCGGGCCTCCTGTGAGGGAGGCCCGCGGCTTGCGAAACATCAAGAAAATCGAGCCGCGTCGATCAGCGACGACGGCGTGCCACGAGCAAACCGGCGAGGCCCAGGAGCGCGGCACCGCTCGGTGCGGGCACGGTGCAGAAGGTCGCGCCGGCGAGCACGATGTGGTATGCGCCGCCTCCGGCACCGCCGGGAGCACCACCGCCGGTCCAGCCGCCCAGGAACGGCGCGCCGGGGCCGTCGGGTCCGCTGTAGCCTGCAAACGGGACGTCGGCCCAGATCTCCGCGCCGGCGGCGTCGAGGGCGTCGATGTCGTATTGAGAGATGGCGAGCATGTAAATGCCGGGGACGATCGGGGGAGGGACGGGCCCCATGATCGGATTGGGCTGGGCGATGCCCATGCCCGAGAGCGCGGACAGCGTCGTGTCATCGCTGTGCATGATGGCCATGCCGGCGGAGTTGAAGAGCCAGAGTTGGCTGTCGAACGCCGCACCGGCGGGCCCGAGCGTCCCGGGCGGATAGGCGGCTTCCGTCCACGCGGCGAAACTGGGGGTGAGGATCTCGATGCAGTACATGTCGACATCGCCCGCGCCGGCGAGCACGCCGGTGATGTCGATGAGCGGACCAACCCCGACAGTGACCTGGCCGGGCGGGAACGCGGTTGCGTCGGGGATCTCGGCCCAGACCTGAGCGCTGGCCGAGCCCGCCACCAGACAGAGTGCACAAGCCGAAACAAGCAAACCTCTCATCAGAACCTCCTCTCGCCCGCAAAACGCAGGCACATCACGCGCGGCGCTCAGTGCGCACCACGCCCGCACGCGCGGGCGCTCTATGCGTGGCAGGGAGGATTTCCGTCTCTCTCACCTCTCCCACCAACGGGCCGCCAGGGCCACAGTGGCCATTACACCACAGGTGAAGGCCCGTGCAAGCAAAAACTAGGGAGAATCCCTAAATACACTGCCGCGGGGGTCAGAGACCGTGGCCCAGAATCCGGCGCCGTCTCCCCGCAGAAGCAGGGGCAGCAAGGTTCCGTCGACGATCGCACGGACTCGCCGGAGGGCACGGAAGTGTTTGCAGATGCCGGCCTTGTGCGGCAAGCAGCAGAGTCATGCGACCTGCTGCAACAGAGGGAAGTGGGCGCGGTTGGATTCGAACCAACGAAGGCGTAAGCCATCAGATTTACAGTCTGACCCGTTTGGCCACTTCGGTACACGCCCAGTGGGGTGCGGACTGTATCGACCGATGGGGTGGGTTTCCACAGCCGGTGCGAGTGCCGAGGGCGGTTTGGCCGAACGAGCACCCGCCTTCCGGATGTGTGAGGCCCGCAGCCGTCCGGAAAGCCGCCGGTGGGAATCGAACCCACGACCTACGGTTTACAAAACCGTCGCTCTACCGCTGAGCTATGGCGGCGATTGGCGGTTCCCATGGGGGCTTCCGCGCCCCGCGTTCGGAGCCGACCGATCAAGGCAAGTGCCGAGGGTGGGACTCGAACCCACGACCTCCGGGTTATGAATCCAGCGCTCTAAACCAGCTGAGCTACCTCGGCAAGGTGAGCGGAGTTTAGACCGCCGCGGGCGTGCGGCCAATCCCGCGGCTGCGGTCCGCGCTCAACTCACGGAGTCAGACCTGCTCACGCGAACATCCTGACCCTGCACACTCGGGGGCTCGATCCTCGGGGCCGCGGCGGCATCGCCCGAGGGCAGGCTCGCCGCTGCACGGTTGGCTCTCGCCCGCTGCTCGGCGGAGTCGACCTCGTCTTCGATGCCTTTGAGCCCCTTCTTGAACTCGACGATGCCCTTCCCGAGACTGCGTCCCACTTCCGGCAGCCGACGGCCGAACAACAACAGGCCGATGGCGAGAATGATGACGAGTTCCCAAGTGTTGAGGCCGAACATGTCCTGCTCCTGGTCGGGCGGTGTCCGCGTCCGTTGCGAATGGGCAATTCAAGGGGGCCGAAGGGTCCGGGTCAAAGCGGATCTGAAAATGGCCTAACGCCCTTCCAGAGGAGGGGTTGCCGTCGATCTGCGGCCCGCGACCTCGGTCCAGTTCGCGGCTGCCGCCTGCCGCGCCGGAGCGGGCGAGGCAGCATCCCACGATTTGTACAACTCCGGCAGACGTCGGGCGTTTTCGATCGGCCAAGTCGGGCGAACGCTCTGCGAGGCGAGGAGCCCGGCATCGGCCTCGAGCAGCAGACGCTCGGCTTCCTCCCAGCGTTCGAGCCGGGCCAAAGTCAGGCCGTGTTCGCTGACTGCCCGCCACAGACCGCCGTTGTTCGCCGGGAGTCTTCGCCGCAGGGTCGCCACGGCTTCGGCGTTCAGCGGTTCGGCTTCCGGGGCGCGGCCGCTCTCGCGGAGCACCGAGGCGAGATTGTTCAGAGCGGTCGGACCTGCTCATGCAAGCCGTGATCCGCGGTCATACGGTGCCTCCAAGCCTGGATTGGCCGCGGTGTACCGCGCCCGTCGCCGCGATGACGCACGTAGAGGCGAACTCAGTTGCCCGGAGCCCCTGCGCCGCCTCGGCGCGGGTCCGCGCGGTTCCACTCGTCGACGTAGGCGCCCATGTCCGCGAGGTTGTCAAGGGTCTGGCTCAGGAGAAGGCTGGCGATGCCGGCCTCGCCGAAGGTCCCGGCATCGATCTGGATCATCGTGACCGTCGCCGTGCGCTTCTGGATGACGACGACGAGGCTCTGGCCCCGCTCGTCGCGGTACACCATCCGGGCGCGTTCGCCAGAGACATCGGGACCCGTGCTGTCGGCATCGGCATCCGCCGATCCGCCCGCCACCCTGCCGCTCACGCGGCGGACCTGATCCTCCATCGCTTCGAGCGAGAGTTTGCCTGCCGCATCGCGCATGGCCGTCAGGGCATCGTCGAACCGCACGAGTTCGAAACTGCGGAACTTGCCGCGAGCGAAGAACGTTGCACCGGACTGCGCGGCGGTGGCGCCGGCGCCGATCACTGCCGGTTCGAGGCCGGTGCAGGCGGGGATCGCCGCCAACACCGCGACCAGAACCCCGAGTTGGGCTGCGAGTCGGATCATGCTCGAGTGTACCGGCCGGGCGGAGCGCGGCCGCCTCAGTCCAGCCAGTCCCTGGCCTTCAGCCGTTCGGGCACGTAGGTCTCGGTGACGTACGAGATCCCCTTGTTGATCATGGCTTCAACTTCCATCTTGAAGCCGTTGGAGAGCATGAGTTCGATCTCCTTGCGCCAACCCTTGTGCCCTTCGAACCAGGGGTAGGCCATGATCTCCCTGGCCCGCTTGACGTCGTTGTCGGTGAGGTCGATCTTGACCGCGTCGGTGAGTTTGCAGGCGACGTAGTCCTTGGCGCGGAGACCGAGGAACTTGGCCTCGGGAATCGCCAGCCGCGAAGACTCGAACGCGAGCGAGATCGATCCCTGCTTGATGACGCTGTAGATGTAGTGTCCCCAAGGATCGCAATCGAGCAGGCAGATGATGGGGAGTTTGAGTTCCTGGTTGAACCGCTGGAGCAACCGGCGCACACCGCGCGGCGGCTGGCCGCCGCCGTGCGTGAGGATGCAGTTGTTCTTTTCCCAGAAGCGGTCCTCGTTGAAACGATTCCAGACCGTTCCCTTCTCGACATGCAGGACGAACTTCGCCTCGCACTTGCCGAACTCGAAGACCTCGGGCTCGACGATGCTGGGGATGCCGTGCCCGCCGCGGCCGGTGGCGCGGCAATCGATCGTGTCGCCGCCGTCGACCACGGTGATGTTGCCCGCCATGACGCCCCGGTTCTCTGCGAAGATGTGGAGTTCTTCGCGGAGCACGCCGAGCGTCACCTCGAGGTCCTCGAGGATGGGGTCGCTCTCGTCCTGCGTGTCGAAGGTGCTTTCCTTCGTGCCGGCGACCGTGTGCTTGGCCTTGTAGAACACGCCACGGAGGCTGCTCGTCTTGTCCGCCTCGATCAGGTCCTTGATCGTGCTGGCGTGCAGCATCGTCTGCATGAACTGCTTGGCCTGGTTCAGGTTGAACAGTTCGCGCGCGGAGGTCGCATCGCCCATCTCCAGGATGCCGCGCTTCCTGTTCCAGTTGGTGTTGCTGCGCGTGCGGCTGGGGATGTCGACCTTCGGCTCCCTGCCCGCAAACGCGGACTTGGACACGCGGTCGGCGAGTTCGACGATCTTCCCCAGGGTGAGTTTGTCGCGCCTGGATGCGGCGGCGGCCGCTTGCTTGCTCTTGGCCATGGTGGCACTCCGTTGCCGGCTTCGGGATCCAACGTATGGCCGATGGTACGGCGCCCCATGCGCGGCCGGGCGCCCCGATAGACTCCGCGGCCGATCGGGGCGCGGGAGGGGCTCCGGAGCAGAGGCACAATGGGTATCAGCATCCGCATTGCGACGCCGGCCGATGCTGCGGCATGCCTGGCGATCTACGCACCGATCGTGGAGCACACCGCCATCTCATTCGAACTCATCCCCCCCACCGTTGAGGAAACGGCCGCGAGAATCCGCAAGTCGCTGGATCACTCGCTCTGGATTGTGGCGGACGACGGCGGCCGGGTCGGCGGCTATGCCTATGCGTCGCAGTTTCGTACCCGCGCCGCTTACGACTGGACCGCCGAGACCACGGTCTACATCCACGAGGACTGCCGCGGCCGGGGCGTGGGCCGGCGCCTCTACACTGTTTTGCTCGGCGGCCTGCGGCTTCTGGGGTTTCGCTCGGCCATGGCCGGTGCGACGCTGCCCAATGAAGGCAGCGCCCGGCTCCACGAGTCGATGGGCTTTGTGCGGACCGGATCGGTTCGGGATGCCGGTTACAAGTTCGACCGCTGGCACGACACCGCGTTCTGGCAGGTTGCCCTCGGCCCGGGCAGCGCCCCCCGTCGCCCCTTCGCCGCGGCAAGCCTCCACGGCAATCCGGAGTGGGAACAGTTGCTCGCCGGCGCCCGGGAGTAGACCAGCCTGCAAGCGTCCGCGGCGGATCCACAAACCTGCAGATCGTGCATACGATCGCCCGTTCGCGGGCGTAACTCAATGGTAGAGTGCAAGCCTTCCAAGCTTGATGCTGAGGGTTCGAGTCCCTTCGCCCGCTTTGATCCGAGTGCCTCTTTGTCGAGGGCACGCCGCAACTGCTCGGTGTGCCGGTCAGGGGCAGCCCGCGAACCACGCCGAGAGATACACAAAGATGTCGGGCACCGCGACAGGCATGCCCGAGGCATCAAGGTCGGCGCGGGGATCGTTCGCGAACCACGATGACAGGAATGCGAAGATGTCCGGCACCTCCCGCGTGCCGTTGCCATCCCAGTCCGCAAGGCAGGGCGTGACGATCGGCGTCAGCAGCACGGCCCCGATGGGGCCGGAGAACCCCTGCCGGGCGGCGGCGATGATCTGCCGCGCGTTGTTGATGCCGTTGGCGCCGCCGTACTGAACGGACCATGCGCCTTGGGATGGATCAATCAGACTGCCCAGGGCAAAGTACCCCTCGTCGACGAAACTCACGCCCGCGGTGGTCTGGTAGTAGTACTGCAGAGTGTCCCCGCGGTCGTTCATCGCCGTCGCGCTGGTGGTGGTCGCGCAGCCGCCGATGAACTCCCAGCCGGTCCCGTGCCGGTACCGGATCGGGAACGTGCTGCAACCCGAGAAGCCGAGGATGTAGCCGCAGAAGTCGTTGTTGTTGTTCAACGCTGCGCCGACAAATCCCTGCCAGTTCCCCGGCGGCAGCGGGATGGTCACGATCTGCCCGGTGTCCAGGTCCAGAAAGCGATTGTCCGCCATGACCACTCGCTGATCATTGACGTCACCGCTCAGTATGCCGCCGGGGAGCATGACGGTCCCGCCGGGCGTGAATCGCACGCCCGTGGAAGGATTCCAGCCCGTGAATCCCGACCCTCCGACGATGTCTCCGAGATTGTTGATCGAATAGGCCGCGCAATACGGGTCGCCGGGCAGCGCGCTGAGCACCTGCACCGTGTATCCGCCGGCGACCGGCCTCCAGACCGCAGCGGTCGGCTGGGTGATCACGTATTGGTTGGGGCAGACGGCGCCGACGATCTCTCCCGCGTCATTGATGTCGTATGCACGCGAGGTCTGCATACCCGGGGGCAGCGGCAGAACTTGAAACGGCTGACCGCCGCGAGAGACTCCGGCGAGGAGCGAGGTCCCATCGGGCGACATGCTGCCGCACGCATCACCGTGCTCGTTCAATCCGGTTGCCGTCCAGCCCGCGCCCAAATACTGAACCTGATACACGGGCGGTGTCCCGGCCAAAGCCGGCGCGGCGGACGCGACCAGCACGATCAGCAAACGCCCGAAACTCACGGCACACTGGCGCTTCATTGATGGGTCTCGCAATCGTTCGATGTGACCGGTCCGGCCAAATCGGCGTCTCCGGACTGTGAGCGCCATTCCCTACGGAACGGTACCGGCGTTGATCGCTCCAAGTTGTCCCATAAGGCAATCGGCGTACCACCAATACGTGTCCCAACTCGACGAGCAGCGACGATCCGAAATCGGGGCTGCCCACACACGACCCGGTGATGCGCTGGTCGAGTTCAACCACCACCGGCTGCCATGCACCGAGTTGCGAATGCCCAGCAGCAGTTCCAACAGGCGACCGCCGTTACGGCAGTACCGCTCGCAGTACAACTTCGGGATTGCAGCAAATCTCCTGAGAATTCCCCACCTTGCCCGCGAGATGGTGAGGTCCTCTCCGATTGTGCGCACCGAAAGACTACCGCACCTTCCGGCGTTGATCACCTGCGGTTGCGACGCGTGTCAGGAGCGGGCCGTTGCGGTCTGGGCGCCGGCCTGAATCGGAAGGAGGCGATTCATCGCCTCAACCCGATAGGCGAAGATGCGATCGATATCGGGCTTCACGAGCATGGCATGCGCGAGCCGTTCCAACCCCGGCCCGCCGGGGACCGCATAGCGGACGTGATCCCGCACCGCGACTTCGCGGCCGATCTGCTCGAAGGTGTGTTCGTGGATCCACTGCCGGTACGGGCCGCGGATCTGCTCATCGACAAATCTGTAGGGCGGCTCCCAGACGGTGATCTTCGTCCGCCACCGCATGGGCACGATCCGGAGCCAGATCCGGTAGTCGATCAGCGCGCCGACTCGCATCTCGATCGGCCGCGGCGTGAGGATCTCGAACTTGAGCCATGGCGGCGTCAGGAGTTCGAGGTTTCCGGCGTCTGCAAAGAAGGGAAACACTTCCTGCAGTCGACCCGGAACGCGGACCTCGGTCCGGAGTTGGTAGATGCGCAAAGCGTTGCCTCCCTGCCGCGGGTTGCGGCTCGATTGGCTTCGCATCAGACGGCGATCTGGTTTTTGCGGATCAGTCCAGGTGCGCGGCGACGAGGAAAAATCTCGCGATCGGCACCGAGAAGCGCTTGCCGTCGGCGCTTTCCATGGCGTAGACGCCTTCCATGGTGCCCCAAGGCGTAATCAAGGGGCAGAAACTCGAGTACTCGAACGTCTGTCCGGGCGCGATGACCGGCTGCTGGCCAACGACCCCCTCTCCCTTGACCACGTTCAACTCGCCATCGGAATCGACGATTTGCCATTCCCTCGCCAGGAGTTTCACCTGCGCCTGCGACTCGTTCGTGACCCGTACGCGGTACGCGAAGACGTAGCGATTCTGGGAAGGGTCCGACTGCTCGGTCACGTACGAAGGGGCCACCTGCACGCGGATTCCGCGCGTTGTCAGTTCTGAACCCTTGCACTTGCCGACGGCCTGCTGCTGCACGAAAAAGCCTCCCCGGTCCGATGCGATTCTAGTGCCCGGTCATCGAGTTTCGACTCCCGCGCGAGATTGGTTGCCGACTTGGGCCACATTGGAGTATTCTGAACACGATGGGGATCGGAACGCCCAACCCGCGGCGGGACGCTCGATTGGGCCGGGTGGCGGCTCCGAGGGGTGGGTTCACGCTGATCGAGATCCTGGTCGTTATCGGAGTCATCGCCCTGCTGATCGGGCTGCTGCTTCCGGCGATGAAGGGCGCGAGGACCGCGGCCCGGACCGCGGTATGCCTGTCGAATCAGCGGCAGATCGGGGTGGGTCTGACGATGTACGCCGACACCTATCGCGAGTTCACCCCCAGGGAGAGCGGTTTCTCCGAGCCCCGAGTGCCGCCGACGCCGATCGAGCGGTTTTACCCGCCGTGGGCGTATGTGCTCAGGCCGTTTCTTGATGACCGGGCGCCGACCACCGATCCGCAGGTCGACATGTCGGGCGGGATCGGCGACCTGTTTGTCTTTGCCAACTACTACCAGGACCCCGCGAGGACGAAGGATCGTCACAACATCCACTACGTGAACAACGGGATCTCTTTTCGTGCCCCGGGTCTGGTGAACGACTTTGCCAAACGTCCCACGAAGATGAGCAAGTACCTCCGTCCTCACGAGACGCTCTATCTCTCGTGCTTCACGGACGATCCCACGCAGGTGCACGCGAACGAGTGGTACGCCGCGGGCACAACCAACTGGCGGATCGCGGTCGCGTACGACATGCACCACGCCTCAAACGTGACGGGAGGGGTGCAGACGCCGCAGGGCTCGCAGCGCATCGCGCCGAACCGGCACGAGAAGGGCGCCAACGCCGTGTATCTGGACGGGCACGCGGTCTTGGTCAGTGCGCGCGAGATCACCACGCTCTCGCGATGGGATGACCTGGACTATCGCCCCGATGACCCGCCGTTCCCGTTCCCATAACCGTGAACACGCGACGGCGATGGGCGGGGCCGAACTCCATCGAGAATCTGGGAAGAGTCCGCGGCGGTGCGCCGTCCGGTAACGAGAATCGGAACGGCCATCTAAGCCTTTTGTTTGCAGATAGTTGCGCACGCATCATCATTGCGGCACGGGAGGCACTCCCGGGGAGTCCACGCGATGATGCGCCTGCATGCTTGTGCGTTGATTGCAGCGGTTGCCGCGAGCGGTCTGGCCGCTTCGGCGAATGCCGCGACGATCGTGACGTTCGCCGATCCGGCGATGGGAGCGGCGACGCCGCTGTTCACGGTCAATACCAACACGGCTCAACTCAACGGCGGCTGGAGCGCCCCGGGACTCCTTCTGGAGACGCCCGGACTGCCGGCCCCGAACTACGCGGATGCCCGGTTCACGCTCAGCGCCGTCGCGCTGCTGACGCCGCTGCCCTTCGCCACGCTCGGCCCCGGGCAGATCGACTTCTTTGACAGCAGCAACGCACCGCTGATGACCATCACGTTCTCCGGCGGCCTGCTCACCAGTTCGTTCGGTTTCGGCGCCAGCGAGTTCCAGGGCAACAACGTGGTGTTCTCCGGACCGATCCTCGGCGGGAACGTCTACACCGACGAGGCCTTCGCGTTCAGTTTCGCGAACCCGGCGGCCACGGCCACAGGCTACCAGGCGACCGCGTCGTTCACGTCGTCGGCCACGCTGGTTCCGGCCCCCGCGGGGCTGGCCGCGATGCTCATGGGCGGCCTGGCCGCCGCTCGGCGTCGCCGGTCCTGAGTTTGCCACGGTTCATCACTTCGACAGTCCGACAAGCCGCGCAGCCTCGGCGACCCCGGCATCGAGGCTCGGGGCGAACCCGTCTGCGCCCAACCGCTTCCACAGCGGCGGGCCGGCCGGATCCGCGGTTGCCGGGAATGCGCCCCCGCCGACGAGCACCCGCGTGGGGCGCGCGATCATCCTGATCTGCTCCACTGCCGCGGCGACCGCCGGGAGTTGACTGCCCAGGCCCGCCGACAGCGCCACCAGGTCCGCGCGGAAATGCTGCGCTGCGCTGGCAAGATCCGGAGCGGGCACGCTCGCGCCCAGGTACACCGTCCGCCAGCCTGCCGATTCGAGAAGGTCTCCGAGCATCCGGACCGCGACATCGTGCGCGTTTCCTTCGACCGATGCCGCCACAACCACCTTCCCGTTCGAGGGGGCGAAAGGGAGGTGCGAGTAGAGTTGCGACATGACCAGTTGCGTGGTCGCGGTCGCAAAATGCTCTTCGGCGACGCCGATTTCATTCAGATGCCACATCCGGCCCAGTTCGCACTGCGCCGGGATGAGGACATCCAGATAAACCTGCCGCACGGTCATCGCCGGCCCTCCGGATCCGGGCTCAACGGCATCGAGAACGATGCGACTGGCCTTGCGGCGATCTCCCTCGAGCACAGCCAGCAGGAACTCGGCCGCGAGCCGGTGGTCAGGCATCTTCAGGCCGCCGCCTGAACGCAGTGGCGCAGCGGCCTGCAGCGCGCGGTCGATGCACGACGCGGCGAGCACGCCCGGCTCGCCGGGCAGTTCTTCGAGCAGCACTTCACGCAGCAGCCGCATGGAGTCGTCGAAATCGGCGCCGGCTTCAGGTCCGCCTCGCGCCTCGTGCGCCCCGCGGGCCCACGTCAGTTGCTCGGCGAGCACCGCCGGGCTGCCCAGTCTCAAGGCCGCGGCGAGGTATCCCAATCGCGACCAGGTGCTCTCGCGCCAGGCGGCACGGGCCTCGGGTCCGTAGCGATCGGCGAGCGCCGGCTTCCGCTCCAGGAGTCGATCGGCGACAATCGCCGCCAGACCCTTGGCGCCTGCATCAACAAGTTCGGCAACAAACTCGCCGTTTGCGATCATTTTGGGCGGCTCCGCGTTGCGTGATACCGGGGAAGGCTCCACATGGTATTCGAAGGCGACCGGCGTGTTCGATTCAAACCGGCGTTCGGGGGCTATTCTCCCCGTCCGCGGCGGCGACGCCGCGTCGCCGAAGATCCGGCCAGCCCGCAGGAGTATGCCCATGGATTTTTCGCCTGCTCAGGACCTGATGAACGAACTGGGGATCGATGCCTGGCTGGTGTTCGATTTCCGCGGCAGCAACTCGATCCTCGGGCTGCTGTTAGGGGGACACCGGACGACGACGCGACGGACCGCGCTGCTCATCCCCGCGGAGGGCACACCGCGCCTGCTTGTGCAGGCGCTGGATGCACAGCAGTTTGAAGACGTCGAGAAAGCCGGAATCCGGCGGGACATCTTCGTCTCGTGGCGCGACCTGCACCGGTGGCTGACCGAGAGCCTCGCCACCTGGCGGCGCGTGGCGATGGAGTATTCCCCGGGAAATGCCCTGCCGGTCGTGGGTGTTGTGGATGCCGGGACGGTCGAACTTGTGCGGGCGGCGGGTGTCGAGGTCGTGTCGTCTGCCGACCTCATCCAGGCGTGCGTCGCCTGCTGGTCCGCGGCCGCCGTTCAGCGGCACGCCGAGGCATCGTGCAAGGTGGCGGGGATCAAGGACGCCGCGTTCGCGTTCATCCGTGCCCGGCTCGCGACGGGACAGAAGGTGCTCGAGCACGAGGCGGCGGAGTTTATCCGGAGCAGGTTCAAGGCCGACGGACTGGAGTGGCCCGACGGCCCGATCGTGGCGGTCAACGCGCACTCGGCGGACCCGCACTACGAGCCTCATGCCAGCCATCCCGCGGAGATCCGACGCGGCGACTGGATCCTGCTCGACCTGTGGGCACGCATCCCGGGGAACGAGAACATCTACTCGGACATCACCTGGACAGCGTTCGCGGGCGATCGGCTGCCGGATGAGCATCGGCGCGTGTTCGATGCGGTGAAGGCGGCACGTGATGCGGCGCTTTCGCGGGCGCAGGACGGTTGGAAGACCGGAGGCGTCGAGGGCTGGCAACTCGACGACGCAGCGCGGCAGACGATTGAACGCCTGGGATTCGGCGCGAACATCAAGCATCGGACCGGGCACAGCCTGTCGCCGGGCGCGCGTGTGCACGGCCTGGGCATGAACCTCGACAACCTTGAGACACGCGACACGCGCCGCATGCTCGCCGGCACGGGGTTCACCATCGAACCGGGGATCTACCTCGACGGGAAGTTCGGGTGCCGGAACGAGATCGACGTCTACGTCGACACGGAACGGGGGCCGGTCGTGACGAGTTGCATGCAGGACGAGATCGTGCTGGTCTAGGCCGATCGACCGATCAGTGGCATCCGGAGAACCACTGGCTCAGGAACGCGAAGATATCGGGAACGGACGGCGCACCGCCGCTGTCGTCGATGTCGGCCACCGGGTTGCCCGCGAACCAGGCGCTGAGGAATGCGAAGATGTCCGGCACGGTGGCGGCGCCGTCGCCGTCGAAGTCGGCGGCACACGCATACCAGAGCGTGACCGTCGCCGTGTTCGAGACCCCCGAGGGCGTGGTCACGCGGAACTGGAAACTGTCGTTCCCGGTGATGTTCGGCCCCGGGATGACCATCGCCGTCGCCCCCGCGATGGTCACCGCGGCGTTGGACGCGGGCGTCACCAGCGAGTAGGCGGCATCGGCGAGCTGGTCCGCGAAGATCGCCGGGAGTTCCACCGCGGCGCCGCGGTTGCGCAGCATCCGCTTGCGGTAACTCTGCGCGACCGGCTGCGTCGTGGCGGGCGGCATGCCCTCGCCCATGATGCTCATCGCGACCGGCGCGCTGCGTGTGACATAGTTCCCGTTGAACTCGGCCTCGCACTGCATCTTCACCACGCCCGGTCCGAGGTTGCGGCCAAACACGGTCACGGGGCCATCGGTCGTGCGCCGCGCCACCACGCGGCCGTTGGCCAGCAGGCGGAGTTCGCGGAGGCCCGTGCCCGCTCCGGCCAGGTCGAACGTCAGCGAGTCGTTCAACGTCGCGTTGGGGTTCGCCGGAGGGGTCAACGTCGCGAGAATCTCGTCGTTGACCACCATCAGCGAACTCACCCACGACCGCGTGTGCTTGGCCGGGGAGTTGTCCCAGACGAGGATGCGCACCTCGTGCCATCCGTCATCAATCTGGTTGGTGTCGATGTTGAACGAGCCGCCGGGCAGCACCGTGCCGCGGCTGGCGCCGTCGACGAACAACTCGAAGCGGTCGATCTGCCGACCGGCGAGTGTGGCGGAGCCGGAAGGCGTGAGCGTGACGACGCCGGTGGCCGAACCCATCGGGGCTCCGGCGACATTGAGATTCGGGGGCCAGGCATAGGCACGGGTCAGCGGATCGCCGTAGAACAGACCCTGGAACGGAACGTACGCCACGCTGCGCAGATAGGCCTCACCCAGGCACATGCCCTGGCGATAGAGCGCGTGGATGCGGGCGTGCGGGAACTTGCCTTGATAGTTGCAGGGCTCTTCGATCTCACCCGCGGATCCGCTCGCGCCGGCACGGATCCATGCATCTACGGTTGTTTGGCCGTTGCCGTCGAAGGTCGCCGCGAAACTCGTCAGATGGTCGCAGAACGCCCCGGGCCGAATCGTCGAGCCCGAGGTGCTCCAATCGAAGTTCGCGATGCCGGTCATGACGCCCATCACGTCGTTGACACCGGGCGGCAGAACGCCCGAGAGTTGAACGGCCGTGCCGCCGAGCGAGTTGTTGATCGTCGTGATGACGTTTGGAAACTGCCCGCTCCGGACGTTTCGAGCGGTGTCGGTCGTGGACATGAAGTAGAACGTGCCGGTCGGGCGGGTGCCGTCGACCGCCACCGAACGGTCGATCATGTCCTTGAGTTCCTGCACCGTGTTTCCGTACTGGCCTGTGTGACCGATCACTCCCGCCGCGTAGTACCTCCGGGCATTGGAAGCCGTCGAAGGATTACCCAAGACATACGACGTCTGGCTGTCGAGCGTGAATGTCGAGTATGCACCGGTGGCGTACTGGTTCGCGTGTTCGACACTCAGCGTGCCGGAGAGGACCTCGCTGCGGATGAACGCCGTGATGTAGCACGCCGAGATGCTGAAGTTGCTCACCGGGAAGCAGATGTCCGACAACAGGCCCGGCGCCGGAACACGATACTGTGCCTGAGGGGCGATCAGGATGAAGTCAACCGAAGGCTCGACGCCGCGGACGGCGAGTTCGCCCTGGAAGGCCGCGAGCGTGGTGGCGAACGCGGCGTAGTTCGCCGCGCCGGGTTTCATGTACAGGATGTTCGAAGCTGGGATGTTCCGGCGCTGGGCGTAGTAGTGCCCCACTTCCAGCGAGGCCGGGTCCGTCGGGTCGATGATCAGGACCGACTGTTCGGATGATCCGCCGGCCCATCCGACGTTGGCAGACAGGCACACTGCCGCACAGCCCGCCATGTACCGAATCGCCGTTCTGGAATTCGCGCTCTTCACCTGTGGGATCTCCGTCGGGACGGATTCTCGGACCCGTCGACACCCCTTCCGCCGAGCGTCAATACCATACTCGAAACCCTCGCTGAAACCACCATTCGGCGGGGTTTGCGTACGGCAGAGGTCCGGTTACATGGGCCGCTTTTTTCCAATCAGCACGCCCTTCGTCGCATGTGACCGGCAAGCCGGAAACCGCGGGGCACGAGAGCCGTACGGTTTGGAGGTCATTCAAACTCGTGGTAGGCTTTGGTTCGCAATACCTCCGGTTTCATGCCGGGGGCCAGATTCACATTCTCGGAGACCCACATGAAGACCCGCCCGGTGCTCTCGCTTCTCTTCGCCACGGCGGCGTTGACGCCCTGCCTGGCATCGCTCGGGCAGTCTGGCACTCCGCAGCAAGCCGCCGAGCCTTCACCCGTCCTTGGTCAGCCCGCGCTGATCGACGGGCGGCTGGTGTTTCCGACAGACCCCGATGCGCCGCCGATTCCGCGATATCTCACCGAGAACGAACGGCGATTCCTCGAGATGCACCCCCTGGTCGCGGGCCAGAACGATCCGGATGGCGCGGGTGCGCTGCGCGGGCCATACACGTCGCCCACCGGGCCCGTGCGCTGCCCGGGCGAGTACGAGCCTTGCGACGGCATCATCCTGGCGTGGAAGACCTACACCACTCTGCAGGGGCAGATGGGCGCGCTGATCACCAACCAGGGCAATGCGAAGCTCTATGTTGCGTGCGACAGCGCCGCGGTTCAGACCAGCGCGAACTCCGCGTTGATCAGCGCCGGTGCGAACATGTCGCGGGTGCAATACCTGATCACGACCACGAACACGGTGTGGCTGCGCGACTACGGGCCGCGATACATCTACGAGGGCAACGTCCGCGCGATCATTGATCACACGTACAACCGGCCGCGGCCGCAGGATGACGTCTTCCCCGTCGCGTTCGCGTCGTTCAAGAACCATGCTCGCTACGCGCTCCCGCTGATCCACGGCGGAGGAAACTACCACCTGAACGGGATCGGGAACTCGTGGGCGACACGGCTGATCGCGAATGAAAACCCCTCGCTGACCGAGGCGCAGATCATCGCGTATTGGAATCAGTTCCAGAATGTCAACACCACGCTGACGAACCCCTTTCCGACGTCCGTCGACTCGACGCAGCACATCGACATGTGGATGCAGGTCACGGGCGACCAGACGGCCGTGATCGCCGACTGGCCGAACAACGTGAACAGCGCGCAGGACGTCATCTGCGACACCACCGCGGCGTCCATGACCGCGGCCGGTTGGACCATTGCCCGGGTGCCGGGCCGTTCGCTCGACGCCCACTACACCTACACGAACGTCGTGATGTGCAACGACATCGTGATCATCCCTTCCTACACGAACGCGACGGTTGTTGCCGCCGGCCACAACGCGCAGGCGCTGGCCACGTGGCAAAGCCACATGCCCAACAAGCAGATCTTCCAACTCAACTGCCAGTCGATCGTCACCGCCGCGGGCGTCATGCACTGCATCGTCATGCACGTGCCCAAGCATCTCGGCGAGTCCGGTCCCAACGGCGGGCTTTCGCCGACGGCCTACCTTCGGAACCTGCGCGGCGGTCAGACCCTCACCCCAGGCGACAACGTCGACATCCGGTGGATCAGCGATGACGATGTGTCGGTGAGCAACATCGACATCCTGCTCTCGACCAACGGCGGGTTGACGTTCCCCACGACCATCGTCGCCGCGACCGCACCCGACGGCACGCACACCTGGACGGTTCCGAATCTCTACGCGCCGCACGCACGCGTCCGGATCGTGGCAAGGGACGGCTCGGGCAACACCGGCTTCGATCAGTCCCCGGCGGACTTCGTGATCAACGGCACCCCGTGCCCCGCCGACTTTGACCTCAGCGGCGGCGTCGACATCCCGGACATCTTCGCGTTCCTCAGCGCCTGGTTCGCGCAGGACCCCAGCGCCGATATCGACGGCGTGCCGGGCGTGGGAGTCCCGGACATCTTCTTCTTCCTGTCACTGTGGTTCGCTGGCTGCTGACCAGCCCGCCGCCTACCTGCGGTGCGACGAGATCATCGCCACGAGACGGTTGAGACCCGCCTCGAGGTTCTGTCGCGGCGGACCGAAACTGAACCGCACAAAACTCTTCAGCGGCGAAACGCCGGAGCGTGCCTTTCCGGGGTTCACATCGAAGTACACCCCCGGAACCGTGAGCACCTGCGCGCCAAAGCCCGCCCGCATGAAGCCCTCGCCCTCGTTGATCGGCGCGGGCAGGCCGCTGATGTCGCCCCAGACGTAGAACGTGCCCGACGGCGCCCCGGCCGGGGTCTTCTCGATCACCGGGAAGCGCACGCCCGCCTCCCGCAGTTTCCCCAGCGTCAGCCTCTGCTTTTCGGCGAAGACCGCGCGAACGGCGTTGGTCTCCTGGTCCGCGCGGACGGGCTCGAGCGCCTGAATGGCCAGACGCTGCACCGGCCGGCTGGAGCCGCCATCGAGAAAACTCCCCGCCGCGGTCATTGCCTGGATCACGGCCCTGGGGCCGACGACCCAACCCGAGCGCCACCCGGGATACCGGAAGCACTTGGTGAGTCCGTCGATGATGACGACAGGGTCGGTGTTGACATCCTCGACGAATTCCGCCGCGGAGACGCCCTTGCCCGATGGCCACGCGCCATTCGAATACACAAAGTGCGAATAGAACTCGTCCATCAGCATGGTGCAGCCGCGGCGACGGCCCATGCTCACCCACGCCTTGAGTTCATCGCCCGAGAGCACGACACCCGTCGGGTTGCAGGGATTGCTGATGAGCAGCGCGCCGAGGCGGTCCCGCTCCACCCTGCGGTCCAACTCAGCCGGGTCGATCCGGCAACCGCCGGAGGCGGGCAGTTCGATGTGCACCGGCTCGATCCGCGTGAATGTCGTGAGCATGTCCTCGTACGCGGTATAGTCGGGCGTGAAGTACCCCATCCGCGTGCGGTCCATCGCGGCGGCAAGGCGCGTAAGGGCGGCGCGACCGCCGGGAGCGACGCACACGTTCGCGGCGGTGTACTGCGACGCCTTGCCCTTGCGGTACAGGCGGTTGTAATGCGCGGCGATCGCCTCGCGATACTCGGGGATTCCTTCGACCGGTCCGTACGCGTGATCCGCCGGGTCGATGGAAAGGCTCGCGAGCCGCGGCGGCGCACCCGCGATGTCACCCACCTCCGGCTGACCCTGTCCGAGGTTTGACCATGCGGGGTCACCCATGCGCCAACCGGCCTTCATGGCCTCGTTGTTCACGTGGATCACACCCATGAAGGGCAGGTCGCGGAATCCGAAACGATTGGTGGCGGTCATGGTGGCGTGTCCGGGGAGGGGCGGGCGTGTAGAAGGGTCGATGATACCGGCCCGATAACGTCTGTCCTGCGGGACTCGACGGCACCCGGACCCGACTGGTTGCGGGCTTTGATCCGGGGCCGACGGGCGCGTCGGGCAGCCCGGGCAAGTTCGCGGGGTTCCGCGGCGGAAACTGCGGGGCCGAATCATCGGTGGCGTCAAGCACGGCCCTGTTTCCGGCCGATGGTGAAACAGTCCGGAAACGCCGCGGGCCTTCGAGCCTTCCGCGGCGGCTCCGATCGCGCCTGTGAGGCCGGAGACGCACCGCCATGTTGACCAGCCAGCAACTCGACGATCTCCGCAGCAGCCTCCGGGCGCTTGCGCCGCTGGGCGATCGGCTGGCGACAGGGTTCTTCAACCGGTTGTTCCGAGCCCACCCCCCACTGCGACCGCTCTTCCCGATCGACACCACGCGACGGAATCAGGACCTGCTGTCTGCGCTGGGCACGCTCGCGAAAAACGCGCACCGGCTGGAGGCCATCGAGCACATGCTGGCGGAGTTCGGCGCTCGAAACCAGCGCTCGGGAATCCTGCCTCATCACTATGGCATGGCTCGCGACGCGATGCTCGACGCCATGCACGAGACCGCCGACGGTCACTGGTCGCCGGAACTCGACGCGGCCTGGGGCACGGTGCTGAACGCCGCGTCGTCGATGATCCTGCGCGGCGCGGGCCGGGCCCGCGCGAAGGCGGCCTGACACCAAGCACAGACCCCCGAGAACATGCGATCGGCTGCCGTCGCCCTGCATCGGCGCGATGCGCAGCCGCATTCCTATACTCCGCCCCGAAAACGGCCACGCTCTTGCTCTGCCCGCCGCGAACCGTGCACCCGGACGCGGTGAATCGATCTGGAAAGGACCCCCATGCTCCGTCGCTCGCACACCTGCGGCGAACTCCGTGACTCGCACGTCGGTCAGACCGTCCGTCTGAACGGCTGGGTCAACTCCTACCGCGACCACGGCAACCTCATCTTCATCGACCTTCGCGACCGCTTCGGACTGACGCAGGTGGTGTTCGATCGCGAGGATGCCGCGGCGTCGATGGAGCAGGCGGACAAACTCCGCAACGAGGACGTGGTCGCCGTCGAAGGCACCATCCGCATCCGCACCGGCGGCGAGAACCCCAAACTCGCGACCGGTAAGGTGGAACTCGTTGCGAGCAAACTCGAGGTCCTGAACAAGACCGCCAATCCGCCGTTTCTCCCGGACGACCTGGCCAAACTCCCCAACGAGGAACTTCGCCTGAAGTACCGGTACGTCGACCTGCGGCGCCCGGCGATGCAGAAGGCGCTGGCGACGCGCCACAAGGTGTACCAGACCACCCGCAGGTACTTCGACGAGAATGGCTTCTTGGAGATCGAGACTCCCGTGCTCTACAAGAGCACGCCCGAGGGCGCGAGGGAGTTCCTGGTGCCCAGCCGCCACCTTCCCGGGAACTGGTACGCCCTGCCCCAGTCCCCGCAACTCTTCAAGCAGATCCTGATGGTGGCCGGGTGCGACCGGTACATGCAGATCTGCCGTTGCTTCCGCGACGAGGACCCGCGAGCCGACCGGCAGGCCGAGTTCACGCAGATCGACCTGGAGATGTCCTTCGTCCGGCGAGACCACGTCGTCGAGATGATGGAGGGCTTTGTCCGCCGCCTGTGGAAGGAGATGTCCGGGTTCGACGTTCCGCCGATCCAGCGCATGTCGTACCGGGAAGCGATGGAGCGGTTCGGCATCGACCGTCCCGACACCCGCTACGGGCTTGAGATCACCGATATCTCCGGGATTGCCGCAAAGACCGACGTCGCATTCTTCAAGGATGTCCTCGCGAAGGGCGCGGATCGCCCGCGTTTCAACTCGAAGCGCGGCGTGGTCAAGGCCATCCGCGTGCCCGGCGGCGCGGAGAAACTCACGCGCAAGATCACCGACGGCTACCACGAGTTCGTCCGCGGTTTCGGCGCGGGCGGGTGCGCCGTGGTGAAGGTCAACGCCGCGGGCGAGTTCGAGACCGGCATCGCCAAGTTCCTCGGCGGCGTCAAGGACGACCTGGTGCGCACGCTGGGCCTGAAGCCCGGCGACACCGCTCTGTTTGTCGCCGACGAGTACTCGGTGTGCACCAAGGCGCTGGGCGAACTGCGGCAGGTGGTCGCCCGCGACATGGGCGTGGTCCCCAAGCCGGGCTGCGAGGGCGGGCCGTGGAACTTCCTCATCGTCGTTGACTTCCCGATGTTCGAGCGCAACAAGGACACCGGCAAGTGGGTCGCCATGCATCACCCGTTCACCGCGCCCAACGACGATCAGGTCGAGGCGTTTGTCGCGGCGGACGTCAACGATGAGGTCACGATCGAATCGATCGTTTCCGCCGGCTACGACATCGTGCTCAACGGCCAGGAGATCGCCGGGGGCTCGGTTCGAATCCACGACCCGCGCGTGCAGTCCAAGGTGTTCACGCTGCTGGGGCTCACCCCCGAGCAGGCCAGGGAGAAGTTCAGTTTCCTGCTCGAGGCGTTGCAGTTCGGCGCGCCGCCGCACGCGGGCATCGCGTTCGGCCTCGATCGTCTGGTCATGAACTTCCTGGGAACCTCGAACATCCGCGACGTCATCGCCTTCCCCAAGACCCAGACCGGGCAGGACCTGATGACCGGAGCACCGGGGCCGGTCACCGACGAACAACTCCGCGATGTCCACGCGACGGCGATCCGGCCCCGGGTGTAACGCTCCCTGACTCTATTTGGAGTCCGTTTGCATCGCCCGGGCTCGCCGCCCGGGCGATTTGCGTTTTCCCGTCGATCGCGTGGACAAGCGACTGTCGCCGGACATCGTGCCTGTATACCCAACCGACTCCAAGGAGGGCTCACCATGCGCCGACTGCTCGCCTCGATCGTCCTCGCCGCCGGCTCCGTATCTCTTGCCATTGCGGCACAACCCGCAGCCACGACCATCACCGTTCCGCCGGGCTCCACGGTCGACATCCGCGTGGCAAACGTGATCGTGCCGCAGGCAGCCCGCGGCCGCGCCATCACCATCCGGCCGAACACCACCGCCGTGGAGATCGCCAGCGTCGACGCGACGGTGGACCTTCGCGAGTCCGTCTCCACCACCACCCTGCGCATGACCGTCAAGAACCCCGCGTCGAGTGTGCAGCAGGCCGAGATGCTCATCCCGGTCCCGCACGGCGCGGCCATCCGCTCGTTCGGCTTCGATGGCCCTGGCCAGGAACCCACCGCGAAGGTTCTGCCCGCCGACGAAGCCCGTCGAATCTACGAGGACATCGTCCGCCGGAGCCTCGATCCCGCGCTGCTCGAGTTCGTCAACTGCGCGTTCGTTCGATCCAGCGTCTTCCCCGTTCCGGCACAGGGACAGTCCACGATCACGCTGACGTATGAGAATGTCCTGCCCGCCGACGCCGCGGCAGGGGCGGGCGGCTCCCGGATCGACTTCTTCCTGCCGCGCTCCGGCTCGCTGGAAGCCTCCGCGACCAAGTGGACCCTGAAGGGCCATGCGCGGTCCGAGCGTGTCATCGGCACGGTGTACTCCCCGAGCCACCCCCTGAACACCACGCGCATCTCTGACAAGGAGATCGCCTTCGATGTCCCCGTTGCCGCCAGCGGCGCACCCGGGGCGTTCCGCATCAGTCTTCTGCTCGGCGCGGGATCAGACGATCCGCTGCCCTCTTCGATCATGCTCTATCCGGACACCGACGCGGCGGTGGGCACCGGCTACTTCATGATGCTCGCCGGCGTGCCGACTTTGCCGGTCGAATCGCAGCGACGCGTGCCCAAGCGCGAGGTCACGCTGGTGCTCGATCGGTCGGGCTCGATGCGGGGAGAGAAGTGGGAACAGGCCCGCAGCGCAGCCGTCGCCGTCATCGAAGGGCTCAACGAGGGCGAGGCCTTCAGCATCATCGACTACTCCGACACGGTGGCGCGGTTCGGCAACGGCCCGGTCATCAAGGACGCTGCGACGCTCGCCGACGGCCGCAACTACCTCAACGGGCTGCGCGCCGAGGGCGGGACGAACATCCACGAGGCCTTGCAGCAGGCCCTCAAGCAGCCCGTGACACCGGGCTTCCTGCCGCTGGTCGTGTTCCTGACCGACGGCCTGCCGACCGTGGGGATCACCGACGAGGCGAAGATCCGGGGAGATTCGGCCAGCGCGAACACGTTCAAGCGACGAGTCTTCACATTCGGCGTCGGCTACGACCTTAACGCGCCGCTGCTGGACAAACTCGCCGAAGTCGCCCGCGGCGCATCCATCAACGTCCTTCCCGGGGAGAACATCGAGACCTCGGTCTCGCGGGTGTTCCGTCGTCTGGCCGGGCCGGTGATGAGCGAGCCGGTGCTCGCGGCGAGGCACCTGGCCGACCCGTCCCCGCGCATGCCTGCGACGATGGACGTCATGCCCGGGCGCATGCCCGACCTGTTTGAGGGCGACCAACTCGTCGTCCTCGGTCGCTACATGACCACGAAGGAGGGAGTGCGGCTGACGTTGGAGGGCGAGTACCTCGGCCAGCACAGGACGTTCGAGTACGTGCTCGATCCCTCGCGGGCCACCACGGCGAACGCGTTTGTGCCGCGTCTCTGGGCCTCGCGCAAGATCGCATTCCTCCTCGACGAAGTGCGGCAGGCAGGAGTCAGCGGCGATGTCCGCACCGACCCGCGGACCAAGGAACTGATCGACGAGGT
The DNA here is from genome assembly GCA_964409775.1 of uncultured Phycisphaeraceae bacterium. Classification (GTDB taxonomy): domain Bacteria; phylum Planctomycetota; class Phycisphaerae; order Phycisphaerales; family UBA1924; genus JAHBXL01. Next base: position 43,849 of record CAYPEI010000001.1, on the reverse strand, counting down.
CGTGAAACTCTCGATGCGATGGGGCATTCTGACGGAGTACACGTCATTCCTGGCCGAGGATCCCTCCGGCTCGCCCGTTGCGGTGCGCGACCACGATGAGCAGGTCCGGCTCGCGCTGGAGACCGCCGCGACTCGCGTAGCCGATCGCGCGGGCACCGGGGCGGTGAATCAGTCCATGAACCTCAAGGCGGCTCAGGCCCAGACGTGCGCCAACTCAGAGAACAGGTTCTGGGATGCGAGCATGCAGGAGCGTCGGGTCGCCTCCGTCATGCAGGTCGCCGACCAGACGCTCTTCTGCCGCGCAGGAAAGTGGATCGACAGCAACCTCGTCGACAAGCCCGAACTCGAGAAGCCCGACATCAAGATCACTTTCGGTTCGCCCGAGCACTTCGAACTCGTCCGCAGACTCGCGGCGACCGACCAGGGCGGCGGCCGTCAGGCGTTGCTCTCGCTCCGCGGCGCGGTCTACCTGATGGTCGACGGCAAGCGCGTCCTGGTGTGCGCTCCCGAGGATCCCTGCTGAGGTTCGGCGGCTGATCGAACTCGACACGATTGCATGCAGGGCGACAAGTGACCGAAGGCCGGGAGATGCCTCCCGGCCTTTTCGCTTTGCGGGTGCGATCCGGAAGTGAAGCGGGCACCCTCCCGCGATACACTCCCGCGGTCACTCGCCGGAGTGGCGGAACTGGCAGACGCAGCGGATTCAAAATCCGCCGGGCTCAACCCCCGTGCAGGTTCGATTCCTGTCTCCGGCATTCAGCGGTCGAACACCAGCATTCCACTATACAAAATCCAAACGATCTTCTCGATTTTTCGGAACCCGGGGCCCCTGGCCGGCGAACAATCCTCAAGAAGTGAAGTCCGTGTACTTCACCGGAGGTTGATGTCCCCAGAACAGGCGATGTTCAGTTCGCGTGTTCTCCACCATGGTTGTGGAGGTACGAAAGTGCGACGGACCGCTGTATCATGTCTTGTCGGGGCTGGGGCAATGGGCGACCAGAAGAAGAGGCCTTCCGTGTTCTCGGAAGCGCGAAACATCTTCGGAACGACACGGCCAAGCAACCGGGCGCGCCCGGCGTGCGGCTTCACACTCATCGAGATTCTCGTCGTCATCGCCATTCTCGCAACGCTCATCTCGCTGCTGCTCCCGGCGGCACGCGGCACGGTAGCCTCGGCCCGTTCGTTCAAGTGCCAGGTGTCGCTGCGATCCTGTGCTTTTGACTTCGCAACGTTCGCCGACGACACCCTTCACCCCAACCGTGGCGATGATGAAGACCTCCCCGGGCGCAAGTCGTTCCGGCTTGAGACGTTCATCGATTACCAGTACGGCATCGACGAGTTCTGGACCTGGGGCGCCGAGAACAGCCACCCGCTGCCCGATGCGCAGGGCAACGACCCGCTGCGATGCCCCGAGGTTCGCGGCACGGTGACGGCGTGGTCGGGCACACCCTGCACCGAGGGCGCGATCCAGCCGCCTCAGAACATCTCCTACGGATTCAACGTCCGGCTCCGGTACTCCGAGCGCCAGCAGCAGGCCGGCAGAAGTCCCCAGGTACTGCTGACGAGCAGGATCATGGAGGGGCAGGGCCAGATCGCCCCGAATCTCATCCCGCTCTCGTGGGACGTGGACGGGCGGCGGGCTGCGCAGATCAGCGCCAACCCGCTGTTCTCGGGACCGTCGCTCAACAGCACGACGCTGTTCATCAACAACCGCTATTGGTACCCGGCACTCAGGCACAACAAGGGGATCAACGTCTCGTTCATCGACGGGCACGTTGAATCAACCCTCGCGCCGCTGGATCAGCCGAACTGGGCCTGGGGGTTCGATCCCGGCCGCTGATCTCGATCGACCCGCGCACACCCCGGATTGTGTATTCTGTCTCGCCGCGGGCCAGGGATGGGCCTCGGGCCGGGACGCGTCATGTCGCTTCAGACCAAGTTTGCGCTGCTGCTGGGGGTCATCGGCCTAACGGTGATCCTCTCGATCTCGGCGAGCATCTGGGCCATCAACCACATGCAGAACGAGGTGCGCCGTCCCTTCGAGGTGATGTCCTCGGCGCTCATTCAACTCCAGGCCATCCGGTTTGCGCTCGAGAAGCAGCAGGAACTGCTGGTCGATCCCGGGACGCCATCCGCAGACGACGCGGCCGATCCGGGCACTCGCGGCCAGTTCGAGGAGCAGGGCCGCAAGATCAGCAGCGCCATGCAACGACTCGTGGCGGACGATGCCGTCACGACCGTGACCGGCAAGACCTCGCTGGCCAACCTTCGAAACCGACTCTCCGAAACGCGGGACCTGGGCGAAACGTGGCTTGCACGGCCCACGCCGGATGCACACGGCGGCGCCGCCGCGGCGCTCACAAACACCCTATCGCTGGTCCGGCGAATCGAGTCCCGCATCATCGAGGACACCCATCGCCTGGTCATCCGCGCGACGGATGTCCGGCGAGAACTCGTCGTCCTGAGCGCCATCGTCGCGATCCTGATCGTGCTCCTGTGCATTCTGGGCTTGCTGCTCGTGCGTCGCTGGGTGGTGCAGCCCGTGGCCGAACTGCGCACCGCGGCGGGCCGGATCGCCGCGGGCGACTTTGCGCACCGGATCCCGGTCCGCGGGCTCGATGAACTGGGCTCGCTGTCCAAGGAAGTGAACTCGATGGCGGGCATGGTCAAGCGCATGCAGGACGAGGCAGTGGAGCGCGAGCGGCTGGCCGCGGTCGGAGAGGTCGCCCGACGGATCGCCCACAACCTCCGGAGCCCCCTGGCCGGCATCCGGGGTCTTGCCGAACTCTCACGGCGCGAACTCGATTCGCCCTCCGTGGCGCCCGAACTTCGAGCCGACATCGGCGAGAACCAGGACCGCATCATCGGCGCGGTCGATCGCTTCGAGCACTGGCTCCGCGACCTGCTGCAGGCGACGCGCCCTCTTGAAATCGTGCACCAGTCCCTGGACCCGGCAGAATGGCTCGGGAGAGTGGTCGAGGCCTACCGCCCAAAGGCTCAGGCAACCCGGATCCGGCTCGAACTCGACGCAACCCATGCCCCAAAGAGGGCAGCCTTTGACCCCAGGCACCTGGAACTCGCACTCGGGGCACTAATCTCGAATGCCCTGGATTCCATCGCTTCCAGCCCCCACCCACCCTCGCAGGCGGGGGTGGTCAGCGTCACCTGCCGGCAACTCGCGCGTGAAGATGGGAAAGCAAGCGACCAGTGGGAACTCCGGGTGCAGGACAATGGTCTGGGCGTGCCGGCGGAGTTGCGTGAGCGGATCTTTGCGCCATACTTCACAACAAAGCGTGAAGGCACCGGCATCGGACTTGCTCTCGCTCAGCAGGTCGTCCGCGCGCATGGCGGGACCTTGACGTTGCAGGACATCCCCCACGATGGTGGGATTACGGGAGCACTCGCTCCCGGCGATCGTGGGGCGGTCTTTTCGGCTCGGATGCCGATCGGGCCGATCGAGTCAGATTCGTCCGGGGTGGCCACGGCTGGCCACCCGGAGGTATTGAGTGGCCAAAATTCTGCTCATCGAGGATGACGGTGACCTGCGTTTCGCGATCGCGAAGACGCTGCGAAAGGCCGGCCACGACGTCGCAGAGGCCGCGAGTGCCGTGCAGGCCCGGGGGTACCTCACCGGCACCGTTCCGGACATGGTGCTCACCGACTTGGCGCTGACCAGCGCGGGGCATGAAGGGCTGGACATCATCCGCGAGTTGCGGGAAGGCCGCGAGGCGTTCGAGGGTGTCATCGTGGCCATGACCGGCAACGCGACTGTCGAGACGGCGGTCGCGGCGATGCGTCTGGGCGCCGACGATTACCTCACCAAGCCGCTGCACACCGAAGAACTGATCCTCAGCGTTCCGCGATGGCTGGAGAGCCGACGGCTGCGGCAGCGCGTGCAGTTGTATGAACGGCTCGAGAAGACCCGTGATCAGGAGTTTGAGGCGCTGGGTTCGAGCGCGGCGTGGCGTGGCGCGCTCGACCTGGCGACTCGACTCTCGGCGGTGCCGCTGCCGCCCGAAGCGGAGACATCGCATCCGACGCCGCTCCCCTGCTTCCTCCTGCTCGGAGAGACCGGCGCGGGCAAGGGCGTCCTGGCGCGGCACATCCACGCGCAGGCGTGCCGCGTCGCCGCGACGGGTGGACAGGGCGAACCGCCGTTCGTGCACGTCAACTGCTCCGCGTTGCCGGCAAACCTGGTCGAGGGCGAGTTGTTCGGCCACGAGCGCGGGGCGTTCACCGATGCGCGCGAGGCACGCGCCGGGCTGTTCGAGATGGCGGATGGGGGCACGATCTTCCTTGACGAAGTCTCGGAGACGCCGCTGGAACTTCAGTCCAAACTCCTCGTCGTGGTCGAGAGCGGGCACTTCCGGCGCATCGGCGGCACGAAGGAGCGCCGGGTGCGGGTAAGGGTGATCGCCGCTTCGAACCAGGATCTTGATGCCAAGGTCGCCCAGGGCCGCTTCCGACGGGACTTGCTCTTCCGCCTGAATGCGTTCACCGTTCAAATCCCGCCGCTGCGCGAACGCGGCGACGATGTGCTCGCGATCGCCCGCGTGATGATCGAGCGCTTCCGGCGGCAGTTCGGCCGCCCGGAGTGCCGGCTCTCGCAGAGGGCCGAGCAGGCGCTGAAGGATCATCCGTGGCCGGGCAACGTGCGAGAACTGGTCAATGCCTGCCAGCGCGCGGCGATGCTCGCCGACGGACCGGAGATCGGGCCGGCAGAACTGGGGCTGGGCGCGGCGGGCACCGCGCTCCGGGCGGCATCCGGGACCGGGGCCGAGGCGGCTCGCCCCGCGCGAGGCGGGTTGAACTTCGATTTCGAATCGGGAGTTCATCGCGCGGCCGATGTAGAGCGAGAGTTGATCATCCAGTCGCTGCGGTTCACTCGTGGGAATGTTTCCCGTGCCGCCCGGCTGATCGGCATGCAACGCAGCAGCCTGCGGTACCGCATCGAGCGTTACGGCCTGCAGGCGCACGTGCAGAAAGAAGAGGCGGCGCAGACATGACTCGAAACACGAACTCCGGCATCCGCATGGCCGCGGCCTGTCTGGTCGCCTCGGGCTCTGCGCTGGCATCGGTAGACCGCACGCTCTGGACCGATTCGCCCGGCGACACACGGATCCGCCGCACCGACAGCGGGGCGGATGGTGTGCTCCTCCCCGGCGCGACGCTCCCTGACATTCTCTCGGTCTCGCTGATTCCCTGGGCGCCGCTGAACCCCGTTGCGAACCCCTACGTGGGACTGCCGGCCGAGGTGGCCGATGCGCAGATCGTCCGGATCGACGTCGTCTTCGCGGGGCTGGTGAATCCGCCCGGCCCGCTTGGCTTGAACGGCGCCGACTACGAGCCCGATCGCTTCGGGCCGAGCCCGGTGTACGGATTTGTCGAGATCGATGTGGACCGTGACCGGAACACCGGCGGCGAGTTCCCCGCGCAGGCACGCTCCCGCGCACTGGGCATCGCCGGGAGGTTCGGCGGACGATTCGCCGATCCGTACCTCGTCGACCGGGTGCCCACGTGCGCCGCGGACATGGACACGATCTGGTCTACGCCCCCGTTCTTTGAACGCACAGGAGCCGACTTCGCGCTGGCCATGTGCGGTTGCTTCGATGCCGAGATTGTCTCGCAGACAGGGAACCACGACGGACGGCTCGACCCCGGCGAGGAGATGGTCGTCCGCGGCAGGTTCTTCCAGCGGGCGGGCGGCTATCGCCTTGCCTCGCAGATCTTCGGCGGCTCGGACATCGGGCTGTACGACCCGGTCGTGAACCTGCGGTTCGCCCACGAAGCGAGCACAAACCTGACCGTGGTCTCACTGGTGTTCCCGCTCACGCAGGCGGGCGCCGCGATGCTCACCGGCGAGCCGGAACAGCCCATCGACACGTCGATCGCCGAGGGCTCGCACTTCAGCATCGCCGAGGCACTGGCGGATGTCATCGCCGGCGCCGGCGGCTCCAACTCCGGCCTTACGTATCAACTCATCCACCGCTGGCTGAAGAAGAACCCGTCCAACTATCTCAACCCTCTGCTCTGGAGGACCTCGGCGATTGTCGGGACGGCCTATGCCCAGCCCGAAGATTCGCTCTATGTGTGGACAGATGTCGGCTTCGACATCCTGCAGGGCGATGTGGACGGCGACAGCGCGGTAACCCCCAGTGACCGCACCGCGGTCGAGTGGTTCATCGCCTTCAACGACGGTTCCGGTATCGACATGGACGGGATGTACAACGGGCGAGTCGTGCTCGACGACGTCGGCCCGAACTTCAGCCTGTTTGACGTGACGGGCGACGGCATCGTCGGCGCCGAGGATGTGGCGTGGTTCCAGTTCCCGGTGGCCTGCCCGGCGGACTGGGACGGCAACGGCTCGATCCAGGTCCCGGACATCTTCGCGTTCCTTTCCTCCTGGTTCGGCGGAAACGCGGACTTTGACAACAACGGCCGCACCGAGGTGCCCGACATCTTCGCGTTCCTCTCCGCGTGGTTCAGCGGACCGTGTGCCTGAATCTCGCCCCCAGCCTTAACTCGGATTCCTCGCCAGCCCTTCCCCCGGCCGCACCACGACCGGCTTGGTGTACGCCGTCGCGAACCCCATCCGGCGCACGTTGCGCTCCGTCCCCGCGCCGGGGCGGGAGCCGATCGTCGCCAGGCGTGCGCCCCGGGCGGCGGCGTGGTTGAGTCTCGCGGCGATCAGCGCCTGCTGAATCCCCCTGCGCCGGAACTCCGGCAGCACGCTCAGGCCGAACAGCGCGCAGACCCGGTCGTGCAACCCCATGCCGCCCGCGCCGACGCACCGGCCGTCAAGCATCGCCATCATCGCGACGGTGCGTGGATGGCGCACGACGCGCATCGCGACCGCGACATGCTCCTCGGGCATCTCGGTGACCCCGGGCGGCAGGAACCCTGAGCCACACACGCGGACATACTCCCGCACCTCCGAATCGCTGGTTGGATCAACCATCCGGATGGTGAGCCTGCCGCCATCGAGCGGTCCCATTACCGGCAGCACCGCATGGTTCGGGTCGATTTCCCGGTACAGCACCGACTCGAAGCACCGCACGACGAACTTCTGGCGCTCCAACGCGCGGATCAGCGATTCATGGGCCATCGGACACAGTTCAACCCGCGGCTCGATTCCCGCTCCTTCGTACCACCGCGTCAGGTAGGCGATCTCGTCCTCGGACACCGGGCCCGACAGCCCGAGGCCCACGGCGTTGTTCAACCATGAGCCCCCCGGGCCGCGGCCGGCAACCCCGCCCCCCACCCTCCGCACCTCGCCGGCCAGTTCGGCAAGGGCTTCGGCCTGTCGGCCTTCTTCCAGTTTGGCGATTTCAAGCATGTCCACGCTGGGCTTCCGGGGGTGAGGATTCGGGGCGTTGCGGATAGACTAGAGGCTCGGGCCCAGCGTCTCCCTTCCCCCCGTTGGGCCCCGTCATCGGCGTTCCTTCCCCCCAGAGGGGTTCCAATCGCAGCGAGAAGATCATGGCGCACGCAAAGTCCACCGACCCCAACGTGTTCATCCTCCCCGATCTCGGCGAGGGCGTCCACGAGGCCGAACTCATCAAGTGGCGCGTCAAGGTTGGTGACACCGTCGCCGAGCACGACATCCTCGCCGAAATGGAAACCGACAAGGCCCTCGTCGAGGTTCCCAGCCCTCGCGCGGGCGTCATCAAGCAACTCCACGGTGTCGAGGGAGAGATCCAGCACGTGGGCAATCCTCTGGTCACCTATGAAGGGGGTGCAGGGACGGCCGCCACCGCCGCTCCTGAGCCCAAGCCTGCCAAGATTGGGGGATCCGGCGCGCAAAACGGTTCTCACCACGCCAAATCCGAGCCCGAGGCCGCGCCTGCCGGTCGGGAAGATGACGGCACGGTGGTTGGCAAGATGTCCGGCGCGATCGGCGGGGTGACCGCCGAGGCGGGGAAGGTCCTCGCGACGCCCGCCGTTCGTCGCATCGCCCGCGACCTGGGTGTCGACATCAGCACCTGCCTCGGAACCGGAATCGCCGGGCGCGTCACCGAGAAGGATGTGCGAGCGGCGGCTTCGGGCGGCGGACGCCCCGCGGCGAAATCCCCGGCTCGCGCCTCTCCCGATGTCGCCCCCGCCGGCCGCGGCGAGTCGCACTCGCGCGTCGCCGACTCGCCCCGAGCGACACCCGCGCCTGTCCGCCGCGAAGTGGCGAGTTTCCCCGCCGGCGAAGCGTCCATCCGCGTCCCGTTCCGCGGCGTGCGCCGAACGATCGCCAACCGCCTGCGCGAGAGTGTCAACCAGGCGGTTCACTTCAACGTCATGGACGAGGCCGATGTTTCGGCGCTGGACGGCCTCCGCAAGAAACTCGGCGCGGCGAGCGGCGAGAAACTGTCGTTCCTGCCGTTTGTCGCGGCGGCGGTCTGCCGAGTGCTGACCGACTCCCGCTTCCGTGCGATGAACGCGACTGTCGATGAGAAGCCGAGCGACCCGAACTACGAAGCCGCGATCGTGCAGCACCGCGCGGTGCACCTGGGCATTGCCGCCGACACCGAGAGCGGCCTGATGGTTCCGGTGATCCGCGACTGCGACGCCTTCGGCGTGCTGGAGATCGGCCGCCACATCGCCACCGTCGCCGAGGCCGCCCGCAACCGCACCGCCTCGCGCGAGCAACTGATGGGCTCGACGTTTACCATCAGCAACGTCGGATCGCACGCGGGCCGCTTTGCCACGCCGATCATCAACTACCCGGAGGTCGGAATCCTGGGCGTCGGCCGCGCACGCCCCGCGCCGGTCGTCCGCAACGGCGGCATCTTCGTCGGCAACCTGCTGCCGCTGAGCCTTGCCTGCGATCACCGCGTTGTAGACGGCGCAACCGCGGCACTGGCTCTGGCGGAGATCATCCGGCTGCTGCAGGAGCCGGAAGTTCTGCTCGGGCCGGCACGGGCGTAGGCCGAATCCCTCTCCCGAGTCCTGTCGAACTCAGACGACTGGAGCCCGCCTATGAGGTCCCTCGTCTGGTTTCGTTCCGATCTCCGTACGCACGATCATGGAGCGCTTGCCGCGGCGGCGGCTCGCGAGGGCGGCTCCGGCATCGTCGGCGTCTTTCTGCTCGCGCCGACGCAGTGGAAGCAGCACGACTGGGGCGGCGTCAAGGTTCGCTTCATCCTCCGCACGCTCCGCGAACTCTCCGCCGCGCTGGCGAGGCTCAACATCCCCCTGCTCATCGAACGCACCGAGACCTTTGCCCAGGCGCCCGAGATCCTTGCGAGAGTCGCCTCGAAGCACGCGTGCACGGCGCTGTACTACGCCCGCGAGTACGAGGTGAATGAGCGGCATCGCGATGGCGCCGTTGAGGCTCGCTTTGCGAGCGACGGCATCGCGGTCCACGCTGTCGATGACCAGTGCATCATCGAGCCCGGCGCCGTTCGCACGGGAGAGGATCGCGTTTACACCGTCTTCACGCCGTTCAAGAAAGCCTGGTACAAGGTTGTCGAGGAACGCGGCATGGTCGCGCCGCTCTCCGCGATCGCAACGCAGCCGATGCTCGACATCGCCCCGTCGGCCATCCCCGACACTCTTCCCGGCTTCGAGACCATCGTCCCCGATCACCTCTGGCCCGCGGGTGAGGCCGCGGCACTGGATCGACTCCGGGCATTCGGCGGCAAGCCGCTGGTGCAGTACAAGCACGACCGCGACTTCCCGGCCGCGGATGGCACGAGCAGACTTTCGCCGTACCTCGCGATCGGGGCGATCTCGCCGCGGACCTGCCTGCGGGCGGCGATCGAGGCGAACGAGGGCAAACTCGACAACCCCAAGCCCAACCGGGCCGGCCAATCCACGTGGATCAGCGAACTGGCATGGCGGGAGTTTTACAAGCACATCCTCGCCGGCTTCCCGCGCGTCTCGATGGGCCGCGCCTTCAAGCCCGCGACCGATCGCATCCGGTGGTCAGACAACCTCGATCACTTCGCCGCGTGGTGCGAGGGCCGCACCGGCATCCCAATCGTCGATGCCGGCATGCGCCAACTTGCCGCCACCGGCTGGATGCACAACCGCGTCCGCATGATCACCGCCATGTATCTGACCAAGGACCTGTTTCTGCCGTGGCGGTGGGGTGAGCGACACTTCATGCGGCACCTCATCGATGCCGACCTGTCGCAGAACAACGGCGGCTGGCAATGGTCGGCATCGACAGGCACTGACGCGGCCCCCTACTTCCGCATCTTCAATCCCATCAGCCAGTCACGGAAGTTCGACCCCGCGGGCGAGTACATCCGTCGCCATGTCCCCGAACTCGGAGATCTTGAAGGCGGAGAGAACGGCCCGGTCCACGACCCCTCGGAACTTCCGCCACTGTCCCGAGCCCAGGTTGATTACCCCGAACCCGTGGTTGATCGGGCGAGTGTTCGCGACCGCGTGCTCGGGGCGTTCAAGGCAATCCAGCACTGACGATTGGCGTTCCCGTATCATCCGCCGCCGCGGATACGGTCATCCCTGCGCGGATGCACCGCCTCGAACGGGTCCGACGCCATGCTGGAACTGCCCGCCATCCCACTCTGGATTGCGCTGATCGAGATCGGTGTCCGCCTCACCGTTGCCGTGCGCATCATCTACCTGCGACGACCGGTGACCGCCACGCTGATGTGGCTGGCGGTGCTCGCATTCCTGCCGTTCGTGGGCGCGTTTCTCTACTTTCTCATCGGCGAGAGCCGCCTGGGCAGCCGTCGTCTCCGCCGATACGAGCAACTCGCCAAGGACTTTGACGAACGCGCCACGACGCTCTGGCGTCACCGCCATGCCGATACCAGCCTTGGCGCCGACGGCCCATGGACACAGATCGCCAAGTTCGGCACCGCGGTGTCGGGACTCCCGCCGCTCAAGGGCAACTCGCTGAGGCTGATCGGAACGGCTGACCAGTTGCTGACCTCGATCATCAAGGACATCGATGACGCCACATCGCACTGTCACCTGCTGTACTACATCTGGCAGGAGGACACCCCCGGACAACTCGAGGACATCGCGACCGCGCTGATCCGTGCGGCCTCACGCGGCGTGGAGTGCCGGGTGCTCGTCGATGCTGTCGGCTCGAAGCAGTTTCTTCGCGGCAACACGGCAAAGCGCATGCGTCAGGGGGGCGTGAGCGTCGTCGAGGCTCTGCCCGTCGGACTCACCCGCATGTTCCTCGAGCGCATCGATCTTCGCAATCACCGCAAGATCGCGGTCATCGACGGCAAGGTTGCCTATTGCGGGAGCCACAACATGACCGACGCGTCGTTCCGCGTCGGTTGGATCTGGAAGATCGGGCGCTACGTCGACGCGAGCATCCGCGTCGAGGGCCCTGCCGCGGGCGCGCTGGGGATCGTCTTCCTGCAGGACTGGCTGCTCGATACCGAGGAGGCCCTCACCGACGTTGAACGGTACCTGCCCGACCACAAGCCGGCCGCGGGCACCACCGGCGTACTGCAGATCATCCCCTCCGGCCCCGGGCCTGCTCCCGACGCCATCCACCAGGCGCTGCTGACGATTGTGTACTCGGCCCGGGAGGAACTGATCATGACCACCCCCTACTTCGTCCCCGACGATGCCACGAGCAAGGCCCTGCAGGCGGCCGCGCGTCGCGGCGTTCGGGTGACGCTGGTCATGCCTCACGAGATTGATTCGTGGCTCGTCGCCGCGGCGGGACGCGCGAGTTATCTCGACCTTCTGGAGTCGGGTGTCGTGATCATGCACTACCGCGGCGGTCTGCTGCACAGCAAGACCGTGACCGTCGACCGCCGATACGCCCTCATCGGATCGGCCAACTTCGATGCCCGATCGTTCTGGCTCAACTTCGAGGTGTCTGCGTTCGTCTACGACGACGACTTCGCCAGCGAGATCCGGTTCATGCAGTCAGACTACATCTCCAAGTCGTACGAGATCCACCTCGACGATTGGCGGAGGCGGCCGCGCTGGCAGATCTTCCGCGACAATGCCGCGCAACTCTTCGGGCCGCTGCTCTAGCACGGATCAGACGCCCGCGTTGCTCTTTTCCTTCATCCGCCGCTTCAGTTCGGCATCGACGAAGGGCTGGATCTCGCCGCGGAGCACCCGCTCGTAGTCCCGCGACTCCACATCGGTGCGGTGGTCCTTGACGCGGTTGTCGTAGAACACATAGGAGCGGATCTGCGTGCCCCAGCCCATCTCGACCGCTCCACCGGTCGCGGCGGCGAGTTCCTTCTGCCGCCGTTCTTCCTCGATGATCTCGAGTTTGGCCTGGAGGACGGCGAGGGCCTGCGCTCGGTTCTGCGGCTGATCGCGGAAGGTGTTCGATGTGACCTGGATGCCGGTGGGGATGTGCGTGACGCGGATCGCGGTGGCGACCTTGTTTACGTTCTGGCCACCGGGCCCGCTGGCCCGTACGAACGCGACAATGTCGAGGTCCTTCTCCGGGATCTTGATCTTGGTCTCTTCGATCTCGGGGACGACGTCGACGGTTGCGAAACTGGTTTGCCGCTTGCCTTCGGCGTTGAAGGGACTGACTCGGGCCAGCCGGTGCGTGCCCCGTTCGGTGCTCAGGTATCCGAACGCGAACGGCCCCTTGACATGGATGGTGACCGAGTCGATGCCGACCTCGGATCCGAAGATCTTCGAGACCTCCTCCATCTGCCAGCCCATCTTCTCGCAGTAGAAGATGTACATCCGGAACAGCATCTCGACCCAGTCGTTGGCCTCTTTGCCGCCGGCGCCGGCCTGGATGGTCAGGAAGCAGTTGCGATGGTCGTGCTTGCCGGCCAGAAGCGACTGGAGTTCGACTTTGTGCATCCGGCCGGGCTCGTCGGCGGTTCCGGCGATCTCGAAGAGTTTCTGGTCGGCCTCGGCCAGCAGGTCCTTGTCGTTGACCTCGCGGGCCATCTCGTAGGCGATCTTGGCATCCTCGAACTCCGCGATCACCTTGCGGAGAGGCTCGGTCTTGGCGCGAAGGGCCTTGACCTCATCGACGATGCGCTTGGCCTCTCCCGGCCGGTCCCAGAAATCGGCCGACTCCATGCGGCTCTCGAGTTCGGCCTGCTCCTTGAGTATGGATTCGTAGTTAAAGCGAGTCGCGGATGGTCAAGATCCGCGCCTCGATGTCGTTGATGATGGGCTGGTGGGCGTCGTAGTGCATCGGCCGAGAGTGTAGGAGCCACCCCGTCAGGTCACGCCACAACCCGCCACCCTCCCACAACGTCCTCCCGCACCTGGTTCGGTCTGATGAGTTGACCGCCGGAATCCGAGGCTGACCGCGCCAAACCGACGCCTCCGCGGCGTTCTCCTGCGGTACACACACAGGAGAAGCCGATGCCACGCCCCCTCTTCGCTTCCACACTTCCGGTCTTCGTGGTCCTTGCCGCGTCCGTCGCAACCGCCGCCCAGAAGCAGCCGCCGAGCCCGGTGCCGCCGAGCGTTCAAGTGCCCACTCAAGCCCGGCCGAGGCAGGTCGAAGGCCCGCCCATGCCCGTCATCGACGTCGACTTTGCGGGGGGCACGGTGGGCGAGTATGTGCACGCGGTGCAGAAGGCGGCGATGGAGTCCAGCGCCAAGACGCCGGTAAACGTGATGGTGCCCGCGGAGGCCGCAAAGATCACCATCCCGGCGGTCTCCCTGAAGCGTGTCTCGGCGGCGACCGCCCTGGAGACGCTGCGGTACGCATTCGGAACCCAGGGCCAGCACCAGTTCGACGCCCGCAACATGACGAATGAGGGCGATGAGAGCCTGACGTTCGCCATCCAGTATGCACCCGGGCGCAACGTGCAGCAGATGAGCATGCCTGTGCCGACGATGCCGATCCAGAGCGAGGCGTACTCGCTGCGCGACCTGATCTTGACCCCTGCAGGGCTTCCGCAGGACAACCCTTCGCTCCGTATGCCGCACGAGGCGGTGCTCGGCGCGCTCAGGATCGCCGCGGACCTCGAGGCGGGCGATGAGCGGGTGGTGCCGACGCAACTCCTCTTTCATCCGGACACTCAACTCCTGATCGCACGCGGGACACCCGATCAGCATCGGCTGATTTCCAGCGTTCTGGCGCAGTTGAACGAGACGATCGGCCAGCGTCGTCAGCAGTACCTCAGTGCCGGTTCCCGATCCCGCGCCGATGAACTCCAGAAGATCGAACTCGAAGCGCAGATTCAGAATGCGCAGGCACAACTGGACAAGGCCAGGTCAGAGGTCCGCGCGGCGGAGGCTGAGGTGAGTCGTACCGAGAAACTGATGGCCGCCGGAAACGTGGGCAGTTCCGAGTTCGAGCGTGCCCGCGCGAACCTTGATGTCGCGCGTGCCAATGTCAGTGCGGCGGAGGCCAACGTGGTGATGTTCTCGAGGCGCCGCGATGTCCTGGCGCAAGGGGCGGGCGGGGGAGCGATCCCGGCCGCGGCATCGCGTGAACTCCTGCCGGCGATCTACGATCTTCGAGATCTGGCCGAGTACAAGCGCGACTTCTTCGATCTCGTGAAGAGGACCATCAGTCCTGAGGGCACGATGGAGGTCAAGCCGATCTCGGGAGACTCCAGCGGCTCGATCTTGGTGCGGGCGACCCGAGCGCAGCACGAGGTGCTCGTCGCCCTGTTCAATGTGTCCCGCCGCCTCAAGGCCAACGAACCAAAACTGCCGGGAATCAGTCTCGAACAACTCCTGCAGCAGCCCAAGGAATAAGCAACGGTCACCGCCGCCGCCCATCCCCTGATCCGAACGGTCCCTGGGCGCCCCGCCATGGCCGATCCTTCCGATGCTCAAGGCTCGCGCCCCGACTCCCGGATGCCGGCCGCATCGGCGCGGGTGGAGCATCCAAGGCCCGCGGACAGTCGCCGGCTGCTCGAAGGGCTGGCCCGCGGCGACCACGCCGCACTCACGGCGCTGTACCACGCATGGTTTCCACGGGCACTCGGTCTGGCCCGGGCCATGACGCGGCGTGACGAGTCGTTCTGCCTCGATGTCGTGCAGGAGACGTTTGTCCGGATCATCGATCACGCGCCGCGGCTGAACCGGCTCGCCGCGTGCGACGATCTCGATCGCTGGATCGCTGCGGTCGTCCGATCGGCGGCGATCGACCTGCTGCGTCGCGACCTGCGACGGATGCATCGCGAGCAGGCGGTTCGGCGGGGAAGCGCTGCTGACCTGTCGAGGCACGATCGGCCATCGTCGGAGGACGTGCTCGCATTGATCGCCGACCTGAAGCCCGATGACCGGGAGTTGCTGCTGCTGCGCTTCGGCCGCGGCACAACGCTGAATGGCGCGGCCCGGGCCGTCGGCACAACCGTGGGTGCGGCCTATGGTCGCATCCGTCGCGCCCTCGAACGCTTGGGCGAATCCCTGCAAGAGGTCGACCATGAGTAACACACCCCTCAATCGCCAAGAAGAAATCCTGCGCGAACTTCACGCTCACCTCCGATCCCGCACGCATTGGAAGCGGTTGACGCGAGTTGTCGTCCCCGGTGCCGGCCTCGTCGCGGTGGTCTATGTCGCGAGTTTGAGTCGCCCGTCTGCGACTCGCGAAGCGCGGGATGGCGGGTTCATCGCACAAGGAGACGCCCGGCCGAACCTCACCGAAACAGGCACCGAGCCAATCGCGGCTCCCGTTCCCGTAACGACCGCTGCGGGCTCGCATGTCACCGTCCGCATCGCCGGAAGTGAGCCGCTTCCGGCCACGCCGTGTGACACCGGCCACGCCGCGAGGGTGTGCATTCTGAGCGACGATCAGTTGCTGGCCGCGCTCGCGGAGGCGGGCCGGCCTTCGGGCCTCGTGCGCACCGGCGGGACGGCCTTCGTGGTGCCGCTGGGGCCTTCGCCCCAAAGTCCATGAGCCGCAATGCCCGGTAGGGCAACGAGATTCTCCGTGCACGTACGGGGTTGTCCGGATAAAGTCTCTCTGTCATGCCGGATCCGGGCTCGTCCCTGAGCATCATCATCCCTGTCTACAACGAGGAAGCGAACCTTCCGGAGTTGCGCCGCCGCATTGCGGCGTTTCTCGCCTCGCCCGCCGCGGCAGGCTTCGGCCGCGCCGAGGTGCTGCTGGTGTCCGATGGCAGCCGTGACGGCACGGATGCGATGATCGCGAAGATTGTTGAAGAGGATCCGCTGTTTGCCGGCATCATCCTGACCCGGAACTTCGGACATCAGGCGGCCGTATCGACGGGGCTTGAACACTGCCGCGGCGAGGTCGTCGCGATCATCGACGGCGATCTGCAGGACCCACCGGAGGCCCTGGGAGCGCTGCTGGCCGCGGTCGAACAAGGGGCGGATGTAGCGTACGGCGTACGGCGTGCGCGGAAGGAAAACATCCTCAAGCGAGCGGCGTACTCCGCCTTCTACCGCACGCTTCGCAATGTCGCGTCCATCGATATCCCGCTGGACACGGGCGATTTTTGTGTGATGCGCAGGGCCGTAGTCAACGACATGCTGCGCCTGCCGGAGCGGAAGCGATTCGTGCGGGGATTGCGGGCGTGGGTCGGCTACAGGCAGGTGGGGGTCGAGTATGAGCGATCCGCCCGCCACGCAGGGTCGCCCAAATACACGCTGAAAAAACTCGTCTCGCTCGCCTATGACGGGATCTTCAGTTTTTCCAGTCTGCCGGTCCGCATCATGCAGGTGCTGGGGTTCGCGATCTCGGGGATTTCGTTCGTCACGGCGATCGTGTATCTCGGGCTGGCCATCGCGATCGAGAATCCGACTTGGCCGCACGGCTGGCCGACGCTGATCATCTCCATCTGGTTTCTTGGCGGGGTTCAACTGTTGTTCATGGGCATCGTGGGCGAATATGTCCACCGGACCTTCGATGAGACGCGCCGACGGCCTGTGGCCCTCATCCGTCAGCTCCTTGTCCACCCCTCCGCCGTCGACCGGCGCGGCACGGAGATTGTCGTATGCAAAGCGACTACGGACGGGTTTACGCGGACCTCTACCGCCGGCACTGGTGGTGGCGTTCGCGGGAGCGCATCCTGATCCGCGAGTTGCGGCGGCTCAGCCCCGCGCTTGCCCCCGACTCTGAGATCCTGGATGTGGGCTGCGGCGATGCGCTCTTCTTTCCACGGCTGCGGGAGTTCGGCCATGTCGAAGGGATCGAGATCGACACTGCCCTCCTCTCGCCCGACGGTCCCGATCGCGGCCTGATTCACACCGCTCCACTCGGCTCGCCGGTCTATGAAGGCCGGAAGTTTGATTTGATCACCGCGCTGGATGTCATCGAGCACATCGAAGATGACAGCGCAGCGGCCGCGGAGATGGTCCGCATGCTCAAGCCCGGCGGGCGGCTGGTGATGACCGTCCCGGCATTCATGTCGCTTTGGGATGAACACGACGAGATCAACCTTCACTTCCGCCGCTATTCCGCGAAAGGACTGGCGTCGCTCATCAAGCCGCCCGCCCGAGTCGTCAGCGTGCGCTACCTGTTTCACACGCTCTTTGCACCCAAGTGGCTCATCGCACGCCGGAATCGGGTGGCGTCAGACAAGCATGCCCAGTTTGCCGTTCCGCCGCGACCCGTCAACGCCATGGCCGCCGCCTGGTGCGACCTGGAGGATCGTCTGCTTCGTCGATTCCACGTTCCCTGGGGTACTTCGGTGCTCGCCGTCGCCGTACGGGACTGATGACCGCCGGCCCAATACCCTTGCATCGATGCACCCGCACATCGCGGAACACGTTTCGGGCCTCGTTGAAGCGCTCGGCGGCGCGCCGGCGGACCGGCTCCGGACGCCGTCCGCCCTGCTCATGGGCGTTGCGATCTTCACAGTCGTGTTTGCAACGCTCTGGCTCATGGCGGCTCGCCGACGTGTCCGGGGGGAACCTGTCCGGCCGCCCCGTCGCCGCGGCCGCCCGCCCGAAGCATGGAGCGAGTCGGCACGCCGACTTCGCCTGCCACCTGATGACAACCTGAGCGATGACGACACCCGCGACATCGACCCTTCGGACCTTTCTCCGGGCGATGTCGATCTGCGGCGGGCCGAGGATGACGACGAGCCCTCCCCTGGCGAAGGCAAGGGGCCCAAGCGATGAGATCTCCGTGGGAACACACCAATCGCCCGGTCGCCTTTGTCACAGGAGGCGCGCGCAGAGTCGGTCGGGCGATCTGCCTGTCGCTGGCCCGGGCGGGGTGCGATGTCGTGCTGACCTACAACCGCTCGCAAGAGGAGGCGGAAGCGACCGCCGCGGAAGTCCATGGGCTTGGCGTACAGGCCATGGTGCATGCCCTTGCGCTTGACGACCCGGCGGAGGTAGATGCGCGGGTGACCGCTCTTGCCGCCGCACACCCTCGATGCGATGTTCTCGTTCACAATGCGTCCGCGTATGAAGCATCGCCGCTTTCGGGGCTGACACCGGAGCGGGCGATGCGGGACTACACGGTGAACGCGGTTGCGCCGCTGCTGCTTTCCCGCGCGTTCGCGTCGAAGTTGGCCGCGTCATCGCTCGCGGGCGGCGGCGCGATTGTGGCCATGGCGGACATCCACGCGCTCGGAGAACACGGCCTGCCGCGGCGCGGCTTCGCCAGTTATGCGATGTCCAAGGCCGCGCTGGTCGAGATGGTGCGTTCGCTCGCCCGCGAGATGGCCCCCCACGTGCGCGTCAACGCGGTTGCGCCGGGCGTCGTGGCGTGGCCCGAGACGGGGCATGAGTCTGACCCCGAGGCACAGGCGGCGTACGTAAAGCACATCCCGCTGGAGCGAGCGGGAACGCCCGAAGATGCCGCGGACGCGGTGCGGTGGCTGGCGCTCGACGCACCGTATATCACCGGCCAGGTGATCCGGCTGGATGGCGGGCGCTCGCTGCTGTGATGGCTATTCGCCTGCCCTTGCCAGTATCTCGCGGCAGCCTTCATGGCCGAGCATCGCGCCGATCTTCGCATGCGCAGCCGCGGATTTCTGATCACCGGCGCGGGCGAACCACTGGGCCGCTTCGAACTGCAACTCGGCATCGTCGGGCGATGCCTTGGCGGCGTCGGCGTACATCTTCGCCGCATCGAGCGGCCGCTTGAGCAGCCCGAACGACTGGGCGAGGGTGGTCATCGCCTCTTTGCCGCGGCGCGAGGCGTCGTCGAGCGCGAGCAGGATCGTGGCCGCCTTTTCCGGCTCGCCCTGGCGATTGAGAATCCTGGCGCGAACGATTCGCCAGCGTGCGACCTCGGGCTGGAGGCGTTCCGCGTTTTCAAGGTGCTGCGCGGCAAGGCCGAGCGAGTTCCCGCGCAGGGCCAACTCCGCCATGGTGCCCCACGCCTCGGCGAGGTCCGGGTTGAGTTTCGCGGCACGGACCAGGCTCGCGTTCGCCGCGGCGTCGTCGCCGAGTTTGATCTGCATCATGGCGAGGTAGAGCGGATACCGTGCCTCGGACGGGTCGCCGACCTGCGCCATTTCGTAGTGCTCGGCGGCCCTCTGCGGCAAGCCGGCCTGGTTGGCACAGGTGCCCGCCTCAAAGTGCAACTTTGCCTGCGCAGGCGTGACCTTTGCTGCCGAGCCGGCGGCCTCCAGCGCGAAGGCCGCCTGGTACTGGGCGTAGGCCTCCTTGAACTTCTTCTCTCCCATGAGCGACTGCGCGTACATCAACCGCACAGGCTGATTCTCAGCGCTCTGTTCGACCAGTTTCGAGAGGATGGCCGATGCTTCACCGTATCTCCCCTGCCTGCAGTACACCGCGGCGGACTCCATTCCCGCGTCGATCGTCTTGGCCAGATCGCGCCCGGCGGCGGAACCGCCCCCACCCTTGGCTTGCGCAGAACCCGGGGCGCTCCGAGCCATGCTGAACACGAGCCACACGACCACTCCGACAGCGATCGCAAGCGCGGCGACCGCGAGAGCAGGTCCCTTCGACCTCGACATTCCTTCACTCATCATGACAACTCTATCGGTCATGCCACAAGCGGCAGCCAGCGGGGTGCGGCCGTTCTGGCGGGGAAGGTCCCAAAGGCGGTTTACCCAGTCCGAAACCGCCGCGAGAGCCGCTTCCAACTCATACACTTGGGCCGCTGTCTCCGGCCACCCCCTACCGCTTCCCGATCAACCATGACCACCCCCCCAGCATCATCGCGACCTTCCTCCGGTTCCGACTTCACCATGCCCTCGGCATACAAGCCGGCGGACGCGGAGCCGCGAGTCACGCAGGCATGGGATGACCACAAGCCGTTCCATGCCGACCCCGCGCGCGTGCTGCGGGGCGAGGCCGAGACGTACTGCATCTTCATCCCGCCGCCAAACGTGACGGCGGCGCTGCACCTGGGCCACGCGCTCAACAACACGCTGCAGGACATCCTCGCGCGGGCGCACCGCATGATGGGCTTCGAAACGCTGTGGATGCCGGGGACCGACCACGCGGGCATCGCGACACAGGCCGTCGTCGAGAAGCGGGTCTGGCAGGAAGAGAAGAAGCGGCGGCACGACTTCTCTCGCGAGGAGTTCATCGCGAAGATCCAGGCCTTCAAGGACGAGTACGAGAAGACGATCACCGAGCAACTGAAGGTGATGGGCTGCTCGTGCGATTGGGACCGCCAGCGCTTCACGATGGATGAACAGTGTGCCGCGGCCGTGCGCGAGGCCTTCTTCCGCCTGTTCCGCGATGGCCTCATCTATCGCGGCAAGCGGCTGGTGAACTGGGACCCGGAACTCAGGACCGCGGTGGCCGACGATGAGACCGATGAGCAGGAGATCGACACCGCGTTCTACTACATGCGGTATCCGCTCGTCCAGGGACGAGCGGAAAATGGCAGAGCAGCAAATGAGCAAGTGAGCAAATCGGAGATGAGGCCCGTGACGTGGGGCGAACTGGCGCGGCGAGGCTATCCCGGCGCGGAGCAGCACCCGGCGGATCAGCAGGCGTGGGTGACAGTCGCGACAACGCGGCCGGAAACATATCTGGGCGATGTGGCGGTAGGCATGAACCCGCACGATCCACGTCTCAAGGCGCTCGACAGGCTGTGGGTGCAGTTGCCGCTGGTGGGGCGCATCCTGCCGATCGTGGCCGATGAGTATGTGGTGCTGCCCAAGTCGATGGCTCGGAGCGAGGAAGAGGCCAGCGACCCGAAGGCGGAGTACGCGACCGGCTTCCTGAAGGTGACACCCGCGCACGACCAGAACGACTACGACCTCTATTTCCGACGCAAGGAACAGATCGATCGGAACTCGACGGGCAGCGGGCTCATCAACGTGATGGCGCCCGATGCATCGATTTCCGACAAGCACGGCTGGACGGATCTCGGCGATGCGAAGGTGTACCTCGGCCTGTCGCGCGAGGATGCCCGCAAGAAAGTGCTCGCCGAGTTCAAGGCTCGCAACCTGCTCGAGGACACCAAGCCGTACAAGCAGACCGTCAAGATCTCCGACCGCTCCAAGGCGGTCATCGAGCCGTACCTGAGCGACCAGTGGTTCGTGAAGGTGACCGATCCTCGCATGGCCCAAACAGCGAATGCGGCGTTGGTGCCGGAGCAAAGGACAACAGCACAGCAGCACAAGAGCACATCAGCACAGCAGAATGCGGATGGCGACGGCTCACTGTCCTTCCACCCCGCCCGCTACGCCAAGACCTTTGAGCACTGGCACGACAACATCCGCGACTGGTGCATCTCGCGCCAGTTGTGGTGGGGGCATCGGATTCCAGTGTGGTACGTCCATACCACTTGCGGCGACCTTCGGACTCAAATCAGCTCACCCATGCACCTGTGGGAGGCGTCCTCTGAGTGGCTTCCGATCACAAGCCATATGTCTCAGTTCTTGGATACTTTCGGCGCAAGCAAGCACGACGTGTGCATTCGGCTGGCTCCGTACGGCGTCATGCAGATGACAGCGCGAACTGCGACGGCGATTCGTGCACTTGAGGTACTTGCGTTGTGGTGTGACCGAACAGTCTGCCCAACGACACGGCACCCTGACGGCACCTATCCACGCTCTGAAAAGCCAGGAGTGAACGAACTGCTCGCGCTCAACTTTCCATTGGCGACGACGCAAGAAATCACTCGCCTAGCTGACGAGATCAACGCTTCACTTCGCGGCATGGTTCAAGACCCCGACGTCCTCGACACCTGGTTCTCTTCCGCTTTGTGGCCGCTGAGCACGCTCGGCTGGCCTGACCCTGCCAAGTACAACGCTGCCTCCAACAAGGGCCTGCTCGAAGCCTTCAATCCCTCCTCCGTCCTCTGCACCGCGCGAGAGATCATCACTCTCTGGGTCTCGCGCATGGTGATGTTCAACCGCTACCTCCGCGCGGACGAGTCCTCTCCACACTCCGCCACTTTGCCACTTGGCCACCCCGCCACTTCTGGTCCGGTTCCCTTCCGCGATGTCTTCATCCACGCCGTCATCCAGGATGGTGATGGCCGCAAGATGAGCAAGTCCCTCGGCAACGGCGTCGACCCTCGCGACATCATCGATTCGCACGGCTGCGATGCGATGCGCTTCACGCTGGCGCAGATGGCCACCAACACGCAGGATGTCCGCCTGCCGGTGGTGAAGGACCCCAAGAGCGGCAAGAACACCTCGCCGAAGTTCGATGCCGGCCGCAACTTCTGCAACAAACTCTGGAACGCCTCGCGCTTCGCACTCACCATCCTGCGCCGCCCAGTCAAGGACAGCCCCGCCGCGGCCGAACTCTCCCTCATCGACCGCTGGATGCTCTCCCGCCTCCACGCGGGCGTGAAGGAGGCCGAGGCCGCGCTCGCCAACTACGAGTTCGCCAACTACGCACAGACCCTCTACGACCTGCTCTGGCGCGACTTCTGCGACTGGTACATCGAGGGCATCAAGCCCACCGTCGATTCCTCACCCCGCCAGCGTGCGGTCCTCGCCCACGCGCTGGAGACGATCGTCCGCCTGCTGCACCCCGTCACGCCGTTCGTGACCGAGGCCATCTGGGAGCACCTGCGCCACATCGAGACCGACCGCCTCGACGGCTTCGATCTCGCCCCATCCCGCAAGGGAGGCCTCCTGTGCACCGCCGGCTGGCCCAAGATCGCCGATTCCTTGCGCGATGAAACCGCCGAACGCGAGTTCGAACGCCTCCGCTCGCTGATCACCGCCATCCGCGAGGTCCGCGCCCAGCACAACGTCAACGACAAGCGGAAGATCTCGCTGCACAGCCCCCCCGCCGCCGCGGCCGTGCTGGCGATCATCAACGCACCCGCGGCCGGGGGGGGCGGGCTCGTGCAGACCCTCGCCGGCCTGGAGGCGGTGTCGACGAGCACCCCGGCCGAGGGAGCGGGTGTGTCGTTCCGCTTTGAGGGCCACGAGTTGTTCCTCTCGAATCTCGCCGACGCCGTCGACAGCGCAACCGAAAGGGCGAGGCTGGAGAAACTCATTACGGACCTCACCAGGTCCATCGCCACGATGAACGGCCGGCTCAACAACGCCGGGTACATCGCCAAGGCGCCGCCCAAACTCGTCGATGAGACCAAGTCCCAACTTGCCAAGGCGGAGTCCGATCTCGCCGCGGCGCAGATGCAACTCAAGGCGATCTCGTGACGCGAGCATGCCGACAAGCAGCCGGAGCCGCGTTTGCCGCCGTCGGAACGGTGGTGGCGTTGATCCTCAGCGGAGCATCGGGGTGCGCATCGAACTCTCCGGCGCCCCACGCCGCGGCCACGCCTCCGGCGGCCGCTGGGGGTTCGGCGCCGCGACCGCCCGCCCCGAACGTTGTCGAATCGGTGGAGGACTGGAGCTACGACGGCGACAAGGGCCTGTTGATCCGGACACCCAACTTCCGAATCTACGCCACGCAGACCGAGCCCATCCTGATCAACCGGCTTCCCGGCTTCCTCGAAGCGGCCATGTCTCACTACCGCACCGCCTTGACCGTTCCGGCCGAGGGCGCCGCTCTGCCCGCTCCGCAACTGAAACTCGACACGTTCGTGCTTCGGACCCGTATGCAGTGGGAGCGCCTCACCAAGCAACTGCTGGCGGATCAATCCGGCCCCTACCTCCGCATTCCCCGCGGCGGATTCGCCTATGGCGGGCGGGCGCTGCTCTTCGACATCGGCACGCAGGACACGATGGCGATCCTCGCTCACGAGGGATGGCATCAGTTCAATCAACGGACGTTTGCGCAGACGCTGCCCATCTGGCTCGACGAGGGGATCGCGACCTACATGGAGGGCCACCGCTGGTCTGCGCCGGAGGCAGACCGCGGGAGCAGGCCGGTCTTTCTGCCTTGGGCGAATACGGAGCGCTTTGACGCTCTTCGAGATGCCGCGGCGAAGAACGAACTGATGCCGCTGTCCTCCCTGCTGGAGTCCGCGCCGGCGAACCTGATCGGCCCCGGCGGCGACGCGAGCGATGCGCTCACGTATTACGCGCAGGTCTGGGCGATGACGCACTTCCTGGTCGAGGGCGCGGGGGGCCGCTACGCGGCATCACTGAACAAACTTCTTCACGATGCCGCGGCGGGCAGCGTGGCACGCACCGTCGTGGCCGTCTTTGGCCCAGATGGGGCGCGCGGGCTGACTTCGCGGAGAGGACCGGTGGTTTTTCTGGCATACTTCAACCGCGATCTGGCCGAGGCCGAGGGCGAGTATCGTGCGTTTGTGGAGCGCGTTGTGCAGCCGGGGTCCCGAGGGCCGGTGGTCGAGGGAAGGTCGCCCCTGTCAGGGCCACGCTAAGCGCCTATCGTGGAGCGGTCGAGAGGTTCCTCGTTCCCGTCTGAGGGCCCGGCCTGCCCGGCGCTGAGCTCGGCCGTTGAAGTCGGCTGCACGCGGGGTGGACTTTTCGCACCACGTTTTCACGACGCCAGCCGTCCTGATCCAGGAGCCAAGCCATGCCCCAGGTTTTTCCGTTCCGCGCCGTGGAGTTCACCCACCCGACGGGCACAAACGACATCTCGACACTCGTCGCTCCGCCCTATGACGTACTGGACGCCTCCGGCAAGGCAGCGTTGCTGACGCGAAACGCCAAGAACGTGGTCGGCATCGACCTTCCGCACATTCCGGCCAAGGAACTCGGGCCGCCGGAGTCGTATGCCCGTGCCGCGGCGACGTTTCGTTCGTGGCTCTCAGACGGAACGATGAAACGGTCTGCAGCGCCCCGGATGTTCGCGTATCGGCAGACGTTCGCTTCGTCGGGTCGCACGGTGCAGCGGAGCGGGATGGCGTGCACGGTGGAGACACTCGCCTTCGGCCCGCGGCAGGGCGGCGGCATCCTTCCACACGAGGAGACGTTCTCGGGTCCCAAGGAGGACCGGCTGGCGCTGATGCGCGCGACGAAGGCCCAACTGTCACCGATCTTCGGGCTTCACCCCGACGACAAGGGCCAGGCGACGGCGGTCATCGCGCGGATCTGCGCGGCTCGGCCGGCCAGCGTCACGGCGACAACCGACGACGGCGTGAAGCATGAGGTCTGGATCGTCGAGAACGAGGACGACCTCCACGCCTACCAAGAGGCACTGGCCGGCGAGGATGTGTTCATCGCCGACGGGCACCACCGCTACAACACCGCGCTCAACTATCTCAAAGAACTCGAATCCAGGGGCGACATTCCGGCAGACCATCCTGCGCGACGCTGCATGATGGTACTGGTCGGCATGAGCGATCCCGGACTGGCCATCTGGCCGACCCATCGGATCCTCGGCGGCATGGCGAACTACTCATGGGATGCTCTCATGCGAGCATCTGACGGGCTCCTGAAGATTGAGCCGATCGCCGGCGGTCTGCAGGAGGTCGAGCGTGCGACCCATCAGTTTGCGCGACTCGGAGATCCGCGGATCGGGCTGTTCGACTTTGCAACCGGTAGCGGCGCGGTGGCGGGCGCGGCGACTCCGGACCCGCTCGCGGGGCAGTTTCCCGCCAAGCCCAGGGCGTGGCGCGAACTCGATGTCGCGTTCGTGCAGTACGTGCTGGTCGAGCGCATCGCCCAGCCCGCGCTCAACGGTAATCAGCCCGTCAAGTGGGCATTCCCGCACACGATCGGCGAAGTCGCCGAGATCGGCGCCGGGCACGAGAAAGGCTCGGGCGGGGGCAAGGGCTTCACACCCCAACTCGCGGCGATCCTGCGGCCGACTCCGCTGGAGGCGGTCAAAGCGGTGAGCCGTGCCAACGAACTCATGCCCCAGAAGAGCACGTTCTTCTACCCCAAACTGGCCACGGGGCTGTTCATCAACGACCTGACGTGAGAACTACTCCAGGTCTCTGATCACGTCTTTGCCCACCCAGCGTTTCGCGGCGTTGTCGCTTTCGGCCAGTCAGTCCGCCGGTTTGCCGGTTGGTTCATGGACTGCCTTGATTACCTCACGCTGGGCCCACTGGCGCCAAGGCTCGGTGTCACCGCGAAGTGCGATGTCGGCGAGGAGAGCGTCGGTACGATCGTCTCGCCGGTTAAAGCGCACCTGCAAGCACGCCAGGCCCTGGATCGCGGCGATGTGCTCCGGGCAGGTCTCAAGGGCTGAGGAATAGGAGCGGATCGCGTCATCGACGCGACCGGCTCGCTCGAGCGTGAGTGCGAGGTTGAAGCGTGGATCAGGGTTGCCCGGCATCAGTTTACGGGCACATTCGAACTCCGATGCCGCCATGTAAACCTCGCCGCGGGCCAGGAAGAGCACGCCAAGGTTGTTGTGGGCGGGTCCGTGGTAGAAGTCCTTCGTGAGTGCTTCGCGCAGGAGGGCCTCGGCCTTTTCGGGATTGGCGTAGATCAGGTCGGCGGCCTGTCGTGTCAGTCGCTCGGCGGCGGCGGTGTCACGGTCGAGTTCGCTGAGCGGAGCGTACGGTGCTGAGTGGCCGCCGCTCTTGCAGCCAAGCGGCAGGCCCGAGGCTATGAGCAAAGCAAGCGTCGCCGGGTAAGCGAAGAGCGATCGGGTCAATTGGGACCTCCCGGTGCTTCGGTACCGGTCGTGAGATCAACAAACATCGTTTCAACGGTGATGACCGCGCGCAGGGGAAGGTTGCTGCCGACTGGGGGTCCGTTACGGCCGCTTGGTTCGGGCGACAGGTCGATCGACGCAATGGTCCAGTCCTGCCGGACCTCGCGCCACGCGGAGAGCACGGAACCGAGTTGCGGCAGGGTGAGGGGTGCTATGGTCAGCACGGCGCGCCGCCGGACCCCACCCAAACCCGCCGGGCCGATGCGGGACTCGGCCGCGGGCGAGACGGATGCGAGAGCGGCCGCGGGCACGCCGGCGGCGGCGAGGACATCTGACGCGGCGGTGGAGAGTCCTCCGGGCGCGAGGATCGGTCGGCCCCGCTGCGCCCAAGGCGGGGTGCGTGCAGCCAGTTGCGAGAGCACTTCCGCCTGCAATGTGATTGATCGGAGCGTGGCAAGTTCATCGTCGGCGCTGCGTGCGGCCCGTCGGGCGTCGAGAGCCGTCCACGCGACAGCGACGAGCGCGGCGAGCAGGAGGACGGTCAGAAAGCGCTGCAGCACAGTCATTGCCCGGCCTCTCCTCCGCCGTGCTCGCGGCGTCGCATACACAGGTTAAGTCGCGTCACGCCGCGGAGGTTCGTGAGGCGGGGCTCGTCCAGCGACCAGCCCGCGGTCCTGAGCGCGGGCATCAGTCGCCTGAGGAACGCCGCTGCATCGTCGTCGATGCTCACAGCAACGACGACGGTCTCGTCGGCGACAATCAGCGTCTGCGGGCTGCATCCGGCGTCGGGTGGCCAGGCGGCCAGCAGATCTGACAGGGCGCCGGAAGCATCCGCGGCGGGCGAAATCCGACTCGCGGCCTCGGCGGCCTGGCTCGCGCGAGACAAGGCTCGCGACAGTGCCTCTGACCGGAGACCGCGGACGCCGAGCGATTCGCCGATGGCGCGAGTCACCTCCTCGGAGCGGTCTTTGGCTTCCTGGGCGAAAGCGCGGTCAAGAGCAGCGCGGCGGCTCAGGCCCAGCGTCACAGCGACGCACACGACCACCAGACCAGCGAGTGCCAGGATTCGGCGGCTGGCGCGAGCGCGGCGGAAGGGGGCGGGTTCGAAGTCTCCCACGAGCAGGTTGAGCGAAGTCGCGATCGTGGTCGTGGCTGAGACGTCGCCGCATTCTGTTCCGTCAGCCGACGAGCCGGCCATTACGAACTCCGGGAGTTCGTCGGGAGTCAGCACCAGTACGGCAGGATTGAGGGCGTGCAAGAGCGCGGCGGGTGCGGCACAGGCAACGAGGCGGCCGTCCGACAGGGGCGTGCACACAACGTGCAGGCGCGAACGGCCGTCAGCATCGGAAGGCGCTTCTGACTCGTCCGGCTCCGGGACAACCTCGTCGAATGCCGGCCGGAGACCTGCCGGCAATGGCCCCGGGCGGATGCAGGCGCCCGATGGCGGAATGAGCACGGACCAGTAGAAGCGCTCGGCGGGCCACTGCGCCGTGGAAACTACGGAAGGCGCGCGGCACAAGGAGTCTCGCATCGGACTGGGACCGCGGCGCCGATGTGCGCTTTCGTCCTCAGGGGGTGGTGACTTCTGCGACGTGGTGGTTTGTAGGCAATGACTCAGGGCTTGCCTCCTCCCTGCTCCGCGCTCGTGCGGGGATCCAGCCTCAGGATGTGTGCGGCCTTGCCGAATCGAATCGCAACGGAGTTGGCGGAGATGCGCTCGACGGTCTTGCCGCCATGTTCCTGGCCCGCGTTCAGTTCGAGCAATGAGTCGGTCTCGGGATCAAAGAGCAGTGCGCTCCGGCCGGGACTTGCGCCATCCTCTCTGCCGGTTACGATCGCGAGCAACTGCCATCTGAGTGGCGGGGGCGGGGGTGGAGGTGGTTCCGGAGCCGCCTTGGCTGCGACCGGCGGCGTTGGCGGGGACGGTGGAACAATCCAGAGCGGTGCGTGGAACGCCGAAGGGTCGAAGGCGATGAGAGGCGGGCCCTTGCTCGCAACTGTTCTGTGCAGGCTGCTCGGAGCAATCCCGGCCTGCGTCGCCGGCGGTGGCAAGTCTCGGCCATGCAGAGTGCGCCGCGGTGCGGTCACCGCCCACCACCATGCCGCCGTCGCGGCGAGGAGCAAGACCACGGCCAGAAGCACATCGGTCGCTCGACGCGGTCCCGCGATCGTTCCAGCGGTGCTCATGCTGCGAGCACCTCCTGATCGTCGAGCAGGTCGATCACTCGCGAGACCTCGGCGAGCGTGGTTAGGCCCCGTCGGGCCAGGTCTTCGCCGAAAGCGCGGAGGGTGATCATGCCACCGGCCTGTGCTGCCGACTTGATCTGGGTCGCGGGGGCGCGGGTGTGGATAAGGCCGCGGATTGCGCTGTCGACGATCAGCAACTCAAACACGCCCGTGCGGCCCTTGAATCCCGTCCGCAGGCACTCGGCGCATCCGAGTCCGGCGCAAGGTGTGTGCACGCGGCGCACCAGACGCTGTGCCAGCACCGCGGACAGGCTCGAGGCCACCAGGAACGGCTCAACCCCCAGGTCCAGAAGGCGCGCCACGGCGCCCGCGGCGTCGTTGGTGTGCAATGTCGACAAGACCAGATGGCCCGTGAGCGAGGCCTGCACCGCCATTCGCGCTGTCTGCTCGTCACGGATCTCACCGACCATGATGACATCGGGATCTTGCCGGAGGATGTGCCGCAGACCGGTGGAGAATGTGACGTTCTTTTTGGGATCGACCTGCGTCTGGGAAATCGCTCCGCGGTGACTCTGGCGGCTGGCCCCTGCGTTCCGCATTGACGCGCCGATGACGGACAGGTCGTACTCGACGGGGTCCTCGATTGTCATCATGTTGAGTTCGCACCCGCCGGGGGTAGCTCCGCCGCCGGCCAAGCGGGCCGCACCGGCGCCGTCGTACTGCCCGCACAGCCACGCCAGTGTTGCGTACAGGGTGGTGGTCTTGCCGCTCCCCGTCGGGCCGGTCGAGAGCACGATCCCGCTGGCTCGGCCCACCTGCCGCAGGTATCTCGCTTCCACCTCCTCGGGCATTCCGAGGGCGGCAAACGAGAAAAGGTGTGGAGAGCGGGCCGGATCCAGGAGACGCAGTACCACCCTTTCTCCGTAAGTGCTCGGGAGTGTGCTCACGCGCATATCCACTCGCCGCCCAGCAGTCGATCCGCCGCCGCCCACGGTTACGCTGGCACGGCCGTCCTGGGGAGCTCTCCGCTCCGCCACATCCAACTGCGCCATCACCTTGATCCGGCTGACCACCGCCGAAGCCAGCGAGCCGGGCAACTCTCGAACGGTGTGCAGCGCGCCGTCCAATCGGAAGCGCACAAGCGTGCGATCTCCGTTGCCCGCTTTGGTAACGATGTCACCTGCACCGCCTGATGAGGCGCCTCCGGCGCCAACCGGCTGGATGTGCACATCGCTCGCCGAGCGTTGCAATGCCTCGAAAATGATCAGGTCGACCAGCCGCACGACCGGGGCTTTGCCCGAGGTCGAAAGCACGTCCTGCTCGACTGCTCGCACCGCGGCGGCCAGATCACCCGCGACATCTTCCGAACCCTCGACCACCACGGTGGGGACGTCTACCTGGATGGCGGATGTGACGCCGCTCTCGCCGCCCACGCCTCTCGCTGCCGCCCGCGAATATTCGCAGTCGATTGCCGCGGCGATCGCCTCCAGGTCACCTTCGCGCGGCCGCACCGCCCGTCCGAGTCGTACGCCCACGTTGAATACGCACGCAGGGGGTGTCGAGGCCGCGATCAGGAGGCCTTCGACGGGCCCATCACTCTCTCGATACGTTCCCTCGCTGAGGATTAGATGCCGCCGCGCAAACTCCCGCGGTATCAGCGAGAGAAACTCCGTGCTCGGCTCACGCGGCGGCGCGGCTTCGATTGGTCCATGATCGGGCAACGGCATCGGCATTGTGGCCACGCTCACCGGATGATCCTTGGTTCCAGTTCCGGCCAGCCTCCGGCCCGCTGTTCGGCCGAGAGAGCCGCGTGGCCGGCCGCCCGATCCGAGATGTGCTTGAGTTCCTCAAATCCCGTCCCCGCCGCCCCGCGCATCACGTTTGCCCGTAGAAACACGAAGAACCGCGCCCGGCTCCGCTGGTTGGTCCTGTTCTTGAACAACTCGCCGATGACCGGGATCGCCCCAAGTCCCGGCACTCGGCTTTCCCCGTCCCCGTCGGTCACCGCCTCCAGCCCTCCAACCACCACCGTGTACCCGTCGGGGATTGTCGCCACGCTGGTGACGCTGTTCTCCTGTCGCGGCGGAGGCAGGTCGCGGGACGCACTCCCGGTGAACGAACTCAGTTTCACCTGGTAGTCCAGCACGAGGTGGTCTGCCTCGGCGATCTGCGGCCGCACCGAGATCGTCGTACCGGCATCGAAAGTACCGCCGAGGCTCGTCGTTGCCACCGTGTCGCTCGCATT
Source organism: uncultured Phycisphaeraceae bacterium (assembly GCA_964409775.1). GTDB lineage: Bacteria > Planctomycetota > Phycisphaerae > Phycisphaerales > UBA1924 > JAHBXL01. The sequence goes on along the minus strand of CAYPEI010000001.1, from coordinate 12,684 downwards.
TGTGCTCGCGTAGGGCTGCTGCAGCGTCGAGTTGAACGTGGCTTGCTGGTTGTTGTTGACGAGCACTCGCGGAACGCTCAGCGACCGACCCTGATTGACCGTCTCGAGCGCCCGAATGATCACCGAAAAGTCCCCGGGGTTCAGAACGACCCCCGTGAAGCCGGCGGAATCTCCCGCCGTGCGAGAGCCCGCATTCGCGCCCGTCCCCGCACTGCTCAAGCCGAACAGCGAAGCCAGCCGGATCAGGGTGCCGCCGCTGAGGTTGATCTTCTCAAGTTCGACTCCCAGTTGCATGGATTGCGAGTCGGACAGGCTCACCAGCACCGCCTCGATCATCACCTGTGGCTGCCGGACATCGAGCGTCGGGAGCAGTTTCTCAAGTTGCACGAGCACCCGAGGGTTGCCGACGGCGATCAACGTGTTGGTGGCCTCATCAGCGGTGAGGGTGAGCGCATCGAAGCGGCCCGCGCGGCCGCGAGTCCGTGATCCGCCCACCCGCAGGCTCCCGCGCGACATGCCTTCGAGCAGCGGCGAGACACTCGGTTCGGGGAACAGAGAGATACCGCTTCGATCAGGGGCCGGCGGCGGGACAGCGGAGCCGTCTCGCCGTGCTGTGCCCCCCTCAGCCGTCGCGATCGGGCCGCCCCTCCCGGGCCCCCCCGCCGCGACCTCTTGCCCGCCATCGGCTTGCTCGCTTTCTGCATCCAACATGCCGATCGACACGAGCCGCTCGACGATCGCAAGCACGTCGCGCACGCTGCGGTGCCGCAGCACGAACGATTTCAGCGGTCGCCGGGCCTGTGCCGGCGCCGACTCCAGCCTCGCCAGGGTTTGCTCGGCCAACTCGTGCTGCGACGGGGTCCCTGTCAGCAGCAGCGTTCCCGTCGCTTCGTCCGCCAAGGCCGACCAGCGATCATCCGCGAGTGAGCCGCCCGGATGCGACGCCCGCCCAGCGGCCACCGTCTGCTGCACTAGCCTCGCCGCCTCTTCGGCCCCGAGCGCCCCCGCGGAATAGCGCTTCGACTCTACCCGCTCCCGCTGGTCCAGCCGGGACACCAACTCCAGCCACGCTTCCAACCTGTCCGCGGGTGCCACCACGAGCACCGTCCGCCCATCGGGCGCGGCGATGAGTTCTCCGCCCGCGCGGCCGGTCGTCGATCCCCCGCCTGGTCCACTTGTCGTGACGCTCCCGCTCGGAGTGCCGATACCAGCAACCGCATCCCGCCTGGCCGCCACCTGCGTCGCCGCTGCCGCCAGTGCCGCCGCACCCAGGTGCACGCACCGGTGCTCAACGACACGCACTTCTTGCGACGGCACATCGATCGCCAGCGCTGCTCGTGCCGCGGCGTCGGCGTGCCTCCGCAGGTCCGCCACGATCAGCGTACGGGTCGCGGGCTCCTCCACAACCGAGCCGGCGGGCTTGGAGAGCAGCGGTCCGATCGCCCCCGCCGCCTCCTTCGTCGAGATGTGTCGCAGCCGAAGTGTCAGTTTGCGAAAACTCGGCGGGAACTGCTCGTCGCGCACCGCCGGGCTCGCCGAAAGCGGCGCGAGATCCCCCTCCGGGACTGGCGCGGCGGAGACTGTAGAGCCCGCAGCATTCAACTCCACACTTCCCTCGAACTCCTCTGCTCGTGCGAGTTGTGCTGCTACGGCAGCCTTGACCACCGCGAGCGCCGGATCGTCGGGGCCGCCTAACCGCGCGGTCACCAACCCCTGCTCCGCCAGCAGTCGATTGACGAGTTCCCACAACTCGCAATCGGAGAGCCCGTTCGGCAGCCGGAGCATCACCTTTGACTTCAAAGAAGCCTCGTCATAGGTGAGTCGCACACCGAGGCGGAGCGAGGCCACATCAACCAGCCGAGCCAACTCGACTTGTCCGGAAGCGAGTTGCACTTCCAGACCCTGTGCTCGCAACGGCGCGCACAATGTTGCCCAGCCGAGCATCACGGCGCCGATCACATGGCTGTTTCGTAACATGATCGTTCTCGCTTCCCACGTGGCCGGTCATCGGCCCGCGGCGGTCGCTAGGCTAGCAACTTGCCGAGCGGCGTGCACGCGCCGTTTGATCATCCGCCGATCCGCTGCTCGTCTTCGCGTGGCCAGTTTGCCCGCCACCTCATTGGGGCGGGCAGGACTGTGGAGATAGTACTTGACATGCCGCGCGGCATGCTCCTGACAGCATAGCAATTTTGCAGCAGTCTGCCTTACCTGCGGCACGCGATACCGACTTTTCTCCAGTGGTGACTCGCTCGCGGATACCCACGCACACACGCAACCTGAATGTGGCGTCATAAAGGAACGATCTGTGTTGTTACGACTCGGTTGACGCGCGACTTGACAAGCACGCTACTTTATCGCACACTTGCGATTCGCCAGGAATGTCACGTGGAGGTGTTGAATGAAGAGTGCTTGGCCATTCCGTTTGCTCAGACCACTGATCGCCGGACTTGCTGCAACAACGTGGGCCGGAGTTGCCGCAGCGGACGATCCTGACCCCTGCGATCACAATCGCCAGCACCTCCCGACGGCGCCAAATCCAGCCGAATGTGAGACAGTTTCGAGAATCTCAGTTCTGGCGAATGGCCAGCACGAGTGGACCAGGATCTCAGATTCAGCCTACCCGTCCATGTGCTGGCACAGCCTCAAGTGGGGCACCGCGGCGAACCAGGGAGCCTCTGTACCAGGGCCGGTTTGGCCGACCGGCGTTCCCGGGTATCGCGGAGATGGTTTTCGCCTGAATATCAACCTCCTGGCTTCACCTGGCCTGGGCGATTTCCTGCCTCCGGCCAGCACAATCGGTGACGACTCTGTGGCACTTGTGCCACCGGGTGCGGCCTCCGCGGACACCGGATGGCAAGGTATTTCGCGCCCGACCCTGCATGGCGTGGTTGATCTTGTCACGGGCGTCCCGCTCGTGAAGATCACCGATCTTGAACTGCCATTTGGAGGCGCGACATTCAGACTGAACCGGACCCGCTCTGGGAAGTCTGCTCGAGATGAATGTACTCACCAGCCGGCGATGGCCGGTCAGGACCGCTGGTGGGACTGGACCGGCGCAGGATGGATGGCCGGAGAGAATCCGCTGCTGCTGATCGATAGCGCGCTGCCGGATGTCGTGGGCGACAACCCTCGAACCTGCTGGCTGGTGCTGGATGCTCACCGCTCGATTCCGTTCCAGTTGATCGAGAGCAGCGGCCAGTACGAAGCGCCGCCCCGATTCAGGGCGCGGATTACGCACAATGGTCAGTCGTGGAACGCGGAGCAGCGTACGTGGGGGACTGTTCCGACGGAGTTTTCGGTCTACCTCTACGACGGTGAACTCAAGTACACATTTGTTGCGATCTACGAGGACGTGCCCGGGAACCGGTGGGACAGCGAATACGTGATCGGAGCGGAGGCAGGTTCCCACAACGATCCCGACGTGTGGGCCCATGCGAGCTATCACGACCGCCCCTACACACCAAATCAGTTCCATCGTGCCGATCCGGGCAACCGGTTCGCGTCGTCGCACGATCCCTACGCGGCGGCTCGGAACCCGGGCTTCGGCATTCCCTACTACGGTGTGTGCGTTCGCATCGAGGACCGCTACGGTCATATTGCACAGATGGACTACTGCGAGTCGGTGGGGAGACCACTCGACGATCCGGCATCTCCAACCTGCGTGGAGTGCCAGCAGGGATGCTTGGCCAAAGGCCAGCTTCGGAGTATCAAACTGAAGACGCGGAACACGTCGGGCGGCTATGACACCAACTGGACGCTGCTGTATTCGCACCGGATGTTCGTCGGTCTTCGTTATCTTCATTTGGATGACTCCCCGGAGTCCATGGACTTCATCGCCCGGGACTACCCAGACAGCCCCGCGAATGCTGCCGCCTGGGAGTTGCACGGGTCCATTGCGATCGATCGGATATTCGTGTTCCAAGGTGAACCGACGAATGTCTCCGCCGGTGGGTGCATGACCATCTCGCACCACGATGCGCCGCGCCTGGATGACGGCGCAGATCCTCTCGCGATCCACAACGCGCTCAACCCGAACGAGCAGATCACGGCGCCGTGGGAGTACATGGTCCGGTATCACTACGCCTCCGACGCTACCACCGGTGAGTGCACGCCGATCCCGCACCTTCTGAAGACAACGGTGCGCCGAAGAGCCGAAGGAGTGACCGATGGCGTTGGGCATTCGACAACCGTCTATCACTACCGATCATTTCGCGGCGAGGTGTACCCGCCCCTGAGTGACAGCCCCAGCACACCCTGGCTGGAGGCCATCTTCACCGACAGCGACCTCGCCCGACTCTCCAACGCGATTGCTGCCGGCACGGTCGACCTTCCCGGCTCGCTCGACGCCAACGCGGTGGCGCTTTGGCTGAACACCGGCCAGCAGCCGCCTCAGACTCTGGGAGACGGACCAGGCTCCCTTGGGGAGGTTGTCAAGGGCTTCGCCTCGGTGGTGATGCACCCACCGGCCAGCGTTGTGTGGCCACCTGCGGAGAACTCGGAAGTCCCATCCAAGGCGGCGCTCTTGGGAGGATCACCTCCGAACGGTGGATATCTGCGCCCAGCGATCGGCGCCGATGCACTGGAGTCCGATCGCCATGAAGCCTCCGTGGCCGCCTTGGTCGTCAGTCAAGGAACCGGCAAGCGGTACTACCGCATACACCGGCTCGTTGTCCGTCCGGACTCCAGCGCCACGCCCAATTCACCCACATTCCCGACTTCATACGGTGGGTGGCAGCGCGACTCGATGCGCAGCGTGTACGTTCATCCGTATCTCTGGCAGTCATTCATGCCTTGGGAAGGGAACCGCGCGTACACCGAGCCGGTCGACCTTTCCCTGCCCCGGTGGATCGCGATTGTCGACGAGTTCGCCGACCTGGACACCTGGAACGACGGCACCTACGGCAGCGACGGCCGGCGCGACGGCCTGATCAACCGACGGGTCGTTGAGATGAACCCGGCGGGACACATCCTGCGGGACCGCACCTGGGAGTACCGCGGGGACCAGACCGTCGTCAGCGGCGGCGGCCTTGGTGAGCAGCACCGATACGTCACGGTTGAGGAGTACTTCGAAGGGTCCGACTGGGAGTTGGCCGCGGCGCTGGAAGAACCTGAGGGTGAAGAAGGTGCGCCGCCGCGTCTGCCGGTCGCGGATGCGATCGCGAGTCTGCGGCGCGAACTGCTGCTGGTCCAACACCGATCCGTCGGCTGGTCCGCCGACGAGGACACCGCGACAGAAACCTCAAGCGGGATGCTGCGGCACTTCAAGTACGAGTTCGTCGGAGATACCGCCCTCCCACCAGCGCAGCGGCTCACACTCGTTGCCGAGTCCATCCAGCATGGCAATCGGAGCGGCTCGCCCGACTCGATCTACACGCGGCAGAGTTTCTTCGACCCCAGCCTCTACGGCACCCAGAGCGTTGACTGCCAGGTCGAATACCTGACCCCCGAGACCGCACTCCTTGGCGCCGCACCTCCCCTTGCGCCCGCCGGGCCAGCGCAGGTGTTCGACCACAAGGTCACTTACACGATCACTGAGCGCGACCCGAACCAGGAGGTTGAGCATCCGAGCGAGCGCCGCGTGACCGGCCGCATGATCGTGGGTCCGCCTCGGCGGGTCAATCCGGACTCGGATTGGTACTACCCCGTCGAACGCGAGTTCTATGACGAGAACGGCAACCCGACCTGGGCCGCGACCGGGCAACTGAAGAACCCCTGGCAGCCGGGCGCCGGCGCTCACGACTCGCTGGTGTTCACACACTACATTCGCGACGGGTACCGGGGCTTGACCCGCCACACCATCCTGGACGCCTCCCCGGGACAGATCACGGCGCCCGACGGCGACTGGATCGAGATCCCGGTTTGGCCGCAGGCGGGGACGGTCGAGTGGTCGCGCATTGGGGCCACTGGGGCGTTGAACTACGTGACTTCGTTCCACCACGATTCCCGCATCGGGCTGACCGACACGTATTTTCCGAACGGCCGGCGATGGGCGCGGCGGGTGTTCATCATCCCAGATCCAGACTTCGTGCAGCCGGAACCATCCATCGATCCCCCGAAGATCGCGCGGGAGTTCATCCTGAACGACCTTGTCTCCGCCGGTGCGGGATTCCCGGGTTTGCACGAAGCCAAGTCTCCGTGCGAGATCAAGGACCATGTTTACAACCAACATGCCGGGCTGAGGCTCGGCTCGCCCAGGTTGACCAGGCGCGTTGTGTTCCAGGGCCCGATCGATGTCGAAAGCGGCGCTTTGGCAGCCGCTGTCACCCCAACTCACTTCGAGGTGCTCTGGGGGATCCGAGTCGCCCCGGACGCCAACGGCCGGATCGCGCGCGCCGATCTGCTCGAACCCGATCCGAGCGGCGCGCTGCTCCAGGTCGGCACGCGCGAGACCAACGACCTGGGGGAGGTGCTGCGCGAACGCGAGATCGACGGCACCATCACACGGACCACGCGGAGCCCGATCGGGAGGAACCTCCGCCGCTATGTAGGCGTGTCCGACACGGGCTTCGGGCACATGCCCGACGAGAACTTCGACATGGTCATGCTCGACCGGGTCGAGTATGGCCTGGGGACGCACGACGCCTGGCTGCCCACCGTCAGCCGGACGTACATGAGCCATCCGAGTTGGGACAACAACGACCCCTTTGGCACGCCCCCGTCCGCCGACACCGAGGGCATCGCCACCGTCACCACCTATGACTGGCGGATGCGGCCCGTGCGAGTGGATTCCTACGCGAAGGGCGACCCGGCGGACCCCCAGACGGCGCGGCTCGCGACGTCACTGACCTTCCTTGACCATCTCGACCGGCCCGTGCTCGCGGTGTCCTTCGGCGCCGGCGCACCGGCCCCGGAGCAGATGCCGGCAGGTCTCGAGCCTTCGCTGCTGGAGGTCTGGGACGGGTCCATTCGGCCGATCGACTTCTATTCCCCGTCTCTCCCCCGACCGACAGCCATCGCCACGATGTCCTATGGCCCGGACGGCACGCTGACCGAGCGCCGCACCTACGATGTTGCGTGGCAACCGCCCACTGGTGGCGGCGGCGAGCCCGGCCACCACGCCGAGTTCACCTACACCGGCCAGGGCGGTGCCGAGGTCTTCGCGCAGCGCCCGGGTCAGCCGGTGACCGTCAAGATCCTCGACGGAGTCGGCCGGGTCGTTTCCACCAAGTCCGTCCTGACGCGAGCCGGCTTCAACCCCTGGACCTACGAGGTGTCGCGGACAGACTACGTCTACGACGTCGACGGCAATGTCATCGAAACGACCCGCTGGGAGCGGGCGCTCGAAGACGCGGCCGGTGTTCTCACCACCGCCAACGCCGTCCGCTCGCGCTCGCTGAGTTGGTACGACGTCAAGAAGCGGCTGATCGCCTCCGCGGATCTGGGGACCGAGGACGCCACCGACACGTTTGTGACCGGCGCGGGCATGCAGTCGCGGCCTGCCGATCCGCCGCAAAGCACGACCGACCCCGCGGCCCACGGTCTGCCGCCGTACGCGCAGGTCTGGCTGTACGAATATGACCGCGCGGGCAACCAGGTCCGCACCGCGGACCCCGGGGGTTCGGAGACAGTTTTCGAGTTCAGTTCGATGGGGCGGCTCACCGCCAAGATCGAGAACGCGGCCGACCCCGACCCGGCGCTGCGGCGCAAGACCGAGTACGAATACCAGTATGGTCGGCTCGTGAAGATGTGCACGGATCGCGCGCCGCTCGATCAGACCACCAAGCCCCAGCAAACCAAGGTCGTCTACGGCGCCGATATCGTCGACGAGAGTTTTGACACGGTTTCACGGAACAACGGCCTGGTGGGGCGCATGTTCCTGCCCAACGAGAGCGGCGCCTATCCCACCGGCGCTGTGGACGGCACGCTCTGGATCACCCTCAAGTACAACTTCGCCGGCCAAGTCGCCGAACGCATCGACGCCCGCGGCGTGGTGCAGCGCTATCGCTACGACGATCAGGGCCGGCTCGCCTCCGTCCAGGTCGGTCGCTACGACGTTCAACGTGATCCGGGCGGGCAGCCCGCGACCATCACCTTCGCGCCCTATTACCCCGACAGCCTGAAGCCGCCCGGCGCGGGTGTCCCCGTCGATCGCATCGGCCACGTCGCGTACACCTATGACACCCGGGGCAACCTCTTCGAGATCACCGCGCGCACGGTCCCAAGCAATCCGGCCGTTCCCGCCGGCGGTCAGATCATCACGCAGAACCGCTACCAGCGCGACTTCCGTGGCAACCTCTTGATGGACTGGCAGTCACACGGAAAGTCGGTTGAGACGCTGTCTACACCGAGGGTGGATTACCTCTGGGAGTTCGAGCCCACGGGCGCAGGCACGGCGCCGAGCCAGTTCGGCCACAACCGCCTGACGCGGATCACCTATCCCGCTCAGCCCGGCTTCACGGTCCAGCGGCAGTTGTTCCTCGACTACAGCCACACGGGCACCACGGACTACGCGCTCTCCCGCATCGTCGGCATCACCAGCAACATCATGCCCTACAACCTCGCGGAGTTCACGCACGTCGGCGTGGGCCGGCGCGCGGGGACTGCGCTGGCCGGCGGACAGATCGCCCAGAACTTTGCTCCACCGATCGGCACGCAGGACCCGCCGGTCGGCCTGCCCGGCCTGGACCGGTTCGGGCGGATCAAGGACCTGCACTACCAGAACAGCGCGAGCACGCCCGTTACCCTCTTCCGCGCCCAGTATGCCTTCGATTCCGCCGGCAACCGAGTCTCGGCGAGGTTGACTCAGGCGAGCGTGGGGACGCAGTCGAGAGACAACACGCATTCGCAGGTGAACCGGTACGACGGACTGCACCGGCTGCTGGGGACGGATGTCGGCGAGTTGATCGTCGACCCGGAGGATGGTCTGCCGAAGATCGCGCCACAGACACTGGTGCGTTCCGACGCATGGGAACTCGACCTGCTGGGCAACTGGGTCGGCAAGCAGGTCTCGGGGTCCAGCGGTCAGCCGGGCGGCGCAGGAGCCCCGCCTATCCCCTCGGGGATCACGAGCAAGGCCGGCCGGCTCAGTTGGGGCCAGTTGGATGTCGGCATCCCGGGCGTGACGCCGACGAGCGGGCGGGAGTTCCGCGCGCTGACACACCTGACCAATGAGCAGAACGAACTGCGCGCAATCGACCTGGAGGAGGGCGACGCGGACGACCCTCCCTCGCCGCCGAACCCGCAGCGGGACTTTGTCCGCCGCGATGCGAGCGGCAATCTGATCGCCGATGCGGAGTACTACTACCAGTACGACGCGTGGGGGCGGATCATCCAGATCAACCGCGTGGTGTGGACGCTGGCCCAGCCGCCGCCGACGCCGTCCCCCGGCGAGCCGGTTCCGCTCCCCGGCGAACTCGCTTCCATCGCTTCCCCCGGCCTCTTGGTGAAGCACTACACGTATGACGGGCTGGGTCGGCTGGTGCGGACGCAGAGCCCCTACCCGACGGTGGAACAGGGGGCGCAGACCAAGCAGACCCGCGGCGAGCACTTCTACTACGACGGCATCCGCCGAATCCAGGAGGTCGTCACCGACCCGGTGGAAACGATCGAGATGCTGCTGGCCTCGGGCGATCCGGAACTGGAAGCCCTGGCCGCGGCCGAGGCGGAGCAGTCGGGCGAGGATGAACTGGACCTCAAGGCCGTCAGCCTCAAACTCGAGGCCGAGCAGGGCGAGGTCGCGTCAGGCGGCGGCGGGAGTGCCGCGGCGGGCGGTGGCGGAGGTGGCGGCGGCGGGACGCCCGCGCCGCTGCCCGAGTTCGTGACATACGTGTCCCGCGAATACGTGTGGGGACCGGGGGACGCCTCCTCCGGCGTCGATGAACTGCTGGTGCAGTTCGACAACAACCGCTGGGCGTGGTGGGTGCTGCAGGATGCCGGGGGCGACGTCGTCGCCGTTTGCGACATGAACGGCCCGGGCCAGAAGGCCCGCGTCGTGGGCCAATGGCGGTATGATGCCTACGGGGCCGCTACGGCCGCCGAGCATCTCGCCTCGTTCCCGCAGATTCACTGCGGCCACAAGGCGCTGTTCTTTGACAGGTTGGATGTTGGAGTGGGCGACGACGCGGCCGGCGGGAGTTCGGGCGGCGAGCCGCCGCGGCTGATCCCCTATGCGCACCTGCTGGTGCACATGCGCAACCGCGCGTATTCCCCGCAGACGGGCCGCTTCATGCAGCCCGATCCCAACGCCACAGCGCTGACGCTGATCGAGGCGACGGCGTATCACGGGCGAGGGCTCGACGCGCTCGTCGCGGCGTTCGAGATGCAGGGCCTGTACGGCGACGGCATGAACCTGTACGAGTACGCCGGCTCGAACCCATGGATGCGCGCGGACCCGCTCGGCCTGAGTTGGGACCCGTTCGACATGGTCGACGAGTTCCAGGCTGAGCATGCAGGAAGTGTCGCTGCATTTATGTCAGCATTGGGCCAGGGCGCAAAGGCCGCGGCGGTTGTTGCCGCACAGATTGCCAGCTACCTGCCGTTCCCCATCGTCGGGAATCTGGGCGACATCGCGCTGTATGCGCTGGGCGAGCAGAGCGAGACCGAACTGGCCGTTGCGCTGGGCATGGGCCTCATCCCCGGCGGGAAACTCGCGGCCAAGTTCGGCGGGCTGATGAACGGCCTGGGCTCGTTCCTCGGGAGGATCGGCTCATCGGCGTGGAGCGGGGCCAAGCACTACGCGGGCAAGTACTCCGGGGCTCTCTCGCGTGGCGCGAGCGGGCTGATGGCCCGGGCGCGGAAGTTCCTCAAAGGCTGCGGCTGCTTCGAGGCCCAAACCGAGATCTGGACCGCTCGAGGGCTGGTCCCGATCGAGGAGATCGAGGAAGGCGACCTCGTCATCGCGACGGATGAGTCGACGGGCGTGCACAGCCTGCGGCGGGTGAAGGAGACGTTCTCACGCCTCGGAGCCCCGATCGTGGCGCTCACGCTGCTGATCGGTGGTGCTCAGGCTGAGACTCTCAAGACCACCGAGGAGCACCCGTTCTACGTTTCGGGCCGCGGCTGGGTCCCGGCACAGAACCTGAAGCCCGGGGAAGTGGTCCAGACGCTGACAACCGGCACCGGGCGCAGCGCAAACGACGGGAGCGCTGGACAAGTCGCCGAAGTCGCCCTGGTCGAGTTCACCAGCCGCCGCGCCACCGTGTACAACTTCGAGGTCGAGGGCGTCCACACCTACCGCGTCGGCGCCAACGGGGTGCTGGTGCACAATCGTGGTCCTTGCAAGCTTGTAAAACACCACTGGATTCCACAGCAGAAAGATCTAGAGGCATGGGCACGGCGCGCTGGACTGGAAGTCGACGACTTTGTCAAACTGATTCCAGAAGATATGCACCGATGGATGCATGGAAACCATCGACGACCTCAGGATTTCAATTTTAGGTGGCAGGAGTTCAGAAAGAGCAATCCGCAGGCCAGGAAGGAAGAGATACTCGCGTTTAGAGATCAGATGGTGGCTCACTACCAGAGCGAGTGGGCGAAACGGACAACGACACCATGAGTTCGGAGAATCACACATTCGCGAGCGGGGAGCCTCTCACCGCTGATCCGTACGGACCACTTGCTTGCTTCCAAGTTGGGCAGGATCAATGCGTAGTCGATTTGAGAAACATGCGGCGGCTTTCCCGCTTCCGGGCAGATGCATGGGGAGTTACTTTCACCGCACTGCTTGTTTCTAAATGGCGTCAGTGGTTTGGACTCGAGGCTGCTGCTGCTGGAGATGAGTATAAAGTGCGGCTACGCAGTGTGTCTGTCGACAGTGGAGACACAATATTCCTATCGAAGTCACTTCCCTTTACATGGTCGCTCGTTCAGATCAGCGGAACTGATACTGTCGGTGTCATTCATGAGAAACACGGACTCATGGAGTTCGACCGTAACACCGGCGAGGTTGTCGGTGAACGGCAAGAATGCCGTGACTATGACTGCATAGATCCTGACGGAGTGGCTCTCGTCCGAAAAAGCCCGCTGAACGCTTGGATCGAACATCGTGGCGTTCAGGTGCAGCTCGATATGAGGGGACTTCGGAAGTTCCTTGACGCGGAACGACACAGAATGCCAGTGAGCCTTGATCGGCCTGGGTGGTGCACGACGCTGGGTTCAAAGCGTGCTATCGGCCTGCATCATCCAATCGTCGCTCGCTCCGTTGTACTGGTTCACACTGAGAGGTCGATCGTCGGGTTTTCCATTGAGACTGGCGAGCTCGTTTTCACTATGTCGCCCCAGCGTGTGTATCAACTCGCCTACCACCCAGAGCGTGATACACTCATCGCAATGGGCTGGAGCGACTTGGACGCAGCCTCGGGGAGCCGAGTACTTATGGAGATCGATATAGATACGCGGCATGTTCTCTGGTCCCAACCAATCTCGTGCGTCTCGACAGATCGGAGAAAGGACCCGGGCGGATTCCTATGCGACCATGGGCGATTTGTACTGCTGCCTAATCGAAGAGTCCTTGCTGTCGGATCCGATTGCATTCACGAAACTATCTTAGAGGCATGGTGAGCAGGGGTCCTTCTGGTCGGGGTCCTGATGCCCCTTGCGCTCAGCGACCTTCCTTCTGAACTGTTCGTCTGTCAGTGTCAGCATCGTGACTCAACATACGCGTCAGATCGGAAAGGGTTCCGGGATAGGCTCTAGGGACTTCTGATCAACCGCCTTGTGGGCCCGATCGACGCGAGGCGACGGCGT